>CBDFGK010000003.1:0-222500 GCA_965247075.1 Halieaceae bacterium | reverse complement strand
GCGTTTACGCCGATGATGAAGTCCAGAGTTCAACAGCTGTTGGTGAGAGGCGCAAGCCGAGTAACCGATGGTTGTAAATCAAAGTAATAACTGTGACTTGAGCGTCACATCCGGCGGACGTATTTTTTGTTGTAGGAGTAGGTGGTTTAGTTGGCTGCCTGGTCTTTGAAGTACGTCTATATAACACCGAAGTCTTTTGGAAAGGGAGACGGAGGTGAGTTTTTTGGCAGATAACTTAGGTTATATGGTCAAGCGACTAAGCGCATACGGTGGATGCCTTGGCAGTCAGAGGCGATGAAGGACGTAGTAGCCTGCGAAAAGTCTCGGGGAGGCGGCAAACAGCCATTGATCCGGGAATGTCCGAATGGGGAAACCCACTTACCATAAGGTAGGTACCTTGCACTGAATACATAGGTGTAAGGGGCGAACGGGGGGAACTGAAACATCTAAGTACCCTCAGGAAAAGAAATCAATTGAGATTCCCCCAGTAGCGGCGAGCGAACGGGGAGAAGCCTGCGCGTGATAGCGTGGATGTTAGTGGAACGGTCTGGAAAGTCCGGCGACAGAGGGTGATAGCCCCGTACACGAAAACGTCTGTGTGGTACTGAGCGTGCGACAAGTAGGTCGGGACACGAGAAATCCTGACTGAATATGGGGGGACCATCCTCCAAGGCTAAATACTCCTGACTGACCGATAGTGAACCAGTACCGTGAGGGAAAGGCGAAAAGAACCCCGGAGAGGGGAGTGAAATAGATCCTGAAACCGCATGCGTACAAGCAGTGGGAGCCCACTTGTTGGGTGACTGCGTACCTTTTGTATAATGGGTCAGCGACTTATTGTCTGTAGCGAGCTTAACCGTTTAGGGGAGGCGTAGGGAAACCGAGTCTTAACAGGGCGTCGTCTACAGTTTCGGCTGTAGGCACAGTTGCAGGCAATAGACCCGAAACCGGGCGATCTATCCATGGCCAGGGTGAAGGTTAGGTAACACTGACTGGAGGCCCGAACCCACTTATGTTGAAAAATGAGGGGATGAGCTGTGGATCGGAGTGAAAGGCTAATCAAGCCCGGAGATAGCTGGTTCTCCTCGAAATCTATTTAGGTAGAGCGTCGTGTCTTACCCTGGGGGGTAGAGCACTGTTTGGGCTAGGGGGTCATCCCGACTTACCAACCCCATGCAAACTCCGAATACCCAGGAGTACAATCACGGCAGACAGACGGCGGGTGCTAACGTCCGTTGTCGAGAGGGCAACAACCCAGACCGCCAGCTAAGGTCCCTAATACCAATTAAGTGGGAAACGATGTGGGAAGGCTAAGACAGCTAGGAGGTTGGCTTAGAAGCAGCCATCCTTTAAAGAAAGCGTAATAGCTCACTAGTCGAGTCGGCCTGCGCGGAAGATGTAACGGGGCTAAATTGGTAACCGAAGCTGCGGATGCGTGTACTTCACTCAAACACTTTTAGACGCTTGGCGGCGCCTGTTAAGGCGACGACAAAGCGCACGCGAGCGTTGCATTGGCCTGAGAGGGTTGAGTTAACGCGCGATTAAAAGAGAAGAGTGTTTGAGGAAGTGCACGCATGGTAGAGGAGCGTTCTGTAAGCCGTTGAAGGTGGATTGAGAAGTCTGCTGGAGGTATCAGAAGTGCGAATGCTGACATGAGTAACGATAAGGGGGGTGAAAAACCTCCCCGCCGGAAGATCAAGGTTTCCTGTCCAACGCTAATCGGGACAGGGTTAGGCGGCCCCTAAGGCGAGGCAGAAATGCGTAGTCGATGGGAAGCAGGTTAATATTCCTGCGCTGCTTTTTACTGCGATGGGGGGACGGAGTAGGCTAGGCCGGCGCGGCGATGGTTGTCCGCGTTTAAGGATGTAGGTGGGTTGTTTAGGTAAATCCGGACGACTGTTAACACTGAGACCTGATGACGATCTCAAGGGGAGACCCGCGAGAGAAGTGGTTGATGCCATGCTTCCAGGAAAAGCCTCTAAGCTTCAGGTAAAGAGTAACCGTACTGTAAACCGACACAGGTGATCAGGTAGAGAATACCCAGGCGCTTGAGAGAACTCGGGTGAAGGAACTAGGCAAAATGGTACCGTAACTTCGGGAGAAGGTACGCCGGCTTTGGTGATGGGACTTGCTCCCTAAGCTGAAGTCGGTCGAAGTGACCAGGTGGCTGCGACTGTTTACTAAAAACATAGCACTGTGCAAACACGTAAGTGGACGTATACGGTGTGACGCCTGCCCGGTGCCGGAAGGTTAATTGATGGGGTTATCTTCGGAGAAGCTCTTGATCGAAGCCCCGGTAAACGGCGGCCGTAACTATAACGGTCCTAAGGTAGCGAAATTCCTTGTCGGGTAAGTTCCGACCTGCACGAATGGCGTAACGATGGCCACACTGTCTCCACCCGAGACTCAGTGAAATTGAAATTGCGGTTAAGATGCCGTATACCCGCGGCTAGACGGAAAGACCCCGTGAACCTTTACTACAGCTTCACACGGGACTTTGACTTTATTTGTGTAGGATAGCTGGGAGACTTTGAAGCGTGTTCGCCAGGGCGCGTGGAGTCAACCTTGAAATACCAGCCTGATAACGTTGAGGTTCTAACTCAGGTCCATTATCTGGATCGAGGACAGTGTGTGGTGGGTAGTTTGACTGGGGCGGTCTCCTCCCAAAGAGTAACGGAGGAGCACGAAGGTGCGCTAATCATGGTCGGAAATCATGAGGTTAGTGTAAAGGCACAAGCGCGCTTGACTGAGAGACTGACAAGTCGATCAGGTAGGAAACTAGGTCTTAGTGATCCGGTGGTTCTGTATGGAAGGGCCATCGCTCAACGGATAAAAGGTACTCCGGGGATAACAGGCTGATACCGCCCAAGAGTTCACATCGACGGCGGTGTTTGGCACCTCGATGTCGGCTCATCACATCCTGGGGCTGAAGCCGGTCCCAAGGGTATGGCTGTTCGCCATTTAAAGTGGTACGCGAGCTGGGTTTAGAACGTCGTGAGACAGTTCGGTCCCTATCTGCCGTGGGCGTTGGAGAATTGAGGGAAGCTGCTTCCAGTACGAGAGGACCGAAGTGGACGAACCTCTGGTGTTCCGGTTGTATCGCCAGATGCATTGCCGGGTAGCTATGTTCGGACAGGATAACCGCTGAAAGCATCTAAGCGGGAAGCCCCTCCCAAGATTAGTTCTCCCTGGGACTTTACGTCCCCTGAAGGGCCGTCGAAGACTACGACGTTGATAGGCTGGGTGTGTAAGCGTTGTGAGGCGTTGAGCTAACCGGTACTAATTGCCCGTGAGGCTTGACCATATAATCCAAGTGATTTGTTCCAGGGAACTGGAGTCCAAAAAGCTGCGGATGTGAAATCAGGTCACACCATTACGATCGCGCATGCGATGATTGTGAGCAACTCAGTTGAACTTCCCTAAAGGAAGGATCTGCCACCCTATTTGTTGATGTGACGCAGCGCAATAGCGCGTAAGACATCTCACACAACATCTCAGTTTGCCTGGCGACCATAGAGAACCGGAACCACCTGACCCCATTCCGAACTCAGACGTGAAACGGTTCATCGCCGATGGTAGTGTGGGGTTTCCCCATGTGAGAGTAGGTCATTGCCAGGCTTTTAATACTAAACCCCATCCGGGATTCCGGGTGGGGTTTTTTTATGGGCAATAATAATCTCAGCAAGACCGCCACTCTGGAAGCAGCCATCCCGTGGCTGTATCTGAAGGGTGTGTCTACAGGTTAAATGCAGTCTGCAGAAAGAGTATATTTTGAATTGACACTTAAAATTATCGTGATAGATTGAAGTTTATGTTCAAAAGAAACCTCAATCTTCCGAAGCCGGGCACGGAGTCCTTTTTTTTGTGGGGTCCCCGGCAGACGGGTAAGAGTACGTTGTTACACCAATCATACGGCGACGGTTTCTGGATTGATCTCTTGAAATCCGAAGAGTACCGCCGTTACCTGGCCCGTCCCGAACTCCTCAGGCAGGAGGTTCAGGCCGTCGGAGTCAAGGCGTGGGCGCAGATCGTCATCGACGAGGTACAGAAAGTACCGGCGCTGCTGAACGAGGTTCATTGGTTGATCGAAAACCGCGGTCAACATTTTGCGCTCTGTGGGTCCAGTGCACGAAAGGTCAGGAAGGGCGCGGCCAACTTACTTGGCGGTAGAGCGATTCGTTACGAGTTACACGGCATTACCGCAGACGAACTGGGGTCGGACTTCAATCTTGATCGCCTGCTCAACCATGGGTATTTACCGCAAATCTATGAGGCAAGTCGGGCGCATCGCATGTTGGATGCTTACATTGCCGACTACCTCAAAGAAGAAATCGCGGCCGAAGGTCTGGTTCGCAATCTGCCGGCATTCTCTGATTTTTTGGATGCTTCTGCATTCAGCGATGGTGAAATTGTCAACTTCTCCAATATTGCTCGAGAATGCGGCGTTTCGAGCCATACGGTGAAGAATTACTTTCAGATTCTGATCGATACTTTACTTGGCCGGTGGTTGCCCGCATACCGGCGGCGACCCAAACGGAGAGTGATTGGTGCGCCGAAGTTTTATTTCTCTGACGTTGGAATCGTCAACCGGCTCGCCAGGCGAGGCGAGGTCTTACCGGGCAGCGAACAATACGGCAAGGCGTTCGAGAATTGGGTCTTCCATGAACTCACGGCCTTTTTGAGTTATCAGGAACGTGATGAAGCACTTTCGTACTGGCGTCTCACAAGTGGAATCGAGGTGGATTTTGTGATTGGTGACATGAAGGTTGCCATTGAGGCAAAATCCGGCGGCAAAATCACCAGTGAGCACCTGAAGGGTCTGCGTAATCTTGTTCTGGACCACCCTGATGTCAAACGACGTATCCTGGTATGTCGCGAGCACAGGGCCAGGAAGACGGAAGAAGGTATAGAGATTCTCCCGGCTGAATCGTTTGTCGAACGATTGTGGCAAGGTGATCTGGTGTAACGCAGGAAACGTGCGCAAGAGGAATATTTATCATGATTGAAAATCTGGAGACGCTGCTGACCCAGCATGGGCAAAGGCTGGTGGACAATATCTCGCCGCTGAGTTGAGCAGACTGAGGTCAACAGGGACGCCGCATAGTCATGTCGTCATACACCAGATTTGGCAATAGCTCAGTCCTCAGGGGTAAACTGGATATTAATCCCGCCTTCACCATCGGCAGAATAGCGGTCTGTGTCGGCGTCACATAAAAGGAGATATCTGCCGGTTTCCCTTCAACTACTATCCTGTCCGGATCGTCCAGTTTCCCGTACACCACAGCGGTGTCCGCAGACAGAGACCAATCCGGTGCGCGCAATACAACTGGCCGCTAAAGTGAGTAACACCGGCCTGGTCCCCTTCCCAGGCCCGGTCCGCGGTAATCGCCAAGGTGTCGTCGGAGCTAAAATCGAGAATGTCAGCGAAGCCGGCTTGAATACACACAAAGAAAGTTAACAGGCAAAAAGCGGTTCGCCGGGTGCTCTCTAACATAGGGTATCCAGGCATACTGTCTTGCATCCTTGGGTGCTATCCGTTGGCTAGTCGACGCTGTGATAGACCACACCTGGCAATACGCACAGCATTTCGTAGAGAAGGTTGGCTGCCAGTACCGAGGTGTTCTTCGAGAGATCAAAAGGTGGTGATACCTCTACCAGGTCTCCCCCCACAATATCCAGGCCGCGGCAGCCGCGAATAATTTCCAGTGCCTGCGGCACCGTCAAACCGCCCACTTCAACAGTACCGGTGCCCGGTGCGTAAGCAGGGTCGATGCCGTCGATATCAAAACTGATATACACCGGCCCGCCTTTTACCTGCTCGCGGACTTCATCCATCAAGCCTACCAATGATTTGTGCCAGCATTCCTCGGCGGTGACCACATTGAAGCCCTGATCACGGGGCCAATCGAAATCGTCGGCGCCATAGCCGGTGGCGCGCAAGCCAATCTGGGCAACGCGCTTACAATCCAGTAAATCCTCTTCCACCGCGCGTCTAAAGGGCGTGCCGTGGGTAATTTTTTCACCAAACATGTGATCATTGACATCGGCATGCGCATCCACGTGAACCATGCCAATCGGGCCGTGTTTCTTGTGAAGCGCCCGCAGGATGGGTAAGGCAATGGTGTGATCGCCCCCCATGGTCAATGGCATAACGTTGTGGCTTAACACCTCAGTGTAAAAATCTTCAATAATGGCGATACTTTTTTGCAGGTTAAAGGTGTTGATCGGTACATCGCCGATATCGGCGATAGACAAGCTATCAAATGGCGCCGCGCGCGTGTGCATGTGATAGGGACGAATCATGCGGGATTCATCGCGAATCTCGCGCGGCGCCAAACGTGCACCCGGGCGATTTGAGGTGCCGATATCGAAGGGCACGCCGATAAAGGCCACGTCCAGGTCTTTGGCACTGTCCTTGGCGGGCAAACGCATAAAGGTTGCCGGGCCACCAAAACGAGGCATCTCGTTACCGCCAAGTGGTTGGTAAAATGTTTTACTCATAGCAAGCCTCGGTACTAATTATGTTAGTGGATTCTCACCGGTCAGGACGGTGTTGGCAAGCCCGGCGTGTCGGCATTTAGCAGAGTGATGCAAGCAATAAGGGCGCCATGCGACTGGCACCGCGAATTATAATACCGTTATGGATTATGCCTGCTTCCCGCGTAGAAAAATATTGAGGACACTCCATGAAGAAGGTGTTGAGATTTTTTGGTCCACAACAGATGTGGAAACTAAACAGCTAGCCGCTCGGGTCTGATCCTAATGCTATTCAGTAGGTAGGTTCGCGTCCTCATCAAAAATGATTATCCAAAAAAGATTGGAATGTGAGCTGGTTTTTTCAATGCTACTTAGTATACTCCACCATTCTTACTAAGTGAGGAGAGAGGGAATTAGGAGAGAAATTCAATCGATTACATTGTATTGGGAGAAGCGAAAATGAGCCAAGCTGACCAAATACGGCAATACTTATACAAGAATTTTATTCGTAACCAACACTCAGGCGATGTGGTTCAGATAAGGGCTGGAGACGTGCACAAAGACATGGGGCTTCAAAGCCGCATGCCAACCGTATGTAGCGTACTTGATGGCCAGAAGTTCTTATCAGAATTTAATTTGGAACTTCTCAAACGTTCTGGTCCCCCGCAAGGCGCCAATGTGTTTTTTACGTTTAAGGTATTGGGCAATGATTCGGCTAATTTACAGCCAGACACTGTCGCAAGAAGATCTCCAGCAACTCAGGTCAAGGCACTCCCATCACAAATAAAACCTGGAAATAAAATATCTACAAATTCTGGCAATTCGATTTGTTTCGTTTCATGCGTCGGGAAGAAAACATCGGTATCAGCCGCTGCGAAAGATCTATATCGGTCTGACTGGTTTATTAAGGCTCGAACCTTTGTTGAAGCTAAGGGATTCCAGTGGTTTATCTTATCTGCAGAATATGGGTTGGTACATCCCGATCAAACAATAGCGCCTTATGACAAAACTTTAAACACCATGAGTAGCCATGATAGGCGAGAATGGGCGAAAAGAATTCTCATCCAGATAGATGACACCATTCCCGAAACCAAGTCATTTATTTTCCTAGCTGGAAGGAAGTATAGAGAGAATTTGCTGGATCCATTGAAGGCTAAAGGGAGTGAGATAATCATACCTATGGAAGGTCTAAGAATTGGTCAGCAGCTATCCTGGCTCAATCGGCATGTATAATTATTGTAAATACCTCGGCCACATTTATTGTCGTTAGACAGATAGCGGGTCACGAACCTGCCATCTATATGATTTACAGCGCTGACAATTTCATCTCAAACTCAGAAGAAACCCCTTATCTGCAAATCGGCGAGAGCAAATATGGCAAGCCCATACTCGACCGGCTGTTAAGTCCGGCGACCGGCCTGGAAGATGCTGCACGTTGTGCTCTGGTCTCTATGGATTCAACCATGCGTGTCAATGCCACAGCCGGCATTTGGAGATTTGCCCCTGTTCGAGTGGGAAAAGCGCACGGCTGGGAAAGCTGGGCACTAACTTTGGTTTACCGGGAAGACGTAGATTCAGCTATACAGCGGTGTACGTAGCTCAGTTTGGCCGCTACGCCCTGGCCAATCGCGAAGGGATAGGCGTCGCGCAGGCCCAGGCTGCGACTGACCTCGTTAATACTTACCGATAGGTCTTGCCAAAGTAATAGCCGCTGTTCGAAAGAGAGCTGCTCTGCTGGGGGCGCCATACCGCTGGCCTCGCCGGTTTCCAGTGCATCCTGAATATGCAAATAGTGGGCAAAGCACTCGGCCCAGTCTTCGAAGGGATGGCTGCCGGCGTAGGCACTGATATAGCTATTTTCCCAGCCCGCAACCGGGCCTTGCTTATAGTAAAGATTGAGGGCAGCATCGTAATCAGCGGTGGGATCGCCAAAACAATCTGTAAAGCTGCCCGTGTCGGTGACCAACAGGGGGTAGAAAAAGTGCCCGGCCTCATGGCGAAAATGACCCAGCAGTGTTCGGTAGCGCTCTCCCATCAGCTCCCGCTGCTGTACCCGTTGCACATCCTCTGCTTCCATCACATTGACGGTTATAACGCCGTCCTTGTGGCCGGTGGAGACAAAGGTCTCCAGCACATCGGGGTGGCTGCGTTTGTCTTCCAGAAAATCAAAACGCATGGTTGAAGCGTTGTGACCAGCGGCGTCAACTACCAGGCCCAGGCTGGACAATCCGCTGATCATCCGGCGCTTGGCCGTTTCAAGGCGGCGCCAGCGGGCCAGGTTTTTCTTCCTGCGCAGTATCGGGATGGTGCGGTTCAAGGCGCAGCTGCGACAACGCTCATCGCTGCCGGCCAGGATTACCCCATTGCAGACCTCGTGTTCCCGGCGATTGCTGCATAGCGCATAGTGCTGCCCATCGGCGGCCACCAGACCGCCATCGGCCGACTCGTCAAAGCTCAGCATGATATTGCTGAATGGGTCGAAGCCCAATTGGCGCCCACAAGAGACGCACTGGGTATTGTCACAAAAAAGAATTTTCCCGCACTGGCAGCTAAGTTTTTGCACGCTATTGCTCTGGCGAGAACCAGCTTGTGGCCACTACCTCGTGCACCAGGTCCATTTTGACTTGCAGTTGATCCAGAAAGCGCTGCAAATCTTCACCGGTGAGCTCTCTGCAATTGGTGCGTTTGAGTTTTCTCTGCACTGCCTTGACAACCTCCAGCGCCTCTTTGTGGTGTGGTAAATGCTCCATGCAGGATTCTATTTTCTGCAGGCAATAAGCCGCTGAGCGGGGGAAGTCGGTGTTGCGCAGTAGAAAATGCTGTACCTCAGCGGACTTGACGTTTGCGCCTACACTGAGCCGATACATCTGGTAGGCACTGAGTGATAACAGGATATTCAACCACAGTACATTTTGGTAAGGCAGGGCGTCATCGCCTGTTTTCATCAGGTCAGCGGAGCCCACATCGATAATGCGGGTGCTCATGTCTGCGCGTTCGAGATATCGGCCCATGCGCACAAATTGGTAGACTTCATCGTGATTCATGGTGCCAGAGAGCATGCCGGCAACCTGCTGACAGGATTGAATGACTCCATTGAGCACCGAGTGTCTGGAAATGCGCGGCAAGCCTTTGCTGGAGCGGCGTGAAACACTCAGGTAGAGACTGTTGACGCTTTCCCAGGATTCGCTGGGCAGAACTTCTCTGGTGGTTCGCATGTTTTCCCGGGCTGAGGCCAGTGAGCTTATCAGTGAAGATGGATTGCCCCGGTCACTAAATACATAGTTGATAATATTCTTTTCGGTGGCGGCTCCGGGTATTGAGGCAAAGCCTTCGGCGGCGCTCAGCACATCCAGCAATTGTCCCCAGCCCGGCTGAATACTGCGCGGCATGTCCAGCATCGATTGGTGCCTGACCAGGATCAGGCGCGCTGTATCTTCCACTCGTTCAAGATAACGTGAGCACCAGTAAACCCGCTCTGCGACTCTGGAAAGCATCAGCCGGCCTCCGTATCGACGATCCAGGTGTCCTTGCTACCGCCACCCTGGGATGAATTTACTACCAGTGAGCCCTTGCGCAGCGCCACCCGGGTCAAGCCTCCCGCCGTTACGTACTGACCTTTTCCCTGCAGGATAAAGGGTCGCAGGTCGAGGTGGCGGGGCTGAATACTATTGCCGCACAGGGTAGGCGCAGTCGACAGGGCCAGCGCCGGTTGGGCCATATAATTGCGCGGGTTCTTTTGAATGAGTCCCGCGAACTCCTCCAGTTCCTTTTTGCCGGCGGCCGGCCCGATCAGCATGCCGTAGCCGCCGGATTCATTGGCGGGTTTAACGACCATGCTCTTCATGTTTTCCAGCACGTGTTTGCGGTGCTGATCATTCACACACAAAAAGGATGGCACATTGGCAATGATGGGTTCCTCACCGAGATAGTAACCAATGATGTCTGGCACATAGGTGTAAATGATCTTGTCATCGGCGACGCCGGCGCCGGGAGCATTGGCCAGGCCGACGTTGCCCTTGCGCCAGGCGCGAAACAAGCCCGGCGTGCCCAGCCTGGAATTGGGGCGAAACACCTCCGGATCGAGGAAATCGTCATTGATGCGTCGATAAATAACGTCGACTCGTTCCAGTCCCTTGATGGTGCGCATATAGACCTTGTCGTCACTGCCCACCACCAGGTCCGATCCCTCTACCAGCTCCGCGCCCATGCGCTGCGCCAGGTAGGCGTGCTCAAAATAGGCTGAATTGTAGATGCCGGGAGTCATGACGACTATTTCTGGGCGGTCACCCGCGCGTGGCGACAGGGACGCGAGCATGTCGAATAATTGAGAGGGGTAATCATCGACCGGTTGAATAAAGTGTTTTTCAAACAACTGTGGTAATACGCGTTTTGATATCGCACGATTTTCCAACATATAGGAAACGCCAGAGGGCACCCTGAGGTTGTCTTCCAGCACATACATGGTGCCGTCGCTATCGCGCACCAGGTCAGAGCCACAGATATGTGACCACACCCCGTACCTGGGTTTGGCGCCTATGCACTCCTGGAGAAACTCGGGAGAGCTTTCAATCAGCTCACGGGGTACGACCCTGTTCCTGAGAATTTTTTGTTTGTTGTAGAGATCATCGATAAACAGGTTGAGTGCGGTTTGTCGCTGCATCAGGCCCCGCTCAAGCTGTTGCCACTCCCGCAGCGGAATAATGCGCGGAATGATATCCATGGGCCAGGCGCGATCAATGTTTTCGCCTTCGCTGTAGACGGTAAAGCTGATGCCCATTTGCTGGATGGCGAGGTCCGCAGCCTGCTGTCTGGAGCTCAGGTGACGCATGGTCATTTTGCGTAGGAAGGATACCAGGCCCCTGGCGGCACCGCGTGCATGACCGGGTGAACTGATGATCTCATCATAAAAATCACCGGGGTCGTAGCCGCCCCAGTCGACGCCCGGTCGTTCCCTTTTATAGGGTGCTGGAGACTTTATGTTTGTCGTCGCCATGCCAATGCCAATCCTTGCTCTTAGTAACTATAGAATTTAGCATACTGGTGCGGTCAGCGTATTACGATGTCTGAACGGGCTATCATATGTTGAAAATAACGGTAGGTACGACCCTATGTCCACGATCAAGTATTTGCTCGCACTCTTATTATTGGGTGTCACTACTGTCTCGCATAATGTCATGGCCGAACTAGGCCCGGGAGGGCGGCCGGTAGGCGCAGACTTTTCGCGCAGTCCGGTCTATGCCACTCATGGCATGGCGGCCACCGCTCAGCCACTGGCTTCCCAGGTTGCCATTGATGTTCTCAAACGGGGTGGCTCGGCCGTCGATGCGGCCATTGCCGCCAATGCGACACTGGGCTTGATGGAGCCGACCGGCAACGGTATCGGCGGCGATTTGTTCGCAATTATCTGGGATCCCCAGTCGCAGAAATTGTATGGATATAACGGCTCAGGGCGTTCTCCGCGCGGGCGCAGCCTGGAGCAATTAAAGCAGAACATTGAGCAGTTGAAGCGGCTGGGGAAAATTCCCGCCGATGCACCCGGCATACCCGCGCATGGTGAATTGCCGGTCACCGTACCAGGTACTGTCGATGGATGGTTCGCCATGCATGGACAATTTGGCAAACTGCCCATGTCGCGGGTGCTGGAGCCGGCGGTGAACTACGCCCGGGAAGGTTTCCCGGTATCGCCGGTTATCGCCTACTACTTCCAGCGTAACCTGGCTGCCTTCCAGCGGATTATTGGTGATGAAAACTGGTTCAGCAATGCTCGTGCTACTTACTTTCCCGGCCATCGTGCGCCGCTGGCGGGAGAGGTGTTTCGCAACCCCGACCTGGCCAACACGCTGGAATTACTGGGCAAGGAAGGCCGCGATGTCTTTTACAAGGGAACCCTGGCGAAGACCATGGCGGCGTATATGCAACGCGTGGGTGGGGCGCTCAACAAAGAGGATTTTGCCGAGCATCGCGGTGAGTGGGTGACGCCGGGAATGGTCAATTACCGCGGCTATGATGTTTACGAACTGCCGCCCAATGGCCAGGGTTTCGCCGCCCTGCAAATGCTTAGCATTCTCAAGAACGTCGATCTCTCACAATGGTCCAGGGGGTCTGCGGAAGTATTCCACTACATGGTAGAAGCCAAGCGTTTGGCGTTCGAGGACGTGGCGCGATTCTACGCTGATCCAGCCTTCTCAGCCGTGCCCCTGCAGGCGCTGCTCTCCGATGCATACGGCAAGCAACGCTTTGCGCTTATCAATCCTGAAAAAGCCCGTGCAGATTTTGCGGCGGGAGATCCCAAGCTGGAAGGCGAGGGCGATACGACCTACCTGACGGTGGCCGATAGTAGCGGCATGATGGTGTCGCTAATCCAATCCAATTACCGCGGCATGGGTTCGGGCCTGGTGCCGGACGGGCTTGGTTTTATGTTCCAGAACCGGGGCGAATTGTTTTCGCTGGATCCGTCGCACCCCAATGTATATGCACCGGGTAAGCGACCCTTTCACACCATTATTCCGGCCTTCGTAATGAAAGATGGCCAGCCCTTGATGAGTTTTGGGCTGATGGGTGGCAGTATGCAACCACAGGGCCACGTGCAGGTGCTGGTGAATATTATCGATTATGGTATGAATGTGCAGGAAGCCGGCGACACGGCCCGCTTTAATCATCAGGGCGGCCGACAACCGACCGGGGTGCATGAAGATTCCATTGGAACACTGTTCCTGGAGCATGGTGTTGCACCGGCGACACGCGCCCGCCTCACCGGCATGGGACACAACATCAAAATGGTGGACGATGGCGTCATGTTTGGTGGCTACCAGGCTATACAGCGGCGCGATGGTGTGTATACCGGCGCCACCGAGATGCGCAAGGATGGTACGGTCGCTGCGTATTAACGCATCGCCGATGAGTTAAGGGGTCAGAGTAAAAACTCCGCTGAGAACTTCCAGCAACCCAAAATCTTGCCGGAGTTTTTACTCTGACCCCATGTCTCACCGTCATCACAGGCTAACCCCCAACACCTGCAGTACCTTCAGTAACCCCAGCAGCAAGGTAACCCCCACCACAATCACGCCACCCAGATTGGCCCAGTGTTTGTTGACGTGTTGGCCGAGATTCTCGCTGCGATTCATGATGATCAACAGGAAGATGGCGCAAATGGGCAGTAAAAATCCATTGGCGGCCTGGGCGAACAGGATAGCGGTGAGCGGTTTGATGCCGACAGCAGCAAAGGCCGTACCGCAGCCCAACACGGCCAACCAGATCAGGCGAAAACGCAGCGTATGCATATCCCTGGACCATCCCAGCGCGCCACAGACAGCGTAAGCGGCCGCCAGAGGCGCGGTGACGGCACTGCTAAGCCCGGCAGCGAACAGGCCCGCTGCAAAGAAATAGCGCGCGCCGGGGCCAAGCAGGGGTTCCAGTTGTTGCGCCATGGTGACCGCCGAAAATGTTGAGTCGGTGCCGAAAAAAGCCACCGCCGAGGTACTCATTACCGCCAGGGTAATGAGCCCTCCGAGTCCTATGGATAGCCCGGTATCGATACGGGATTCTCTCAACGCCTGCTCGGCATTGGTATTGGCGGGCCATTTTTCCTGCACGGCGCTGGCATGCAAAAAGAGGTTGTAGGGCACCACCGTGGTACCTATCAGAGCGATCACCGTGAGCAGCGATCCCTCGGGTAAACGGGGAATCAAAAGACCGTTTAGCATGGCGGTCAATGAGGGACCAACCATTATGAGGGTCGCCAGGAATACAAAACTCATCAGCAGCACCAGCGCAATGAGCAGTTTTTCAATGACGCCATAGCGACCGGAAGCCAACAGGGCTGCCGCCAACAAGCCCACCACCAGCGACCAGTGGGTTGCGGAAACCCCGCTGATACTTTCCAGGCCCAGCGCCGCGCCGGTAATGTTGCCCGCTTCGTAGGCGGCATTACCCAAACCAATGGCAACGACTACCAGTAATATCGCACCGCTACCCAGCCAGCTACCGCTATAGGTGGCGCGCAGCGCTTCTGCCAGACCCTGTCTGCCAATCAGCCCCAGTCGCGCCGCCATTTCCTGCAGGGTCATGGTGGCAAGTACGGAAAATAACAGCGCCCACAGCAGTGCAAAGCCATATTGTGCGCCGGCAATGCTGGCTGTGGCGATGGTGCCGGGACCGATAAAAGCGGCCGTGACCAGGATGCCAGGGCCGAACCTGTTGCCGGATTTTGCCATGAAACTCACCCTGTTTGCCTGGCTCGCATTTTAGACGTTTTGCATTCCCACTGCCTGCATGTGCTGCCGGCGTATTTTTTCCGCGCCGGCTTGCTCGGACATGGCAGCCGCGCCTGCTCCGCTGAGCCAACTGCAGGATGGGTGGTTATAACCCAGTAGCAGGGGCGGGTTGGACGGTGCCTGGTGCACGCAGCCAACAATCGATTGATACTCGATACAGAGCTGGTCGTAGCTGAGGGCTTTGGTCTGTGTGTCGCCGGTAGTAACGCCGCCATGAATCTGGTGAAAGCAACCTTCGCCAACCAGATAGACAAGCTCTACCTGCCCGGCTTCACAGACGCGCTTATAGAAGTCCAGGTTGATCAGACCGCCGCCTGCCGAGGTGAAGCGAGTGTCGAAGCCATTGACTTGCTCGAACAGGGAGCGGGGCAGAAACAGGCAATTGCTTTCAGCCATGGGGCCTTGCCAGCCGTACCTGGAGGAGCCGGCCAGTGAGGATATTTCGAACAACCGGTAGCCGTCCTCCGGCCAGCAGATGCGGGCCAGCAACTGGTCTTCTATGTGCTGGTTGTAGCCCTGCAGGCTGGCCAAGCGTTGCTGTGCCGGTCCCAGGTGAAAACCCAGTACCGAGGCTACCGATCTCGGCCTGAAGCGCAGTGCCTGGCGTGCCCATGCCAGTATACCCGGAGTCAGCATGCGCGCACCGTCTACCAGTATGCCCAGAGATTTCCCCCTGGCGCCGGCGCCGGCGATGTTCACGGCTTCACCGGGAGAAGGGCTGGCATCGTCGATGCGAATCAGTCTGAACTCCTCACCGCAGGCGCTGAGCATCTGTGCCGAAACCGGTTCCCTTGAGCCATTGTCCACCACAATCACTTCATAGTTGAGGTCGGTGATGTTTTGCTGGTATTTGCGACTCAGGGAATGCAGGGTGCGGGGCAGTTCGCGGCCCATATTGTAGGCAATAACGACTATCGAAAACTCGAGGTCTTCCGCTTGATGGTCTGGCGCTGATAGGGGCATACACTACAGTACATTCGCTGTTTGCAGCAGATATTAGCAGGTCTTGGCGTGACCGGTTAGCGCCTTTATGCAACACTGGGCCGCATGCATAGGATGGGTGATTTTGGAGTCCGGTGAAGCCGCAGGAAAATAGAAAAAACCTGGTAATTCTTGGTATGCACCGGTCGGGAACCTCGATGATTGCGGGCTTGCTGGCGGCTTGTGGCTGGTACGCGGGTGACAAAAAGCAGCTGCTGCCGGCCGCGCCGGATAATCCGCTGGGATTCTGGGAGCGACAGGATGTTGTGACGCTCAACGACGGCCTACTCAAAGCTGCCGGCGGCTGCTGGTTTCAGCCCGCATCTGTGCAGACGGCAGACAATTCTGATGCCGTGGACAAAGTGCTGAGCGAGTTGGGCTGCCAGTCGCCCTGGTTGCTCAAAGACCCCCGCCTGCTGTTGACCTGGCCCGCCTGGAGCAGTGCTCTGTCGGACCCGCTTAAGCTGTTTGTTTATCGTGCACCGGCGGCGGTGGCCATATCATTGCAAAAACGCCATGGTTTTCCACTACAGTTCGGTGTGTATTTATGGGAGTTCTACAATCGCCAGGCGCTGTTGATACTGGAGACGGCGGAGTTTGTAGCTACCAGCTACGATGCCTTTAGCGCCGCTCCTGAGGAAGCCTGGAGTACGCTGTGCGAACGACTCGACCGGCAGGGTGCGGCAGTAGCGGCGGGGGGGGGGGCTGCAACTTACTTTGAGCAGAAGTTGAATCATGCGCCTGTGGGCGATGATTCCACGTTCCACCTCAGTTCACAGCAAGTGGCATTGCATGAATGTTGTGCCCGGCTCTGTGAAGGCGGTGATAGCAAGTTTACCTTGCCGCCGGCTACGCCGGGGCTGGAACAACGTATTGGGGAGTTCGCCAGTGCCTATGCCGAACTGGCCGCTGTGCCGGCGTTGCGCATTGCCGTCGAGCAGGCCCAGCTTGAGCGCGATAAAGCCCGGCAGGACTATGTGACTGCCGCTGATCTGGCGGCGACCGTGCGCAGCGCTCACCAGAGAGACAGCAGGGAGCTGGAGTTCCTGCGCGAGGAGCGCACCGCGCGCGAGACAGAGATGGCAGGTGTTCAGGCTGCGCTTACTGCGCGCGATGCGGAAGTCGAGTTGTTGCAGGAGCAAGTTGCCCGTCGCACACGCGATGTTGATGAACTGCGCCGGCAGTCGGAAGAATCCACGGCCAAGGCCGAATACCTCTTTTACCAACTGGATACCAACTACCTCAAATTGCTGCAGTTCCAGGCTTCCCTGTTGGGCCGTGTCGCCAGGATTTTTTCCTTTCTGTATAAACTGCTTACCCTGCGGCGTGGGCAACACACGGCCTATGAAGATGTGCTCGCCGATGCCAGGGTGCATGTGGAACTCTACGAGAGCAACTTGCCACAAGCGCCACAGTCCCGCCTTCATTTGGGCTGGTCGGTAATTACCTACCTGCTGCGGCACCCGGCAGCATCGCTGCGCAGTTTTAGCCCGCACCGCTTGCGCCGCGCGTTGGCGGTTTTCTCCGGCAGCAACAATAACGACTTACAACTGTGGATCGGCCAACGATTTCCCGATATGGATGTTCAGAGCCAACATCAAATGAAGCCGGTGTTGGACGATGCGCTGGATACATTGCAGTTGGCTTTTACCAAGCGCGTCGCGCCCAGGGTGTCGATTGTTATTCCCGTGTACAACGAATACAGAATGACCATGTTCTGCTTGCGTTCACTGCTGGAAAATACAGTGGGGGTGGATTATGAGGTAATTATTGCCGATGACGCCTCCAGTGATCTGACCGCCGGCATTGGCGAGCGCGTCGCCGGTATTTGTGTTGAGCGAGCGCAGCACAACCAGGGCTTCGTGCGCAACTGTAACGCCGGTGCACAACGGACGCGGGGCGAATTTATACTGTTTCTCAACAACGACACAGCGTTCACCGAGGGCTGGTTGGAGCAGTTGCTGGCGGTGCCCGATACTGATCCCGAGGTGGGCATTGTCGGTCCCATGCTGCTGTTTGGCGACGGCAGGCTGCAGGAAGCCGGCGGCATTGTCTGGGCCGACGCCTCCGGTTGGAATTACGGCCGTCTCGATGACAGCGCTCGGCCACAGTACAACTACCGCAAGGAGACGGACTACGTGTCCGGTGCCTGCCTGTTGATAAGAACCGGTTTGTGGCAGCAGTTAGGGGGCTTTGATGAGCGCTATGTGCCGGCGTACTACGAAGATACCGATCTCTGTTTCGCTGCCAGGTCGGCGGGCTTCAAGGTGGTTTATCAACCCGCTGCTCGCATCTATCACTTTGACGGGGTTTCCCACGGCACCGATTTGGGTGCAGGGATAAAACAGCACCAGCTTGCCAATTGCGAAAAATTTCAGCAAAAATGGCAGGCAACGCTGCGGCAGCAACATTTCGCAAACGGCGAGCAGGTTTTTCTGGCCCGGGACCGCAGTCGCCATCGCCGTACGGTGCTGGTGGTCGATCACTATGTCCCATCTTACGACAAGGATGCGGGTTCGCGTTCCACCTGGATGTACCTGCAACTGATGGTGGAGTTGGGCTACAACGTCAAATTTATCGGCGCCAATTTTTTCCCCCACCAACCCTATACCAGCGCACTGCAGGCGCAGGGAATCGAGGTGCTGGTGGGCGAATATATGGCGCGCAATCTGCCTGCCTGGCTACAGGAAAATGCCAGTAATATTGATGTGGTCTATATACACCGGCCACATGTGGCGGAACAGTTTCTCAAGCAGTTGTCAGCGCTAAAGCCGCGGCCCAAAATCATCTACTTCGGGCACGACCTGCACTTTTTGCGAATTGAACGGGAGTTCGCGGTGACCGCTGAGCCCGCTCTGGTCGAATCGGCACGACAGTGGAAGGCGCGTGAACTGGCGGTCTTCGAGGCAGTAGACCAGGTTTACTATCCCTCCCGGGTTGAGATCGATGTAATTCGTGGCGCGGCGCCGCAGGTGAAGGCGACTGCCATCCCCTTGTATGTATTGGACGCCCATCAGGAAGCTGATTACAACTGGGAGGAGCGCGAGGATGTATTATTTGTAGCTGGCTTTAATCACTCGCCGAATGTGGATGGGCTGAGCTGGTTTGTCGATCAAGTCATGCCGTTGGTTTGGCAGGACTGCCCCGCATTAAAGCTGCATGTGGTGGGCTCCAATGCCCCCCCCGCCGTGACGGCGCTGGCGGATGAGCGGGTGCTGATTCACGGCTATCTCAGCGATGAAGACCTGATTCTACAATATGCCGGCGCACGTATGGTGGCCGTGCCGCTGCGCTTCGGTGCAGGTGTCAAAGGCAAGGTTCTCGAAGCCATGCTATACGGCTTGCCCCTGGTGACTACCCCGGTGGGTGCTGAGGGGCTGCCTGATGCGGAGAGTGTCTTTAACGTTGAGGAGACGGCTGCCGGCTTTGCCAAAGCGATGGTTGAACTTAATAGTGGAGAGAAGTCCAGGTTGCAGCGGCGCGAACGTTACCGGGACTATTTGCGCGATCACTTCAGCAAGGCTCGCGCCCGGGACATTCTCTACAGAGACTTTGGTGATCCTGTTATTGAGCGAGGGGCGAGCCAGTGAGAGCGGTGATTGCCCACGGGCATATATTCAAAAATGCCGGCACAACATTTGACTGGAGTCTGCACAGAAATTTTGCCGACAATTTTCTTGATCACTGCGATGACAAACAAATGCGCGAGCGCGGTACCCGTCACGTCGCCGAGTTACTGGAGCAAAATGCACAACTGCAGGCCATATCCAGCCACCATTTATGTCACTGCCTGCCCGAATTGCCAGATGGCAGGATTTTCCCCGTCTACCTGCTGCGACACCCCATAGAGCGTATCGACTCCGTATACAATTTTGAACGGCACCAGCAAGCCGATACCGCCGGCGCTAACGCCGCCAAGGAAAAGTCTTTTGCGGATTATGTGGCCTGGCGCATGCAGTCGGGGGTGCCGCGCACCATCCGCAATTACCAGACCATTTATCTGGCCGGAGTGCATAATTATTCGGAAGATGCCGAGCCTGGCCTGGATATATTCGCAATGGCGATGACCGCTGTGCGCAATACTCCTTATATGGGCCTGGTTGAGCGCTATGATGAAAGTATGGTGCTTATGGAACATCACCTGCGGCAGTATTTCCCCTCTTTGGATCTGGCTTATGTGCGCCAGAACGTATCGCGCCGGTGGTTTATGGAGCGCCGCCACAACTCGGTGGAATCTGTACTCAAGCGCCTGGGATCGCTGCAGAAGACGGTAATTGATAATAACAGCCTGGATCTTGCCCTTTACCAGTTGGTGAATCGGCGTCTTGATGGGATGATACTGAGAATCGCAAATTTTGATGAGCAGCTACGAGAATTTCGCAGTCGCTGTGAGCAGTTGGCGCAGGCCGGAAAATCCTGATGTATCCCGGTGATGACCCTGTTTGACAGCCTGCTAAACAAGCTGCGCCTAAAGGATAGGCAAGTATTGCGTGGCAGTGTTACCGGAACAGGGTAAAAACCTCTACATGCAGTCCAATTGCCCTGTTAGTCTATGTCGCGTAGCCAAACAGGAAGCAACCGGGTTGTATACCTACGACCGTCAATTCTATAAATATATTTGCCGCGGTGCTCTGGATTCGGCGAGTGAGGTTGTGCCCCTGGTGCAAAAACTGGTGCCGCAGATAGGTTCTGTGCTGGATGTCGGGTGCGGTAGCGGAGCCTGGTTGTCAGTTTGGAAGGCTGCCGGTGTGAAGGTGATGGGCCTGGATGGCGATTACGTTGACCGCGCCGGCCTGCTTGTGGATGCCGGTGAATTCCGGCCCGTCGATATTTCCAGTGGCTTTGCCACTGGCGAGAAATATGATCTCGCTCAGTGTCTGGAGGTTGCTGAACATCTTTCCGCCGTCCATGGGAGAATTCTTGTGGAATCCTTGTGCGCACACGCTGATGTAATACTCTTTTCCGCTGCGGCACCGGGACAGGGAGGTGAGCACCACATCAACGAGCAGCCCTACCAATACTGGCGGGACTTATTTGCCAATGAGGGGTTTCAGATGTATGACGTTATGCGACGACCACTGCTCAATGACAAGCGTATAATGCCATGGTATCGGTACAACACTTTTCTGTATGTTCGCTTGACGGCTCGACCTGATTTGCACGCTGATCTGGTTGACCGGGCCGTGCCAGCAGACCAGTGCCCAGCGGATATTTCTCCTTGGCTCTATCGATTGAGAAAGCTGCTGGTTGGACTGTTGCCTGCCGCCTTGATGACTCGACTCGCTGTGCTAAAAAAGTACCTGGTTCCTCTATTGCCAGGCGCCCGATGAGTTGCGGCAATTCTTTTGAGCGAAGTTGTTTGTCGCTGTATGCTCTGTAGCGGCAACTGAAAATAAATTCGTGGAGGCATAACCATGAGTGAGCAGCGAAGACCGATACTCGGTCTTGTCCTGCCCTGTTTCAACGAAGAACAGGCTTTGCCTATTACTGTTGCAAGGTTGGGTGCAGAACTCGATCGCCTGGCCGGTATTGGCCTTATCGACCCTCGATCACGTATCTACCTGATCGACGACGGTAGTTCGGACGGGACCTGGCAAGTCATTTGTGGCTTTGTCGAAGCCGGTCGGCCGGTTACCGGCGTCAAACTGTCGCGCAATCACGGTCACCAGCATGCGCTGTATGCGGGCCTGATGGAGGCTGATGGCGACGCGCTGATTAGTCTCGATGCGGATTTGCAGGATGATATCGATGCCATCGAGGAGATGGTCCGCCTGTACAAGCTGGGCAAGCAAATCGTATTCGGTGTCCGCGGTGATCGTTCCAGTGATGGATTTTTCAAACACTGGAGTGCGCGTGGACACTATTGGTTGTCGCGGATGATGGGGATCAAAACAATACACAACCATGCAGATTTCCGGCTGATGAGTCGGCGTGCCATTGAGTTTCTTCGGCAATACCGGGAATCGAATCTCTACCTGCGCGGCATCGTGCCTCTGCTGGGCCTGGAGTCAGCCGTGGTGTACTTCAGGCGGGCTGAACGGGTGGCGGGTACGTCCAAGTATGACCTGCCCGGGATGATCAGTTTGTCGATCCAGGGGCTGACATCTTTTTCTATCGCTCCTCTGCGGTTCATTGCCCTTATGGGTGTACTTGTGTTCACCGTCTCGATGGTCCTCGGTGTCTGGGCTCTTGCCGCAGTCCTGTTTACAGATGAAGCGGTACCGGGTTGGGCTTCAACGGTTATCCCAATCTACTTGCTTGGCGGCCTCCAGTTGTTGGCGCTGGGTGTGGTCGGGGAATATGTCGGTAAAGCCTATATGGAGGTCAAAAATCGGCCCCTGTACCAGATCGAGACGACTCGCGAAGAAATAGCAGCGGACAGCCCTAAGGCTGACGGCGTGCCAGGCACAGGATAGTTGATCCCGGCACCCAGCCGGGAACCAACCGGGACTCCATGCCGGTCAGCCAGACCATCAACTTGTGCAGCATTGCCACCAGGGCATTTCGACGGGGAGCTTTGAAGTCAGTTTTTCGCTTGATCCCCAGCGCTCTCATCACCAGAGAGGCCAGGTACACCCAGTTGAAGTGGTAGGCGGTTTTAGTCGGGGCGAAGCCTGCAGCACGCAATTCGGCCTCCAGGCCGGGGCGGTCATAACGCAGAAAGTGCCCCCAGTATTCGTCGAAGTTGGACCAGATTTCCATGCGCGCCGGCACGGTGACAAGCAGGTATTCGCAGGTGGGAAGTTGCTGGTGAAGCTGTGACAGGAACCGGGTTCGGTCTTCAATGTGCTCTATAACATCCAGAAGCAGCGCCACACGAACCTCGCCGCGTATTGCTTCCGCCAGTTCTGACAATTCAGTTGCGGTATCGACGATGGATTCAAGGCCGGGTTGCACGGGCGCCTGGCCCTTTTCAACACCGCGTATAGTAAGGCCTTTGCGTCGTGCATAGTCGACGAAAACTCCTGCTCCGCAGCCAATATCGAGTATTAGGTTGTCGGGCTGCAGGACCGTCTTTAGTTGGCGGTATATCAGATCGTTACGGGCGGCGTGCCAGAAATGACGCTCAATGCCCTCAGGATATCCTTTCGAGTACTCCGATGGTGTGTAGGTTTCAGTCATGGGACTGGTCTGCCGAGGGTTCCGGTTTGTGACCCTGAAACTGTACGCAACCGGATTTTTTGAGGAGCACACAGAACAGATTGACAGGAATGAATATTAGCAATAGCGCCACATAGTACGCGCTCCTGCCGTTCTTTATGCGGGAGTTGTGGCGTAGATCGGACACCTTGCGTTGCATGAAATTCTGCACGGACAAGGCCCAGTGACTGGTGTTGAGTTGGTGGCTGATGCGGATATTCTCGAAACCGGCATCCGCGAGCTGTCGATAAAGAAAACCAGCGGTGAATTGGTAGGTATGTCTCGGCACGTGATTGCCTCCCCAGAAGCGGCCGAACAGGCGTCGTTCGAAGGAGTCAAAGCCAGGCACCTCGCCTACCAGATTCCCGCCCGGCGCCAGCAGTTGGTAAGCCTTGGCGAGTTCTGCGGGAGGGGCCAGTGTGTGTTCGAGGTAATTGTTCATGGCAATAACATCAAAAGAACCCACCGGTGATTCGTACTCGGCGAAGGTGCCGGCGAATCCCTGGATGCCGCACTGTTCCAGGCTGGTGACCACCGCGGAGTTAAAGTCGATGCCGACCAGTTGCTTCACTCCCAGTCCCTGCAGGTCACGGAGAAAGTCACCTTGGCCACAGCCCACATCCAGCACGCGTGTGTTGTCATCGACCAGGCGAGACATCTTGCGCCGGAACATCGCCTCCCGGGCTGCGTAGAGAATAGCAAACAGGGCGCCGCGTTTCTCACCCACGGCATACCCGTGGTAGTCGATGTCATAGGCCCGCTTCAGGTCCGGGAGTTCTGGGAACGGCTGCAGTTGAACGCCGTGGCATCGCAGGCATTCGTAGTAATCGTACTCCCCCTCAACACCATACTCCCAGTCACGAATCCCTGAGCTAACCGTCCGGGAGACCTGGTGTTGGCAGAAGTTGCAACGGTATTGGGGAGTCATTGATGTGTACTTCCCTAACGGGGCAGCGCCTTGAACCAGGAACCCAACAGCCGCAGGTAGCCGTTTGGGTAATGTTCGTAGCGGGCTCCCCGGTTGTCCCTCTCCCGGTAGATGGTGGATGCCAGCTCCCTGTGGGCAGCCTTGAGTTGGTTGCAGGGTATAAATACATGGCGGTGGTGTTCAGCGTGGTAGTGAAAGCAGAACACGCCGAATATTTTCTCACCAAGAAAGGAGCCTGTGATGGTGCGGATGATGGGCTGATTATCCGGGCTGGCGTGCTCGCAGAAGGTACGGGTGGATGAGAAAAACTTACCGAAAGTCACCAGGGGGATTAACCACAGCCAGATATAGTAGTACCAACCGACGGTGGCGGTGAAAGCCAGCAGGAGGAGTGCCTGGCATATAACTATGTGGAGGAATGAATTGTCGCGGTGGGTATTGTTGCTGCCAGTCGCCTGCTGACGCCTGCCGAAAAACTGCATCACCGCCATAATTCCAGACAGGTTTAGCAGTAAGCGCCGCAAAAATTCCCGGCGGCTGTTCGGGAAATTGGCGTAATTGGCGTAATCCGGGTCCCGCTCCGGCTCACCGAAGTATTTGTGATGATCCATGTGCACTTTGCGGTATGACTCCCCAAAACCCACCGGCCATGCGGTAAGTGCATAGGCAAAAAACTCTCGATGCGGTTGCCCGAAACGCTGGTGAAGTCCTTCGTGCAAGGCGTTGAACAGGGCGTACTGGCACCAGCCAATCAGCGCCCAGGAGAAAGCAGAAGTGACAAAAAAGCCGGTGTTGAAAAGCTGCTGCGTGGTAACCGCGTAAATGCACCCTGGAATGAAGCCATAGATGGCGGCAATCTTGAAAAAAAGGCTATTATCGGGACGCCTGAAATCTTCTGGATTGGCCAAGTATGCTTACCGTGATATCGATGAACAGGAGCGGACGGTCAAGTGCAAGAATAATATCCCTGCTATGAAAATTCCAGCGCTTGATGGCACCCTTGCCGCCTTATTTTGCACTATTGTCTTTAGTCATTTGCCGGCGTCGGCGGTGGTAGGCTCGCGCCAGCTGGATCGCCTCTGCCAGATGCTGCGGGGGCAGATCAGTTGATGCTTGTTCAATCAAGGTTTGAATCTCCCGCGCTGCGGTGAAGCTGCCCGAATTTGTGCAGGGTCTCTGCCAATTGTTGGCTGAGCGCGGTCTGTCGAATCTGCCGGTTCTCCAGTTTGGCCAAACGGGCCAGGGTGGCCAGGATGTCTTCATATTGCAGATACATAGTACGTACACTGTGGTCGTCACTGCGCAGCATTTCCCGCGTGTTTTCCACCCACACGGTATCGCCACAGTCCTCGAGAACGATGTGGGACAGCTTCTCACGGTGGCCCGGATAGTAATATTTTACCGCCGAGTCAGGATGTTTCATTTCGGTCAATATGCTGCGTTGGCGTTCCTTTTTGATATTCCTTCGAACTCGCCTAAGCAGCTCCAGAGGATGGGAGTTCTGCGGGTGGCTGAGCAGCTCCTCAGTTGTGATCTTGAGATTACGCGTCAGCTTCTTTATCAGGTGGTCGTAGTCGTGGTAGGTCTCCAGCACTTCATGAGCGGCCCCCTGCATGGCGCTGCGGCCATTTTCAATCCACACCAGCGAGTCACACATATCGGCCAGCAGGTGCTCATCGTGGGATACCAGCACCACGGTTCTATCAGAGTGAATCGCTGAGCAAATAGCATCGCGCGATTTGATTTTGAATTCATGATCGCCGACCCCCAGTATCTCATCGATCAATACGATGTCAGCCTGGGTAAAAAATGCCACTGAAAATCCCAGCCTGGCGCGCATTCCCGATGAGTAACTCTGGATGCTGTCGTCAATCACCCTGCCCAGACCTGAGAATTCAATGATGTCGTCCAAAATGGTCTCGGCTTGAGAGCATGAAAGACCGGATAACAGAGAGCCCAAAATGGCATTTTCCCGGCCGGTGAGGTGGGCCTGAAAACCCAGTTGCAAGGTCAGTAGCGAAACCTTGAGGCCTGCCTTGTGCTGGATCTTGCGACCCGCGTCCGGGTTGAGAACTCCTGCCAGTATTTTTAGCAGGGAACTCTTGCCCGCACCATTGCGTCCCACTATGCCCAGGGTTTGGCCTGGGTAGAGGTTCAGGTTGATATCATCGAGCACGAAGTGTTTGTCACTACGCAGCAGGCTGCGCGATTGCCGGTAATACAGGCGCACCTTCTCCAGAGAAAGCACCGGGCCGGCGGCAGCCTGCTGTTGCGAAATGGCCATCAGCGCAGCAACGCCTTGGGCAGTTGGTCGCGCACCCGCAGGTAGGTCGTGCCGGCAACAAGGGTAAGCAAGGCGGTGGCCGCAAGCGGAGAGTAGAGCAAGCTCAGGGTGGGTAGCTGTCCATCCAGCAGTATATTGCGATAGCAGCTCAGGAATGCCGCGAAGGGGTTCAGGTATAACAGCTTGGCGCTGCTGTCACTGAGCGCGCCGATGTCGAAGAAAATTCCCGAGCAGAAAAACAACAATTGGAACAGGTTGTCGATTATTTTCCGGCTGTCGGGAAAAAACGGCACGATACAGGCAAGCAGTAATCCCAACTCAAAAATGAACAACAGGTTAAGGGCCAGCAGGGCGGGCAGAGCCGCATATGCCCAACTGGCCTGGCCGGTGTAAATAACGGCAAACAGGATTATCAGCAGCAGTACTACCGAAAAGCGCAGTGCCGCAGAGAGGACTTCCGACAACGGAAATATCCAGTGGGAAAGTTTTACCTGGGTGAGAATCATCCTGGCACTCACCAGCGATTGGGCGGCCTTTTTTATGGAGCCGTCCATCCAGCGCCAAAACACGAAACCCACCAGCAGAAATCCAGCGAAGCCGGAACCGCCGCGCTG
This sequence comes from Halieaceae bacterium, assembly GCA_965247075.1. Taxonomy (GTDB): domain Bacteria; phylum Pseudomonadota; class Gammaproteobacteria; order Pseudomonadales; family Halieaceae; genus CBDFGK01. Next base: position 195,803 of record CBDFGK010000003.1, on the reverse strand, counting down.
CATTACCACCCCGAACACCAGGTACAGCACTGCCATATAGGCGGCCGGCTCGAGAATCCACCAGGCAAAGCCGATATAGAGCTGGCGGTTTTCACTGCGGACCTCGGAGAGCACGCGATAGCTGATCAGATCCCAGTGATCTCGCAGGTGCTTCACCAGTGCTCCTTCAACATAATAATTGCGTATCCAGCTATATTGCCTATTCATTTCTGTTGTGGGGTAACAGTGGGGTAATATACCACTTTCAGGCTCGCGCATTAGCCGGGTCTGCTCGGGACACCGCTCAGATCAGGCAACGGTATACTTTGACAAAACCTCCCACCTCTTTTTCCATCCAGAGCAACAGGATCTGCTGCCTGGCCAGTGCGCTGGTACTGCTGGTGTATGGCTGGTATTTGTCGGTCCACGCCCTCAATGTACCCTATCACGATGATATCTACGACATCCTGCGGTTTATACTGCGCGTAGGCGAGGCGGATCACACGGGCCAGTATCTTGACGCCTTGCTGGAGCGCCACAATGACCACCGCACCGCCGCTTCACGGCTGGTGTTCTACGCGGTTTATCTTGTCCAGCAGGTAGTTGATTTTCGCGTCCTCAGCCTGGTTGCGAATCTGGCATTACCCCTAATGGCCTTGCTTTACTGGCACACCGTTAGCTCGCGTAGCAATCGTCCACTGGCTTTGTTAGTGGTTCTGTTACTGCTGTGCCATGCTCGCTATTACGGTCTTATGTTGTGGTCCATGTCAGCATTCGCCTTCTACTTTGTCTGCCTGTACAGCTTTGCCTCGCTCTATTTTTTGTCAAAACCCAGCCCGCCCAGATTTGGCCTGGCCTTGGCATCGGCGCTGGCCGCTACCTACTCCCTGTCGTCCGGACAGTTGATTTGGCTGCTTGGGGTTGTGGCCCTGCTGTGCCGGCCGGGACCTGTTCCGCGCCGGTACTTGCTGAGCTGGTGCCTGGCGGCGGTGTTTGCGCTGTGGTCCTTTCACGCTAACTTCGCCAACCCCAACCCGCTTGGCACAGTGCTGAATTTTCTCTGCAACACGCCCATACACCACGCGCGCTACGTGCTGGTTTTGTTGGGGAGCGGTTTCAGTTTTGGTAGCGTGCTGTGGGCCGAATGGCTGGGTTTTGTGCAGCTCTGCGCGCTGCTGTTTTTTGTGTATCGCGATCGCCACGGCGCTATCGCTACCCTGCATTTGTTTGGTGGTTTTCTGGTGCTGGCAACGGTGGCGCTGGCGTTGGGCCGCGCCCCCTACTCACCCCTGGATTACGCCATTGTGCCGCGCTACAGTTTCGCCTCGATAAACCTGAGCTGCGTGCTTGTGCTGCTGGGCATTAACAGCCGTGAGTTGCTGACACGCGCACAGTCCCTGGCTGTCCTGATATTGGCCGGGAGCCTGTGCGTGGCCAGTTACCTGGTTTATCACCCGCTGCTCGATACCCGTCTTGAATGGCGTATGCAGTTGTACAACAGGAAACTGTTTCCCCTGTACGGACAACCGCGACCCCTTACCGACCAGGTGATCAAGGCAGCGGTGGAGGCGGATATTTATCGACCCCCGCCACGCCCGCTCCTGTCGCACCGGCAGCAAGCCAAACGTCAGGGCTAGCGAGCGGTATCTGTATCTGCTGGCCGGGGCCGCCAGATTCGCAGCGGCCAGGTACCGCCGCCGTGACGCTCGGTCATGGACAGTGGCAGGGTTTCATCGACCTCGTAGTATTGCTTGAGAAATGTTTTCCCGTCCAGCTCGCTGAACGGTGGCGGGTTGTTGATAAATATTCCGTTGAAATCCCAGGAGGTGACCATGATCAGATCGTACTGCCGGGCCTCGACTTTTCTATAGATTGAGCTGATGTAGTTGCGCCAGATGGTATCGACGCGCTGCTCGGGATCGTCCTTGATAAAAATGGGCGCTTTATCGGCGGCCAGCGGAAAGTAGAAGGTATGGCCATCCTGTTCCACCGCCTTGCCGTGCTTGAGCAATGTGGCCACCAGCATCTGCGAGGTCAGCATCTGCTCGTTTTCACTAATCAACCGGTCCACCCGCTGCCAGTTTTCCTCAGTGGTAGAGAAGTCCTTGGGTAGCAGGGCGTAAGCCTGGTAGAAGCAGATCAGCACCAGTGGCGCCAGCGCCTTGATATCGAACTGTTGCCTGGCAAGCAAGCCAAAGCTGCCGATCAGCAAGGCGGGCGACAAGAGCTGGAACAGGTACGTCATATAGTTGCCGGGGTTGCGGGCCAGCGAGAAGGCCATAACCACCGCAGCACACAGCAGGCAAAACCAGAAAAAGTGGGTCGAGGGGTAGTTGCTTGCGGGTTTGCCTGCCAATGCCCTGGCGCATATCACGGAGATCAGCAGTAATGGCCAGTACAGGCGCAAGAACTCAGTGAACTGGAGCATGGCTATGGCTGAATTCTGTAGGCGACGCGACGCAATCATCGGTGAGAACAAGGTGTTGTCCAGAAAGTAGGGGCTGGTGTGATCAACCCACCAGACACTGGCCAGCAGCAGGCCAGCGTAGCAGACGCCCAGGCTGAGTGCGCGTTTGCGCGATACGTACAGGAACATATACAGGCACAACAGGGCCATGGCGACGATGAAGTATTGCTTGGCATAGAAGGCCAGTACGGCCAGCACGCAGGCTCCGGCCAGGCTGGCGCTGGAGAAGTCGCAACGCCAGGGTAGATAGAGAATCAACAGGTACAGGCAAACACCCAGAGCATTGGTGCCGGCGACCGGCGTGCCGTAAAACAACAGGGCCGCGTACAGTAATACGGCGGCGGCCATGCTGTGCCGCAGGGATTGTCCACAGCGATAAACGGCGCTGGCGCAGATCAGGCAGGAGCCCACAATAAAGACGGCTGACACCAGGCGGTGTAGCAGCAGGCTGTTGCCGAACAGGCAGGTCATGGGCGCGACCAGCATGTTGTACAGGGGCGGGTAGACGTACATCGCCTGTGGCTGGAATTCGAACGTATAGGGGTTGTTACCGGCGGCTATCAGGCCGGTGATCATGGCCGTGGTGCCCTCGTAGTAATCCAGCGGAAAGGTCGCGGAAATGATCTGGCAGTGGTGATGCAATAGCCATAGTCCCAGCAGGCCTATGGCGATTGAATAAATCCAAATCCAGTAGCGTTCGAGGCTGGCAGCGAATGGGTCTGAAATCATGCTTATCTAACTATTGCCTGAGCGGTGGCGGTTGAGTGATGCCCAAGTGCCAGATTAACACGGGACGGTTATACTCCCACGGCATAATAATCACCATCATCAGCGCCCACAATTTGACTAATCAAAATCCCAGTGGATACAGACTTCCGCGCAGCAGCATACTGGCCGAGCAGGTCCTTGTCGCTGCTGCCCTGTGCCTGGCGGCGTACGGCTTGCTGTGGACCAGCATTATCTGGTTTAGATATCACCCACACCTGCCCTGGCGTGACCTCTTCGTGTTGCTGGGCCAGTTGTTGGAGCTTGAACAGGAGCCGGTCGGTTTCACGACGCTGTTGCAGTGGTTTGAACCGCACTACGCGGCCCACCGGGTTGCCATACCGCGGTTGTTGTTGTGGTTGGATATAAATTGGCTGGCGGGTCAAAACCATATGTTTTTCGCAGCCGGCTGGGCTTGCCTGCCGGTTTTGATAGCGCTGTATACGCGCCTGGCCAGAGCACACTTCAGACAGTCATACATGGCGATGTTTGTGGCGGCGCTGGCGGGTATTTGGTTGTTTGCGCCGGCCCACCTATGGAACTTGCTCAACCCCATCAATATCAGCTGGCATGTAACGCTGACTTTTTCCCTGCTGGCATTCTGGGTGTTGTTACGGCGCCCGCAAGGGCCGCGTTGGCGCGACTGGTGCCTCGCCTACCTGCTCTGCTCCCTGGCCGCCCTGTGTAATTTTGGTGGCGTGGTTGCCTGGCTGCTATTGCCCGTGCTGGCTTTGATGTTGCACGCACGCGTCGTTATTCCCACCCTGTTGCTCAGTGTTTTACTGGCCTGGCTATATGCCGGAGGAATGTCCTCGGATGCCGCCCTGGCGACGCAATGGGATCTGGGCAGTGCCGAGGTCATCGCGCAAATACAGGCCCAGGCCCAGTCGGTATTGGCCGCCAATACGCCCTGGCGAATTTTGATAAAAACCCTGCAGTTTCTGGCCTGGCCGTTAACGGAGTCTGCGCCGGGGCCAGCGCTGTTGCTGAGTCTTTTATCGGTGGAAGTGCTGGCAGCGGTGGCCTTGTTTGGGTTGCGCTCGCGCTGGTATCCACAGTCGCCTCTGCAAACCTGGATGGTGTTTTGCATGATGGCGGCTGCGCTGTGCCTGGGCATTGCCCTGGCTACTCAACTGGGCCGCCTTATGCAGCACCCCAATCACCTACACGGCCCCAGTTACGAGCGCTATGAGACCGTGGTGGTAGTTTACTGGTTGAGTATTAGTGGCTTGTTACTGGGTCTCAAGCCGCTGTTTGGCAGATGGGGCTACCTGTTGCTGGTGGCGCTGTTGGCACTGGCGCTAACCCTGCAGCGACCCTCAGGGGGCTATCTCAGCCAGGAGATCCAAAGCATGGAGGCGGCCGGCAGCCTGTTTATTATCGGCGAACGGGCAGGGCTCAGTGGTCAGAAACCGCAAGCGGGCAATCGTTTCAGGCCCGAATTTGTATTCACTTTCGATGACCTGTTCCGCGACCGTCAACTGGCCTATCGGGCGCCAATGGCCATGCCTGAGGGATTGGCGGATGTGCGGCAGTGCTCGCCCACCGAGGTGCAGGTGAGCGTCAATGTTGATCAGGTGGGCATTGATGCTCGCCTTGATCCGCCGCAGGCATGGTGGAGTAGAAGTATTGTTCTCTACCGTGGTAACAGCCGGGTGGGTAGCTTGGGACCGCTGCATGTGGGAGGTTTTAGTCCGTTTGGCTTGCTCAATCCTCGCCTCAACCGCTGGCAGGGTACAATAACAATCGGGGCTGGCGCGGGGCGGCAGGAATTAATATTGGTGTTGCAGCAGCCACTGGGGACGACAGCCTGGTGCAAGATTGCCTTGCCCACTGCAACCTGATTCGTTGGCTGCCATCAGCGGAGGGTTTTGTGCCGGTTTTGAGGATTTTTTAATGCCTTGCGGCTCTTCTCCGCTTCTATGAGTGAAAAAGGATGCCGACCCCCACGTAATCTGTTGGTATATAAGGCCTATCACAACTTTATATGGAACAGGTATATGGGAATCGACATCCAGAGGGATATTTTGGGCCTCAAGGGGCAGTGCGTCAATCAGATAAAACTGGAGGAGGAGAGACAGCTCGTCATTGGCTGCCGCCGGGACAGGCGTAGAAAAGCCATAGACCCCGTTACCGAGCAGCAGGGAACGGTCAACCGGTATGTCCGCCGACAGGTCAGGGATGTGCCGCTGTTTGGCTATCCCTGCGTGATTGAAATGGAGCTGGCCCAAGTATGTATCAGCAAGAACGAACGGCGGATAGAGAGCTGTGAGTTTGTTGACACGGGATGGCGTTTCACCCGCCGCTTCTGTCGCATGATCAGTGGCCTGTGCCGCCACATGAGTATTCAGGCGGTCTCCAGGCATTTGGGGATACGCTGGGAGACGGTGAAAAAGATCGACAGGGCGTATCTGGAGGAAAGTCTCCCGGCGCTCGATCCGACACAGCTGACCGGCCTGAAGTACCTCGGTGTTGATGAGGTGGCCAGGGCGAAGGGCCACGACTACATGACGGTGATTTACGACATGGTCGAAGGGCATTTAATCGGGGTGGAAACGGGCCGAACGGCTGATGTGTTCTCTGCATTTCTAAAGCAACTTCCGGCAGAAACCACTGCAAACATAGAGGCTGTATATCCTGAAGGAACAGCTTCAGGCCTGGTGGGAATCAAAGACTGTCGAACTGATGCAAAAGAGACTGGAAGCCTGGTGCCGGATAGCCGATCAATCGACCCTGCTTTACCTAAAGAAGTTTGCAAAGTCGTTGAGAAACCACCGTGTGGGCATTTGCAATTACGCGAAGCACAAGCTCACCAGCGCCAGGACCGAGGCCGGCAACATCGGTATCGGCATGATCCGCAAGCGCGCCAGAGGCATCAGGGATACCGAGTATTTCAAACTCAAGATCAGGCAGTCTTCCCTGCCGGATAATGACTCAATGTTCTATGTTGCGGCCTGATATTCACTCACAAGACCGGAGAAGAACCAAAATATTGTGTCCGTTATAGCGCCATATCCAGAATCAGACAGGCTGTGCGCAGCATACCGTTTCCAAGATATTTCATTGATAAGTTTCGAAGATGTTCAGGTTCATCGGCTTCTTCCCTTGCTCCCGCGTGGCACGGCTTTCATTCACCGTCTCAATTACCTGAAACGGCAAACTGACACGCGCCACTTCCCGCCACGAGCCGTCCTCGTTATATTTTCCGGGCCAGACCAGTTCGGTTCTGGTGATGTCTATCTTCGCCATGGTTCTTCCTTTATCAGTCCTTCCCCGTAATGACACGCTCGCTATGGCAGAGCATACGCAAGCCGCACTCTTTGCAGATCGTCGCCTCGTGGCTCCGGCTGAGTTTCCGGGTCACCAGAGCTCTGCTATTGTTTGGTAATTTTCGGCCCGACATACACCACGTACAGCGGTTTATGCGCCTGCACAGGCCAGGAGAAGTGGAGTCGTAGTGATTGACGGGACCTCACCTTGCCGTGCCATGTGCAGGACAAGATTTCGCCATCCATCTCTGGATGCGGAAAACTGAGGCGTGTATCAAAATCTCTTTTTTCACTAGCCGAGGAATCAGAAAACCAGGCGTTGTCACCCGTGAAGTGATTTTGGTATATCTGATTTCCCTTTGGCGTACGTTGCCCGTGCTCATCGAAGCAGTTCTTAAGGTTGTGCAGGACTTTCAGGCGCGACAGCAGACCGTTTGCAGCGCCCTGATTGAACGGGTGTTTCCGTAGCGGTTCAAAAGTGTTCGATGAAAAAGTCAGATATGGGCAATCTTCTTTTGCCGTGCTTTCCAGACTTTCCCAAGAATCAAGTGGATCGGAAATCTTGTCAAGAACGGTCCTTACATCCTCGGTCTTCCAGTAGTTAGGAATATCACCCGACTGGACAAGCCCATTCTTGCGCCAGTCCACCATTACCGGCGAAAATGTCCACGAAGATGGATCCATGCTCACGATGCTACATGCAATGTCATGGAAGATGCAGTAAGCCGCCTCACCCACCGCCGTTTCTGTGACTATATCTCCATTACACTCCAGCCAGTCATCACCACCATGCTGACGAACATCGTCCCAGAAAGGGCCTTGGCGCGTCAGCCACTGTAGCAAAGCGCTACATTGGTCCCTGTTCAATGCACGGTTGGCTGCTTGCCGCATTGATATACTGTTTGTCACTTGCGCGTCCGCGACCTTGCGATGGCATCGCAATTCCCGTTTGGATTGGCGAACGAGTTCCCGAATTTCCATCACCCGTCCTATCGCGCCGGGGAAAGTTCTCAGATCTGAAAAAAATTGTCCGTGGATCGAAAGGTCATTGAACAGCAATTCCACCTCAATCCTCTCCCCATCCCGCGAAGTAGCTGGCGTCTCTGTCAAACTGATCGAAGAACCCTTCCGGCCAGGAATCAATGTTCCCGGCGTCGCCCAGCATGAGACTCTCCACCTGTGGCTGGTCGGCGGATCTTGGCCGGAAGAAGTGGATGGCCACCTGGTCAGCGGCGAGTATCCCCGCTTTGACTGAACGACGAATGCCGCTCAGCACATGATCACTGTGCGTCTCCACGAGCACCTGCACACCGGCATGCGCAATATCGGCCATAAACTGCCCCATCAACGCTTGGCCGGCAGGGTGAAGATGTACTTCCGGATTTTCAATCAGCACGATGTCGCCCCTGGCGACGGAAAGGGCGGCCACAATAATCGGCAAGCATTGAGTCAGCCCGAACCCGGTGTGGGTTGGGCGATGGAATTCGGTGCTGTCCGATGTGCGTATGCCCAGCATTGCGGTGGTCGCTCGCGGCGCCAACCGCACTTCCAACCTGCAACCAGGGAAGAACTTGCGCATCCGCCCCTCCACCTGCATGAAGCGATCGGGAGAAGAAATCTCCGGCAGGGCAAGCTCCGCTAGTACGGGCTTATCTTGGCCCCAATGCAACAGGCTTACCGCATGTTCCCCCCTGGGGCCGACGGCTGTTACGTCATATCGATCTTCAAGGGCATAGGTATCCTGAGGAGAGACTCTCTCGGCGGTTATATAGGTCAAACCTCGAAGCCGTCTGGCGAGAGGCTGGGCCGACTCCTCGTCGGGTGGGAGCAGATATCTCAACTCAGGTGGCGCTTCCACCGTTCGGCCATTGACGGAGACACGCCGGACCTTCATTGACATGTCGCGTCGGTCGCCTTCGAAAGCCCATTCGCAAATATCCTTGTCGTCTGCCAGCAGGATATCGAAACCGCCTCGCCCGAACTCTTCGTCAACCACATCCGGCATGGCGCCCAGCCGGACACCCGCACCGTTAAGCGCAAGCCGGGTGGACCATTCATGTTCACGCATGGTCTGGTGTAGCAGCACCAGCGCCTGCAAAACCGAGGATTTTCCGGATGCATTGAAGCCGGTAAGCAGGGTCAATGGCGCCAGAGGCAGGCACAACTGTTCGAAACACTTGAAGCAGCTCAAATCAAGCCGATTAAGCATCGAACACCTCATCGAACATTGCTTTGGCCATGGAGAATCGACACTTTACCGGCTTTGTGCTGTTGGGACTGTAGGTGATGGAGTCCATGAAATCGTTATTTTTCAACAGTTGATAGAAGGCATCTTTCACGTCTGCGGAACGCTCTTTGACAACTTCCTGTGGATATCGGGAAAGCCCCGTGGACATGATATCCCAAAGGGAGGCATTGAGTATATTTCGTCCATCCTGTTCCTGAGAATGTTTACGGAAAGCGTGCTTGCCGAACAAATAGAAGTTGTTTTCGAGAGTGATCCTGAACTGAGAAGACAGTCTATTGCACAATTTCGGCTCGTGGTTTATTTTTCTGAGACTGTTCGCGAGAAATTCATCCATATCCCGGTAGTCGTCGATGGGTAGAAGCTGGAAGGCGCAGAACCGATTGACGAATTCACGGTCCCTCATGGTCTTAGTTCTCAAGCTTCTGCCAGTTGCCTTCAGAAAGATGTCAGTTTTTGATTCGTTTTTCAGAAATCGAGTCGCCTCGCCCATAAACAGACAGTTGCGCATCTGCTGCCGGGTCAGGGGCTCGCCCCCGTTCACCCGTTCAAAAATGTCCAGTCGGGCTTGCTCAGGAGCCTTTTGATCAATGATGTAGAGAATAAGACTGCAGTCTTCAATGCGATTTTGAAGTTTGGGTGGCAGATCTTGAAATTTTTTATGGTCCAATGCCGTTCGGTCGGGAAGTTGAAGCCGAAGTTCGTTATTCACGAAGCGTTGGAAGGTGGTCAAGCGTTGCAATCCATCAACGACCACCGTTCGCCCCTGATCATCTTCCGCAAGGTAAAGGACGGGCAACGGAATCCTCATCACGACGGACTCAATGAGCCTGCTCTGTTTATCCTTGGTCCAGACGAAGTCGCGCTGAAAATCAGGGGCCATGACAAACGAGCCACTATCGATTCGGCGCAATACATCATGCACCGTGCGGGCCTCGTTTCGAATCAGCAGCGCGTCGATGGGGTAGTCGCCCCAGGAGGAAGACTGATCTTCTCCCAGACCTTCGATTTCCTCCTCTTTTGTCTCCATCATCGCTTCAGCTTCTGTGGATGTTTGTGTCATCGTTACATCCTCGTTAGCCAAGGCTCCTGTATGGAACAATTCGGGTTGCTCTTGTCAATTATACTACACTTCATAATGCGGGTCAGAGGTCTCTATGTGAAATGTTAGTAACACATAAACTGTCCGGTCTTGTAGCACATGATCTGTCCGGTTCTCATAGTGCCCCGAGGAGGGGTGCTTATGAGACGGACAGAGTGGCTACAGGAGACTCGACTGATGAGATTCGAGGAAGTTTTATGGGGGGCCGGCGGAGAGTCGTCTGACCCAGGAGGAAGCGGCGCTATTGCTGGGTGTCTGTGCCCGGACATTTCGTCGCTACATCGATCGATATGAGGACGAGGGCCCCGATGGCCTCATCGACAAACGGTTATCGCAGGTATCGCACCGCCGCGCCCCGGTCGACGAGGTCATGGGCCTGGTGGACCGCTATCGCAACCGGCACCGGGGCTGGAATGTGAAGCGCGGATTGTCTATTTAGTCACGTACGGTAACTATTGATTGATTTCTTGCGTTTAGCCTGCTATTTTTTATCGTACGATACTATTAAAGGTCGCGCAATGCCAACACAAAAGACTCACTACGGTGCTGTGCGTTCAGTCGAAGAATTGGGTCGGCTGGTACGTGCCCACCGAAAAAACCGCCAGTTAACACTGGCAACCGTTGCCGGACTGGGTAATTTGAGCCCACGCTTTCTTTCTGAGTTTGAGCGCGGCAAAGAGACTGCCGAGATCGGTAAAATATTGAAAGCACTGCGCACCCTCGGGCTGGCAGTCATCATCCAGCCCCGGAGTGGCACAACACCGTCTCCACTCACTGCTGAACAAGGACGTACAGATGACTGACCCAGATGCGCTCAATGTGTGGAACAATCAGCGCCTGGTGGGTCATTTATGGCGTAATGCAACGGGTGCCATCGGCTTTCGTTATGATCTGCAGTGGAGCACGCAGGGTGGCTTTGCCGTCTCACATACCCTGCCACTGGGTAACGACGACTTTACACCCGAAGAGAGCGTTGCCCACCGTTTCTTTGCCAACCTGCTGCCAGAAGGCGGTGTCCGTGAGCAGATTGTTCGCGACCTGAAAATATCCAATACCGATTTCAACCTGTTGCGTGCCATTGGTGGTGAGTGCGCGGGCGCGCTATCAATCCTGTCCGTGGAACAGCAACCCTCTCCACAGTATGACTATCACCCAATAACGGATCAGGAGTTGGCCAATCTGGTCGCACGGCGCACCTGGCCTACCAAACAACGGCCACGACTTTCATTGGCAGGTACTCAAGACAAGTGCCCCATCCTGGTCCGTGATGGACACTACTTGCTGTCCCGGCAAGAATCACCGTCCAGTCATATCCTGAAATTTGAACTGGCAGACTACCGCCATCTACCGGCCTATGAAACCTTTACCACGCAACTTGCCAAAACAGCCGGTTTGCCCGTCGTTGACATCCAGTTACAGTCCATTGGTCAAATACATTACGCACTGATTGAGCGCTATGACCGGTTTTGGAATGACGACGGTGACGTGCTGCGGCTACATCAGGAAGATTTTTGTCAGGCACTGGGCTACGGGCATGAGCGGAAATACCAGGAGGATGGCGGCCCAAGTTTTGCGCAGTGTTACCAGTTGGTTCAGGATGGCTCCAGCGATCCGGCCAACGATCTCCAACACTTGTTGCGTTGGCAAATATTCAATGTATTGGCAGGCAATTCTGATGGCCACGCCAAGAATTTATCGCTGCTGTATTTAGCCAATGGCGAGATCCGTTTGACACCCTTCTATGACTTGGTCTGCACCCGTGCCATTGAACGCATCGACTATCATCTTGCCTTGGCCGTGGGTGATGAAAGAAACCCCAGCGTGGTCACTCGAAAGCATTGGGAAACCCTCGCGTCACAATGCGACCTCCGGCCTCAGTTCCTGCTCAATCAGGTGAATGATGTTGCAACCCGGTTACTGGACAATCTCGCGGCTGCAAAAGCCGTATTTGAATCTCAATACGGTGCGTATCCGGCATTACAACGTATTGAACAGGTGGTCACCAAACAATGCCGACGAGCCAGGGACATCTGACACAGCATTATTCAGTTTTTAGGTGAACGATGAAGAAAGTGCCACTTTTTCCCAAGTGGCCAGGGGCAAGGAGCCGAGTTTAAGCGGCGCAGTTAATCTTCATTGGGCAGTACGATGGTGATCACCGGTTCACCTTGATCACCGGGCGCAACGATGAGTTTTAACGTCACGTCTTCCGCTGCTTGCGATTGTCCGCGAGGCCGCTTTTCTGAGTGCGGCCTTGAACCTGGAAAACGCCATTTCGATCGGATTGAAGTCCGGCGCCAACCCCGAAACGCGTAGCCACCACAGAAATTACAGAACTAATGATGCACTACCGATTTTTACTTATCCGACGAGCCCATTAAGTTGACAATACCATCCAGATCAAACTTTTCTGAATGCACAATAGAACAGACTTGACGAACGAAGCAATAAAAGCTACATTTGAAGCTAATAAAGCTACGACCTTGCTTGAATTGAACTTCCCGAGTCCGCTATGTCATCGCTGTTAGCCGATATATTATTCAAAGAATACCGTCGCCGGGTACTGAGTTTATTGCTGCTGCGCCCCGGCCAGAGCTACCATGTAAGAGAAATCGCGCGACTCACTGGGACCGTGCCCGGTACGCTGCATAAGGAGTTAAGCAAATTGGCGAAAGCTGGCGTATTGGAAAAATCCAGCCAGGGAAATCAGGTAATCTATCAGGCCAATCGCAATTGTTTAGTTTCTGAAGAGCTATCCAGTATCTTGCGCAAGATCTCCGGTGTCGCAGAGAGTATAAGGGAGGCCTTGTCGCCCTTGGAAGATAGCATTGATGTAGCCCTGGTTTTTGGCTCCGTTGCCAGCGGTAAGGCAACAAGTGATAGTGACATTGATTTACTGATAGTGGGTAGCGCAGGCTTTTCTGAAACGGTGAAAGCCCTTTACCCTACACAGGAAACTCTGGGCAGAGAAATTAACCCAAAACTGTACAGCACCAAAGAATGGCAGGCGGCTCAGCAGGAGAACTCCGCGTTTATTCGTGAAATTCTGGAAAAACCAGTCATTAAGATAATGGGGGGTATCAATGAGCTTGGATAACCTGCTTGGCATAAGCCTGGAACCCATTGAATCAGACCCGCTTACAATTCAAAGACTCATGGAAGCTGCAAAGCGTAATATCAAAGATTCGCAGATTACAGCCGTCAGCAACGAAAACCGTTTTGATGCCGCCTACAAAGCCATTATGCAAATAGCCAATGCCGCTCTACAGGCGAACGGCTATCGAACTCTGACCAGCAAACCCGGCCACCACCAAACTATGATCCAGACTCTACCCAACACTATAGGGCTGGAAAAAGAAACCATGATCGTGCTTGATGCGCTACGTAAACAGCGCAATGCTGCGGATTACTCTGGTGATCTGGTGGCAGATAGCGCGGTTAGCGAATGTATCGACCATGCAGAGAGACTCTGGACACAGCTTAATAAATGGCTGGTACGAGAACATTCAGAGCTGCTGGGATATATGTAACACTCAAAGTAACATACAGAATCACTACTGTCCGGTTAAAACTTCGACAAAGCGGGATTTTCTCAATGGCCACAATGAGTTACAGCAAAATTAGGGTGTCCCCGACTTGAATGCAAACCCGGCACAGTATCCTCTTGGCAGACCCTTGTTGCCGAGACGATTCGATGTATACCGGAAAGACGCTGTTTGCACAGATCATGGACTTTCTTCCGTGGAAAACTTTTCACCGGCTCGTGTCCCGGTACGATGGAGATCATCGTATTCGCACACTTCCTTGCGCCGAACATTTTCGCGCTCTGGCGCTTGCGCAGTTGACCTACAGGGAGAGCCTGCGCGATATCGAAGCGTGTCTCTCGGCGCAATCGGCCAAGCTGTACCACATGGGCATTGGTTCGCCGACGCTTCAAAGTTCCAGAGACAGGGAAAACGCTCATCTTTCTGACCAACCTGTTTGGTCCTCCACCGACGACCATCTGCGAACTATACAAAGCCCGGTGGCAAGTCGAGTTGTTTTTCAAATGGATCAAGCAACATCTCCGTATCAAGAAGTTTTACGGCACGTCAGAGAACGCCGTCAAAGTGCAAACAGCCCCGGAGTGGCACAACACCGTCTCCAAACAATGCCGACGAGCCAGGGACATCTGATACAGCATTATTCAGTTTTTAGGTGAACGATGAAGAAAGTGCCACTTTTTCCCAAGTGGCCAGGGGCAAGGAGCCGAGTTTAAGCGGCGTAGTATTTTCTTGGCTGAGTGAATAGAGGTTGATTTCAAGATAAGCGGCTGATCGCGTTGGGGATGATAAGTGACTATATTATATAGTCACTTGCGCTATACTGATTATATGGCATGGTCACGGAGGTGTTATGAAGACGCTCTCAAAATCTCAGTTCAAAGTACGTGCGCTGGAAGTTCTCAGGCAGATTGAGGAAGGCGGCGAACCGGTTGTGATTACACACCGTGGCCGTCCCACCGTCGAAGTTCGTCGGCTACGCGCCGAATCAAGGTCGCCGCGCGACCGGCTGCGTGGGTCTGTCATGACCTACGAGGATCCGTTTGCCTCGGTCGGGGAAGAAGATTGGGCTGACCTCCCTTGATTGTCCTCGATACGCATATCCTGCTGTGGTGGCTCAACGACAGCCCTGCACTTGCTGAGGACCATCGAAGCGCCATCGAGGACGCGCTGAGTGGAAACCGGGAGGTCTTGGTCTCCTCAATCTCCACGCGGGAAATCGCGCTGCTGGTTCAGCAGGGACGTGTCGTGTTGTCAATGGATCTGGCGTCTTGGCTCGATGAGGTACAGGCCATTGACGGTGTGAGGTTCGTCGCCGTAGATAATGACATTGCGTTGCAATCAACCCAACTGCCAGGCGATTTCCACAAAGATCCCGCCGACCGAATCATCGTAGCCACTGCCAGAAGGTTTGCGACGCGGCTGGTGACGGCCGACCAAAAAATACTGGACTACCCTCACGTTGCTACCGACTAAAGCGTATTCGATTTAACCCAGGTCATAGCCTGCTGCCAGGAAATGGTTTTTGCATTCCTCCGGCCTGAACTTCTCGATAAGCTCTGCGGTGACGTCCCATAGTTCGGGGATTGAACTCACAATGGTTTACCGGCTCGTCGGGGCCTACGGCGGTTTTTCCTCAACTTATTCCGGAAACCGGCTGGGTAAGCATCCAGGGCAAGCTTTTCTCCTAAGCTGTAAAAGGTGTAAGTGTGGTGAAAGCCGGTAGCTGGCAGCGGCTGCCGGCATGACATGTCTACGACTAATAATGTATGGTTGTCCTGGTGTGGCGTTTTGTTGGTGCGGGCGTGATTAAGCCTCATTTTATCCCTGTTATTTTGCTTGCTTGCGCGCTGCTGGTCAGTAGTGCCACCGCCGGTTTCTACGACCTGTTTGCAAATTTCCGACAATACGATGACGAGGGATACTGGCTGATAGCTACCCGCCTGTTTATGGACGGCCATCCATTTTATGACCGGCTGTCCCATCCGTACGGGCCGGTTTCCCTGGCCACACACTGGTTATTTCACGACGTTCTGTCAATTCCCGTGACTAACAGTGCGACCCGCTTTATCAGCCTGGGCTACTGGATGATACTGAGTGCGCTCTGCGCGCTGGCAACATGGCGGATTACCCACTCGCCGTGGTGGGGCATCGCTGCCTACGGCTTGGTGTTTGCCTATATGCAGGCATTCACTAATGAGCCCGGACACCCACAGGAGGTTATCGCCAGCCTGGCGGCGGCGATTCCGTTGGTATTCTGGAGCACAAGCCGGCGCAGCTCGCGCCTGGCTTGGTATTGCACCGGTGTATTGGTGGCAAGCATTGTCAGCACCAAGGTCAATATAGGCATGTATTGCCTGGCCGGCGTGCTGGTGGTGCTGGCCTCCGAGCTGCGCGATTCCAGGTGGCGCGCGGTACTGCTCTTTGGCGCCGTGGCGGCGAGCGCCATAGCACCCTGGCTGCTGATGTACACCCACCTCAATGCAGAGCATAGCGTCTCCTATGCGTTTATTTGCTCGGCAGCCCTGACCGCAACGGCGCTGGTGATGACCACCAATCATGGCGGTCGCAGCCTGGGGCTGCCAGCCTGCGCCGCGCTGCTGGGGGGTATTGTTACCGCCCTTGTGGCCTGGTTGTTATTCATCGTGATGCAGGGCTCAACGATCAAGGCTTTGGTAGCGAGCAACCTGCTGTTTGTCAGTACACTCGAGCATATTTACCTGTTTCGGGAGTATGTGCCTGCTCAAATCGTGCTGGCCCTGGTCGCCCTGTTATTTGCCGTAACACTGGTGCGCTGGCCGGCTGGTGTGAGCAGGGAAAACTCTGTGCCGGCCGCCAAGCTGGTCTTTGTATGCCTGGCAATTTACGCAGTGACTAAAACAGGTGCGGGCAATGGGCACGTCGTGCTGGGCTGGGCCGGGCCGCTCAGTTGGTTATGCGCGGTAGACTGCTCATCTTCAAAAACATCGATCACGCGAAAATTACTTGCGGCAATAGCGACATGGCACCTGTTGCTGGCCTACCCGATACCGGGCAGCCAATTGTATTTTGGGACTTTCCTGGTGCTGGTCTCGGCAATCGTATGCCTGGCGGATTTGTCAGACAGGTTCGCCCGGCGGGCTGCGTATCCAGCTATAGCTAGCGCAGTTCTGGTATTGGTCCTGTTGTTGAACAGGAGCTACTCCCTCAAACAACAGTACGCGGTGCTGCTGCCGTTTGGCTTTAATGGCGCCGAACTGATGCGTGGCAAAGCGAAGGAGGTTGAGCGTTATCAATACCTGGTGGCGGCTATGGGGCAGGCGGATGTCGGATTTACCAGCTCGGGTTTCAACAGTTTGTACATCTGGAGTGGTGTGGCCATGCCAGCCCCGATTATTGTGCAACACTCGCTGCTGTTTACCTCGGCGGCAGATCGCCTCAGCATTATGCGGGGCTTGAGAGCGGCACGGACGCCGCTGGTGCTGATCAGGTTGCCAGCCTACGGTGCCGAGCCGCAGAAAGTAGATTTGATCGACTGGATTATGTCGGAGTTTGAGATAGTGGAAAAGTACCGGGGTTACCTGCTGATGAAACCCAGGCCAGTTACTGTTGCTCCGACTATTGCCCCGGCTATTGCTCCGACCTCGGACTCGACTCATCCACAGGTTCCGCCCGCAGAAACTCATTAACGAAGTACAGCTTGCGCCGTTTGCTCTCCCGGTAGTTTCTGGCCAGGTATTCACCGATTATGCCCAGGCTGATCAGTTGTACGCCGCCCAGGAACAGGATGACGACCATCAATGAGGGGTATCCCGGTACCGGGTTACCCGCAACTAATGTCAACCAGACGATATAAATGCCGTAGCCAAATGCACCCAGTGCGGTGACCAGACCCAGGTAGGTCGCTATCTTGAGCGGGGCGTCAGAGAATGAGGTAATCCCCTCTATGGCCAGGTTCCACAAGCGCCAGTAACTCCACTTGCCGGTGCCGCCCGCCCGTTGTTCCCGGGTGTAGGCCACAGCTTTTTGTGGAAAGCCTATCCACGCGTACAGGCCTTTCATGTAGCGCTGGGTTTCCGGTAACTCACCCAGTGCGTCAATGGCCCGGCGGCTCAACAGGCGAAAGTCGCCGGCATCTCTGGGGATATCTATGCGGCTGAGCTTGCTCATCACGGCATAGAACCAACTGGAGCTGGTGCGCTTTAGCCAGGTGTCGCTGGAGCGATCCTGGCGCTGACCATAGACTACATCGTAGCCCTGCCGCCACCAGTGAATGAACTCCTCGATCAACTCGGGGGGATCTTGCTGGTCCGCATCGATGATAACGGCGGCATCGCCCTGGCAGGTATCGAGGCCGGCTGAAATCGCTATCTCCTTGCCAAAGTTCCGACTCAGATCGAGGATGCATGCGCGGCTGTCCCAGGCCAGAATGTTGTGCAAAATATCCTTGCTGGTGTCGGTGCTGCCATCGTTAACGTAAATAATTTCCGCTTTTACAGAAAGACCGTTCAGCACACCGGCCAGACGACTATGGAAGGCATCCAGCGAGCTCTCTTCGTTATAGAGCGGTACAATCAGGGAAATCATTTCAGCCACGGTGGCATTATCATACACAAAGGCAAAACCGGGTAATAGCGTGGACAAACACCTGTACCGGCAAATGGCAGCTATCGAGAACAGGCACTGGTGGTTTGTTGCTCGCCGTGCTCTATTTGCCGAGGCGCTTCGCTGTGTTGATCACATTCCAGGCGACGCCATCGTTGATATAGGCTGTGGCACTGGCGGCAATTTTGCTCTTTTACAGGCCTTTGGCGACGTCACAGGTTTGGAGCTGGATGCGGTGGCGGCGGCAATGGCCGGCGTGCATGGCCGGGTGATACGCGGTGGTGATACCGGTCACTGGCCAATAGCGGCTAATTCGGTAGGCACGTTTACCGCCTTTGACGTACTGGAACATATTGTGGATGACAGCGCGGCCATGGCCAAGCTGTTTGCCTCCCTCAAGCCCGGTGGCAGCTTGATACTCTCCGTGCCGGCTTATGGTTGGCTGTGGAGCCGGCACGATGAGTTGCTGCATCACCGGCGCAGGTATCTGGCGCGGGACATAAACTCCCTGGCGCAGGCCGCAGGGTTTGAGATTCGCTATATTTCCTATCACAACTGTATTCTATTTCCGGTTTCAGTCTTTCTCAGGCTACTGTCACGGTTTTCCGGCGCTCGCCTGGGCGTTGACGAAAACCGTGTTCCATCACCGCTGATCAATGGACTTTTGCGAATGATTTATAGCCTGGAACGGCATCTGGTGAAAAAAGCAATACGGCTGCCATTTGGCTTGTCGATTATTGCAGTACTAAGCAAGCCGGGTGCGAAATGAACCCTACAACAGCAGGCGGATTTTTAGGAAAATATGCCGCCGTGCTGGCTATACTGTTGGCCTCCGGGGTCGGTTATCTGCTGCTAAAGTTTTGGGTCTGCCGGGGCTGACCGGGGTGCGATTTGATGCATGCCCCTGTTGCGGCGCCAGTGAGTTCTATGTCTTCTATTCCAACCCAGGGCATAGGGAAGTGACAACAGCGCAGGAATTCGCCTATGGGGGCAGCCGTTATATCAGCGCCTTGATAAAGTGCCGGGCTTGCGCGTATGCCTTTAGCGATGATGCCTCTGAGCAAGATTGCAGATTTTACGCAATGGATCAGACCACGGTAGTTGACGTTATTCAATCTGGAAAAAAGCGCTATTTTCAGTCCGTTATCAATATGGCCGACGCTGTGCTGAAAGGCCCGGTAGCCGAGGCGAGCCTGGTTGATATCGGCGCCGGCAATGGAGCCTTTATCAGCCAGTTGCCGGCTAACGGATTTACTGGAGCCATTGATGCCGTGGAGCTGAACGGCCAGTTGAGAAACAGCCTGCCCGCTGCCGTGCGCAATGCCTACTCCACAATTGACGAAATCGATGCAGCCTCAAACCGCTACGACATCATCACCATGTTTGATTTTTTGGAGCATGTGGAAGACCCGCGCCACTTCCTGCAAGCGCTGCAGAGAATTAGCCACCGGGACACTGTTTACATCATTGGCGTGCCCCGTATGGATTCGCTGATCGCCAGAATACTTGGACACAGGTACTGGCTGTATACACCCATGCATTACAGCTATTTCTCCCGGCCTGGCCTGCAGGCACTACTGGGCAGCTTGTTTAGGTCGGTATCTATCGGCAAAAGCCCCTGGGAAACCGGGCCTCTCAGCAGTGCCTTGAAGTGGCTGGGCCTTGATATTGAGTTGGCCAGGGATATAAGCATCACCGTACCCCACGCCAGTAGCTATATTTGTGTGTGCAGCAACGGTATTTCTGCACAGCTATGAAGACGCTGCAGGTTCTGACCATGTCAGGCTCGGGTCAAAGTTGGTGCTGCTACAAGTTCCCGCCTCAGAAAAAAACGTGTTCGTGGCTGGGTAAATTTCAACATCCTGCTAGGGTATGCGCCACTATTCTTTTAGGTAATTCTCCTCTCCACTGCCGCTCGGCAATGAGAGTGCAGGCGATAGATAGTCGTGATTCGCTGATTATTCCAAACATCTCGATTCATTGACTGAGGAGCGTCACTGGCTGTCTAGCGGTTGAGAATAAGAGCTAATTACATTGTTTTTGAACGCGGTGGCTTGAACCTTGATTAATGTCCTGCTTGGCGAAGTCGTAGAGAGCGTAATCAAGTTGCAATCGGGATCGGAGACACTTCAATACGGCGGGGTCTATCTGATTGATAAGTAAGGGGTCCGCAGTTTGCAATTGCCGGGGGATCTTAGCGGGAACGTCGAGACCAACCTCTGAAACAATCTTGGTAAAACTTTCATCGAATGATTCCGTGAAGCCGATGTAGGAGAGTGTTCTGAGATGACTTTTTGCCAGCTCTAGTACTACAGCGTTTTCAGATATATTTGTGTCTAGCCTATCTACAATACGATACATAGAAGCAAGCTGCCATGTTTGCTGATTGTCGAGAACTTCGCACACTTCGGGAAGCTGGGAAACCAGAAAATCGTCAAGGGAAAGGTCTCTAGCCGCTTGGGCAACAGCGAATTTTTCTTGCATGTCTCCATGCATGAAAAACTTGTAGAAAGACAAAACTCTGGCCAGGGGATCACGCAGAATAGTAAAGGAGAAAGCTCCCGCTAGGTAGTCTGCGATATAATTGTAACCAAAATGCCCCGATATGAATAACTTGTCGGCAATGCTAGCTGGTAACAAAGGAGGGTCTTCCCGGGTAGAAAAAAAGTCTCCGTGCGACAGAACGCTATTCGCCGGTAGGCGATTTCTGAAGTACTCAACTATGGACGTGCCTCCTGTCTTCGCGATATGGAGGAAAATTACCTTCTCATAGTTCATAATAAAGACTCAATGTGCTATAAATTCAATGCTAATTGATAGCTCGGATTGTGGCTGATGGCTGCGCCGACATGCTGTTAGAGTAAGGCCAATGTGGCTGTCAGGGTGCAACAACGTGAAAGACCAACCGAAGATCTCAATCATTGTCGTATGTTATCGCATGCCAACACAAATTTCGAACACCATCCAATCCTTATCTACTGCCTACCAGAGGGGGGGGTAAAGGAGAGTGACTACGAAGTAATACTGCTGGAGAACTGCTCTGACAGACAGATTAGCGATAACGCTGTTCGCAATTTGCCAAACAACTTTCGCTATGTGTTGAGAGAGGAATCCTCGCCGAGTCCTGCGGTGGCAATAAATGAAGGAATAGAGTTATCTAAAGGAGCATCGATTGGGCTCATGATTGACGGCGCCTACATACTAACGCCAGGGGTATTAAAATATGCTCTGCTTGCGTTGAATACAACCCCAGAGGCCTTTGTTACGGTACCGACATATCATCTGGGGCCGGGAGATCAGGCTCTATCTGTTTTGCAAGGTTACGGTGTTGAAAGGGAGCAAGAATTGCTCGCTTCGATTCAATGGCCAAAAGAAGGCTACAAGCTATTTCAGATTGGTGGATTTTGCCCCCCCAATCCCAAGGGTTTTTTCCCCTCGATTTTGGAATCAAACTGCTACTTTTCCTCACGAGAATCTTTTGCAAAGATTGGCGGTGCCGACGAATCATTCCAGCAAGAGGGTGGTGGATCGTTGAATCTGGACATGACACTCAAGCTGGGCTCTCGGTCGGGCAGCATCTATTTTTCTCTGGGCGGAGAGGGTATCTTTCATCAATACCACGGTGGTGTGACTACCAGCGAAACTCGTAATGGTCATGTGGAGGCATTCGACGAGGAACTTCATAGGAAGTGGAATGGCAAGTTTCACTACTTTGCGCGCAACCCCGTTATTATTGGCAGTTTCAGTGAGTATGCTCACGGCTTTTTGCAGGAATCCTCAACACTAATGCAAAAACGATTCCGGATTTGCAGAAAGAATAACTGGCCAGTATGGGAAGATGCACAGAATCATGATGTCTAGTTAGTGCCCATCCATAAACGACTGTTTTTTTGAAAAACACCCTGTTCTAACCGTGAGTGTCCCAGGCCACAACTCTCCGGGCTTATGAGCGGCCATAAATCGACCGGTACAGTCACATTAGGGCCCCTTACCCTGGATTTATGCCACAGATTACCGCTGCACAACCCAAAAGCGTACAGATATTTGGCTCTCAGGGCCAACCATTGTGCTAGCTGGAGTCGAGCCGTGCCAAACGCATCAGATTATAGCTGAGAACCGAGGACCAAACATAAGCCTTGAACCCATCCAACCCCTTCCAAGTGGCCTTCGTTGCACCAAAAGCCCTTTTTAATTCCGAAATATTTCCTTCTACGCCTGCCCTGAAATGACGTAATCGATCAAAGGTTTTTGATTGCACGCCCATTGCCCGAAGCGATAGGCCAACCGGCTTATGGAAGACGACTCGCTTCACTCCGAGGCCTCTGCCTTCTGTCACATTTGCTTGGCTGGCATAGCCGCCATCAGCGACTACCGAACCGGGAAGACGACCCAGTTTTGACTGGTGGAAATCGAGTACTGGAATGAACAGGTCCGTATCCGATGGGTTCCCTTTTTCAATGGAGAGGTACGTGATGAATCCACTTTCCTCACTGCTTATATTAATCTTATGGCCATACTGAACGTCTCGAAATCCTTTAACGATAATGTCAGTGTGCGACTCGAATAAACTGACAATTTTTTCTGATGAGTGAACGCTCTCTTTTCGAATGACACGGCGCTCTGTTTGATGGATGACTTTGAGTGTTAAATCCCGATACCGCTCCACTTGATCGAGCCATTTTTTCTTTTGGTCAGAGTCAGGGGCGCCCGCCTTGATTTTCTCCAGGCTTCTATCGACTTGTCTAAGTACAACTCGGACACATTTCAATAATTTTGGATAAAGCGCTTCTTTTCCAGTATTTTTTGCGTTAAAAATCTGGAATGCCAGTGATTTTGATAACTTCCTCTGATCTGTAAATCGATTTTTTACTCCCGTTACATTTTTACTTTTCGCCAACAATCGGCTTAGCACCCGAACGCCATCATTCAATAGTTGGCTGTCACTGGGCGGCGCAATATTACTGGCAACAACCGTACTATCGATGCGTAATTTATCCATCGACAAAATACCTTCTTTCAGCCAGTTGTCCGATAGGATCTCATGCACCTTTTCCAAGGTCTCCGGTTTGATACTTCGTATCGTTGACTGCAATCCTGACCGACTGGGTGTCAAATGATTCGGCAGTCTTGCGAACGTTCGGTAGGTCATCGAATCTGACAAATGGAACGCCAGTTGCTCGTAGCTGATACGCAATTGTTGTTTCAATAACAGGCATCGAAAAATACTTTCAACACTGAAGCCTATTCGTCCCACCTTTGTTGCCGATTGGCTCACCAAATCATTGGCGATCAAGGCCAGTATTTCCGGGTGCTTATCCAGGAGGTTTGACAGTGATCTGAGTCGGGTTCCAAATTCGTGTTCTGAGTAGTTTTCAAATATACTTGCCTGAGCTACGCGGGTTTCTCGCATGCTGAATCCTCTTGGTTGTTTTGTTTTTGTTCGCACCTTTAGCTTAACAAATTCAAGAGGATTTTTTAATGCCTTGCGAATAAATTTCCTTATATTTCAATGGATTGAGAGTTTATGGATGCGCACTAGTTAGTGCTAGTAGAATCTGAGTTTTGAGGGCAGCTCCCAGTCATCCGAGTGACAGGAAATTTTAGCGAAACCTATGCCTTTCTTCCGCACGATACGGGGTGTGATGGCAAGTTGACCTAGGGGCAATGGCACTTACTTAAGCTCTAAGGGTAGATCTGATTAGTGCCCCGGTGCTGGTAACCTGATCCGATTACTGATGGCGCAGGCGGCGTGGGAGTTCGGCCTGCAGCCGCGTGAGGTCAGCTTTAAACACACGCTGCAGATATGGGTAGAATGGCAGAGAGTAGGCTACGGCAGGCACACTTCCGAGAGCTACGCTGCGTTGTTTTTCCTGATAGCGCAGAAAAAAGTGGCAAATCGCCCCGACCGCATCGAACCGCGCGCCTGTAAACGAAGGCCGAAATCCTCGAAGTGGTTAAAAGAACCTCGCGAACAGGCGAGACAACGAATGCGGGATCATCGTTGTGTGCAATAAGCTTAAGTAAGTGCCATTGTGTCTAGATATAGTATGGGAAGAAGTTCCACATCAGCTCAGCTGATGTAATACATCGACATACGGCGGAATCTGGCTAGTATTTGATGGAGATATCTGCAATCATTGCGACATCATGAAAATTGTTTCCCTAACTGTGAGTAACTACAAGTCGCTTAGGAATGTCGCGATGGCACCTGGGGACTTGTCCGTTGTAATAGGCGCAAATGCAGCAGGAAAGACAAATCTCGCTGATCTCTATCATTTTCTAGCAGACCTATACCAACATGGGTTGCCTGTGGCTGTAGCCAGGAAGGGGGGATATGAAAATATCGCTCATAGAAAAATGCGCCGCTCTCGGGGTGCTATCGATATCCAGATTCAAGTCGAATTCGACAAACGTGCGATGCGAAAAGTCTCTCCATTATTTGGTAGGATTATGTCGGGCCTTCGGGTCACCCACTCATTCTCATTGTGTACTGAAGGGCAGTCAATTAAATCGGAGTTCATGATCGAGAGAGAACAAGTTCTCCTCGAGCGTAAAATCGATGAATGCTGGCAAAAATATGTCAATATTCTTCGAGAAGGGGACAAGATACTACGTCTAAACCTACCTAAAGTCGAAGAATCAGAACAATCGGGTTATGAGGAAAGAGTAGCACTACAATTCCAGTTTCTAGAGGAATTGCAAGAAATGGTTGCATCCGATTTCTTTTCTAAGTCTGAGCTTTTTATGTCCGTCACTGCCAGGTTCGTACCGGTGTTCGGTCGAATTGCGAGCTTGTTATCCTCTATAAGAGTTTTTCAAATTAGCCCGACGACCTCTCGGGAATTTGGCGTACCAATTCCAAACCCAGAAATGGACCGGTATGGAGGAAATCTTCCTGCGGTTGTTGATATGCTTTTGCAGAAGCAACCGGATGCATGGGCCTCTATCATGGGCATAATGAAGCAAATTCTACCAAACTTAGAGAAAATTGAAGTTGATTACACGCATGCGAGGACGCTCGGCCTCTATTTCTATGAGTCCGGCGTTGGTCGCGCATGGACAGTCGAAGAGATATCCGATGGAACAATTCACAGCCTGGCATTATTGGTCGCTCTTTTTGATCCGCGTACAGTAATGCTAATTTTGGAGGAACCTGAAAATTCGGTGCATACATGGATACTGAGAGCACTAATCCACGCCGTGAAAGAAGCCACTCAGAAGAAGCAAATACTTCTAACTACACATTCACGGGTTGTAGTGGATCTCGTTGACCCAGGCGAAGTGTGGGTAATGTGGCGAGAATTTGGTGAATCCCATTTGGATCTCATGACGAACCTCGATCCTGATGTTAACTCACTTGTCTCGGACGGGGAGTTATCAATATTCGAGTTGATCGATTCTGGACTACTCCCTCAAGTCTCGCCACCAGCTCCAAGGAGGAGATAATTCGATACCATGAAGATTGGGGTGATAGTAGATGGCCAAGCCGAGCAATACTCTTTGGGAGCATTTTACGAGAGAATTGAGACCCAATCCACCATTTTTAAACCATTGTATGCAGACATTCAACCCAACTCAAACCCCAAGAAAATTCTTCGTAAGGCTTTGCCTGTGATTAGAATATTGGCCAAAAAGGACGTGGATCGAGTCATAATCTGCCTGGATCGAGAGCAACGACTGGATTGTGTCCCCCTCTGGAGAGAACAATTAGAGGCGCTCATTCAGCCAGCAGCCTTGAACGAGGGAGTTGGAGAAGCACACATTGTATTGAAGGATCGGATGTTTGAAAACTGGCTAGTCTCTGATGTCACAGTTTTTAAGAAGCTTCGAGGTAGATTCGAGTTCACCGATGCCCATGTGCAACAAGTTTCTCCGAATAAGGCAGACAGAGTCGATGCGACCAAACTACTGAAAAAGGTTACAAAAAGACCTGGCTACCACAAAGTTAATGACGCTTCGAAAATCATGAATCATTTCGACCCGTATCAGGGCGCTTCAAACTCCAGATCGTTGCGTAGATTTTTGCGTTTATTGGGCTGTTCGGTCTATGCGGATAACAGTAAATTGGTTCAACCTCCGGTTTAGTGTCTTTTTTGTAAGCGCCCGGCCTGGCGTTCATTGCTTAATCATTGGAAATCCTTCCACCATATCAGCGGTATAGGGCAGCAGCTGGACTCGCTCATAGTCTGATTGTGCAGTGGGTAATCTGTCAAGCACAAGTCTTTTCCACCTTCACGCGGTGGATGACAGAGACCATACACAGCTGACCAAGAAGCTGACCCGCAAGCATCTCAAGAGTTATACCCGAATCTGGTGTTTGAAGAAATTTGAAATATGCGGCGTGTCTTGTTGAATTCGGTTTTCGAGACTGATTTATAAACAACAAGGAGCACGCCACACATGACAAACAATAATGTGATTGATTTGGCATTGTCAGAGGAGAAAGACCTATTGGCCCCGTGCTGCGAGAAAGTGCCAGGCAACTATCTGACTGGATTCGGGTCATTCTAGATTGCTTTCCACGTCCATATTTTCATGAAGAACACGGACAACATTGATGCCACCTTCTAACGCCAGATAGACAATAAAATGGTGCCCGTGATGATGAATTCGAACTGACGAGGTAAGCTCCAGTCGCTCTCGGCAGCTCAGCGGTGGCAAATATTGTCAAGCAGGAGAAAATCGGGAAGGGTAACCATATGCCAGTGTGATCGTATTCGACGAAGACAGTGTGGATAATAGTGTTTCGGCGGACAGTGCTACTCAACTGCTTTGGGCATAACTCTCAAATTTTTAGTAACAATTTTGGGAGGGAGTAGCCAATCGCTCTTTCCGGACCCCCGTTGCCTTTTGAACTCCGCTCTACCGAGCCCCCCAGTTGTCGGCTCTTTTGACTCTTTCATCCATCAAAATGGCGTACAGATACGAAGGCCCTCGTAGATGTTGAATTTTTGTTGTTCCTGACAAGGGTAAAAACTTCAAGGCTTTCTCAAATTGAGATTTTGCTAGATTATGGTTTGTCGTACTTGGTATTAAGTACTGCCCAGCTATCTCATAAGTAAATCTCTTACCGCGTATCTGTCTGAACGGTTCTCCTTCCAAATCACAGATTCGACGCCATACTTTTTCAATTGAGTACATTCTATCCTCCTTATTACAGATTCAATTAGAAGACTGCGGAAATACCACCCATACGGCAAAATCATCCGCTATTATCAGGAAGCGATGACTCGCCTGCGCCGCAACAAAGGCCGCATCTCCCACACCTAGCCGGCTCTGCTCTCCCTCAACCTCAAGAATCGCCCGCCCTCTGGCGACAATATAAACTTCGTCCAGTTCGTGCGGCTGCTGATTGTCAATATCGCGAGGCGTATAGAGTTCCATAAGCAGTGATGGCTTCTGTAACGCCACCGCAACCGGCATCTCGCTATCTTTATCAATTGTAGCCAGTGTCTCTTGAAATAACAGGGTTATCAGCGCATCCGTCATCAGCGTCCTCCGGTTTTCTGCCACGCGTGTTTTCTGTTGTAGCTAATTGTGAAACGCTAGCAGTCTGTCGGATTTAGCGACAGCATTACTATAGAATAAGCCCATCGCACCAAGAAGGGATTGAGGCTACCATGCATGTCAGGCAAATTCCAGCCGATCAATCAAGTTCCCGCCGTACAAATTACACCCGGGGAAGGAAGTTAGACTTGGCGAAATCATACAGTGTGTAATCGAGCTGTAATCGCGAGCGAAGCTCTGCCAGCACTGCCGGCTCTATTTGCTCTGCGAGCACGGGTTCTACGGTTTGTAACTGCCGAGGCACCCTGCGCGGAATCTCAAGGCCGACATCTGAAACGATACGAGTGAAACTTTCATCGAATGTCTCGGTGAACCCGACATAGGACAATGTGCCCAAATGGTTTTTTGCCAGCTCCAGCGCCGCCGATTCGTCGCAGTTCTGCCTGTTCGTATGCCAGTACATGGAAGCCATTTGCCATGTTTGCTGATTGTCGATAATTTCACACACATCTGGAAGCCGTGAAACCAGGAAGCCATTTAGCGAAAGGTTACTTGCGGCCCTGGCAACGCGGAATTTTTTCTGCATGTCTTCATACATGCAAAATTTGTAGAAGGATAAAACTCTGTTCAACGGGTCTCTCAGAATTGTAAAAGAATAAGCGCCGGCCAGGTAATCCTTGATGTAGTCATAGCCAAAATGTCCTGATATAAATTGCTTGTTGGCAATAATATCGGGAGACAAGGGAGGGTTTTTCTCGATTGGAAAGAAATCTCCATGGGACAGAACGCTGTTGTCCGGCAAGCGGCTTCTACAATATTCAACGATTGACGTACCTCCCGTTTTTACAATGTGTATGAAAATGATCTTCTCGTAGTTCACGTAGAAAACCCTATGCTTTTATTGCTCAGTTTTCGAAAGACCGAATTTGTCCAGGATTCCCATTTCAGATAGGCTTTGT
Source organism: Halieaceae bacterium (assembly GCA_965247075.1). Taxonomy (GTDB): domain Bacteria; phylum Pseudomonadota; class Gammaproteobacteria; order Pseudomonadales; family Halieaceae; genus CBDFGK01. The sequence continues at coordinate 167,384 of CBDFGK010000003.1, read as the reverse complement.
CGAATTCCTGTAAGTCCACCTTTTTGCCCTTGAATCCAATTCCTGTGATCGTCTGTGGAAAGTTGGCGTCTTCTCCACAGCGGCCGACAAAATTCTGCTCGAAAATCTGTAACAGACTTCTGAAACCCTCGGGCGTGAAGCGCCAGTAATCATTGGGATAGCTGTGAATTGGGAAGTTCATAACCGAGCTGATAACAACAATGCCGTCCTGTTTCAGAATGCGGTGAATTTCCTGTACAGCGCGACGGGGGTACTCTACATGCTCCAGAGTCTCCATTACAATTACGGTTCCTGCGGTTTTATCGGGCAAGTCGATATTGTGTAAATCCAACAACCTGTCAACTCCCGGACCCTCTCGGAAGTCGCAGCCTACATAATCAACATCGCCGAAAAGAGTTCGGAGATCTTCTTCTGATGGATTATTGTTTACCTGTAAAGAGCCAAACTCGTAGATTGGTTCTGATAGTGGGATGGTATCCGCAACCAATTCAACAAATCTCCGCACGTGCTTTTGCATTTTCGATACTAGCCTGTATTCAAAATATACCGCTGCCCAGTATGTGTCTAAACCGGAAAGCCAACAAATTTCCGGCTAATTCTCTCGCCACCAGGCGGCCGTTAAAACTGGAAATAAATAAACTCGCTGGGGTTAGCGAGCAGCATTATGGCGATAAACAGCAGGCATAATACCGCGCTTAGATGGCGCCAGCTATAGGTGAAACGCTCAGTGAGGCTGTTGCTGTTGGGCAGCAGCGAGACATGCGCGAGCCCGTACACCACCAACAGCAGGCAACTGATGGTTGCCAGCAGGGCCTTTGGTTCGGCCCCCTGCACATAGCTGAAGAACCAGAAGGGGTGTGAATCATACAGGGCGGGTATCGACACCCGGCTGTCTACGCCAGTCAAACCGAGCATGCCCCGGTACACCTTGGCGGCGTCTTGCCACTGCAGCGACCTGAAGATGACCAGCGAGAAGCTGAAGAAGTGGAAGGTAAGCAACCAGCCCAGCAGCGCCGGCATGGCAATCTTGAGCTTGCGACTGATGTGGTTGATGACAACGGCCACTCCCTGCAGCAAACCGAATACCACGAAGGTCCAGGCTGCACCGTGCCAGATTCCGGCCACCAGCATTGCCACAAAGCCGGCGATCAGTCCGTAGCCGAAGCTGATGCGCGGCAGTGCCCTGAGTATGGGCTTGTATATACAGGAATTGATGAAGCGCGTCAGGGTCATGTGCCAGCGCTGCCACAGGTTGATGATGCTGGTGGCCTGGTAGGGGCTGTTGAAGTTCTGTGGCAGTTTGATGTTGAACATCAGGGCCAGGCCCAGGGCCATATCCGAATAGCCGCTGAAATCAAAGTACAGTTGTAATGTGTAGCTGTAACTGACTATCCAGGCTTCGAGGAGGTTAAGCTGGGCCGCGCCGTCAAAGCCATTGCCGGCCCATTGTGCAAAGGTATCGGCCAGCGCCACCTTCTTGAACAATCCGATGGCAAACAGGAACAGGCCGGCTGACAAATTGGCAAAATTGAGTCGCCGGTTGGCGGGCTCGTTTAGCTGCGGCGCTATCTCCCTGTAGTGAACAATGGGACCGGCGATAAGCTGTGGAAAGAACGAGACAAACAGGCAGTAATTGAGCACGCTGCGCCGTGCGTCGCTGCGCCGGTAGACATCTACCAGGTAGGCAATCTGTTGCAGTGAGAAAAAACTGATAGCCAGCGGCAGGGCCAGGTGTAACAGGGGGATATCGAAGCCCAGCCAGTTGAAATTGGCGATAAAAAAATCCATGTACTTGAAGTAGCCCAGGGTGCCCACGTTGAAAAGCAGGCCGCTGACCAGATAGCGCTTGCGGCGCGCATCGCCCTTTTCCAGGGTAATAATTTTTTCGGATATCAGGTAATTGATTCCAATCGAGCTGAGTAACAGCGGCAAATAGATCGGGTTCCACCAGGCGTAGAACAGCCAGGACGCGGCCAGCAGCCACAGCTTGGCCAGGCGCGGCTGCGCAAAATGGTTGCAGACAAAGTAGACGCAGAGGACGCAGGGCAGAAATGCAAACAGGAAGTGGTAGGAATTAAAAAGCATTCATGTCCGGTTGCGAGGAATCAGGTGGGAAATTTGCCAGCAGCGATTATACTGCATGCTTCAGACAATAGAATAGCCGGCCACGGGGATTGTGAAGCAGCAAATGACGGCCAGACAATTTTTTCTCCGGGCGCTACTGGCGCTGGTACTGCTGCTCGTGTTGTTGGCTTCATTCAATTGGCTGGTTAATCCTATCCGCCTGTTTACCGCGCCGGATATCCCTGGGTTTACTGCCTACAAGACCAGTTTCTTTTTCGACACCTTTGTCAGTAAACCCTATATCGTCAGCCGGGACCGCCCGGATGCGGTGATCCTGGGTACCTCCCGGGCCGGTGCGTCCCTGCGCACGGATCATCCCGGCTGGTCTGGCTACCGTGTTTACAACTTCGCCCTACCGGGTACCACCGCGTTGATTCAATGGCGCAATTTTCAGCACGCCAGTGCCGGCGGCAAGTTGCGCCTGGCGGTGGTGCCGCTGGATTTTTTGATGTTCAACAGTTGCAACGACCAGGGCCTGCAGCCTCATTTTCGCACCTACCTGGAACGGCTGCGCGGCGGTGACAGCACCAACTGGGAGTATGCCCAGCGCGCTCTGGCGGATTACCTCACCCAACTGACAGCCTGGAGCACGACGCAGGCCAGTTGGAACACGATTCGCTCCCAGCAGAAGTTTGGCGATGACAAGCCCGGCGCCATGTACCTGCGGCCCGACGGCTTCTGGCAGAGCTTCCATGCGGGGGGGGCGCGCCAGCGCAAGGCATTCCAGGCGGTGGAAAGGCGCTATATGCGCAGTGGCTGGTTTCCGGCGCCCTTGCATTGTTTTGAGTTGAAGGTGGATGGCAGGATCTCCCAGCTCGACCATTTGCAGCGTTTGCTGGAGCAGGCCTATAGGCAAAACACCCGGCTGATTTTGTATTTCTCTCCCTTTCACGCCAGGTTTGCCGAGGCCATGCACAGTGCCGGTCTCTGGCCGCAGTTCGAGCGGCTGAAACGACAACTGGTGCAGATGAATACCGAACTGGCCGCGCAATACCAGGCTGAGCTATTCAGCCTGTGGGATTTCAGCGGCTACAACAGCATTACCACCGCAGCGGTCCCCGCGCTCAACGACACTGCCACCAAGATGCAGTACTTTTTTGACAGTACGCATTCCACGCCGCTTACCGGCAGGCTGGTTCAGGACGTGCTTTTTGCAGTTCAATCCGGGGCGGCGCCGGCGCCGGCGGATTTTGGCCGGCGCCTGCAAGCGGATAACATCGAAAGGATTCTGGCGAAGGACAGAGCGGCGCGACTATCCTGGGTGAGTACTCACCCACAGGACGTGCAGGAGATTACTGAGCTACAAGGCCCATCGCTGCGTGCATCCGGGCGATAAGCTGCTGATTTCGCGCCGCGAACCTAGCTGACAACTGCTGCACTTTTACCGTATACAGATCCAGCCTTTCTCTATCCAGCCTGGCTCCGATGCCGGTTGACTCGTCCCAGATACTGTCCATGATGGCGCCGCCAAAATTCTTCTGAAAATGTACGCCGTCCACAAAATGGCTCTGCAAACCTTTACCTGCGTTGGCGATAGGCTCGTCGACAAATTTTTCCAGGTCATTGAAGCCCCACAGTGGAAAAGCCTCTTGCCCCAGATCGCTGGCCAGATCGCGGTTGATGGCAATGAGCGCCCGGTGAAATTCAACCCACAGCTCCCCATAGCCCAGTCGGGACCACAGGTCGATCAGGACTACGTGCTCCGGCGTAACGAACAGGCGGGTGTCAATATTATGCTGATGACACAGGCGCAGAATTTGGCCCAACAGCGCGATGTTTTTTTCCAGGCCCAGTGGCTTGTCGCGAAAAGCGACAAGGCGGTCTTTGCCTATAAAGGCCATGCCGCTACTGCCGGTCAGGAGCGAACTGGCTTTTACCCAGGAGCCGTCGTGGTAGTAACGGCGTCCGGGCGTATCAGCGCCACTGACGGCAGCAATGCTCAGCGACAGAGCATCGATGGAGAGCAAGGTGTCTGTCATGTCCCGCGCGCGCTGCCAGGCCGCGCGCAGTGACCCATAGACACCCTGGTGGGGAGCCAGACGGGATTCAACAAAGCCAGGGCGGGTGTGCGGCTCAGCGCTCACGAAGGCGTTAAAATCCAGCCCGATGGTGAGTTTGTGCAGGGGTCCGTTGGCCTGGGCATGTTCGATAAACCGCAATAGTTCATAGGGGGTCATACCCGGTACGGACAGGTTGAAGCTCTGCTGTTCGGGCCATGCACGATGGCCGGAGTTGATGCTGCCGGTGCGGGATGTGCCGATGACAACGGCGGTCGGTTTGATTTGCGACAGTTGCCAGGGTTTGGACAGGCGCATGCGGTAGAACTGCTCGACACGACTGAGGCGCTCACTGTCAGCATTCTTGAAATGGTAAACAGCATAGGGGTCGACACGGTAATTAACAACAGCCACAGCGCCGCAGAGAGCCAGGGTCAGGAACAGGATGTGTAGTGAATAGCGGGTCATGGCTCAGAACTGGAAGTAAATGAATTCGCTAACGGCGGAAAGGCTGAGCAAACCCAGACTCAGCAGTACCGCTATCAGCCAGGATGATGCCCAGCCGGGCTGCCGGCGCAAATCAAATCCTGCGCGAGTCGACCAATAACCCGTACCCGGCACAGGCCTAAAATCCTGCATATACCGCTGGGTGTTGGGAAGCAACCAGCACACACCGGCGCTAACAGCCAGCAGGCAGTACACCGACAGGTAGCTGCCTTTGGCGGCGCCCAGGGAGGTGAAGATCTCGCCCAGTGAAGAACCAATGATGGCGTACTTCAACAAGGCCGCAGGGTGATCTGTTGTTGGGGTAAATGTTGAGGCAAATGTTGCCCCAAATCCGGCCTGCAGTATAGCCAGCGCGCTGTCCAGGTCGCTGGCCCGGAATATCGTAAAGGCCAGTGACACGGCCAGGAAGGTGATCAGCACATAAACGGGGCGCAGCCAGGGCGTTGATTGCAGCCACTCCAGTTGGAAGTCGCGGCACAGCTTGCGCCAGGCGTGATTGATGCACAGAAAGACACCGTGCAGACCGCCCCAGACCACGTAGGTCCAGGCGGCGCCGTGCCACAGGCCGCCCAGCAACATGGTCGCCATCAGGTTGGTGTAGCGCCGGCCGCTGCCACGTCGATTGCCGCCCAGCGTGATGTACAGGTAGTCGCGTAAAAATCTCGACAGGGTCATGTGCCAGTGACGCCAGAACTCGATAATGTTGTTGGCCTTGTAGGGCGAGCGAAAATTTTCTGGCAGGCGAATACCAAACAGGCGTGCACTGCCAATAGCCATGTCGCTGTAGCCGGAAAAATCAAAGTAGATCTGAAAGCTGAAGCTGAAGGTCGCAATCCATGAATCAATGGGACTCAGTGGTGTGCCTGCGTCGGCGGCGGCAAAAAGGGGGTCTGCATAACCAGCCAGGGAGTCGGCCAGTACCACCTTCTTGAACAGGCCGATGGCAATGATGGTCAGGCCCACGGCCAGGTCCTTTGACAAGTACCTGTTTAGCCGCAGCTTTTCAAACTGCGGCATCATTTCCCGGTGATGCACAATCGGGCCGGCGATTAACTGCGGGAAGAACAATACAAATAGCGCATAGTGACGCAACCGGTACTCGCTGCATTCATCCCTGGCCACGTCGACCAGGTAGGCGATTTGTTGAAAGGTAAAAAATGAAATGGCCAGTGGCAGCACAATTTCAGGCATGGGAATTAGCCACCGGCCAATGGCGTTGAGGTTGTCTATGAAAAACCCCGCGTACTTACAATAAGCCAGCAGGCCAAGGTTAAAGCTCAACCCGGCTATCAACCACCCGCGGCGGCGATCTGGCTCGGTGTTGGCCAGTTGCCTGCCGACGGCGAAATTCACTAGCAGTGAGCTGATGATCAAGACCATGTAGACGGGGTTCCAACTGGCATAGAAGAATATCGAGGCAACAATTAGCCAGCTAATCTGCGCTTCGGTATTGCCGGCGCGGGCCAGCCAAATGAAAACAAGGAGAACGATCGGCAAGAATAGAAGCAGGTATTCGGCGGAGTTGAATAACATGTAATTATTCACGGCGATCGAGAGGAGGCTTGAGTATAATTGAGCGCCGGTAGCAGGGATAGGTAGTAGTGATACATGGCTGAAACAGCGGACAAAGACAGGTGGTAGAGGTGAACGGGCGCAGTAATGGCGGGCGTCACGAACGTATCGTGTTGACCGGCGGGGCGGGTTTAATAGGCCAGAATCTGGTGGCCGCACTACGCCAGGCGGGTTTTGACAACATCGCTGTCATCGACAAGGGTCGAAAAAATCTGGCCATTGTGTCGCAACTGCACCCGGCCGTGAGCACCATCGAGGCCGATCTCGCCGAGCCCGGCGTCTGGGGTGAGGTTCTGCGAGAGGCCGACGTGCTGGTAATGCTGCACGCCCAGATCGGCGGCATTAGTGAAGAGGCGTTCTCGCGTAACAACGTCACTGCAACTGAGCGTGTGCTGGATGCGGTTGCCACCAATCCAGGCTGCTACATCGTGCACGTAAGCTCCTCCGTTGTGAACTCCCGGGCGGATGATTTTTATACGCGCTCGAAAGCGCAGCAGGAGGATTTGGTCAGGGCTTGCAGCCACGCCTGGTTAGTGCTGCGCCCCACGCTTATGTTTGGCTGGTTCGACCGCAAACACCTGGGCTGGCTGTCGCGCTTTATGGCGCGCAGCCCCGTCTTCCCCATTCCCGGTCACGGTGACTATTTGCGCCAACCGCTTTATGCCGGCGACTTTTGCGCGATCATCATGAGTGCCATAGACAAGCGCGTCAGCGCTGAGTGCGTCAATATTTCAGGTAAGGAAAAAGTGTCCTATCTGGAAATGGTGCGCACCATCAAACAAGTCACCGCCAGCCACAGCCTGATCCTGCGAATTCCCTACCGGCTGTTTTCCGCACTGCTTACCATCTACAGTTGGTTTGACAAAAACCCGCCATTTACCGTCAATCAATTGCAGGCGCTGGTCATTGATGAGTGCTTTGAAGAGGTGGACTGGGAATCGCAATTTGGTGTGCAGGCCACCGCTCTTCGGGAGGCGCTACAGCTAACCTTTACACATCCCGACTACAGCCGGATTGTGCTGGAGTTCTAAAATGGCCAATATCGCAGTAATTGGCGGTGGTCCGATGGGGCTGGCGGCGGCCTATCGGCTTTTGCAAAACGGTTACCAAGTCGATCTCTATGAAGCGGACACGGTGCTCGGTGGAATGTCTGCCTCGGTTGATTTTGACGGGCTGCAAATCGAGCGTTTTTACCACTTTATCTGCCTGGGCGATGAGGATTATTTTCGTCTGCTGGAAGACCTGGGCATTGATAGGGAGCTGCGCTGGGTAGACACCTACATGGGTTATTTTCACCGGGGTGAGCAGCAAGACTGGGGCGATCCCTTCTCGTTGCTGCGCTTTTCAGGCCTGGATCTGGTTTCCAGAGTCCGCTATGGCCTGCTGGCCTTTTACTGCACAGTGCGTCGTGACTGGAGCAAGCTGGATCGTGTGGATGCGGTGAGCTGGCTGCGCAAGTGGCTGGGCCAGCGATGCTACGATGAGTTGTGGCGGCAGTTGTTTGAACTTAAATTTCACCACTATACCGACAACTTGTCAGCCGCCTGGATTTGGGCGCGCATGCGTCGCGTGGGTACTTCCAGAAGAAACCTGTTGCAAGAGCAGTTGGGTTATTTGCAAGGCGGTTCCCGGTTATTCATCGACACCATAGCTGCGGCGATAAGGTCGCAGGGCGGGACAATTCACCTGGGCTGTCCCGTCGATGAGGTAGTGATCGAAGCGGGCCGTGCGACAGGCGTGCGCAGCCGGGCCGGGCACTCTCAATTCGACGCAATAATAAGCACCATCCCACTGCCGTACGTACCGCAGATGATTCCAGCCCTGGCGCCAGAGGTGCTGGCCGCTTACCGCGCGCTGGAAAATATCGCTGTAGTGTGTGCTCTGGTCAAACTGAGTCGGCCGCTGAGCAAGTATTTTTGGATGAATATCAGCGACCCCGCCGTTCCCATTCCCGGCGTTATCGAATATTCCAATCTCTGCCCGCTGCAACAGCCGGTACTGTACGTGCCCTATTACCTGCCCGCCGACCACCCGGATTACCGGCAGGATAATGCCTGGTTTGTCGAACGCACGCACGCCTGCCTGAAGCAACTGGACCCACGGCTGACAGATGCGGAAATACTGACGGTGCAGGTGGGCCGCTATCGACACGCCCAGCCCATTTGTCCACCGGAATTTCTGCAGAGCCTGCCGCCCATACAGCCGGGTGTCGACGCTCTGTGGGTGGCTGACACCTCCCATTGCTACCCCGAAGATCGCTCTATCTCCGAGAGCGTCAAGCTGGGCGCTGATTTGGCCGCTGGTTTGGCGGAACAGCTTGATCACTAGGTCGCTGTCCCGGCAGTTTCCACGTTTTCTGCTCAGTGGGGGTGTGGCGGCGCTGGCCAATTTTGGCAGCCGCTTTCTGTTCAGCGAGTTTATGAGTTTTGAATACGCGGTGACCGCGGCTTTTTTTGTCGGTCTGGGTACGGGATTTCTATTGGCGCGCAAATTTGTATTTCACAACTCCGCCAACAGTGCGCGTATGGAGATATTTTACTACCTGCTCGTCAACCTGTTGGCACTTGTGCAGACCTGGCTACTGAGTGTGTACCTGGCCGCTGAACTGGCGCCATTAATGGGCGTGCAGACTGGGCAGGCCAGCGCGCATATGGCTGGTATAATGCTGCCGGCGTTGACCAGCTACCTGGGTCATAAATACTTTACTTTCAGAGAGCACGATTCCTGAACCATGGACAGCAATAGCCTCAGTGAGCAGTACCGGCGACGGTTTCAGGCCAGCGCTGACTATCGGGACGGCGTCTGGAAAGAAATCCTGCGTCTGTACTTGCAGCCCCGCATAGGTGCAGACAAGATCGTGCTGGACCTGGGCTGCGGCTGGGGCGAGTTCAGCCGCAATATCCAGGCTGAGCGCAAACTGGCTATGGACCTCAATGGAGATGCCAAAGCGCACCTGCCGCCGGACGTCGAGTTCCTGCAACAGGATTGCGCTCAGCCCTGGCCGCTGGCCGCTGATTCCATCGACGTTATTTTCAGCAGTAACTTTATCGAGCATTTGCCCGACAAGCAGGCGCTGGAGCGGACCCTGGTAGAGGCCAGGCGCTGCCTGAAGAGCGACGGACGTATTATTTTGCTGGGTCCGAATATTCGTTACGTCGGTGGCGCCTACTGGGATTACTGGGATCACCATATTGCGCTTACCGATAAATCCCTGTCTGAGCTGTTGTCACTGAGCGGTTTTGAAGTCAGTCACTGTATAGACCGTTTCCTGCCCTACTCAATGTCCGACGGCAGCAATCCACCCTTGCTGCTGGTGGCCTTGTATCTGCGCATGCCCATATTCTGGCCGCTGCTGGGCAAGCAGTTTCTGGTTGAGGCAAGGCCGATGGGTAAATGACTGCACTGTTGAAGCTGTTGCGACCCCATCAGTGGAGCAAAAACCTGTTGGTCTTTGTCAGCCTGGTAATGGGTCACCAATTGGGCGATATGTCTGTTGTCGCCAGTACGGCCTGGTGTTTTGTTGCCCTGTGCCTGATCGCCTCGGCCGGTTACATCGTTAACGATTTACTCGATATAGAGGATGATCGCAACAATCCGCAAAAGCGGCATCGGCCGCTGGCGGCGGGGCAGGTATCGACGCTACAGGCCCGGGGCCTCGCCGTTGTGCTGGCCGCTGCGGGCTTGTATCTGGCCAGCCTGATTGGTGGGTATACTTTATCGTGCCTGCTGGCGTACCTTGCCCTGTCCCTGACCTACAGCTTTTGGCTGAAACGAAAGTTATTACTGGATATTGTCCTGTTGGCCTGCTTATACACCCTGCGCATTCTTGTGGGGGTGGCGGTGTTGGGCGCGCCGCCCAGTTTTTGGTTGTTGGGTTTCGCCATGTTCCTGTTCTGCTCACTGGCCGCCCTCAAGCGTTTTATCGAGATTCAGTCGCGCCCGGTGCATTTGCTGGAAGCGCATTCAAAGCGCGCCTACCTGCGCCAGGATCAACCCATGGTCGGTATGATCGGTATCGCCAATGGCTACCTGGCGGTGCTGGTACTGGCTTTTTACATCAATAGCAGCGAGGTATCGCTGCTGTATGGCCAGGTCGCAATCCTGTGGTTGCTGTGCCCGTTGTTGATGTACTGGGTTGGCCGCATCTGGCTGCTGGCCTCTCGCTCGCTGGTGCACGGTGACCCGGTGCTATTTACCCTGCGCGATCGCACCAGCTATGTTGTACTGGTGGCGGGTTTGGCGATACTGGTTGCGGCGACGTAACCAAATTGGGGTCAGAGTAAAACCGTCAATTCTGGCCAAAGTGTTGGCCAGAATTGACGGTTTTACTCTGACCCCGGCTTTTAAGTCCGTCCCCATGTAGAGGTATAATGGCCGCTACTGTGAAAGGGTGAATAAATGTCCTGGTGGAACAAACTAATGGGTGACAGGATAAGGGGTCAGAGTCGACGCTCTGAGCCCAACTCCCGGGAAGCTTGGGTGGCGAGCCTGTCAGCCCCCGCCCTGATCAACCTGGAAGGGCTGGCCGGTATCGCGCAACGCCATGCCGAGGAGTATGTGCAGGCAGATCCCTACCCGCACATCATGCTGGAAGATTTTCTGTCCCCTGCGGTGACAGAGAGTCTGGTGGCTGAATTTCCCACACCGCAGGAGCAGCCGGCCTGGCGCAAAATTCGCACGCAATCCACTGCGGGAGACCTAGTTCAGTACAATAAACTGGGCATGCCCCTTATCGAGGAAATGCCGCCGGTCATCCGCGAGCTATTGTGGGAAATGAACTCCGGAACCTTCCTGCGATTCCTGGAGAAACTGACCGGGGTTGAAGGGCTCATAGCCGACCCCAAGTTGCGCGGTGGTGGTCTTCACCAGATACTACCCGGTGGCGTGCTGGGCGTACACGCGGACTTCACAAATCACGGCGATTTCCAGCTTGACAGACGCCTCAACGTGCTCATATATCTCAACCGGGACTGGCCCGAGGAATACGGCGGTGATCTGGAACTGTGGTCGCCTGATATGTCCCGTTGTGTGCGCAAGATACGCCCACTGGCGGGGCGCTGTGTGATTTTTAATACCTCGGCGGATTCCTTTCACGGCCACCCGCGGGCACTGACTTGCCCGGAGGGAATGACGCGCAAATCAATCGCCCTGTACTACTACACCAATGGCAGGCAGGACCGGGACATCACTCCAACCCAGGTTACCGACTGGCAGCCGCTGCCTGAGGTATCGCCGCCAACAGCGGAATAGGATAGACATGAGCTTGCTGGATTACCAACGCCTGGGCAGCTTGATGCCAAAAGCGCGGAAACGTTATCGGGATGCCGATCCCTTCCCGCATATTATGATTGATGATTTTTTGACCCCCCGGGTGGTGTCGGCACTGGCACCGCATTTTCCCCAGGCAGTGGTCAAGCCGGGCCAGGAAGATCGCTCTGCCGATACTGAAGAGGGGGTGCCGGCACAGTTTCGCAAGCGCTGGGTGTCGCGTGAACTGGCCGTCGACATTGCCATACGCCGACTCTACTGGGAGCTGAATTCGGGCGCATTTATAAAGCTGCTGGAGCAAATGACCGGTATTGAGAACCTCTTGCCTGATCCCTATTTGCGCGGCGGCGGCGTGCACCAGACCATGCCCGGCGGCTTTCTGCGGGTACACGCTGATTTTAACAGGCACCCGGTGCTGCATCTGGATAGACGGATTAACCTGCTCATCTACTTTAATCTCGACTGGCCTGCCGGCTATGGGGGCGATCTGGAATTGTGGAATGAAGATATGAGTGAGTGCCGGCAGCAGATTGCGCCGCTGGCGGGGCGCTGTGTGATATTCAGTACCACGTCCAGTTCCCTGCACGGCCATCCCCGGCCTGTGACCTGCCCCGAGGGGCGCACGCGCAAATCACTGGCGCTGTATTACTACACCAACGGCCGACCGGAAGAGGAGAGCAACCAAAGCCACGGTACCCTTTGGCATATGCTGCCGGAGGAACAGGCCTGAGCTCAGTTGGTTTTTCCCTGGCCGCCTTGCTTGCCCTGGCTGCCGGGGGGAGGACGGCCGGCGTCGAAGCGGCGCGCCTTGCGACGGGCATCCATAAAGGAACTGGCGTGCACATACAGTTGCCGCAGCGAGTGGGCTTCTTCTGCGCTGCTATTAAACAGCAAATCCAGCAGCGGGTGATCGTTGGCCGGGCCGCCCGGCTTGCGTAACACGCCCAGCCCGAAACCGTGTTTGAAATGGAAGGTATCGTACTCCGCCTGCAATTGCGCCCACAGTTTCCATACTCCGTAGTCGCCCTGACGCGCCTCTATGTCGTGAAACAGGAGCACCCCACCGGGTTTGAGTTTCGGATACCAGTTGGAAAAATCTTCCTTGACCGCGTCATAGGTGTGCAGCCCGTCAATGTGCAACAAATCGATGCTGTCATTCTCAAAATGCTGCAATGCATCATTAAAATACATTTGTAACAGGTAGGTGAAGCCACGATAGTGCTCGCGTGCATGGGCCCGCACATCATCGATAATGCCGGCGTCGTAACCGCCGGTGTGTTGGTCGCCTTTCCAGGTATCTACCGCGTAGCAGAGTCCGTCGATATTGTGTTCCTTCATGGACTGGCAGAAAGTGAAAAAAGACAGCCCGTTGTAGGTGCCCAGTTCTACTGTCACCCGGGGCCGCAGGCATGCCACGATGTCGTAGCCGAAGGGCATATGATCTACCCAGGTGCTAAAGACCATGCGCCTGGGGTCGAAGCGCTGTAGTGACGGGGGATAATAGACACTCATGCTTGCACCTGATTTGTGTGGTCGCGCTGTTCGTTGGGGTCATCGGGCCAGGCTGCCAATTGCTGCTTGCTGCACCGTTCCAGTCGATTGCGGGAGCGGCGCAGGGATTCCTCCAAGAACGGCAAGGCCTGCAATGATACATCACCTAACAGGCTTGGTTTGCGGCGCAGACTGTGGAATCCGCCCGGCCACAGGGCATGCAATTGCACCCGATGCCGCTCTATTTCTGCCTGTCGGTCGGCGTAGGAGGAGGTGGTAACGCCACCGTGGTATTGGTGAAAGGAGCCCTCGCCGGGTAGTACAAAAATTCGCGTGTTCGGCAGCATGCCAAGGCTGCGGTAGATATGCAGGTTAATACTGCCGCCGCCGGGCATGGTGAACTGCGGGTCGGCGTGGCCGATACGACGAAAATTCTCGGCGGAGGCGAACACGCAATTGCACTCCATGATTGGATGCAAATAGCCGCTGCGGTTGGCGCCGCTGAAGGTAGAGACGGTAAACAGTTCGTAGCCGTCGCCGCGCCAGTCGATGGAGTCCAGCAACTTCTTTTCCCGCGCCAGTGCCGTAGCACTGTCTGCGTGCAGGTGCGGTTCCTGCTCGCCGAGGTGGTAGCCAGGTACCGCTACCAGCGCATCGGCTGTGATCGCGAAGGCATCCAGCGCGGTGCGAATGCAACCGGGGCTCATCATGCGCGCGCCATCCATGATCAGGCCGATATAGGCACCGCGGCACTCAGAAAAGGCAAAGTTAATCGCCGGCACCGGGCTCTGGCCGGGTTCCTCGCGCAGAAAATAGCGGAAGTTTGCCGGTAGTTGCGCAACTGTTGCCGCCGCCAGATTATCGGCGGAGCTGTTCTCGACCACAATTACCTCGTAGTCGTCGGTGTTGAGCTGTCGCTGGTAATCCGCTGCCAGTGTCAACAGGGCGCGCTGTAGCTGCTCTGACATGGAATAGCCAATAACGATGACTGAGAGTGCGCGCGCCATTACTTCTGGCCACCGTGGGCGTCATCGACTATGGGGTGATGGTGGGCGATTTCTACAGAGCGCCGCATAAAGGGCATGGCGTGAGCAGATACCTTGCCGTACAACCTGGCCTGGGTGGTGGGCGGTTTGTAGTAGCGTCCCCGCAGCGCCTTGTACTGCTCAAAGTGATCTTGCATGTGCTGCGCACGCACATCGCCCCTGGTGCCGGTGGTAACCCCGCCGTGGAACTGGTGAAAAGTGCCCTCGCCCGGAGTAATGACCAAATCCGTTAGTGGGTGCTCACACACGCGCTTGTACAAATCCGGGTTGGCCTGGCCGCCGCCGGTTGCGGTAAACCTGGGCTCTATACCCTCTACCGCTTGCCAGATGTGGCGGGGCATACACAGGCAATTGCTCTCCGCATTGGGACGGAAAAATCCGCCTTTGCAACTGCCGCTGACACAGGCAATATCGAACAGGCGGTAGCCGTTCTCTTGCCAGGCAACGCTTTCCAGTAAGCGTATTTCCTCGGCTTCGTCGTAGCCGTGATTAACCGCTTCCTGTTGTAACCTGTGGCCGAGGTGGTAACCCGGTACTGCCACCACCGCGTTGGCACTGCTGAGGCTGGCGCCGAGAACATTGCGCACCAGGCCGGGGCTGGCCATGCGGGCCCCATCTATCATCATGCCGATTATATTGCCGCGCGCTTGCTCCGCCCCGAACAGTGCCGCCGGCACCGGCGTGGGCTGGGTTTCCTCGCGGTAAAAATACTTCACATTGCTTGCGAATTGCGTGGCGGGCGCCTCACCCATGGGCGCCGACGAGGAATTTTCAATTACAATAACCTCGTAGTCCTGCTCGGCGGCATCGAGTTGGTAAGCCGGCGACAGGGTATACAGCGTATTGATCGCCTGGCGCGGCATCCTGTAGACCACCACTACCAGAGAGAGCTTGGGCATGGCGGGTGCTGTTGCGCCAAACAGGCGTTGCAGGAGGGACATTGAATCAGCGGGTGATCGCTTTCAGGTTTTTGTACAGTGTGCGGTATTTTCGCGGCATGATCGACACGTCATTGGACGCATGGTTTTTCAGTTGTGAGCTATAAAAATGCGCGTCATCAGCCACCGCAGCCAGGCCCAGTTGCTGCTGGACCAGCGCCAACCGGTCATGAAACAGCCGCTCCTCCCAGTCAAAACAGAGTATGGGGAAAGGGCTGCGCTGGTATTCCTTCAGCAATTTCCTGTTGTAGGCGTACCAGAGCTCCAGGCTTTTCTGCTCTGGCAGGGCAGTCGCGCCATGCCGATAACCCAGCGAGGCCGCGACAGCGAGGGGGTGGCGAAAAATACCAACCCGTGCATAGTTGTCCTCCAGTGCCAGCCTCCACATGGGAAAGGTAAACAGGGCGCGCGGGTCCTTGAAGCCCCAGCGGCTGTGGGGTGGAAAACTGCCGACGATGTCGCGGGCCCTGGTCAGGTGAGCTTCGCTCCAGCGTACTTTTCGCGGCGGGCTCTGCCAGCTTCCGCCGCTGTGAGCCAGCACACTGTCATTGAGATCCACAATATCCTGGTTTTCGCGATTACCCTTTTGGTTGTAACGGTTCCAGATGTGGTGCTCGCCCAGGTGTAGCCCGGCTTTTTGCAAAGAGCCTACCAGGCAGCTTGTGCCGGAGCGGTGCATACCAAGTACGCACACTACGTTGCCGGCGGTGTTGTCGGTCATGGTTGGGTTGGTTCGCATATCAGGGCGCAGATGGTAATATCCGGCAGTTGCTCAATGCAAGCGGTGCTATCGCCGATGGCTAACAGGCATGTGAGGCAGTGAAGGCTGGCAAAATAATCAATGGCGTCTATCAATACCCATTCGCGGATGGACCCGCCGGTAAAAATATCTGTATCCATGGTGACCTTCAACAGCTCCTTCGATCTGTTGTGCCGAACCCTTGATGGACTGAATCACGCGGTAAGCTATGCCTGTCGCGAGGGCTTGTCGTTGCAGTTGGAATTGCTGCTGGTTGATAACTCCACCGATCCCCATTACCGCGCCCGGGTGTATGCCAAGGTGAGCACAGATGCAGAGCTGCACCACTACCGGGCCGAAATCTGGCACCCCGGAGAAAATGTTGGCTACGGGACCGCTCACAACCTGGCCTTGCAGCGCGCGGACAGTGATTTTCATCTTGTTCTAAACCCCGATGTAGAGATGGCAGAGGACGCCCTCTACCGGGCCCGCCAATACCTGCAACAGCAACCGGACGTGGTTATGGTCAGTCCCCGTGCCGCCGATTCACGTGGACGGGTGCAGTATCTGTGCAAACGCTACCCCTCTGTGCTGGCCCTGATCCTGCGGGGGTTTGCCCCGGAGTTTATCAAGGACTGGTTTCGCGCCTACCTCTACAGCTATGAAATCAGGGATAACTGCGCTGAGCAAGAAGTGGCCGATGTGCCCCTGGTCAGCGGTTGCTGTATGTTTGCACGCACCCAGGCTCTGCGTGCCGTGTCGGGTTTTTCCGACAATTTTTTTATGTATTTCGAGGATTTTGACCTGTCTTTGCGACTGCACTCGGTGGGGCGGCTGGTGTATTTGCCATCCATGCAGATTGTGCATCACGGTGGTTATTCGGCGCGCAAAGGCCTCAGTCACATATCGATGTTCGTCAGCTCCGGCTGGAAATTCTTCCGGCTGCACGGCTGGTGCTGGATATAGGGGCTACTTTTTTAACCCTGGCAGGCATTACCACTTGGCATGTGCTCACGCCCGAATTACCATTTACCCATGCATGAATTAACCCGCCTCGCCTACCTGGAAGCGATGGGAATTGACAGCTATGTGTGCCGCACCCAGTTGCCCGCTGCCGCCACCAGTCGCAAGCTGCGTGTGGTGCGCAGGTCAGCCCTGCCGGTTGCGCCGGCAGTCGAGCCACCGCAGCAGCAGGCCCAGTCGGCGCCCGCACGCACAGAAACACCCGCCGCCGGGACAGATATTCCGGTGTTTTCTGTGGTGGCGGTTGACCTGGGTGGATGTTACTGGCTCGATGAGATCCCGCCGGGTCGCAGCCTGGGGCCGGACTATACGCAATTGTTGCAGGCGATTTGCCTTGCACTGGGTTGGAACGCCAACCGGCCCGTGCTGGAACAGTTCAATTGGCCATTGTCCAGAGGCGGGCTGTTGGACCAGGGCATTGATTCCGCGCGGGCCGGCTTTGCAGGGTTTTTGGCGGGACGCCTGGAGCGCATACAGCCCCAGAGGGTAGTATTGCTGGGTGAACCCGATAGCAGTTGGTTTGATCACCGGCTACTCTCGCAGCATCAGGTGACCCGCACGGTGAGTGCCTGGAAGATGCTGCGGCAACCCGAATTGAAGCGTCGGGCCTGGCTGGACCTGCAGGTCTTGCGCGATGTCCCCTGAGCGGTTTCGGGTGCGGGTCGGTGCGGCCAATGATGTACAAAAACTGGCAGAAATTGAACGTGAAGTTGCGCGCAACCCCTGGAGCCTCAATCAGTTCATGGCTGGCAGTTTGCGCGATAATGAGTATTCGCTGGTGTGTGAACAGGACAATGGCGCCATTACCGGTTTCTGCGTTTACCAGCGGGTTCTGGATGAAGCGACCCTGATGAATATCGCCGTGCGACCTGCCCACCAGAGCACCGGCCAGGGTGCTTTACTGCTGGCCCACCTGCTGGCGCTGTTGGCTGACTGCACAGTCGAGCGCTGCTGGCTGGAAGTTCGCCGCAGCAATGAGGCGGCGCTTGGTCTCTATCGAAAAGCCGGTTTTGTCGACGCTGGTGTACGTAAAGATTACTATTTTACAGTTTGTGGACGCGAGGATGCGCTACTGATGTCCTGTCAGTTGGTAAACAAAGCATGAATATTTTGCAAACCGAGTGGTGGACAGTCGGTGTACCCCCGCAATGGTGGGCTGAGCACGATGACGATGTGGTTGTTATTGGCGACTGCGATGACGTGGGCTGTATTGAAGTCAGCACCCTGCAGAAAGAGGCCGGTGACTTTACGCTCACCGAGCTGGAACAAATCGCCGGCGACAACGGGGAATCCGCTTGGCAATGGCAAGCGTGCAGCCTCGGTGAATTCAGCGGTTGTTGCACCCGCTATGAAGAAGAGGACACCCTGGTGCGCGAGTGGTATGTGGCAAGCGGCAGCGTACTGCTGTTTATCACCTATAGCTGTGCTGCGGAAAACCGCGGGCTGGACGCTGCCGCCGTGGATGAGATACTACAGACGCTGGTGTTCGCTAACTGATTGTCCCGGTAACCCGCACTCGCTTGGAGTCCTTGACGGGCTTTTCCTTGCGCGCATTCTCACGCGCTTGCAGGTCGGCATCGATGAGGTTCTTTACGGCGATAATGAGCCCGGTAAAAATGAAGGCCCCGGGTGGCAAAATAGCCAGAATAAAGCTGGTGTAGTTCTTAAATATGACAATTTCCCAGTCTGCCGCTGCCGGTCCCAGCAGTAGATCCATATCGGCAAACAGCGCGCCGGTGCCAGCCAGTTCACGCAGCGCTCCCAGTAGCACCAAGATCACTGTGAAGCCCACGCCCATGATAAACCCATCGTACATGGAGGGCAGCAACCGGTTGCGGGCGGCGAAGGCGTCTGCGCGCCCGAGAATGAGGCAATTGGTGGTAATCAGCGGTAGAAAGATGCCGAGAATTTGGTAGAGCTCATAGGTAAATGCCTGCATCAGCAATTCAATGCAGGTGACTGCCGAGGCAATAATCATCACAAATACCGGTAGGCGAACGGCATCGGAGATCACGTTGCGAATCAGCGATACCGTCGTATTCGAGCAGACCAGTACCAGCGTGGTGGCCAGTCCCAGACCGATGGCGTTAACCACACTGCCGGTAACTGCCAACAGTGGGCACAGGCCCAATAGTTGCACGATGGCAGGGTTGTTTTTCCACAGGCCATTGACAGACAGATCCCGGTAGCTCACTTCAGCCATTGTCTTCCTCCGCAAGTTCCAACAGTTCACTGCGATGTGCAGCATAGTATTCCAGGGCACGCTGCACCGCAGCGGTAACGGCGCGCGGAGTGATGGTGGCGCCGGTAAATTGATCGAAAACGCCCTGGTCCTTCTTGACCGCCCATTTTTCCGGCCTGGGATTGCCCAGCGACTTGCCATTAAACGCCAGTATCCAGTCTGATTTATGCAGATCTACCTTGTCCCCCAGGCCGGGGGTCTCCCGGTGCGCGAGTGCGCGCACGCCGGCGATGCTGCCGTCCCGGTTGATACCGACAATGAGTTCAATTGAACCACTATAACCATCCGGTGCGACTACCGGCACAATCACAGCCACTATCTCACCATCCCGGCGGGCCACAAAAATCTGTTTGTCGCCGGCCAGGCCCAGGCCTTGAGTGTCGGAGTTCACAGCATACGTGTCATCAAGCATGGAGTTATTGTGGCGCTCAGCCGGCACGATTTCCAGCAGTGCTTGCTCGGCGGCCTTGCGCTGCGATTTTGCAATACGCTCGCGGGTGCCCAGGTAGGTACCGGCGATGATATTGGTCGTCAGCACGGCGAACAGGCCCAGCATGATGCTGTTGCGGGTGATGGAGCTGTTCATCATGAGGCATTACCCCCGTGGCCGTAGGTTTTTGGCTGGGTGTAGTAATCGATAAACGGTGCGGCAAGATTCATGATCAATACGGCGAAGGCTACCGCATCCGGGTAATTTCCCCAGGCGCGAATGACAAAGATCAGCGCGCCAATCAAGGCCCCGTAGATCACCCGACCGCGGTTGGAAACAGCCGAGGTTACCGGGTCGGTGACAATAAAAAATGCCCCAAACATGGTGCCGCCGGCCAGCAGGTGGAACAGGGGCGAGCCAAGCGAAGCCGAGCTGCCGCCATCGTAGAAAATGGCGGAAAACAGGGTCAGGCCGGCCAGCATCGACAGGGGTGCATGCCAGCTGAATATGCGCTTGTAGAGTAACCACAGACCGCCCAGCAGAAAGCCAATATTGGCCCACTCCCAGCCAATGCCTGACCAGCGGCCGAACTGTGCGTTTTGCCGCCACAGGTGATCTACCAACAGGCTGTTGTTCTGCTTGAGTACATCCAGTGGTGTGGCCATGGTGATGGCGTCGACGCTGCCCGGTGCGAAGCAAGCCAGCAGTGCCTCAAACAAGCCGGGGGTGTTGGCGGCGTTGACGCCCACGGGTGCGGCCCAGGCGGTCATTTGTATTGGAAAGGAAATGAGCAACACCACGTAGCCGACCATGGCCGGATTGAACGGGTTGTAGCCCAGGCCGCCATACAGGTGTTTGGCAATGAGAATCGCGAAACCCACACCGACCAGGATCAACCACCAGGGCGAACCCGGTGGCATGGCGACAGCCAACAGCGTAGCCGTTACCAGCGCGCTGGCATCATTGAGGTAAAAAGCGATGGGACGCTTGCGCAGCTTCAGCGCGCCGGCTTCACAGGCTACCGCCACTAGGCAGGCCCAGAAAATATTGACCAGCGTGCCAAAGCCAAAGAAGTGGGTAAGCGCGACGATGCCGGGAATCGTCGCCAATAAAACAGCGCGCATCACCGCCGCGGTAGACAGTGGCCCGTGGGCGTGAGGTGAGGTAACGCGCTCAATGCTCACGGCTGCGACTGCTGTTTCAGAGCAGCCAATTCCTGCTTCGCGCCGGCCGCCTTTTTGGCTTTGGCACGATCTATGGCAGCCTGTACAGGATCTGTTGCGGCGTCGTTGCCCTGGGTAGCTGCTAACCTGGCGCGCTCTTGCGCGGCCTGCATGCGAGCTTTTCGCCTGGCCTCTTTTTCAGCGGCTTCAAGTTCAAGTCGTTCCTGTCGGGCCTCAAAGCGAATACGTGAATGATCGGATTTGGCCTGGTCTTTGCGCATCTGTATCACTTCTGCCTTCGATGCCCGGTAGTACTGGACCAGGGGAATATTACTGGGACAGGCATAGGAGCAGGCGCCACATTCAATACAATCGAACAGGTTGTGTGCTGCCAGCTTTTCGTACTCTTTAGCTTGAGAAAACCAGTATAACTGCTGGGGCAGTAAGCTGGCCGGGCAGACCTCGGCGCACATCGCGCAGCGGATGCAGGCCAGCGCCGGTGACGGCGCCGGTAACTCGTCTGCCGTTGGAGCCAGCAGGCAATTGGTGGCTTTCACTACCGGTACAGCGGCGTCGGGTACGGCAAATCCCATCATCGGCCCGCCCATAACCAGGCACCGGCACCTGTCTTGATCGAAGCCGGCTTGTTGCAGCAGAAAATCCATGGGGCTGCCCAGCAGCACTTCATAGTTCTGTGCTTGCGCCAGGGCGGCGCCGGTCAGGGTGGTAATGCGGGAAATAAGCGGTTCGCCGTGTGTCACGGCGCGGTGTATGGCAACAGCAGTGCCGACGTTCTGACAGACAATGCCCACGTCAGCGGGCAGGCCGCCGCTGGGAACCTGCTTGCCGGTGAGAATTTCTATAAGTTGCTTCTCTCCCCCCGAGGGATATTTGGTTGGGAACACTACTATGCTGATGTCGGTGCCCCAGGCGGCGGCCTGCAGGGCGGCAATGCTGGCGGGCTTGTTGTCTTCGACCCCGATTAGCGTCTCTTGCGGATTCACCAGGTGAGACAGTATCTGTGTGCCGGCTATTACCTGCTCGGCCCGGTCGCGCATCAGGATGTCATCGGCGGTGATGTAGGGTTCACATTCGCTGCCGTTGAGAAGCAGCGTTTCGATCTTGCCCTGATTGGGGTTGACGCCCAGTTTGACGGCGGCGGGGAAACCGGCGCCGCCCAGCCCGGCAATGCCGGCCTCGCGGATAATGGCGAGCAAGGCGTGCTTGTCGAGTTGGTGGTAATCGTCAACGCCGCTGTGCTCTAGCCAGCGATCCTCACCATCACTGTCCAGCACGATACAGGTTGCGCTGAGTCCGGAGGGGTGGGCGATCAGGCGTTCTTCGATAGCAGTGACAGTGCCGGAGGTAGAGGCATGAATGGGTACACTGATAAAACCGGCGGCTTTGGCAATCATCTGGCCTTTCAGCACCTGCCGGCCGACCTCAACAATGGGTTCGGCCGGCGCACCGATATGCTGCGACAGGGGGTACGTAAGCCGGGGCGGAATGCCCGCCGGGCGAATCGGTGATTGCAGCGACTGATGCTTGTTCTGTGGCGGGTGGATGCCGCCGTGAAAGTCCCAGACGCGTCTCACGCTGCCTTGTCCCTGTCGGTAGCAATAATGGTGGGGGTTACAACAGGTAGCTCCCAGTGCCAGTTTTGCACGGTGGTCTGTTCGCTGAGCAGGTCTATGCAATCTACCGGGCAGGGTTCGACGCACAGATCGCAACCGGTACATTCACTGACAATAATCGTGTGCATTTGCCTGGCGGCGCCGAGAATGGCATCTACCGGGCAGGCCTGGATACACTTGGTGCAGCCGATGCATTCGTCCTCCCTGATATAGGCCACCACCGCGGCTGCCTTTTCTTCGCCGTGTTCTTCATCCAGTGGAATGGCTTCCACATTGAGCAGGTCTGCTAACTGGGCTATGGTGGCCTCTCCACCGGGCGGGCATTTATTGATGGCGGCATCGCCGCGGGCAATGGCTTCCGAGTAGGGGCGACACCCCGGATAATCGCACTGGCCGCACTGGGTCTGCGGCAAGATGCCGTTGATTTGTTCCGAAATCGGGTTGCCTTCCGTCTTGAACTTCTCCGCCGCAAATCCCAGCAGTGCGCCAAAAGCGGCGCCCATGCTCACCAGGGCCAGCAGGGCGGCGATAAACGGAAATTGCGCAATCAGTTCGTACACTGTGAATCAGACCAGCCCGGCAAAGCCCATAAAGGCCAGCGACATCAGTCCGGCGGTAACCATACCCAGGGCGGCGCCCTGGAATGGCACGGGTACGTCAGCGACCGCCAGGCGTTCGCGCATGGCGGCGAACAGCACCAACACCAGTGAAAAGCCAAGCGCCGCACCGAAACCATAAAACAGCGATTGCAGGAAATTGTGGTCTTTGTTGATGTTGAGAAGAGCCACACCCAGCACGGCGCAATTGGTGGTTATCAAGGGCAGGTATACACCGAGTACCCGATGCAGCAGCGGGCTGGATTTGCGCACCACCATTTCGGTGAACTGTACCACCACAGCAATCACCAGGATAAAGGAGATTGTCTTCAGGTAGCCCAGGTTGAGGGGTTGCAACAGGTAGGTGTAGGTCAGGTAGCTACAGGCAGAGGCCAGTGTTAGTACGAAGGTGGTTGCCATGGACATGCCCATGGCAGTTTCAAGTTTGTTGGAGACGCCCATAAACGGACACAGGCCCAAAAACTGGACCAGAACGAAGTTGTTGACCAGGATTGCCCCGATCAACACAATGGAATAATCCGCCAACATATACTGCGCCTCGCAAGATCGCGCTAACTAACGCCTATTAGTTTATAGTTCCAGTGCCGCCGGCGCAATACAGAGCCGTCAGGACTGTTAGTAACACATAAACTGTCCGGTCTTGTAGCACATGATCTGTCCGGTTCTCATAGGCATCCGAAAACGTACGCTAAGGATAACCAAATCGATTTTTGAGGCTGAAACGTCTAAATATCGTACAGTCTATGAACATTGGTCTGATCGAATGTTTGAAATTTGATCTGATGTTACGAACAAAAAATACCAATAAATCAGTGGTTTGTAGCTCAGCGTACAAAACCGTTCCTTTGAGCTTCAAACCCCTTAAATATCCCGACTTGAAAAGGCCGCCTTGTCCATTCATGGCGTTTCTTTCTCTTGTTCTTAACAAATACAGTACACGAATGGATTTAAGAGAAAATTAATAGTTATCGACCTGCCAATTTCGCGGCTTCCCCAATATGTTGAGCGAGCTTGTCTTTGTTTGTGTACTTGTAAATCTTGAACCCGTTTTTTTCGATCTGGCTGGGAGCTGTGCCGACTCGTTCATCAGGAAAACTTGGGTCTGCCAAATGGTGAATTCGGATACCCAAAAGACCATTTCCACGGTCTAAGGATTCGTCGATTTCGTAGTTGATCCATTCTCTGGTACTAATGCCGTAGGTGATGCAGACAACCGTAACCGATGTGCCGTGCAAGGCATCATCGATCATTTTCTTTATCCGCGCCTCGCTTTTTTTGCGTCTTCCCAAAGCGACGAATCCCTAAAACCAGCCGCGGCATTACCAATAATGTTAGGCATAGACCGAATTTGATTTACCCGAAAAACGTTGCGGTATCGAAAGCTAAAAAAACATGTCCTTGCCATGATGTACTACCCCTGCGCAGTGATTGTTAAAACCATAACGACGATAACAGCAAAAATCAGAACGCCGTGAAACGGTATGAGTGTTTTAGATAATGTCGCGTTGACCCACGTTGCACTATCTGATTTAAAAAGTGTTGTGTTCATAGAAAAATCTATATCATTGTCTTTTAAAGCTCGAACATGGTCATAGAGTTTTCGATAAAGTTGTTCCTGCCATAGGAAAAAACCGTCCAATCCCCAAAAAATAATTACAGGGATATAGGCTAAAAACACAAAAGCGGGGCGACTATCGGCTGCGGAAAGCGCAAATAACGCAGAAACTAGAACAACACTCCACCCCTTCAATAAAAACGAATTTGTAGACAGGCGATTAATAACGCCTTGAATCAGTTCTAGATGCTTGTGCTTTCGTTCATCAGCCATTATTCACCTTTTATTTAGTAAGAGCCACTATTGGCTCTTGCCGACCTTTCAACAGATCGGTAATTGCAAACGATGTTGATGGAACTAAATGAATATCTGAGGTGGCTCTAAAACCCAATAAATCGTCACACGTAGCAATAACAACTAAGCTACAGTCGCCTTTATTTTTTGCCGCTTTCTTTAAGGCGGCGACTGCTTGGCCTATACTTTCACTGTCACGTTGTACGCGAATAAACGCGGGGGAACCGTTAATTTCCTGCTTTAGTAGTCCGTCTATACCCCTATTTCGATGCACCGGCACATAATCAATTCCAACCATGTGACTGGATGCAAAGGAGTCATGTTGTCGATAGGATTCCTTTCCCTTATCAAGCAATGCTGAACCTGTAACAGTAGGGTTTTCGAGCCTGCTTCTAGTCAGCGCAATTGCTTCTTCCGCAATGTCGATGCCTATAGAATTGCGGTTCAAAACCTGTGCCGCAACAAGCGTCGTCCCACTACCGCAGAATGGATCTAGAACAACATCCTCTTCTTCGGTCACAAGTTCTATAATCCTGTTCATTAAAAGAACAGGTTTCTGCGTAGGATAGCCAACCCGTTCTTTAGCTTTGGGATTGAGGAACGGTATCTCCCAAACATCCGATAGAGGAACGCCCTTTTTCAATCCATTACCAACTACTTTTCCGCTCTTATTACGAGCGTAAATAGACTTGTTACGCTCATCGCGCACACGCTTTTGCATGATCTGGTCTACATTGGTCGAGGGCGAATATTCCTGATAAGAAGTGTTGAATTTGAATTTATCGGTCTTAGAATAGAAAAAAATCGTCTGGTGAGCAGGTAATAATCCCTTCTTGGCATTTGACCATCTTTTAAAATGCCAAATTATTTCGGATTGAAAATGATCGGGTGAAAAAATACTATCAAGCATCAAACGAACTATATGCGAAGCTGATTTATCACAATGAAAAAACAGACTGCCTGAACTCTTTAAGACATCGCGCGCGCGGGCTATTCGCTGATAAATAAAATCAGCGTATGAACTGTCACTATCCCAAATATCCCTAAAGCTAAAACTTGTTGATCCATCACGCGTTGTTAAATCATGCACTTTTTGTGTAAAAAATGGCGGATCAACATAAATAAGATCAACTGATTCCGGTTCCATCTTTTGCAAGACATCAAGACAATCGCCCGTATGCGTCTGTGGTCTAATTACCATGTGCCCGCTCTGTCGCTATAGTTTCCAGAATCCCTTTAAGATCAACTCCGGTATATTGTTGGACATAATTCCATGCATCATAGCCATAGTGATACTCGCCCTCTACTCCCGCATAAAGTGTTTCTAATGTTTTTTGAATTTGTTGCGCTTGCGTCCTGTTTGGATAGTAAAACATCACGCGAATAGGTTTGTATCCCGCATTTTTGACGTTCTGCATGCGGGTATGTTCCTTGGTGATATGGTCGCCGTCTGTTGTCGCATCGCGCCATTTAATTTCAATTGCATCGCGTTCTTTAACTAAACAATCAATTTCGAAGGTCTTGGGGCGTTGTCCAATCGTGTTTGGAATGCGTACCGAGCCGGAATCTGGGAATTTTTCCAAAAAGCATGCTTTTGTAGCTTCTTCTAAAAATGATCCTGCGTGTTTATAGAGGAATCGACCTTTATTCTGATAAACATCAATCAATTTTCCTTCTTCATCGGTGATGCCTAACACCCGATAAATCAAAAAATGACTATTATCATCGGCTCCCATTTCCTTCACGCGTTGTTCAACACGGGATTTCAGGTTGTCGGCATATTTATCCGCTATACGGCGTATTTCATTCTCAATAGACATCAGAGCATTATCTAGGGTCTAGAGAAATTGTCTAGACAATTATTTATATTTCTTTATTTAATCGACTCTGGCAAGCCTCTTTTTTTCTGATGTTAGTAACACATAAACTGTCCGGTCTTGTAGCACATGATCTGTCCGGTTCTCATAATGCCCCGAGGAGGGGTGCTTATGAGACGGACAGAGTGGCTACAGGAGACCCGACTGATGAGGTTCGAGGACGCGGGCCTGGAGGGCCTCATCGACAAACGGTTATCGCAGATATCGCACCGCCGCGCCCCGGTCGACGAGGTCATGCGCCCGGTGGACCGCTATCGCAGCCGGCATCTATGGGTGCCGGGCAGGACTGGGACCTGATCGTGACCATGGATGATGCCACGAATGCACACTACTCGATGTTCTGCTGCGATGAGGAAGGAACGCGGAGCAGTTTTCAGGGTGTTCGTGACATCATCGAAGGTCGGGGGTTATTTTGCTCTTTGCATACAGACCGTGGCAGCCATTACTGGACCACACGGGCGGCAGATGGGAATGTGGACACGGTCAACCTGACCCAGTTTGGACGGGCTATGGGCCAGTTGGGCAGCGATGATCCCGGCCTATTCGCCGGAGGCCGCTCTGAACGCGTATTCAGCACGCACCGGGACCGCCTCAAGGAGTTGGCCCTGGCCGGTATCACAGAGATGAAGGCAGCCAATCGGTATCTCACAGAGACCTGCCTGCCGGCTCACAACGCGGAGTTTACACAGCCGCCGCCGGCAGATGGCTTAGCCTTTGTGGCGTGCCGGGATATAGCGGTGCCGGATGACATCCTGTGCGGGCGTTTCGAGCGGACGGTGAGGAAGGACAACTGTGTGCACTTTGAAGGACGGGTATTGCAGATCCCGGCCGATCGTCACCGCTGCCATTATGTGAAGGCGAGGGTCCGGATTCTGCGTTATACCGATGGTAGCCTATCGATTCACCACGGCCCCCGGGAGCCTTCCAACGATCAAAGCAAAAGCAGACAATCTATTTGCTACAGAACCGGACATTTCTATTTGTTGCTAATAGATAAACCTGGCTGAGCGGCGATTTTAGCAAATCCCCAGCGCGCTACAATGAATTGTTGGCGTGGGGGCCAATCAGTTGTACTTGATATCGTGGTCTTTGCGAAAAGTTTTTGATGAAGGTGATTTTGTCCTGATGATATTGATACCTTGCCTGGGTGGCTTAAGCTGTATTCTGTTGGTCCAGAGCCTTCAGAAACAGGCTTCGTACATCGGCCATATGCTCATCGAGCGCGCCTGCCTTCCAGTTGCCGGTATCAATTGCGGGCAGTACTTCGACTCTGATGGTGGCGGAGCGATAGTGCTTTTCACCCCCGGGTTGGGCATCAATCGAATTGATGATGATCGTCTACAGAGTATCTCTTTGTTTGCAGCCCAGGCCGATTTCAGCGAGGCTGGGGAGATTACCCGTTTTGTCAGCGCCAGCCAGCTGTCTGTCCTTGAAAAGCCGATGTGGAAGGAGGGCTATTTGGGCACGGCGATGGAACGCGCAGACCTTATCTTATGCACACCCAGTACCTGACCCACGGTGAGCTGACCTTTGTACTTACCAGCGGTGGGCACAATGCCCGGCGCAGTGCGATGCTGCCTGCGACAGGGTCCTGCTACCAGAGCGCAGGGCGTGGTTGGAGATTGGGGGAGTGCTTACCCGATGCTGGAGCTTGACCCCCCGGTCAGCAGCGAAAAAGGTATCCCCAGCAATTTTTCATCGTAGCGCCTGACTTTTTCATCGTTGTTGACGATGACGCCAAAATTGCAGTCAAACTCTGCCACGAAATCGCGAATAGCGCGCAAGTGCCGCAGGTTGACGCTTTGGGTGTGCTTTATTTCGAATGGAATCAGGCCAAATTGTCCCGCTACGATCAAATCGACTTCTGCACCACCGGCGGTGCGATAGTAATACGGCGAGTGCTGCACCCCCGCCGCATTCAGGGATCTGAGGATTTCTTCAATGACCATACCCTCCCAACTCGCCCTCATTTGCGGGTGGGAGAGCAGGCGTCGGTGCGATGGGATTTGCAGAATATGATGTAGCAGGCCTGTGTCTCTGAGATAACCGCGGGGGTGTTTGGAAACCCGCTTGCGGGTGTTCTTGCTGTAGGCAGGAATCGTACGCCAGAGGAACGTACCGTGGGCAATGTCGAAATAGTCCCGGGCCGTGGGTTGTGATACGTCCAGTATTTTGGCAATACTGGAGTAGTTGATAATTGCACCGCAGCAGCCCGCCAGCAGCTCGATAAAACGGCGGAAGCGAACGGTGTTGAGATTTGGGAACAGCCGCGCGACATCGCGTTCTACATAGGTCTTGAGGTATTGCTCGTACCACACTGCACTGAATCGTTCTGATCTCCTTAGCCACGGCTCGGGGTAGCCCCCATGAAACCAGTATCTGTCGATGTCATTACCATCACCTGTGGCCGAGCTTGTCGCCGCCTGCTGTAGAAGGTCGTCGGCTGAAACATTGTTGGAGAACAGGTTCAGCAGCATGGGATTGTCGATAGAGCGTGTTTCGGAATAACTGAAGGGGGCGATTTCGATAATACCTACACGGCCCGCCAGGGATTCAGAGATGGCATTTAGCAACTCTGGCGAGCTGGAGCCAGACAGCAGATATCTCCCACAGGTTTGGCGGTCTTTATCTATGGCTACTCGCAGCGCCGGAAAAATTTCTGGCAGTAACTGGGCTTCGTCGATAGCAATGGGTTGCTTGTGAAGTCTGAGGAACAGGTCTGGATCATTGGCAATCTGGTCGTAATCGGCCCTGGCTTCGAGGTCAAAAAGTTCCCGTTCACCGGTCGTCATGTCAATCAGAGTGCTCTTGCCTGTCTGTCTGGCACCGACAATCACTACACAGGGAAAGTAGTCCATGTATTCGTGGATTAGTGTTAGGTATTGCCTTTCCATACTACGCATAATAAAAGTCTAACTTTCAAAATGCAAGGTATGTGAGAGTCGTTTTCCCCGTAGTTACTTAACCTGCATGCCCGGCTTGGCGCCCTCATGGGGCTCAATCAGGTAGATATCCTTGCCGCCGGGACCTGCCGCCAGCGCCATGCCCTCCGATACGCCAAACTTCATTTTGCGCGGCGCCAGGTTGGCAACGCATACGCACAACTTGCCGCCGAGTAGCTCGGGTTCGGGGTAGGCTTCCCTAATGCCGGCAAAGACGTTGCGCGGTGCAGCTTCTCCCATATCCAGAGTGAGTCGCAACAGGCGATCGGCACCGTCCACATGCTCGGCCTTGATGATTCTTGCCACCCGCAGATCGACCTTGGCGAAGCTGTCAAAGTCGATGTTGTCTTCATTCATTGCATTTTCCCCAGGCGCCGCCGCGTTGGCACTCGCTGCCACCTGTTGTTCCTTGCTGGCCTCCACCATCGCTTCTACCTGCTTTGCCTCGATGCGGGTTATCAATGGCTTGAATTTGGCGATCCGGTGGCCCAGCAGGGTCTGGTCCAGCACAGTCCAGTCCAGTGAGCATTGCAGGAAGCTTTCAGCTTTCTCGGCCATAATCGGTAGCACCGGCTTGAGGTAGACCATCAGTACCCGAAACAGGTTGATGCCCACTGAACAGGCGTCGTGTACCTCGGTTGCCTTGCCGTCTTGCCGGGCCGGCAGCCAGGGCTTTTTCTCATCGATGTATTGATTGGCGCGATCGGCCAGGGCAATGATCTCGCGAATGGCCTTGCTGAAATCGCGCTGCTCGTACAACTGGGCAATGCCGTCGCCGGCAGCAATAAATTCTTGCAGTAGCGCAGCTTCAGAGCAGTTTTCGGTGAGCGTATTATCGAAACCCCTGTGCAGGAAGCCGGCGCAGCGGCTGGCGATATTCACTACCTTGCCAACCACGTCGGAGTTTACCCGCTGGATGAAATCTTCCAGGTTGAGGTCGATATCATCCACCGCGCTGCTCAGCCTGGCGGCAAAGTAGTAGCGTATGTACTGCGCATCCAGGTGATCCAGGTAGGTGCGCGCCTTGATAAAGGTGCCACGTGACTTGGACATCTTGGTGCCGTTTACGGCCAGGAAACCGTGCACAAAAATAGCGGTAGGCGTGCGGTAACCGGCACTGCTCAGCATTGCCGGCCAGAACAGGCCGTGAAAGTTGATGATGTCCTTGCCGATAAAGTGATACAGCTCAGCCTTCGAGCCGGGCAGCCAGTAGCGCTCGAAATCGATTCCCTCACGCTCGCAGAGGTTTTTGTGGCTGGCCATGTAGCCAATCGGTGCGTCCAGCCAGACATAAAAGTACTTGCCGGGCGCATCGGGAATTTCAAAGCCGAAGTAGGGCGCATCGCGGCTGATATCCCACTCCTGCAGGCCACCGTCCAGCCATTCGGCCAGCTTGTTGGCTATTTGCGGTTGCAGTGTGCCGCTGGTAGTCCACTCGCGCAGCATGTCGCTGAAAGCCGGCAGAGTGAAGAAATAATGTTCGGATTGCTTGTCTACCGGCTTGGCGCCGGACAGGGCCGAAACCGCATCTATCAGTTCAGCCGGGCTATAGGTGGCGCCGCAGGCCTCACAGTTGTCGCCGTACTGATCGGGGGTCTTGCACCTGGGGCAGCTACCCTTGATATAACGGTCTGACAGAAACAGTTGTTTTTCCGGGTCGAAGGCCTGGGTGATCTCCCGCACGGCTATATGGCCATTGTCGCGCAGACGCGTGTAAATCTGCGCGGAGAAAAACCGGTTTTCCTCGGTGTGGGTACTGTAAAAATTATCAAAGCCGATCAGGAAGTCAGCACTGTCTCTCTCGTGCTCTGCCTGCATCTGCCGGATTTGCTGTTCAGGGCTAATGCTGAGCTGCTCGGCGGTGAGCATGATGGCGGTGCCGTGGGCATCATCGGCGCACACGTAGTGGCAGTTGTGACCGCGCGATTTCTGGAATCGCACCCAGATATCGGTTTGCACCTGCTCCAGCAGGTGGCCCAGATGCAGCGACCCGTTGGCGTAGGGCAGGGCGCTGGTAACCAGTATGTCGCGCACCTTTTGGTCCGGCATTTGCAATGTTCTCATCAGCACTGAAAAAGGGGCGCTACTATACCGTAAAGTTCTGGCAGGGTCAGCCGTCACAGAGTTTGATCAGGATCAAAGCGTGCGGCGGTGGAGGCACATAACCGGTGATCCTGCCCACCAACAGTGGACACTTTGCCAGGCGACATGTTTTGTCTCAAACGCCGGCGGGCTGATGTAGCCGTTGGCGCTGGGTCGGCGGGTTCGATTGTAGTCTACCTTGATGTACTCAAATATGGTCTGCCGCAGATCCTGCCGGGAAGCGAAGCGCTCTCCACGAATGGCTTCGACTCTGAGAGAATGAAAAAAGCTTTCGGCGCAGACTCCTCGCCACCGTCTTTCGGTTGTACGGATACCCAGACTCCGCTAAATCCAGCACCAATCCGGGCGACCCAGCGCGGCCTTTACCGGCAACAAAAGCGCTTCTAACTGCGGTATCCAGTTGAGTGCGGTACAGCTGCCGGGTACAGGGCTGCCTTCCCCGGCGGCGCCAGGCGTACAACCCGCTGCGGGAGACCCCCCAGAACCTGGCTCATTGTTGGCACCCGAAAAAAGCCTGCATGTTCATCCATAAACACATAGTTCACCTCTGTTGCGTAGTTTACTCGCTTAACAGGATGTCCATCATTGAGGGGCAGGATCACCCACGGATAACAATCAACTTTAGTCATG
Source organism: Halieaceae bacterium (assembly GCA_965247075.1). Taxonomy (GTDB): domain Bacteria; phylum Pseudomonadota; class Gammaproteobacteria; order Pseudomonadales; family Halieaceae; genus CBDFGK01. Next base: position 135,192 of record CBDFGK010000003.1, on the reverse strand, counting down.
CCGATGCGCTTCGTAGTAGGCCCGCAAGATGGCATTAATCCGGCTCTGGTAGCCTTGGCCTTGCGCTTTCATCCACGCCAGAACATCGGCGTCCAGGCGGATAGTGACGGACTTTTCCCCAGGTGGGTAGACCAACTCCGCATGCTCAAAAAAATCCACATGCAGCGGGGGGATGTCGCTGTAATCTATAGATTTATCTGATCTTTCACTCAATTCCTTTAATCGCTCTTTCGAGATCGACAGGTCACTGAGCGATTTTCTGACAGTACTCATCATATGCCCTCCTCTCTTTTCTGTTTGCCAATCGTGCGGAGATGATGCGGGTAACGTCATGCCTGTACTGATCTTGCGCACTTCGCCGTAATCTGTGCGCCTGTCAATGCGGGTCAGTACCGGGCCTTCGAATACCAGTGCCGCTTCCTCAAAGCTCAGCCCGTGCTTTTGCTGATTGGCCTGATTTTTGGGTTCATCCCACTCAAATAGCATTGTCTATATTTACAATATGTACATACATTAATCAACTTCGAGCCTCTTCCAATACGAGGTGATACTGAACGGGGGCCGTGTTTCCAACACGAAATGAGTCTGAAATCTGGAGCAGGTGCGAGCCTTGCTTGACGGCACCCGGGCTGTCGAGTTCTCTCTGGACACATGTCAGTGGCTATTCGCGGATGCAGATAAAACGGCTGACCAGAACCTGGCTCAAACGGGGACAACTTCAACCCCGCCCCAGTGCAGGTAATGGCTTTACGAGCAAATATACGGCAGCGGATCGACGCCTTCCGGCCGAACCGGATGAGCTGCATGGCACACTCTCCGGACCCGCCACCAAAAAGCCTGGTGACCGTGCCTGGCGGTTGTTTAGGCTCCCCCGCTATGAACGATTGGCAGGCATCTTCGTATCGCACCTCTACAATATGAGGCGATCCAAAGCCTGCCGGAGGAATCGCCGACAGTTCGATAAAACACGGCCAAGAGCCTCCGCTATTGGCGAGCGGCTCCAAACAACAACTCTTTAAGATCGTTACTGAACAGAACCATCAGGCTGCATAGCGAGCACCTGGATAGCGGCTATCAAGACCCAGAGTTCAGTATCATTTCTCTATCGGAATATACTGGGTGTTTGTAAATTTCAAGAGTGATGTTCACAGTAAGTTGAATGAGCTTCGCGCCAACATCACTGACCCGGCAAATAGAAGTCATGCACGGGCATTATCTTGATGCCGTACGCGCACTGGAACCGCTGATTGAGCCCAGGCAGGAAACCGTTTAAGGTAATTCAGAGAGGAATAGCCGGTGCCAAAATCGTCGACCGCCCAGACGCAGATCTGCCGCCAGATTGAAGCTACTACTTGACCTGCCAAAACTGATTTGGTCGGTGTAGCCAAAATACCTGTTACCGGGGATGCTCTTGGCTTGCATCATGGCGGCCATCATTTTCTCGGCAATCATCTGCACGTTGGATTCGTCACTTACATCCTCCAACACAATGGCGAATTCATCGCCTCCCATGCGAGCCACACTGTCGGTAATGCGCTTTTTGTTGGCGAGGCGCTTATACATGAGCCCTGAAGCCTGTGCGATTGAGTGCACCGGTGAGCGCAAAGGATGACAATGATGGGTACGCTGACGTCATTTTTTTTGCGCCAGGCGCAGCATGTAGTCAGTTTCCGGGGCGCGCGGGAATGGCGCGCTCCAGTGCGGCTGACAGGAATAGGTGATCAGCCTTGTCTTCAGAAATCATCAGTGTGTTCCTTAGGCCCACAGACCCCCTAAGCGAGTTCCAAGGTCTGCGCAATATATTTTTATTCTATATATTACAGTCAGTTATATGCAGTTATTCAGAGGATTTCCAGTAAAAATGGCTTTATTTTCGCAATAGCTGGATATGGGGGCTAGCCTGCTCTTATGTCTTTGTAGTGCAAGTGCCGGAGATTGTTGGCCGGTGCTGTCATTGCGCCGCCGCAGTTCGCCGCTATGCTGTGCAGATAAGCTGATGGATGCATAACCAATGACAGACGAGATTTTATTTACACCGCAAGAAGGCGGCATAGGGCTGATTACCTTCAATCGCCCCGATGCCATGAATACCCTCAGCGGCGCGATGATGGATGGTTTGGGTGAACTCTATCGGCGTTGTGATGAGGATGACGACGTGCGCGTGGTTGTGGTCACCGGTGCCGGCGAGGCTTTTTGCGCCGGCGCCGATATGAGTGGCGGCGGCGCAACCTTTGACGCCGAGGGCAGGGAGCTCGACTTTAGTTCCTGCCCATTGAGCTTCCAGGCCTGGGACGTGCGCAAGCCGGTGATCGCGGCCTGCAACGGTCACGCCATCGGGGTTGGCCTGGGTATTGCCCTGCAAGCGGACATGCGGGTATTTGCCGAGCAGGGAAAATATGGTTTTTTGCAAAATCGACGCGGTGTCGTGGCCGACTTCGCCTGTGAGTATTTGCTGCCACGCCTGGTCGGGTTTGAGCGTGCCTTCGAGCTGGTGGTACGCGCACCGCGCATAACGGGCAATGAGGCCGCACAGTGGGGACTGGCGGGCAGGGCAGTGCCCGCCGCCGACGTGCTTGAAACCGCACTGGAGATAGCCAGGGACATGGCTGCCAATTGCTCACCCCTGGTGATGGGCATGCACAAGCGGCTGCTGTGGCGGGCGCTGGATATGCAGGTAGGTGAGCTTATCGAACTGGAGACAAAGGCGCTGCATCACAGTATGGGCAAGCCCGATGCCGTAGCGGGCGGTATGGCCTACTTCGAGCGCCGCACACCCCAATGGCAATCCACGATCAGTGCAGACTGGCCCCAATGGTTGAAATGAACAGGGAATTGAAATGCTGCGAACTTTCGCGGTAGTCGGTGAACCGGCGCACGTCGCCCGGCAGAAATTCAGGCCATGCAGCTCTCGCCCAAGTAGGGTGAATTTCAATCCGCCATTCAATCAGAGTGGGTATTTGTGGTAAACTGGGCGGTACATTTGACGACGTAACCAGCACCATGAGTATTGCCAGCGACCGTCTGGAAATTATCCGCAAACAGGTAGAACAGCACCTGGATCACACGGAGCAAAAACAACTTTCAGAAGAGCAGAAGCGCGCCCTTATGGATCGTATCAAGGCGCAGTTGCAGCAGGAGGACGCGGTGCTGGTGGCGCACTACTACACCGCGCCGGAAATCCAGGCCCTGGCGGAAGAAACCGGTGGCTGTGTCAGTGACTCCCTTGAAATGGCCCGTTTCGGCCACGACCATAAAGCCACTACCCTGATTGTGGCCGGCGTGAAGTTTATGGGTGAGACCGCCAAGATCCTAACCCCGGAGAAGCGGGTTTTAATGCCCACGCTGGAGGCCACTTGTTCGCTGGATATTGGCTGCCCTATCGAGGAGTTTGCTCCGTTCTGCGATCAGCATCCTGATCGGAAAGTGGTGGTATATGCCAATACATCTGCGGCTGTAAAGACGCGCGCTGACTGGGTGGTAACCTCCAGCATCGCCCTCGATGTGGCCGCGTACCTGCACGATGAGGGCGAGAAAATTATCTGGGCTCCAGACCGCCATTTGGGGGATTATGTGCAGCGACAAACCGGCGCCGATATTCTTATGTGGGATGGCGCCTGCATTGTCCACGAGGAGTTCAAGGCGCGCGCACTGAAAGATCTGAAAAAGGTGTATCCGGATGCGGCCGTGTTGGCGCATCCCGAGTCTCCCGCGTCTGTCATAGCGCTGGCAGACCGGGTCGGCTCGACCACGCAGATTATCAATGCAGCCGTGGAGATGTCGCAGCAGCAGTTTATCGTTGCCACCGACCAGGGCATTTTCTACAAGATGCAACAGCGGGTTCCCGACAAAGAGTTGATTATCGCCCCCACCGCCGGTCACGGTGCTACCTGTCGTAGCTGCGCCAATTGTCCGTGGATGGCAATGAATGAACTGGAATCGCTGGCCGGTGTATTCGAGCGCGCAGACAATGAAATATTTGTCGATCCCGGTATCGGCAAGCAGGCCATGGTGCCGCTACAGCGCATGCTGGATTTTGCCCGCCAATTGCATTGATCTGTGGACAAGGGGTCAGAGTTCAGACTCTGACCCCTATTTTAAAAACTTCATGTACCTGCGCAGTTCAGCAAGGTCTTTCAGGCGCTGGTTGATTTTGGCGGTAGTGTGATAGTCACCTATGGACATATCCATAGCGTACCGCAGTTGCCGCTCTGCTTCGTCGAACACGCCACGGAGTATAAAATATTCAGCCCGGGATTGATGCAGTCCGATAATGTCTCCAGCAAGCCCCTGCACCTCAGCCAGCCAATGCCATAAGCCCGGATCATTTGGCTTCTCCCGGCTCTGTGCCAGTAGCACCTGCTCGGCGATGTGCGCTTCGTCGTTGCGGATCATGGCGCGGGCGTAGGTCATGGTAAGCGCGTGGTTACCCGGATATAGCTGCAGCTCGCGCTGCAGCGACCGAATAGCTGATTGAGCCTCGCCGATGCTCATATCCACTTCAGCCCGGGCAACGATGTACTCCAGTTGCTCGGGGTGCTCTCGTTGCAGTCCGTCCAGTTCCGCAATGGCTGCACCGCTCTGGCCGCTATTACTCAGTGCCAATACCAGGCCATAGCGGTCAGCTTCGTGCGAGCGCGGTTCCCCCGCCAGGCTATTTCGAAACCTGGCGGCGGCTACCTGCGGTGTCCGGGCGTGATGAACCTGCATGCGGGCGCGCATTAACTGAAAGGGCAGACTGGGTTCATTTGCTACAACCGGGTGGCGCCTGGCCCGGTTACGGGCATCGGCAATGCGGTTTTCAGACAGTGGGTGGGTGCGCAGATATTCCGGTATATGCTTGCCGCCGGAATAGCGGCTGGCCTGTAGCATGCGTTCAAACATGGCCGGCGCAGCATGTGGATCCATACCTGCATTGACCATGGTCTGATCGACAATTCTGTCCGCCTCCTGTTCATGGCTGCGACTGAAACTCAGTTGCGCATCCAGCGCCGCCGCCCGTGTAGTCGAAATTGCAGCGAGTCCGGCGTCACTGCCGATGGTGGCCATCAGTATGGCTCCCGCCAGCATGCCAGCCAGCACCAGCGGCTTGTTCTTCTGTTGTTCCTCCACGCCGCGAGAAAAATGTCGCTGGCTAAGGTGGGCAATTTCGTGAGCCAGTACGGTTGCCAGTTCATCCTCGGTTTGGGCGTAGAGCAGCACACCTGTGTGAATACCAATGACTCCACCGGGTACGGCAAATGCATTGAGTATCGGGTTATCGACAATAACGACTTCAATGCGGCGATCTTCCAGTTCGCTGTGAGGAACCAGCCGGTAGATCAGGTCTTCCAGGTAGTCCTGCAGAAGGGGATCGTCGTCCAGAGTAGGCGCGCGGCTGCGAAACATGCGTAGCCAGGCACGCCCCAACTGATATTCATGTTCCGGAGAAAACAGGCTATTGCTGCTCGCGCCCAGCTTCGGCAACTTCTGTTGGTCGCCACTGGCACTGGCTACAAAAAGCACACCGGCCAGCAGCACTTGCGCGATGATTTTACCCAGGATTGAGATGAGAACACTCGAGTTGCGGAATCCGCCGTTACTGTAGGGGAGTGAAGTTTGAGTTGCAAGCACGGGCCAAGTTCCACGGCTGTCGCGAGCTGACTATATTCGTGGCTATATTCCGGGCTATAGAAGTGGCTATACTGGTCGGCCCAGAGACAGACAGAGATGAGTAGAGCCCGTGCCCGAGCAGCCAGAACATAAAGTTGATGCTCAGGGATTGCAGTGCCCGATGCCCTTGTTGAAGGCGAAACGCGCCCTCAATAGCATGGCCGCCGGCGAACGACTGCGGGTGTTAGCCACAGACCAGGGTTCAGTCAGGGATTTCCAGGTGTTTGCAGAGCAGTCCGGACACCGATTGATACGCAGCGATGAGTGCGACGGTGTGTATATACACGTGCTCGAAAAAGTGGGGCCGGAGGCTTAGCCATGCTCGAAATTTTCCAGAAGTGGTACGAGCGCTATTTCTTCGAGGAAGAGTCGATGCTGCTGGTGGTGTTGCTGGCGGTGGCGCTGGTATTGCTGCTCACCGTCGGCGACATCATTGCACCGCTGGTGGCGGCGATAGTGCTGGCTTACCTGATGCAGGGCATCAGCAACTTCCTGACCGGTAAAGGCCTGCCGCAGTGGGTGGGCGTGAGTTTTTCCTTCCTGGTGTTTGTCGGCCTGTTTTTTGGCTTTCTGTTTTTATTGCTGCCGCTGGTGTGGCGGCAACTGGTGAGCCTGTCCGCTGAGATTCCGCGCATGTTCGAGCAGGGTCGAGATTGGCTGGCGGTATTGCCAGAGCGCTACCCGGAGTTGATTAGCGAGCCGCAGATTAGTGAGGCACTGAGCCTGGCGCAGGGCGAGTTGGCACTGCTTGGACAAAGTATAGTGTCTTTCTCTGTCGCCTCCATACCGGGTATGGCGGTGGTTATGATTTATGCCATCCTGGTGCCGCTGTTGGTATTTTTCTTTCTCAAGGACCGCGATCAAATTCTCGGCTGGATGGGGGCGTTCCTGCCCAGCGAAAGACCCCTGTTGAATCGCATCTGGATAGAAATGAATGACCAGGTGTCGAATTACGCGCGTGGCAAGCTTATCGAAATAATAATTGTCGGCGCCGTCAGCTACTTCGCCTTCACCTGGTTTGGGCTTAATTATGCGGCTTTGCTGGGGCTGTTGGTGGGCCTTTCGGTAATTATTCCCTACATTGGCGCCATGGTGGTTACCGCGCCGGTGGTGATAATCGCCTTGTTTCAATGGGGGCTGGGTTCTGAATTTTACACGGTTATCGCGGTCTACATGATTATCCAGGCTCTCGATGGCAATGTACTGGTGCCGCTGCTGTTTTCTGAAGCGGTAAACCTGCATCCGGTAGCCATTATTCTCGCGGTACTGTTTTTTGGCGGTGTCTGGGGCATGTGGGGGGTATTTTTTGCCATTCCGCTGGCAACCCTGGTCAAAGCCGTCATAGATGCCTGGCCGCAGCCTGATAACTGATATTGGAGAACTCCATGTTGCGATCTCGCCGCCCACGAATTTGGCAGTGGGGCAGCACCGTGTTGTTGTTGTTGGTGGTGGTGTTGGCTTTGTTGGTGCAGGGCTGCCATCAGCCTTCGCCGCCGCCAGAGGCGTCACTGGTCCCCGTACAGAGTGCCAACGACAGTAAGGAGTATCGCTACCTTCAATTGGACAATGGTCTGCGCGCGCTGTTGATATCCGATCCCGATACACAAAAGGCCGCCGCGTCCCTGGACGTGTATGTTGGCAGTGCCAGTAATCCCGCTGACAGAGGCGGTTTGGCACACTTTCTGGAGCACATGTTGTTCCTGGGTACGGACAAATACCCCGATTCTGGAGAATACGCACGCTTTATCAGTGAGCATGGCGGTTCGCGCAACGCCTATACCGCCTTTGAACACACCAATTACTTTTTTGATGTCGACGCGGCAAAACTGCCGGCAGCGCTGGACCGGTTTGGGCAGTTTTTTGTGGCGCCCCGCTTTGATGCCGAGTATGTAGAACGCGAAGTGAATGCCGTCGATGCCGAGTACCGGATGGGTCTGAATACGGATGGCCGTCGCACCCTGGATGTGATTCGGGAAGTGGTTAACCCCGCCCACCCCTATAGCATACTCGGTGTCGGCACCAGTGAGACCTTGGCCGGCAGGCCTGGGCAGGCGGTGCGTGCGGATTTACTGGCTTTCTATCGTCGCTACTACTCTGCCAATTTGATGGCTTTGACCGTATTGGGCAGCGAGGATCTGGACACATTGCAGACACTGGTGGAATCAATCTTCTCTGCGGTGCCGAATCGCCACACCACGGTGGCTGCTATCGAGGTGCCCTTATACCTGAGCGACAGCCTGCCCATGCTGTTGACTATCCGCCCGCAAGCCAGCCGGCGAAGGCTGCAACTGTCCTTTCCCATGCCGGATTACAGTGCTCGCTATCGCAGCAAGCCGCTGGCCTATATCGGCAACCTGATCGGTCACGAGGGCGAGGGCAGCCTTTTGTCGACCCTGAAATCAGCGGGATGGGCGGAAGGGCTGGGCGCCGGCGCCGGCATCGTATACCGCGGCGGCTCTGCTTTTGATATCAGCATTAGCCTCACCGCAGCCGGCGTGGCGCAGTATCGGCAGGTGTTGGATGAGGTGTTCCAGTACATCCGCATGCTGGAAAAGGCCGGACCACAGCAGGAGCTGTACCGAGAGCAGGGCCAACTCAGCGCCCTGCAGTTTCGTTTTCGGCCAGAAGCTCAGCCGATCCATACTGTGAGTGGCTTGTCCAATGGCATGCAATTGTATGCGCCGGTGGACGTGCTGCGCGGCGCCTATGTAATGGAAGACTACCAGCCGGCCCTGATCGGGGAGATTATCGAGCGCTACATCACCGCTGAGAATGTGCTTATCACACTGGTCGACAAGGATGTAGCGGTAGACCGCGAGAGCGAGTTTTACGCCACGCCGTATTCAGTGCGCACGCTGGCGCCGGGCGAGGGCAGTTGGCGCGTGCTGTCTGATACCCAAATGGATGAGCGCCTGCATCTTCCCGCTCCCAATGAGTTTATCGCCGAGAATGTGGAGCTGGTACCCGAGCCGATTGATAATCCAGCCACGCCGGTACTACTCGAAGAGCAGCCGCGCCTGCGAATATGGTATCGACAGGACGATGAGTTTCGGCTGCCCAAGGGAGCGATCTATGCCGGCTTTCGCAGTGGCAAGGTAAACGATACTGCCGCCGCTGCTGCCGCCGCCCAGCTCTACCTCAGCCTGCTACAGGATGCCGTCAACGAGTACACCTATCCCGCCTATCTGGCCGGTCTCAACTTCAGTATTTTTGCCCATGCGCGGGGCGTGAGTCTCAAGGTTAGTGGCTATAACGACAAGCAGTTGATCCTGTTGCAGAAAATAGTGAACTCCATAGTCCATGCCGACCTGGACAATCATCGCTTTGCAAACATTCGCGCCGATTTGATTCGCAGCCTGGAAGACCTGAAATCCACGCGCGCCTACAGCCAGGTGATCCGTCAGGCACGGCGCTTGCTGGTCTCCGGTGGGTGGGCAGAAGAACAGATAATTGCGGAACTAAAAGCCCTGGACCCCAAATCTGTGGACGCCTTCGCGCAGCAGTTTTGGGCCGGCACCAAGGTCGATGTATTGATTAGTGGTAACTATGCACAGACCACCGTTGCCAGTGTTGAGGCTGCTTTGCAGCCATTGCTGCAACATGCACAGCCAGTGTCGAAACCCGTGCTGGAGGTGGTCAGGTTGAATGACGGCGAAGCCTCGGTTTATGACGCTGAGATAGAACACGAAGACGCGGTGTTGTTCTGGTATATGCAGGCGCCGGACGACTCCGTGGCAAGCCGGGCCTTGACAGCACTGACGGCGCAGGTTATCGGCGCCGACTATTTTGAAGAGCTGCGTACCCAGCAGCAGTTGGGTTATGTTGTAAATGCCTCTAATTGGCCGTTGTTTGACGTGCCCGGACTGGCGTTTCTGGTGCAGTCACCCACGGTTAGCGCCAGTGCATTGCAGGCAGCGACGCAATCATTTCTGATCCAGATGGTCACTGAACAGGCGGTGACCGAACCGCAGTTTGAACGCCACAAGGCGGCGCTGCTGCAGGAGATTCTGCAGCCACACAGGAATATCACCGAGCAAAGTGAATATTTCTGGCAGGAGATTGCCCGCCGCGAGCTGGATTTTGGTTCCCGTGAGCGACTGACCGCAGCACTGGCGGATATAGACCATGCGCAATGGCAGGCCTGGTTTGCAGAAGTAGCGCTACAGAAACGTGCCTCGGTGGTCATGGTGGCGACCGGTCGCTGGGGTGAGTTGCCCAACGGCGAGTTGGTTGCAGACCCTGCTGTATTCAAGGCAAACCGTTCACAATACCTACAGCAATAGCGCAATGTGGGGTCAGCGTAAAAATACCTATGGCCAAATAAATTCGGCCGGTAATTTTTTCGTGAACAATGTTAATAATCTGCATGAATATTGGTTACACTGCGCGCGTTAACCAGGCGCCTGCTGAGCCGGAGAGCCCGATGATCGAAGACAAAGACCCTACAGAAACCCAGGAGTGGCTGGATGCCCTGGATGCTGTGGTCAAAAACGCGGGGCCAGAGCGCGCTTCTTACCTGCTGGGCAAGCTCGCTGAACATGCAATTCGCAGTAAAACCCGGCTGCCGATGGCTATTACCACGCCGTTTAGCAACACCATCTCACCCGCCGATGAGAAGCACATGCCGGGCGATCTGTTTATGGAACGGCGCATTCGCTCACTGGTGCGTTGGAATGCGTTGGCGATGGTGATGCGCGCCAATGACAATGAAGATGCCCTCGGTGGCCATATCTCCAGCTTTTCCTCCAGCGCCACCCTCTACGATGTTGGCTACAACTATTTCTTTCGCGGTAACGACGGCGAATCCCTGGGCGATATGGTGTTTTACCAGGGGCACAGTGCGCCGGGTATGTACGCTCGCTCCTATCTGGAAGGTCGCTTCAATGAAGATCAGTTGGACAATTTTCGACGGGAAGTGGATGGCCATGGCCTGTCGTCCTATCCGCATCCCTGGTTGATGCCCGATTACTGGCAGTTTCCGACCGTCTCCATGGGTCTGGGGCCTATCCAGGCCATTTACCAGGCGCATGTCATGAAGTACCAGCAGAGTCGCGCTCTGGTTGACCACGGCGATCGCCGGGTCTGGTGCTTTATGGGTGACGGGGAAAGTGATGAGCCGGAGTCGCTGGGTGCGATCGCACTGGCGGGTCGCGAAAAGCTGGATAAGCTGACCTTTGTAATCAACTGTAACCTGCAACGCCTGGATGGGCCGGTGCGGGGCAATGGCAAAATTATCCAGGAGCTGGAAGGCGTCTTTCGCGGTGCCGGCTGGAAAGTATTCAAGGTTATCTGGGGGCGCCACTGGGACCCACTGCTGGAAAATGATCACAGCGGCATGTTGCAGCGACGCATGGACGAGGTGTGCGACGGTGAATTGCAGAACTATAAATTCAATGGCGGCGACTATACCCGCGAGCATTTCTTCGGCAAATACCCGGAGTCTCTGGCGTTGGTCAAGGATTTGTCGGACAAGGACATTATGTACCTGAACCGGGGTGGCCACGATCCTTACAAGGTGTACGCCGCTTATGCCAAGGCGGTTGCCACCAGTGGTCGACCCACGGTTATCCTGGCCATGACCGTGAAAGGCTACGGCATGGGTGAGGCGGGCGAGGCCAACAACGAGACGCACTCGCTGAAGAAACTGGATATGGAGAGCCTGCAGGCCTTTCGCGACCGCTTTGCCATTCCCATCAGCGATGAAGAATTGAAAGATGTGCCCTATTACCGACCGCCACCCGACAGCCCTGAGATCCGCTACCTGCGCAGCCGCAGGGAAGAGCTGGGCGGCCAGATTCCAGCCCGGCGCCAGGATTTTGAAGCCCTGGAAATGCCCAGCCTGAAAGATCTGGGCGGCCAGTTGAAAGGCAGTGGCAAACGCGAAATTTCCACCACCATGTCCTTTGTACGCACGCTCTCAGCGCTGGTGAAAGACAAGCACATCGGTGATCGCGTGGTGCCTATTGTTCCCGATGAGGCGCGTACCTTTGGTATGGAGGGCATGTTTCGCCAGTTGGGTATTTACTCCTCGGTGGGGCAGCGCTACACGCCCCAGGATGCCGGGCAAATCATGTTCTACAAGGAGGACATACAAGGCCAGATTATGGAAGAGGGCATTAATGAAGCCGGCGCCTTTTCGGCGTGGTTGGCCAATGCCACCTCCTATTCCACCAGCGGTTTCCCGATGATTCCCTTCTACATCTTTTATTCGATGTTCGGGTTTCAGCGTATCGGCGACCTGGCCTGGGCGGCGGGCGACAGCCAGGCACGTGGCTTTTTGATTGGTGGCACGGCCGGACGTACTACCCTCAACGGCGAGGGCCTGCAGCACCAGGATGGGCACAGCCTGTTGCTGGCCGGCACTATTCCCAACTGTGTCGCCTATGATCCGGCCTATGCCTACGAACTCACGGTGATTATTCAGGATGGTCTGCGGCGTATGTTTGCAGACAGGGAAAACAGGTTCTACTACGTTACCGTCATGAACGAGAACTATGTGCAGCCGACCATGCCAGAGGGTGTTGAGCAGGGAATTATCAAGGGCCTGTATCCACGGCGCAAGAGCGCAAAGCGCAGCAAGCTCAGTGTAGACCTTATTGGTGCCGGCGCCATATTGCGCGAGGTAGAGGCGGCCGCTGACCTTCTCGAGCAGGATTACAAGGTCAGCGCCAATGTCTGGAGTATGACCAGCGCCAATGAATTGCAGCGCGAAGGCAAGGCCGCTGAGCGCTGGAACATGCTCAATCCTGAGGCTGAACAGCGGGTGCCCTATGTGACCCAGTGTCTGCAGGACGCCAAGGGGCCGGTTATTGCCGCCACCGACTACATTAAGGCCTACAGTGACCAGATTCGTGAATTTGTTCCCCAGCGATACGTGGTATTGGGCACCGATGGGTTTGGTCGCAGTGATACGCGCCAAAAACTGCGACAATTTTTTGAGGTAAGCCGTGAATATGTGGTGGTTGCTGCGCTCAAGGCGCTGGCCGATGAGGGCGCAGTGGCTCCTGCTCTGGTGAGCAAGGCAATGAAATCGCTGGGCGTGAGAGCCGGCAAAGCCAACCCGACAACGCTTTAAAAGGACGCAATAGTGGCGAGAGAAACCTTGACAGTTCCCGATATTGGCGGCGCAGAAGACACCGAGGTTATAGAGGTGTCTGTTGCTGTCGGCGAGCGCGTTGAGCTGGAACAAAGCCTGATCGTGCTGGAGTCCGACAAGGCATCCATGGAAATCCCGGCCATGCGGGCAGGTACGGTAGTGGAAGTGTTGGTCAAGGAAGGCGACCGCCTGGCAGAAGGCGCCGCTATTGTAGTGCTGGACACGGATGCGGTGGCTGCCGCACCGACACCTGAGCCACCGCAAGAACCAATTAAAGAACAGGAGCCAGAACCCGCGCCTATGGAAGAGCCGGCCCCGGCCCCGGCCGGCGAACCCGAGCCAGTGGTAGTGCCTGATATTGGCACAGACGATGCCGTCGAAGTCATTGAAATTATGGTGGCGGTAGGGGATACCCTCGCTGAGGGTGACTCTGTACTGGTGCTGGAATCTGACAAGGCCTCCATGGAAATTCCGGCCCCCTTTGCAGGAGAGATCGTTGCCCTGGCGGTAGGAGAGGGCGACCAGGTAACTCAGGGTGCGGTGCTCTGCAGTATGCGAGCTGCCGCAGGTCGTGAGCCAGAACAAAACAAAGAGCTAAACAAAGAGCCGCCTCCAGAACCGAAAGCCGCGCCCGCGCAACCCTCCCCGCCAACGCCGCCGTCCAGCCAGGTAGCGACGGCGCATAGCGCTGATGTTTATGCCGGACCCGCAGTGCGAAAATTGGCGCGCAAATTTGGCGTCGACCTGGGCGCGGTCAGTGGCAGTGGGCCTAAAGGACGAATTCTCAAGGAAGATGTACAGGGCTTCGTCAAGCACTCCCTGCGCAGTGGCGCCGGCGCACCCGCCACTGCCGGCGCCGGTATTCCGCCCATTCCCGAGGTGGATTTTTCGGCCTTCGGAGCAGTCGATATTCAGCCACTGTCCAAGGTGGGTAAGCTTACCGCTGCCAATATGCAGCGCAGTTGGCTAAATGTTCCCCACGTAACCCAGTTCGATGAAGTTGATATTACCGAGATGGAGGCGTTCCGTGCCGACATGAAGGCAGAGGGTGAGCGCCGGGGCGCCAGGTTGACGCCGCTGCCATTCCTGTTGAAAGCCTGTGCGGTGGCGCTGCGGGACAATCCCCGGTTAAATGCGTCTCTCGGTGCAGATGGCGAGAGCATGGTTTTCAAGCAGTACATCCATATCGGCATGGCAGTCGATACCCCGGCTGGGTTAGTGGTGCCGGTATTGCGTGATGTCGATCAGAAATCCCTGTGGGAGTTGGCAGCGGCAACAGCTGACCTGGCGGAGCGTGCCAGGAACCGCAAACTCAAGCCCAGTGATATGCAGGGCGGTTGCTTCACCATCTCCAGCCTGGGCGGCATCGGCGGCGCCGGCTTTACGCCTATCGTCAATGCGCCCGAGGTGGCAATTCTGGGTGTGTCCAAATTGGCGATAAAACCGGTCTGGAATGGCAGCGAATTTGCGCCGCGCAAGATGCTGCCACTGGCATTGTCCTATGATCACCGCGCCGTTAACGGTGCTGACGGCGGCCGCTTTATGACGCAGTTGGGTAGCCTGCTGGCGGATATCCGGCGGTTGCTATTGTAAATTTGGTAAATTTGGGGTCAGAGTAAAACCGTCATTTATGGCCATTTTACTCGAACCCCAAATCTCGAAATGGCCATAAATGACGGTTTTACTCTGACCCCCGGACTGCTGACCCCCGGTGTCCTTACTCTGACCCCCGGTGTGCCGCTGGCCACACGCTGCGCGGGTGGTCACGGCTCTCCTGCAAATTCAAATCGGCCAGGCCCTGCGCACGCATGCCGTGCATAAACTTGAGTGTGCGAAAGCCATCAAACCACTGGTGAAAGTGCCTGCGCCAGCCGGCGAGATCCCGGCTGTGTTGCCGGCAGTGTTCCAGCGCCCGGCAGATGCCCAGCCCTTGTAGCACCTCAATTGCTGATGCCGGCAACCCTGGCAGAGCGTCCAACGCAGTGTCCGCGTACAGTAGCTCCAGGCTGTCCAGTAATTTTCGCAGGGCGTGAAAACTGTCCGGGTGATAAAACAAGGTGCCTTGTAATGGCGCTTCGGCCATCGCGAGTTCGGCGACAGCGGGTCCTGTGCCAAATGGCACCCGGTCAGATATACGCCCGGTTATCTCAATGATCGGTGTGGTGGGGCGCGCCACTTTTCCCAGTTTGGCGATTTTATTGAGCAGGTAAAAATCTTCGCCGGCAGCCCGTTTGGGAAAACCGCGCACCGCCGCGTAACTGGGTCCATCTACAGAAATGCAGCTGCCCAATGAATAGTAATCGTAGGGAGAGCCGGCAGAACGCAAACCCAGCACGTAGTAGTGCAGGCGCAGTTCATACAGGTACGTTGCCTGGGCGACGTGTGGTTCCTCTGGCAATACGTGCACAAAGGGGTGGGTGATCGCCACGCAGTGATGCTGTTGTTCGGCGGCCTGAAAAAACTCCCCGGCCAGAACAGTATCGGCGTCCGTGTTGTGCAGCCAGCGCGATTGCAGTTTGCCGCTGGTCTGTAGCGCCAGCGCTATATCGCAGCCAATCTTGCGGGCCAGGCCCACTCCCTCCCTGGCGGGCAGGGGCTGTTGGCGCTCTACCGGCAGCAGGTGACTGCTGTCGTGCAGAGACCGCAGGCTGCCGATGGTCAGTTTCGACTGTTTCGGCAGCTCGGGCAGCGTGGTGATGGCCTCTCTGAGTTCGCTGTTGGCATCTGTGGAGTCATCAGCATCAGGTTGGTTGAGCACCAGTACAATGAGTAGACCTGGCTGGGCCTTGGCCAGCGCCACCAACCGTTGCAGCAGTGATGCACTTTCCCGATAGGCTGGAATAACCAGGCAGTGCCGGTAGTTGTAGTTTGGCGGTGAGTCCAAAAGCTGCCGCGCTTCCGGCTCGGCGTAGCGCAACAGATACTTGTCAGACATTAGCGGCCGGCATCAGTGTAATGCCGCCCGGTGTGGTAACGCGGCGACAATACCGGCTTCTATTTCCAGTAGCTCCTGCCAGCGTATCGCCACCACGGCAGGGTCGATATAGACCCTGGCCAGATCCAGGAACAATTGGTAATGACGTTGTTCCGAGCGGGCAACAGACTGATAGAATTTTTTCAGTCCGCCCGGCGGCAGAGCTTCGGCGACCAGGCCAAAGCGCTCGGCGCCGCGCGCCTCTATGATGCCGGCGGTTAATAAGCGGTCCAGCAAGTAGGCCTCGCTGTGGCCACGTATGGCCTTGCGAAACTCGATAACATAGGGGTCTTTGCCATCGGCAGTAGTTACCTGGCCGCGCCGGTGCAGCCATTTTACAACCTCCCGGTAGTGGGTCAGTTCTTCAATGGCCAGGTCTGCCATGGCCGCAACCAGCTCAATGCGGTCGGGGTAGTGAGACAGCATGGAAATAGCCATTGCCGAGGCTTTTTTCTCAGCGGCGGCGTGGTCCTGCAGAAAACTGTCGAAGTCTGCCAGTACGGTTTTTGTCCAGTCGTCTGAGGTCTGGTAGAGCAGCGGATTGTCCATGGCGGCTATGTTACAATCTCGCGGCTTTTGTACCTAGTACAGGAATACCATAACGATGATTATCAAGCCGAGAGTGCGCGGTTTCATGTGCATAACCACCCACCCCACCGGGTGTGACGCCAACGTCAAAAACCGGATCGACTATGTCAAGGCCCGTGGTGAAATTGCCGGTGGTCCCAAGCGGGTGCTGGTAATCGGTTCCTCCACGGGTTACGGGCTGGCTTCGCGCATCAGTGCTGCCTTTGGCTGCGGCGCTTCGACACTGGGTATATTCTTCGAGAAAGAAGGCACCGAGAAAAAGCCCGGCACCGCTGGTTGGTATAACTCAGCGGCGTTTCATCGTTATGCACAGGCCCAGGGGCTCTACGCCAAGAGTATTAACGGTGATGCTTTTAGTGACCAGATCAAACAGAAAACCATAGCGACTATCAAGGCCGATTTGGGCCAGGTGGATCTGGTGGTTTACTCGCTGGCCGCTCCTCGGCGTCAGCATCCGCAGACCGGCGAGGTGTTTGTGTCGACCCTGAAGCCTATCGGCAGAGCGCTTACACAAAAGGGTATTAACACGGACAAGGCGGAAATCACCGAATTTTCCCTGCAGCCGGCTTCTGAGGACGATATTGCCAATACTGTGGCCGTCATGGGCGGTGAAGACTGGCAGATGTGGATAGCTGCGTTGAGTGCCGCCGGTGTGCTGGCCGATGGCGCCAAAACCACCGCCTATACCTATCTGGGCGACCGGATTACCCAGGATATCTACTGGCACGGCACCATCGGCGCCGCCAAGAAGGATCTGGACAGGCGCGTGGTTGGCATCCGCGAGCAACTGGCCGCTACCGGCGGAGATGCACGCGTAGCTGTGCTGCAGGCTGTGGTCACTCAGGCCAGCGCGGCAATTCCGGCCATGCCCCTGTACCTGGCTGCATTGTTCAGGGTGATGAAACAGGCCGGTAACCACGAGGGTTGTATCGAACAGATCTACGGCTTGTTTCGCAATAGCCTGTACGGCGATACGCCACATCTGGATGAAGAGGGACGGTTGCGTGCCGATGCGAATGAATTGCAGGCGGATGTCCAGTCGCAAGTTGAGGCAATCTGGGAGCAGGTCACCACTGAAAACCTCAATGATGTGGCAGATTTTTCCGGCTACAAACAGGCGTTTATGCGCCTGTTTGGTTTTGAAGTGGATGGCGTTGACTACGAGGTCGAGGTCGACCCGCTGGTGCCCATCGCCAATATGGTGCAATGACCGTGTTTGAACCCGGCGTTACAGTACAGATAAATTCGCGGGTGCGTCGTTTGACGGCGCCCAACCCCGGTGTGATGACCGGGCCGGGCACCAATACCTATTTGTTGGGCAACGACCAGGTGGCGGTGCTGGACCCCGGTCCGCTCATCGATTCTCACGTCGAGGCCATCCTGGCCGCAGGGGCTGGCAAGATTCAGTGGATCATCGCCACCCACACCCATCCCGATCATTCTCCCGCCTGGTTGCCATTGAAAGAAGCTACCGGTGCGCAGGTAATTGGCGCCAGACCCTGGGACGACATGTTCCAGGACGATACCTTTGCACCGGAAGTAGAAGTGCGGCACGATCAACTGCTGCAAACGCCGGAATTTACCCTGCGCGCAATTCATACCCCTGGCCACGTCGGCAACCACTATTGTTTCTTGCTGGAAGAAGCGGGCATGCTGTTTACCGGCGATCACATCATGAGCGGCTCGACGGTAGTGATTGTGCCGCCCAGTGGCGACATGAAGGCCTATATCGATTCACTGGCGCTGCTGCGCGACTATCCGCTGCAAAGCCTGGCGCCGGCGCACGGCACGGTTATTGATGACCCCGAACAAACAGTTAATTGGTTGATCGATCACCGTCTGCAACGTGAACAGAAAGTGCTGCAGGGCTTGCGGCGGTTGTCCCATGCCGCGCTGGATGAATTGGTGCTGGTGGTCTATGACGATGTTGACAGCGGTATCCACCACATGGCGAAGTTGTCGTTAACTGCTCATCTGATCAAGTTGGAGCAGGAGGGCCGGGTCCGCCGCGATGCTAATAACAATGAGGAAATATGGTCGCTATGCACGGCTTGATGATGGACCAGCCGCTGCCGGTTGCATCTATTTGGAGTGCGCCGAACGGGTTAATCCCCATGTGAAAATCGCATCGCCACCCTGGCCCGGAATGACTACCGCCATTTCGAGGCGTATTTAGACTGATCCCTATTGCATACCGGCAAACAGTATTCGTAGAAAAAATAGAAATAAACTACGAATTTCTATTGTATATTCCCAATACGACTACTAGTATTACCTCACTTTTATGGTAATACCCCGTTTTTCGGAGATGCCTGCATGGCCGAGGTCACCCTGCGCACCCTGTCACAGCTTGTTCAGCAGGCCGCCGCTCAATTTGGCGCTCGAATCGCTATTGAGGATGGTCCAACACAGTTGACCTATACCCAACTGAATGTGGCGCGGCGGCGTGCCGCCGCCGCCTTTGTGGCCGCTGGCCTGACGCACGGTGATCGCATTGCCATCTGGGCGCCCAATATCTATCAATGGATTCTCGCCGCTATCGGCGCGCAAACCCTGGGTATAGTGCTGGTGCCAATCAATACGCGCTGGCGCGGGGCGGAGGCGGCTTACGCGTTGAATATGAGCCAGGTGAAAATCCTCTTCACGGTGGGTGATTTCCTGGGTCAGTGCTACCGGGATTTACTGGCTGATGAAGAACTCCCTGATCTGCAAAAAACGGTTATGCTGACCGGCGCCGCCGCCGATACTCTCACTTGGGATGAATTTCTTGCCGCGGGCGCCGATGTTTCCGATCAGCAGGTAGATGAGCTGGCTTGCCTGGTTACGCCTGACGATGTGCTGGATATTGGTTTTACGTCCGGCACCACCGGCGCACCCAAGGGTGTGGTCACTACCCATGGCCAGAATATTCGCGTGTTCGAGGTTTACACCGCAACTATTGGCCTGCGCAGCGACGATAACTACCTGATTATCAGTCCCTTCTTTCACTCCTTTGGCTACAAGGCGGGCTGGCTTGCCGCCATCATCTGCGGCGCGAAAATTCTGCCGTTGCTCACTTTCGATCTCGACACGGTATTGGCCCAGATCGAGCGGGACAGGGTTACCATGTTGCCCGGCGCACCAACTGTCTACCAGTCGATACTGGCGCATCCGAACCGCAAGGATTACGATCTGTCCAGTTTGCGGCTCTGCTCAACCGGTGCCGCGCCGGTGCCGGTGGAACTGGTTAACCGGATGCGCAACGAACTCAAGTTCGAAGTTGTGGTTACCGCCTACGGTATGACCGAAACCTGCGGCGTCATCACTATTTGCAGGCCGGATGATCCCGCCGAACTTATCTCCGGCAGCTCTGGCCGGGCCATGGCCGGTGTCGAGGTAAAAATTGTAGACCGCAACGGCGACGAGTTACCGCACGGCGCAGCAGGCGAGATCTGGACCCGTGGCTATAACGTCATGCAGTGCTACCTGAATAACCCGCAGGCGACCGCGGCAACCATAACAGCCGACGGCTGGTTGAAAACCGGCGATATCGGCGTGATGGATGCGGGCGGTTATGTCGATATTACCGATCGTATCAAAGACATGTTCATCGTCGGCGGTTTCAACTGCTACCCGGCAGAAATTGAAAATATACTCTGTTCACTGGGCGGCGTTGCCCAGGCTGCTGTGATCGGTATGCCCGATGCGCGCCTGGGTGAAGTGGCCTGCGCCTTCGTCATTCCCATGCCGGGCGCTGATCTCGACGCAGCACAGGTGATCGCCTGGTGCCGCGACAATATGGCCAATTACAAGGTGCCGCGCGTGCTGCACCTAGTCGACAGTCTGCCGACCAACGCCGCCGGTAAGGTTCTCAAAACTGAGCTGCGTTTGCAGGTGAGCAACACATGAATGCGCCGCACCCGCTGGACCTGGATGCCACCGACGAGCGCATCATCGAGTTGCTGCGCGAGGATGGGCGCATGCCCTACCGGGCTTTGGCCAAGGCGCTGGGTCTGACCGAGGCCACGGTGCGTAGCCGCGTGCGCCGACTTGAAGAATCCAATGTTATGCGGGTGGTGGCCGTCACCGATTTCGAGGCGGCGGGCTATGATTTTATGCTGGCAGTGGCGGTACAGGTTGAAAGCCGCCCGCCTGCTGAGGTGGCGCAAGAGCTGGCAGATTTTGTAGAGGTGTTCTCCATCAATGTGGTGATCGGCGCCTGCGACCTGGAGCTGCTGGTGGTGGCGGAAGACCAGGCCTCGCTGACAGAATTGATCTACGGGCGCCTTGCCAGTGTGCCCGGTGTGCGCCGGGTGGTGCCGTCGCTGGCGGTAAACGTGTTGAAGAACCAGCCCGACTGGGTGCCCTTTCATGAATAAGCGCCGGCTGGATAAGGTTGATACCCAAATTGTCGCGTGGCTGACCCGCGATGCCCGCACCAGCAACCGTCAAATAGCCACCGAGCTTGGTGTGACGGAAGGCACGGTACGAGCCCGCATCAAACGCATGGAAGATGAAAAACTGATTCGCATTACGGCGCTTACCAACATCGATCGCTTTCGAGACGCCGCGTTGGCGTATGTGTGGGTAGAGGTGGACCGCAGCGAGCAGATCGAGCAGGTGGCCGCACAGATGGCGACCATGAAGGAGTTTGGCTTTGTCGGCGTGATGATGGGGCGTTACGACATTCTCGGTATAACCATGGTGCGCAATACTGAACATCTGGCGCGCTTTGTACACCGGCAAATCAGTAGTCTGGACGGGGTGCGCAGAACCGCAAGCACGCTGAGCGTGAACTTTGTAAAGCACGATTACCGCATGAGCAGGATAGTTTCCTAGAGGATACACATGAATAAACAGATGACAGCGACCGACATGGTCGGCCAGTTGGCTGACGGGATGACCATCGGCATCGGTGGGTGGGGGCCGCGGCGCAAGCCGATGGCGCTGGTGCGCGAGATACTGCGCTCCAGCCTCAGGGATCTCACTATCGTTTCCTACGGCGGTGCCGATGTGGGTATGTTGTGCGCGACGGGCAAGGTCAGAAAGCTGGTATTTGCTTTTGTGTCACTGGACTTTATTCCGCTGGAGCCCTTCTTTCGCCAGGCGCGCCAGAGTGCCTCTATAGACGTCTCCGAAATGGACGAGGGCATGATGTTGCTGGGTTTGCGTGCCGCTGCCTGGGGTCTGCCCTATATTCCCACGGAAGTGGGCCTGGGCACGGATATTGTCGCCAAAAATCCTGACCTCAAGCTGGTCGACAGCCCCTACGACGACAAGGAGTGGGTGGCGGTGCCGGCCTTGAAGCTGGACGCATCCTTGCTGCATGTGGACCGGGCCGACGCGCGCGGTGTTTGCCAGATCGCCGGACCAGACCACTACATGGATGACATGTACGCGCGTGCAGCGGACCAGACCTTTGTTTCCTGTGACGAGCTGGTTGACAGCAGTTTCTTTCATGATCCCGCCCAGGCGCGCTCGGTGTTTTGGGAGCGCTCAGCGACGACCGGCGTTATTGAAATTGCCGGTGGTGCGCATCCGTCTTCCTGTAATCCCCTGTACGGTTTTGATATTCCACATTTCCAGACATATGCCGCTGCGGCCCGCGATGAAGCCGGCTTCAAGGGCTATGCCGAGAAGTTTATGCTCAGTGGTGCCGAAGCAGAGTACCAGGCCGCTGTCGGTGGCCTGGAGGCGATTCGCGCTCTGCCTTTGCCCACTTATTGAGCGGCTCTTTACAGCTCTTTACAGCTCTTTATAAGATAAGGAGAATAGCAATGAGCAATGATTACAGTCGGGCTGATCTGTGCATTTGTGCGGCGGCAGAAGCCTTTCGCAACGACGGCGAAGTGTTGGCCACGGGTATCGGCGTGGTGCCGAGACTGGCGGCAAGCCTGGCCATGAAAAGTTTTAACAGCGACCTGATGATGACGGACGCGGAGGCCTGGATGCTGTCTGAGCCCAATCCCATTGGCGATCGCGGTGAAGATTTTGTACAAAAAAATGAGAGCTGGATGGGTTTTTCGCGCATCTTCGACAACGTCTGGAGCGGCCGACGCCACGCCATGCTGGGGCCAACCCAGGTAGACCGTTTCGGCCAGTCCAATACTTCGGCATTGGGCGGCACCTATGCACAACCCAGGGTAATGATGCTGGGCGCACGCGGTTTTCCGGGTAATTCCATCAGTCACCCCAATAGCTTTTTTGTGCCCGCCCACAGCAATCGGGTGTTTATCGCGGGCGAGTGTGATTTTGTTTCCTCCATCGGTTACAACCCGGCGCGCCTGCCGAGGGGACATTCGCTCGATGATATAGATATTCGTCGCATTGTTACCGATCTGTGTGTCATGGACTTTGGCGGTCCCGCTCACCAGCCACGGTTGGTATCGGTACACCTGGGAATCAGTGTAGAGCAGGTGGTGGAGAACACCGGCTTTGAGCTGCACGTTCCCGCTGCTGTGCCCACTACTGCGGCGCCCACGGTTGAGCAATTGGCCATCATCGCCGAGCTGGACCCGCACCACCAGCGCGCCCTGCAGATTACAGGTAATCCGCCCGGCGACCCTGCAGCGGGCGATAGCTCCTAAATGCTGGCCACTCGCCTTACCGCGCAGTTGGGCTGCAAATATCCCATCGTGCAAACGGCGATGGGCTGGATTGCCGATCCCAAACTGACGGCGGCGACCGGTAATGCCGGTGGCTTCGGTTTTCTGGCGGGGGCAACCATTCCGCCGCAGGAAATGCAGCGGGATATTCTTGCTACCAAGGCGCTGACGGCGCAGCCCTTTGGCGTCAACTTTCATATGTACCAGCCCAATGCGGCTGAGCTGGTCGATATGGTGATTGATCTTGGGGTGTGTGCGGTCAGTTATTCGCGCTCGCCCGGACCTGCGCTCATCAATAAACTCAAAGATGCCGGCGTGGTCTGCATGCCCACCGTGGGTCTGCCCAGGCACGCCATCAAGGCGGTGGAGTTGGGAGCCGATGTGATCACTGTGCAGGGTGGTGAAGGCGGCGGGCATACCGGCGCCGTGCCGACTACTCTGCTTGTTCCGCAGGTTGTGGATGCGGTGGGCGACCAGGTGCCAGTAGTGGCTGCCGGTGGCTTCAAGGACGGTCGCGGCCTGGTGGCGGCATTGTCCTGGGGCGCCGATGGTATCGCCATGGGCACCCGCTTCCTGATGACCCGGGACAGCCCGGTACCACGGCAAACCTTGCAGCGCTATATCGAGTGCCGGGACCCGGGCGTCATTATTCGTTCCACGGCAATCGATGGTCTGCCCCAGCGCATGATCATGAACGAGTTGCTCAACGAGCTGGAGCGAGCCGGCGCTTTTCGAAAATTGCTGTTGGCGGTGAAAAATGGCCTGGCCTTTCGCAAACACACCGGCGCCGGTTTGTTTGGCCTGCTCAAATCGGCGATTGCCATGCAGCGTGACGATGGTGTGACAGCGGCGCAGGCGATTATGTCGGCCAACGCGCCGATGATAATTCAAAAGGCCATGGTACACGGAAAACCTGCCGAGGGAGTTTTGCCCAGTGGCCAGGTGGCCGGCGTTATCGATGAGTTGATTAGTTGCGAAACATTGATTCAACAAATTGTTACTGAGGCAGAGGCGCGCTTGTCGGCGCTGGCTGCCCGTGCAGGTCAGCGGACAGGTAAGGAGTAGAACATGTCTAAACCCTTCACAACGACAGTTAGTGACGGTATTGCCGAGATGATTCTCGACCACCCCCCGGTGAACGCTTTCGATAGCGTGGGATGGTTTGCCATCGCTGCAGAAATCGATGCCCTGGGTACCAACGATGCGGTGCGGGTTATTGTGGTTGGTGGTGAGGGCAAGGGCTTTTGTGCAGGCGTGGATATCAAGGAACTGGCTGCCGATGCCGGCAAAATTCTCGATGTGAATCGCGGCAACTACGCAACCTTTCGCGCCATTCACCGCAACCCCAAGCCGGTAATTGTGGCCCTGCACGGCTTTGTGCTGGGCGGGGGTATTGGCATGGCCGGCGCGGCCGACATTGTGCTGTGCTCTGACTGCGCGCGCTTTGGCGTGCCGGAAATCGACCGCGGTGCGATGGGTGGTGGCGCCCACTTGCAGCGACTCTTTCCGGTGCAGAAGGTGCGTTACATGTATTTCACCGGCGAGTTTATTGATGCTCAGGAGGCCTACCGCCTGGGCTCTATTGAAAAAGTGGTGCCGCGCGACGAGCTTATGGCCGCTGCTCGGGACATCGCCGCCAAAATCGCCGCCAGGTCGCCGGCCATGATGAAAATTGCCAAGCAGTCTCTGACGGGTATCGAAGACGGTAACCTGGAGGACAAGTATCGCTGGGAGCAGGGGTTTACCTACGAGGCGTACACCCATGCGGATTCCCGGGAGGCGCGGGATGCGTTTGTTGAGAAGCGGGATGTGAAGTTTGACGAATGACTTACTTACGTAGCATTCAGGTCGTGGCAGATACTGTACGTGTAGTTCCAGGACTCGCCGTGAACCCATCCCTGGGGGCTCGGGTGGCGCGTCCATGCGCCACACGGTCCTGGAACTACACATACAGTATCTGCCGCTGCATTGGGGCTTATACACCCCACGGATGCGGCTTCAAAGCGTAACAACTGAATAGACAGAATATGGATTTAACATACACAGAAGAACAAAACGCCTTCCGGGCGGAGGTGAGTGCTTGGCTGGCAGCCAATGTGCCGGCTGAGCGCTTGCAGAGTTTTGATACCGAAGCAGGCTTTCAGCAACACCGCGACTGGGAGGCGAAACTCAACGCGGGTCGTTGGAGCGTGGTTACCTGGCCCGAAGAGTTGGGCGGTCGCGGCTGTGATCTTGTTGAATGGCTGATCTTTGAAGAGGAATACTACCGGGCCGGGGCGCCGCTACGGGTCAACCAGAACGGTATTTTCCTGTTGGGGCCGACCCTGATGGAGTACGGCACTGCCGAACAAAAGGCCCGTATCCTGCCGAAGATGGCAACCGGCGAAGAAGTGTGGGCGCAGGGCTGGTCGGAGCCCAATGCGGGTTCCGATCTGGCGGCGATTCGCGCCAGGGCGGAGTTGGACGGCGCTCACTATGTAATCAACGGTCAGAAAACCTGGTCGACGCGTGCGGTGTGGGCTAACTGGTGCTTTGGTATGTTTCGCACCGACCCCGATTCCCAGCGCCATCGTGGCCTCACCTTTATCCTGGTGCCCCTGGATACACCTGGCATTACCGTACGCCCCATACCCCAGTTGGATGGTTTACCGGGCTTTGCAGAAATATTTTTCGACAAGGTGCGGGTGTCGGTTGAAAACCGTTTGGGTGGCGAGGGTGAAGGTTGGGCTGTGGCCATGGCAACGGCCGGCTTTGAGCGCGGCTTGATGTTGCGCTCCCCGGCCCGATTCCAGGAGACGGCGCGGCGTCTGGTGGCACTCTACCTGGAGCACCGGCAGACCGCCGATCGTGATCCGGCGGTCAGCGATGCGGTACTGCGCGCTTACCTGGATGCTGAGAGTTATTGCCTGACGACCTACCGGACCGCTTGTCGCATGATGCAGGGCGGCAAAATTGGCGCCGAGTCGTCCACCAACAAGATTTTTTGGTCTGAGCTGGACCAGGCCATGCACGCCACCGCCATGAGTATTCTGGGGGCGCGAGCTGAGCTGTTACCCCATGCGCCCCACGCCACCGGAGTTGGTAACTGGCTGGATGGCTGGTTGTTCTCGCAAGCGGGGCCGATATACGCCGGCACCAATGAAATCCAAAGAAATATTATCGCCGAACGCATGCTCGGCATGCCCCGGTGAACCCCGCAATGATCCTTGTATTCCATGGCGTGGTCAGCTCCCTGTGCGGGGCGCTGCCTTGCCCGGCAACAAAAATCTCCATTGTGGAATACACACCTTGGTGCGTAAGGAAGTTGTAACTATGGATTTTACCTTTAGCGAAGACCAGTTGTTGTTTCGGGAATCGGTGCACGATTTTCTGGTTAATGAGATCACGGCGGAGACCATTCGCGAGCTGTGGGAATCAGCGACTGGTCGCAGCGATAGCCTGTGGTCGCAGCTTACGGAAATGGGCCTGGTGGGCATGACTGTGCCGGAAGAATTTGGCGGCCTGGGTATGAGCGAGCTGGATTTTGTGCTGCTGGCCCAGGAGTGTGGTTACGTGGCATTGCCAGAGCCGTTGGTGCACACGGTGCTGGTGGCGGTGCCGCTGCTCAGGGATATCGGCGGTGAACCGGCGGCCCGGTGGCTGCCCAAAATTGCTGCCGGTGAGGCCAGGCTGGTGGTCGGCCTGGAGGAGAATCAACTGGTGGAAGATGCTCATGTGGCAGACCTGCTGTTGCTGCAAAGAGGCGATTGTTTTTATGCGCTGACAGCGGACCAGGTGCTATTGCGTCACCACGCATCGGTGGACCCTTCGCGCAAGCTTTACACGGTGGCTTTTACTGAAGAGGCAGGCATCGCAGCGGCAGGCACTGCGGTGAGCAATGATGCAGCGCTGGTCACGGCCGCACTTAATCGCGGCGCGCTCGCCAGTGCGGCGCAGGCCTTGGGTTTAACCCAGCGCATGCTTGATCTTGCCGTGCAATACACCGGTGAGCGCCAACAATTTGGCAAGCCCATTGGTTCCTTCCAGGCAGTTAAACACCTGATGTCCAACGTGGCAGTGCGCCTTGAATACGCCAAGGCCCCGGTGTACCGGGCCGCTTACGCGCTGGCACAAGGTCTGCCCAGTGCCAGTGGCTCTGTCGATCAATATACCAGCCACGCCAAGCTGGCTGCCTGTGAAGCCGCCAATCTCGCCGCCAAAAATTGTCTACAGGTACACGGCGCCATGGGTTACACCTGGGAGGTGGACCTGCATATATTTATGAAGAAGGCCTGGGCACTGGCCAATACCTGGGGCGATAGCGGTTTTCACAAATCACGAATAGCACAAACAATTTTTTCTGCAGGTGCGGCGCTGGGCGCCGGCAATACCTTCAACTGATCACACGGGGAACCGCAAATGCCTGAAGCATATATTGTTGACGCGGTACGTACCCCCACCGGGCGTCGCCGTGGTGGACTGGCCCATGTACACGGCGCCGATCTGGGTGCGCATGTGCTGAGGCAGTTGGTGCAGCGCAACGGCATCCCCGAGGTGGACTACGACGACGTTATCTTTGGTTGTGTCGATGCCATTGGGCCGCTGGCCGGAGACATCGCCCGCACCTGTTGGTTGGCGGCGGGCCTGGCCCAGGCAGTGCCGGGCGTCACCATTGATCGCCAGTGTGGCTCGTCCCAGCAATCGGTGCACTTTGCCGCCCAGGCGGTGATGTCCGGTAGTAACGATGTGGTTATCGCCGGCGGTGTGCAGACCATGAGCTCGATTCCAATTTCCTCCGCCATGCTGGCGGCGCAGCCGCTGGGCTTTAGCGACCCGTTCTCGGGCTCGCAGGGCTGGACGGCCCGCTACGGCGACACGCCGGTATCCCAGTTCAACTCGGCGCAGATGATTGCCGATAAATGGAATATCTCCCGCCAAGCGATGGAAGCGTTTTCTCTGGAGTCACACCGCCGTGCCCTCAAGGCCATAGCCGAAGGGCGCTTCGACCGTGAGATCCTGCCTCTGGAAGGGGTGGAGAGGGATGAAACGCCGCGTCAGACTTCGCTGGAAAAAATGGCCACACTGGAGCCGCTGATGGAGGGCGGCGCCATTACCGCCGCGGTATCGAGCCAGACCTGTGATGCGGCCGCGGCGCTGTTGGTGGTTTCTGAGGAGGCGCTAAAGCGCTACAACTTGACGCCGCGGGCCAGACTACATCACCTCAGCGTGCGCGCCGACGATCCGATCTGGATGCTGACCGCGCCGCTTGCCGCCACGGAATACGCCATGAAGAAATCCGCTATGTCGCTGCACGATATCGACCTGGTGGAAATCAATGAGGCCTTCGCCTGTGTGCCTATGGCCTGGCTCAAGGAGACCGGCTATCCCCATGAGCAGACCAATGTTAACGGCGGCGCCATCGCATTGGGTCACCCGCTGGGCGCGACCGGCGCCAGGTTGATGACCACCCTGTTACACGAACTGGAACGCAGCGGCGGTCGCTATGGCTTACAAACCATGTGTGAAGGTGGTGGGCAAGCCAACGTAACGATTATTGAGAGGTTGTAGACATGAGTGGAATTTTGCCAGGACGGGTAGCCATTATTACCGGCGCCGGTGGTGGCCTGGGTGCTGCGCATGCACGCGTACTGGCGGGCGAGGGCGCTGCGGTTGTGGTCAATGATAGTAATGTTGAGGCGGCGCAGGCGGTGGTTGATGAGATTACCGCCGCCGGCGGCAAAGCGGTAGTGAACAGCTCCGATATCACCAATTATGACGACAGCCTCAATGCCGTTACGCAGGCCCTTGCATCATTCGGCGCTTTGCACGTAGTGGTAAATAACGCCGGCATAAATCGTGATCGCATGTTTGCCGCTATGACTGAAGCGGAGTGGGACGCGATTATGGCAGTGCACCTGAAGGGGCATTTTTGCATTTCCTCGCACGCGGTTCATTACTGGCGCGGCCAATCCAGGGCAGGTGTGGCGGTGGCTGCGCGCATTATCAATACCACCTCGGGCGCGGGTTTGCAGGGCTCTGTCGGCCAGTCAAACTATGCCGCCGCCAAAGCCGGTATTGCGGCGCTGACCTTGAACCAGGCCGCAGAGCTGGGCCGCTACGGCGTAACCGCCAACGCCATTGCGCCGGCCGCACGTACCGGCATGACCATGGCGGTTGCAGAAATGGCCCAGCGCATGGCGCCGCCGGAAGATGGCAGCTTCGATTACTTTGCGCCGGAAAACGTGTCGTCGTTGGTTGCCTGGTTGGCGTCCGCGGCATCGGCCCATGTTACCGGTCGGGTGCTGGTATCAGAGGGCGGCAAGCTATCTATTTGCGACGGCTGGCGCACTACCCGGGGTGTTGACAAGGGTGCGCGCTGGCAACCGGCCGAGGTGGGTGAAGCAATGGCTGAGCTGTTGGCCGCTGCGACTCCTGCCCAGCAAGTCTGGGGAAGCTGATTCCATGGAGTTTTCTTTTACCGAAGAGCAGCAGATGATTCGCGATACCGCCGCGGCATTTCTCTCAGAGGTATCCACCGGCGCAGCGGTGCGGGCGGCGATGGCAACCGAGCGTGGTTTTGATGCCCGGCTGTGGGAGCGCGTCTGCAACGGGATGTACTGGCAGGCCCTGCATATCCCCGCACAATACGGTGGTATGGGGCTGGGCTATGTAGAATTGGTCGCGACCCTGGAGCAGATGGGACGCTACCTGTTTTGCTCACCGTTCTTCTCGACTGTTTGCCTGGGTGCGAACGCCCTGTTGATTGCGGGCACTGCTGCGCAGCAGCAACACTACCTGCCACAAATTGTGGCGGGCAAAACCGCAACACTGGCCTATACCGGTGTCGGCGGTGGCTGGGGCGCCGATGCGGTGCAAGCTACCTGTAAACGGGTCGGTGATGACTATGTGCTGGACGGCACCTGGCGCTATGTGCCCAACGGGCACACGGCAGAGATCCTCATTATCGCCGCCCGCGCAGCAGGGTCGGTCGGTACGGCGGGTATCAGCCTGTTTGTAGTGTCGGCCGATAGCGTCGAAATAGAGCGCGAATGGTTGCCGACCATGGACCAGACTCGCAAGCAGGCACAGTTGCGACTCAGTGAAATCAGTGTGCCTGCCACCGCCTTGATGGGGGGCAGCGAGGGGCGGATGTGGCCTGCGCTGGCAAGGATTATTGACCTGGCCACCATCGCCGTGGCGGCAGAGCAGGTCGGCGGTGCCCAGCAGGCGCTGGATTCTACCGTCGCCTATACCCGGCAGCGGGTGCAGTTTAATCGCCCGATTGCCAGTTATCAGGCGGTGAAACACAAGGCCGCCGACATGATGGTAAAGGCAGAAGCGGCCCGTTCGGCGGTGTACTACGCGGCCTGTGTTGCCCAGCAGGCGTTGGAGGATGGTGCGCTGGGCGCTGAACTGGCCGAGGCTGCCAGCGTTGCCAAAGCCTGGTGCTCCGATGCCTATTTCTTTAACGCCGGCACCGGTATGCAATTGCATGGCGGCGTGGGGTTTACCTGGGAGTACGATATTCAGCTCTATTTCAAGCGGGCCAAGTCGTCGGAGACCCTGTTTGGCAATGCAGCCTTTCATCGCGAGCGTATCGCGCAGCAGTTACTCGACCGGGGAGCTGATTCATGAAACTCACTTTTAGTAGCGCAGACGAGTTGTTCCGTGAAGAAATAGCCGGCTGGTTGCGTGACAAGCTGTGCGGCGAGTTTGAACCGCTGCGCTGTCGCGGTGGCCCCGGTGATGAGCATATGTTTCCCGAAGAGCGCAAAGCCTGGGAGCAAAAGTTGGCCGAGGGTGGCTGGACCGGCATAGCCTGGCCGCAGCGGCACGGCGGCCGTGGCGCCACTATCGAGCAGCAGGTTATTTTTCACGAAGAGTATGCCCGCGCGGGTGGCCCGGGTCGCATGGGGCATATCGGTGAGGGTTTGACCGGCCCCACCCTGATCGCATTTGGCACCGCAGAGCAGCAACAGCGCTTGCTGCCGGGCATCCTCGCGGGCACTCAATACTGGTGCCAGGGCTTCTCAGAACCCAGCGCCGGTTCCGATCTTGCCAATGTGCAAACCAAGGCCCGTTGCGATGATGCGACCGGCCAATGGCTGATCACCGGCCAAAAGGTGTGGACCTCCAACGCCCGCGAGTCCCAATACTGTTTTGTGATCGCCCGGACCGACCCGGATTCGGCCGGTCACAAGGGTCTGGGCTTTTTTCTGCTGGCCATGGATCAGCCCGGTATCGAGGTGCGGCCCATTGCACAGCTTACCGGCGCCTGTGAATTCAACGAGGTGTTTTTCGATGAGGCGGTTTGCGGTGCTGAGGATATAGTCGGTGCGCCGGGTGACGGCTGGAAGGTGGCTATGGGCCTGTTGGGTTTTGAACGCGGTGTGTCGACCCTGGGCCAACAGATGTTGTTTCAGAACGAGCTGGATGAAATTGTGCGCATCGCCAGGGACAATGGCGCGGCGCAGGATCCCGCGCTGCGGCAGCGCATCGCCGAGGCGCACATCGGCCTGCGTATTATGCGTTACAACAGCCTGCGCACATTATCGGGCGCAGATGATGGGGGCCTGCAAAAGTCAGCCATGATCTACAAGTTATTCTGGGCCACCTGGCACCGCAATCTCGGCAAACTGGCCATGGATGTGTTGGGTGCTGAGGCGGAAATTTGCGAGAGCGAACCCTATCAGCTCAGCCGTTTGCAGAGCATGTACCTGTTTGCCCGCGCAGACACCATTTACGGCGGCACCAACCAGATACAACGCAATATTATTGCCGAACGCGCCCTGGGTATGCCCAGGGAGACGCGCGGCTAGCGAAAGCCGGAGACAGGGAAAACACTATGGCCTTACCAGAACCACCACCCTATGTAGAAGGACACAGGCTGCTGGCCGGCAAAAGCGTATTGATTACCGCAGCCGCCGGCGCCGGCATCGGCTTTGCTGCGGCGACCAGGGCGGCCGAGGAAGGTGCACGCGGGGTGATGATTGCTGATATTCACGAGGGGCGTCTGCAACAGGCGGTAGCAACCCTCAAGCAGGCCACCGGATTGCAGGAAATCTACGGCAGGCTCGCCAATGTTACCGATGAAACACAGGTGCAGGCATTGATCGATGATGCCGAAGACAAGCTGGCCGGGGTTGATGTGCTGATCAATAATGCCGGCCTGGGGGGAACCAGACTGCTGGTGGATATGGAAGACGAGGAATGGGCTCGGGTGCTGGATATTACCCTCACTGGCACCATGCGCATGACCCGGGCCATGTTGAAAGTCATGCAGCCACGCGGTGCCGGTGTCATCGTCAATAACGCCTCGGTGCTGGGTTGGCGTGCGCAAAAAGAGCAGTGTCACTATGCGGCGGCCAAAGCCGGCGTGATGGCGCTGACCCGCTGCGCCGCCCTGGAGGCAGCTGATCACGGCGTGCGTATTAATGCCGTGGCACCCTCCATCGCCTTCCACGAGTTCCTGAAGAAAACCACGCCGATGGAGTTGCTTGAGGAACTGGCCGCCAAGGAGGCCTTTGGCCGCGCCGCCGAGGTGTGGGAAGTCGCCAATGTGATGATGTTCCTGGCCTCCGATTACTCTGGCTATATGACCGGTGAGATTGTCTCCTGCTCGTCCCAGCGCGCCTAGGAGTCTGTCGGATTTCCTGATATAGTTTAGTATGATCCTATGCATCACCAGTATGAGAGCCATGAAAAATCGCAAGAAATCAAAACCGATGAAAAGGGTGACTTTGACAGTCAATCCCGATGATTATGCCGCCATTGATAAAATGGCCGGCCGCAGCGATGTCAGTGCATCCTGGATTATTCGGCGGTCCATGCGTGAGTTCCTGGAACGTCATCAGGGCGAAACTCAGCTCGAAATTCCACTCGATCAGGAGGCTGGTTGATGTCGGCTGATCGCGGAGAAATGCGCCAGGTTTCCTTACCGACTCTATGTCCTCTAACCGAGGCTGTCGTCAACGCAGCGGCTTCGGGATCCGAGGAAAGGGGCGCGATCTATACGTGCGGGGAGGTCGTAGATTTCATTCTCGATCTTTCAGGGTACACAGCCGATCGTCCGCTATATGAGTATCGCCTTCTTGAGCCCTCATTTGGTCAAGGGGATTTTCTTCTGGTTGTCATTGAACGTTTGCTTCAAAGCTGGACGGAAAATGCAAAAGACACTGCTCCCCTGGACGCGCTTTCGAATAGCATCAAGGCCGTCGAATTGCACGAGTCTTCCTATGAAATCACGCGCAGTCTCGTGCTGGATATGTTGCGGAGCGCAGGAGTATCAGAATCCGAATCTGAAGAGCTCGCGTCATGCTGGCTTATCAAGGGCGATTTTCTCCTGTTTGAAGCTGCAAGCGATTTTGACTTCGTTATCGGCAATCCGCCGTATGTTCGTCAGGAACTCATAGCAGATGTTCTGATGAAGGAATATCGCGCCCGCTATAAGACGATATATGACCGCGCCGATCTTTACATTCCTTTTATCGAGAATTCCCTTCTGTTGCTGGCCAAGAACGGAACGCTCGGATTTATCTGTTCGGATCGCTGGATGAAGAATCGTTATGGTGGACCGTTGCGCCGCATGGTTGCTGACGAGTTTCATCTGCGGACTTATGTGGACATGGTTGACACGGATGCTTTTCATTCGGATGTTATAGCGTATCCAGCTATCACCATTATCAGCCGCGCGAAAAGCGGCAAGACAAGAATTGCTCACAAACCATCCATTGACCGGGATACTCTCAGCGCCCTTACCAAGAGCTTTCGCGTAGAGAAGCTGCCTGCCGGCGAAAATCGCATCAAGGAGATCTCTGGCGTGACTTCGGGCGCGAACCCCTGGATTCTTGACTCGTCTGATCAGCTTTCAGCCCTGCGGCGTTTAGAGCGGGATTATCCAACTCTGGAAGAAGTGGGATGCAAGGTTGGTATCGGCGTTGCAACAGGTGCAGACAAAGCCTTTATTGGAGCGTTTGACGAACTTGACGTTGAGACTGATCGCAAACTTCCTCTCGTGATGACCCACGATATCCTGCAAGGGAAGGTCAACTGGAAGGGTCGCGGCATAATTAATCCGTTTGCGGACGGCGGGGGCCTTGTAAGTCTGAATGACTATCCTCGCCTTAGGGCTTATCTGGAGGAGCGGCGGGACCTGATTTCCGGACGGCATATTGCTAGGAAAGCTCCGGTCAACTGGTACAGAACCATTGACCGGATTTATCCGGCGCTGGCAGCCCAGAAGAAATTGCTCATTCCGGATATCAAAGGGGATGCCCATATCGTTTATGAAAACGGAAAGCTGTACCCGCACCATAACCTTTATTACATCACGGCATCGCAATGGGACCTCAAAGCCTTGCAAACAGTGTTGATGTCCGGGATCGCCCGGTTGTTCGTTGCCACATACTCGACACGTATGCGTGGCGGTTATTTACGATTTCAGGCGCAATATCTTCGCCGGATAAGAGTTCCCTTTTGGTCGGAGGTTTCCGAATGCCTTCGTGAACAACTAAAAGACGCTGCCAGGCGAGGGGATACGGACTCCTGCAATGAAGCGGTGTACGCTCTCTATGGACTTTCAAGAAAAGAACGCGCCGCCCTTGGCGGTAATGGTGCATAAGCCGATGGAGATGAAAACGTGACAATCGATCTAGCCAACTACGAAGCCAAGGCAGCAAAAGCCGTAAAGACTTTCTGGGCTACCAGAGAGCAGGCCAAACAGAAACAAATTGATTCTGGCACGGTTGATGCCGGCGAGAGGGCCGGCGTTACCGGCGGTAAAAACATGGACGGGTTTGTCTCGCTTGTGAAAGATATCATCCATGCGAACGGATTGAGACATGCACAGATTCATGAAGAACGGCGGGTTCTGACACTCCCTGGATATTTTCGTCCAACCAGGTTATGGGACTTACTTGTTTTCAATGAGGGCCGCCTGATTGCCGCTCTGGAGTTCAAGAGTCAGGTCGGCCCCTCCTTTGGCAACAATTTCAACAACCGGACCGAGGAAGCGGTCGGCACGGCGCATGATTTGTGGACTGCATTTAGAGAAGGTGCTTTCGGAGAGCAAACCAAGCCCTTTGTTGGTTGGTTGATGCTCTTGGAGGACGCACCGAAATCACGCTCACCGGTCAAAGATGCAGCGCCGCATTTTCCGGTGTTTGAGGAGTTTAAGGGTGCATCGTACGCCCAGCGTTATAACCTGCTGTGTCGCAAGCTCATACAAGAACAGCTCTACACTGTCGCTTCGATACTGACGTCACCGCGAAACGCAGCGGAAACAGGTGAGTATGCAGAGCTATCCGAAATGACCGGGCTGCGTACATTTGTCAGCGAACTGGCGGGGCATGTTGCAGCGGAAGCTGCGCGAAACCAGCGGATCAGGAGGAGTACTTGCCCATAACATTAAATGCATTTCCGCTGGAAGTTCCCCACCAAAAGATAGAAGCTTGCGTCATTCCCTACCATAAGGGCCAATATGATGCGCTTAGAGCTGGCGAGGCCAGCTACACAATCAGAAGACTTGGCGACAATATTCTTGTCGTCTCATCCAATGGCGAATATCCCGTAACGGGGAAAATTGAATCCTTCGATCTCGCAAAAAATTACGGGCTGTTCTACTTTCTCGCAAGGGATGCAGTGAAGCTAACCTAACCTCCGACCTAAACGAAGCGACCGGCCAGTGCTCGGCATTGTCGTCTGCCCTGGAAGACCAGAAATCGAGGACATCACTGATCGGGCGTGAATGCGAGACCTACAAAGAAAAATACAAAATTTGTGGTAATCTGGAAGCGGTTCGAACCACTGTTGCTGACATGCAGGCAAAGCTGGATGACAGGAAGGATCAATAGGTAGGGCCGATTATGGCTACTGCACCAATTCGGCGGTTAGGGGCAAAGTAGCCTAATTGGTACAGAATGGTCAAAAAATGTTATCGGACCTCCCAGGCTGTGGTGGCCAGTCATCTAAACAACTGAATATTTGGAAATAGATAGTGCCTGAAAAATTTGAAGTATTGGATATTTCTAAGGGATATGAGTTCGAGGAGTTTGAGCAGCTAGGTACGAAAGCTAAGTGTTGGGTGATTGACGCAAATGAAACCAAATTTCTCTTTAAGCAGGGCCGAAAAAATACCGGAGAGAATTGGGCAGAGGTGGTTGCTTGCGAAATCGCCGAAATTCTTGGCCTACCACATGCCACATACCATTTGGCGCTGGATTCTGATGATAAGGCAGGGGTGCTCACGAAGAGCTTTGTTCCTCCAAATGGACGCTTGGTGCATGGTAATGAGCTGCTACTGAATATCTCGAAATCACCGGTCGAAAGGCGTAGACGTTCAAGCATGAAAAAGCACTCCATCACACGAGTGCGAGCTGTTACAAGGAAGCGACCTCTAGTACCGATTGGGTGGACTCCGATCCCGGGGGTTGAATCTGCCGAAGAGGTGTTCTGCGGTTACCTTTTGCTTGACGCACTCATTGCCAATCAAGATAGGCACTACGAAAATTGGGGCTACATTTTTACGGAAAACCAGGAAGCACACTTGGCACCAACATTCGATCACGCTTCGAGCTTAGGAAGGAACGAGACCGAGGAAAACATGAAGGAAAGACTGGAAACCAAGGATAAGGGCCGATCTATCGAACGATATGTTTTAAAGGCAAGCTCAGCCATGTATGCCTCACAGGAAGCCACGCGTCCTTTATCGACGATTGGTGCGTTCTCGGAATGGGGACAACATAAGCCCGATGCCGCCTTGGCTTGGTTGGGGCAACTGGAAAAAATACCTGATGATGTATTTCATGGCATAATGGCGAGAGTGCCGAGTGAGCTTATTACTGGCACCGCTACTGAGTTTGCTTCTAGAATGCTGAAATTAAACAAACAGCGGTTAATCGACACAAAGGACCAATTTTTGTGAAAACCTTGTATATTGAATGGAAAGAGCCGGCTAGCAACACTTGGATTACTGTGGGGCGGCTCAGTCATTCTGAGGGTTATTACACATTTCAATACACGAGTGGCGCTTCAAGAACAACTTCATTTACTCCTTTTGGTATCATGACATCCCTAGATGGGATTTATGATTCGGAAGAGCTTTTCCCTTTATTTGCTAATCGATTGCTGAATAAGTCCCGGCCAGAGTATCGCACAC
Organism: Halieaceae bacterium; assembly: GCA_965247075.1. GTDB lineage: Bacteria > Pseudomonadota > Gammaproteobacteria > Pseudomonadales > Halieaceae > CBDFGK01. The sequence continues at coordinate 98,167 of CBDFGK010000003.1, read as the reverse complement.
TTTTGGAGTGGCTGAATCTCGACGAAAGTGCAGATTCCCTAGATATCCTGTCCGTGTCTCAGGGATTGAGGGGCACTGATTCGTTGAGATTGTTCTCTCTTCCTGAGAAAACTGAATTAGGATTTGAGTGTGACTTTTTCGTCAGTGGAATTTCTCATTTATCGGATCAATCGGTAGAAAGGATTAAAAGTCTTTCAACTGGTGATCAACTTTATCTTATGGATGATGTTCAAAATGAGTTCAAGGATTCTTTAACGCTTCGAACCTCGGAGCCAAAGGCTCTAGCCGGATATTGTCCCGGCTTTATGTCGGCACACCTCAAAAAGCTTTTGTCAGAAGACAGTGGCTCGTCCACTATCTCAGTCATCAGGGTCAATGTTGAGGCACCATCTCCCTACCGGTTACTCTGTAACTTACGGATCGACAGGCAAGAGTTATGTGGATTTTTTGATGCGGAAGATTATAAAACTCCTGGCGATTTTGGGCTTTCAACGCACTCTGAGAGTTTATCTTCGGCGGCGGGATAAGAGAGCACCAATTTTCGTGGGGTAGTCAGGTCTTGTCTTTTCCGATTCCTTGAATTGTCGGATGCTGGGAGTCTGTCGGATTTAGCGACAGCATTACTATAGAATAAGCCCATCGTACCAAGAAGGGATCGAGGCTACCATGTCAGGCAACGACAGCCGATCAATCGAGATACTCCGTACCTGCTACCTCCCTCCTTGCAAGACTGGCTGCAAATCCCATTTCTGGTTACGGGAAGGCCGAGTTCATTGGTGTCATTGAGCAGTTCAAAAATCAGGGCCTCTCATTGAGGAGCCCTGTGACCTTTTCGTGTGCGCGTAACCAGGACTCTGTTTCACCACAGCGGGCGGCGACCAACCCGCAGATTGTATCGAGATCTGATGCTATGTCCCGGCTAAAAATCGGCTCATGGTGGGCGATTCGGTTTCGCAGCTTGCGAATGGTCTCCAAATCGCCATACATGGCCCCACGGTGATCATGGACACCTTTCCCGCCGTCCAGATGCGGGAAAGCCTCTAACAGGTGTAGATTCCAAAGTCGTCCATCAAAACGGCGAGTGAACAGTTTCTGCCAGAAAACAAACTTGAGCTCGGGTATAACTTTACCCGTCGTGGGGAATCGGCCCGCAGTGGTCGTCAGTTCAACTGTGGGATTGAAACCCATTCGAGGATTGGTCAAGCTTCGAATAAAACCTGGTGATCTGGGCCAATCCTCCCCATATACACTGGTCAAGACATCCGAAACACTATTGCGCAGGGCCACCTCACAGATGTGCAGCGGCACCATAAATGCAGCCGAGATTTCAGCATTCCAGAGGTATAGTTCGAGCGCATGATCAAGATCAGTAGAAGCAGCCAAGTAGGTGCTCACCCTGGCTTCTGATAATACCCGTTGAATGGCCTCGTGTTAGCAACAAATAGAAATGTCCGGTTTTAGAACACATGAGTTGTCCGCTTTTGGCGATGTCGGGAAGCCTGGCTGAGGCACCCGTTATTGATGGCGCAGCGGACATCAGGCAGCCACCGGTAAGTCAGTCTGGATGAGCTGGCCGGCCGCGTCATAACCGGCCAGTTTTCGGGGGCCGTGCCACAAAGACAAGGCGCCGTCGGTGTGCCGTAATACCTTCACTTTAGCTTTGATGTAGTGGTAACGGTGGCGGTCTGCCGGTATCTGCAGGGTCAGTCCCCCGAATTCAATGCAGTTGTCCTTGCGTACTTGGCGCTCGTAGCGTTCGCAGAAAATGTTGTCCAACTGCGCTCCCTCCGGCACCGGCACAAAGGCTGAGCCAACTTCCCGCGGCGGTTGCTCAAACTCTTCGTTGAAGGCGGGCAAATACACCTGCTGGAGATACTCATTGGCGGCAGCCATATCGGTGATGCCAGCGGCGGCCAGTTCTTTGACCAAGCGGTTCTGGTGGGTGCTAAAGGCCCGCTCGGAGCGCCCTCGGGCTTGCGGCGAGTAGGCCGCGATCATCTCCACGCCCAGTTGCTGCAAGGCGCGCCGGAACTGCGTCGAGTTGCCCTTGTCCACCTTGCCGCCAGCCGTCGGCGTGTGCCAGTAATGGCTGCCCCGGTCGGTATACAGCGAGCAAAACAAGCCCTCGGCCTCAACCACCTCACGTACCCCCTGAAAACTGCTCCGGGTGCCTTCCTGGTCACAGAAGAACATGGAGTAGTGCCGGTTGGTGGCATCATCCATGGTGACTATCAAATCCCAGCTCTGTCCCGGCACCCAGGCATGGCTGCTGCCGTCCTGGTGCAGCAATACGCCCGGCACCGGCGCTCGCTCGCGCCGCTTGCGATGTTGCCCACGGCCCGATGACTTCGTCACCGCTCCGGCAGACTGCAAGGACTTGCGCACCCAGTTGTAGCTACGCCCACCGCCGCCGCGCCGATACCAGGCGTAGTAGTGCCTGACACTCCAGCCCTCATGCCGGCTCCGGTACCGATCCACCAGGCGCATAACCTCATCGACCGGGGCCCGCCGGTGCGATACCTGAGACAGGCGCTTGTCGATCAACCCATCCAGGCCTTCTTCCTCGTAACGATCAATGTAACGACGAAAGGTGCGCTCACACACACCCAGCAACTGCGCCGCTTCCTCTTGGCTCAAACGACCCTCCGTCCAGCTCCCGTATGCCTCTTCAAATCTCATCCGTCGTATCTCCTGTAACACTTCTGTCCGCCTCATAAACCATTCTCCTCAAGAGTTGGCATAAACCGGACAGATTATGTGTTTTAACAGCGGACAGTCTATGTGTTCCTAACAGCCTCGGTTGACCCCGTCACTAATAAATCCTATAGTACATGCACTTGCCTCGGGACTTTGTTGGCTCACGCCTCCCCTTGGGGACAGACGAAAAGGAAAAGCCCTGCCTATTAGGCGGGGCTTTTTTTTGCCCTTGGGAGTCTGTCGAATTTAGCGACAGCATTAATATAGCATAGGCGCCATCTACCGGGCGGGGAGCCGGGGGTCAGAGCGGAGGCCACGGGGTCAGAGTAAAACCGTCATTTATGGCCATTTGGCTCGTAGCTTGGCCATAAATGACGGTTTTACTCTGACCCCAAATTTGGGTCATTGTATTTTTGGTTATTGTCCCCATTAAGGAAGGCCAGAATAATGATGATACAATTGCCCATTGGCGCAGCCCCGGCGGTGTGAACACTACAAATGGCTATAGACCTTAAAAATTCCCTGCTGTTGAAGACGCTGCAACCTTTGCGTCCCTATTTTATGGGCGCAGCCGGTTTCAGCTTTTTTATCAATATGCTGATGATTGTTCCCGCTATATATATGTTGCAGGTTTTTGACCGCGCAGTCGGCAGCCAGAGCCTGTCAACCCTGTTTATGCTGACCCTGATCATGGTGTTTTTGCTGATATCCATGGGCGCACTTGACTGGGTGCGTGGTCAGATCATGTGCCGGGCCGGTGCCCGCCTCGACGAGATTCTGTCCCAGCGTATTTTTGACGGTACTTTCAAACAGTCCCTGCTGACGGCGGGTCGCAGCAGCACGCAACCCCTGTCGGATTTGGTCGGTCTGCGTTCCTTTATCGCCAGCCCGGCGGTAAACGCGTTTTTTGATTCCCCCTGGGTGCCGGTCTACATCCTCATTATGTTTATGTTTCACACCTATTTTGGCTTGCTGGCGATATTTGCCGTGGCTTTGCTGGCGACGATTACCTTTTTCAACCAGCGCCTCACCCAGGCAGCGTTGCTGGAGGCCAACAAGGAACAGATCTGGAGCAAAAACTATGCCACGCGGCACCTGCGCAACGCCGAGGTAATTGAGTCCATGGGTATGATGCACAATGTGCGTGCGCGCTGGTCTGAGCACAACCAACAGGCGTTGGGGCTGCAAGGGCAAGCCGCCGATACCGCCGGCGCCTTTACTTCGGGCTCCAAGGCCCTGCGCATCATGCTGCAATCGCTGGCGTTGGGAATGGGCGCCTACCTGGCGATTAATATGGAAATAAGCCCCGGCATGATGATTGCCGGTTCCATTTTGTTGGGCCGGGCCTTGGCGCCGGTAGATCAACTGGTCGGTGCCTGGAAAGGCTTTCAGAATGCCAGGCAACAGTTCGAACGCCTCGAAGAATTACTCGCTAAAACGCCGTTGCAGCCCGACAAAATGGAGTTGCCGGCGCCACAGGGCCGGATCAGTGTTGAAGAGATACGGGTGGCCCCCCCCGGTACACAGATGCCGGTGCTAAAAGGCGTCTCATTTGAGTTGGAAGCGGGCGGCAGTCTTGGTGTGATCGGCCCCAGTGCCGCCGGTAAATCTACCCTGGCTCGAGCCCTGTTGGGCATCTGGCCGGCGGCTATGGGAGCGGTGCGGCTCGATGGCGCAGATATTTACAAGTGGGACAGGCGAGAACTGGGCCCGCATATTGGTTACCTGCCGCAGGATATTGAGTTATTTGATGGCAGCATCTCTGAGAATATAGCCCGCTTTGGCGACATCAATTCTGAGCAGATTGTAGCCGCAGCGCGTCTGGCGGGGGTGCATGAAATGATATTGCGCCTGCCCGAGGGTTACGACACCGTCATCGGTGCCAGTGGCGGTGTGCTTGCCGGTGGTCAGCGTCAGCGTATCGCTTTGGCGCGGGCTATGTACGGTAACCCGCGTCTGGTGGTGCTCGATGAGCCCAACTCGAATCTGGATGACAGCGGCGAATCGGCTTTGCGCGATTCTCTGCAACAGTTAAAGCAGGCCGGCGCTACCGTAGTTGTTATTACCCACCGGCCCAACATCCTGTTTGGCGTCGACAGGATTCTGGTGATGAAAGATGGCCAGGCAGCGGATTTCGGTGCTGCCGATATGATCATGCGCAAGTATCAACAGCAGCAACCGGTACAGCGCGTGACAGAAGGTAAGGCGGGCTAGGCCGGCCAAACGTTACAGGACTCTATTCGTGGATCAACCGGTAAAAGTCGACAGCAGCGACCAGCGCCCGCGCACCATTGGCGTAATTATTGTCGCTATTACCTTTGGCATGTTTGGATTGTGGTCACTGATTGCACCGCTGGAAAGTGCGGCGCTGGCACCGGGCAAGGTGACTGTAAAGGGTAGCCGCAAGAGTATCGAACACCTGGAGGGCGGTATTGTTGCCGAGTTGCCGGTGCAAGATGGCGACCTCGTTGCTGCCGGTCAATTGCTGCTGCTGCTCGATGATACCCAGGCCCGGGCTCAGCTCGAGATTGCCACGGGGCAATACTATGCGGTCAAGGCCACCGAGTCGCGCCTGCGCGGCGAACGTGACGGCGTGGAGCGAGTGAACTATCCCGATTTGATCGGCCTTGGTGAAGACCCGCGCGCCGCCGATTCCATACAGAGCCAGAACCAGGTGTTCAATGCCCGGCGCAATGGTTACCTGGGTGAAATAGCGGTATTGAACCAGCGCATCTCCCAGTTGGGCGAGCAGGTTCGTGGCGTTGAGGCGCTGCGCAACGGCAAGCAAAAGCTGGTCAAGTCCTATGCTGAAGAAATCGCAGATTTTACCGAGCTGCTTGAAGAGGGCTTTGCCGACAAGCAGCGGCTGCGGGAGTTGGAGCGTAGCCTGGCTCGCACAGAAGGTGAGGTGGCCGAGCATATCTCCACCATGGCCCAGTTGGAGATCGGTATCGGTGAGACCCGCCTGGAAATTCTGCAACTGCAAAAAACCTTTCACACCTCGGTGGTGGATGAATTGGGACAGGTGCAAATTCAGGTGTACGATCTGGAGGAGCGGATTCGCGCCGCCGCCGATCGCGCCGAGCGCACCGCCATCAGATCGCCCGTGGCCGGCGTGGTAGTCGGCAAAACGGTTACCACTGTGGGCGAGGTTATCAGCCCGGGCGAGCTGCTGATGTTTATCGTGCCGCAAAGTGGCGAGTTGATTGTTGAAGCCCAGGTCAGCCCGATAGATATAGACCGCGTTCACAATGGCCAGGCTGCCGACATTCGTTTCTCCGCCTTTAAAAGCGCCACCGTCCCTGTTATCGATGGCATTGTGGTCAGCATCTCGGCCGATGCGCTCACCGACGCACAGCTCGGCACCGCCTATTACCTGGCGCGGGTGGAGGTAACGCCTGCGGGCCATGCAATGCTGCGCGATTTGACCCTGGTGCCCGGCATGCCCGCAGAAGTGCTGATTAACACCGGCAGTCGCACCCTGTTCCAATACTTGACCCAACCTATTCGAAACGCTTTCGCCCGCTCCCTGATCGAGGACTGATCCCATGCTGCGTACCGTGCTCTTGCCGATGTTCCTGTTGTTGTGTCACGCCACCGCGACAGCAGCACCGGCGGCCTCAAATGAGGTTGATTTGTATGCAATCTATGCACTGGCAGTCGAGCAGGATCCGCGAGTTCAAATCGCCCATCAAAAGGTAGAGATGGGCAAGGCCCAGGCCGACAGCTCGCTGGGCGTGCTGCTGCCCCAGGTCAGCGCCTTTGGCAATTGGTCCGATAACGATGTGACCTTCGATTCAGACCTGATCGACAATCAGCAATACGATGGCCGGCGCTATGGTTTGCAGGTGCGGCAGGTGCTGTTTAACTGGAGTGCGCTGTCGAACCGGCGTCGCAGCCACCGGGTTATTGCCCAGCGTGAGGCGGAATTGCTGGATGTAATGAGTATTGTGCTGGTGGATACCTCCCGGCGGTATTTCAATGTGCTGTTGACCGACGGCAATCTCCGCTTGGTGCGGGCCGAGCGCGAACTGGTGCAGCAGCAGTTGCGCCAGACCGAGGAGATGTATAACCGCCAACTGGTGCGTGTTACCGATTACCTGGAAACCCAGGCGCGCTCTGACAAGGTGCTCACCGATGAGATTGAAGCGGAAAATGCGGCGGCGCTGGCGCGGGAATCGCTGGCGGAGCTAACCGGTGAATACGTAGCTGATGTGGCGGCCATTCGTGAGGACTTTAGCTTGCCGCAGTTGGAAAACAATATGGATTACTGGGTGCAACAGGCCACCGACAACAACAGCATGTTGCAGAGCAAACGCCAGGCGGTTATTGCGGCCAAGCAGGGCGTAGAGGAGCAGAAGGGCGGGCACTACCCCAGGTTTGACCTGGTATACAGCGACCAGACCTCCGATATCGGTTTTGACAACCAGCAATCACCCCAGCGAGATACCCAGTATATTGGCCTTGACGTGACGGTGCCCCTGTTTTCCGGCGGTGCTACCTCGGCCCGTGTGCGTGAAGCCCGGGCCGGTTATTACATCGCCCGGCAAGAAGAGGAAGCGGCCCGCCGGGAGGTGCGCAAGCGCACCCGCGAGGCCTGGCTCAATACCCGTTCCAGTCGCCGGCGCATTGCTGCGACCGAAGCCGGCGTTCGCTCTGCTACCAAGTCCTACGAGGCGATGAGCAAAAGTTTTAGCTATGGCACAGTGACCGCTGCCGATGTACTGGCGGCCTTGCACGCGCGCACCCGCGCCGAACGCGATCGCCAGCACGCACTGTATTCCTATCTCACTAACTGGCTAACCCTGCAGCGCGAGGGTGGAGCGCTCGATAACGATGATCTCAAGCAACTCAATGACGGCATGTTGGCAGCCTCGTCATAACATCCGGTGCTTTGCTTGCCCATGCCGATGCTTTGCTTGCCCATGAAAGTAGCGGTCAATATCCACTGCCTGCACCCGCCTCTCACCGGTATCGGGCACTACGCACGCCACCTGCTGCAGGCGCTGCTGGAAGATAGCCGGGTTGAATCTGTGCGTGGCGTGAGTCACGCCGGCTGGCACGATCAGCAGGAGGTGGCCGATATCGTGTCTCATGCGCGTGGTTACCAGCCACAGCAGGGGCGGCGGCCGGGCCATCATAACCGTGCGCCGGCGCTGGCCAGGCGCCTGCTGCGGCGGGTGCCCGGTGTCGGCCGCTTGCGCGCCCGTATTAACTACCGCTTGCAACAGCGCCGGACCAGGCAGTTTGATGACTTTGTCTACTGGGAGCCCAATTACCTGTTGTTGCCGCTGGCCAATCGCGCGTTGACCACAGTTCACGATATTTCACACCTGCGCTATCCGGAGTTTCATCCCCCGCAGCGCCTGCGCGAGCTGCGGCTACTGCCCCGTTCACTGCAACAGGCGCGGCGGGTGGCGACGGTCTCTGAATTTACCCGCACCGAACTGGTGGCGGCGTTTGATCTAAGGCCGGCGGATATTGCGGTGATCTCACCGGCGGTGAGCTGTCGATTTCGCCCTCATACCGAGCAGGAGATTACGGAGGTCAGGCGTCGTTACCAACTGCCTGACAGCTATATTCTGTTTGCCGGTACGGTCGAGCCGCGCAAAAATCTGCCACTGTTGCTGCAAGCCTACAGCGCCTTGCCGCCGCAATTACAGGCGCAACACAAGCTGGTGTTGGTGGGCAGTGATGGCTGGCGCTCGCAGGAGTTTGAGGCCAGCATGACCAGCTTGAACAACAGCAATATCCGGCGCCTGGGCTATGTGGGATTTGAGGACCTGCCGGCAATTTTCAGCGCCGCAACCATATTCGCCTATGCTTCTCTATATGAAGGCTTTGGAATGCCGGTGCTGGAAGCCATGGCCAGCGGCACCCCGGTGGTGACCTCCAGTGTCGCCTCGATGCCAGAAGTTGCGGGCGGCGCTGCGGTGCTGGTTGATCCCCGCTGCGGTGATGAGTTAACGCACCGCTTGCAGTTGCTGTTACAGGACAGACAGCGCCGTACATCCATGAGCGAGCAAGGTCTGGCGGTCGCTCACACCCGCAGTTGGCAAAGCTCCTACCAAAATCTGTACGCCGCCCTGGCGCAGGTAGCAGCCTCGTGACGAGAAAGGTGACGAGAAAGGTGACGAGAAAGGAGATGCGTACTTGAATATCGCCCTGATACTAACCTTTACTCGCCAGGATCTAATTGACCGCTATGCATCCTCGTTACTCGGTAGTGTCTGGACGCTGATCAACCCGCTGGTGCAAATTCTCATCTACACACTGATATTTTCCAGGATCATGGGCGCGCGGCTCAGTGATCTCGGCGTTGAATTCAGCGAGTACGGCTACAGTATCTACCTGGTGCCGGCGGTGCTGACCTGGGGCGCCTTTGGCAATACCCTGACCCGGGTGAGCACTGTTTTTCAGGACAAGGCCAGCCTGATAGGCAAGGTCAGTTTGTCACTGCGGGCGCTGCCGCTGTATATCCTGTTATCAGAGACCATTGTCTTTCTTATCAGTATGAGCCTGTTTGCCATATTCCTGTTGTTGATTGGCTACCCGATTAGCTGGCTGTGGCTGTTGCTTGTGCCGGTCTTTCTGATACAGCAGTTGCTGGCCTATAGCCTGGGCTTTGGGGCGGCGGTGTCGGGTGTGTTTGTGCGCGACGTGGTAGAACTGGTGCGCATTACCGTGCAGTTGTGGTTTTGGTTGACGCCGATTGTGTATGTGCTGACCATTTTGCCGCCGCAGACACAGAACCTGTTGGCCTGGAACCCGATGACGCATTTTGTAACGGCCTTTCGTGACATTATTCTCTACGCCCGCGCGCCGGATGCAGAGGCGCTGGCGGTTTTGCTGGGCGTTGGCCTGTGCCTGTTGGCAATGGCCCTGTACGGGTTCACGCGCCTGGAAAAGGAACTGCGGGACTTTATCTGATGATAACTGTCCACCAACTCAGCAAGCGCTTTCGTTTGTATCGCAAGCCCTCCGATCGTCTCAGGGAAATGCTGTTGCGGCGCACTTTTCATCGCGCCCACATCGCCCTGGACGCCATTTCCTTCGAGGCGCCCGCCGGCCAGACCCTGGGTATCCTCGGCCGCAACGGGGCGGGTAAATCGACGCTACTGAAAATTCTCACCGGTGTGCTCAAAGCCGATGCGGGCAGCTTCCGGATCAGCGGCCGGATTACCGGCCTGCTGGAACTGGGCACGGGTTTTGATTACCAACTCAGTGGTGAGCAAAATATTATTACCAACGGTCTGTTGTTGGGCCTGAGTCGGGCGGAGATTCAGCAGCGCCACGATGACATTGTGCGCTTTTCTGAACTGGGTGAATTTATCCGCGAGCCGCTGCGCACTTACAGTTCCGGCATGGTGATGCGGTTGGCCTTTAGTATTGCCATTCATGCGCAGCCCGCCTGTCTGGTGGTCGATGAAGCCCTGTCGGTTGGCGATGCGCATTTTCAGCAAAAGTGTATGCGTCGCATTCGTGAGTTTCGCCGGCGCGGCGGCACCATTATCTTTGTTTCCCACGATCTCAACGCGGTAAAAATGCTCTGTGACAAGGCTATCGTGCTGGACAGCGGCCGCAAGGTCTTTGCGGGCGAGCCGGCCGAGGCGGTCAACCACTACAACCGTATTATCGCCGACGCGGCAGACCGGCAGGAGCTGGAAAGCCCCGCGCGCGAGCGCCATGTGTTTGGTAATGGCCAGCTAGAAATTACCTCGGCCGAGGTGGGTGGCCGTGATTCCGCTAGCTCGGTGCTCAGCGCCGGTGAGCAGGCCTCAATCCGTTTGCACTGCCAGGCCCACATCGATGTGGACGATATGACCGCGGGCTTTGTGATCCGCGATCGTTTCGGCCAGGACGTATTCGGCACCAACAGTTTTTACCTGCACCGGTCTTTGCCGATGCGAGCGGGGCAGCGCCTGTGCCTGGAGTTTTCCCTGCCTATGGAGATTGCGCCGGGCAGGTATACGCTCACTGCGGCCCTGCACAGCCGGGAAAATCACCTGGAGAATTGTTACTACTGGTGCGATAGCATTAGTCGTTTTGAAGTGGCCGGCGTGCGCGGCACCATGTTTGCGGGCGTGTGCCGGCTGCCTGTCAGCCTGGCTGTACAAGAGAGACCATGACTAATATGAAAGACCAGGACTATATGAAAGACAGCGAAGAGAAGGCTCGGCAATTGCGCGTCGACGAACTGCTGGATCTGATACGAAAGGAAGCCCGCTACCTGGAACAGGAAGAAAACCTCACCATGTCGGTGCAGCAGACCCCGCTGCCGCTGCGTGAGTTACCGGCCTGGCAGGTAGAGACAGAAGCTTTTCCCATGAAGGCCGAGTACCACGTCAACGAGTTTCTGGTGTACGACGATATAGAGTTTGTCAGCAATGCCTTGCGCGGTATTTTGCAGCGCGAGCCGGACGAGTCGGGCCTGGACGGCTACACCGCGCAACTGCGCACCCATGGCGACCCCATGAAATATGAAGTGTTGTTCGACCTGTTGGAGTCAGACGAGGGCAGGGCGCGCCGGGTGCGTGTGCTCGGCATGCGCTGGGCCAGGTGGGACCGAAAGTTCAAGACCCGCTGGTGGTTCAGGAATAAACTGGTGCGCACAATTTTCGACATCAGCAAATATCGTCTCCGCAACGACCAGTTGGAGTACAGCCTGATTACCGACCTGCGTCAGCGCCGCGCCGAGCAGAAAACCGGTAGCTACCTGGCAGAGCAACATGCCCTGTTTGATTTTATGCGCCGGCGTGAACGCCAACTGGCAGCCCGGCAGACCACCCTGGACCAAAAGCTGGAGCGCTTTCGACGTGAGACGCTGGTGACGCGGCGCGACCTGCTGAGCCAACAGCAGCGCGTGAATGTATTGCTGGACAAGCTGCGCGCGTTTGGCGACACCGCTGCCGATACGGGCCAAGTGCAGGCCGAGCTGGCCACCCACGCCGACGACAAACTGGACGGTTTTTACCTGGCCTTTGAAAACGAATGCCGGGGCGATGCAGCAGAAATTCGCGAGCAGTTGGCGGTATACCTGCCGCGAGTTACCGCCGCCGGGCAGGTCAGCAGCGACACACCGCTGCTGGATATTGGCAGCGGTCGCGGTGAATGGCTGGACCTGTTGCGCGACCATGCCGTGCCCGCACGGGGCGTGGATATCAGCAAGGTGTTGGTCGAACACTGCCGGGCGCAGCAACTGGATGTCTGTCTGGCAGATGCGATTGAGTATTTGCGCCGGCAATCTGACCACAGTCTCGGCGCGATCACTTCTTTTCATGTCATCGAGCATTTGCCCTTTGCCCAGCTCTTCAGCCTGGTGGAAGAGTGTCACCGCGTGCTCAGACCGGGTGGTGTCGTTATTTTTGAAACACCCAACCCGGAAAATGTCCTGGTGGGCAGCCATACCTTTTATCACGACCCCACTCATCGCAATCCGATTACCCCAACCCTGATCGATTTTTTGTTGCGACACCTGGGTTTTGTCGATATTGAAATCGAGCGCTTGCACCCCTATCCGCCGGAGGCACAGGTGAACGGCATAGACCCACTAACGGAGCGGGTCAATGGCGCCTTTTGTGGCGCCCAGGATTTTGCTGTCCTGGCGACCAAAGCCGCCGCCGGGCCGGCATGAAGATCATCGTAACCGCCAACAGTGTGCCGTTTATGCCCGGCGGGGCTGATTATCATATCAACGGTCTGGTGAGCCAGTTGCGGCATTACGGCCACGCGGTGGAGTTACTGCGTTTTCCCTTTCGTTTTTCACCGGCAACGGAAGTGCAGCGCCTGCTGGGCTTTTGCGAGGGCACAGATCTCAACATGCCCAATGGCGTGTCGGTGGACAAGGTGATCAGCCTGCAGTTTCCAGCCTATGGCGTGCAACACGCCGATCATCGGGTGTGGATCATGCACCAGCACCGGGCGGTCTATGATTTGTATGCAGACCAGCCTCAATCAGCCGAGCTGGCTGCGCTGAAGACGGCGGTGACGGAGTTTGACAGCCGGGTACTGCGTGGCGCCCGGGCCCTGTACGCCAACTCTGAGCGGGTGGCGGCGCGGCTGCTCCAGTTCAATGGTTTGCAGGCAACGCCCCTGTACCACCCGCCCCACGAGGCGGAAAAGTTCTTCACGGATGATCCCTACGATTACATTTTTGCACCCAGCCGGCTGGAACCCCTCAAGCGTCAGGATCTGTTAATTCGCGCCGCGCAGCATCTGCACACACCGGTGAAAATAATGCTGGGTGGCAGCGGCGGGCAGGAGCAACGCTATCGACGCCTGATAGCTGAACTGGGGGTGGCAAGCCGGGTACAGTTGACAGGCGGGTTTAGCGAGACTGAAAAGCGTGTGCTGTATGCGCGCAGCCTGGCAGTGGCCTTTGTGCCCAAGGATGAAGATTACGGCTATGTGACCCTGGAGGGCATGCTGTCAGCCAAGCCGGTCATTACCTGCACCGACTCCGGTGGCCCGCTGGAGTTTGTGCAACACGAACGCAGTGGCTGGGTGGTGCCGCCCGACCCCCGGCAACTGGCGGCGGTGATGGACCAACTCTATGCAGACAAGGCCGCCGCCCAGCGTATGGGTGAGACGGGGCGCGCTATCTATGACGATGCGGCGATCAGTTGGCGCACGGTAATCGAGCGCCTGCTGGCATGATGGGTCCCCAGACATGAAAATCGCCATCATCGCACCCAGCCCGGTGCCCTACACTGTTGGCGGCGCAGAAAAACTGTGGTGGGGATTGCTGGATGCCTTTCGCCGCTACACCGACCACGAAGTTGAGCTGATCAAGGTGCCCTCGCCGGAGCGTAATTTTCGCGAGATTATCGACAGCTACTACTATTTCTCTACCCTCAATGTAAGCCATTTCGACCTGGTGATATCGACCAAGTACCCGGCCTGGATGGTCTGGCACGCAAACCATTGGTTGTATCTACAGCATCGCCTGCGCGGGCTGTACGACACCTACCCCGCCGATATGCCGCTGCAGCCCGAGCAGTTTGCAGGCCACTGCCCCGACGAATTATTGCGCTTGCGCGAACTGCTGGCGCACCGGCCCCATGTTGAGCACCGTGATGAGTTATTTTCGGTAGTGGGCAACCTCAAGGCCAATTTGCCAACTGAGCAATGGGATAGCTGGTTTGCCCTGCCCGGTCCGTTGGCCCGCAAGGTAATCCGCTGGCTGGATGACAGCGCCCTGCGCCCCGGCGTGATCAGGAAATTTATGGCGATTTCACAGCAGGTGGCCGGCCGGGAAGGTTATTTTCCGGCGGGTGTGCAGCCACAGGTTATCCATCACCCCAGTGATGTACTGCCGGCGCCGGTGGCCGGCAATGACTACTTTTTTACCGCCAGTCGTCTGGCTGCGCCCAAGCGGCTGGATTTGCTGGTGCGGGCAATGCTGGCCGCCAACACCGACCGGCGCTTGTTAATAGCCGGTAGCGGACCCCAGCAGGCACAGTTGCAGCAACTGGCGGCGGATGACCGGCGCATTCAATTGCTGGGGCGCATCTCCGACGCGCAGCTTCGTCGCCATTACAGTACCGCCCTGTGTGTACCGTTTGTGCCGGCCGATGAAGATTATGGCCTGATTGCGGTTGAAGCGATGCAGGCGGGCAAACCGGTGCTTACCTGTACCGACGCCGGTGGCGTCAACGAACTGGTAAGGCCGGGTCGCACCGGTTGGGTGGTGGAACCCGACCAGGCAGCGCTCACGGCGGCCCTTGATGAGATCGCCGCCAACCCTGCCGGCGCGCAGGCCATGGCCGATGATTGCCGGCAACAGGTCGCCCATATTAACTGGCCCGACACCCTGGCAGCGATTATGGACACAGCGCCCTGCCTTGACGCCTGTGGCTTTGCCGAACGGGGCAAGCCCAGGCGCATCCTGGTGCCACTGACTTTTCCCGTCTGGCCACCGCGCAGTGGTGGCCAGAATCGGGTCTTCCACTTGTATCGCCACATTGCCAGGTATGTACCGGTGACCCTGCTTACCCTGTGCAACAGTGAGGATGCACCGCTGGACGGCGAACTGGCGCCGGGCTTGCGTGAGCTGCGCATTCCTAAATCCGGCCGCCATCAACAGGGTGAACAGGCCACAGAGCAGCAGGTAGAGGCTTCTGTTGCCGATCTGTACGCCATAGATCACTACCATGAATCACCCGGGTATATGGCGGCGCTGCGGCAGTTGAGCGAGCAGTCTGATCTGGTGGTGGCGTCCCACCCCTATTTATACCGCGCCATTCGCGCCGTGTATCGGGGCTTGCTCTATTACGAGGCTCACAACGTCGAACTGGATATGAAGCGCGATATACTGCGCGATGTGGCGGTATCCGCACCCTGGCTGACGTTAATTGAAAATACCGAAGGCGAGTGTGCCCGCGACGCCGTGGCCTGCTGCGCCTGCTCTGAGCAGGACCGCCGGCGCCTGCATGAGCTTTACCAGGTGCCGCTGGATGATATCTGCGTGGTGCCCAATGGGGTGGCGGCGCACGAAATACCTGGCCTGGAGCCCGGCCTGCGGGCCCGGATTGCGCGGCGTCTGCTGCCCGATTCCCGCGCGGCAGCGGTGTTTATCGGCAGTTGGCACGGCCCCAATATAGAGGCGGTGCGCTGGATTATCGAGGTGCTGGCGCCGGCGCTGCCGGACCTGCAATTCTGGATTGTCGGCAGTGTTGGTAATTTTTGGAAAAATTCGCGGAATAAATCTCGCCCGGCAAACGTCGTACTGGTGGGTCAGCTCAATGAAGCCGATAAAAACGCCGTGCTCAGTTGTGCCCGGGTTGCTGTAAACCCCGTGGTTAGTGGGTCTGGCAGCAATCTGAAGATGGCTGAGTACGCAGTTGCGGGCTTGCCGGTGTTAAGCACCGAATTTGGTTGCAGAGGGCTGGACCTGGAAAAATTACCCGCTGTGCGGGTGGCGGAACTGGAAAATTTTGCCAGTCAGTTGGATCAACTGGTGAATGAACTCATTGCCGCACCGCAGCAGCATGCACAGATGCAAGACAGGCAAGCGTTGGTTAAAAGCCACGATTGGGAGGGGATAGCAGACGTATATTTTGCGCATGTGACTTCCGTTTTCACCCAATCTGTGGAATATGGTCATAAATCGAGCTGATCAGTGTGAAAAGCAGACTTATGTTACATATTGCCAAAATCACATAAAGAAATGGTTTGACAGTGGTTTACGGTCGATATATAACCTTCTCGCCGGGATTAGCCTTCACTGATGGCGGGTGCTGTGCGAGTATTTTAGTGGTCTTGCCTCTCTTTGGAACCGAATTTTGGGGTGAGATCACAGAATTCATACAATTTGCAAGTAATAAAGAAAGTTAGTTCGGGTCTTTTTAGGCCACAATTATTTCAATTGAACCAGGAGTGTCATGACTATGGCTACCAACGAAGAAATCGTAGCAAAAGCACAACAACTGTATGTGTCTTACTACGGCCGTCCCGCTGATCCCGAAGGTCTTGCCTTCTGGACTGGTAATTTCACCAACTCTGACAATGTTGATCAGGCGCTGAACGCCTTTGGTGCATCCGCCGAGTATGACGCTATCGTTGGTGGTCTGACCAACGAAGCAATCGTTACTACGCTGTTTCGGAATATGTTTAATCGCGAGGCCGATGCAGATGGTCTGGCCTTCTACACCGCCCGGCTCGATGCCGACCCGGCCGCCCTGGCTGCTATCGCCCTGGATATCGCCAATGGCGCCCAGAACGATGACATTACTACCTTGGCCAACAAGGTTGACGTGGCCAACCGCTTTACGGCTGATATTGAGGCCAACAATTCCGTTTACCAGGGCAGCGATATTCCCGGCGCCCAGGCGGTGCTCGCCGGTGTTGGAGCCAGCGCTGCGTCTGTTGCGGCCGGTGAAGCCGCTGCCACAGCATTTGTTGCCGCGTTGCCGGCTCTGCTTCCCGGCGGTGAGTACACCCTGGACGAAGATAGCGAAGTAGGTGATTTTTCTGCGGCTACTGGCCCGGTTACCGTTATTCTCGATGGCGACAGCGACGATGCCAACTTCGTGGTAACCCTGTCTGCCTTCGACGACACAGTGGTGCTGGAAGAGTACGCCAGTGCAGCGATCTCCGGGGGCGGCGGTACCGATACGCTGGATACCTCTGAGCACAATGGTGAAGCCACCGTAAACCTGCTAACCGGCAGCTTTAAGATGACGGAAGGCAACGAGGTTTTCAAAGGCACTATCTCTGGTGTTGAAAACGTTATCGGCACTGATAACGCCGACGTGATCACGGGTAGTAACGCTGATAACTCCATCTGGAGTGGCGATGGTGATGATATCCTGCGCGGCGGTCTCGGTGACGATACCTTCTTCTTCGAAGACGAAGATCAACTCGGTGACGGCACGATTGATGGTCAAACTGACGACGACACTATCGTATTCTCAGCCGACGCCGTAGATCTGAGCGGAATTGCCAAAGGGGCTGTGAGGTCGGTTGAAAATCTGGTCTTGAGCAATAGTGATGGTGAAGATGAAGTAACCTTGCTCCTTGAAGCTCAAACTGACGACAATACTAACCTGAACCTGGACCTGGACGAATTTGAGTCAATCACGGGTTCTGATGCAGTGGATACCATTGTAATTGCCGGTGATATCGACGTATCCGGCGCCGACCTGAACAGCATTGAAGCTCTGGTTGCAACGACAGCCGGCGCAACCTTCACTATCTCCAGTGCCGGCGCTCCTGCACTGATATTGGACGCCGCTGGTGAGACCGATGCCATCCTGGCGCTGGCTTCCAAAACATCTGCCTCTTTTGATGTGGCTGGTCAGTCAATGAGGGGTGTTGCTCATGTTGATGGTGGAAGTGATGCAGGTGTCTACCAAACCATCACATTGAATCAGGATCTGCTGGATACGTTGATCGCTAACAATGGTGGTAAGGTTGATGGTGCGGATAATGTTGATGATGGTGTTTTCAGGGGTCTGGATGATTCCATGCCCACAGGAGCAAACGCCGGTTCCGATGTAATTAACCTGATCAGCAATGTTGACTTCACGACTGTTGATGATGAAACAAGGCTTGGCTTCGCCACTGTTAGGATGGGTACCGGCGTTAGTACAGTGGTAATCGACAATCTGGGCACAGTAGGCTTTCGCTCCTTGATCGGTGGTGCAGGCTCCGACGATACTCTGGTTATGGTCGAAGCTTATACTAGCGTTGCCGGCACTAAAGAAATTATGAATTTAACTGGCAGGTCGGTAAGTGGCGTTGAAAATATTATCATTGATGTTCCGTCTGAGAATGTGGGTGACTGGACCGTTCAGATCGCAGAAACGTCCTTGGCGGGCGTGGAATTGATCACCGGTGAAGTAAACTTCCTTATCGATGTGTCCGCTGCCGGTGAAGGCAAGAAGCAGGTAGTTGACCTGAAAGGTGTTGAAATTGCCCAGGCACAGGATTTATCCAGTGTTGCTGTTGCTGACCGTGTTGCCCTCTCTCAGGAAGGCCTCGACGGCTTCAAAACCCTGGGTGCCGGTCGCAACATCGTCAGCCTCGCGGTTGATGGCTCACTGGATTTGTCTGCTGCGAAAATCGATATTCCTGCTGGGGCAGGCGAAGGAACTGTACTGGACGTACTCGGTGGCGACGGTAATGATGTGGTTGTGGGTGAAGATTCCACCGATTTCCTTGCAGCGGACGGACGTTACCTCAGCTCCGTTAGTGTGGTTGTGGTAGAGGGGCAGAGGCAGGCCGTTTTTGGCGCCAGCGCCGTTTACAATCTGGGCAAAGGCGATGACAGCTTCTCCGGTGCAGCCACTTCGCTGGATATGGGTTCCGGTAACAACATCGTAAGAGGTGTCGTTCTGGGTAACCTGGTATTGACCGATGGCTTGTCAGCTACCGAGACCTTGGACGGTAACAACCTTGTGCAGGGCCTTGTTAAGGGCTTGACCACAGGTGGTGCCGGTGTCGATACGCTGCTCGGTATTTTTGATACAGCGAATCTTGGCGCTGGTGACGACACCGTCATTGGTATCCTCAATGATAGTTTCTCTGTTCTTAGTACTGATGATGCTCCTATTATTCACTCGCTGGGCGCCGGTGATGACTCGTTTACATCGTTCTCTCCCACGCTGGCATATGCGTTTGCCCATGCACGTGAAGTTACAGCAGCATCTGTCGTTAACGGCGGAGCCGGTGATGATACGTTCGTTGTATCTGTCGCGGGTGATACGTTAACCGGTGGTGCCGGTAACGACGTGTTTACCGTATCTGGCAAGGCGTTCGACTCGGTCGTCTACGTCGGTGAAGGTGAAGCTGCGGACAACTTGGCTGGAATCGCGCCGGACATGATCATCGGTACTGGCAGCGCTTTCAACGCAGTTGTTGTTACGGGCGGCGTCGACATCGTTGATTTCAACAACGGTGTTCCTGATAGCCTGATGATTGATCTGGTGGGTACTTACAACACCGGTACAGCGATGACCGACGATGGCCAGGGCTTGTCTGGCACCATTGAAGTGAGCACCGCTCTGGCGGGTGCGCGCACTGACAATGGCGGCCTCAGGATGATCAACTACAACGGTGAGCTGGTAACGATTGCCGAAGGCGACGCAATTGGTTCCACAGTAGAGCTGCAAGATCATGCTGGTACAGGTGAGTTCTTGGTCTGGCTGAAAGGTACTGCTGGCACTGGCGCTGGCGTTGGTGTTCAGGCAGCTTTCGCCAACACCACCTATGTTGCTTTTGCAATTAAAGCTAAAGGAGGGGTAGGGGCAGATGCAGCGGATGAAATAATGGTTGCGTATCTGGTAACCGCTAACAAGGACTCTACCGGTACCGTCGCTGCGGGTGAAATCGTCGAAATCGCCATGATCGATTTCGGTGCCGGCAACGTTCCTTCCGGTTCTGAAATCATCCTGATCTAAGCAAGCAAACCTGTGCTTCCAAGGAGCACAGCAAGCGTTCACCAAGGCCCCGGTAGCAATACCGGGGCCTTTTTTTAGGGAATTATATATTTGGCTTCGCAAAACAAGTAATTTATACTTACTTCAAATAGAGATGTTATAGATCAAAAGCGGAAAAGGAGATAATTGTCATGAGTCCGAACTGGAACAAGCTGAAGGCTTTGGTGCATTACGTCTGCGAAAAAGCGGAAGATCCGTCTGTGCTCGGCTCCATCAAACTCAATAAAGTCCTTTGGTATTCAGATGTAATTCACTACCTGGAACACGGGGATTCCATTACTTTTGAAACTTATGTCAAACGACAACACGGACCTGTCCCTAAGCATATTTTGCCTATTATTCGAGAACTTATCGCAGAGAATAAGGTTGCTCGTGGGCGTGTAGATCATTTTGGTTACCTCAAGAATGAATACATAGCTATACAGGACGCGGATACAAATATTTTCAACGGTGAAGAAATGAGTATTATTGATAATTCGTTTGAACACGTTTGCCTGAATCATACCGCGAAGTCGATTAGTGAAGAAACGCACGGGGTAATTTGGCAAATTGCTCAAATGGGTGAAGACATACCTTACAGATCCGTTTTTGCTTCAGTTGTCGGTGAAGTTGATGAAGATGATATTGTGTGGGCACAACAGCAATTTTTTAAAGTAGCGTAGATGGAAAACATCAGAACGCTTAGGGAAGAGTTGGTAGCATCTGCCACATACGATGAAGCTTGTAAGAAGTACCCAAGGTTTGAAGACCTTTGGATGGGCTGGACGTGGCGACTTGTAAGAGATCCAGAGATCGATGCTGTTCAAGTGCCAAACACAACCCCCCAGGCCTATCTGGTCAAAACATGGGATTTTTCAGGCGACCACGACTTGCCGGCGTCGGTGACTTTCTTGTACACCTACGATGACAGCGAGGTTCAAATATTGGCGTTAAGGATTGTGGAAGCTCCAACAAAGTCAGAGCTTCCATAAATATCAGTCGGTTATTTTCTTTAATCGCGCTAATTGTTCTTTTGTCAATGAATCAATAGTCGCTATAGTAAGGTCCCTGGCTGATTACGCGAAGTCAAATATATAATTCCCTTTTTTTAGGTACTACTATAAAAGTACTGCTAACAGAAATTGCCAACATGATACAAGTCTGTAAATCCAGCATTGCGGAACTGCGCAACCGGCATCGCAACAGCGAGCATCAGCAGGTGATTGATGCCGTTCCGTCTGTGCGTGCAGATGAGTTGACATCACCGAATGTGAAAAGGGCGTCATTCCATCCGTGGAGCTGTAAGGTCGACATCAATGCGGGTTTTCAGCAAGGATAAATCTTCCAGTTGGGTAAAATTGTGTTCCGTCCAGGATTACCGCTTACGTACCTGACCGGGGTCAACCCAAAGCTAAAATGTCCCCTTTTCTTCACTGACGAACAAAAAATCACTATAGATGGCAAGGAATACAATGCCTCCGACCTGTCTGATGGCGTTAAGGGCCAACTGATGAGTATGCGCGCCGCCGAGCAGGAACTGGCGCGGCAGCAGACCCTGGCGGCTATCGCGCAAACCGCACGCAATGCCTATGCCCAGGCCATCAAGGCTGATCTGGAGTGACATCCCGGAACTCACCCACCATGCCATAGCAGACAAATTGCTCGCCACACCCCGTTAATATTTCCTTGTATCTTACTTCTCGCGGCGGCTACGATGATAACGATATAGTATAATGCTGATGTGTCCATCTTATAACAGAGAATCGCCGCCATGGTGATGATATAATGGCAACGCGAAAAACGATCACCCACCGTGCATTCGGATTTGGAGAAACACAATGGCAAAATTTATTTACGTTGACAACTCAAATGTTTTTATCGAAGGGCAGCGCGTGGCGGCGGTGGTGAACGGCAGTGCGTTGGACATTCATGACGCCATCGTCCGTAACATTTTCGACTCAAGTTATCGCCTTGACTTCGGTAAGTTATACCGCTTCGTCGTCAACAACGGCGGCGTGGATGCGGAACACGCCATGCTGTTCGGCTCGCGCCCGCCGCCAAACGATTCGCTGTGGGCGGTCGCCAAGTCGGCCGGATTTGAACTGGTTATTGAAGACCGAAACCCCGCCAATAAGGAGAAGAAAATAGACACCGGCATCGTGACGGCGATGCTTAAACATGCCTTCAAGGAAGCAGACGCATCAAGCGACCAGTTCGTTTTGGTTGCTGGCGACGGCGATTATGTGCCTGCAGTTTTGACCTTGGTTGAGGAAGGCTTCACCGTCAATGTCGTCTTTTGGGAACACGCTTCGCGGGAGTTGCAAAAAGTATGCTCCCGCTTCGTGGCGATGAATTCGCATTTTTCTGAACTTTCTCGTTAGCACCGTCGTCGCCCACTTCGTATCTCGCGATGACGGGCTTTCCGCCGCGCGCCATCAATACCCATAAATATCGCCCGATACGCTCTTTACCCCCATGTAAAATTTTGGCGGAATGGATTTGCAATGGCTGAGGATCGAAAACATAAGCACCTGGAACTGATTCAAGGCGTGATCAATCGCCTTTCGACGAACTCCTTTCTATTAAAGGGTTGGAGTGTGGTACTGATTTCTGCCCTGTTTGCTCTCTCGGCGGCTGATAGCCGACCAGCGTTTGTTTTTCTTGCATATATTCCGGCCACCGTATTTTGGGGGCTGGATGGTTTTTTCCTCTGGCAAGAGCAACTGTATCGGAAGCTCTATGACCATGTGCGCATTTTGAAAAATGAGGATATCGATTTTTCGATGAACACAATTTTAGTTTCAAATATAAATCCGATGTTTCGCGGGCGATGGTCGTTCGCAATATTTGGGTAACGCAGGGGAAGGAAGCTGCGGGGTTTGTAGATGCCGCTGATACTCAATATAGGAACCAATCATGACTGACGAACAAAAAATCACTATAGATGGCAAGGAATACAATGCAGCAGACCTGTCTGATGGCGTTAAGGGCCAGTTAATGAGTATGCGCGCCGCCGAGCAGGAACTGGCGCGCCTGCAGACCCTGGCGGCTATCGCACAAACCGCGCGCAATGCCTATGCCCAGGCCATCAAGGCTGAGCTGGAGTGACATCCCAGATCTCACCAACCATGCCATAGCAGACAAGTTGCTCGCCACACCCCGTTAATATTTCCTTGTATCTTACTTCTCGCGGCGTCAAGACAAGCGCTGTAAGTTGTTCATGGCCGAGGTGAGCTCGGTATTCTTCCTCGGCACCAAGCCCGGAGTATAGATATAGCCCCCGGCCATGAACCCTTCCCCTGAAGACTGAACGGTATCAAAGACCCTGCGCTAACAGTGAGAAGTGTTAACCAAGGCCCTGGTAGCAATACCGGGGCCTTTTTTTAGGGAATTATATACTTGACTTCGCAAACAAGTAATTTATACTTACTTCAAATAGAAACATAAGGCGTAGACAATCATGCCCTGTAAACATACTGTCAGCACCTACGAATTCTTCAAGCTGTACCCTGACGAGAAAGCGGCAATTCTGTATCTGGAAAATCGCCGCTGGAATAGCGGGACTGTGTGCCCTCTTTGCAGTGGAAACAGGACTAGCCGACAAAAGGACTATCGCTATCATCAGTGCAAGGATTGCCGAGGCAAATTTACTGTTAGAACAGGTACTATCTTTGAGCGTTCACATATTTCCCTGGAGAAATGGTTGTATGCTATGTATCTGCTTCAAACCGAGCGCAAGGGCATTTCAAGCCTGCAATTATCCAGGGAACTGGGTATTACCCAGAAATCAGCTTGGTTCATGCTACATAGATTACGCGAAGCCTGTGGAATTGAGGCAATGAAGCTAACCGGTGTAATTGAGGTTGACGAAACCTGCATAGGTGGCAAGGAAAAAAACAAACACAATAGTAAAAAGCTAAAAGCAGGGCGCGGAGCAGTGGGTAAACAGGCAATCATCGGGGCGAAAGAGCGTGGTGCTACTGTCAGAGCGCAAGTGATTGACAGCACGGACGGCGCAACGCTCAAGGGCTTTGTCCATGAGGTAGTAAAAGTGGGCTCCACGGTCTACACCGATGAACACAAGGGCTACCACGACCTCGGTGGACTGTTCTACCGGCACGGCACGGTTAAGCACAGTGCAAAGGAGTACGTCAACGGGGCGCATACCAATGGCATAGAGAGCGTCTGGGCGGTCCTCAAACGCGGCTACAATGGCACCTTCCATCACATTAGTACCAAACACCTACAACGCTATGTTGATGAGTTCACTTTTCGCCTGAATGAGGGCGACGTTAAACGCCACACACTTGAGCGTATAGACAGCCTGGTAGATCAAGCTATCGGAAAAAGATTGACTTACAAAGAGCTTACTACGTGAGTAAAAAAGATCCATTGAAGGCCGCAAGAGTAAAGGCCAATCTTGATATCATAGTGGACAAGGTATTTGCCCACGCCATCGTAAAATACGGGAAGGCAGTAAATACAGCACAACAGGTAAAAGAGTTAAAAAAGGAGGAAACGCGTGATTCAATTTAATTTCACCCCACTCGTTACTATCTCTGTTATCTTGGCAATTTTAAGTTTTGTTTTTTGGCTTGGAACATGGATTGGAGCGGTAAATACAGATCGTTCTTTGTTTAAGGATTTTATCAAGGAAATTCGATCTGATATTAAGAAAATCTTAGGTCGGCTTCCCCAAGTCACTGTTTCCGGTGCAAGCCCTATTCGATTAACAGATATTGGCGAAGCCATTTCAGAGAAACTTAAAATCAAGGATTGGGCGAAAGAAATCGCCTTATTGGTAGCAGACCAAATTGAAGGGAAACAACCATTTGAGATACAGGAATTTTGTTTCAGCTATATTGAAAACAATTTCAAACCTACTGACAGTCAAGATAATCAATTACGTGAAGTGGCATGTAGCTATAGTATCGACAGAGAGCAAATTCTTCAAATTTTTGTTGTGGAATTAAGAAATCAATTGCTGGAAAATGCAGCACTTGAATTGTAAGCGCCGTTAAGTGGTGACAACAAAATCTGGGGCGGCGATGGTGAAGACACGCTGTATGGCGGCGCTGGTGACGATACCTTCTACTACGAAGACGAAGCACAGTTAGGTGCGGGTACAGTCGATGGCCAAACCGGCGATGAAGATACGCTGGTATTTACCGCCGACGAAGTTGATCTCACGGGCATTGACGTCGCTAAAATTGTGGTTGAGAATCTGGTTTTGAGCAATGTCGACGGCGAAGATGAAGTCGAGTTGACCCTGGCAGATGCAGGTGCGGTAGATGTTATTAGTCTCAATGACTTTGACTCTGTTACCGGTTCTGCAGCTATGTATTTTTGGGGTCAGAGTAAAACCGTCATTTATGGCCATTTTACTCGAACCAGGCTTACTGCTTACGCACCTGACCGGGGTGCTTTTTTGCTTGAGAAACTATCGACTAAACATTCGCAACGGGATTGGTTGCTTTTCTGCGCCTGTCCCGGCGGCAGCCAATGACGAGCTGTCTCTCCTCCTCGTCCAGTTTTATCTGATTGACGCACTGCCCCTTGAGGCCCAAAATATCCCTCTGGATGTCGATTCCCATATACCTGTTCTATGTAAAGTGTCGGAAGCCTTATATACCAACAGATTACGTGGGGATCGGCATCCTTTTTCACTCATAGAAGCGGAGAAGAGCCTGTTAGAAGGTTGCCGCCAGAATCTCAACGCTGTTCTTAGCCCTGTCTCCCAGGGCAGCCTCATTCAGTAATTCTTGAGCTTTCTTTCTAAGTCGCTCATCCCCAGAAATCAGAAAAGCTCTTTTCAAATAGTCGATGGCTAAAATCGGGTTTCTATCCAATTGGTCCGCTACCAGTTCATAATGGTCAGCTTGAGTAGGAAGAGATTCCAGATAATCGTAAAAGGAGTCTTGAAAAGCACCATTAAATTCTACATATTCCGTGCGCACGAAATCACTTGGAATCTTTGCTCTAGGTGATTTGATAAGTAGTGTTTCTTTGCCTAATGCCTGAGCAACACCAATTTCGTAATAGATATTTGCCTGTGTGGTGTCTAAAATTTCTTCATGGCATATTCCGATTGATAATGGCGCGGACGCGATCAGTTTCCAAATCTTTAGCAAGAAATCTCGACCAGTTACTCTTGAGCTGGCATCTATGACTTGGTAGTTAAATCGGCCACACAATGCAGTCACGCTATTACAAATCTCGACTACTGGTGGAGGTATGGGACGACCAAGTTTTGTCATTAGGAAACAGTGACGAGGATTACTAGGAACTGAGCTAGTAATGGCATCCCCATCTAAAGGGTTGTAGATAATCATTTTCGCTTCCTTGCAACTGGAACACCTTTGTACGCGCCTCCAGACTTCTTGTGAGCTACAATCTTGCCAACAGTCCTGTCAATTTTGACGTAACGCCCGGTTTTCGGATTCTTGACCTGGACTACGTCATGTTTTCTGCTGCCGGAAGTTTTCTTTGTTTCCATAGTGTTGTCCGATTTTTTCCTTTAGTGTTGATATAGTGTATACACACTTCCCATATTTCCTTTTAACTATCTAGCTGAACAGTTGAGACCTCCATAGTACGGTAAACTCAAAAACGAGACAAATAGAGAATTAGCTGCCTAAGCGGAGTTAATTCTGGGAATTATATAGTTTACTTGAGAGTCCCGAATTCTCACCCAGACGCGATGCGGAATACATCGAGTCTATCAAGGTCCTGCCTTTGGGCAATGAATTTCGTAGCGCCATCGAGACAACCAGTTCAGAAGGCGCTATACCCGGACGAATGGTTCGGAGCCAGGAACCGAACGAACGCCAAAACCTGCTTCGGGAAGCACGACACCAGATAATCAAGCAGGCCCTGCGAGACGACACCGGCGTGTACAAAGTAAGCGCCGTTACATCGACCCCATTGATACCCTCAGCATACCGCTGAACAATACGCCGGTTAATCTTCGAGTTTCATGTTCCAGGGCAGTAACGCCTCAAGCTTCTCCATCGTATCCGCCGCCGCAATGTGCGACAGCACATGCTGAAGATAGGCATAAGGCTTAAGGCCGTTCGCTTTTGCCGATTCCACCAAACTATAGCAGGTCGCACTGGCGCGGGCACCGTGTGAGGTATCTGCAAAAAGCCAGGCCCGGCGTCCAACAGCAAATGGCCTGATGGCATTCTCTGCCGGCGCATTACTGATATGCAACCGGCCATCCTCGCAATAACCCATCATTTTTGGGGTCAGAGTAAAACCGTCATTTATGGCCATTTTACTCGAACCCCAAATCTCGAAAAGGCCATAAATGACGGTTTTACTCTGACCCCCTGTATGCTCGCGGTAGCGGGTAGTGTCTCAGTTTGAAATTTAGGGAGTAAAATTAGCAGGTTTTGGTGATGTAGATTTTAGCCCATCAATATGTTCGTGCAGAGCCTCGCCGATATGTGCCCACATCGGATCAAGTACGACATCAACCCCTTCGCGCCTTGCCAATTTGGATGCAGGAACAAAATCACCATCGCCAGAAATAAGCACTATTTTTCTAACCTGCCCTTTTAAAGCCAAAGTGGCAATATCAAGCCCTATTTTCATATCGACGCCTTTTTGACTAATTTTAAACTCAACATCGTTGGGCTTTAAGTCCGATACCACGATCTTGCTATTTAGCAATTTTTTGGTTGCTTGTGGCTTAATCACCCAGCGATAGCCAGTTAAATAACCCAGTCTTAGGGCAACCTTTCTCTGTCGTTTTAAGTAGGAGTGAAACTCTTCTCTGAACTGAGCGCCTGGGAGTTTCGTAAAATCAACGGAGTCGTGGGTAATAGGATGTTGTGATTTTTTATCAAGTGGCGGGCAATCATATATTAGCACACGATATAATTCCGATTCGTTAACGTGTGACATACACATGGTGTAAAGGGTCTTGGCTACTACTTCTGGATTAAAGCGGTCCAATTTAGGGTAGGCAAAACGGAATCGTTTGAGGAAAAAAGCGGCATCTACTAGAACGGCTGTGGACATGTCTAAGTCCCTAATATTTTAATAGCCTAAAATAAATGGGTCTTCCCTAAATCGAGTGGGTAGTTTAGCCTGATGCCCCATGAAAGATACACAGCTATACAGCCAGATATTGGGTATCGAGAAGCCGTGGCAGGTGACCGATGTGCAGGTTTCACTCGCGAACGATGAAGTGGAAGTCACCGTAGATCATGGGAGCGGTAAATTGACGTGTCCCAAGTGTGGCAAAGCCTGCTCCGGTTACGACAAGCGGCAGAGGCGCTGGCGCCATCTTGACACCTGTCAACTCAAGACCTTGCTGATGGCTGAAGTGCCCCGGGTGGAGTGTTCAGAGCACGGCGTGGTTACGGTGCATGTTCCCTGGGCAGGGCCTAGCAGCGGATTTACAGCGTTGTTTGAGGCGCTGGTCATTGACTGGCTGAAAAACGCTTCAACCCGTGCGGTGTCAGAACACCTAAGACTGAGTTGGAATGCAGTGGATGACATCATGCAGCGCGCAGTGAAACGTGGTCTGTCGCATCGAGAGGCGCTGTCACCCAGGCAAATCAGTGTGGATGAAACCTCTTACCGCAAGGGCCATGACTATGTCACGGTAGTGACGGATCAGGAGCAGTCGGCAGTGCTGCATGTTGCCGAAAATCGGGAGACCGATAGCCTGGCTGAATTTTACGACCTGCTGTCTGAGGACCAGAAAAAGGGTATCGAGAGCGTGTGCATGGCTATGTGGCCGGCCTATATCAGGGCAACTCGAGAGGCACTGCCCAATGCGGATAGCAAGATCGCCTTTGACCGTTTCCACGTTGCGCAGTACATGGGCAAGGCTGTGGATCAGGTGCGCCGACAGGAACACCGGCAGTTGATCAAGCAGGGCGATGAGCGGATGAAGGGTAGCAAATACCACTGGCTACGTAACCGGAGCAACATGAGCCGGCACCAACAGCGCAGTTTCAGCGAACTACGACACTCTTCCCTGAAGACCGCCAGGGCGTGGGCTATCAAGAATCCAGCCTGCCGCCTTTGGGACTATCGGAGTCGCACCTGGGCTGAGAAGGGCTGGAAACGCCTGATCAACTGGATGGCCCGTAGCCGGCTCAAACCAATGCAAACGACGTCAAAAACCCTGCGGAATCACCTTTGGGGTATTCTCAATGCGGTGATTCGTAAGGCCGACAACAGTCATGCTGAAAATATGAACAGTCGTATCAAAACGCTGAAGAGCCGTGCTCGGGGTTTCAGAAACAGGGAGCGATTCCGTAATGCAATGTACTTCCACCTGGGCGGATTACAGCTCTATCCGGAAGGAATCAGGGCCTGAATGACCCACTACGATTGGGGAAGGCCCAATTTGTTAAGCTAAAGGTGCGAACAAAAACAAAACAACCAAGAGGATTCAGCATGCGAGAAACCCGCGTAGCTCAGGCAAGTATATTTGAAAACTACTCAGAACACGAATTTGGAACCCGACTCAGATCACTGTCAAACCTCCTGGATAAGCACCCGGAAATACTGGCCTTGATCGCCAATGATTTGGTGAGCCAATCGGCAACAAAGGTGGGACGAATAGGCTTCAGTGTTGAAAGTATTTTTCGATGCCTGTTATTGAAACAACAATTGCGTATCAGCTACGAGCAACTGGCGTTCCATTTGTCAGATTCGATGACCTACCGAACGTTCGCAAGACTGCCGAATCATTTGACACCCAGTCGGTCAGGATTGCAGTCAACGATACGAAGTATCAAACCGGAGACCTTGGAAAAGGTGCATGAGATCCTATCGGACAACTGGCTGAAAGAAGGTATTTTGTCGATGGATAAATTACGCATCGATAGTACGGTTGTTGCCAGTAATATTGCGCCGCCCAGTGACAGCCAACTATTGAATGATGGCGTTCGGGTGCTAAGCCGATTGTTGGCGAAAAGTAAAAATGTAACGGGAGTAAAAAATCGATTTACAGATCAGAGGAAGTTATCAAAATCACTGGCATTCCAGATTTTTAACGCAAAAAATACTGGAAAAGAAGCGCTTTATCCAAAATTATTGAAATGTGTCCGAGTTGTACTTAGACAAGTCGATAGAAGCCTGGAGAAAATCAAGGCGGGCGCCCCTGACTCTGACCAAAAGAAAAAATGGCTCGATCAAGTGGAGCGGTATCGGGATTTAACACTCAAAGTCATCCATCAAACAGAGCGCCGTGTCATTCGAAAAGAGAGCGTTCACTCATCAGAAAAAATTGTCAGTTTATTCGAGTCGCACACTGACATTATCGTTAAAGGATTTCGAGACGTTCAGTATGGCCATAAGATTAATATAAGCAGTGAGGAAAGTGGATTCATCACCTACCTCTCCATTGAAAAAGGGAATCCATCGGATACGGACCTGTTCATTCCAGTACTCGATTTCCACCAGTCAAAACTGGGTCGTCTTCCCGGTTCGGTAGTCGCTGATGGCGGCTATGCCAGCCAAGCAAATGTGACAGAAGGCAGAGGCCTCGGAGTGAAGCGAGTCGTCTTCCATAAGCCGGTTGGCCTATCGCTTCGGGCAATGGGCGTGCAATCAAAAACCTTTGATCGATTACGTCATTTCAGGGCAGGCGTAGAAGGAAATATTTCGGAATTAAAAAGGGCTTTTGGTGCAACGAAGGCCACTTGGAAGGGGTTGGATGGGTTCAAGGCTTATGTTTGGTCCTCGGTTCTCAGCTATAATCTGATGCGTTTGGCACGGCTCGACTCCAGCTAGCACAATGGTTGGCCCTGAGAGCCAAATATCTGTACGCTTTTGGGTTGTGCAGCGGTAATCTGTGGCATAAATCCAGGGTAAGGGGCCCTAATGTGACTGTACCGGTCGATTTATGGCCGCTCATAAGCCCGGAGAGTTGTGGCCTGGGACACTCACGGTTAGAACAGGGTGTTTTTCAAAAAAACAGTCGTTTATGGATGGGCACTAATTAGCTTCCGAGAGACACTTCCAGTTCTTTTAAAGCGGTTTCGGCTCTCGACCAAGGAAGCCTTCGCCCTGACGACTCCATTTTTTTATATGCGCCTCTCGCCTCAGCAATTGAAATCAACCCCTGACGAATAAGCTGCTCAACTATCCATAGAGTTCCTATCACAATTACCCCTTCATCACTAGCCGCCTGCCGAAGGGCTTTGTCACCAGTAAGTAATGGGCACCTTTCCTGCGAGGCTAGTGCAAGTGCCAGGCAGTCATTTCGACTTGTTCTCTTATACCGAGGCATAAGGTCGGCCGCATAAGTCATTGTTTCGCTTTCTAGCTCACATATATTCAACCCAAGCCCTGGAAGACGACCATGATCATCTTCTAGCTCTTCAAAATAAATAATATCAGGGGTAGAAAACTGGTAGGGCAACTGAAACATCTGCTCGATTAGCTGCCCCTCCTCCATATCAATAAGGATGTTTGCATCACTGATTAGTAGCTGCACCACTTACCCCTAACTTCCGTTCCTTGTGAAAGCTGGAAATAGACATGCCGATTAGCTCTGCCGCTTTTGACTCGCCAATATAATCCTCACCTAACGCCCGATATACCAACTGCTTAAACAAATATGTATCTTCGTTTGGATAAGCCTCTCCGGGTTCACATGTTCGCCATCCACTTTTGTTGAAACGCATGTTGTACTGTTTCTGTAAGCTTCCAGAAATAATTTTGCACTGACCCGCACGATATAAAATGGCCATCATGCTAATACCGAATTCATGCTTCAACATGAAAAGCTCTCGAGGCTCAATCGCGCTGCGACGCTCCCCTAAATGCTGAAGCAGAGCTTGCTTAGGTAATAAAAATCCTCCCGCAAAATGATTACATGCTTTTTCTTCATCCAAACCATCAGCTAACCGATCATGTAAAACTAAATGACCTAACTCGTGCGCCAATGTAAACCGCTGACGATCACCGGGCTGATGTGCGGAGACAACCACAACCGGTGTCACATCAATATTGCCAGCAAGCCCATCAAATTTTTTGTTAGCCTCAACATTTGTACTAATAATCATTACACCTTGAGACTCGAGGGTATCAATCATATCGTGTATAGGGTTTAAACCCAGCGCCCACTCTGCCCGCATTTTATTAGCAATATTCTCAATATCGTCAAAAGAAGCAATTTGATTTGGTAGACTCTCAGGTAAAGTGAAATCCGGTACCGGCTTCACTGGATCAGGATACAGATCTAGCAACTCCGCCCATCGCTCAGCTTGATCCATTACATCACCTGTAATTTGATCAAGGATTTTCTTGGGAGTGTTTTTTCGTTTGCGATATTCAACACCCTGCAGCTCAACATTCATGGGGCGAAAGAAATACTCAGAACGGACATCCAGGGCTTTAGCTAACTTCAATAAGTTGGAAGAGGAAGGCATGTTGTTGCCGTGCTCGTATTTTTTAATAGCATTAGCTGATACACCTACCTGCTCAGCAAGTGCACTCATAGACAAACCCGCAGCTTTCCGGGCACGTACTAATCGTTCTGCAAACATAGGAGCCTCCTTACAGCTATCCTTGAGGTTTATATAATTTATATTTATTTACAAATTATAAACCTATTATCCACGGCTGTCGACGTTATATTAGTGTGGTGTTAGTAACACATAAACTGTCCGGTTCTCATTGCATTTTTGGGGTCAGAGTAAAACCGTCATTTATGGCCATTTTACTCGAACCCCAAATCTCGAAATGGCCATAAATGACGGTTTTACTCTGACCCCCTGTATGATCCAGACATAGAGACCCGACGACTGGAGGCTATTCCTGCACCTGCAACAGAGGATGATACGCAAGAGATAGAGAAGCTTCCCTGAACGGGATGGAATCCGCTATTCCAAATGAGTGACGTCGATATCGCCCCAGTGTTGTTGGAGATATTCA
Source organism: Halieaceae bacterium (assembly GCA_965247075.1). Taxonomy (GTDB): domain Bacteria; phylum Pseudomonadota; class Gammaproteobacteria; order Pseudomonadales; family Halieaceae; genus CBDFGK01. Next base: position 65,645 of record CBDFGK010000003.1, on the reverse strand, counting down.
GCGATAAGCCGACGGTGGCAATGATGAGGTTTGTGCTCGCTACATAGCAGGCAAGAATCTGTCAATATTTCTTTGGGAATAGTCTCCTCAATGTGTCGTTGTTGCATGAGTTTTAGAAACTGTTCCTCGTAAGTATTCCAGTCCTTGTGATTTTTCTTATAGTCGTCCAGCATTTCCTGTGTTGGTGCCAAGTCGGGAGCATGGATGTATTCCATGCCGCAAATTTCTTGTAGGAAGTAAGCAAGATCATTCTTCTTTGCGAAGCCCGCAAGCTGAGATACATTGTTGAGCCTTACATCCACAACTCGCTTGGCATTCGACTTACCGAGTAGATCAAAAAATTTATGAGCAGGTTTTTTAGTAAATCCGACGGTGAAGATCATCATGGCGTCTCCTCCCCTATCTGATGGGCGACTTGTTTTTCCTGCTGCTTGATCGCTTCCGCGATCAGTTCCTCTCGGGACATAAATAAATCCTCGCGCTTCTGATATGTGGCATCCAAGAGTCTATTCATCGCCTCATGATGAGATTCCGTCTGCCCATCAGCAAGAATGTGTTCCACTTTCATGCCTTGCTCATCTAAGACACGCGCTACCAGCAGGGTACGATGACAATGTAGCGGCTCTTTTTCCGCACACATAATGGCTATACGTGCATCTTCTGCTTCTTGGATGACGCGCTTGATACCCTCATTAAAGAGAGTTGTTTTCGCTACCCTGGCATATTGCACCCGTCCATCTACATAATACGAAGGATTCGTAGAACGCCCGCCGAGCATGTGTCCGAGAAACAAGTATTTTATTTGATACTGCTCCAGCGCAGGCCCTAAAAGATCCCGGTTGAACTGTGGGTTAAAGCGACTAAATGGACTTGAACGCACATCCACCACCTGCGCAATAGCCTGCTGGCACAGCAAGGCTACGAAGGTCTTCATGGGATGATTGGAATGTCCAATCGTTAAAACGGGAGGCGATGTCTTGTTCACTCTTGCAATTCCTTTTTAGCATTCAATCACAGTCGAGAGTGCTTGCATCCCCTAAGGGAATCCGGTCGTTTTCCCCATTATAAGTACTGTGTCCGTTAATCCACAGACCGGTGACAGGGTCAACAGACGCAATTACCGGTTGTGGAGGAAGACGGTACCTATACTTCGCAAAGATTTTGATACCCTCCGCCCGAAATATCTGAAGCATTCAGCCAACTTCGCTCGCGGCAAGCATTGTCCCCAGTCCTGCGTCAATCTCTGCTACCATTTCAGAAAATGTAATGACTTGAAGGTCATTTCTACCAATCGCCTCGCTAAATGCTTGGTTATTTTCGTCATCACAATAGATGCTTCGTGCGCGAAGCTGCTATTTCAAGACCCATAGCAGTACTTGCCTGGCCCATTTCTATATCCACTCGGGCATTTATCATTCACCTTATTGATTACATCGCCTGTCGATGAGCTTCTACTGTAGCAATATTGACCAGGCCCGTTCCGATAACCACTGGGACACTCTCCGCCCACCTTTTCTATCGTTCGGGAAGACTCAGTGCTTCTGTTGCCGCTATAGCAATATTGGCCTGGCCCGTTCCGATACCCACTGGGACACTCTCCGCCCACCTTTTCTATCGTTCGGGAAGACTCGGTGCTTCTGTTACCGCTATAGCAATACTGGCCAGGCCCGTTCCAATAACCACTGGGACACTCTCCGCCCACCTTTTCTATCGTTCGGGAAGACTCAGCGCTTCTGTTGCCGCTATAGCAATACTGGCCTGGCCCGTTCTGATAACCACTAGGGCATCGATCGTTTACTTTTTCGATAACATCGGCAGCAAACAATCTGCTACATAGGCCAATCAAGAGAACAACTGCTACTCTTTTGTTCAAGTAAATTTCCTCCTTTTAATCGATGTGATTGAATTAACGCTAAACTACCTAAGTAAGTATCCCCCGGCAAAGCCGGGGCTTTGGCCTCAAACCGATACCAAATTCGGTAATTCCCCGACACCCATACAGCCCAAAAGCCCTTATGTTTGCCCTTCAACGGGTGTAGGCGCCAACTTGGCCAGTCCATATCCGACGGTTTCACCGCGTTATCCAAACGAAACAAAATGCCCCCTTTTCTCCAAAGCTAAAAGGGGGGCATTGCTGCTTTGGGCTAACATACCATCTTTTCTTCGTTGGTTCTGACCACCTATAGCGGTACACTTAAGAAAATAGATAGACAACGATAAAATCAGGAGGTGGCGTATGGGGTTAGAAAAACGGCTGGCGTTATACAAAGAGCTGGAAACACTTCGTGGCCACCCCCTGATAGTCTACTGTACCAGTAGTCGCGCCGGCGCCTTGGACTATACTCAAAAAAACAGGCAGGAGACATCCAGATGTCAAATAAGAAATTTGAAAAAAGGCAATGCGCGCCGCTACGCGTAGGTTCTTCTGCGCTGCTCGCACTCGACTGGCAGGGCATCGGCGTCGAAGTAGTCTATCCTCAAGTGGTCTTTGTTAACGACCCCTCGTTCATCGATGCTGGCCATGATGCCAGCCCCGCTCACCTGTTGAACCTGGATATAGAGATCGTGCCCAAAGCAGGCTTCGTGCTGTCACAAGAAGGAATGGCGGCTATGGTAGGAGCTTCTGGCAATATGCTCCGTAGAATCGAAGAAGAGGGTTACCAACCTGAATTTGTATGATTCGCGTTTTGGCCACAAAGGATTTGGCCAATAGTCACCCTGATATCTGGCCAGCGCTGGGCCAGATGCCGGCGTGTTGGTTCGTGTTGGTTCGACGAATCGGCGAGCCGATGCTGAACTTATTGCTGAGTTCCACCGTTACTCACGCGGCGAAGCTTTCGATGAGCAGCCTATGCCAGAATTGGACTCTGAAGTCATCAACTTCAGAGCTGCTTCAGAGTTCTTCGTTGAGTTCCGTAAGCTCAAGAAGAGCGATCTAAAGAGTCTTCGACTAGTGACTACGCACCAGGGCCGCAGCGTGCCTACGGTTGGTGGAGTCCTGTTGTTCGGCAAGGACCGCTTGAATCATTTTCCAGATGCCTGGATTCAAGCAGGGCGATTTGAAGGTGCAAATAAGGCTAGGATTCTAGACCATGCGGAATTAAAAATGCCGTTGATCGAGGCGATTGAGGCTGCGGTCAGCTTTGTCGAGAAACACACGATGCGAGGCATAGAGATTGGATCGGTTCGCAGATCGACCCGCTGGACCTTGCCTCCGGCCGCCGTTCGAGAGGGGATAATCAATGCCGTAGCGCACGCTGATTACTCGCAATGCAGTGCACCTATTCGTCTGGCCCTATTCGATGATCGCCTAGGAGTCTGTCGGATTTAACGACAGTATTACTATAGAATAAGCCCATCGTACCAAGAAGAGATCGAGGCTACCATGTCAGGCAAATTCCAGCCGATCAATCGAGATACTCCGTACCTGCTACCTCCCTCCTTGCAGGACTGGTTGCCGGAGAAACACCTGGCACGCTTTGTAGTGGATATTGTGGATCAACTCGACTTGAGTGAACTGGTAACTCGCTATGGTGGCGGTGGGAAACAGCCCTATCACCCCGCCGTGTTAGTAGCGCTGTTGTTCTACGGTTATGCGACCGGGATATTCTCCAGTCGTAAGCTGGAGCAGGCGACCCACGACTCGGTTGCCTTTCGTTATATCACCGCAGACGCGCACCCGGACCATGACACGATCGCCACCTTTCGCAAGCGTTTTCTGCCGGAGCTGGAAGGTTTGTTTGTACAGATATTGGTGGTCGCCAAGGTGATGGGCGTGTTCAAGCTGGGCAAGGTCAGCCTGGACGGAACCAAGATCAAGGCCAACGCCAGCAAGCACAAGGCGATGAGCTGGGGCTATGCGAACAAACTGGAAGAGCAACTTCGCCGAGAGGTACAGGCACTGCTCAGGCGGGCGGAACAGGCCGATACTGAAGATGAGCCGCAGATCGACATTCCTGATGAACTGGCGCGCCGGGAAGATCGGCTGGCGGCCATCAAGCAAGCCAAGGAAGAGATTGAGCGACGTGCGCAAGAACGCTTTGAGGCCGAGCAGGCTGAGTATGAGGCAAAGCTCAAGTGTCGCAAGGATAAGGAAGCCGAGACTGGCAAGAAAGCCAGAGGGCGTGAGCCAAAGCCACCTGAGCCTGGGCCACGGGATAAAGACCAGGTTAATTTTACCGATGGAGAATCACGCATCATGCCGTCTTCGGAGGGATTTGTGCAGGGTTACAACGCACAGGCTGCCGTTGATATCGAATCATACCTGATTGTGGAAAATCACATCACACAGCAGCCGAATGACAAGCAGGAGATTGAGCCGACCCTGAACGGGTTAGAGGATGCGGAAGCGCAGTTGGGCAAGGCGGAAGCTCTATTGGCAGACGCCGGTTACTTCAGCGCTGATAACGTAGGTCGCTGTGAAGACGCGGAGATCATACCCTATATCTCGGATCATCGGCAGCGACACAACCTTCCCTGGGATGAACGATTCAGGACACCTCCCCCATGCCCACCGGATGCCGATGCCGTGACAGCGATGGCATATCGATTGCGAACCGCTGAGGGTAAGGCAATCTATGCCAAACGAAAATCCACGGTGGAAACGGTATTTGGAATAGTTAAAGAGGTGATGGGGTTTCGGCGGTTTCACCTTCGCGGGCGGGATGCGGCGCAAGGTGAATGGTGTGGTGTGCATGGCGTGGAATCTGAAGCGCATGTACGCCCTGGGAGGCTGAGAGCATGAATAAGGGAAGCCTTATCCCGAGCAATGGTGCCCAATTTTGCACCTTGGGAGGCAGTTCAAACAAAAAATTGGAATGGGTACTTGAGTGGGCGCAATGTACTCCTGCTTCGCTCGGGTCAACCCCGACAGACTCCTAGAGGTGGAGAATCCGGGGTTATTGCCGTTCGGGCTCACGCTTGATGATCTGCCACAAGGTGTTTCAAAGCTGCGCAATCGTGTCATCGGCCGGGTCTTTCACGAATTGGGATTGGTCGAGCAGTGGGGTAGTGGCATACAACGAATGATTTCGACGTGTAGCGCCGCGGGACTGCCTTCACCGGTCTGGGAGGAGTTGGGGAACCGGTTTCGTGTTACGTTCAATACGCATCAGAAAGCTGCGGCCAGAGTCGACGACAAAGACCAAGCCATTCTCGAGGCGCTCGAAGAGAGCAAGGGAATGGCAACCAGCAAGATCGCGACCGCAATTGGCCTATCGCCGCGTGCGACACGTACACGCCTCTCAAGACTCACAGAGCGAGGGTTGGTTCGAGAAATTGGAACTGGACCAAACGATCCAAAGCGACGATATTTCAAGGTCAAAAGGGATAGTACATTCCAGACCCTGATTCCTTCCGGGTAGAGCTAGGCGAGATAATGCATGCGCTTGAGCAAAAAATATCGCCCGATACGCTCTTTACCCCCATGTATGGATAAAAGCCACTTTATCGAAAACATGTAAAAACCGGACATTTCTATTTGTTGCTAACAGTATATAATTCCCTTTTTTAAGTACTACTAACAGAAATTGCAAACATGATACAAGTCTGTAAATCCAGCATTGAGGAACTGCGCAGTCGGCATCGCGACAGCGAGCATCAGCAGGTGATCGATGCCGTTCCGTCTGTGCGTGCAGATGAGGATAACCCCGAACAATTATTGCTGTATGCGCTGGCGCTGTTAATGAACGGCGATAACGAGCAGGGCCGGCCGCTGCTGGAGCAGGCATTACAGGCAAAACCACTGTCGCCGGCCTGGCGCTCAGATCAGGCCTTGGCTAATTTGCTGCTGGGACGGGCTGCTCAAGCAAGCCAATTGCTGGAGACGGTCGTGGCGGGCGCAAGCCCCGAGGCGGTCGATTATGGAAGACTCGCTGCCGTAAAAATGACCCTGGGAGATTTTGAAGCAGCGGTTGAATTGTATGCAGAGGCGGTAAACCGGGAACCCGGGCGCATTCACTGGCATCACAACCTCAGTGTGGTATTCCTGCGCCTGCAACGGCTGGAAGACGCCTTGGAACAGTTGAATATTGCCCTCAGGATTGAGCCAGACAATGAACGCGCATTGTCGGCCCGGCTCAACGTACTGTCAGCTCTTGATCGCACTGAGGAAATGGTTACCCAGCTCGAGGAACAGTTGGGAAAAGATCCAGAAGATCTGCCCACCCGTTTACAGTATGCGCGTGCGCTGGCTCAAGATGGCAGGCTATCGGATGCGATGGCAACACTGGCGGAGCCCCTGAAACCACTGGCTGATCTACTCGAATTGAAGGAGAGTGACGCCGAGCAATTCGAGCAGCAGAAGCCAACGCAAATTCAGTTGCGCGCCTCTCAATGCGAGCTGTTATTACAGCGTTCCAGAAATCACGCAGCCTATATCAAGTTTAGGGAAATAGAACAACTGGAGCCTGAAAATCCACTGCCTACCCGACTCGCGATCATAAATGTACTAACGGAGATGAGTCGTTACGAAGAAGCCGAAGAGCGGATGGACGAGCTATTGGAGGAATATCCAGATAGCAATCCGGCAAAGATTGCCCAGGCGTACCTGCTCAATGATATGGGGCGCTACCAGGAAGCAGAGCAGTTATTACGAGAGCTGATAGCCGTGTATCCAGGCGATGCAAGTTTACTCAGCAGCCTGGGGCAAACCTTGCTCTGGGTGGGTGAGCTGGACGAGGCGGCCCAGTGCTTCGAAAAGGCGGGAGAGATTAACCCCATGGCCTTGGCGCAGATTGTAAAGACCCGCAAGATGCCGGAAAATGCCGCTGCCCTGAAGAGAATGGAGGCCATTGCAGACAACAGGGTTATTGGCAGAGAGCCACGGGCTACCATGAGCTTTGCACTGGCAGAAATGTACGACAGGAAGAAGGACTATGAGCGGGCGTTTCAGTATCTCGCTCAAGCTAATGAGCTGGTAGATCGCGATCTTGATTTCAGCGCAGAGAATTTCAGCAAACGGGTAGATGCCAATATCCGTATCTTTAACAAGGATTACTTTGCCTCTTTGTCAGCCACGCGCGGCTCTGACCGTACCCCCATATTTGTAGTTGGCATGCCGCGCTCCGGGACTACGCTAACCGAACAAATTTTGTGTTCACACCCAGATGTATTTGGCGCGGGCGAACTCGATTTACTGCCCGTGCTAACTCGCCTGATGCCGGGCGTGCTCAAGGCGGGCAAGGTCTTTCCGGGTTGCATGCGCGCGATGACCCCGCAATTGCGGGAGGAAGCAGCGCGTTACTATTTGTTTGGCCTGCAGCAGCATGATGAAGAAAAGCACTTTGTAGTAGATAAAATGCCGCACAATTTTATGAATGTGGGTCTTATTGCTGCCGTGTTACCCAGCGCGAAAATTATTCATATCTCCCGCGACCCTAGAGACAGCGGCCTGTCTAATTTTGAGCAGAACTTTAAAGCCAAGGACGGTGGTATGGGTTACGCCTTTAATCTGCAGAACATAGCTCTGCAAATCAATGATTACACGCGCATGATGGCGCATTGGCGGGAAACGCTGCCCGTGCCCATGTTTGAGCTGTCCTATGAAGAGCTGGTAGAAGACCAGCAGGGTGTGACTCAGCAACTGTTGGATTTTATCGGTGTGGATTGGGATGACAGCGTTCGAGATTTCCACAAAACCGAGCGCGCAGTGCGCACCGCCAGTGTCTCGCAGGTGAGACAGCCGATCTATGCTACTTCCAAACAAAAGTGGCGGCGCTATGCGGAGCAACTGGCCCCGTTGCTGAACAATTTGTCCGCAGCGGCGCTGACGCCCTGGAACAACAGCCAATGACAGAATTACCCAAGCAAGCCCCGGCAGATCTGCGGCCGCTGACAGAACTTAACCAGGGGCAGGGCGTTAGCTTTGTGCTCAATGCCGATTACACATTTTTCCGCGGGCGGCAGGCGGTTAATATTGGCCTGCACGAGATGCGTCGCGTCGTGACCATGCTGCCGTTGATTCTGGCACAGCGGGAGGAAGGCTGGCAGTTGTTGGGTATTACCGGTCCGAGCGGTGGTCGCAATGTGATGGTAGGCCCGCAGGGTGGGTGGCAGGGCTATTACGTGCCGGAGCGATTACGTATGCACCCGCTGGCGCTGATTAAAACCGCAGCCGGTGAATTTGAATTGGGTTTTAGCACCGCCGGCGCACGGTTGTTCGCCGGTGGGCAGGATTTGTTACTTGATGCCGAAGGCCAACAGACCGAGCGCTACCGTGACCTGCTGCAACGTTTGGCCCTGCACATAAGAAGCCGGCAATTACTGCAGACGGCGGCTGATCGATTGCTGGAACATGGGTTGCTCAACCCGCTGCAGCAAGATGACAAATTGCTTGCAGTGGATCATGGCGGCTACTATCGTGCGGGGCTGGCAGCCATCACAGAATTACCCGCTGCTGTGTTGGTGGAACTGCGCGACAGCGGTGCGCTCAATCTTGCCTTTGCCCTACATTTTGCTGCCGGTAACGGTACTAAATTTCACCTGCAAAACCAGCGTAGACAACACATGGCGGTCGACCAGGACGTGGCCGCCGCACTCAACCCCGAGGAAGAATTTTCCTTCAATTTTGATCAATAAGACACAACCCGCTATTAAAGGAGCAAACATGAGCGACGAACAAAAAATCACCATCGACGGCAAGGAATACAATGCCTCCGACCTTTCAGATGGCGTTAAGGGCCAACTGATGAGTATGCGCGCCGCCGAGCAGGAACTGGCGCGCCTGCAGACCCTGGCGGCTATCGCGCAAACCGCACGCAATGCCTATGCCCAGGCCATCAAGGCTGAGCTGGAAAAACTGGCAAGCGAGTAAGCCTGCCCGCTAACCAACTGCTCAGGCGTGCAGACCCAGCCATGAACGTACTGCACGTCTATCGCACTTTTTTCCCCGATACCCAGGGCGGGCTTGAAGAAGTTATCCGGCAGATCTGCCGCAATACCAGGTCACTGGGTATCCACAGTCGTATCTTTGCACTCAGTCCCGACCCACAACCGCAGCGCCTGAACGTAGACGGTGTGGACGTGGTGCGCGTTAAACAAACCTTCGAGATAGCCTCCTGCGGCTTCTGTTTTCTTGGCCTGGCTGAATTTAGGCGTCAGGTGGCCTGGGCTGACGTGGTGCACTACCATTTCCCCTGGCCCTGGGGAGACGTCCTGCACATGCTGGCAGACCAGCCCCAACCGACTGTGGTTACCTACCACTCAGACATTGTGCGCCAGCAGTTGCTACAGTTCTTTTATCGCCCGCTGATGTATCGTTTCCTGAAAGCAGCCTCGCGGATTGTCGCCACCTCACCCAATTACCTTGCAAGCAGCGATGTATTGAGCCGCTTTGCCGACCGGGTAGAGGTAATTCCTATCGGTATTGACCAGGCCTCCTATCCTGGGGTTGCGGCCGCCGATACGCTGGCCGACACCCGCGCCGGTTACGGAGCAGGATTTTTTCTGTTTGTGGGTGTACTGCGTTATTACAAGGGCTTGCACATTCTGTTGGAGGCCATAAGAAACGCCAATTACAAGGTGGTTATCGTCGGCTCAGGACCTGTGGAAACGGAGCTGCGCGCACAGGCCCGGCGGCTACGATTGGATAATGTTATCTTTGGTGGCTATGTGGACGACGCAGAAAAAATGGCCCTGTTTGAGCTGTCCTGTGCGGTGGTTTTCCCCTCCTACCTGCGGGCGGAGGCCTTTGGTGTGACACTGCTGGAAGGCGCCATGTGCCGCAAGCCGCTTATTTCTGCCGAGGTGGGTTCGGGTACCAGTCATATCAATATCGATGGGGAGACCGGCCTGGTGGTGCCGCCTGGCTGCCCGTTGGCTTTGCGTGAAGCCATGGATTTTATCTATTACAACCCCGGCCGCGCCCGGCAAATGGGTGCATGTGCGCGGCAGCGCTATGAACAGTTATTCACCGGTAGGATCATGGGCGAACGTTACGCAGCAACGTATCGGCAGGTCGTGGATGAATCGACGCAGGACGCCAGGTGTTACGAATAGCCGTTGATGCCAGGCCCCTGGCCCATCCGCAAACCGGTATTGGCCGCTACACCGAATCGCTGTTGAAGCGCCTGGTGAAAATGGGCCAGCAGTGGTTTCTGTATTCCGATCGCGCCATTACGCCGCGCTTTGCTATTGATGACCACGTGCAGCTACGCATGGGCAACTGCCGTCCGGGCAGCCCCCTGAGCCTGGTGTACAGCCAGTTGGTGTTTCCGCGCTGGGCGCGCGGCGATTGTGTCGATCTGTTCTGGTCGCCACGGCACCATTTGCCCCTGCGCCTGCCGGATTCGGTTAAGGGCGTGGTAACTGTGCACGACCTGGTCTGGAAGCGTTTTCCCGAGACCATGCGTGCCGGCAACCGGTGGCTGGAGCGCCGCCTGATGGAGCCGTCGCTGCGCAAGGCGGCGGGTATTATTGCCGTGTCGGAGTTTACCTCCCGAGAGATTGCCCTGGAGTACCCCGCGTGTGAGCCGCGCTGCGTAACCATACCGGAGGCGGCGGAAACCTCGCCCTGCGACTATGAAGAGCAGTTTCCGCTGCCAGGCGGCCCCTTCCTGTTATTTGTCGGTACCCCAGAGCCGCGCAAGAACCTGCCTCGATTGTTACAGGCCTATGCCAGTGCACGGCAACAGGGTGTGCAACAGACCCTGGTGCTGGTTGGGGCCGGCGGCTGGGGTGATTTCGACCTGCCGTCAGCCATTCGCGAGCAGCAACTGCAACCGTTTGTGCACTGCCGGGGCCGGGTCAGTGATGCGGAGCTCAATGTGCTGTACGCCCATGCGACTGCGCTATTGATGCCATCGCTGTACGAAGGTTTTGGTTTGCCGGCGCTGGAGGCGATGTCTCTGGGCGCCCCGGTAGTTGCCGGTAATAATTCGGCGCTACCTGAGGTGGTGCGTGACGCAGGACTGCTGGTGAATTCAGAGTCTGTGGCTGCCATAAGCGCAGCCATCGTGCAACTGTGTAACGAGCCGGCACTGCGCGAGCAGTTATCCCAAAAGTCGCGCCGGCAGGCCAGTGGTTTTAGCTGGGATCGCAGCGCAGCAATGACACTGGCGGCATTGCAGCGTATCTATCATGACCACAGTGTCTAGCGCGGCTGGGCCGGTGAGTTGGCGCGAGGCGATATGGAATCGTCGCATGCTGATATGCATTTTCACCGGGCTGGCCTCGGGTATGCCGCTGTATCTGCTCTATCAATTGGTGCCTGCCTGGTTGCGCGATAGCGGGGTTAGTTTGCGCGATATAGGTTTGTTTGCCCTGGTCGGCATTCCCTATACCTGGAAGTTTGCCTGGGCGCCGCTGATGGATCGCTATGTGCCGCCTTTCCTGGGTCGCCGTCGCGGCTGGATGCTGGTGACCCAGGTGGCGCTGCTGCTGTTGATAGCTGCGCTGGGGATGTTGCAGCCGCAGCAGTCACTGGGGCTGGTAGCGGTAGTGGCCGTGGCGGTGGCGTTTTTCAGTGCCAGCCAGGATGTGGTGCTGGATGCCTACCGGCGCGAGTTGTTGCCCGATGAAGAACTGGGTCTGGGTAACTCGGTGCATGTGACAGCCTATAGAATCTCCAGTTTAATTCCCGGCTCTCTGGCCCTGGTGCTGGCAGATCATTTGCCCTGGAGCAGCGTCTACGCGATTGTGGCGGCGTTTATGCTGGTCGGTATTGGTTTGTGCGTATCGATATCGGAACCCCAGTCCGAATTGCCCGCCGCCCGCGGCCTGCGTGACGCTGTGATCGCACCCTTTCGGGAGTACCTGTCGCGGCGGGGTGTGAGAGCGGTGCTATTAATCCTGGCCTTTATGTTTCTCTACAAGCTGGGCGACAGTATGGCTACCGCGCTGGCCACACCGTTTTACATGGACATGGGGTTTTCCAAAACGGAGATTGGCCTGATCGCCAAACATGCCGCCTTGTGGCCCTCCATTGCGGGCGGGTTGCTCGGTGGTGTGATTATGATTCGCCTCGGTATTAACCGGGCTTTGTGGTTGTTCGGTGTAGTGCAGTTACTCAGTATTCTGGGCTACGCCGCGCTGGCGGAGGCCGGTCATGTACGGTGGCTGTTGGCGGCCGTGATCAGCTTTGAGTACCTGGGCGTGGGTTTGGGCACCGCCGCATTTATCGCCTTTATCGCACGGGAAACCAGCCGGAAATTCGCCGCCACCCAGTTTGCTCTGTTCACGGCGATAACGGCCTTGCCACGCACTTTCGCCAACGCCAGTACCGGTATGATTGTCGAATCCATTGGCTGGACAGAGTTCTATCTTGTTTGCACCCTGTTGGCAATACCGGGCATGCTGCTACTGCGGTGGGTTGCTCCCTGGCGTGCTCCACGTTAATGCCGGCTGCCATATTTGGTCAGGGAAATTTTGCCTGTAACACTAAACTCGATACCCTCGGCTGCCAGTCGGCTGCGCTGCCTGTCGTGCCCTGCCGAGCCCACTGGCAGCGAAATTTGCCCCTGCGCATTGATCACCCGGTGCCAGGGCAGCTTTGAGCCGGCCGGCAGCTCGCGCAGCGTCCGGCCAACCAGGCGTGCTGCACGGCCCAGGCCTGCCAGTTGCGCCACCTTTCCATAGGTACAGACCCGCCCTGGGGGAATGGCATTGATTACCTGCCAGATTCGCTCGCGGGGAGTTAGTTCTTCAGAGCGCGATGCCGCCATCAGTTTCAATCACACGGCCGGTGCTCATCATCTTCCACTGCCACATTGGCAATATAGCCACCGCCCAAACCCCGGCCACCACCGGTTACAACGATTACCTTGTCTTGCAAATTCACGCTTGGCTTTCTCAGCTGCTGATTAACAGGGCCAGGATTTTACAGTATGCAGCCGGGGTTGTGGGGTATGCGGCGCTTGATTTTCAGCGAAATGCCGCCATAGTGAAGCCTATGCCCTGGATTTTTCTACTACTGCCCTGGCTTGAACTGTGGACCCTCATTGAGTTGGGCTCTGCCACCTCTGGGCTGTTTGCACTCGCTTATGTATTCCTGACCATGGTCATCGGGGTCGGTCTGATTCGCCGTCAGGGGGAGGGCATGATGGCCCGTATTCAGCAACAACAAGCCCAGGGCGGCATGCTCAGCTCCGAGTGGATGATGGATGACCTGGCCCTGGTAGGGAGTGGGCTGTTGTTGATGATTCCCGGCATGGTGACTGACTCGCTGGCAATTATCTTCGCCATAGGCCCCGCCAGGCGAGGGCTGGCCCGGTTGCTGGGGATAAAGACCGTGCGCGTACAGCCGACGATGAGGGAGCAGGGCCAGGACGCAGATTCCAGTCAGACAATTGAAGGTGAATTTCGCCGCCTGGACGACTAACCATTTTTGGGGTCATTTTTGGGGTCAGAGTAAAACCGTCATTTATGGCCATTTTACTCGAACCCCAAATCTCGAAATGGCCATAAATGACGGTTTTACTCTGACCCCCTGTATGAAATGGCCATAAATGACGGTTTTACTCTGACCCCTTGTAGGCTTGCGGTAGCGACTCCGCTTGACTCCTGCAATTTGCTGACTATGATTAGCACTCTTGTTCTGAGAGTGCTAAAAAATACATTTTCAGGATAAATATGCCGCTGGGGCCTTGAATTGACTGAATTGAGCCCCATAAAGGCATGGACCCGCCGGACATGTGCCCTGCGGAAGTTTGACACTCATGTATATGGAGAACGAATCGAATGAATATCCGCCCGTTGTACGACCGCGTTGTCGTCCGTCGTAACGAAGAGGAAGAAACTACCGCCGGTGGCATCGTGTTGCCCGGTTCCGCCCAGGAAAAGCCCAACCAGGGTGAGGTTATTGCCGTAGGTGAAGGCAAGGTACTGGACAATGGCGAACTGCGCCCGTTGGCGCTCAAAGTGGGCGATACCGTTGTGTTCGGCCAATATGCCGGCAGCAACACCATCGAAATCGACGATGAAGAACTGATCATCATGGGTGAGAGCGAGATTTTCGCAGTTGTTGAGTAAGGCTTCATTTACCACAACCCTCATTCTTTTATTTAAACGCTTTATTGCAAAAACATTAAGGAACTAAATCATGGCAGTTAAAGAAGTATTATTTGGCGACGCGGCACGCAGCCGTATGCTGAGTGGCGTGAACGTACTCGCCAACGCCGTTAAGGCAACACTGGGCCCCAAGGGTCGCAATGCAATTCTGGACAAGTCTTTCGGCGCACCGACCGTTACTAAAGACGGTGTGTCGGTAGCCAAGGAAATCGAACTGGCAGACAAGTTTGAGAACATGGGCGCGCAGATGATCAAGGAAGTGGCTTCCCAGGCATCTGATATAGCCGGTGACGGTACTACCACCGCCACAGTATTGGCGCAGTCCATTCTCAACGAAGGTCTCAAGTCGGTTGCCGCCGGCATGAACCCGATGGATCTGAAGCGCGGCATCGATAAAGCCATTGCCGCCGCCGTCGAGAAAATCTCCGAAGCATCCACGCCCTGTGAAAACAGCAAGGCCATTGCCCAGGTAGGTTCCATCTCTGCCAACAGCGATGTCCAGGTTGGCCAGATCATCGCTGAAGCCATGGACAAAGTGGGCAAGGAAGGCGTTATCACCGTTGAAGAGGGCTCCGGTCTGGAGAACGAACTCGACGTGGTAGAAGGCATGCAGTTCGATCGCGGTTACCTGTCTCCCTACTTCATCAACAACCAGGAAAACATGAGCGCTGATGTTGAAGCGCCCTACATCCTGTTGGTTGACAAGAAAATTTCCAACATCCGTGAATTGCTGCCCCTGCTGGAGCAGGTTGCCAAGGCCTCCAAGCCGCTGGTGATTGTTGCTGAAGATGTTGAAGGCGAAGCTCTGGCGACACTGGTTGTCAACAACATGCGCGGCATCGTCAAGGTTACTGCCTGTAAGGCGCCGGGTTTTGGCGATCGTCGCAAGGCCATGTTGCAGGATATCGCTATCCTGTCCGGTGGTACGGTGATCTCTGAAGAAGTGGGCCTGGATCTCGAGTCTGCTACCCTGGAGCACCTGGGCCAGGCCAAGCGTGTGACCATGGACAAGGACAACAGCACTATCATTGATGGCGCTGGTGAACACGATGTCATCACGGCTCGTGTGAACGAGATTCGTGTACAAATCGAGAACACTTCGTCTGATTACGATAAAGAAAAGCTGCAAGAGCGTGTGGCCAAGTTGGCCGGCGGTGTGGCCGTGATCAAGGTTGGCGCTGCCACCGAAATCGAAATGAAAGAGAAGAAAGCCCGCGTTGAAGATGCCCTGCACGCAACCCGTGCGGCGGTTGAAGAGGGTGTGGTTGCCGGTGGTGGTGTTGCCCTGGTGCGCGCTGTTGCTGCTATTGCCGACCTGCAAGGCGACAACGAAGACCAGAACCACGGCATTGCAGCG
Source organism: Halieaceae bacterium (assembly GCA_965247075.1). Taxonomy (GTDB): domain Bacteria; phylum Pseudomonadota; class Gammaproteobacteria; order Pseudomonadales; family Halieaceae; genus CBDFGK01. Next base: position 50,284 of record CBDFGK010000003.1, on the reverse strand, counting down.
GCGCTGCGGTCCATGGAAACTCCGCTGCGTCAAATCGTTGAGAATGCCGGCGCTGAGGCCTCGGTGGTGCTGAACAACGTCAAGAATGATGGCGTGGGTAACTACGGTTACAACGCGGCTACCGGCGAGTACGGCGACATGATTGAAATGGGTATTCTCGATCCTGCCAAAGTGGCGCGCGTTGCGCTGCAGGCGGCCGGTTCTGTTGCCGGGCTGATGATCACCACGGAAGTGATGGTTGCCGATGCGCCTGATGACAGCGCCGGTGGCGCACCGGGCATGCCCGATATGGGCGGCATGGGCGGCGGCATGATGTAGGTCGGCAGTTTATCTTTCGTCGTTCACGGCATCCCTGCCTACCACGACGTAGCCTGCGCGGACCGGTACATCCTGTCTATAAAGCCCCGCTCATGCGGGGTTTTTTACGCCCATCAATGGGCTGTATGCCGCGAGAGGGCAGGCGGCCCGCAGCGGCGAATATCTGCGGCCCGTAGCGGCGAATATCTGCGGCCCGCAGCGGCGAATATCAATAGTACCGCTCGGTTCCCTCTTGCCACGTTTATCATTAGAATACACGCACACGCCGCTGTGAAAGCGGCGCTTATAGCAACTCATAGAAAATAGGGCTAACACCATGATTATTTTGGAATTTATCTTTCGCTGGGCGCATGTACTTTTCGGTATCACCTGGATAGGCATGTTGTATTACTTTAACTTTGTACAGGGCGAGTACTTCAAGGAAGCGGCGGCGGATGCCAAGGCTGACGCCATGAAAAAGCTGGCGCCGCGCGCGCTGTGGTGGTTTCGCTGGGGCGCCATGGGCACCTTCCTGACCGGCCTGTACCTGTTGCACGCCATCGGCGCTTCCACCGATATTACCGGTCAGCCGATTATCTGGATTGGTACCCTGGCAGGCACGCTGATGTTCCTCAACGTGTGGCTGGTAATCTGGCCCGCCCAGCAAGTGGTTCTGGGCATGAAGGAAGGTGACGGCCCCGCCTGTGCAGCCAAGGCCGGTCTGGCTTCCCGTACCAACACGCTGTTCTCCGGTCCCATGCTGTTTGCCATGCTGGGCAGCAAGCACCTCTATATTGCGGATATCAGCAACACCGCCGTGTGGATTTGCGTTGGTATTATTGTCGCGCTGGAAGTGAATGCCCTGTTCGGAAAAATGGGCCTCATGGCCAGCGTAAAAGGTGTTATTCATTGTAGCATCGCGCTGTCGGGGGCTATTTGGGCCATCCTGACGTTCGCTTAAATGCAGGGCCGGTTGCAACCGGCCTAATTTGATTATTTTCATCAAGTCTGAGTATGACTGACAACGACGACACCTCGATGGACCACATACCACCGATCATCCCCGCGCGCGATGAGGTGGTATCCCGTCAGCATTCCTCCGGGAAAACCGCTGGCCGTGGCAAGCAAGCGGCGCGCTCCGGTGGTGGTGGGGGCGGCGCGGGTATAGTGGCGCGGTTGTTTATTGTTATCGCGCTGGTTGTTGCCGCTGTGGCAACTGCCTGGGCCTGGGAGCAACAGCAGCAACTGGATGCCGCGGCTGCGCTGATGGTGCGCTATGAGGCGCGCATCAGTGACCTGGAAGACCGCCTCTCCGACACGGACGAGGGCATGAACCAGTCGGCGGCCAGCCTGGGGGTGAAAATCAAGCAGTTGACCTCTGAGGTCGATAAACTCTGGGCCTCGGCCTGGCGTAAAAACAAGGCCAGGATTGCAGCGCTTGAGACAAGCAGCAGTGCCCACGGCAGCCGGTTATCTACTCTGGGTAACACGGATAAAGAGTATTCCGCCCAACTGAAATCACTGGCTGCGGATGTGGCTAAGCTGCGTTCAGTGGCGGGTGATTTGGAGCGGCTGGCGAGCACCGCCACAGCCAACCAGGCCATGATGGAAAGACTGGGTGACGATAGTAGCCGGACCACCCTGGAAGTTGCCAAACTGCAAAAGCAAGTGCAGTCCCTGGAAGAGGGGAAAGCCGCGGTAGATGGATTTCGCCGGCAGGTGAACCAGAGTCTGTTGCAGTTGCGGAAAAATATCTCGCAGTTGCAGAATCCCGCACCTGCCAATTAGACTGGTAAGCCGGGGTTATGGTAAGCCGGGGTCAGAGTCGAGACTCTGACCCCTCGTCTGTTACAATACCCGCCCCAAAAACCCAATGATTTGAGGCCCCCATGACAGTGATTCGTCAGGATGACGTAATCGACAGCGTCGCCGATGCGCTGCAATTTATCTCCTACTACCACCCGCTGGATTTTGTGCAGGCCATCCACCAGGCCTATGAAAAGGAACAAAATCCGGCCGCCAAAGACGCCATGGCGCAAATTCTCATCAATTCCCGCATGTGCGCGCTGGGACATAGACCCATTTGCCAGGACACCGGTATTGTTACCGTCTTCCTCAAGATCGGCATGAACGTGCAGTGGGACGCCGGCATGTCGGTGGCTGATATGGTCAATGCGGGCGTCAGGCGCGCCTATCTGCACCCGGATAACATACTGCGCGCCTCTATCCTCGATGACCCGGCCGGTGCTCGCCAGAACACCAAAGACAATACGCCGGCGGTTATACATATGGAAGTGGTCGAGGGTGACACGGTTGATGTGCAGGTGGCCGCCAAGGGTGGTGGCTCGGAGAACAAGTCTAAAATGGTGATGCTCAACCCCTCAGACAGTATTGTCGACTGGGTGGTGAAAACCCTGCCCACCATGGGGGCGGGCTGGTGTCCGCCGGGCATGCTGGGTATTGGCATAGGCGGTACCGCCGAGAAAGCCGCCGTCATGGCCAAAGAAGTGTTGATGGACCCCATTGATATCCAGGAATTGCGTGAGCGTGGCCCCGCCAACCGGGTTGAGGAACTGCGCCTGGAGATCATGGAGGCGGTTAACAAACTGGGCATTGGCGCCCAGGGTCTCGGTGGCCTCACCACAGTCGTGGATGTAAAAATCAAGGATTATCCCACCCACGCCGCCTCTCTGCCGGTGGCGATGATTCCCAACTGCGCCGCCACCCGGCACGCACACTTTGTGCTGGACGGCAGCGGGCCGGCCCTGCAAACACCGCCCAATGTAGACGATTGGCCGGATATTACCTGGCAGGCAGGTGAGAACGTCAAGCGGGTCAATCTGGACACGGTCACCCGGCAGGCGGCGGCGCTGTGGCAGCCCGGCGATACCCTGTTGCTGTCAGGAAAAATGCTAACCGGCCGCGATGCCGCCCACAGGAAGCTGCAAGAGCTGATAGAAAGCGGCGCAGGCCTGCCCGCCGACGTGGATTTCAAGGGCAAGTTTATTTACTACGTGGGATCGGTAGACTCGGTGCGCGATGAGGTGATGGGCCCGGCCGGACCGACCACCGCCACGCGCATGGACAAATTTACCGACCTTATTCTGGAGCACACCGGCCTGATTGGCATGATAGGCAAGGCCGAGCGTGGTCCCACCGGTATTGCCGCCATCAAAAAACACGGCGCTACCTATTTGATGGCGGTGGGCGGTGCGGCCTACCTGGTCTCCAAGGCCATTACCGGTGCCAAGGTAGTGGCATTTCCCGAACTGGGTATGGAGGCGATCTACCAGTTCGAGGTAAATGAAATGCCGGTTACTGTGGCCGTGGACGCCAGGGGTGAATCGGTGCACGAGACCGGTCCGGCGCTCTGGAAAGCTAAAATTAGGGAACAGGTCATCGAGGTAATCTGAAGGTGGCAGCGGCACAAACCTTTTACTGGCACGACTACGAAACCTTCGGTGTTGACCCCAGTCGCGACCGGCCGGTGCAATTTGCCGGTATTCGCAGCGACGCAGAGCTGAATGTCATCGGCGCACCGCTGGTGATATTCGCCCGGCCATCGCGGGATGTGCTGCCGCAGCCCGGAGCCTGCCTGGTGACCGGCATTACCCCGCAGCAGGCGCTGCGCCAGGGTGTACCGGAAGCAGAATTTATGGCCCGCATCCATGAACAGCTCTCCCGGCCGGGCACCTGTGGGGTGGGTTATAACAGCATTCGCTTTGACGATGAGGTCACTCGCTACGCCTTGTACCGCAATTTCTATGACGCCTACGCCCGCGAGTACCAGCATGGCAATTCCCGCTGGGATATTATCGATATGGTGCGCCTCACCCATGCTTTGCGACCCGCAGGCATAGAGTGGCCCAAGGGCGAGGACGGCACGGTCAGTTTTCAGCTGGAGTTGCTGACGGCGGCCAATGGCATCGGCCATGCGGCGGCCCACGACGCGCTCTCCGATGTAGAGGCCACTATCGCCCTGGCTCGTTTGATTCGCGACAGGCAGCCGCGCCTGTTTGATTACGCGCTGAAGATGCGCAGCAAGCAGGCGGTGTTGGCGGAGCTGGATGTCGCCGCCATGAAGCCGGTGTTGCACGTCTCGGGCATGTTTGGTACAAGCCGCAGTAATATTGGCCTGGTGGCGCCGATTAGCCGTCATCCGCGCAATAAAAACGAAATTATTTGCTATGACCTGGCGATAGACCCGGCCCCGCTGGCCGAGTTGGACGCAGATAAGCTGCGCGAGCGCCTGTTTACCCCCGCCGCCGATTTACCCGAGGGTGTCGAGCGCCTCGGGATCAAGAGTATCCATATCAATAAATCGCCGCTGGTGGCTACGCCGAAATTGCTGGACCCGGCCACCGCAGAGCGCCTGGGTATTGATGTAGCGCTGTGCCGCGCCAACCGCCAACAGTTGGCGGCCATTGCCGGCCTGGCGGAAAAGCTGCGGCAGGTGTACCGGGGTCGCGAGTTTCCCGCCGTCACCGACCCCGATCGTATGTTGTATAGCGGCGGTTTTTTCGGTGATGCAGACCAGCGCAGCATGGAGCAGATAAGAGCGGCCAGCCCGGAGCAATTGCGCGACCAGAGCTTCGTGTTTGAGGATTCGCGCCTGGCCGAGATGTTATTTCGCTACCGGGCGCGCAATTACCCGGCCAGCCTCACGCCGGAGGAGACCGCCCAGTGGGAGGAATTTCGCTTTCACTACCTGACTGACCCGGAGGCGGGCGCCGGCATTACCATGGATGACTATCACCTTGCCATCGCAGCGCTGCAGGCGGATGAAAACCTTGCTGAGGAAAAACAGCAGCTATTACAGCAGTTGTTGGAGTACGGCGATGAACTGCTGGCCTGATCCGCACTATGCCCAATTCAAAATTTGATCATCCGATCCCTGAAATTCTGATGGTGCTGCCGCGACTCGCGCGGCTACCCCGTAGATCGGGGTCAGCGTAAACACGCCTGCTCGTTTTTGGGCCGCTGCAAGCTCCTGTTTACGCGGATCCCAAATTTCCAAATTCATAAGTCTGCCCCAGTGCACTATTACCGTTTCTTGGCTCACTTCGCAGATTATAATAGCCAACAACAGCCAGCCGGGGAGTTTGCGTGCAGTTTGCAGGCAGCCACATACTTTCAGTCAACCAGTTTGAACGCGCCGACATAGAGGCCCTGTTTGCGGTCGCTGATCGCATGCGGCCCTATGCCCACCGCCGGCGCATTACCCATGTGTTGGAGGGCGCTATCCTCGGAGCGATGTTTTTTGAGCCCAGCACCCGTACCCGGATCAGCTTTGGCTGCGCCTTTGACCTGTTGGGCGGCCATGTTAGAGAAACCACGGGTTTTGAGCACTCGGCCATCGCTAAGGGCGAATCACTCTATGACACGGCCCGCGTTATAAGTGGTTACAGTGATGTCATTGCCATGCGCCATCCGGACGAGGGCTCGGTGCGTGAGTTTGCCGCTGCCAGCCGGGTGCCGGTAATTAACGGTGGCGATGGCGCCAACGAGCACCCCAGCCAGGCCCTGCTGGACCTGTATACCATTAAGAGTGAGATGCAGGGGCGCGGCGGCAGTATAGACAAGCTGCGTATCGCGCTGATTGGCGATCTGCGCCACGGCCGTACCGTGCACTCGCTGTGCAAACTGCTAACCCTGTACCAGAGCCTCACCGTGCATCTTATCTCGCCGCTGGAATTGCGTATGCCCGAGGATATCGTCCAGGCCATGCGCGAGGCCGGCCACCATGTCACCGAAACCGAGCAGTTGCAAGCGCATATCGCCCATGTCGATATTGCCTATTCAACCCGTATCCAGGAAGAGCGTTTTGGCTCCCGGGAAGAGGCAGATGTATATCGCGGTCGTTTTCGGCTCAACCAAAACATCTATACCCAGAACTGCGAGCCCAACACGGTGATCATGCACCCCCTGCCCAGGGATTCCCGCGCCGCTGCCAATGAGTTGGACAATGACCTCAATGACAATCCGAACCTGGCTATTTTTCGCCAGACCGATAACGGGGTGTTGGTGCGTATGGCCCTGTTTGTCATGATTCTGAATGTGGTCGACCAGGTTGACCGCCAGGCGCGCGACGTAAACTGGTACACGGGCAGCCGGTTCCAATAGTCATGCGCATTCAATTGGTACAGCTGGAACAGTTTCGGGTCGGCGCCATGCGCGACTCCGACGGTGATGCCCTCAGGCAGCGCCGGCAATGACCCAGGAGCAAACGTCAGAATCACTGGCGGGTGAAGATACCCGCTTGCTGCGGTCCAGTGCCGTGGTGGGTTCCATGACCATGATGTCGCGGGTGCTGGGCTTGATTCGCGATATTGCCATAGCCGGGTTTATTGGTGCTACCGCCAATGCCGATGCCTTCTTTGTGGCCTTCAAAATCCCCAATTTCCTGCGCCGATTGTTTGCAGAAGGTGCCTTTTCCCAGGCCTTTGTACCGGTGCTGGCCGAGTATCGGCAGCGCGGCTCGCAGGCGCTGGTCCGCGACTTGCTGGACTCGGTGGCGGGGGTGCTCGGTGGCAGCCTGTTGATAGTAACCCTGTTACTGGTAGTGGCGGCGCCGGCCATGACGGCCCTGTTCGCGCCGGGGTTTCTCAGTGATAGCTATAAATTTGCCCTCACCACCGACATGATTCGCATCACCTTTCCCTACCTGTTCCTGATAGCCATGACCGGCTTTTGTGGCGCTGTGCTCAATAGTTACGGTCGCTTTGCAGTGCCCGCCTTTACCCCGGTGTGGCTCAACCTGTCACTGATAGCGGCCGCCCTGGTCGCCTCGCCCTGGTTTGAAGAACCTGTTTTTGCGCTGGCCTGGGGGGTATTTCTGGCTGGAGTGGTGCAACTACTGTTTCAATTGCCGTTCCTGTACCGGCAGGAGTTACTGCCCCGGCCGCGCTGGGATACGCAGCATAAGGGGGTCAGGCAAATTCTCGGCCTGATGGTGCCGGCCCTGTTTGGGGTGTCGGTCAGCCAGATAAACCTGTTGCTGGATACGGTGCTGGCTTCGTTTCTGCCCACGGGCAGTGTTTCCTGGCTGTACTATTCCGATCGGCTCACCGAGCTGCCGCTGGGTGTGTTCGGTATTGCCATTGCCACCGTGATCTTGCCGCGTTTATCAAGCTTGCAGGCCGATGCGGACACCGAACGGTTTTCGGCAACAATCGATTGGGGTATGCGGACAGTGTTATTGATTGCCTTGCCGGCCAGTGTAGCGCTGATGTTGTTGGCGTCGCCCATCCTGGTCACCCTGTTCCAGTACGGGGCCTTGTCGGCGGCTGATGTAGGCATGACCAGCCTGAGCCTGCGCGCGTATAGCCTGGGCTTACTGGCGTTTATGCTGATAAAGGTACTGGCGCCGGGCTTCTATGCCCGCAAGGATATGGTGACGCCGGTAAAAATCGGCATTGCGGCCATGGTAGCCAACATGGTGCTCAACCTGTTGTTTGTTATCCCGCTCTATACCCTTTGGAACATTGGTCATGTGGGCCTTGCCCTGGCTACCAGTCTTGCCGCCTGTCTCAATGCCGGCCTGCTGCTGCGCGGTTTACGCCGCAGCGCGATACTGCACTTTCAGGCCGGTTGGGGGCGATTTTTACTGCGCCTGCTGGTGGCGACAGCCGCCATGGCAGGGGCGTTGGTGCTGCTGACGCCCGAGCGGGAGTTGTGGCAACAGTGGGACTGGTGGGCGCGCGCCATGCAACTGGCCCTGCTGGTGGTGGAAGGCCTGGTGGTCTATGTCGGAGCCCAAATGATAATGGGCACCCGCCGGCGCGATTTTTACACCCAAAAACCTTCCTGAGTCCGCTATAATGCCGGGTTTTACTGATATACCCCCGACTGCAATGGAACTCATACGAGGTCTTCACAATTTGCGACCGCGGCATCGTGGTTGCGTCGCCACTATTGGCGCCTTTGATGGTGTTCACAACGGCCACCGGACGGTGCTCGGGCACCTGTTGGAGAAATCGGCAGAATTGGCGTTGCCGTCGGTGGTGATTTTGTTTGAACCCTTGCCGCGGGAATATTTTGCTCCCAGCGAAGCGCCACCACGGTTAATGAGTTTTCGTGAGAAGTTTCGGGCGCTGCAGGAGCTTGGTATAGACAGGGTATTGCGGATTCGTTTTGACGAGGCGCTGCGCAGTATGAACGCCGCTGATTTTATGCAGCGCATTTTTGTCGATGGTCTGGGCGTGCGCTATATCGTCGTTGGTGATGATTTGAGGTTTGGTCATGACCGCACAGGCGATTTCGAAATGATGAAGGCCCAGGGCCTGCGCCATGGCTACGAGGCCATGCATACCGATACACTGGGTATCTCAGGCGCCCGGGTAAGCAGTACCCGTGTTCGAGAAGCCTTGCTGGCCGCTGATTTTGCCACCGCCGAGGACCTGCTCGGTCGACCCTATAGTATTACCGGCAAGGTGGTGTATGGCGATCAGCGCGGTCGCAGCCTGGATGCGCCCACTGCCAATATGCAGTTGCATCGCTTGCGGGCACCCTTAAGCGGTGTCTATGTGGCCCAGGTGAGTGGTATTGGCCCGACGCCGTTACCGGCGGTAGCCAATGTTGGCGCGCGACCTACCGTCGGGGATGGGTCTCGCGCCATCCTGGAAGTGCATTTACTGGATTTCGATGCCTCCCTGTACGGCAAAACCATCACCGTAACTTTTCGGGAAAAGATCAGGGATGAAGTGAAATTTGATTCCCTGGATGAACTTAAACAACAGATACACCGGGATATTGCCTACGGGCACGGGTTTTTTAAACGGTGAGTAATTACAAGGATACCCTCAATTTGCCGCAGACGGCATTCCCCATGAAGGCCAACCTGGCCCAGCGGGAACCGCAGCGGCTGGCGCAGTGGCAGCAAGAGGATTTATACGGCCAGATTCGCAAGGCCAATGCCGGCAAGCCAAAGTACATATTGCACGATGGTCCTCCCTACGCCAATGGCGAGTTGCATGTGGGTCATGCAGTCAACAAGATCCTCAAGGATATTGTGGTCAAATCTCGCACCCTGTCAGGCTTTGACGCCCCGTATATTCCGGGCTGGGACTGCCACGGATTGCCTATTGAGCTGAATGTCGAAAAGAAAGTCGGCAAGCCCGGGGTCAAGCTGAGCGCCCGTGAATTTCGGGACAAGTGTCGTCAATATGCGCGTCGCCAGGTCGACACCCAGCGTGAAGACTTCAAGCGCATGGGAGTGTTGGGCGACTGGGACAATGCCTACCTGACCATGGATTTTGCCTTTGAGGCCAATATTATCCGCACCCTCGGTAAAATTATCGACCAGGGTCATCTTCACCAGGGTTCCAAGCCGGTGCACTGGTGCCTGGACTGTGGCTCTGCCCTGGCCGAAGCCGAAGTAGAGCACCGGGATAAAATCTCGCCCGCCATCGACGTGGCCTATACCGCTGTTGATCCCGCGGCGCTGTTGGCTGCCTTTGCGGTCGCCGCAGGTCCCGCCAATGTCGCCATCCCCATCTGGACCACCACGCCCTGGACGCTGCCCGCCGGCATGGCGGTGAGTTTGCATCCGGCGTTGGAGTACTCATTGTCGGTGCGCGGTGACCAGGCCCTGGTGCTGGCAACAGAGTTGGTGGAAGCTGTGTGCCATCGCATTGGCTGGGATGATTACACAGTCGCCGGCACCTGTGTGGGCGCGGCACTGGAAGGACTGCTGTTACAGCACCCCCTCTACCGCAGGCAAGTGCCGGTGATCCTGGGTGAGCACGTAACCACAGAAGCCGGTACCGGCGCGGTGCATACCGCACCCGGCCACGGTCAGGATGACTATGTGGTCGGCCTGAAATACGCTCTGGAAGTGGTAAACCCAGTGGGTGGCAATGGTGTATACCTGCCGGACACGGAGCTTTTCGCCGGCCAGCATGTGCTCAAGGCCAACGCTGCCATTGTCGAGTTGTTACAGCAGCGCGGCGCGCTGCTGTTTGCCGAGTCCGTCGAGCACTCCTACCCGCACTGCTGGCGCCATAAAACGCCGATTATCTTCCGGGCCACGCCGCAGTGGTTTATCAGTATGCGGCAGGCCGGGCTGTTACAGCAGGCCTTGGCCGCCGCGCAAAATGTGGAATTTACTCCCGATTGGGGGCGTGCTCGCCTGGAGTCTATGCTGCAGGGCCGCCCGGACTGGTGTATTTCCCGGCAGCGCGCCTGGGGCGTACCCATCACCTTGTTTGTGCACAGGGAAACCGGCGCATTGCACCCGCACACCGCTGAGCTTATCGAGGCTGTGGCGCAGCGAGTTGAGGAGCAGGGCATTGATGCCTGGTTTGACCTCGACGCTGCAGAGTTGCTGGGTGCGGAGGCGGATCAATATGACAGGATTGGCGACACTCTGGATGTATGGTTTGATTCCGGTGTTACCCATGCCTGCGTGCTGCGTGAACGCGAAGCTCTACAGTTCCCGGCGGATTTGTACCTGGAGGGGTCAGATCAGCATCGTGGCTGGTTCCAGTCATCCTTGTTGACCGGCGTTGGCTCGGTGGGCGAGGCGCCTTATAAAACCCTGTTGACGCATGGTTTCACGGTCGATGGCAATGGCCGCAAGATGTCCAAATCCATCGGCAATGTGGTGCCGGCCCGCAAGGCCATGAATGAGCTGGGCGCAGACATCTTGCGCCTGTGGGTTGCCGCCACCGATTTTCGTGGCGAAGTGCACTACTCGGATGAGATTATCAAGCGCACCTCGGATTCCTATCGTCGTATTCGCAATACCGCGCGTTTTCTACTTGCCAACCTGAATGGATTTGATCCCGCGCGGGATGCCCTGCCATCGGACCGGCTGCTGGCGCTGGATGCCTGGGCCATCGACTGTGCGTCACGCTTACAGGACGAAATTGTACAGTGCTATGATAATTTCCAGTTTCACCGGATCTACCGGCAGCTGCATAATTTCTGCGTCAGTGAGATGGGTGGCTTCTACCTGGATATCATCAAGGACAGGCAATACACCACCCAGACTGACAGCCTGGCGCGACGCTCGGCGCAGACCGCGATGTACCACATTGCCGAGGCGCTGGTGCGCTGGATTGCGCCGATTCTCAGTTTCACCGCTGAGGAAATATGGGAGAACCTGCCCGGGCAGCGAGCATCATCGGTATTTCTGGTTGAGTGGTATCAGGGCCTGTTCAAACGGGATGTTAGCCAGACCATGGGCGCAGACTTCTGGGATCAGATCATCGCTGTGCGTGATGCGGTTAACCTCGAGTTGGAGAACCAGCGCCGCCAGGGTGCGCTCAAGGGCGGGCTGGATGCTGCTGTGACGCTGTACTGCGGCGCAGAGTTGGCGGACCTATTGGCTGAGCTGGAGGAAGAGCTGCGCTTTGTGCTGATCACCTCGGCTGCACAGGTGGAATTGCTCGCTGCCGCCCCCGCCGGGGCAGCCTCAACCGGCGTAGAGGGCCTGGCGCTGCAGGTGGTAGAGAGTGAGCACGAAAAGTGTGAACGCTGCTGGCACCGACGCGCGGATGTGGGCACATACGCCGCGCACCCCGGCCTCTGCGGTCGCTGTATAGAGAATATCGATGGCAGCGGCGAGCAGCGCAAGTATGCCTAGCACCAGGCCCGATCAGTTGCGCTTTTGCCTGTGGCTGGCGCTGGCCCTGCTGGTGGTACTGGCCGATCAGTGGACCAAGGGCCTGGCTGAGAGCGGGCTTGAGTACGGGCGGCCGGTGGCGGTACTGCCGATATTGAACATGAGTCTGCAATACAACACCGGCGCTGCCTTCAGTTTTCTCAGTGAGGCCGGCGGTTGGCAGCGCTGGGTTTTCAGTGCTATCGCACTGGCTGTCAGCCTTGTTATCGGCGTCTGGCTGAGTCGGCTCAAACGGGCGGAGTGGCTGCTGGCCTGGAGCCTCAGTTTTATTCTGGGCGGCGCTATCGGCAACCTGTGGGATAGAGTCACTCTGGGGCAGGTGGTGGATTTTATCTCCGTACACTATGCCGGCTGGTATTTTCCAACCTTCAACCTGGCGGATTCAGCCATTAGCGTTGGCGCCGCCATGATGATTTTGGAGGCACTTTTCCAAGGGCGCAGGGAGGAGAGTCTTGAGGGAGACAAAGCGGCGCGTACTGAGGGGGACAAACAATGACCGAGATTGATGTACCGGTCAGCGAAGGCACCCGTGTGTTCCTCAATTTTTCCCTCGCCATGGAAGACGGAGCCGAGATCGATACCAACTTCGCCGGTGATCCGGTCGATTTCGTTATCGGCGATGGCAGCCTGCTATCGGGCTTCGAGCGGCTGCTGTTTGGCATGTCGGCGGGTCAGCGGCATATTTACACGGTCACCCCGGAAGATGCCTTTGGTATGCCCAATAACAGCAATGTCCAGGCGGTCGCGCGCGATCAGTTTGATGACGATGCAGAGCTTGCAACAGGCTTGATGTTCTACTTTGCCGATGCCGGTGGTGGCGAGGTGCCGGGCCTGGTGGTGAGCATGGATGACGACTGGGTGACAGTAGATTTTAACCATCCGCTGGCGGGACGGACTATACTGTTTGATGTGCTGGTTCATCGTGTTGAAGCGGCTGAGTTGCATTGAACGAGGTTGCTAACATGCAGATTAAAATGGCTAATCCACGGGGTTTTTGTGCCGGTGTCGATCGGGCCATAGCGATTGTCGATCGCGCCCTGGATGTATTCGGCGCGCCGGTCTATGTGCGTCATGAAGTGGTGCACAACAGGTACGTCGTCGACGGCCTGCGCCGGCGAGGTGCGGTGTTCGTCGATGAGCTGGACGAAGTGCCGGACGACTGCATTGTAATTTTTAGCGCACATGGTGTTTCCCAGGCGGTACGCAGCCAGGCGGCGGAGCGGGGTTTGCAGGTGTTCGACGCTACCTGCCCGCTGGTAACCAAGGTGCATATGGAGGTGGCTCGCTATTCTCGTGAAGGGCGCGAATGCATTCTTATTGGTCATCGCGGACACCCTGAAGTCGAGGGCACCATGGGGCAGTACAGTCACGCCGCCGGTGGTGATATATACCTGGTGGAGACCGAGCAACAGGTGCAACACCTGGACGTTATAAACCCGGACAACCTGGCCTATGTGACCCAGACTACCCTGTCTATGGATGATACGGCGGCGGTGATTAATGCCCTGCGGCAACGCTTTCCGAGCATCCATGGGCCGCGCAAGGATGATATTTGCTATGCCACACAAAACCGCCAGGATGCGGTCAAGCAGTTGGCGCAAGATTGTGACCTGGTGCTGGTAGTGGGCTCGCCCAACAGTTCCAATTCCAATCGCCTGCGTGAACTGGCCGAGCGTATGCAGGTCCAGGCCCATCTTGTCGATAGCGCCGATGATATTGATCCGGCCTGGTTGCGTGGCAAGCGACAGGTGGGTGTAACCGCCGGCGCATCAGCGCCGGAATTGCTGGTGCAGCAGGTGATAGAGGGTCTGCAAAAACTGGGAGCCGAAGCACCCACTGAGATGGCTGGCCGCGAGGAAAATATCACCTTCACCATGCCGCGGAAGCTGCGTCAGCAAGAGCGGGGTCAGAGTAAAACCGTCAATTCTGGCCAGGGGCATAAGTTTGCCCCTGGCCAGAATTGACGGTTTTACTCTGACCCCAAAATTGACGCAGGCCAGCGTAATGACGCATTCGAATCAGGCTCGGGGCTTCACGCTGATAGAAGTGTTGATTGCCATGCTGGTGTTGTCGATCGGCGTAATGGGTGTCGCCGGCATGCAGGTAACCGCGCTGAAGAGCCTGCAATCATCGGCAAGTTATGGCGTGGCCGCCATGCTGGCCAATGATATCGCTGGGCGGATGCGGGTCAACCGGGCCCAGGTGCTGGCCAATGCCTACAATCACACAGCGGCGGCTGAGAGCCCACCGGATTGTGTGGCCAACACCTGTTCTACCGCACAGATGGCAGCCCATGACATCAATGAGTGGCAGCGGCAATTGAAGGGGTATACCACCGCATCTGCTACGGTGGTGCCGGCCATGCTGCCCTCTGCCAATGGTGCGATAGCGCGGGTTGGCGCGAGTACAGGTTTTACCATCAGTGTGCGCTGGGATGATGATCACAGCGGCTCCACCGGCGCCACCTGCCCGCCGGCCTCCGCTGACGACCTCGACTGTTACCAACTCACTGTGATTTTTTGAGCAGGCGCCGGCAATGAACGCCATGACAGTGAAACCAAAGCACCGGTTTAAGGGCCGACAGCGGGGTCTGGGTTTAGTCGAAATCATGGTGTCGTTGCTGCTGATGGCCATCATGTTCAATGGACTGATGGATATTTTCCTGAACTCGCGCGCCACATATTCTGCCACCGATAACATTACCCGCGCCCAGGAAAATGGCCGTACCGCCGTGCAAATCCTGGTGGCGGACCTGCGTCGCTCCGGCTATCTGGGAGGCAATTCGGATATCACTACCATCGCCGGCTCACTGGGACCGTCTACAGCCGCCGCTACCTGCGCTACCAACGATACCACCTGGGCGCGCATGATATCCCGTGGCCTGCACGGCCTTGATGACACCAAGGCCGGCTACGCCTGTGTCAATGACAGCTACCTGCGCGGTGATATTATCACCATGCGTTTCGCCTCGCCCTGGCAGGTCGATACCGCGGATTTTGCCCCCACTCGCATCTACCTGCGCAGTTCCGTGTTCGAGGGCAAGGTCTTCCTCGGCGCCGATACGGCAGATAAGCGCAACACTGTGCTCGATACACCGCAGCGCCAACACGAGCTGCTGGCCTATACCTATTACATCGCTGATACCGGTCGCACCTGTAACAGCGCCGCGGTACCCGGCCTATTCCGGGAAACCCTGAACGCCAAAAATTTTCCGGTCGCCGAAGAGCTGATATCCGGCGTTGAAAACATGCAGTTTCAATACAACATTGGCAACCGCTATGTGGATGCCGACCACGTCACCGACTGGAGCACCGTGTTGAGCGTGAAAATGTGGGTACTGGTGCGCAGCGAGTGCCCGGAAACGGGCTTTATCGATGCACGCTCCTATGTGCTGGGAGACCTGGCCGACTACACCCCGGCAGATGCGTATCGGCGCAGTCTGTACAGTACCGTCGTGGCGCTCAGGAACTGAGGGGTAGATAGTATGAATGCAGGGAAACCAGGCAGATCTGCCACGGGGCCGGGCCGCGCTCGGTCGGGCTGCGAAGCCGGCGCCGTGCTGATTGTCAGCTTGCTGATCCTGTTAGCCATGACCTTGATCGGGGTCAGTTCCATGGACGCAGCGGTTATGGAGCTGAAGATGTCCAGCACCATGGCGCAGCAAGTGGTTGCCATGAACCGGGCCGAGGCAACCTTGCAGGCGGCCGAGACTCGCATCGACACGATTACCGGCGATACAGCGGCGTGGAATTTTGAAACCGAATTTGATGGCTTGTACCCGGCCACAAACAACCTGGATCTGGAGCAGGCGGACTGGAGTGATTTCAGCGCTGAAGTTGGTCCGGTCTATAGCGACAACAGCGTCGATGATGACGACAGTTATGTTATCGAATACCTGGGCGCCAAACCCATTCCCGGTGAAACCGTAAAAATGGATTCCAACGGCGGCATTGCCGGCGGCGTCGTGCACACATTTCGCAATACCACCCGCAGCGCGTCCGGTCGCTCGGTGGTGCGCATTGTTCAATCTATTTATGTAACACTGGCATCGCCCTGAGGGCTTTGCAGGCATGGAGGCCAGCATGAATCGTAACAGGCATTTTTTGAGATCACTCGCCGGCGTTTTGCCGCTGTTGATGACGGCACAGTTGCAAGCCGCCGGGGCCTTTGACCCCGCCGGCCAGCCACTGGGTTCGATGGCACCGCTGACCCTGAGCACTACCGACCTGGCGAATGGCGCCCTGGCCTACCGTGGCTGGTTTGAAAATGGCACCTGGCAGGGCGATATCATCGAGTACACGGTAAGTTCAAGCGGTGGCCTGCGCACCAGCGTAGACCTGACCGACGTCTCGCCCAGCAACCCTGGCGCAGCACCGGCCAACTGGTCTGCGCATGTACAATTTGCCGCCGCCGAGGCGACATCTTCGAGTTACTGGACTGACACCCGCCGGGTTATTACCTATAACGGCAGTATCCAGAAAGCCTTTCGCTGGGACAGTTTATCGAGCACACAAAAGACAGAGCTGGACGCGGCCGCCGCCGCCGGCGGCACCACCGGCAGTAACATCCTCAATTTTGTGCGTGGCGATCGCAGCAACGAGACGCCCCATGGGGGCTACCGCGCCAGGTATACGGTGATGGGTGATGTCATCCATTCCAATTCAGTGTATGTCGGCCCCCCCAACGGCGGCTTTACTGAAGATGGTTACTCCGCCTGGGCCGCTGGCAGCGGTCGGGTAGACCGTGATGAAAGACTCTACGTGGGATCCAATGACGGCATGCTGCACGCCTTTGATGCTGATGACGGCTACGAGGCCTGGGCTTATATACCCTCCATGCTGGTCGGCAATCTGGATCGGCTGGCCGGTCGCCCCTATTCCCATCACTATGGTGTGGACGGCAATTTGACGGTGCAGGATGTGCGTTTTCCCGGCGATGACGCCGGTGTGTGGCGCACGATGTTGGTCGGTGGCCTGGGTGCTGGCGGCAAGGGCTGGTTTGGCCTGGATATTACCAACCCGAGTATCGCCAGTGAAAGTGCAAGCTCCGGTAGCGACATCAAGGTCATGTGGGAGCTCGATGCCGCCGCCGACAGCGACCTGGGCTACAGTTATGGACAACCGGTGATCGCCAGGCTCAACGATGGCAAATGGTATGCGATCATGGGCAATGGCTACGTCAGCGCCAACGGCGTGGCAATGCTCTATATCGTCGATATTGATGACGGTGATGTGCGCAAGGTGAGTACATCGAGTGGTTCCTCGAATTCTCCCAATGGACTGTCAGCACCTACCCTGGTTGATTTGAACCGCGATGGCACCGCTGACATCGCCTACGCCGGCGATATTGATGGCCGGCTGTGGAAGTTCGATCTCACCTCCTTGACGGTGGCCTATGCCGGTACCCCCCTGCATCCCGGCACATCCGCGCAGCCGATTATTCAGCCCCCCGAAGTCACCCTGCATCCAAGCGTGGGTCACATCGTCTACTTTGGCACCGGGCGCCTGTTTACCGAGGCTGAAATAGGCTCCGAGACGGTGCAGGCCCTGTACGGAATCTGGGACAAGGGCACTACACCGCCCAACGCCGCCACGCAATCACTGCTGTCGCAGACCCTGTCCGGTGACCTGACTTATACCGCCGCAGATATCGAAGAGACGGTACAGACCTTTAATCCAGATGGCGGCGCCATTGACTGGAGTAGCAAGCATGGCTGGAAGGTAAACCTGCCGGCGGGATTTCGGGTGTTGAGTCCGCCGCAACTGCGCAGTGCCCGGGTCAAGGTAACTGTCACTCAGCCGGCAACGCACAGCAATTACATCGTCGAAGCCTATTACCTGGATGGCGGCTCGCCCGGGTCGGCTATTTTTGACCTGAACCGCAGTGGCACACTAACCACTTTGGACAATGTTGATGCCAACACAGATGCTGATCTGCTCGATCCGGAAGACGTGGTGACAATGTGGCGGCAGCCTTCCGGGGTGATGTCACAAGCGGCGATTGCCCGCGTTTCCGACGGTGTCGACGCCCAGTTGCTGAACTACGTGGCGCCGCCGGCGCCGCCGCCCTGTAGCGGTGATTGTGCGCTGGGTTTCCAGGGCGGCCACATCGACGTGGATACCGATTACCCCAATGCCGGCGCTTGTGACCTGGTGGGTGCTGATGGCAAGGCGCTGTTCAGGAACTGTGACGGTATCGGCGGCAAAACCGTCAAACACACGCACCAATACGATAAAAAAACCGGCCGTGTCTATGTGGATTACCTTGATCACGGGTCTGCCGCAACCGGCCATGTCGAGCTGGACGATTCGAGGCTTATTGATCCCGACGCTGAGTGGATTGTGGTGATTGCCAATGCCGACCTGTCGCCGGGCAGTGTATTGATCCTCGATGATCGCGAGTACAACGTGGTGGAATACCAGGCCATGATCCACAACAAGCTGCGCGAGTGGAACGGCGTCACACCTCTAGGGGATGATGATAACAGGCTGATATTCTCGACCCAGAACCTGCTCGATTCCGGCGCCACGGTGCGCAACAGGTTTGACGATATGGCCATCCTGGCGGGGGGGTTGCACCCCACCAATACCCAATGTGTGAATAAGACCGATTCCACCACCAACGCCCGTTATCGCAATGGTGCGCTGGTCATCCAGGCCATTAATCGCGATATTTTTACCGGCTGTAGCACCACCGGTTGTTCGCTGGACAAGATCCTCGTGCAAACACCGGATGATTTGATTAACCCGGTCATACTGGGCGACGGCACGCAGGTGCCTATGGAAGTGGATTTTGACAGTTCCGGCAGCATTGATGCCGGCAACTATGAAATTATTGGCGGCCTGCGTGCCGATATATCGGGCGTGGGCGATACCGATGCCTGGTTTGAATCCACCCTGTTCTGGCACTACGGCGGCGCCGGCTGTTACGGCGATGCCAACTGGGTAGCAGATGTGCAGGCGGTGCGCGATGACCTGATTTACACCCAAGAGGAATTTGATCAATTGTTGGCGGACAATAACGTTACCGACCTTGCCGCGGATCTGATTACCTATGAGAGCTGCAGTGGTAACGAGAATAGCATTGATGACACCTGCGCAGCCTATTACGACATTCTGGAGATGCTGGAAGCCAAGCAAGACACCATTACCAATCTTGACCCCGCTTCTATCGACACCGGCAGCGACAGCGCACTGGACAGTAGCGGTGAGACGCCTGTTATTATGGGCGGGGCGGCACCGGCTACCGGTGTGACGGCGGGTCCGAATTTCCAGACCGGCCGGCGCACCTGGACCGATGTCACAGACGACTAGCCGGCATACCTGTGCTACCTGTTGGTTGTTCAGGAGAGCGGATGATGACAAGAAAAACCGGGGCTGAGTTGACGCGAGGCTTCACCCTGATTGAACTGATGATTGTAATGGCTATTGTCGGCATCCTCACCGCCCTCATTCTGCCTTCTTACCAGAGCAGTGTACTTAAATCGCGCCGCGCCGATGGCAGGGCCGCCCTGGCCGACCTGGCGGCCCGGCAGGAGAAATTTTTCGCCCAGAACAACAGCTACACCACCTCGGTGGCGGCGGTGGGCAGCGGGCTGGGGGTGGGTAAAACAACCAGCCCCGACGACTACTACAAGCTGTCTGTGGCGGCCTGTTCCGGTGGCGCCATTACTCGCTGTTACCTGCTTAGCGCCGTGGCAACCGGCGTCCAGGCAGATGATACCGACTGCACCACGCTGACCCTGGATAATGTTGGCCGCAAGGCGGCCAAGGATTCTACCGGTACGGCCGGCACGGTCTGCTGGTAGGGTCTGGGCGACCCCGACTGGGCCTCCCCGACGAATTAATTCGACCGGGAATCCTGGCTGAATAAATTCAGCCCTGCATGCTAATGCGGAGTTAACCGCACACTGCATATCTGCCGGTGCCATCGTGGTGTAAATAGACGCGACCGACCCGGTTGATAACAAGCTGGCGGCGTCTGCGTGCATCGCCGGTCTGCGGACAATAGCTGAAGCGCCCGTATTCCACCGCGCTACCGTCTATCCGGAAGCGCAGGTAGGGACGCCCCAGTGAACCGCGCCAATAGGCATTGCCGTGGCGCAGGCTGAGGGCTTGATCAAGGTGCAGGGTATCGTGTCGATCCAGCCGAAAGTTTCGATTTTTATCGGTAAAGACCAGGATGGTGACCTCTCCCAGCCAGTTTTTTACGCAGCTGTGCTGATTGGTGCTGGCGCAGAGGGTGACGCGCTCACCCGTGGCAACGGCCCGGCTGCGGGCGATGGCCAGTGTGCGGGTGACAATCTGGCTGAATTGGGCAGCTTCGGCAGTTTGTCCTGCGCCACCGAGTAGGGGCAGTCCCCACACACTCAGCAGTGAAACCAGCCCCAGTGAGACCAGTAATTCCAGCAGGGTGAAACCCCGTATGCGACTATCCATAGTCCTTGCCATAGCCCACTATTCCAAACCGGCGACATCCGTGTCGCCGGTTTGCTCAAGGTAGCGATATAGCAAGAAAGTGTAGCAGTTGCAGGGGGGAGGATTTAGTTAATATCCAACTTATTCAGTCGATATCGCAGTGAGCGAAAACTGATGCCGAGTATTTTGGCGGCGGCAGTTTTGTTCCAGCGTGAATCTTCCAGCGCTGAGGCATGCAGCGTGTGCGGGGCCTGCCTGGTGGCGAGCGCCATGCGTTGCAGCAGGAAACTTGCCAGCAGCGGAATATCGGCAGGGCGCTCGCGCAGCGCCGGTACATGCAGGCTTATCACGTTAATGCGGTAGTATAAATCGTTGCGAAAACGAGCTTCGGCAACTTCTTTAGCCAGGTCTTTGTGGGTGGCGCTGAGAATACGGATGTCGGTGGCAATATTTTTTCAGCTCAATGGGCTTGCTGATGAAGTCGAAGGCGCCGGCCTTCAGTGCTGCTATCGCAGTTTCAACGCTGTCATGGGCGGTGATCATGGCGACCGGAATAGCCGGGTGCTCAAGCTGGATATGTTCCACCAGGCTGATGCCATTGCCATCGGGCAATTTCATGTCGGTTAGGCACAAATCTATGCGGTGCTCGACAAGTGCGGCTTGCGCAGTCTCAAGGTCGGCGGCGGCACAGGTATGCAAACGCATGCGACTGAGAGTGATATCCAGCAGTTGCAGGATATCCGGTTTATCGTCAACGATTAATACGGTCTGGGTGGTCATGGTTTCATTCAGTCAGCGTGGCGTCAGTTGCGACAGACAATGGCGATACGAAAACAGCTTCGATCCGCCGCGTCCAATCGATAGGCCAGCGTAGCATTGTTGATTTCACAGAGCTCCTTGCACATGTACAGGCCCAGGCCGTTATCCAGCAAATTACTCAGTACTCGCCGCAGGTGCTCGGGATCAAACTCCACGTCCGCAACATCTTCTGCCAGCTCCAGTTCGATAGTGGCCTGTTCGGTTAGCTGTTCAGACTCGCTCAGTAACTGTGCCGCATGGCTGACCGCACCCAGCGGGTTGCGAATTTCGTGGGCAACGATGGCCGGGGCTTCATCGCTGATTCGTATGGGTGTGGGCAGGTGTGTGCCGTAGCGGCACCACTGCCGGTATTGCTCCGCCAGTTCATGGTGGTAGTCGGTGAGCGCGCGACCCTGCTCCAGCGGAACCGGGCGTTGAGGGTCCAGCAGCCGGGTTGCCGCCTGATTCATTATCCGCACCGAGCCATTGGCATACACCAAGAGAATGCCCGTTTGCAGATGTTGCACGATCTGCTCGTTCAACCGCTGCAGGTTGTACAGATCATTGGCGCGCTTGCGAGCCAGCTCCTCGGCTGTGTTGACCCGGCTGGTCACCATCTGGATCAGGATGGAAACAGCAAAAATCAGCACGCCGAGCAGGCCGGCCGGGACGAGGCTGTGCATCGGCAGAAGCTGTTCGTTGATCAGGCGCAAACTGTCGGACAACAAGGCGATCACGCTGAGCGCGGCGACCAATGTGGCAATGGTGCGGTTGTTGATGAGAACCGCGCCGGCGGCAGCGGTCACTACCAACAGAATTGGCAGGCCGCTCGCCACGTACAGGTACAAAGTGGGGTTGAGGACGCCAAGTAGTTGACGGCTGTCCGCACTGACCAGACTCAGCAATAACACGATGGACAGCAATGACCGATAGAACACATAAATGCGGAACAGGGTGACGTTCTGCAAATCTGCAGCGCGCTCGGAAGGTGGGGTCAGGATCGCTGGCCTGGCTGCCATATATGCTCTGTGGTGGGCTCGAATCTACCCAGTGTTTCCGCTGCTCTCTTTGCTTACGAACGCAGATTAACGCACAATATGCCGCCTCCGGATTGCGGGTTCGACCTTATGCCGGCTTTTGATATTTTTATGGTACAGCTCAATACCAGAGTGGGAGATTTCGACGGCAACGTCGACAGGATTCTGGCCGCGGTGCAGCGTGCAGAGGGGATCAGCGACCAGCCGGTACTGGTTTTCCCCGAGTTGACGCTGAGTGGCTATCCTCCCGAAGATCTGTTGTTGCGGCCCAGCATCGAGAGGCGTGTGACGGCGGCACTGGAACGGCTCTGCGCAGCGATTGGCGACAGCTATGTGATCATTGGCTATCCGCGTCGCCGGGCCGGCAAGCTGTATAACATGGCGGGGGTTGTGCATCGCGGTGAATTGCGCGCGGAGTATGCCAAACAATGTTTGCCAAATTACCGGGTATTTGATGAGAAGCGCTATTTTGAAGCGGGATCAGCAGCCTGCGTGGTAGATATTCACGGCTTGCCAACCGCCCTGAGTGTCTGTGAAGATATCTGGGAAAGCGGCCCCGGCGCGCAGGCGCGTGAGGCCGGAGCCGCCCTCATCCTCAACCTGAATTCTTCGCCCTTTCACCGCGGTAAACCTGGCCAGCGACAGGATTTGCTTGCCCAGCGCGCCCGCGAGAACGATATTCCCATTGTTTACGTCAACCAGGTTGGCGGGCAGGATGAGCTGGTGTTCGATGGTGGCTCCTTTGCGGTAGCCGCCGATGGCAGCCTGGTGGCCGCGGCGCCACATTACCGGGAGGGCGATTACCCGCTGGCCGTGCAGGTAGACAAGGGTGTTTGCCGGTTGGTGGCGTCACCACTAGCGCCGACGCGAATTGAGCCACCCCTGTCGGAGTTGGAGAGTGTTTACCAGGCGCTGGTGCTGGGCACCCGTGATTACGTCAACAAGAATGGCTTTACGGGTGTCGTGCTGGGATTGTCCGGTGGCATTGATTCGGCGCTGACACTGGCCATAGCTGTCGATGCACTGGGTCCGGACCGGGTGGAGGCGGTAATGATGCCATTTCGCTACACCGCGCAAATGAGTGTGGAAGATGCGGCAGAGCAATCCAACACGCTGGGTATTAATCACCAGGTAATTTCTATCGAGCCTGTTTTTGATGCCTTTATGGAGAGCCTTACAGAAGAATTTGCCGGCGCCGAGGTCGATACCACCGAAGAAAACATGCAGGCGCGCTGTCGCGGCGTATTGTTAATGTCGATCTCCAACAAGAAGGGACTGTTGGTGCTGACCACGGGTAACAAGAGCGAAATGGCGGTAGGCTACTCTACCCTGTACGGCGATATGGCCGGCGGTTTCGATGCGCTCAAGGATGTGCCCAAGACGTTGGTGTTCGCCCTTGCCAGGTACCGCAACACCATTGGGGAAGTGATCCCGGTGCGCGTTATCGAGCGTCCACCCTCAGCAGAACTGGCTCCGGACCAAAAGGACGAAGACAGCTTGCCACCCTATGATGTGCTTGATCGCATCCTTGAGCTGTATATCGAGGAAGACCGGAGCGCTGAAGATATCATTGCCCAGGGCATGGACAGGGAGCAGGTAGAATGGGTTATTCATCTGGTGGATCTCAACGAGTACAAGCGTCGCCAGGCACCCATCGGCGTGCGGATTACCCAGCGGGGTTTTGGGCGTGATCGCCGTTACCCGATTACCTCGGCCTGGAAAATTGGCGACTAGCTAGTGCCCATCCATAAACGACTGTTTTTTTGAAAAACACCCTGTTCTAACCGTGAGTGTCCCAGGCCACAACTCTCCGGGCTTATGAGCGGCCATAAATCGACCGGTACAGTCACATTAGGGCCCCTTACCCTGGATTTATGCCACAGATTACCGCTGCACAACCCAAAAGCGTACAGATATTTGGCTCTCAGGGCCAACCATTGTGCTAGCTGGAGTCGAGCCGTGCCAAACGCATCAGATTATAGCTGAGAACCGAGGACCAAACATAAGCCTTGAACCCATCCAACCCCTTCCAAGTGGCCTTCGTTGCACCAAAAGCCCTTTTTAATTCCGAAATATTTCCTTCTACGCCTGCCCTGAAATGACGTAATCGATCAAAGGTTTTTGATTGCACGCCCATTGCCCGAAGCGATAGGCCAACCGGCTTATGGAAGACGACTCGCTTCACTCCGAGGCCTCTGCCTTCTGTCACATTTGCTTGGCTGGCATAGCCGCCATCAGCGACTACCGAACCGGGAAGACGACCCAGTTTTGACTGGTGGAAATCGAGTACTGGAATGAACAGGTCCGTATCCGATGGATTCCCTTTTTCAATGGAGAGGTAGGTGATGAATCCACTTTCCTCACTGCTTATATTAATCTTATGGCCATACTGAACGTCTCGAAATCCTTTAACGATAATGTCAGTGTGCGACTCGAATAAACTGACAATTTTTTCTGATGAGTGAACGCTCTCTTTTCGAATGACACGGCGCTCTGTTTGATGGATGACTTTGAGTGTTAAATCCCGATACCGCTCCACTTGATCGAGCCATTTTTTCTTTTGGTCAGAGTCAGGGGCGCCCGCCTTGATTTTCTCCAGGCTTCTATCGACTTGTCTAAGTACAACTCGGACACATTTCAATAATTTTGGATAAAGCGCTTCTTTTCCAGTATTTTTTGCGTTAAAAATCTGGAATGCCAGTGATTTTGATAACTTCCTCTGATCTGTAAATCGATTTTTTACTCCCGTTACATTTTTACTTTTCGCCAACAATCGGCTTAGCACCCGAACGCCATCATTCAATAGTTGGCTGTCACTGGGCGGCGCAATATTACTGGCAACAACCGTACTATCGATGCGTAATTTATCCATCGACAAAATACCTTCTTTCAGCCAGTTGTCCGATAGGATCTCATGCACCTTTTCCAAGGTCTCCGGTTTGATACTTCGTATCGTTGACTGCAATCCTGACCGACTGGGTGTCAAATGATTCGGCAGTCTTGCGAACGTTCGGTAGGTCATCGAATCTGACAAATGGAACGCCAGTTGCTCGTAGCTGATACGCAATTGTTGTTTCAATAACAGGCATCGAAAAATACTTTCAACACTGAAGCCTATTCGTCCCACCTTTGTTGCCGATTGGCTCACCAAATCATTGGCGATCAAGGCCAGTATTTCCGGGTGCTTATCCAGGAGGTTTGACAGTGATCTGAGTCGGGTTCCAAATTCGTGTTCTGAGTAGTTTTCAAATATACTTGCCTGAGCTACGCGGGTTTCTCGCATGCTGAATCCTCTTGGTTGTTTTGTTTTTGTTCGCACCTTTAGCTTAACAAATTCAAGAGGATTTTTTAATGCCTTGCGAATAAATTTCCTTATATTTCAATGGATTGAGAGTTTATGGATGCGCACTAGTTAGGTGAATGGTTGGGTGAATAGTTGAGTGAATAGTTGGGTAAGGAGACCTGTGTGTAGTGGTTGATTGTGCCGATTTTGCCGGCAGGGTCAACGCGCACATGCGGCACCCGTTCTGTTAGAGTAGACCGCAGGAGTGGAGACGGGGATGAAATTTATAATAACTATCCTGTTGCTGCTGACGTCGAGTCGCTTGCCGGCAGCGGGCGCCGTGGTCGGTGAGGCGGGCAGTTGCATGATCGAGATCGGTATATACACCGCGCATTTTACCATTTATCAGTCTGATAGCCGCGGCAACAAAGAATTTTGCGAAGATCTTCCAGACACGGGCAATACCCTGTTTGTGCTCGACTACCTGCACGGTAGCCTCAAGGATGTGCCGGTGGATTTTCGAATTATCCGTGACGATGAGGGGCTGGGTATGTTTGCTCGCTGGGAAAACATTGCGGCGATGGATGATATCGACGCGCACACGGTTTTTTACCAGCCGCCGGCAGTGCGCGCCAGTAACCGCTTAACCGCCGGGCACAATTTTCTGGAAGCGGGGCGATACATCGGCGTGGTCAGTGCACCGCACCCCAGCAAAGACCTGCACTATTACGCCGTGTTTCCGTTTCAGGTAGGGCGCATTGATTATTCACTTTGGTTACTGCTGATAGCCAGTGTGTCTGTCGCCGGTGCCTATGTTTGGCGGAGGCGCAGCAGTGCTCAGTCGTAAGTGGTGGGTGCTTGCCATTTGTCTCATCCTGTCGGCGTATCCGCCGCAGTGGTATCCCTATGGCCTGCGGGTGCAACTGACCCAGTGGTTTGGGGCGGCCTCTTTCCGCGGGTTTCCGCAATCCCGCGATAGCGCAGTAGAAGAGTCCGAGCCATTTTGTATCGAGGAAAACCAGGGCTGGCGGGACGCCCAGCAAGTCGATGGTGTGGCGATGGAGGCTGCGGTCACCTGCGCCGCCGATAATCCCTATGCGGTTGCCGCGTTTGTGCGTGGTACCAACAATGTCGGACACCATACCCTGATGCAAAGTGGGCTGACTTCGGATGCGGTTGTGAAAGGGCGTGATCTGGATGGTGATGGCGATCCCGATGAAATCCATATTCGCCTGGAAGTCGCCGAACTCAATGGCAGTTCTGCCGAATCGCACGACCCGGTAACTCAATATGCGATAGCCCCGGGCATCAAGCCGGGGCTGTGGGTATTTGCCCCTAAACTGGCCGGCATGGCGCGGGAGAATTTCGAGTCTGTATGGGCGCGCAATGCCCTGCGCCTGCCGTCACCGGCTATCCGGGTGGAGCAGGGGGACCAGGTTACCATCACCCTGGAAAATACCCACTACATGCCGCACACCCTGCATTTGCACGGTGCCGATCACGGTTTTGTCGATGTCTCCGGCGAGGGCAACGACGGCGTGCCCCTGACCAGTGAATCACCGGTGATGCCGGGTATGGCCAGAACCTATGAGTTGAATCCACGGCACGCCGGCACCATGTATTACCACTGTCATGTACAGCCTCATGTGCACGTGATGATGGGCTTGCAGGGTTTGTTTGTGGTCGAGGAAAACCGACCCAATAACTGGCTGCAGACCATGAACGTAGGCGGCGGCCAGGTGCGGGCACCGTCGGTGGCTATTCGCGAAAATTATGACCGGGAATACGACCTGCATTATCTGGATCTCGACAAGCAGTTGGGTGAACGAATTCAGCAACACCGGGACCCGCGCCTGATCACCAAGTCCATGCACCGGGATTATGATATTACCGATGCCAGCCAGGACTACTTCACCCTCAACGGCCGCTCCTTTCCCTATACCATGCGGGAATCCCTGGTGGTGGTTGAAGAGGGTGAGCGGGTTAAGTTGCGGGTGGTCAACGGCGGCGCCAAGGGTATTGCCCTGCATACCCACGGTCACAAGTTTACTGTGACCCACGCCGATGGAAATGCCGTGCCCGTAGCCGCGCGATTTGCTCGCGATGTACTGTGGCTGGGAACCTCCCAGCGAGCGGAACTGGATCTGCTGACCAGCAATGACGGTTTGCATGCCTACAGCCCTGGCGTGTGGCTGTTTCACGATCATCAATACAATGGCACCACCACCGATGGTATTGGCCCAGGCGGCAATATCAGCGCCATTGTCTATGGTGATTACATGAACCCCGGTGGTTGGCCGCGTACCCAGGGGGTAAGTTACAAGCCCTATTTCACCGAGGCCTATTACCGCAAGGAAATTCCGGTGTGGGAGAGTTATGCGCCGGGGCTGTTCGCCGAACCCGGTACCGATGGCAGTCTGCTGCTGCGCCTGGTACTGCTGGCGCTGGGGGTGGGTATGCTAGGGGCACTGGTGATTGGCGCCGCGACCCGGGCGCGACGTTGATGTGGTGGCTGCTGGCCATGTTAATGAACGACTCCGGCATGGTCATGAATGCCAATACCGATACGCTGCCACGCGGTTGCGAGGCTATTTCGCGGGATTACGAATTTTTCATCGAGGGCGGCCGCGCCCACGCTGATGGTGCGCCGGGCGTTATCTTCGGCCTGAGTGAACACCAGTTGCAGGTAGACCCCTGCAGTCGCCTCACCGTCACCTTTACCAACCTCGATGAAGTACGTCACCAGTGGATGGTGCACGGACTGCCCAAATACCTGTACCCCGGTGGCATGTTTCATATCGAAGCCAATGGTGGTGCCAGCATGACCGGCACCTTTATCGTGCCCGGTGATGATCGCACCTACCTGCTGCACTGCGATATGGCCCAGCATATGGAGAAGGGTATGAAGGGGCAGTTGGTGGTGGGTCGTGGTAGTGGCAACCTGTGGAGTGTACAGGGGGTCAGCGATGCCTTTTTTCGCGACAGTTATCTGCCGGCCTCTATCTCCAGATGGCTGGCCTTGTTGGCGCTGACAGGATTTGTGGCGGTTCTTACGGCGCGCTGGCTGTGGCGACGTCGGACCTAGAAATTGGCCGGGTCGATACCGGGCCCGTGCGCTGCGGTCGTAGAACTCGGCGACTTCCGGTGCCAGTGCCAGGCCTCTGGCGTAATCAGCAAGGGCTTCTTGCTCACGGATCTCCAGTGCTTCGGGTTCCCACAATGATGGAGACTGGGTCATGCCGTACCGGGCAATAACCACGCTGTGCAGCTCGTTCACCGGCTCAAAGCCTCAGGGCCGAAACAAACTCACCACCTCACCTGATGCACTGATAGCTAATCAGTACATCGAGAGAGACACAAGGGCCGAATTCATTCGGCCACCCGGAGTGATTAGGGATAACCGGCCCCGGCGGCGTTGACGGCAAGTATTTCTATTTTCCCGGATCGAGAAGCGGCTGCCTCCTCAGCATCTGCAGATGCCGCTGTTACCGCGAACAGGGTTTTGCCATCGGCACCGCCCAGCATGCAGGCAAAGCAGAGCTGGCTGGTTTCAACGCGCTGTATTACCTCGCCACCTTCAGCCACCAACATCACTTCCGCCGCCAGGGCATTGGCAACCCAGATCTGATTGTTCTCGTCCAGGCAGATACCATCGGCCGCTACGCCTTCCAGCGGAGCCCAGATGCGACGATTGGAGAGAGCGCCGTCTTGCTCAATGGAAAATGCTGTCAAACAGCCGGCCAGGGTTTCCGCCACTATCAGGGTTTGCCCATCGGCTGTGATAACGCTGCCATTGGGGAAGTGCATACCCTCAGCGGCCAAGTGTACAGAACCATCGGCATCAACGCGCACTAGGTTGGCGGTGGGGTGGTCATTGAGTACCTCGGCACCGTGGGCTCTGAAGGCCGCATCCAGATCGAAGCCAAAATTGCCCACCCATGCTCGCCCCTGAGCATCCACCACCATGTCGTTACACAGGTGGGCGGTGAGCTCGGCAATATCGGCGTGATCTACCAGGCCATCGGCCTGCAGGCGCCGCACTTTGCGCTGACGCATGGATACCAGCAGCAAGCTGCCATCGGGCAGCCAGCCCAGGCCAGAGGGCTGGTCGTCGAGCTCCAGCTCGGTGCGTAAATCGCCGGCTTCGCCAACAGACTTTACTGCGTGGTCGTAGAAATCGCTGAACCATAAGCGATCCTCGTGCCAGCGGGGGCCCTCGCCAAAGTGCAGGCCGTCTACCAGAAGCGTTGTCTGTGCCATGTGCTTGCCTTAGAAGTTATGTGGGTTAGCGAATTCCCGTTCGATTTCGGTCTGCAGTTCCATCCTGGCGCCACCCTTGAGGCGTTGTGAATCCTTGAGTCGTTCTTTGCGTCGGCTCTTGCGGTAATGGGCGATCATTTCATCGAAGGCCTCTTCATAAATCTCACCGGCGATCAATTTGTCGATCAGGTCGATATCTATGCCCATGCGATAGGCAATGCGGCTGGGCCTGATTCTGTGCACGTAAAACTCGGCAACAATGCGAATTTGCTGCTCCAGAGGGTAGCGGCATTCCCTTGAATATCCAAAAGGCGGGGAGGGGGTGCGGGTGTCGATTGCGATTTGCGTCATGACGAGAATATTACATGGCTGTTATGTGGTCGTCACGCGCTTGAGTCTATAATCTGTGTATGTACATTAATTTTCTTCGCAGGCTGGTACTGTCAGCCATCTGTTCGCTACTGGCCGGTTGCTTACAGACGCAGCTTTCCGGGCCGGTAACCATCGCCGGCATTTCAGTTACAGCACTGGATGATCCGCAAACGGTGCCGGTGCAAGCGCGCAGCGGAGGTGCAGGACAGACACAACCCCAGTTGCTCAGCAGGTTGGAGGGTCTGAGCTTCACAGTAGCTGTGTTATCCCTGGTCAGGGCTGCACACAGCGAAGCTATAGTCAGTAGCTGCTGGGTTGTTCCTTGTCGTCAAAGATGCTTACCAGAATCATCAGCAAGGCTATGCCGATAACAATGCGCAATTGCATGGCCGTGCGTTGCCAAGTGCCGGTGAGAAACTGCTGCTCTTTCTCCTGTGAAAGAAATTCGCCAGTGATCCTGTTGAAATCAGCACTGGTTACGGTGGAAATATTCATTTTTATTTTTGGCACGATTTTGCAATAGCGATTACAGCATACTCTAAGGTAAAGTGCGTGGGATGCGCATTACGCTCCATATTGGCACGGACAAGGCTGGATCCACGGCAATACAGAGTCACCTCGCTCTCAATCGGGAGTGGCTGTCTACCCGTGGCGT
Source organism: Halieaceae bacterium (assembly GCA_965247075.1). Taxonomy (GTDB): domain Bacteria; phylum Pseudomonadota; class Gammaproteobacteria; order Pseudomonadales; family Halieaceae; genus CBDFGK01. The sequence continues at coordinate 19,539 of CBDFGK010000003.1, read as the reverse complement.
ATATATTCCAGCGAGTTTTCTCGGTCCCAACAATGGTCATGCGGAGTTATTCCATGACTTGCCGGCCACGGCCTTGCAAGTTATCAAAGAGGAGATCGACCAGGCGACGGCAGGTGGTTTCAAGGAGGCGTTGCTCTCCTGGGAAGGCCTTACCTTCTATTCTGCTGCGCAGATCCGCATGCTTGCCAACGCATTTGGGGGCATGGATACACACATCATTTTGTACGTGCGTGAACAGGCAGAAATTGTGCAGTCTGGATTTTTGCAGGAGGTCAAACGGCTGGCGAATACCTGCCCGATAACCATGTTCCAGTCGCCGACCTTGATCCTCAAGTTACGCCAGCAATGCAAGGGGCGCTACCCGGCCAGCCGCAATTATTACCAGCTGGCGCGACGCTGGGAGCGCGGCATGGGCAAGCATGGGGTCAGAGTAAGTGTGCGGGTGTTTGATAGACAGCAGTTGTTGGAGGGCGATATCGTCGCTGACTTTCTCGACGTGCTGGGCCTGACAGTCGATGCCAATTTTGTACGCCAGTCTCAGTCTGCCAATCCCAGCCTTGATGCGGTGAGTGGTTATCTCATCGACCAACTGCGGGAGCTGGGTATAGCCCGGCAAGAGTTGGAACGCCTGGTCGATGTGGCATTGTCATCGATAGTGCATGATGGAGCGGGCGAGCAATACTTTCTGGATGCCGATACCGTGGAAAAAATCCGCCGGCACTTCGCGCGCTCTAACCAAAAGTTGGTGCAGCGTTACCTGCAAGGCAATGACAATCTTTTCGACTTGTCAAAACCGGCCGCAGCCGCAGCGGGGGAGGCGGGTGTTCGCGCCGGTGTTTACCAAAAGCTCCGCCAGGTGGCGGCTATCGATATGATACCCACCTTCACCGGTGAGGGCATGGCCGGCGTCGATATCGCCGGGGCAGGGTTACTTGAGAGTGGCTGGTGCGAGCCGCAGCCAGAGTTGATCTGGTGTGACGGAATGCTATCGGCATTGAAATTTCGCGTTATGCGCCAGCGGCTTATGCCCGAGCACGATCATCTGCATATCTATATTCGAGGGCAGTATCGGGGTGCCGGCGGGGCGACCGGGGTAAGTATCAACGGTACTGACATGGGAGTTTATTGCCTGGGCCATGACAAGCCGGGTCTGGATTTTCCCCTGAGTGATCTGGGTCGCTATGACTCCGTGCTGATCGAGCTGTGGCACCAGAGTGCGTTTGCGCTGGAGTTTTTTGGATTTGAACTGTTGGGGGAGGCTGTCTAGTCGTGCCTATGGATAGACCCAATGTTTTTTTTGGCAGTTACCATCAACTGCTGGAGGCCATGGATCAGCATCTTCCCGTGGATATTGTATTGGCCCCCAAGGGTCGCTTGCGCAACATGCGACTGGAACGGCGCCTGCGTGACCGTGGCGTGGATTGGCGGGAACTGCCAGATCGGGAGACATTCCTGCAATGCCAGCAGGAATTGGGCACATTGGGCTATTGTGGTGTGGGGGGCTTTTCATGGCGAATATCACAATCCGTTGTTGATGCCAGCGTGGCGGTGATTAATTGCCACCCTGGTGACCTGTTGATCTGCCGCGGGCCGCAACCGTTGGCTGCTGCACTCGTCGAACAGCACAAAACCCTGGGGGCGTGTGTACATGTTATTGACAGTGAAGCCATGGACAGTGGCCCTTTGTTGGCGCGAGAATTGATACAGGTTGACCCGGCTAAAGGTTACAGCTGGCACCAACAACAGGTGATGCAGTTGCTGGCTGCCACGGCCGCGCAAGTCTTCTCGCAGTTGGCGGCAGGCCAGACTGTTGCCGAAACACCCTGGGCTGTGGAAGAATCCCACTGGTATCCACGCCCGGCCCCCGAACTGCTTAAACAGCTGTATATGACGCCATCACTGGCAGCTTTCTACCGAAGGAGCAATTTATGAAAGCACTGACAGGCCAGCCGATGCCGGAGCAATTGCAGTACCTAAAAGACCAGGGCTTTGAACGGGTTGTGTATATTGCCTTCTCCAATAAATAGTACCGGCTTACCCGATGAAGATGTGCTGGTGAAAGGCCTGGGAATGCAGTACCTGCACGTACCGGTTGACTGGGACAATCCGCTGACCAGTGAATTTGATCACTGCGCCGACTATATGCAGCGGGGCAAAGACAGCAAGACTTTACTGCACTGCCAGATCAATTTGCGTGCCAGTACTTTTAGTTTCTTGTACCGCCTTCCAACTGCGTTGTTACGCAGCTCAGTCGTAAACCACACTGCGGATAATCTGCAGGTGGTCTGATACGCCCCGCTTGAAGGCCGCTATGTTGACGCGCTCATCATTGCCGTGAATGCGGGTGAATTCCGCCTCGGGGACCACGATCGGATCGAAACCATAGCTGGCGATGCCCAGGTCGCGGGTATAGTGACTATCGGTGAAACCGGTTGCCACTACCGGTATGACTCTGGAGCCCGGATAGCGTTCTGTCATAACCTGTTCAATCGCCCGATAAAGCAGCGTTGCCGTGCTGGATACAGCCGGCGTAAAGGCCATGATCACCTCTATCTTCACGCCAGTTGCTGCTAGCATCTCGGTCAGTTCAGCGACAAACACATCACTGGGTCGGTCTGGCAGTATGCGACAGTCCAACTCGGCCCAGGCTTCCGGCGGTACCACGTTGATCTTGCTGGATGCCTCCAAACGGGTCATGGAGCAGGTGTCGCGCGTTAACGCGTGCAGAAAGGGAGTGTGTTTCTGCAGTTTTTCAATAAAACCGGGTTCTTTCACAGCACTGGCCATATCGCGGTAAGACTCTGCCCACTCGGGGGCGGTACTCAGCGACAGGGATCGAAACATGGTATCGACCGCTGGCACGATGCGGGGTGCAAACGGGTTTTCCCTGAGTATATTTAGAGCGTGGACAAGGCGGGTAACTGACGAGGTGGCGTGGGGCATGGAGCCGTGGCCGGGGGTATCCACCGCAGTCAGGCGCAACCACACCGGTACTTTTTGTGTGATCTCCACATTGAAGAGCAATTCTTTTGCCGATTGCTTGCCGTTGCCACCTTCGTTAATCAAAAGACCCACATTTTCGAAAACTTGCGGGTGATGCTCAATCATCCAGCCGGCGCCATACAGGCCACCGGCTTCCTCGTCGGCGGTCGCCACCAGGATGACATCGCGGTTTAGCGGCAAGCCAGCGCGTTTCAAACTGATAAAAGTGGCCAACTGTGAGATGCCGGTGCCTTTCATATCCAGGGCGCCACGGCCCCACAGGTAGCCATCTTTGATTTCTCCGGACAGCGGGTCAGTGGTCCAGTACTTGGGATCGGCGGGTACCACGTCGGTGTGTTGCATAAGGATTAGCGCAGGCTCATCCCCACCTTCCAGGCGCGCCCAGATATTGCCCCGCCCCGGTGCACTTTCCGCCGTTTGGTACCCAATGCCTTCGGCTTCGAGAATATTGCCAATAAACTCAACAGCCCTGGTTTCATTGCCAGGGGGATTAATAGTGTCGACCCGAATAAACTGTTGCAGCCAGTCCAGCGCTTCATCGTCAATGGATTGTGCCTGGGAGCTAACGCTACTTGTCAGCAGGACGGTCAATAGTGAGCCCTTGAGACAGAACAGGGGGCAGCTTTCTTGATTACCTGTTTGTTTCAGTTGCGTTCCCCGGCATCACCTCACGGGCAATCGCCGGGATAAATCCCCTCAGCATATCCTCCCGGGCACGGGTCAGATCCCGCATGGCTTCCTGCTCCTGATCGGGCACCCGGACCGGGGTTAACTCGCCCGCTCGATGCCAGCGCGCCAGGTTCTCACTGGCACGCCGGTCCGTTGTAACCCGGTCGCCCGGCTTGGTCGGTATCAGCGAGGGCGCCACGACACTGCAATCATGCCCTGAGTTGCTGATCTGACGGTAGATGCCGTATCCACACGGCCCCGCCTCATAGCAATAGGAAGTGACTTCCCCGTTCGGACTGACGTCCTTCAACAGTTTCGACAGCGCTGGGGTCCAATGGCGCACACTATTGGAGCACTGCAAAACTGCAACCAGCTGCCGGTAAGCGGGCACCAGCCCTCGCTGGCCGGGTCCGCTGCGATAGAGATGTGCGACCACTTGCCGTCCGCCCCTGTTCCAATACCTGTATACCCTGGGGCAGGGGGCCGCCGCTCACATCATCGGAGAACCGGTACCAGTAATCATCGAATTGATGATCCGTGATGGTCATTGAGGCGATACTCTCTGCATTGATTCCCTGCGGGCATAGATGCGCTGGTCACCATTGGTATAGACGGGAATCGCTGATTGAACAATTAAGTCGAAGCTGGTTTTAGGTGTGCTTTGGTGTAAAGCAGGATGGGGTGGTGCAGTTTTGAGGGGTAGGGGTAGTGCTAATGCTGCCTGATCAGGCAATACAATCCACTCTGGCCAACGATCTTCGGTTGGTCAGAGAACGGTGGCCAGGTACCGGAACCTTGGTTCTCGGTACCAGCCACGAGATAACGAGCGCTTAGACGGCTACGATATTTTCCGCTTGCGGGCCTTTCTGGCCGGCAGTTACGGTGAACTCGACCTTTTGGCCTTCAGCCAGGGTCTTGAAACCATCACCAGCTATAGCGCTGAAGTGGGCAAAAACGTCGGGCCCATTTTCTTGCTCAATAAATCCAAAACCCTTGCTTTCGTTGAACCACTTAACGGTTCCTGTAACTCTTTCAGACATAATCTAAACCTGTAAATTTTAAAAGTGTGATCCACATGGATCGGTTGGCAAGAAGGTAGGCTAGAACTCAGTCATCAAGGCGAGATAATACTAGGAAAATTTCGGATCAGGAGGGCGAAGGCTAAGACTCTCTTTCATGCTCGGCGCAGTGTACACCATATTGGGAAAATAAAACCCTATTTTTTGTCAGTTTTTCACACTTGTGCAGGCCGGCGTAGACCACACTCTGGTATTCCTCGCCGTTATCTGGGGTCGCACCGGGAAGGCATCTGTCCCTGGCGGTGTAGGGATAGTCGCCGATCAGCAAGGGCGAGTGCGGGGGCCCGCCACAGTGAATCAGCTACCAGAGCCACGGGCACCGTCGCTGGAGAGATTGTTCGATTGGATATAACAGGGAGAGGATGATAGATGCTGCTCAAGGATGAGTTAGGCAGGATAGGTTGCGCTACCTGATTGAAAGCAGGCGGCTCCAGTAGATCGGCTGTGAACATTCGAGCGCCAGGGCGTCTTGCCGCTGGATCCAGGCATATTTTAACTTCGGGCTGACGCAAAAACTTGACAAAGACATGTTTATATGGCTTTTTATGACAAATTTTGTCAATATTCATTATTAAATCAGGGCATAAATAGTGTTAGTTGAATTTAGCGTTACCAATTTCAAATCCATCAAAGATCGCCAAACCCTTAGTCTGGTCGCGTCAAAGGGTGAGGAAAAGGCGGATACCCAGATTTTGGATGTGCCTCTTTCAGAGGGCGGTTCCGGCATGAGGTTGCTACCTTCCGTAGCAATTTATGGTGCCAATGCAGCCGGGAAGTCCAATTTTTTGGAAGCTCTCCGAACAATAATAATCATCGTATTGGAGTCTGCCCAGCAACAACGTCGGGGATCTTTTTTCCCAGTGATGCCTTTCAAACTGGACTCCACTACACGGAATGCTCCCACTGAAGTTGAAGTGATTTTTATTGCCGAAGGCGTGCGCTACCAATACGGGTTTTCCGCCACTCGTGAACGCATCGTGGAGGAATGGTTGTTTGCCTATCCGAAAAATCGCCCTCAACATTGGTTGAGTCGCAAATGGGATAAGAGCAAGAAGAAGCATAAGTGGTCGTTGGGATCATCCCTGACGGGAGAAAAAAACCTGTGGCAGAAATCAACCCGCGATAATTCCTTGTTTCTTTCCACTGCGGTACAACTAAATAGTCAACAACTACAACCCGTTTTTGATTGGTTCGAAAAGACCAAGTATATGGTCGGTGCATCGGCATGGGATCCAGGTTTCAGCGCATTGCTATTGGGGGAGGAAAATAAAAAAGAAGAAATTTTGGCGTATTTGCAAGCCGCTGATTTAGATATTGATAATGTTAAAGTTAAAGTAGAAAAAGAACGATTCGATCCGAAAATCCTGCCTGAAGATGTGCCGAAATCCATGAGACAGGCTATTGTTAAGGAAATGGAAAGTGAATTTTTCTATATAATTCAGACGATGCATCATGATACCAACGGCGAGCCTGTTGTGTTTGACTTTAACGAAGAATCAGATGGCACACACAAGCTTTTTTCGTTGGCAGGGCCTTGGATTTATGCTTTGACAGAGGGTTATACGCTGTTCGTGGATGAGCTGCACGGTTGTCTGCATCCAAAATTGGTGGAGTATTTAGTAAGCCTGTTTAACAACAAAAAGACCAACCCCAATAACGCACAACTGATCTTTACTACCCATGAAACTTCTATTCTCAATCAGAAGACTCTACGTCGAGACCAGGTTTGGTTTTGTGAAAAGGACGAAATTCAGGCAACCCAGGTTTATCCCCTGAGTGAATTCCGTCCGCGCAAGGGGCGGGAGAATCTGGAACTGATGTATTTATCTGGCAGATATGGTGCCCTGCCTTATATTGAGAAGGTGCAGGGATGAAAAATGGGTACAGGTAATTTGTTCCACAAACGAAAGCAAAGGTCTATCCAAAAACTAGCGCGCGAACGGAGTAAACGAGAGGCTTATAGCAAGGTGTTGATTGTCTGCGAAGGGGAAGCGACTGAGCCTGATTATTTCAACGAGTTGATACGGTATTATAAAGTCAGCAGCGCTAATGTAAGGATTACAGGGGAGGGCGGTTCAAGCCCAAAAAGTGTTGCTGATTTCGCCAAAAGCCTGTACGAGGAAGAGAAACGACAGGACGATGCGTATGACAAGGTATTTTGCGTATTTGATAAAGATAGTCATGCTTCTTATCAAAATACTTTAAGTAGACTACGCAACACGAAACCTCGGGATACTTTTATTGCCATAACATCGGTGCCTGCTTTTGAATACTGGTTTTTGCTACATTACGAATACAGCACCAGACCTTATGAAGCGAAATCTGGTGGTCAAAGCGCAGGCGCACAGGTTATGTCCGATCTGAAGAAGCATTTGCCAAGTTATACAAAAGGTTGTAAAGATATATTTCTCGCTTTGAAAGATAAATTGGAAACCGCAAAAACCAATGCGGTGCAAGCATTACAAGAGGCGAAAACAACCAAAACCGACAACCCATCCACCAGAGTTCACGAACTCGTCGATCTTCTGCAAAACATTAAACGCTGATGCAGAATTTACAGCCTCGTGGATGGAACGTCGCCCTTTTCACATTCTACTTAAAGAGGCGATGCACTAATAATGGCTTGCCGATTGCCAGTAACCTGCTTCTTATAGTAGGGTGAGAGATATATGGGGGTATCTATACTTCAATTCTATATTAGTTAAACATTACTTATGAAAAGTAAATCAACAATACTCGCCGCCAACTCAGACATTCCAAAATTCTATCGAATCATATTCGAACGGGAACCTGACCCTGAAGGACTTGACTATTTCCAGAAACTGGTTGCAAGTGGAATAAGCCGTTTCGAAATCTATCTGATCTTCAAATCGAGCGAAGAATGGCAAGCTCTCCCATCAGAAAGAAAATTGCAGATCCAGGATTACTATGCCCGTGATTTCAGTTTACCTTCAATTTTGACAAAGGGTATTTCCTGGTTTCATTCTGTCGAACTACCTGACGGGAATTTTACCCAAGGGCATAAGTCGCATGAAACACTACAGGCCGAAGCATCTAAAGTATTCAAGTTTGATATCACCGATAAGAGTGTTCTGGATATCGGCGCTTGGGATGGTTTTTTTTCGTTCGAAGCCGAAAAAAGAGGTGCAGAGAAAGTACTCTCGACCGATCACTTCTCTTGGAGTGGCCCAGGATGGGGAACGAAAGACGGTTATAATGCATTGCATAGAACTTTTAACTCAAATGCAGATTCCCTTGACGTGGACGTTTTCGAGCTAGATCCATCGAAACATGGAACATTTGATGTAGTGTTATTTTTAGGTGTTCTCTATCACCTCAAAGATCCCTATGCCGGATTGCAAAAAGCGGCAGATATGACAGATGAGTTGTTAATTGTCGAAACAGAAACCGTTTTTAATTACATGAAAGAGCCAGTGATGCGTTATTTTGTCGGGTCTGAAATGAGCAATGATGATACAAATTTTTGGGCACCAAATTTGGAATGTCTCCGCTGCATGTTGCTGGATTTAGGATTTAGGCGCTGTGAGTTTACTCAAAATGGGATACACCCTATTCCTATACACACGTGGCGAGATAAGAACAAATTATGCCGATATATTGTTCATGCCTGGCGTTAATAAATGCCATATGCCCTGTGTGTCTACAGCGGCCTGAGAGCTGAGCAGGGCAGGGTGGTACATGACATCAACATGCAAGCGGGAACGCGCCAGATGAGTGCTGCCAAAATTACCATGCACGATGCAAAGTCCGGAGAACAGATAGAGCTGCTACTTGAGCCGCGACTGCTATTTCGGATGAAGGGCATTGGTTATCAACATCCCCCAGTGGGGCCACTGGCGCTGGAGAACATTCATATTCAACAGGTGGTCACTGCCAGGCGGCGTGACCGAGTTGGCCACGGCGTCCTGGAGCAGTTACATATAGGCCCCTGGGCTCCGGCCGGTTTTACCGACTGGTTTGACGGCGCTGCCTGACAGCTTATGGGCGCTCAGCCAGAGGCCAGGTCGACAAAAAAGGCATAGGCCAGGGCCTGCTGCTGCAGACGTTTGAAACGGCCGGAAGCGCCGCTATGGCCCGCTTCCATATCGATAACAAAGACCAGTGCATTGTCACCTGTTTTTACTTCGCGCAATTTGGCCACCCACTTCATAGGTTCAAAATACAGCACCTGTGAATCGTACAAACCCGTAGTGACCAGGGTGTGTGGATAATCCACTGCCGCTACCTGGTCGTAGGGCGAGTAGGACAGCATGTAAGCATAGGCTTCCTTGTCAGCAGGATTGCCCCATTCCTCATACTCGTTGGTGGTGAGCGGAATGCTGGCATCGCTCATGGTCGTTAGCACATCGACAAAAGGAACGTGCGCGGCAACGCCGTTATAAAGTTCTGGCGCCATATTCATCACCGCGCCCATCAGTAAACCACCGGCACTGCCGCCCTCAGCGTATATCTTGTCCGGGTCGGCGTACTGTAGTGCGATCAGGCCTTTTGTCACGTCGATAAAATCTGTGAAGGTATTCTTTTTGTTGTGCAGCTTGCCAGCTTCGTACCAGTGGCGGCCGAGGATTTGTCCTCCCCTGATATGGGCGATTGCGACCACAAAGCCCCGCTCAGTGAGTGACAGCCAGTTGGCATTGAAGTCCGGCTCCAGCGTGTAACCATAAGCACCATAACCGTATTGATAGAGGGGATTGCTGCCGTCCTTGCGGAATTTGTCTTTGCGGTACACCAGCGTCACCGGCACCATGGCGCCATCGCGTGCGGCTACAAAAATACGCTCTGTGACATAGCTGTCGGCGGTGTAGCCACCCAGTACCTTGTCCTGCTTCTTGAGGGTTTTGGCCAGGGTCTTGAGTGACACGTCATAAACCGATGCCGGGGTGGTGGGTGAGCTGTAGTGAAGGCGCACAGCATCGGAATCCAACTGGGGGTTGCGATCAAACCTGACCACATACACGGGCTCCTCAAAGTCGAGCTTTACCCGTTCGCCGCTGGCCAGTGCCGTTATGTACACGGCGCTCTGGGCCTGTGTTTTTTCTTTCACAACCAGGTAGCCGTCAAACAGTACAAAATCCTCCAGCAGCACATCACTGCGATGAGCAATGACCTCTTGCCACGCAGATTTATCCTGGGTCTGGCCCACCTTTACCTTCATTAGCCGAAAGTTGGTCGCGTCCCAATTGGTGTAGATGTAATACTCGTCGCCGAGCTTGGCAACAGAGTATTCCAGGTCGTCTTCCAGGGGCAGGAATACTTCTACAACCGGGGCTGATGCGTTGGCATCAATCAGCGAAACGCCGGATTTGGTGGTACTTGAATGATAAATATAGATGACGCTGTTATCTTTGGACTTGCCAAGAGATGTGTAAAAAGACCTGTCATCTTCCTGGTATACCAACAGGTCATCCTGTTGGCTGGTTCCTAATGTATGCCGATAAACCTGGTAGCCCAGCAGCGTCTGCAGGTCTTTCTTGACGTAATAAAGGCTCTTGTTGTCGTTGGCCCATACCACCTGCTCGTTGGTATCGAGCAGGGCATCCGTATACATTGCCCCGCTTTGCAGATTCCTGAACTCGATCGTGTAGATACGATTGGCCAGGGTGTCGGTGGACCAGGCGAGGATTTCATTGTCCGTGCTAATACCGTAGTCGCCAATACTGAAGTATTCCTGTCCCGCAGCCATATCGTTGCCGTTCAGCAGAACCTGCTCTGTGGCATCGGGCGCGCTCTTGCGAGCATAAATGGGATATTCCATATCACCGCTGTAGCGGCGGTAATACCAATAGTTGTTATCGAGCGCCGGCACCGTGGACTGATCCTTTTCCATGCGCCCGACCAGCTCAGTATAAATAGCGTCTTTGAGCGGCATGAGCGGGGCCAGCACAGCGTCGCTATAGCGGTTTTCTGCCGCCAGGTGATCCAGCACATCGCTATCACTGCGCGAGTCATCGCGCATCCAGTAGTAATTATCTATGCGGGTCTGGCCGTGCGCGGTCATAGCGTGCGGAATTTTCCTGGCGACAGGCGCAGCGAGGGTGGCTGACTCCTGTTCACTGCAGGCATAAATGGCCGTAGACAGGACCAGGGCTGCAAGTAATCTACCGATCATAGGGATGTGCATATCTGCTTGGAAATTCCGGTGGAGATTGCCATACAAGCCCGTAGAATGCAATTAAACTCCTGTGTGTGGTCATCAGGAGAGAGTCTGGCCCGAACCTTTAAGGAAAAACAGGTGCTGATTTAACGGCGCTTACACTCAAGATATCTACCGGATGCGGACTCGATGTTCTATGTTGCGGCCTAATATTCACTCACAAGACCGGAGAAGAACCAAAACCGCTAAGAACTTTATGTAATTCAAATACTCGAGGGAGTTTTTACTCTGACCCCAAACTTTAAAGTAGCAACCTGTCATCAATAGGGATAAACGTTTTGGCCTGTGCCGTGAGAATGTCCGAGGTGAGCGTGGGTACGCCGTAGACTTCAGCATCGGTGTCGAAACGCCTTTTAATCCGTTGTAGCAACATGCCAAAATCACCATCCCCGGTCAGTAATACAATGGTGTCGCAGTCGGGCGCGGCCTCGTAAACGTCCAACGCAATGCCGATATCCCAATCGGCCTTGGTGGAGCCATCGCGCCGTTTTAGTACCGGTTTAAGCTTTACGGTAAATCCAATGGCGTGCAGGATGGCCTGGAACTGCATCTGTTTGGCGTCACCTCTATCTGTGGCATAGGCAACCGCGCAAACCAGCTCCCGGTCGGCGGTCGCCTGCGCCCAGAACCTGTTGTAATCGAAGTTGGCCTGGTAGGCCTGTCTGCAGGTGTAATAGATGTTTTGAACATCTACGAAGATACCGATTCTTTCCAAAGTTTGATCCTCGCGAGTGTTTATCGGTTTACACTGTCCACAGCTTTTCGCACGGTGTGAATCTGAACATGATACGAAAAATATAAGGGTTGTTGGGCGCTTTATTTGTGCTTGGGCATGTGGGCGTGTTGATTGAATGGCTCGGTGGCAAGCGCCTGTTGCTCGATACCGGGATGCCGTCGGCGGCACACGATATTGATGCCTGGCAGGAGAGTGAAATTCCCGCCTGGCAATAAGATGCACAATGTCAGGCCTGACCCCACTAATTTGTGCGCATCCATAAACTCTCAATCAATTGAAATATAAGGAAATATTTTCGCAAGGCATTAAAAAATCCTCTTGAATTTGTTACGTTAAAGGGTCGAAACCGGGTCATCTACCGCATTCGGTCGTGGCTGACAGCATTGGCGAGAACGCCATTTTTACTCGCCACGATGTTTCCAGTGAGGACAACTGGGTGGCGGTGATCGAGCAGACCCTGGAACACTTCGGGCGCCTCGATATTCTGGTTAATAATGCCGGCATGATGGCTATGGGTAGTATTGTTGATACCGATCTGGACAGCTACCGCCGCATCAACGCGGTTAACAACGAGGGTGTTTTCCTGAGTTGTAAACACGCTATCCCGGCCATGGAAAAGTCAGACGGCGGTGGTTCTATTATCAATATGTCGTCGGTAGCGGCCCTGCACGGCATGTCTTTTATTGCCGCTTACAGTGCCGGCAAAGGGCCGGTGACCGGCTTGACCAAGAGCGTTGCCCTGTACTGCAGGGAGCAGAATAACCGAATTCGCTGCAACACCATTCACCCGGATGGGGTTAAGACCCCGATGGTGGTGAAGGTTTTGAGTGGGCGCGATACCGCTACCCAGGAAGAGATTGATGCATTGGCAACGGCCGTGCCTATGTGCGAACCTGAAGACATCACCGCCATGGTACTGTACCTGGCTTCTGATGAATCTCATTTTGTAAATGGCGCGCAGATGCTTATCGATAATGCCGCAACTATAACGCCACCTACACCCGTCGTATAAAGGCAGGATTGCATGGAAAAGATTTTATACCCGGTTTGGAAGAATGCCAGTGTCGATGGCGATGCTTTCCGCGACCAACTGTTAGAACAGTTGTCGCCGCAATTGCTGGAACTGGGGGTGCGCGGCCTGCGACTCTCCGTGGTGGACAGTGATGTGGCGCCTGCCGCCGGATTGCGCCAGGAACACTCGCGGCCGGTTATGGATGCCATGATCTCGGTGTGGCTGGACAGCTCGGTCTACCGTGGCGAGGTGGAGGCGGCTATTGAAAACCAGGTGGTGCGTATGGTCGGCTATCTGGTAACTGAATCGACGCCGCTGGTCACCGATACCGCCGAGGGCCAGCGCACACCCGGTATGGCGCAGGTGGTATTTTTACAGAGGCCGCGTCGGCTCAGCGAACAACAGTGGCTGGAGACATGGCATGGCAGTCATACCCAGGTGGCCATCGATACCCAGTCGACCTTCGGCTATAGGCAAAATGTAATAGCGCGCCCCATGACCTATGCGGCGCCACCTTTTGACGCCATCATCGAGGAGAATTTCCCCCTTGAGGCGATGACCTCACAGCACGCTTTTTACGGTGTGGAAACAGATGCCCAGTTGCAGGCCAACCTGCAGGCGATGATCGACAGTTGTGTGCGTTTTATCGATTTTGACAAGATCGATGTGGTGCCTACCAGTGAGTACCTAATCAAGGCTGTTTGACCGCCGTTCGTGATCGACCGGGGTCAGAGTCCAGACTCTGGCCCCTCATCTTCCTTACACAAATCTTCCTCATCAGCCAACAGGTGTTCGCTGGGCGTAACCACGGCAACACCTTTGTCACTGGTTTCTACACTGACAACCTCACCGCGTAAATCGATGTCCTTGGCGCTGAGTTCAACCAGCAGATTGAGCCCCTCATCATCATGTTTGCAGAGCATGATCATTTTCGCACGGGTGCCATCCACCCAGAGCTTCTTCTTGCCCCAGTAATGACCCAGTTGATTGCGGATAACAAAAGCTTCATTCATGGTGTTTTTCAGTAGCTCCAAACAGTTGATTGTGCAAACGCAGCGCAGTGTAACGACAACTCAACCCAGTAAAAAGTCTTTGGCCTGATTTAGTTTGGCGGCCAGGTAATCATTGCCGCCCCGGTCGGGATGTAGCTTCTGCATCAAGTGCCGGTGTGAGTTGATAATAGACGCTTTGTCGGCACCTTCTTCCAGCCCGAGGATGGCCAGGGCTTCTGATCGGCTCAACGCGCTATTGTGGTTTGGGGGTGGAGTTGCCTGGCCCTGCCAGGAGTCTCCGAAGCGCCGCAGCAGATAACTTTCCAGCAGGCGCGCGGAGTCGATATCGCAGTTTTGGCACCAGCTGAGCAGTTCATTCAACTGCTGGAGGTCCAGGTCGTCCAGTTGCCGGCCCTGGTGCTCGCCCTGTAGCACTTCGCCACTTAAATCCCCGTTGGCGTGATCCAGTTCCATACGCAGCACGGCGGTTTCTACTTGCGATTTCTGGCTACTGGCCTGCCCGGATTTTTGTCGCTGTAACCACTGTAACATTGGGAATAGGCGGAACAGGGAGGGGGCCAGCCTGCTGACGCCGACTACCAGCCCGGTGATGGCGGCACCCAGCCAGTGCATGCGACCCATGACGGTGAGTACAACCACCACCAGCAACAGGCCAATACCGCCGGTTTTCAGGTACGCTGCCTTGCGCTGTTGTGCCGGCAGGGCATTGATTCGCCGGTAGACGATGTAGACGATGAGGCCCATGGCCAGCAATAGAATGAGGCGCGTCACAGCTAAACCCTATTTGAGTTGATCGAGTAGCAGTTTAACGCCGGAACTCGCCCCGGCGCCATATTCCAGCAGGTTTTCGCGGCCGGCCGCCGCATAGCGTGCCACCGCGCCTAATAAGTCGGCAAGCTCGGTGGCGCTGGAATGATTGAAGCGGGCCCAGGCCCCCCCGCTCAGCTTGGCCATGTGGCGAAAGAGTGTTTCGGCAGGGCGGTCGCCGCCTTCCTGGAACATAAACAGGGGCAGGCCGGCAATGCCCAGTTCCCCGGCCTTGCCAGCCAGCAGGTCAGGATTTTCCTCGCAGGCATCACCGATAAACACCACCGCCTTTACTGCCTGCTTGTGATGCTCACGCAGGCTGTGTTTCAGCACGCGCAGTATTTGGGTATAGCCGCTCTCACAGTGCACGGTATTCATTTGTTGCAGTAGCGAGAGCTCATCTTGCAGCCACGCGCTGGCTTGAAAATCGTTGAATCCCCGGTAGTAACACAACTGAATTTCCAGGCCGCCCAGGTTTTGGGTGGCCTTAAACATTCGGCCCTGTATTTGGCGAGCACGATTCCAGGTGGGCTGCCGACTGGCAGTGGCATCAATCGCAAATATCAGGCGACCGCAGGGGGCTTCCCGGCGAGCCAGGCTAGTGCTGTGGGTGAGGAATTTGTCAATTTCGCCAGTGGAGGACCGGCGCTGAGGGAGCTTGGCCAATCGGCTGTCAGGGCTTGGTGCTCAGTTTGCCCAGGGTCTCGAGTTCACGCAGGTAGTGACGACGTTCGGCCAGCTCGTCAATGGCGGCTTGAAGTTCGTCGGGCGCAGTGGCGGCGCTTTGGTCGCTGACCATTTCCCATAATTTTTGGCTGCAAAATTCTTGCATGTTGCTGGTTGGTACTTCGTTCATTTGCTGTGATCCAATCATGTTCTTTTTTCTGTTGTATTTTTAAGGTTAACGCTTTTTTATGACATTTGCATTACAGAAGAGTTCAGCCGGGAAATGGTGGCGGGCCGTCGAACTCCGGGCCAGTCAATACAGCTTGCTCTCCTGCGGCCCATTTGAGGAGATTGAAGCGGGCGCGATGCAGAACTGTGCTGCCCTCTGAGCCCGTCTCTTGCAGGGGGGGAGCTACAGTCACCATCTCAACATTGCACTGGCTGTTGTCAAAGTTGGCCAGTCCGTAACCATTACTTTTGGTGTCGGCATAGACCAGCCCCGGGTTGGTGCTATTGGGCCCCAGCCAGTTGGCAAAGCCCTTCAGCCCGGATTTGTCGAAGGCCAAGGATGCCAATACTCCCTTGGTGAGGCTCATATTCCAGGTTTCCAGCACCCCGCCGTCGGTGTTGGCGGCGACCAACGGCATGAAGTCGCTGTTATCTTTGCCAGCCGTGTACAGCACACTGTCAAAATGCGGCGTAGAGCTGATACCAGTGATATTGAAATCAACGGCAACCGCTGCAGACTCTTCCAGATTAGGGTCCAGCACCAGCGTGGCGGCGCCGTGCATATGATGGTCGCCGGAAAGGGATACCAGCCCGGTAATATCCTCCTTGTCTACCCAGGCCATCAGCTCTCGGTACTCGTGCGGATAGCCGCCCCAGGCATCCTCAGACAAAATGGAGTCGTCCAGGTCGGCGAAGGGCAGGGTGCTCATATCCAGGCGCAAGGGCAGCAGCGGCAGGCTATTCCCCCACACCTTCCAGGTGCTACCGGATTCTGCCAGTGACTGTTTAAACCAGTCTTTTTGCGCCTGGCCCAGCAGGGTGCCGGTATCGCGGTGGCGCGCCGTGTTGGGCAGCGTGCCATCGCCAAAAGGCAGAAACTCCGGCGGCTTGCCATTGTTGCAGGCACGTCCACTATCGAAAATTTCGACCAGTTCTATTGGATCCATAGGCAGGTCCAGTTGGTCGGAAAGGCCGTGCGGCAGCGGTGCGGCGCTGCGATAGGTGCGCAGGTCGGTGATCAGCAGATCAATATGTTTACCCCAGCGCAATTTTCGGTAGATACACAGTTCTTCGCGCTCGGGTACCAGTGCAGGGATGTACTCGAACCAGGCCTTGTGCGCATTGTGCCGGCGCTGTAACTCCGGTTTGGCTGCACCGGTATAGGTGCTGAAGTGCTGAAAGCTGTCGTTGCTGAACTCGTGATCATCCCAGGTACAAATAAAGGGCCAGCGTGCGCGAGCGGCCTGCAAGTCGGGATCTTCCAGATAGGTTTTGTAGAGATGCCGGTAGTCGGCCAGTGAATCGGCCCAGGTGCGCGTGCCATCGGTGGCGCCATCGGGAAATGCCGGCAACAGTCGGGCAAAGGTTTGGCCGCGGTCCTGCTTGTTCAGGTAGCGCTCATAAATAAAGTCGCCCAGGTGCAGGACAAATTGAATTTGCTGGTCGGCGGGCTTGCCGGCATCTTCGCTGAGCATGCGCGTCCAGGCACCAAAATAGCCCTGCTCGTAGTTTTGGCAACTGGCAAAGGCGAGGTGTACCCGTGCCTCGTCACCCGGTGCCGGCGCGGTCATGGTGCGACCGACCATTGATTGTGCGCCGTCTGCGGCTAAAAACCGGTAGTAATAGTGGCGACCTGGCTGCAGGCCATCGATATGTGCGCGCACCGTATTGTCATTGGCCAGTTCGGCGCTAAGCCGTTCCTCCACGATCACCTGGCTAAAGTTTTCACTGTCACTGACTTGTAACACCAGGGCTACATCGCCGGGTTGCCTGGCCTGGGCCCGTGTCCACAGTATGACGGCGTCGGGCTGTGGGTCACCGGAGGCTACTCCGTGTGGAAATAACACTGATTGATTTACAGAATCCCCTTCGATCCGGGCTGTCGCCGCTGCCGAAACAGGTAGTCCTGCGCTGAGATATACGGTTCCGGCTATACGCAGGAAGTTACGGCGGTCTAGGTTCATGGCATTAAACTAGCGTATTTATTCCATGCGGTATAGTGTTGTGTGGATTCTGATGTGGGAGGTAGCGATGGGCCTTTTTGACAGTGCCAATATGCAGTCGCCGGGCGATGCTCATTTTGTGAATGGCAATAGCTTGCAGCCGCCGTTTCCGGACCACCTGCAGCAGGCTGTGTTCGGTATGGGTTGTTTTTGGGGTGTGGAGAGAAAGTTTTGGCGGCTGGATGGGGTGTATACCACCGCCGCAGGCTACGCCGGCGGGCACAGCTCTAACCCCAGCTACGAAGAGGTGTGCAGCGGCCAGACCGGTCACAATGAAGTGGTGCTGGTCGTGTTTGGTCCCGCGCGGGTCAGCTATGACGAATTGCTGAGCGTTTTCTGGGAGGGGCACGACCCCACCCAGGGCATGCGCCAGGGCAACGACATGGGTAGCCAATACCGCTCGGCAATCTACACCTTCACCGATAAGCAGGCGCGGCGTGCCGAAACTTCCCGAATCGGCTTTCAGCCGGCTTTGACGGCAGCCGGATACGGCGCAATTACTACAGAAATTCTACCGGCCGGACCGTTCTACTATGCCGAGGGTTACCACCAACAATACCTGGCCAAAAATCCGGCCGGCTACTGCGGACTGGGCGCTACCGGCGTGAGTTGCCCGATCGGTCTTGATGCGAAATAGCAAGTTGCTGTCGTAAAACATCAACTGCGATGGACATGGGGCCATCCTGTCAAAAATCAGTACGTGATTGCTTACCCAATGCCGACATTGTGTTTGACCGTTTCCACGTTATGAAGAACTACAGCAAGGCTCTGAGCAATCAGCGGCGAATTGAGTTTAGAAAGGCCAATAAAGCGGGCCAGGAATTGTTAGCAGGAACACATTACCCGGTGCTGAAAAACTCCGATAAACCGGACGAATTCCAGGCTCAAAAATTACCACGGTTATTGGATGAAAATGCCAATCTCAATACGCTGTATATCCTGAAGGAACAGCTTCAGGCCTGGTGGGAATCAAAGACTGTCGAACTGATGCAAAAGAGACTGGAAGCCCGGTGCCGGATAGCCGATCAATCGACCCTGCTTTACCTAAAGAAGTTTGCAAAGTCGTTGAGAAACCACCGTGTGGGCATTTGCAATTACGCGAAGCACAAGCTCACCAGCGCCAGGATTGAGGCCGGCAACATCGGTATCGGCATGATCCGCAAGCGCGCCAGAGGCATCAGGGATACCGAGTATTTCAAACTCACGATCCGACAGTCTTCCCTGCCGGATAATGACTCGATGTTCTACGTTGCGGCCTAATATTCACTCACAAGACCGGCGAAGAACCAAAAAATTACTTTTTTATGTCTAGAAGTTGTAGCGCGCGGTCACACCGATGGTGCGTTCGTTGAGTACATTGATCTGGGTATAGGAACCGCCGGAGAGGGCGAGATCGTATTGATCTGAACCGGTCTGGAAGGTAACCGCGTCCTTGTCGAACAGGTTCTTGGCCCACAGGGACACATCCCAGCTATAGTCAGTGCTGCGCAGGCCGGTGTAGAGGTTGAAGGTGGTGTACTCATCAAACTCATCCACCACCGCGCCGATACCGGCGGAGGCGTCAACATTGTCGCGCTCGCCCTTGTACTTGAGCAGGCCGCGCAAATACCACTGCATGTTTTCCATCGTCACGAAGTACTCAGAGTTGAGGGAGAAGGACCACTGCGGCTCACCGCCTATGTTTTCGCCGTCGATGTCGCAGAAACCCAACACCTCGCCCGGTTCACGCTCGTTACAGGGCGATTCGGCACCGTCCCACTCGGCGTTCACATAGCTCATGCTGCCGCCGGCGCTCCAGGACTCGCTCAGCAGTAGCTGGCCTTCCAGCTCTACCCCAAGGATATTGGCATCGCCGTTAAAGATAAGACCGCCGGAGATATCTACCGGTGCACCGGCAGCGTTGAGCACCTGCACGCCACGCACAAAGCCCAGGTAGCCATCGAATTGCTGATAGAACAGGGCGCCATTGAGTGAGGCGCGGCCGTCCAGCAGGCGGCTCTTGAAGCCCAGCTCAATGGAGTCGCTGTTTTCCTCGCCGTGCAGCAGGTCATTTTCGCCGTTGGGCAGGAACTGAACATCGGGGTCGGGAATGATGGAGATGCCCGAAGGGCGGTAGCCGCGGTTGTAGTTGGCGTACCCAGAGACGTC
>CBDFGK010000002.1:0-1675112 GCA_965247075.1 Halieaceae bacterium | reverse complement strand
GGCAAGATGTGCCCGGTCTTCGTCATCTTGAAATAGTTTATCGTTGCGCGCACTGGCGATGAGTTTGGCCTGGGGATTTTCCTCTTCCCTAAAAATGTAACGATTGCCATCCTCATGGATATTGAAGCTGTTTTCGACGATAGTGGTTAACTCAACCTGGAAGCCGTTGTCATCCACAGACTTATCCCTGGTGACATCGACGTGGAGTGTCGCCAGATCCGCTCCAGCCTGATTAACCTCTGCCAGTGACCGCAACCACAGGGCACCGATGATCTCTCCGAGATGGGGCAATGTCTGGTCGGTGCCAGCGATGGCATCATTGACAGCCTCTAGATTTCGCAGTGCCTTTTCTCGGAGTTTGACATGATGTTGATTGGCAACTGAATCAAGCAGTGCGGAAATGCCGCTTTTATCGTCGTCTGGCCGGAAATCAGCCGCCGTGAGGATGGCTTGATTCTCGCCATTGCGTTTGAATAAATCAGCCAATATGCGAATTAGATCCCGCGTACCCTGTGCACTCGTGGCGATGAGAACCTGATCCTCCAACAATTGCATAAGATGCGGCGCGTAAGGCCAAGCTTCCAGAAATTCGTCATGTATTCTCGCCTGCTCCGCTGGAGCGATACTCTTGAGCCGAAAGTATTCACTAATGTGATTACTTATTAGCCCCTCTATCGCAGAGGCATCTACCTGGATTCGGTTCTCAAACAATCTGTGGAGCAACAAACGTAAGCGATCGCTCTTGGCTGATGGCCCCTGAAAATCGACGACAACAGGATTGACGCGCTGAATTTGCTGAAAAGCATCGGTATTCCCATTGCGCACAGAAACGACCAAAACGAGATTCTCAGGGTGCTCCTTGGCGATCTCGGAGAGAATCTGAATAAAATTGAAAGCCCAGCTCTTCCAGGGATATTGTTTGGTGTTAGTCAGACCATCGTACCAGGTCTGAAACTCATCAAGAATCAGGGCAGTTGGGGTATGCTTGAACATTTCCAGCAGGATTTCATCGCTGGGAATATCAGTTTTTGCATCTCCAAGAGCCTCCCACTTGCCCCGGCAATAGCCACCGTGCGGGTGATTGTCAAACAGCAGATCCCACAAATACTTGTAACGCTGTCTGTGGAGGCTTTCACCGATGACACGCATTCCGTCACGAAGTGGGAGGTCGCTAATCTTGGGGTCACCCAAGATATGGGACCAGTTATCCAGCCATTGCTGGGTAGCCGCATGATCGGTGAATGCATGATAAAGCACAGCCATCAAATGCGATTTACCTTGGCCCCTTTCGCCCTTTATGGTGACCGGCCTGCCTTGATCTGGTCCAGCAGCCTCCATTACTTTCAACACATCATGCGATGGATAGGTAATCCGCAGAAAGTCCTCCGCTGAAACCTGCGTGGCACCAGTATTGTTCTTGTTTGTCAGTTCAATGGCGGTGCCTTTCAAGCGACGGCCCTTGAACTCTTCCCGTAGTGTTAAACCAAGCATAAATAGCTCCGTATCTGATTTGTGCTCCGGATAATTGCGCTCATTATTTCTTTATCTCCACATCACTTTTTCGCGACGCGTGATTCCTGGATAGCCATGCCATTTCGCTCGCAGTGGCCCCGGATCAACACAGCCACCATATTGGCAATGGAACGGTGCCCTTGCTGGGCAGCCGTGCGCAACGCATCTTTCAATTCTGGTTCGATGCGAAAGGTCAGCGTAGTGGTTTTTGCGGTGGCCATTGTCTCCCCTCTCAAGGTGATTTACTGTAAATGTACTGTAAAGTGCCATAATGTACCGGAATGTCCCATATCATCCAAGGGATATGGACTCATCGCCTAGCCGAGTAATGACCACAACATTTGGGACCAGATATGAAGTACCAATATGAGCGAATTCAATTCGCTATCCAAAACTGGGCGGAAAAACCCCCAGACGAACTTCCAAAGGAGTTGCGCAATTGGGTTGAGACCGCATTTCTCTTCTCGTGGGATAACCTGGAGTCGGGGTAGCGCCTCAGTGTGACCGGTCAGTGGGACGCTCAGCATGATCCTGCTAATGAAGACGCGAACAAGTACTGCTTTGATTTCGCCGATAATCTACAGAAGCTAGTGTGTTACTAACAGGAAAAGACTCCGTCTTGTACTTGACAAATGTAAGGAGTAACCTAGCAAACCGCCTGGGGGATAAAGCTCGAAAACAAAAATATAACGGGGTATTTGTCATGGAAGCACGGACTGAGTCCGCTGGACATAACAGCAAGCCTTCGGCACGCAAGGGCGCGAAGGCAGGCAAGCAGACTACCAAAGCAGTGGCCGCTGCCAAACAGAAGGAAAAAGAAGCTGTAATACAAGCAGCGCCCACACGAACCTCGCGCGTCGCTGCGGGTAGCGGTGGCAAGAGCTTAAAAAAAACGCTGGATGCGACTCAGCTCTACCTCAACGAAATTGGTTATTCCCCGTTACTCACCGCAGAGGAAGAGGTTTATTTTTCTCGCATGGCCTTGCGTGGTGAAAATGCCGGTCGCAAGCGCATGATCGAAAGTAATTTGCGGCTGGTGGTAAAAATTGCCCGCCGTTATATCAATCGCGGACTGACCCTGCTGGATTTGATTGAAGAGGGCAATCTTGGCTTGATTCGCGCCGTTGAAAAGTTTGACCCCGAGCGAGGCTTTCGCTTTTCAACCTATGCGACCTGGTGGATTCGCCAGACTATCGAGCGGGCTATCATGAACCAGACCCGCACGATTCGTTTACCTATTCACGTCGTAAAAGAACTCAACGTCTATTTGCGCGCGGCGCGCGAGCTCACCCAAAAACTGGATCATGAACCATCAGCCGATGAAATAGCCCGCATGCTGGACAAGCCGGTTTCAGAAGTGAAACGGATGCTCGGCCTCAATGAGCGCGTATCATCGGTAGACACGCCGCTGGGCCCCGAATCGGATAATTCCCTGCTCGATACCATTGCCGATAATCATATTAGCGATCCTGCGCAGTTACTGCAGGAGAGCGATATCAAAGACAGTATCGGTGTCTGGTTGGGCGAGTTAAGCGAGAAACAGTGTGAGGTGGTATCGCGACGATTTGGATTGCGCGGCTACGAAACCAGTACCCTGGAAGAGGTGGGCCGCGAGATCGGCTTGACACGCGAGCGCGTGCGCCAGATACAGGTAGAAGCCTTGAAACGATTGCGCGTAATTATGGAAACCCAGGGCCTGTCCAGTGACTCGATCTTTGGCTGACGGCTCCAGATTTGAGAGTCTGGACTCTGACCCCAGGTCGCCTTTTTGCGCACAGATAACCGCTATCGTTCCAGATACTGCAGCTTATCCGGCTTGCCTTCCCACGACTCAGCATCGGGGGGTGATTCTTTCATCTCGGTGATACAGGGCCATATCTCTGCCAGCTCAGCATTGAGCTCCATAAACACCTGCTGGTCCTCGGGCAGTTCGTCCTCTGAGTAAATAGCATCCACGGGGCACTCTGGCTCGCACAGAGCGCAATCAATACACTCGTCGGGATGTATGACCAGAAAATTGGGGCCTTCGTAAAAACAGTCCACCGGACACACTTCCACACAATCGGTGTGCTTACACTTGATGCACTGCTCGCCAACAACAAACGTCATTGCTATTAAACCTCAAAAGGGGTAGCTAACTAACGGCGGCCAGTTTACCTGTTAAAGTTGCAAAGTTGAACTGATAGCCTCTTCCAATACGAGATGATACTGAACGGGGGCCGTGTTGCTAACGCGAAACGAGTCTGCAATCCGGAGCAGGTGCGTGCCTTGCTTGACGGCGCCCAGGCTGTCGAGTTCAAAAATGGTTCGTTCATCAGTTACTGAACAGAACCATCAGGCTGCATAGCGAGCACATCGATAGCGGCTATCAAGACCCAGAGTTCAGTATCATTTCTCTATTGAATATACTGATCTCAGTCAAGCCGTGATTTGAATTGATACAAGAGTTCCAGTGCCTGCCTGGGGGTGAGTTCATCGACTTCCAGTTTTTCCAGTTCCTCGATCAGTGGGTGAGGTGTCGCGCTGCTGAACAGGTCGTTTTGAGCAGGGTTTAGGGCCTCGAATCCCGCGCTCACGGGAATTTGTGCGCTGAGGCTGCCCCCCTCCAACTCGGCCAGTTTTTCCCGGGCGGCGTCCAGTACCGGCGCTGGTATGCCGGCAAGTTTGGCGACCTGTAGGCCATAACTGCGACTGGCTGGCCCCTCCTGAATATTGTGCAAAAACACGACGTGATCCTGGTATTCAGTGGCATCCAGATGGATATTGGCCATGGTGGGGCATTGCTCCGGCAAGGAGGTTAATTCGAAATAATGGGTGGCGAACAGGGTGAAGGCCTGTACCGTCTGCGCTAACTGCACGGCGGCGGCCCAGGCCAGTGACAAGCCGTCAAAGGTGCTGGTACCGCGGCCCACCTCGTCCATCAATACCAGTGAGCGCGGCGTGGCGTTGTGCAGGATATTGGCAGTTTCTGTCATTTCCACCATAAAGGTAGACCTGCCGCCGGCCAGGTCATCTGAAGAGCCGATGCGTGTAAAGATACGATCCAGTGGTGCCATGCGGGCGGCCTGTGCCGGTACGAAACTGCCAATATGCGCCAGTAATGCGATTACCGCCGTCTGTCGCATGTAGGTCGACTTACCGCCCATATTGGGGCCGGTGATCAACAGCATGCGGCGCTGGTCATTGAGTAGACAATCATTGGCAATGAAGGGCTCTTCCAGTACCTGCTCTACTACCAGGTGCCGGCCGGCGGTGATATCCAGTGTTTGATCAGCGACAAATTCAGGTTGGCACAAATTCAGGTTTTCGGCCCGTTCCGCCAGTATCGCCAGTATATCCAGGTCGGCAACCGCGCCGGCGGTTAGCTGCAAGACACCCAACTCTTCATTGAGCGTTTCCAGGAGCTGCTCGTAGAGTAATTTTTCCCGCGCCAGGGAGCGACTTTTGCCACTCAGGGCCTTGTCTTCAAACTCCTTTAACTCGGGGGTGATGTAGCGCTCGGCATTTTTCAGGGTTTGACGACGAATATACTCGGCCGGAGCCTGTTCGGACTGGGTTCTGCCAATTTCAATGTAATAGCCATGCACGCGGTTGTAGCCCACCTTGAGCGTGCTGAGCCCGGTGCGCTCTTTTTCCCGGCGTTCGATTTGCAACAGGAAATTACCGGCGCCGGTGGCGATCTGGCGCAATTCATCCAGCTCCGCGTCGTAACCGTCGGCGATCACACCACCATCGCGCAACACCACCGGTGGGTTGTCGATAATGGCGCGCTGTAACAGGTCTACCAGTTGCGGATATTCGTTACACTGTTGCTGCAACAATGTCAGTAACTCGGTCTGGCAGCGATTGAGTTCGTTGCGCAGGGGCGGCAGTGCAGCCAGTGACTGGCTCAGGCGGGACAGGTCGCGCGGTCGTGCCGAGCGCAGCGCCACGCGCGCCAGTATGCGTTCCATATCGCCAATCGGCTTCAACAGGTTCCTGACTGGTTCAAAATGGTAGTTGCTGCACAGCGCTTGAACGGCCTGTTGTCGCTGTTGCAGAATATGAATATCCGTCAGCGGGCGGTGCAGCCAGCGGCGCAATGCCCGCGAGCCCATGGCGGTCATACTGGTATTCATCACCTCGTAGAGCGTGTTGCTTTCGCCGCCCATGAGATTGACGTCAATTTCCAGGTTGCGACGGGTGGCCGCATCAAGAATGACGCTATCTTCCCGGCTCTCCCGGGAAAGGCTGCCAATGTGGGGCAAATTGCTGCGCTGGGTATCTTTAACGTACTGCAGCAGGCAGCCGGCGGCGGCCAGTGCCAGGCTGAGGTCCTCACAACCGAAGCCCTTCAGGTCGTGCGTCTGGAATTGCTCATTGAGAGCCCGCTGTGCCGACTCTTGCTCAAATTCCCACTCCGGTTGACGGCGGGCGCCGTTTCGCCCGGTAACCTGAGTCAGCAATATGCTCTCTTGATAGAGCAATTCGGCGGGTGCCAGTCGTTGCAGTTCACTCAACAGGGCTTCTTCACCGGTCAGTTCCATCACCCGAAAGCGGCCGGCGCTCAGCTCCAGATAGGCGATGCCAAAGTCCTGGTCGCGCTGGCACAGGGCCATTAACAGATTGTCTCGACTCTCGTCCAGAAACGCCTCGTCGCTAAGGGTGCCGGGTGTAACAACGCGCACCACCTGGCGATCAACCGGTCCTTTGCTGGTGGCGGGATCGCCGATTTGCTCCGCGATCGCCACTGATACGCCGGCTTTTACCAGCCGCGCCAGATAGTCCTCGGCGGCATGATAAGGGATGCCACACATGGGAATGGGTTCGCCGCCGGACTTGCCGCGGGCAGTGAGCGTGATATCCAATAAGTTTGCCGCTTGCTTGGCGTCCTCATAGAACATCTCGTAGAAATCACCCATCCGGTAAAACACCAGATCGTGAGGATGCTCGGCCTTGATGCGCAAAAATTGCTGCATCATGGGGGTGTGACTGGATTCTTTGGTGGTGGCGGTCAAGGTATCAGGCTGCGTGCGGTGGAGTCGCCGTCATGGGAGTTCAGAAAACCCACCGGGAACCGGGCAGAAAAGGCGTGCCGCCCTTCGAGATAAACGGTAGACGCTTGAGGGGTCTTTCATATTATGTAATAAAAACAATGGGCCTTCTCCAAATCGAGTGGGTAGTTAAGAAAATCGGGTAGTCTGAGGTGAAATCCTTTTACTTAAATCACCGGAGATCACCCGATGCAGATCAAAAGCCTGCGAACCAAATCATACCGCAGTTGGGCGCTTGCCGTTTGGCTTTTGGACGATCAGCTATTTTGGCGAGCCGCGTACCTACGGATTTAGTGCCCGCCTGAATTTCTAGGCCAGCTCCGGTAGCACTTTGGCGGCAAACAACTTGAGGCTCTGCCAGGCGAGGTCTGGGTGAATGCCGCCGCACAAGGGGTGAAACAACACGGGGGCATCGCTGTGCAGGGTGCCCAGTTCGGCCAGCATCTCCGTCGGGGTAAGCACCCGGTAGCTATCTCCGCTGCGCAGGTCCAGCAAGTTCTCACAGTGCCTGTAGGGACTGGGAAGCTGCGCCCGTTCAGCCCAGTCAGCATACATATTGGTCTCGTGCAGCAAGTGGGGCGCGATGTGCTCCCAATACGCATCCGGCTCTTGCGCCATGAATACCACCGCCGTGGATGAGGCTGGCATGGGTCCCGGGTCGGGCTTGTCCAACCTGGCCAGTTCCTGCCGGTACATCTCAAATATTTCCGGTCCCGAGGGAATGAAAAAGTCCGCATCGCGGGCCGCCCTGCGCGCCGCTGCCCGGCTGCTGCCACCCATGAGAATAGGGGGGCGTGGCCGGCTGTGGGGTTTGGGGGTGATGGTAATCGTGCGCCCCTGGTATGCAAAGGGCTCACCGGTCCAGGCCTGTTGCAAAAAGGGGCCAATCATATCCATGTAGTCTTTGCGATCGGCCAGTGATCTACCCACCGCTGCAAATTCGTCGGCGCGATAACCGGCACTGATAATGGGCAAAACGCGGCCCTTGCTAATGGTGTCCAGCACCGCCAATTGCTCCGCCAGGCGCACCGGCTCGTGCAGTGGTGCGATCAGGGCGGCGATATACAACATCAGGGTTTCCGTGCGGGCGGCGACGGCGCTGGCCAGCAATAACGGGGTCGGGCAGTAGCCGTCGCTGGAACCGTGGTGTTCAGACAAATATACGGCCGCGAAGCCGTTTTTCTCACCCCAGGCGCACTGGTCGATCGCGGCCTGGTACAACTCGGCGCTGTCGGCGCTGCAAAAAGCCGGTTGGCGCAGGTCGTAGCGCAACATGAACTGGGGCATGGGTGCTCCATTATTTTTTGCTGAATGTGGAAATAGAGCATACCTGAGAAATCAATGAACGCATTAGATGAAAAAAAATCATCGCTGGGGGGTTGCGTTAGTTAAACTATACTGGTTAAATGTACAGTACTTCATACAGGTGAATGCTTGCGGCCAATCGGCCCACCACCGGTGAAGAATAGAACACAGGATCAAAGGTGATACTCATGGATGCCAATAAAGAAAAAGCACTCGAAGCCGCCCTCAGCCAGATTGATCGCCAGTTTGGCAAGGGAACAGTTATGCGTATGGGGGACACGGAGCGTGTCGCTATACCCGCCATCTCTACCGGTTCGCTGGGCCTGGATATCGCCCTGGGTATAGGCGGGTTACCCCGTGGCCGTATCGTGGAAATCTATGGGCCGGAATCCTCCGGCAAGACCACGTTGACGCTGCAGGTTATCGCCGAGGCACAGAAACTGGGTGGCACGGCGGCATTTATTGATGCTGAGCATGCACTTGATCCAGTCTATGCCGAGAAGCTTGGGATAAGCGTCGACGATTTGATCGTATCCCAACCGGATACTGGAGAGCAGGCCCTGGAAGTTACCGAAATGCTGGTGCGTTCGGGTGCCGTCGATGTGCTGGTGATTGACTCGGTGGCAGCGCTGACACCCAAGGCGGAAATTGAAGGTGAAATGGGTGACTCGCACATGGGCTTGCAGGCACGCCTGTTGAGCCAGGCCATGCGCAAGCTTACCGCTGTCATCAAGCAGACCAATTGCCTGGTTATTTTCATTAACCAGATTCGTATGAAGATCGGGGTGATGTTTGGCAGCCCTGAAACCACTACCGGTGGTAACGCGCTCAAGTTTTACTCCTCTGTGCGCCTGGATATTCGCCGTATCGGCGCGGTTAAAAGTGGTGACGAAATAGTCGGTAACGAAACCCGGGTCAAGGTGGTGAAGAACAAGGTGTCTCCCCCTTTCAAGCAGGCCGAGTTTCAAATTATGTACGGTATGGGCATCTACCATATGGGCGAGGTTGTCGATCTGGCTGTTAAACAAAACCTGATCGATAAGTCCGGCGCATGGTACGCCTACAAAGGCGACAAGATCGGTCAGGGCAAGGCCAATGCCGCGCGTTTTCTGGAGGAGAACCCCGCCATAGCGAATGAAATAGAAACGCAGATTCGCGCCCAGTTACTCAATGTACCGCAGCCCTGTTCCAGAGAAGAGGCGGCAGCCGACGCAGCTGATGTAACGGATGGGGCCCTGGTCGAGTCCTAGTACAGGAAAGGGTACGGGAGAAAGGGTACTGGGAGGCGGAACAAGCCCGGCGGCTAGAGTGCATTGTCGCCCCACCGACACAGCAAAACGCCAGCGGGTATCCGCCTCTCATTTTCGCACACCGCGGTTCCCCACCCGCGGTGTGCGCTTTTTGCGGAGCGCATTCGATGAATGAAATTTCCCCCCGAGATATCCGACTGAAGGCCCTGGATTTGCTGGCCCGCCGAGAGCATCTGCGCAGCGAACTGGAAATCAAACTTAACAAACGATTTGCACCGGACGTAGTGGATATCGGCGCTGTGTTGGACCAGTTGGAGCAGGACCAACTGCTAAGCGACCGGCGTTTTGCCGAGGCCTACGTGCGGCATCGCAGCGGTAGAGGCTATGGCCCGGTACGTATTGAGCAGGATTTGCGGCAAAAAGGCGCCGACGCGGAACTGATAGCAGAGGCGCTGGCTGCCGGTGAGACAGACTGGGCGAAACTGGCCAGGGAGGTGCGGCACAAGAAGTTTGGTGTGGAGATTCCAGCAGACCTCAAGGAGAAGAGCCGGCAGTTGCGGTTCTTGCAGTACCGCGGTTTTGGAGGTGAATTGTCGTCGCTGGCTTTTCTCGAACCAGAAGATTGATGCAGGGCCGAATCATCCAATGACATCCGCACCGTCGTGGACGCTGCCGGTGTCGAAACTCTCCAGTTGCAGGAAGTCCTCCAGCAATGCGCAGATCTCCCGGTCGTCATCAATAATTATACGCGGCGATACGTCAGGTGTTCAGCGATGAGCAAATAGCCCTTTTGGACGAGCTGCGGGCTGAGCACAAGAATCATAGAGGAGGGCGCTTTAGCCCTTGGTTTGTGCCGCATTCCGGTTAGGTAAGTGCCACTCTACCCTGACCCCGGGTTCCCTTCGGTTCCCCTACAATTCCTCGACTGACAATCCCAACACAGCAACCAGATCCATTGACGATTCAAGACCGGCCTGACTGGTGATCACAGCGATGCTGGCCTGCTCGGGTTGCAGGTAGGTTTCAGTGACCCGCAATAGATCATCTATGCGCAATTCCAGTATCCGCTGTCGAAAGCGCTCACGCTGCCGGTGACTGCGGCCGAACAAGGCATTGTGATAGTGCTGTTTGGCCTCTCCCGCCGGTGAACTGGGTTTATCGAGGTTAGCTATTACGCCGAGAATGGCCTGTTCCAGGGCCGCGTATTGGTGTGAGGTTTCCAGCATCCAGTTGATGGATGCATTGAAATCTGACAGGGTCTCTGCCAGGCGAGGATCGCGATAGGAAAAGAACCGAAAAGCGCCAATGCTGGAATCCTGCGATGCGCCGCCGCCATAGGCTCCGCCCTGTTCGCGAATGTGAGTATGTAAAAAGCCGTTACGCAAAAATCCGCCAAGCACGGTAAGGGCCGCGGCGTCTTCGTGCTCTACCGGTACTGTTGGGAAGGCCTGGGCACAAAAATTCACCTGGGTATTGGCAACCCAGGCTTCACGGCGCATGCTTTTCTGGGGTTCCGGGTGATACAGGGGTTGTTGCTCGGGCCGGCGGGTGTCAGCGGTCCATGTCGCCTCGCTGTCAACGACACAGGCGGCGAGGTGCTCTTGCTCGGCAATGGTCAAAAATGTGCGTGGCATCGCTGCGGTCTTGCTATGAAGAGCCTGCAGGCGGTCGGCAAACAGCTTGAGTAGCTGTGGATCATTGAGACTGTCGTCCAGTTGCTTGCAACTGCGTATGCCAACCAGGCCGGACAGTTCGTGATTGAGGGAGGCAATGGGGCTCATACCGCCGCTGGCTGCGGCCATGGCCAAACCATGTCCGTTGCCGGTAACAGACTGCTCGCGCCGGGCTCGTTGCTGCGCGACCAACTCCCGGATGCGACCCAGTTCATCAAAGCGAACCAGCTCCAGTGTGTCTCGCATTAACCGGCTCTGTTGTTGCCGGTTTCTCACCAGTGCCTTGGAAGAGAGAATGCTAAACGCCTTGACGCTCTGTTCATCATCTACTGCGCCGCGCATGCTGGTAAAGGCATTGATGCTGCCACAGGTGGCAGACTGCCGGTCCTGCACAGTGAGGTAATCGGCGTCTCCCAGCCCCAGTTCGGTTATTACGTTGCTGTAATAGGGCAGGATTTCCATCTCCTCCCTGTCCAGTTGCGGCAGCTGAGAAATGACCTGCTGATAAACCAGGCCATTGGTGCCCTGGCTGTAGGTAGTACAGGCAAAGGCGCCGGGTTCGGGAGTGTGTAGGCTCAGTTCAGGTATCTGGGGAGGGACGTCACTCAACTCTACTTTTGGAAGAATAGTGTCATCGTCTGCCTGGGCTTGCCTTTGTGCCAGAGCTTTCGTGTCGACAATAATTTGCCGTGCCTGGGCTTCACCCAGGCCGGCCTTTATTTTTTCCAGCCTGGCGCTTTCCTGCTGTTGGCGCTGTGTAGAAAGCTCCCGATCCGGTTTCATCACCAGCGTCACACGGTGTGGATTGTCCAGCAACAGGCGTTGCGCCAACTCGCGGATATACTGTGGATCGCTTATGCGCTGTCGCAGTTTGTCCAATACCGGGTCTACGTTGAGCGCTTCAATTGGGTCAGCGTAGTGAGTCGCACAACCCAGCGCCGTGAGTATCAGTTGCAGGCCGTAGGGATACCCATCGCCACTGATTTCGCGCTGGTGCAATTCCAACTGGTGCAACACCGCTGCCAGTTTTTCTGCCTCCACACCCGCTTCACTGACTCGTTGCAGAACCTGCAAAATCATTTTTTCTACCGCATCAGCGTGAACAGCTTCACTGCCCTCTATGCCACAGGCGAATACCATCTCACGCATGGACTCCTCCAGTCCGCACAGCGGTGAAGGCGCCTGTCCCAGATGGGTTGTTTCCAGCACCTGCCGCAGGGGAGATGCGCTGTTGTCCAGCAATACGCTGGCCAATAGCTGTGCCTCCAGCATCTGCTCCAGGTTAGAGCTGTCGCCCAGCAGCCAGGCGACGACGATGTGGGTTTTGTTGTCGCTGCTGCCGGTGTCGTCAAAGGCGTAATTTTCCTCGATCCGCAATGGGGCCTTTAGTCGTTGCTCCGGTGGCACGGCGATCTTCTTGTCCAGCCGCTCAAACTGCGACAGTGCCTGCTCTTCAAAAATTGATTGGTGCTGCTCCGCCGGCATGTCGCCAAAGGTCATAAAAATGGCATTGCTGGGGTGGTAGTGCGTGCGATAGAAATTCTGCAGTTGTTCATAGCTCAGGTCGGGGATGCAGGCGGGCTCGCCACCGCTGTTGTAGTGATAAGTGGTGCTGGGAAACAGATGGTGGCACAGGGTTTGCCAGAGCGTACTGGTGACTGAGCTCATGGCGCCCTTCATCTCATTGAATACCACACCCTTGAAGACCAGCTCGGAGTCGGGGTTGTTGGCTTCAGCAAACTCTATGCGGTGGCCTTCCTGGGCGAAATCCAGAGGGTCCAAGCGTGAGAAAAATACCGCGTCCAGATAGACATCGAGCAAGTTTCTGAAATCCTTGGAGTTTTGGCTGGCGAAGGGGTAGGCGGTCCAGTCGCTGCTGGTAAAAGCGTTCATAAAGGTATTGAGGGAGCGGCGCAGCATCAGGAAAAACGGATCGCGTACCGGGAAGTGCTCACTGCCGCACAGCGCCGTGTGCTCGAGAATATGCGCGACTCCCGTGGAGTCCTGGGGTACCGTGCGCAATGCCACCAGAAAGACGTTCTCGTTGTTTTCGGCGGCCAGGTGGTAGTGCATGGCGCCGGTGGCACGGTGCTCGAATTGTTGTACGTCCAGATTGAGTGAATCTATATGTTCGCTGCTGAGCAGCTCGAAGGCGGCGTGCGCCACGGGGATCTCTGACATGCGCATGGTGTACTCTGACTGGGAATGAGCGCGCTATTCTAGCCTATTTTTCGCCCGTAGCTCGATTTGATAGAGCCAGGGCCAGTTTTTTCCGGTGACCCAGAGTTCTCCAGTGTCTGGATCGCGAGCGATACCGTTGAGTACGTCTGTGTCGGGCCGGCGTTGATCGGCGGGCAACAAATTGTGAAGGTCAATACGGCCGATAACCTCTCCTGTCGCAGAATCGATCATGAGTACCCAGTCAGATAGCCAGATATTGGCCAGTATGTAGTCTGGGGTCCACTCCAGTTCGTTGAGATGGCGCACTGGCTGACCCTGATAATGCACCCGGATGCTGTGCAGGCGCTGCCAGCTATCGGCAGCGAGAAAGTGCAATTGGTCGCTGCCGTCGCTATAAATTAACCGCTTGCCATCATTGGTTAGGCCCCAGCCTTGTCCGGGCAGCGAGAAATTCTCGATTAACCGTAATTCCGGGAGTTGATACACCCTGCCAATACCGGCGCGCCAGGTCAGTTGCACCAGTCTGTCATCGAGCAGGGTGATGCCCTCACCAAACAGTTGGCGTGGCAGTTGCCGGCGCTGTAGCAAAGAGCCGTCGGCGAGATCGAATACCTGCAACTCGGATCTTCCGTACTGACCAGTGCTCTGGTACAGCTTGCCGGCACGGATTTCCAGACCCTGGGTAAAGTCCTGGCGGCTGTGGGGAAGCTTTTTGATAACCACTGCCTCATGGGTGGCCGCGGCCAGAACTGACGAGTTCAACAACAGGTATAGCAGTGCGGCCAGTAGTTGTCTCATATTCGGTTCCGGGCCAGGTCGCGAACAATAAACCGGGCCGGTGACAGGGCGCGGCACAGCTTGCTGTCGACCGGGCGAGGCTCGCCGCAAATTTGGGCGGCGAGCAGTTCAGCCGTTAATGGGGTTGAGGTGAGGCCTCGGGAGCCGTGGGCGGTACTGACGTAAAGCCCGGGCAGGTAACTGCCGTGCCGGGGCAGAACCTGCTTGGCATTGCGTCGCAGCAGGGCGTAGTCCTGGCAAAAAGGTTCATAATCGGGAACCGGCCCGACGATGGGGATGTAGTCGGGACTGGCGGTGCGAAAGCCAACTCGCCCCGCCAGTGGCTGTTTCGCAATAGACTGGATGGTGTTCTGCAGGAGGGGAAGAGCCTGCGCCAGCTTTGCCAGGTTGGTGGCGTGATCCGCATTCCGCAGGGCAGTATCCGGGTCCTCAATATCAAATGTGGCGCCGATACAGTGTTCACCATTTCGTGCCGGCGGCAGGTAGCCGTCGTGGCAAATCACCGTGCGCAACTGTGCCAACTCCCCGTGGCTGGCAATATGTGATACCTGCCCTCGTATGGACTGTAGGGGTAACCATTCAAGCTGCGGCCAATTCTCACTGGCGACGCCGGTGGCGATGATGGCGACTTCACTTCGGGCGATGATTTGACCAGCGTCAGAACCTGCCAGCCAGGTCCCGTCTTGACGTTGCAAACTGCTGATGGAACAGTGGGAAACTACCTTTATATTCGAGTGTGATAACAGTGCCCGACACACGGCAGGTGGGTGCACCCAGCCTGCTGTGGGGAAGAACAGGCCGCCACTACAATGGTCCAGTCCGCTAATCTGCCGGGCGGTCTCGGCATCCATTATCTGCACAAGCTCGGGCAGCGACTCGATAGTCTGCCACAGGGCGTGTGCTTCATTGAGGTCGTCCATAAGGTGCAGGGCGCCACACCACTGGATGTCCTCGTCCGGCCGCAGCGCGGCGGCGTCCACCAGGGCCTGGTAATAACGGATAGCAAAATCATAGCTGTGCAGTGAGAATTCATTCAGGTCTGAGCGGCGGTGCGAGAGGCGCGTATAGAGTACGCCCTGGCTGTTGCCAGAGGCGGCTGCGGCGATATTTCCCGCATCGATCACAGTGACTGACCAGCCTCGCCTGGCCAGGGCGGCGGCGCAGGTGCTGCCAGCCAGCCCCGCACCGATGACCAGCGCGGTTTGGCCGTGCCTGTTGCCAGGACTGATATGCCATGGAGTTTGACTGAGTGCGGTGTGGCTGCCGGCTTCCTGAAAACGACCGTACAGCATTTCCCTTTTGCCGCCAAAGCCTGCCTGCTTGTCGACCTCGAAACCCGCTGCTGCAAGCCCTCTGCGCACGTGACCGGCCGAGGTGAAGGTAGCGAAGGTGGTGCCTGCGCGGCTGAGGCTTGCCATACGGCCATAGAGTTTTTCGGTCCACATGTCGGGGTTTCTGGAGGGTGTAAACCCGTCCAGCAACCAGGCGTGCACGTCAATATCCGGCGATTGCGCCCATTGTTCCAGGGCGTGGTCGGCATCGTCGTAAACCAGGTCCAGGGTAAGCCTGCCATCTTCCAGAACGATGCGATGCTGGCCAGGTATGGGAACTGGGTAGCTGCGCAACAGGGCAGTGCTCAGCGGCTGCAGGGCAGGCCAGGCGGCATGGGCTCTGCGCAACTCAGCCAACCTCAACGGGTACTTTTCCACGCTGATGTAGTGTAGCTGCACGGTGCGGGGAGCATGGCGTAACCAGGCCTGCCAGCAGACCAGGAAATTGAGGCCGGCACCAAAACCGGTTTCCGCGATGGTGAATCGGCCCGGCCTGGCGTTCCGCCAGCGTTCTGCCAGCTTGTTACCCGCCAGGAAAACATGCTCTGTTTCATCGACGCCACTGACGCTGGAATAATACAGATCGTCGAATTGCCTGGATCTGGGTACACCTTGCACATCCCAGCTGATATCGGCGCGGGGCGCGCTTACCCAGCGTCTGTCTGGACTCATAACTGGCTTGGCACAGATCCGATGCCGGGCAGCCAGGGCGGTATATCCGCCCACTGTGTTGCCTGGGCCGCCGGTTGGCCACCACCGGTCTGGCCGAAGACGGGTACGGTAGCGAAGGCAATTATCAGGCTGGTAGCAGCCAAAATGACGCGACAATAGAACACGAATTGATAATAGCAGAGCTTAAACGGCAGTGGTAAGTGGTGACGCTGGTCTTTGGGTAGGGCAGGGTTTAGACTTGCCGCCATGAGTACACTACAGAGCTACAAAATCGCTCCCGACAAGTTTCTGACCATAGCCACCAACGTGCTTTTCAAGACGCTGCTGGAAGCACCGCGGACTACCGCCAAGAATGTCTTTAATACGGTCAGTGAAGGCAAGCGCGTATCCCTGTTGGATGTGCGCATGGACGACGATGGCGACGTGCGGTTTGACCTGGCGCTGGACTACAGTGAGTATCGCGGTGAGCGCCTCAATTTTGCTTCTTTTCGCAACAGTTTGACCGTGCTGGTAGGGTCGCTGGGCGAGAATCTGCGGCAGGGGTCGCAAGTGCCGGTTTTCACCGAACACAACGATGGCAGCATGCTGTTTGGTGTGCCCGGCGTCACGGAGAACGAGGCCGGACAACAGAACGTGTTGATGCTGGGTGTTAACCTGGCCGGCGCGGCTACCGTGCTGCTCAAATTGCAGTATTTAAACCCGTCACAGTTTGAGCGGCAGCAGGCAGAGCAGGCTTAAGCTACGGTAACGGGGGGCAGCGCCGGCCGGTCTATAGTGAGTTTCTCGGTGGGCGCCATCACTTCGGCCGTGCCTGTAGCTACGGATTTGCCGTGCTGGTTCACGACTTTACACTCCAGGGTTACGAAGCGCCTATCCTCACGTTTATCAGTAACTTCCAATTGCACGGTGATCTCGTCATCAATTTTTACGGGCAATCGAAAACGCAGGCTCTGGCCCAGATAGATAGTGCCTGGCCCGGGTAACTCCATGGCAATGGCTGCTGAAATAACGGCGCCGGTTAGCATGCCGTGCGCAATGCGCTCCCTGAATGGGGTAGTGGCGGCGAACTCGGCATCCAGATGCACCGGATTTACGTCGCCAGACACGGCGGCGAACAGTTGGATATCCTTTTCCTCGATATGTTTGCTATAGGTGGCGGTCTGGCCAATGCCAATCTCGTCAAAGGTATAATTGGTGAGCTGACTCATAGAGGGTCTCCCGGCGACTGAAATAGAGCGCGCATTGTAAACTGGCTGAATCATGAATACTGCATTGA
The DNA here is from genome assembly GCA_965247075.1 of Halieaceae bacterium. Classification (GTDB taxonomy): domain Bacteria; phylum Pseudomonadota; class Gammaproteobacteria; order Pseudomonadales; family Halieaceae; genus CBDFGK01. The sequence goes on along the minus strand of CBDFGK010000002.1, from coordinate 1,658,081 downwards.
ATCCCGCGACTATCGATTTTCCTGCCGACCTGCCCGTATGGCTTGCTTATCAATCCTGAATTGCAGCGTTACCGCTGGCTGATCGAGGAACTGCGGGTATCTTTCTTTGCGCAGTCGCTGGGTACCTCTGTGCCTGTTTCGGTAAAGCGCCTGCAGGAGCAGTGGCAGCGGGTAGAGCGATGGAAATTACAAAATCCTGTTTAGTATTTACAGTCTGATTGTTTATAATTACCATATATGTTGTGTGCATCCTGAAACCAGTTTGCTGATACTGGGTTATAGTGCGCACGGTGAGTTGAAAAAGCAGTGAACTTTTCGCTAACTAAAGACGTACTACTAACCAGTCTAAAGAACTGAAACGGAGTCAATATGGACTACATGAAAAAACCCCTGGCAGCTGCGCTTGGTGCAGCTTTTCTGGCGACCTCGGTCGCTCCCCTGGTATCTGCCGATACCAACCCTTTCGTGGCGAACCGGTTGAGCGGAGGTTACGATCTGGTCAGCTACGGTAAAGCCCATGGCGAAGGCACCTGCGGTGAAGGTAAAGCCGAAGCCGAAGGCACCTGCGGTGAAGGTAAAGCCGAAGCCGAAGGCACCTGCGGTGAAGGTAAAGCCGAAGCCGAAGGCAGGTGCGGCGAAGGCAAGTGCGGTGAAAGTAAAGCCAAAGCCGAAGGCAGGTGCGGCGAAGGCAAGTGCGGTGAAGGTAAAGCCGAAGCCGAAGGCACCTGCGGTGAAGGTAAAGCCGAAGCCGAAGGCACCTGTGGTGAAGGTAAAGCCGAAGCCGAAGGCACCTGTGGTGAAGGTAAAGCCGAAGCCGAAGGCACCTGCGGTGAAGGTAAAGCCGAAGCCGAAGGCACCTGCGGTGAAGGTAAAGCCGAAGCCGAAGCCGAAGGTACCAGCGACGGTGCTTGAGCGTGGCTGATACTACCGAGAGTTTCCAGGGAGCTGGACTCGGTCTGAGACGGGCCCTTTTGGGCCCGTTGTCAGATATGGCGCAGGGAAGTGTCGATTTTATGGAGGTGGCGCCAGAGAACTGGATTAATGTAGGCGGTCGCTTTGGCCGGCAGTTTGCCGAACTGTCTGAGCGCTACACGATATCCCTGCATGGGCTGTCTCTGGATATTGGTGGTTCGCAACCGCTTGATCGCGAGCTGATAAACTCAATTCGTGATTTCATGCAGTTGCACGACTGCCCAACCTATACCGAACACCTCACCTATTGTGCCGACGACGGCCACCTGTACGATTTACTGCCCATACCCTTTACCGAAGAGGCTGTGCGACACGTGGCCGGCAGAGTGCGTGAAGTGCAGGATATTCTGGGGCAGCGCATAGGGCTGGAGAACGCGTCCTATTACGCGGCGCCCGCACCGGAGATGAGCGAGGGCGAATTCATACGAGCAGTGTTGGAAGCAGCGGACTGTGAGCTGTTGCTGGATGTGAACAATATCTACGTTAACAGCATTAACCATCGCTACGACCCACTGGAATTCTTGCGTTTGTTGCCGCTGGAGCGTACCCGCTACATTCATGTCGCCGGTCACTACGATGAAGCTGAAGACCTCAAGGTCGATACCCATGGCGCCGATGTGATCGACCCTGTGTGGAGCTTGCTGGAGGAGACCTACCGGCTGTGCGGATCGCTTCCCACATTGCTGGAGCGCGATTTTAATCTGCCGCCGCTGCCCGAGCTGTTGGCTGAGGTTGAACACATTCGCAGCCTGCAGGCTCGCATTGGGTTAGAGAATCGCAGCTATGCCTGAATCCAGTGATCTGCTGACAACCCAGCGGGAATTTACGGCGCATATCCGCAACCCGGCTGAAGTTCCGATTCCAGCGGGTATCGAAGGTCGGCGCATGAAAATATACAACGACCTGATCTACAACAATATTGAAAATTTTCTCAGTGGCGCATTCCCGGTCTTATGCAGCCTATACAGAAAAGAAGACTGGCACCGCCTGGTGCGCGGCTTTGTTGGCAGTTACCGCTGCCATTCTCCCTATTTTCTCGAGATCAGTCAGGAGTTCCTCAATTATTTAATGCAGGACTACCAATTGCTGCCCGTTGACCCGCCCTATATGTTGGAGTTGGCCCATTACGAATGGGTTGAGCTGGCCCTGGATGTGGCAACCCAGGCCCCTGAATTTTTGCAGCAAAAATCTGACTGTGACCTGCTGACCGGCGTGCCGCAGCTCTCCCCGCTGGTCTGGTCCTTGCAGTACCGCTTCCCAGTGCACCTTATCGGCCCGGGCAATGAACCGGATGAAGCGCCGGCGGAAGCAACCTACCTGGTGGTGTACCGCAATAGCGATGAAGAAGTTAAGTTTTTGGAATCGAATAGTGCCACTGCGCGTTTGCTGGAGTTGCTTGAAAACAATGATGAGTCGCTATCAGGCAGAGAGCTGTTGGAGCAACTGGCGCGGGAAATGAACGCTGATTCCCTGACGCCGGTGGTGGAGTTCGGTGCGCGGATGCTGCAACAGTTTCTGCGGCTGGGAATAGTGTTGGGCTGTAGAGTAGGGTCGAATTCATTCGATCAAGGCTAGGCTAGCCAGGATTCTCAAAACCGTGATCAGAGTCAGTATATTCCAAATAACAAACGGCAACTGATCCAGTAGCTGTTCGAGCACACAGATCAGGCTATTTTCAGTATCTTCTCGTATTGGCAGAGGCTGAGTCTGGACTCTGACCCCGTATGACCGCTACTATTCAACGCACTTATACGAGTAGTTGCCTTCATGACACAAATATTTCAGCGTCTGCTGATAATTGCCCTTCTATTTGTGAGCACCGGCTGTGCTACAGTTCAGGAAGAGCCCAACGTAGACCCCTTTGAAGGGGTTAATCGTGTAATGTTCGGTTTTAACGACAGGCTGGACAGCACTGTGCTTGCGCCCACGGCGAAGGGTTACAAAGCAATCACCCCACGTTTTATGCAGCGTGGCATACGCAATTTCTTTGCCAATCTCTATGACCTCAATGGGGCTGTGAACGCCACGCTACAGGGCAGGTTCAGGCAAGTCGCCCAGAACAGCGGTCGATTCATGGTCAACACAACTGTTGGTATGCTCGGTTTTGTCGATGTGGCGACAGCAATGGGAATTGCACCCTATCGCACAGACTTTGGTCACACGCTGGCCATTTGGGGGTTCAGGTCCGGCCCGTATCTGATGGTGCCTTTCTTCGGGCCGCGGACTGTTCGCAGTGGCGCGGGCACCGCCTTTGATACAGTCCTTTCTGTGCAGTGGCAGCTGGATATCAACACTCGCGATGCCCTGTTTGCACTGGAAATTATCGATAATCGCGCCGCGCTAATAGCAGCGGAAGGCCTGATTACCGGCGACCGCTATCTTTTTATACGTGATGCCTACCTGCAGCAGCGCGAATACTTCGTTAATGATGGTGCAGTTGAAGATACTTTCTCTGACTACGATGAAGAGTTCGACTGGGATGAGTAAAGCCGTCAATTTGTGAAATCCTTGGCAGATTCCACAGCCCTTGCTTGCAGCTCCTGTACCAGGGGAGTAGTGTGCCGCGATTGACCAGGAATGAACATCCATGCCAGAGCAAAGCGGGAAAGTCCTGCTGCTTGAAAATGACCCGACAACTGCTGACGCTCTTGCCGACAGGTTGGCGGAGCGGGGGTTCTACGTTGAGATTGTCGCGGCAGTGGACCCAGTGCTCGATGTTGATATCGACGATGATGTTGATGTGGTGCTTTGCGATATCGATATGCCTGGCATTGACTGGAATGCCGTCTTTGAGATGCTGACTGAACGGCAGTTGGAAATATCTGCGATCATGCTGTCTTCTCAGGGTGACGTGGTCGATGTTTTGACCGCGCTGCGCTTGGGCTTTAGCGACTTCTTCCTGAAACCTCTGGATGACTGGGACGCCCTGCTCTCCTCGGTGGATCGCTGCGCGCGCCAAAGCGCTCTGCGGCGCGAGAATGTGGCTTATCGCAAGCAGTTGGAGGGTGCCAACGCAGAGCTGCGCGGCACTGTACAGGTGTTGGAGCAGGATCAACAGGCTGGGCGCCATGTGCAGATGCGTATGCTGCCAGAGTCGCCCATGCTGATCGAACGTTACGTTTTTAGTCATTCCGTTATCCCCTCTCTCTATCTGAGCGGCGATTACACAGACTATTTTCGGGTTGGGGAAGGTCACGCGGTATTTGTCATCGCGGATGTCTCTGGGCATGGCTCCTCCTCTGCATTTGTCACGGTGATGCTAAAACACCTGTTTGCGCGCAAACGCTCGGATTACATCCACCGGGATGATCCGATGATTCTGCGGCCAGTGGCCATGTTACAGCGCGCCAACCGCGATTTGCTGGAATTGGGTATCGGCAAGTTTTCGACAGTAATCCTGGGGGTGATCGACCTGCAGGAAAATAGCTTACGCTATAGCATTGCCGGCCATTTGCCACTGCCGGTGCTGGTGACCAATGGAGGTGCGGCGTATTTGCCTGGCGAGGGAACGGCGGTCGGCATCATGGAGGATGCGGAGTACCGGGAGCATCAACTGCTACTCCCCGCGCAGTTTATGCTGGCCCTGTTCACCGATGGTATCCTGGAAATATTGCCGCCAGACAACCTGGTTGAAAAAGAGAAGTACTTTTTGGAGGTGTTCTCCCATAGCTGTGAATCGCCGGAGCAGATTGTTCTGAGCCTGGGCCTGGACCAGGTTAGTGCGGCGCCGGATGATATAGCTGCCCTGTTTGTTATCAAGGGCGCGTGAGGTGCGCAAGGGTCGTATCCTGGCGGCTGAGCACGATGGTGCGTACGCATTAAAGCTGGTCGGCGACGTGCGGGTAGATCTCTGCACCGCTATTGATGATTATTTTGAACACATGTTTGAGAATCCCGATTTTGAAAGTGTGCTGGTAGATCTCTGTGAGGCTGAGGGCTTAGACAGTACCACGCTGGGGCTGTTGGCCAAGCTGGCCTTGCGGGTTCGCAGGCAATACGGGCTGCGTCCGGCTATCTATTCGAGCAATTCAGGTATTAATCGGTTGCTGGGCAGTATGGCCTTCAACAAGCTATTCGATATCCGTGAAGAGGCATGCGGCAACATCGACTGTAACAGCGAGATACCCTCAATCAATGAAGATGCGGACAGCGCCAGGCAAAAAGTCATTGAAGCGCATCGCATTCTTATGGATTTGAGCGATGCAAACAGAGAACGCTTTCGCGATCTTATGACGGTGCTTGAGCGGGACTAATCGAACCGGACGCGGTCAGTTTCATCCTTAAAAAATCTGTATGGGATACGTGAGTCAGGTCGGCGACCTGGCGGATCAGCCGCTCCTCGTATTTATTCAGGTCGCCATCGGCAAACGCCACCCGCCACATGGATTGAATCAGCCGCAGTTTTTGCGCCTTGCTGTAGTGCTCGTTAATTAGCTGCGTGAACTCAAATAATGAAGTGGCTTTATCGGCGCGCGCGCCGGCCAATTTGATCAGTTCCCCAACTTCTTCTGTGCTTATCCCCAGGGCGGCATGCAAAACTACCGTCATAGTGCGCTGCTCCGCACTGTCGACTACGTAGTCGGCGCGTGACATTTCTACCAACAGGGCGGCGGCCGCCAATTGTAGCTGATGCTCAATATCAGCGGCATTGCCGGCGCTCGGTTTGGTAAATAGCGCCTGCAGGGATTCAATCATCAAGGTTTACCAGGAGATGTTCCAGTTTGAGCTGATCGGCCACAAAGTTGCGTATGCCTTCGGCCAGCTTCTCGGTTGCCATCGCATCATCGTTAAGCCGGTAGCGAAATTCGCTTTCTTGCAAGTGTAGTAGATCTTCGCGTTCAGCGGATGCGCCCGGGGACAAGCGACGCTCCAAAATGTCATTGTCCTCGGCCAGTTCCTGCAGCAGCGCCGGGCTGATCGTGAGCCGGTCGCAGCCGGCCAGTGCCTGAATTTCATCGCTGTTGCGAAAGCTCGCTCCCATAACAATGGTCCGGTAGTCGTGTTGCTTGTAGTAGTTGTAGATTCGCGTTACGGATTGCACGCCGGGGTCATCCTGCGGCTGTTGAATGTCCAGGTCCGTGTTGGCCTTGTGCCAGTCGAGGATGCGGCCGACGAAGGGAGAGATTAAAAAGGCCCCCGCGTCCGCACAGGCAGCGGCCTGGGAAAAACCAAACAACAGGGTCAGGTTGCAATTGATAGCCTCGCGTTCCAGTAGCTGTGCCGCCTGGATACCCTCCCAGGTGGAGGCGATTTTTATCAGTATGCGCCGGCGTTCCAGCCCGGCTGCCTCGTACATGGCTATCAGCTTGCGGGCTCGCTCAACGGTGGCGGCCGTATCGAAGGAGAGCCGGGCATCGACTTCGGTGGAAACCCGGCCCGGCACTATGTCGAGGATCTCGCGGCCAATATCCACCGCCAGGCGGTCGCTGCAGTTAGCCAGTTGTTCTGTACTGCTGCCGCCCTGTTCCTGCGCCCACTGCCGCGCCTGCCCGATCAATGCCTGGTAATGGGGCAGGGCGGCGGCCTTTAGCAGTAATGACGGATTGGTGGTGGCATCTTGCGGTGCAAATTGCCTTATCGCTGCAATGTCACCGGTATCTGCAACCACCAGTGTCATGGATTTAAGTTGTTCCAACCTGTTGCTCATACCGCTGGCCTCTCTGCTTGCCGGTGCACCAGGCTTAGTGCCTCTTGCAACACCACCACACCGGCATCCTCCCGGTAGGCATTTTCACTCAGGTGACGGCGAAATTGCCTGGCTCCCGGTACACTCTGGTACAAGCCCAGCATATGGCGGGTAATGTGGTTCAGTTTGGCACCCTTGGGAAGCTCATCAATAATATAGGGGATCAATTGCTCAATTACTTCGTCACGTGTCGACACGGTGTTGCCGGCTCCAAACAACGACTGATCAACCTCGGCCAGCATATACGGATTCCGGTAGGCCGCCCGGCCGATCATCACGCCGTCAACACGGGCAAGATGATCGCGTGATGCCGCCAGCGAGTTTACACCGCCATTGAGTACGATTTCCAGCGCCGGCCGCTGCTCCTTGAGGCGATACACCCAATCGTACTGCAACGGCGGTATCTCACGGTTCTGTTTGGGGCTCAAGCCCTGTAACCGGGCCTTGCGAGCATGCACGATAAAGGTTGTGCAACCGGCGGCGGCGACAATATCGACAAAGTTACGCATCTCTTCGTAGCATTCCATGTCGTCAATACCAATACGGTGCTTGACGGTTACCGGTATGCCGCAGGCATCGATCATGGCCGCTACCCCGTCAGCTACCAACTGCGGCTGGGCCATCAGGCAGGCGCCAAACATGCCGGATTGCACACGGTCTGAGGGGCAGCCACAATTGAGATTTACCTCATCGTAGCCCCATTCCTCTGCCCAGCGGGCGCACAGCGCAAGGTCTACAGGGTTACTGCCGCCCAATTGCAGAGCCACCGGATGTTCCGCTGCGTTGTAGTGCAGGAACCGCTCCCTGTCACCATGTATCAGCGCACCCGCGGTCACCATCTCTGTATACAGCAGGGCGTTGCGTGTCAGCAGACGCCAGAAAAACCTGCAGTAGTGATTACTCCAGTCCATCATCGGCGCAATACAGAAGCGGTGGTTTACAGGCATATGGATACTGGTTGTTTGTCAGGCGGTCGCTACCAAAGAGCGGTTATTTTAGCCCACAGCCAGCGTTTAGGGTGCCCCGGAAGGCGCAAAAAGTGGAAAAATTGCCAAAAAAGCGGAATAATAGGGGGCTTGTTTCCGTCAAAATAGAGAGTTATATTCAAACACTCTTGAGAAACGATTTTAACAATAAGCACTAAAGCCCTGAAATATAGATAAAAATTCAGACCGAAACGGAGATCGACCATGGCTACCAATCAAGAAATTGTCGACAAGGCGCAACAGTTATATGTGTCTTACTACGGACGTCCGGCCGACCCCGGCGGACTGGCATTTTGGACTGATCACTTCACCGATACCAGTGATGTAGACCAGGCGCTGAGTGCTTTTGGCGACTCACCGGAATTCCTGGTCATTCGCGCTGCAAATTCCACCAACCAGGATCTGATCAACCGGCTCTACCGGTTTATGTTTAACCGCGATGCCGAGCAGGAAGGCCTGGATTTTTATTCCGGTCTGCTCGATAGCGGCGCGGCCTCGCTGGCTTCTATTGCACTTGATATTGCCAACGGCGCACAGAATGAAGACCGGGTAGCGCTGGATAACAAAATAGAGGTGGCCAATGCTTTCACGGCGAAAATAGAGGCCGAGAATGCGCCTTACACGGCAACGAATATTCCCGCCGCCCAGTCTCTCCTGGCCACTGTGGAAGACACATCGGCGTCGGTTCTTGCCGCTAAGGCGGCCATTCCCGACCGGGTGGATGAACTGAACGGCTTCTTCACGCTGACCGATGACACTCCTACCGCAGATTACAGCGCCTTTAGTGTGGGGGTTACCGTCACCCTGGATGGCGATGATTCCGAGACCGAGTTTTCCGTCACCGGGTCGGGTCACGATGACGTCTTCATAATGGAAGAGTATTTTGAGGCGAAGTTGCGGGGTGGCGCCGGTGTGGATACGGTGGACTTCTCCGATGCTGATGGTGTTTACACCGTGACTCTGGACGGTACCTTCCAGGCGGATACTGATGGCGATGGCATGTCCGATATCAGCGGCACTCTGACCGGCATTGAGTCAATTATCGGCAGTGATGAAAGCGATAATATTCACGGCAGTGATGCGGATGAGCGCTTCGATGGTGGCGATGGCCTTGACACCCTGCGCGGTGGCGCCGGCGCCGACACCTTTGTCTATGAAAATGAGGATGGTCTGGCAGGTGAAACCGTAGACGGACAGACAGGTACGGATATTATTGAGTTCACCGGCGAGACGATAGACCTGACGGAAATAGCGCCGGGCAAAGACAACAAAGACATCAATGTTGAAAGCCTGTTGTTGAGCAACCTTGAGGGGGAATCAGCGGTCTCGCTGAGCCTGCTTGGCGCATTATCAAACACTGGTTTCGGCCCGGATTATTTCACCTTGATTACCGGCTCCAGCGCCGTGGATACGCTGATCATTGTCGGCAATGTTACTGCTGATTTCAGCGGTACTGAAATTAACGATATTGAGATTCTGACATCCGCTGTAGACCTGACAGTGAATGCCAATACACTGGATGATGTTGTGAACCTGGTGGGTCCGAAGGAAGGGGGTGGGACTATCACGGCAGCTTCAGCGGGCAGATATGATCTCAGCGGAACCACCTTGAAGGGCTGGGATCTGCTGGTGGGTGCTGAAGGCCCTGGCGTGGTTTGGGTGCTTACCCAGACGCAAATAGATGCCATTCTGGATGATACCACGCCGGTCTTGTTTGGTGGCGACGACATGGAAACTGTGGGGACAAACACTATCGCCAGCGATGCTCTGGAGGCCAGCGGTAGCCTCGACCTGACCCGCATTACCGGCGGCCTGAATGTGTACGAGATCGATTTTGGTTCCGCCAACAGCATTGAGATTAAAGAGGCGCAACTGGGCTTCGGGCTGACACTGGTGGATGGCAGCGGCACTGGCACCTTGCTGTTGAATGAAATTGGCGGCGATCTGGAATTGGTTAACCTGTTCATTTACGATATTGCCACACTGGACGTGGACTCGGACATGACGGAGGTAGCGCTGACCCTGAACGGTGGCGGCATTGTTGGGGTGAGTACCTTGAGCGGTGTGGGCGGCGATCTGACCATTGCCGGTGCAAACGAGGTTAATCTGACCGGTAGCTCGATGACCGCATTTGATGATATTACCTTCACTGCTGCTAAACCTGTCGTCAAGTTGGACCAGACCGTATTGAACTACTTCGATACATGGGGCATGGGTGCTGCGACCAGCATGACCTTCGTGCTGGGCGCCGCCAGTCTGAACCTTGCCAACGTTGTCTATGATGCGACTGTGGCGGCAGTGACCGTCACCGGTTCAGCAGCCAACAATGTGGTAACGGAGCAGGACGGCGATGTATTGAAAATCACGCGTACATTCACCTATAACCTCGGTGACGGTAACGATACTTTCAACGGCAGGGACAAAACGATTGCTACTGGCGCTATTACCATACGCGGCGGCAAAGGTGCCGACACCATTAATCTCGGCGATGCACACACAGGGAAATATACCGTCACGGGTGGTGCGGGCAATGACAGACTTACCGGTGGTACCGGAGATGACGATCTCGACGGGGGCGCGGACGATGACATCCTGACCGGTAACGATGGAGATGACAGGCTGACCGGTGGCGATGGCAACGATACCCTGACCGGCGGCGATGGAGATGACACGCTGATCGGTGGTGACGGCAACGATACCCTGACCGGCGGCGATGGAGATGACACCCTGACCGGTGGCGATGGCAACGATACCCTGACCGGCGGCGATGGAGACGATACCCTGACCGGTGGTGACGGTAACGATACCCTGACCGGGGGCGAGGGTGTCGATACCTTCGATGGTGGCGCCGGCGACGATATTCTCGGTAATGCCGAAACCGGCGAAACGCTCACCGGTGGAACCGGTGATGACCGATTCACGATTTCAATGGACGAACTCGGCGCGATGATTGTGGATTTCGACAGTATCGGCCCCGCCGATGATGATGAGTTGCGCCTGGATATTAATATTGCCGGAACAGACACCGCCTTCAAGGACGTTCTGGTTAGAGCGGCTCTTCCGGTGTTGACTACCAATGTGGCAGCGGATAACAATCTCAGCGGAAAAATTACCAATATCGGGGCAAATAAAGCGATTGGTAATGGTACTGCCGCCCTACCGCAATTGGCAGATACTGCTGCAGCGATAGCCTATGTTTCAGCCCTGACAAATTATGCACCGGAGGGCATCGGCGATTTGGCCGATAAGAATTTTGTTTTGTTCGCAACAAACGCCGAAAATCTGGTTGCGTTTGTGGTGACGGCGGGAGATATGCATACCGACGCGATCGATGCTACAGAGATCAGCATGATCACATTGGCTGGCCTGGGTTCAACCGGCCAAATCGCCGAAGTCGACCTGATCTTGATCTGATGCTGTAAAAGCATCAATCGAGCTATCCCCTTGCAGCCCGCCTTTTGGTGGGCTTTTTTGTGGGGCATAGTGTGGGGAAGGGTGGGCAAATCCCGTATAATCGCGCCTCACGATAGCCTTTGTAGATTGGACTGATAATGACTGTTCGTACCCGAATCGCCCCCTCGCCCACCGGTGACCCCCATGTGGGCACCGCCTATATAGCACTGTTCAATATGTGCTTTGCCAGGGCGCACGGCGGCAAGTTTCTGCTGCGCATAGAAGATACCGACCAAACCCGCAGCACGCCCGATTCGGAACAGGCTATTCTGGAATCCTTGCGCTGGTTGGGCCTAGCGTGGGATGAAGGGCCGGATGTGGGTGGCGATTACGGCCCCTACCGGCAGAGTGAGCGTATGCACTTGTATGCCCGGTACGCCGAACAACTGGTTGCCGAGGGCAAGGCCTTTTATTGTTATCGATCCCCCGCGGAATTGAATGAGCTGCGCGAAACGCGCCGTGCGACGGGTGATAGCACCGCGTTGAAACCCTCCGACCTGATTCTGGATGAGGCCGAGATTGCGAAGCGCAAAGCGGCCGGCGAGCCGGCGGTGATTCGCATGATGGTGCCCGAGAAAGAGGGTGTGTGCGCCATAGACGACCTGCTGCGCGGCACCATTGAGCTGAACTGGAGCATGGTGGATGCGCAGATTCTGCTGAAATCCGATGGCATGCCCACCTACCACCTCGCCAACGTGGTAGATGATCATTTGATGGAGGTCACCCACGTGTTGCGCGGTGAGGAGTGGATTAACTCGGCGCCCAAACACCAGTTGCTGTATGAATATTTTGGCTGGAATATGCCGGTGCTGTGCCACCTGCCGCTGTTGCGCAATCCCGACAAGAGCAAGCTCAGCAAGCGCAAGAACCCCACCGGTATTCTCTACTATCAGCGCATGGGTTATCTGCCAGAGGCGCTACTCAACTACCTGGGGCGTATGGGGTGGTCTATGCCCGATGAGAGCGAAAAGTTTTCGCTGGCCGATATGCAGGCCAATTTTGATATTCAGCGGGTATCGCTGGGTGGCCCGATTTTCGATGTAGAAAAGCTCAATTGGCTGAACGGCATGTGGATTCGGGAAGACCTCAGCGATGAGCAACTGGCCGATCGCTTGCAGGACTGGGCGCTGAATCGCAAGAACCTGATGGCGGTACTGCCCCATGCCAGGCAACGCATGGCAACGCTTAGCGACCTGGCGCCGCTGATGGGTTTTCTGGTGTCGGGTGTGTTGCCGCTTACCGCCGAGAGTTTTACCGAGGTGAAAGCCGAGGGCGAAGAGCTGATTCGCACGCTACAGTTTGTACTGTGGAAGCTCGACGCCCAGCGCCACTGGCAGCGCGATGCGATTTTTGCCGATGTGAAAACTGTGGCCGACAGCACCGATATGAAAATGAAAGACTTCCTGGCGCCATTTTTTATCGCCGTATCGGGCTCGGCCGCTTCCATCTCGGTGTTTGATGCCATGGTGTTGTTAGGCCCGGATATGACCCGGGCCAGGATTCGCCACGCTATTGATGTGCTGGGCGGCGTATCCAAAAAAGCCATGAAACGGCTGGAGAAGGCCTACCGGGAGATTGGGTAGAGGTGTCCCAACTGATTGAGTAACGAGTTGACAGAGTGGGGGCGCAACCCTAGAATGCGCACCTCTTTTGGGGCTATAGCTCAGCTGGGAGAGCGCAACACTGGCAGTGTTGAGGTCTGCGGTTCGATCCCGCATAGCTCCACCATTTAATCTATTGATTAATAGGAAAAATTCCTTATTTCTTCGGTTCTTCTCCGGTCTTGTGAGTGAATATTAGGCCGCAACATAGAACATCGAGTCATTATCCGGCAGGGAAGACTGTCGGATCGTGAGTTTGAAATACTCGGTATCCCTGATGCCTCTGGCGCGCTTGCGGATCATGCCGATACCGATGTTGCCAGCCTCGATCCTGGCGCTGGTGAGCTTGTGCTTCGCGTAATTGCAAATGCCCACACAGTGGTTTCTCAACGACTTTGCAAACTTCTTCAGGTAGAGCATGGTCGATTGATCGGCTATCCGGCACCAGGCTTCCAGTCTCTCTTGCATCAGTTCGACAGTCTTTGATTCCCACCAGGCATGAAGCTGTTCCTTCAGGATATACAGCGTATTAAGATTGGCATTTTCATCCAATAGCCGTGGTAATTTTTGAGCCTGGGATTCGTCCGGTTTTCACGATATCGGGGTCATTCGAGCGCAATGTGACGCACTGGCTCAGCGCCTTGGCTTTGAAGTCTGGGATATGGCGGGCTGACCTGATATTCGCGGCTTCGCCCACGGCTAAAGCGGGAAATATTCGATCTTTACTGTTTCTTAAAAGTAAAGACTTATGTTATCTTTACATTTCTAATCGAGTAAAGCTTTAGGAGAAAAAACTCCATGCCAAAAGTTAGCGCTAAAAGACAAATTACCTTGCCGGTTTCTGGCTGCGATGAACTGGGCATCAATCCCGGTGACGATGTAGAGATTTTGCGACACGGCAACCAGTTCAACATCATCAAGAGAAAGGTCGGAACAGCAGCGGGAATGCTCAAGGGCACCAAAGCGAATGAAACGATCACGGAGGAGGAATCACGGCAGGACAATTTTGCGTGATAGCAGTTGATACGAATGTACTACTGCGTTATCTGCTAGCCGACGATGTGACCCAGCACCGAAAAGCAGCAGCAGTGATTGAGGAGCAGCGCCCAGTATTAATTACCGATGTGGTGTTGGCGGAGTCCGTGTGGACACTGTCCGGCAAGCGCTATGGTCTGGACAAGGCGGCCATCATAGAGGTTGTGCGTGGTCTGATCGGTGACGGCGCTTTCCGGTTTGAAAGTTCCCAAGTGGTGTGGTCGGCCTTGATGGACTATCAGGGATCGAAGCCGGTACGTGGTAAGTCGCTGGACTTTGCCGATGCCCTGATTGCTCACAAAGCCCAGTATGTGGCCGAGGAGGCCGGGCAAGCGCTTGAAGCATTCTACAGTTTTGATAAAGCGGTAGAACAACTGAAAGGGGCTAAAACCCCCGAATCAAAGTAAGAAGGAAAAGGAAAGTCGTGAAAGATTACAATCGGAGGCAACGGTGACCACTACAGATTCTACTATGCCGCTGACGATATTCCCAACTACAAAATAGCGGAAGAGCTGGACATTGACGTCAACAAGGTAGGCCGATGGCGTAATCGTTTTTTTGAGAGAGGGATTCAGGGTATAGAAAAGGATTTGCCAAGAGGGGGAAATCATGGTGGCAAGAATTCTGCAGACCAAGCGAAGCTGCGTTCGAAAATAATCAAGATAACCACGCAGGAAAAGCCGAAAGATGGCACGCACTGGACAACCCGTGGTCTCGCCAAAGTGTTGGGAATTAATCATTCCTTTATCAATAGGGTGTGGCGTGACGTTGGCCTGAAGCCACACCTGACTGCGCAATTCAAGGTGAGTGACGATCCTGCCTTTGAGGAAAAATTACGCGATATTGTTGGATTGTATTTGTCGCCGCTTGAGAATTCCGTTGTCTTTTGTGTCGACGAAAAGAGCTCTTTATCGTAGATAACTACGCGACGCACAAACATGAAAAAGTAAGGAACTGGATAAAGCGAAACAAAAGAGTAAGTTGCACTTTATTCCAACAAGTTCGTCGTGGCTAAATGTAGTGGAGAGATTTTTGGGTTTGCTGACAGAAAAGCAGCTTCGCCGCGGTGTCTTCACGTCGGTGAAAGAGTTGGAGGAATCCATCGTGAAGTTCATCGAAAAGCATAACGAAAACAAAAAGCCATTTGTTTGGACAAAATCTGCCGAGGGGATTTTGGTAAAAGTAGAGCGCACGCGTCAATCACTCGCATCTCAGCAATCAATTTAATACAGTACACTAGTCGTAGTTTGATGGATGCCCGGGTAGTGCTTCTACAGTGACCTTCATGCTCAGGGCTTTCATGACAGCCAACATACTCTTGAGGGTGGGGTTCCCACTCACGCTGAACGAACGATAGAGTTGTTCGCGCGACAAGCCGGATTCCCTGGCAATGTCGCTCATACCGTGTGCCCGGGCGACCACGCCAACCGCATCGGCTATAAATGCTGCATCCTCGGTTTCAAAAGCAGCAACCATATATTCGGCGATCGCCTCGTCAGAGTCGAGGACGGCTGCCGCGTCGAATTTGCGAGCTTGTTTAACCATTGCTGTATTCCTCCTTCAATTTTTTAGCCTTGGTGATATCTCGTTTCTGGCTGGATTTGTCACCGCCGCACATAAGCAGAATTACCTTTTCACCTTGAAACGTGAAGTAGACGCGGTAACCAGGACCATAATCCAGACGGATTTCATGTACTCCACCGCCTACAGCTTTCCAATCGGCCATCAAGCCCCATACCCAATCGTTGAATGGTTGCGGCGATTCTGGCTGCGGCTTTCCGGTTACGGAGTTTACCTAACCGGGCTTCGAACTGTTCAGTTTGCTCCACTTCATACATGGCGTAATAGTAGTTTGAAAACTACATTCTGTCAAGAATAAAGGGTCTTCCCCAATCGTAGTGGGTCATTCAGGCCCTGATTCCTTCCGGATAGAGCTGTAATCCGCCCAGGTGGAAGTAAATTGCAGTACGGAATCGCTCCCTGTTTCTGAAACCCCGAGCACGGCTCTTCAGCGTTTTGATACGACTGTTCATACTTTCAGCGTGACTGTTGTCGACCTTACGAATCACCGCATTGAGAATACCCCAAAGGTGATTCCGCAGGGTTTTTGACGTCGTTTGCATGGGTTTGAGCCGGCTACGGGCCATCCAGTTGATCAGGCGTTTCCAGCCCTTCTCAGCCCAGGTGCGACTCCGATAGTCCCAAAGGCGGGAGGCTAGATCCTTGATAGCCCACGCCCTGGCGGTCTTCAGGGAAGATTGTCGTAGTTCGCTGAAACTGCGCTGTTGGTGCCAGCTCATGTTGCTCCGGTTACGCAGCCAGTGGTATTTACTACCCTTCATCCGCTCATCGCCCTGCTTGATCAGCTGCCGGTGTTCCTGTCGGCGCACCTGATCCACAGCCTTGCCCATGTACTGCGCAACGTGGAAACGGTCAAAGGCGATCTTGCTATCCGCATCGGGCAGTGCCTCTCGAGTTGCCCTGATATAGGCCGGCCACATAGCCATGCACACGCTCTCGATACCCTTTTTCTGGTCCTCAGACAGCCGGTCGTAAAATTCAGCCCAGGCTATCGGTCTCCCGATTTTCGGCAACATGCAGCACTACCGACTGCTCCTGATCCGTCACCACCGTGACATAGTCATGGCCCTTGCGGTAAGAGGTTTCATCCACACTGATTTGCCTGGGTGACAGCGCCTCTCGATGCGACAGACCACGTTTCACTGCGCGCTGCATGATGCCATCCACGGCATTCCAACTCAGTCTTAGGTGTTCTGACACCGCACGGGTTGAAGCGTCTTTCAGCCAGTCAATGACCAGCGCCTCAAACAACGCTGTAAATCCGCTGCCAGGCTCTGCCCAGAGAACATGCACCGTAACCACGCCGTGCTCTGAACACTCCACCCGGGGCACTTCAGCCATCAGCAAGGTCTTGAGTTGACAGGTGTCAAGATGGCGCCGGCGCCTCTGCCGCTTGTCGTAACCGGAGCAGGCTTTGCCACACTTGGGACACGTCAATTTACCGCTCCCATGATCTACGGTGACTTCCACTTCATCGTTCGCGAGTGAAACCTGCACATCGATCACCTGCCACGGCTTCTCGATACTATCCAGGCGCGCCAACAGGGCCGCGTCGCTGAGCTTGTTGATGTCGGCAGCGATCCAGCGGTAGGCCGTTTCTGTCAAGGCGGTAACCTTGTGGCCTACAGCTAATAGCTGCGCGCCAGCCAGAGTGCCTATTAACAAGACCGGCAACCAGGCTCACTCGCAGCGGCCGCCTTCGGCCCCGGCCAAGGTAAACGCAGTGCCATTACTATAGAACATCCCGCTGGGCTTGGGCATAATGCAAGGCTGTCTGATTGACCCCGGAAGCCCCTGTCCAGCATGTACTACAGTTATTTCGGTTTGCAGGAAGAGCCGTTTTCTATCGCGGTTAATCCCAGATACCTGTTTATGAGCGCACGCCACAGGGATGCGCTGGCGCACCTGCTGTACGGTGTCGGCGCGGGTGGTGGCTTCATCCTGTTGACCGGCGAAGTCGGTACCGGCAAGACCACGATAAACCGCTGCCTGTTACAACAATTACCAACCGAAACAGATATTGCCATTATTCTAAATCCGGCCCTGAACGCCGATGAACTGTTGGCCTCGGCCTGTGATGAGCTGGGTATTGAGTACGCGCACGGAACCTCGACGCTCAAGGATCTGACCGACAAGCTACACGCCTTTTTGCTGGAGAACCACAGCCGGGGACGCAATACGGTTTTGCTGATCGACGAGGCCCAGCATCTGCAACTTGATGTATTGGAGCAAATTCGCCTGTTGACCAACCTGGAAACCAATACCCGCAAGTTGTTGCAGATTATTCTGGTGGGTCAACCCGAGCTCAGTGTCATGTTGTCAAAGCCCGAGCTGCGCCAACTCAGTCAGCGAATCACGGCGCGCTACAATTTGCAGCCGCTGGATTTGGACGAGACCGATGCCTATATCCGCCACCGCTTACAGGTCGCTGGCCTGCCGGCCAACCGGAAACTATTTCCTGCCGCTGTGGTGAAGGGTATCTATAAACATACCCGTGGCATCCCCCGGCTTATCAACGTGCTTTGTGATCGTATGCTGCTGGGGACTTACGGCCAGAACAAAACCCGTGTAGACGCGAAAATACTCAACCAGGCAGCGGCCGAGGTGTTGGGAGACAGTTCAGTTGCAACGGGTGTCAGCAAGCAAGCGTGGGGGCTGGCCGCGGCCATTGCGGTACTCGCGGTTACTGCCGTGTGGGGCTGGCAAACGCACAATCGCCGGGCTGAGCCGCCCGGGCTTGAAGTTATAACGCCCATCTCGGCGGCTCCTGCGCCAATTGTTCCCGCAGAAGTTGTGCAGGCAAGTGAGCCCGCAGCGCTGACACCCTGGGTGCGCCGGCCAGCGCGCGCCAGGCAGGCTTTGGCCATTTATATGGGTATTGGCCTGGATGGGTCCGCAGACGCCTGTGCTGCCGCCAGGGACGGTGGTTGGCGTTGTGAAACACTGGCGGCGCAAAGTTGGGATGAGCTGTTGGAAATTGATCGCCCGGCAGTTTTAGCGCTGCTGACGCCGTCTCGTTTTGCGGCCAGTGCGGTGTTGGTTGGCATCAATGGAGAAATGGGCAAACTGTTGTATGAAGGGCAGGAGCTTGCGATGCCACTGGCCCGGTTGGGGCCGCTCTGGCGGGGTGAATACCTGATCATGTGGCGACCACCGGCGGCTTACAGGGCGCCTTTTGGGCGCGGTGACAGTGGCCCGGTGGTGGCCTGGTTGGCACGGGAATTCGCGGGCCTCGACGGTCAGTCACAGGCATTGGCCGGTGAGGTATTTAATGAGGCGCTCGATGTACGGGTGCGCATGTTTCAGCGCAAGTCTAATCTGCGCGATGATGGTGTGGTTGGTTTGAAAACCCTGTTAAGACTCAATATGGCTGTTGGGCGTGAGGCGGCAAATCTTTCTACCTCAAGGGCGCCCACCTCTGGGGCATCCATCCCGGCAGCGTCCAGGTTGCAACCCTGATGTCGCTGATACTCGATGCGCTCAATAAGTCAGAGCAGGATCGCCCTGAGCATGGGGCTACACCCGGGCTTCACACTATTCACCACGCCGCTCCGCAGGAGGGTCGTCGCCGGTTGTGGGTAGTATGGCCGCTGGCGACGGTTATTTTCGCCTCCCTGGCACTGGGCCTTTGGTTGGGGCAGACCGCGGATGCTCCCGCGCCGACCCCTGTAGCGCCGACCCCGGCACCGGACACAGCGGATGAAGCGCCCCTGTCAGAGCTATTGGCTGAGCCCACGAATGTTGTTGCCCCTGAGCCGGCGATTGTTGCTGCCGATAGTGCGGCCGAAGCAGCGCTGGTGCAAGACAGCCGTGTTGCCGCTTTGTACGCCCCGGTTACTCAACAGAAAGTTCCCGTCCCGCAACAAGAGGACACACCTGTAGCTATTGATATAGAGGCGATGACGCAGGCGGCCCAGCAGGCCCTGGCTGAGCGCCCCGCCGCGGAACACGAGGTACCCCTGATCAGTGAGTTACGCCAAACTACCAAAGATGAAATTCCCAGCCTGTTTTTTACCGCCCACCGCTGGGGTTCGTCGCCCCAGGACAAGGACGTGGTATTAAATGGCAAGACGTATCACGAGGGCGATCTGGTCAAGCCGGGGCTGCGGCTGACCGAAATCCTCAGGGACTCCATCGTGCTGGATTACCAAGGCACCGAGTTTCGACTGAACTCTCTCAACAGTTGGGTCAATCTCTAGCTATTGCCCAGGGTCTGCCCCGGTCATAGAGCTGGACGAACAGGCGGAGTCCCTGCGCCGGTTCTATGTGCCAAACACCGCAGGATTGGAAATTTTTGTGTAAGGTGATAGTGTTTCCGCCTCCAATAACAGATACAGGTATGCCAGTAATGAAAGTTTTTCTTGCTATTGTTTTTTTGATGACGTCCACAATTGCCACCGCTGAGTGCACTCGCCCCGAGACACCGGTACTGCCCGATGGCGACATCGCTGAACTGCAGGCGATGATAGATGGCCAACAGGCGGTGCAGGCCTACGTGGCTGGCGCCGAGGCCTACCTCGATTGCCTGATGCCGGAAGAAGAGAGTGCCGACGGTGAAGCCGATGCTGAGGCAGACGTGGCGCGCGTGGAGGAGCACAATGCAGCGGTCGATGAGATGGAAAAAGTGGCGGCCGAGTTCAACGAAGAGATCAGGGAATACAAAGCCAGGGCCAAGTAGCCCAGCGCTACACCGCGCAAGCTCTGGCCGGCGAAACGCCCTATAACGTTATTCACCAAATTGAAAAGAAAGGCAGTGGAGGAGTTGGTAGTGTGGGGCACCTTTGACGGCGCCCCGCTTAAGAGAGATTAAGCCGGCTTAGAAGCGGTAGGAGGCACGTACACCATATACCGCACCTTCGTCGAACTGGGCCGAGTGCGAACCTGCCAGCACCGGTGTGTCGAAGGCGATTGAATAGACCAGCTCGTCGGTGATGTTGCGACCATAGGCCATGATATCCCAGCTCTCGTCCGCCGCACGCAATCCTATACGCAGGTTTACCTTGGTGAAACTGTCGGTAACATCGATAGGGTCCTTGTCACCGGCGGAGTTAAAGTCATCGCTGTAGTTAACTTCACCACCGGCGAATATCTCCATACCAGTGCCCATCAGGTAGCTGTAATCAAAAAACAGCGTGCCCGAATACTCTGGGGCGAAGGTGGTGGTGTGCCCGGACAAGTCGTTGTTACTCGCACCGCCTTCGACGCCACAGAGTGTGTCTGCATCCAGTTGCAGTGCGGTACAGGGCGCATGCCCGTAGTTGTCCCACGCTGCATCCAGATAGGCCGCATTAAAGCCCAGACGCAGTCCCTCAGTGGCCTGCCACAGCATATCGAATTCCAGGCCTTTCACCTCGGCATCGGCATTGGTTACCGTGAAACCCACGCCCTTGAAGATGGATATCTGCAAGTTCGTGTACTCGGTGTAGAAGGCCGCCCAGTTCATGGTCATGGCGCCATCCAGCAGGGTGTGCTTGCCACCAACTTCAAAGGCATCGACTTCCTCGTCAGCGAACTCGAAATCATCACCGGGTACGGTTGGGTCATAGGGTGCAAACTCGCCCTGCTGAAGGCCACCCGGTTGGCCATCATCGGCTGAAGTGAAGCCGCCGCTTTTGAAGCCCTGGGAGAACGAGGCATAGAACATAGAGTCATCGCTGTATTCCCACTGCAGGTTAGCCGAGGGAATCCACTGGTCGGTATCGCGATCTTTCTGGTAATCGTAAGAGTAGGTATTGAAGTTGGTTGCCATTATAAAATTCAGGAAGAAGGCGTCGCTGGGCACACCGATGCCAGTAATGGTATCGCCGAGGAACTGGGTGCTCTCCACCTCCTTGGTTTCCTCGGTGTAACGCAAACCGAGGGTCAGGCGCCAGTCATCGGCGATGGTAAAGGTGCCCTGGCCGAATATGGCCCAGGAATCCGATTCCAGTTCATAGTGGTGCTGGCGGCCGACACGGTCGGCGGCGTAGGCACCACCGGTCAAGGCGAACAACAGGTTGGGTAAGCCTGTCATATCTTCAAACAGCCCACCCAGGGATGAATCGATTTCCACGCGCCGGTCAAATTCCATGCTGCTCGCTTCGTAATAGGCGCCGGCGATATACTCAAAAGCACCGCCGCTGGGAGAGGTCAGGCGGATTTCCTGGCTCCATTGGTCGAATACCTGATCGTCATCGCGGGAGATAAAGGAAACGGGCAGCCAGTCCACGTCGGCACCATCCACGTACTGGTATTCTGAATAACCGGTCACCGAGGTGAGGGTGTATTCGCCCAGGTAGTAGTTAAGTGTCGTGGCGAAGTTGTCGCTGTCGTTAGCGCTGCTTTCCGGGTTGATACCGATAGTTAGCGGGTTGCCGCCATCCGGGCCGAAACCGTTGTCCTTGTATATATCAAAGTCATTGCTGATGACATCGGCGTACTCCGGGTAGGCGAAATCCATCACATTGTAGGCGGCATCAGCGAAGGCGCTGCGGTTGGGCACCAGGGCGTTGCGTTGTGTTGCGTCGAGGTAGAGCCAGCCGCCGGAACCCACACCGTCGCGGTTGTATTCGGACTGACTGTACTTGATGTTGGCATCCAGGTTGTCGGTGACCTCCCATACGGCCGTTACGCGCCAGGTGGTCTCGTCCATCTCGGGTTCGTCGGCGCCGAGGAATTTGTTGTCGACAAAGCCATCACTTTCCCTGTACTTGGCGGCCAGGCGCAGCGCAAATGTATCGCTGAGAGCGCCGCTTAGCATCAGTTCGCCTTCATAACCGTTATCGGAATCGGCGGACCCGGTGACGTTGCCCCTGAACTCCTCATCGAGGCTGGGGGAGGCGGTTAGGATATTGACCGCGCCTGCCACCGTGTTCTTGCCGAACAGGGTGCCCTGGGGGCCGCGCAGTACTTCCACCCGCTCGATGTCCATAAAGGGTGAGCGGTACTGGCGACCGCGGCCCATGTAGATGCCGTCGATATACATGCCTACCGACTGCTCAAAGGCCTGGTTGTTACCCGAGCCCATGCCGCGCATGTAAATGTTGGTATTCACCGGTGCTTCGGCTATGTGCAGGTTGGGAATGTAGTCGGCGATGGCTGACATATTGCCGATACCCGCCTCGGAAATTTTGGTGCCCTGCATGGCAGATACCGAGATAGGTACATCCTGCAGGCTTTCCGCCCGTTTCTGGGCGGTGACGATAACTTCTTCCAGCATTAGCTGTGCGTGTGAAAACGGGCTTGCTGCGGCCAGGGCCAACGCTGCAACAACAGGGGTCTTTCTGAGTGGGTTAGACATACGGCTTCCTTTATTCAATTTATAATTATGTTTTGTTGCCGGGTCGTATCGCCCGGCTTCAGTGTGCAACTCTATACTAAACGAGCCGAAAGGAAGAGTACAAGCCTCTTCCTTGTTAGCCCAAAGCTGTAATGTCCCCTTTCTCCAAAGCTAAAATGTCCCCTTTTGACTGCAGGAGGGGTTATGACAAAGGAGAGCATCACATTGAGCCATGCAGAACTTGACCGCGTATCGGTTATTCGCTCCATCATCAGTCGCCGGCTTACGCAAGCGCAGGCGGCACAGCGACTAAAACTGAGCATCCGACAGGTAAAACGTTTAACCCGCGCCGACCTTTGCCCACGAGAAACTCACCGAACTGCATCCCGACAATGCCCATCGTGAGGTATTACACAGCGCCGAGGCGCTTACCCTCATCCTGTGCCTGCACCACAGGCGCAAATTGTCCAAGAACCTGACTATTTCGTTTCGCAACACCGAATACCAGCTACAAGGCTACGGCAAAGGCTATCGTCTGCGCGGCGGCAGCATCCTCGCCGTAGGCGGGGATGCAGAGCGGCGTTAGCCGTAGTCTTTTCGAGAGCCCCATTGCGAGAGCCTCCAGAGGAACGAAGGCAATCGCCTGTTAAAAACCACTGCATTCCCCGCCAAAAAGTGTTTTACTTACTGTGCCTCTTTTTCAATGTGGAGATAAGGGTATGTCGTCTCTTGTATTTGACACCCATCAAGCCGTCAAAAACCTCAAGGGCGCAGGAGCCGATGAGAAACTGGCCGAAGCCGTGGTAACCACCATCGGCACCGCCATTAGCGACTAGGTAGCCACCAAGGCTGACATCAAGGACGTTCGGGCTGACATCAAGGACGTTCGGGCTGACATCAAGGCCGTTCGGGCTGACATGGAACACCTTAAAAAGGACTTGACTATCCGCCTCGGCTTTATGCTTTTCGCTGGTCTCGGTGCCATGACCGCCATCCTCGAAGTACTCAGGTGACTCATCTGCGGCGCAGTCGCCGGTTTTTGCGCGGCTAACACCTCACCCTGTCAGGATCAAAGTAGGTGGGGGGTCCAGTACCCCGTCATCCACATTGCGAATTTCGCGAAGCCGTAATCTTTTCGAGAGCCCCATTGCGGGCACCATGTAAGCCTAAACTGCAAGTCAAGCTGGCGCATGTCGTCAATCATAAATAGACAATGCCTACATTTCCATCCCATCCCATCCCATCCCATCCTGTCACTTACATCACAGGAGACTACCCGATGCAGATCAAAAGCCTGCGTATCAAATCATACCGCAGTTGGACGATTGCCGATATCGCCAGCCTCTTGCTCGGCTGCAAGGGCATATATCTGCGATTCACAGTATGAATAAAACTGCCCCGATAACGCCGCTTAGTGGGGCATATGCTGGCCACCGTTAACGTCTAACTGCGCGCCGGTCATGGCGTTGGAGTAGTCCGAGGCCAGGAATATGGCCACTTTGGCGCAATCGCCATCTTCCGGGATGCGGCGCAGGGGAATGCTTTTTTCGACCTCGGCTTTCATGCCGGCGGCACCGTCGGGGTGGCTGTCTTTCATCATTTTCATGTAGTACGCAACCGGTGGACCCCACATCCAGCCCATAAAGGTGGAATTGACCCGGATGTTGTGTGGCCCCAGCTCCAGCGCCAAATGTGATGTGGCACTGGCCAGCGCACCCTTGGAGGCCGCATAACCACCCTGTGTGGCCATAGCCCGGCGCGTCACCATGGTGTTAATCATGACGATAGCACCGCCTCCCTGGTCCTTCAGGGTGGGCACGCATGCCAGGGTCAGGTTCATGGTGCCATACAGGTTAACCTCCATGGCGGCGCGCCAGCCATCCAGGTTGGCCTGCTCAATCGGTTCAAATGTGCCGGGATTGAAGGCGCTGTTGATCAGTGCATCGATACGGCCGTATTCAGCGAGGGTTTTCTCCACCAGATTTTTGCACTGCTGTCGGTCGGCGATATCTGTGGGTACTGTAAGGATGGGGTTGTCCAGCCCGGCGGCACGAATCTCCGCTGCTGATCCGTCCAGCTTTGCCGGCGTGCGCGCGGCGATAACCAGTTTGGCGCCTTGCAGAGCAGCTTCCATGGCCAGTTCGCCGCCCAGGCCGGGGCCAATCCCTGAAACAATTACAACCTTGTCCTGTAACAACATTTTTCTCTCCTCAGCGCATTAACGTGGTAGGTAGGGTAACACCTTGTCTTCAAATAGCCTGAGCATACGCCAGGATTCCCTGGGGTCTATGCTGGCCGGCAGCGGGTTTAGATACCGCACAGAATCTTTACCCGGTTCACCGAACAAAGCCAGTGCCGTATCGTATAAATAATTGCACTGTGCACCGAAAGTGGGTGCGGGCATATCGTCAGTAAGGCAGAGCTCCATGACATTTATGTCCGGTGTTGCTAGGCTGTGACTTTAGCCAATGAGAGTAGGTCAATAATGGAACTGCTTATAGACTGGTTGCCGCGAATAGCTGCCATCGTCACCTTAATCCTTGGCCTGGTGGGATTCTTTAAACCACGCCTGATAACCGACAGTCAGCAGATTGAGTTGGGCAGTGCCGTGGCTATGTCAGAGGCGCGGGTAGTGTTTGGCGGTTTGCACATCGGCTCGTCTCTGGTGGCGCTGGCCTTGCATGAGCCACTGATCTACATCACCCTGGGTGTGGCGTGGCTGTTTGGGCTGCTGGCCCGCTGCTACTCGATGGTGGCCGACAAGACCGGGCTGCCAAAGAGCCTGCCCGGTATGGTGGTTGACGGCACAATAGCCTTTTTGTTCCTCAGTGGTCTGTTTCTCTAAAGAATCAGACCCAGGGTCGGCACATTGATGTCGGCTATATCCATGATGATTTCACGGCGTGCAATGCTGTAGCTGGCTGCTGTTTTGAGTAACGTATCGCGCCGCTGGCCGGCATAGAAAAAGTCTGCGCTGCCGGGTCTGGCGTAAAAGAGGTGGAAGTTGCTCAGCACTGACAGCCGCTCACCGTCGATGTCGGTCAGCTCCACATTGCCAATAATTCGGCGGGTGCGCGCCGGCGGATTTTCTGCCCAGGAATTGCGTTGGTAGGCGCGGTCGACACGCAACGTCAGATGAATAATGTTCTCGTCGCGAAGCGGGCAGCCGTCGGAGTCCAGGTCTTCAAGTTCCCGCTCCACACTGATCATGTCTTGCTGTCCCAGCTCGCGATTGTCGACCAGCGGGTTGGTGCGGGCCGGCATGGAGTAGCTGATGTCCGGTGCGCACAGCGCCAGCCAATCCCGGTACTTGCGGTTATCCAGTAAGCGCGCTTCCCGGTAATAAAACTGCTCCAGTGACAGTTGCAGATGCGGTGTCAGTGCCTCGTGGCAGCTCATGTCTATGCTCCTCTCCCAACAGGGTCAGCGGGGCCGGCGAGTGCGTCGCGCCAGCGCTGAAAAAAGGCCCGTGCGAAGTATTCGTTGGCGGTGCTGCTGACCAGGCCCGGTAAATCCGGGTGGGGTTTTTCTTCGCCCAATCCCAGGCCGTAATAAAAGGGCCGGTCATCGGCGAAATCAATATTGGCGCCCTGGTATTGTTGCATCCAGCTTTCCGAGTCTTCCTGCTCGAGCATGCCGCCGGGGCCAAAGAAGGATGTGTAGTTGGTGCGCAACAATTTCTTGAGGTGTGCCGGAGCATCCGCAGGTACTACTGACCAGGACCAGTATTCAACCTGGCCCGGCCCGCGTGGGTGCGACACCTTGAAAGAGGTGTTGGACCAGAGGAAAGACAGGTTGGGGTAGACGCCATAGGTAAGTCCTTTCATGCGTGCCCTGACGGGGCCAACCCGCGCCTGGGCCTTGGCGTGGATATCGCGCAGGTACTGTTGCAACTCATCACCGCCGGTTTGCCCGGTGATGCTCTCAAAGCCCCAGGCTACATTTTCTACCGCTGTGTCTGCGGGTACCAGCCGAAAGGTAGCGCCATGCCCGGGTGCGGGCACGACTGACAGGCCGTATTGCGTGATTTCTTCATTGGCCTCATCGGGTATGAGGGTTGAGTGCAGGAAGGGACCGTGATTTACATCGCCCAACTGGTTCTCCATCGGCAGCTTCCAGTTGGCATTGATAACCCAGCGGTGGGGGGCGCCGATAAATTCTATGCCCTGCGGAAAGCGCAGAAAAAAGGCGTCCAGGTAAAACCGCATATCACCCAGGTATTCATCCAGGGCGATGATATCCGCATCAAAACTGCCGAAGATCATGCCGTTCCAGGAGTCGATGCGCGGCACCTGTTTTAAACCCAGCTCAGACTTGTCGGGTTTGTTGATGACCTGCCGCTCCTGGGGGATGGCAACCAGTTCGCCGGAAACCTTGTAAGACCAGTTGTGGTAGGGGCACACAAAGCGTTTGGTGTTGCCGTGATCAGCCCGGCACACGGGCAGGCCGCGGTGGGTGCAACTGTTGATGGTGGCGCAAATCCTGCCGTTCTCATCACGGGCCAGGATGATGGGAGTTTCGCACATATACGCTTGCACGAAATCGCCGGGATTTTTGATCTGCGATTCGTGGCCCAGGAACAGCCAGGCCTTGCCGAAGATGTATTGCTTTTCCAGTGCGTAGACTTCAGGGTCGGTCCAGCAACGCCGACTCACCAGAGTGGCGTCGGCATTTACCAGGTCGTGGACATTGACGGTCATAGGGGTTCTCCAAACTACGAAGTAAAAAATTATCACCTATTGATAAAACCAATCAAGGGTGAAAGAACCGCACCGCGTATTCTCGATGCGGCCCGGGCAGCCTTGTTTTAGCAGGCTTTGCCCAGAGCAAATGCCGATTCCGCTAAACCGGGTAAAGAAAGTTAAATTGTGCTTGATTTATGTATCAAATAGTTCATATTGGGCCACTTAAAGATGTATTTACTAGTAATTAATCATTTATGGATGTATATATGCGCCTAACTCGCTACTTTATATCTGGCTACAAAAACCTTGTAGATTGTGATGTATATCCTCAGGATTTCCACGTTATTACCGGTTGTAACGGCACCGGGAAGTCCAACATGCTCGAAGCCCTGGCTTTTCTTCATCTTGTTGTTGCCGGCTCGGAAGATGACCGAGAGCAAGTTTTTGATGGCTATGGAGTAAACGGCTCCCAATGGACTCCAATGTCTGAGGAAAACTCTATTCGCCCAACTTTTATAATAGCAGGGGAAGTGGATCACAATGGTTCAATATGGGAATTTGAATATAAACTCATTTTGAGCACGCCTGGAATGGAAAACCCTTATGATTTAGTGGAACCTTTACGAATACATTCAGAGACATTCCAAGCCAAGGAACAGGGAAAGCCCGGACAGAAAACTACAATTTTGTCCCGAACAAAGCTGGGCAAATGTGTAGCAAAAAATGAACTCGAAAAAAGGAAAACCGAAGAATTTAGCGTGCTGGAGACAATGTCGGCCTTTTCTGCGCTCAAGGTTCGCCACGCAAGGGACTTCTCGCGCGACTTCCCTATTGCAAACTACTTCCTTCAAGGCCTGGGTGATGCGAGGATAATTTCACTAAACCCCAAGACTCTTCTTCTCGATAATCGATCGAATCCAGGTAGAAAGAAACTGGGAAGTAGGGCAACCAAAACCTATATTTCCTCTATAAATTTGTATGGATTTCTCAAAATTATCGAAGCAAGCCCCGAGCACTGGAGGCAATATTGCTATTGGGCCAAAAGGATATTACGCATAACCAACATAAGTCTTCAAGAGCAAGCCCTTGACTCAGTGGACGGCGAGAATATCACCAACAGAAACCTACTTTTTACGCAGGACGAGAAGGTTCTTTGGCCTTTTGAGCTATCAAATGGATCGATGATTGTTGTAGCTCTCTTGGCATTACTGCTCTCTCCAAACCTTAATGAGCGCATTTTATTTATTGAGGAACCAGAGGCATATATCCATCCGAAGGCTATCGTAGACTTAGTGACACTTATGCAAAATGTAGTGGATCGTGGATGCGCGATTATCTGTTCGACACATAGCCCGGTAGTATTAAATTCTCTAAATGCAGATCAAGTGACCCTGCTCGTATTCGATCAGGGACACTCTGCACGTAGCCACCTGGTCTCTGAAATCAAAGAAGCTACCCAGGCTCTAGGTCGTGGCCGGGTTAGTTTTGGTGATCTATTGCAAACTGACTTCAATAGCTGACAATGGCTCTCCACTACGCACTCATTCTGTTAGAGGGTGAAACAGAAGAAGAATTCTACAAACTCCTGAGCGAAAAGTACTTGGATGGAGTACCAAAAAGATTCAAACAGATGCATGGGAATTTTAACGTGAATAAGAAAATTCTCGATGGAATCCAATCATTTTCAATCGATCACCCTGCATCTACTTTCGACGTTTACCTTTGCCTTGATCAAGATCGTCGAGGCTCTCCCGTTTATAATCGGCGATGCGTTTTAGAAGAAATTGTCGACATAGAGAATTGCTTGGCGATTAATGATGTGATTGCTGAATTAATGATTGAATCCCTATTCTTCATCGATATTGACGGTTTATACAAATTTCTACGCGCCAAGAAAACAAAACGAAACCCTAGAAAATTCTCTAATTTCCGTATTCAAACCCATAGAGAATTAGACAAGCTTTTCCAGCAGTTTGGCAAAACCTATATTAAGGGCCACAAAGTAGAGTCGCTTGTACAATCTATCGATCTTGAAAAAATATCATCAACCGCGGAAGAGATTTCTTCATTCCTGGCGCAAGTACACACCGGACATGATGAACACAACTAGTCCTTCAGCAGAAACTTTCTTTCCCAGCGCGCGTTTTTGCTTTCGGACTAATGCAGCGTAGGAGTTCTGGTCTCAGGATCTGAGCGGCGTATCCGCATCCCACACGATATTGAGGTAGCGTCGCGTATACCTGTAGCTGCCATCAATCAGGCTAATGTTGTCGTCATAGCGAATGCCCAACTCCCACCTGCGGCCGAGCCCATCTTGCTCGTAGATGTGAGTGGCCACGCAATAGGTTTCGCCGGCATAGTCGTCGCCGTTCCATTGGCCCGACTGGTTGCCGATCAGGTGCATGGTGTGGCTGTAGTTGCTGAGTATGTTTTCACATTGTGCGCTGAATGCGGCCAGGCCGACACATTCAAACTCCGCTGCCGCCACGACAATATCGGCCGCCATTATTTCGTCCAGGCGTTGAAAGCTCTTGTCGTCCATCAACCTGGCGTACTTTATAGCCAGTTCCAGTGGGGCGTTAGTGTTCATAGTACAGATCTCCAATTTCTCAATTTCTGGGGTCACAATTTCTGGGGTCAGAGTAAAACCGTCATTTATGGCCAGAACCTGATGCATCTGGCCATAAATGACGGTTTTACTCTGACCCCAGAAACTCCAGAAACTTCAGCTCTGCACTGGCATCGGACTGGGCCAGCTCCTTGAGATCGAAACCCGCGCAAAAAGCCCTGCCATTACCGGTGATGATAAGCACTCGAATAGACTCATCGCTGCGGCATTCGGCCAGAGCGGTGACAAAATCATCGCGCGGTTCTCGCGACAGGGCGTTCATTGCGTCGGGACGATTGAGCGTGACAATGGCAAAGCCTTGTCGTTTTTCCAGCAGTACCGGGTTCATGGCTTAGTCGTCTCCAGTAGCGAGGGGCTGTCCAGTAAGCCCAGTGTTTTGGCGATGGCAGGTCCGCGCAGGGTCTGCAGGGGTTTCCATGCCGGCTCGGGATCGTTCTCGGCCAGCCAGGCAACCACCGCCGCTATGGCCGAGGGTGTGCAGGGCTTGAAGCGTTTGAGAATTTTCTTGTCGATGCCGGCTTGTTTCATAAGCGCAGTGATAACTGTGCCGGGCTCCAGATTGAATACCCGAATCCCGGTGTTGCCGTGTTCGGCTCGCAGTGAGCCAGCCACGCGACCGAAGGCGGCCTTGGAGGATGGATAGGCAAAACCCCAGCCGCCGTTGTCCGCGGGTGCCGGCGGGTCCATAAAGGCGGTAGCGGAGAGCATATTGATAACGGT
This sequence comes from Halieaceae bacterium, assembly GCA_965247075.1. GTDB lineage: Bacteria > Pseudomonadota > Gammaproteobacteria > Pseudomonadales > Halieaceae > CBDFGK01. Next base: position 1,627,475 of record CBDFGK010000002.1, on the reverse strand, counting down.
GCCGCGGCCGCGTTCAAGCATGCCCGGCAACAAGGTTTTAATAAGCGCCAGGGGAGTAAAAACATTGCCCTGGTAAATGGCCTGCAGTTGTTGGTAGGTAACATCCAGTAGTCGCTCCTGATTGCCTTCGCCCTGGTAGACGGCATTATTGAAGAGCAGGTCTATGCTGCCGAACCGGGCCAGGGCTTGTTGTGCCGCATTGACCATGGAGTCCTGGTCGAGAATGTCAGCTCGCAGGCACAGTACCTCTCTACCAACTGCTTCGATTGCCATGGCCGTAGTCTCAAGGCTGCCGGGCAAGGGGGCATCATTGCCGATATGGTCATGTCGCTCGCCGGTTTTCAGGGTGCGGGCTGTAATGGCCACCTTGTAGCCAGCCTGCGCCAGTGCTACCGCCGTTTCGGCGCCAATGCCGCGACTGGCTCCTGTCACCAAGGCAGTTTTGCTACCCATGGTTTGTCTCCCTGTTGTTTGCCGGCGCTTCGCCGGCTAGAAGTTTCTGCAGTGATTGAATGACTGATAGCAGTGTCTGCTCACTCAGTAGGTCGGCGTACTGCCCCCATACGGTTTCCGTGGAGTCGCCTAATTCGGCGATGAAGCGGCGGCCATGCCGGGTGAAATCGATCAGCTTGGCGCGAGAATCGCGGGGGTCCGGGCGCCGCTCAATCAAGTTCATCTGCTCCAGTTCGTGGATGATCACCATCATTGACTGGGGACGAATGCCGGCGGCCTGCGCCAGCTCGACACTGCGGCTGGGGCCGAACTGCCCCAGGTGCAGGAACACCGCGCGGTGGCGTTCAGGAATACCGTCTACACCCCGGCTGAGCAGGTCGTCATCCAGCCGTCGCTGGAAATCCCTGGCCATCAACATAAGAATTTGGCCCAGCTCTTGTTTCACTTTCGGACACCTTGTGCTCTTTGTTGCACTCCTTGTTGCAGTAGGTTGTTGCAGTAGGTTGTTGCAATAGATAAATAGTAAGTTAAACTGATAATCAGTCTAACTGTTTAAATATAAAGATCAAGTATGTTTCAGGTTTTTGCTGTTACTCCAGAAGATATGGGCCCCGGCGATATTGGTGCACACGCTGCCAGGGCTGAAGCCATGGGTTACGACGGCTTACAGGTACCCGATGCGGTGCACGATGGTTTGCTGTTGGCGGCGCTGGCACTTCAACGCCACCCGCAAGCTAATCGTTGGTACGGGGGTGCTGGTTGCGTTCCCCCGCAGTCCCATGACCGTGGCGATTGCCAGTTGGGACTTGCAGAAAATGTCGGCGGGGCGATTTGAACTGGGCCTGGGTACCCAGATCAAGCCCAACATTGAGCAGCGCTATTCGGCGCGCTGGGATTCACCGGTGCCGCAGTTGCGCGAGTATGTGCAGTCACTGAAAGCCATATTTCACGCCTTTCAAAGCGGTGAGCGACTCAACTTTGTCGGCCGGCATTACAGTTTTACAAAATTGCAGCCCTTCTTTAATCCTGGACCAATCGAACAGGCAAATATACCGATTCTGTGCGGAGCGGTTGGGCCGGATATGACCCGTATGGTGGGGCGTATCGCTGACGGCATGATTACCCATCCTACCAATACGCCGCCCGAGTATATTGCGCAGGTTTGCCTGCCACGGCTGCGGGCAGGATTCGAGCAGGCCGGTCGCGGCGGGGATGATTTCAAGTTACTGCTGGGACCCTTAGTGGCAACCGGGGTAGATGACGAGGCGGTGGCGACAGAGTGGGAAAAACAGCGCCGTATGTTGGGCTTTCTCTATTCGACGCCGGCCTACTGGCCCAGCCTGGAATTGTTTGGATGGCAGGATGTTGGGCAGCAACTGCTGGATCTGACCCGCGCCGGCAACTGGGCGGGCATGGCAGAGGTTCTCACGGATGAAATTCTGGGAAAATACGTACCCCGGGGACGTTATGACGAGATAGCTGCCAGTCTTAAGGATAGCTATGGCGGGTTGACACGGCGTATTACTTTTCCCATGCCGTCGAACCCTGCCGATGACGCAGCCTGTGCAGAAACCATCGCACAATTGAAGCAAGTTAAGTAAGGGGTCAGAGTAAAACCGTCATTTATGGCCAGAACCTGACGCCTCTGGCCATAAATGACGGTTTTACTCTGACCCCAGAACTGGTGGTACAATCCGCGCCCCGAAATTCACTCTGGCAGTAGCAAAGCCCATGTATGGCAATCGTGATTTTAATCGCTGGCGTCGTCATCCCTGGCACGGTCTGCGTGCCCGCGCCGATGATGCGCCCGAAGATATCGTGCAGGTTTATGTCGAGATGACCCCGGCCGATGTGGTCAAGTACGAAATCGACAAAGCCTCCGGCTTCCTGATGGTCGATCGCCCGCAGCGTACCACCTCCAGTCCGCCCGCCCTGTACGGTTTCATACCGCGTACCTATTGTGGTGAAGAGGTGGCCAGGCGCTGCCCCCACGCCGACGTGGCTGACGGCGACCCGCTGGATATCTGTGTGTTCTCTGAACGTCACATCACTCGCGCCGACATTCTGCTGCGGGCCCGTGTATTGGGCGGCATCCAGATGATTGACGACGGTGAAGCCGACGACAAAATTGTTGCCGTTCTGGAGGGCGACAATATCTGGGGAGACGTCAAGGATATTGCCGCTCTGCCGGCGATCAAAACCGAGCGTCTACAGCACTATTTCAGCACCTACAAGATGCAGCCTGGCAAAGATATCGACGTAAAAGTCGATTTTGTGTACGGTCGGGAAGAGGCGCTGAAGGTTATCGCCGCCTCAGAAAAGGATTACTGGAATAATTTCGATCACCTGCACGAGCAGGCGCGCAACTAATAGGCATCCTCTCGCCGGGGTGTTGCAGGTTCTGCCAGTCGATACAACTACCTGATATATTGAACGTACTACTGCGGAGGTTCAGTTGTTGCGGCAAATCGTATTTTTAGCTCTTTGCGTAGTGCTGTCGCTAACGGCAGCAGCCCAGCGAAACAATAATCCAATTTATGGCGATAAAGCCAGGCCGACCCCGTACGGCCTGAAGATTATTCGCGGTACAGACAGGCCCGCCACAGAGCCGGATTATGACGTGCCGATTGCCGGCCTGTCACTGGGCCTGTATCTGAATTCAGTAACGGCCGCGGAACAACGCGGTGGCGCCTATTCGGCAGAATTGTCAGCACCACTGCAGGATATCGGCCGCGCCTATCAGGCCCAGAACAGGCACCGGGAGGCCATGGATTACTTTCGGCGCGCGCTACACCTTGCCCGTATCAACGAAGGGCTTTATGCAAAAAGCCAGTTGCCTCTACTGGGTTATATGATTGAGAGCCAGTTTGCGATGGGCCGGCTACTGGATGTGGACGACCGGTACAACTACCTGTTCAGGGTGCAAAAGAAAGTCTACCAACCCGGCGATCCGGCGCTGCTGGCGGCAACCGGAAAATACACTGACTGGCAACGCCAGGTCTATCTGCAAGGTTTTGCCGGTAACAGCTACCGCCGCGTGGTTGATATTTATGATGCCTATCATCACGAAATTGAGAGAATTGAGAAAAGCAGCCCCGACGATCCTGCCCTCATCCCACAACTGTACCAGCGCATGCAGGCGGAATATTTGCTGTCTCAGTATGAGGGAGAGCCAGCGGCCGAAATCCAGGTCAACATCGGTAATCCGCCGGCGGGAAGATATTCGCGCAGCACAGACCTGAAAGCGCAACGCTTCAGGTTTCTGCGAGATTTCAACTATCGCAATGGAGTGAATACCATGCAGCGGATAGTGGATCTCTACAAGCAGGGTGAAAATAATGACCCGATGGAATTGGCGCGCGCCAGGATTGCCCAGGGAGATTGGTATTTGTGGTGGGATGCACGGGCGCGGGCGATACAGTGTTACGAAGCCGCCTGGCAGATTCTCGCCGATGACGGTTCCAAACTTACCAATCCGGATGCCTTGTTTATGGAGCCGGTGGAGCTTCCCGAAAACTCAGTTTTCCAACCGGGTGCTATAAGCGCGCAACCTGAACAGAACGCACTGGCTACAATCCTGTTCGATGTATCCCGAGCCGGCCAGGCGCGCGAAGTTGAAATTGTCGAACAGGACCCAGCCGGTGACATGGGTGCGCGCATCACGCTCTTGCATATGATGAAAGAGATGCGCTTTCGTCCCATTGTTCGAGATGGCAAGGCAACCACCGCCCAATCGGTAGTGCGGGTGTATCGCTACGAGTATTAGCCGGCCGGTGATTGGTAAGCGGCGTTGCGAATTGGATGCGCCGGTATCAGGTGCTTGAATGGTGTTCGATCCAGCGGTGCGAGGTAACACTGACTGATTTATACTGGTGTTTGAAAAATAGAGGAACCCTTACCGATGAATGACCGAGTAGAGCTGTCGGTGGATGGCGGTGTTGCCCACGTTACCCTGGTGCGCGCCGATAAAATGAATGCGATAGATGGCGCCATGTTTACTGCCATCGCTGAGGTTGGCGAAAAATTATCCAACGACAGTTCGGTGCGGGTGGTGGTTTTGTCCGGCGAGGGACGGGCTTTTTGTGCTGGCCTGGATATGTCCAATTTTGCCAACATGGCAAGCGGCAAGCGTTCGGTAGACACTGGTGGTGAAGATGAAGGCGATAGCGGTGGCAAAAGTTCACTGGCAACCCGCAGCCACGGCATTGGCAATTTGCCCCAGCACGCGGCGTGGTTGTGGCGCGAACTACCGGTACCCGTGATCGCGGCGCTACACGGAGTTTCCTTTGGCGGTGGCTTCCAGTTGGCACTGGGAGCGGATATGCGCTACGCCGCCCCCGGCACGCGCTTCTCGGTCATGGAGATCAAGTGGGGGCTGGTGCCCGATATGGCCGGCACGCAACTGATGCGTCACCTGGTGCGCGACGACGTAGTGCGTGACCTGACGTACAGCGGACGAATTTTTGAGGCAGATGAAGCGCTGCAATTGGGTCTGATAACCCGTATTTGCGAGCACCCGTTGGCACAGGCATTGGCCACCGCCCGGCAAATAGCCGACCGTAATCCCGATGCTATCCGCGCCGCCAAGCGCCTGCTCAACGAGGCCAAAGTCATTAGTCCGGCTGAGGGATTGCTGATGGAATCGCGGGAGCAGGACAGTATTATTGGCACGCCCAACCAGATCGAAGCGGTACTGGCAGAGATGGAAAAGCGCAGCCCCAGATTTACCGGTTGAACCGGCGACCATCGCGATGAATGCGTTGCACCCACCTGCATTGCACAGCCTTATAGAGCAGCAACAACTGCCGGGTGCCTATATGGAGCAAATAAACGACTGGTTGCAGCCCATGTCACAATGGTTAGCTGAGCGGCGTGCCGGTCAGACAACACCATTGCTGGTTGGGCTTAACGGCGCGCAAGGCACGGGTAAATCTACAGTCACTGTGTTCCTGCAGGCCCTGCTTCAACAGCGGGGCCTGGCCTGTTGCACTCTCTGCCTGGATGATTTTTACCTGGCTCGGGCGACCCGCGCCGCACTCGCTCAGGATATTCACCCTCTGCTGACCACCCGGGGTGTACCTGGCACCCATGATTTGACGCAGTTAAACACGGTACTTGATGCGCTGCAGGCAGGTGATAATATTTTGCTACCGATATTCAACAAGGCAGACGATGATGTCGTTGCCCGGCAAGATTGGCCAATGCACAGCGGAGCGGTTGATGTGATTGTGCTGGAAGGGTGGTGTGTAGGCTGCCCCGCGCAAGCGGAGGCAGCACTGGTCAACCCCGTCAACGCACTGGAGGCCGATGAGGACAGGCAGGGTCGCTGGCGTGGGTATGTGAACAGGCAACTGCGGGGTGCTTACGCCGACCTGTTTGCGCGCCTGGAGGTATTACTGATGTTGCAGGCACCATCCATGCAGGCCGTCCTGCAGTGGCGCCATTTGCAGGAGCAGCAATTGGCAATCAAGGCTTGTGGCCAGGCACTGATGGACGCGTCAGATGTTAGACGATTTGTGCATCATTTTGAACGTCTGACCCGACATTGCCTGGCGGTGTTGCCGACCAGGGCCGATTACCTACTCACGCTCGATAACGACCATGGTTTTACCCGGGTGCGGCTGCGTGAGCACGGTTAAAGTCTCCGGTCTCGGTAAGGACTACGCCGCTGTCCCGGCGCTGGCGAATGTTTCAATTGATTTTGTCGAGGCAGCCGTGACCGCCATCATTGGCCGTAGTGGCAGCGGCAAATCCACACTGCTTAAGATGATTAACGGTCTGTGCAGGCCCGACCGGGGTCAAGTAGAAGTGTTTGGTTGCCCGGTCGATTACCAGGCTCTGCCAAGCCTGCGCCGACAGATTGGCTATCTGGTACAGGGCAGTGGTTTATTTCCGCATATGAGTGTGCGCGAAAATATCTGCTTGCCGGCGGAGCTGGAGGATTGGTCCGAGCCAGAGCAACAGCACCGTTTCCTTGAGTTGCTGGATATGGTGGCGCTGGAGGCCAGTATGGCGGATCGCTACCCCCACCAGCTCAGCGGCGGCCAACAGCAGCGGGTCGCCCTGTGTCGGGCGATGATGCTCAATCCGCCACTGCTGTTGCTGGATGAGCCCTTTGCGGCGCTGGACCCGCTGACGCGGCTGGATGTACACCGGCAGTTGCTACAACTACAGGCACTGGAACCGCGCACCGTTATCCTGGTAACCCACGATATGCGCGAGGCGCTGAAACTCGCCGACCGGATCGTGGTGATGGAACAGGGCGTACTCGTTGCAGAGTCCAGTCGGCAAGTATTGCGCGAAGACTACCCGGATCTGGAACCGGAGCAACTGCTGTTAACGCTGCTGGAGCAGTTCGCGTGATAGCCCGCCTGTTAATGCTGGTGCTGTTGTTGGCTGTCGGTATGCAGGCGCGCAGCGAGACCATCACCATTGGCTCAAAAATGTTTGCCGAGAGCCATGTGTTGGCAGAACTGTTATCTCTGCAACTGGAGCAGGCGGGTTACACGGTAGAGCGCAAGCTGAGCCTGGGTGGCACCATGGTTGTGTGGGAGGCGTTACTGGCCGGGGAAATCGATATATACCCGGAGTATTCCGGCACTCTGGGCCAGGTTATATTGCAGCGGCCGGAACTGTTACTGCCTGGGCTGCGAGCGCAAGTGCTAAAGCTAAATATCGATATTGCCGCGGTGTTGGGATTCAATAACAGGTATGCTCTGGCGATCAGTGGACCCCTGGCGCGCGAGCGCGGTCTGCAGCGCGTTAGCCAATTGGTGCAGCATGCAGACCTGCGACTGGGTTTTTCCCATGAATTTCTCAATCGCGCCGATGGCTGGCCGTCATTCAGTGAACACTATGGTTTGTCGAACCAGGTGCGTGGTATGGAGCACGCGCTCACCTACCGGGCCATCGCCAACGATCAACTCGATGGTACCGACGCCTTTATCACCGACGGCGAACTGGATGCCTTTGACCTGGTGTTACTTGCAGACGACCGCCATTTCTTTCCCCGCTACGATGCCATATTTATGGTGCGCACCGGCCTGCCCGCACCGGCACTGGCCATCGTCAAGAGCATGTCGGGTGCGCTGGACGCAACTACCATACGTCGGCTCAACGCCATTGTGGGGAGTACCGACAAGACGCCGCGGCAGGTTGCCGCTGAATATCTGGGTCTGGAAACCGACGCGCCTGATATGTGGTCTGATATCTCGCGCAATACAGTTGTGCATCTCAAATTGACGGGTACGGCCCTGTTGCTGGCCTGTATGTTTGCCATTCCCCTGGCCCTGTTGCTAACCCAGTATCCGCGTGTAGCCAGGGCCGTGGTGTACCTGGCGGGGCTGCTGCAAACCATTCCGTCGTTGGCGTTGTTGGCGATGCTGATCCCTGTATTGGGGCTTGGCGTGCTGCCGGCTGTGGTGGCGTTATTCCTGTATTCCCTGTTGCCTGTTATTCGCAATACGCTGACGGGTATTGCATCGGTGGACCCACTGCTGCGTGAAGTGGCCCTGGGCATGGGGCTGACGGCCTGGCAGCGCCTGCAAAAAGTAGAGATACCGCTGGCCCTGCCAACTATCCTGGCGGGTATCAAGACGGCGGCCATCATCAATATTGGCACCGCCACACTGGCGGCGTTTGTCGGCGCCGGTGGCCTGGGCGAGCCCATCGTGGTGGGGCTGAATCTCAACGATAATCACTTGATTCTGCAGGGCGCTATTCCGGCGGCAATGCTGGCAATTACCACTGAGTTTCTGTTTGAATGGTTGGAGCGGGCGCTGTTGCCCAGGCACCTGGTGAAGCCTCGATGAGCACAGACTTGATACAGCAGTTCCAACAGGTGCGGGCAGCTTCGGAGCGTTGCTGCGAGTCCTTGCACATAGAGGACTACACGCTGCAGGCCATGGCCTCTACCAGCCCCCCCAAGTGGCATTTGGCGCACACCAGCTGGTTTTTTGAAACCTTTATTCTGAAGCCCTGTCAGCAGGGCTTTCAGCCTTTTTCGGCCGCCTTCGAGGTGCTCTTCAATTCATATTACAACGGCATCGGCGATCAGCATCCACGCGCTGAACGAGGCCTGTTGTCACGGCCGCTGCTGAGTGAGGTATTGGCCTACCGGCAGCAGGTCAATGACGGGATTGGAGAACTGCTGGCGGATACCTCACACCCACAGCATGCTCAGATATGTGAACTGGTAGAGCTGGGCATAAACCACGAGCAACAGCACCAGGAATTATTTTTTACCGATATCAAATACAGCTTGTCGCGCAATCCGTTGCTGCCGGCCTACAGCGCGGCGACACTGCCACCATCGGGCACCGGTGTGGTATGGCGGTGGCGCGAGTTTGAGGGCGCTCAAACAACTATTGGTCAGCAGGGGCAGGGCTTTTGTTTTGATAACGAGCGGCCCGTCCACAGCGTGTTGCTGCCACCGTATGCGTTGGCTAGCCGGCTGGTCAGTAATGGCGAGTTTGTGCAGTTCATAGCAGACCGCGGTTACCAGCGCCCAGAGTTGTGGCTGTCCGATGGCTGGGCCACGGTCTGTGAGAGTAACTGGCAGCAGCCGCTGTACTGGCACAGCATCGACGGGGTCTGGCAGGAGTACACCCTGTATGGATTGCAGGCGCTGGATATGAGCAGGCCGGCCTGCCACCTCAGCGCCTACGAGGCGGATGCCTATGCCCGCTGGGCGGGCGCCAGGTTGCCTACCGAGTTTGAATGGGAGTCTGCGGTGGTCGGCGTCAGTACGCAAGGACAGTTTGTAGAAGCGGGCGAGCTGCACCCTGGCGCTGCGGTATCTGCCGAAGATGCGCAGTGGTATGGCGCGGCGTGGGAATGGACCGGTAGCGCCTACGCACCCTATCCGGGCTACGCACCGGCAGTGGGTGCGGTGGGGGAATACAACGGTAAGTTTATGGCCAACCAGTTGGTGTTGCGCGGCGGTTCCTGTGTAACCAGCCAGTCCCATATTCGCCCCAGTTACCGAAATTTCCTGTATCCGCCGGATCGCTGGCAGTTCACCGCAATCAGGTTAGCCAAATGGCTTTAGATGTTGTCGATGAGCCTGTTGGTCGCACCGCCGCAGTTCACTGCGCCTTGAGAGAAGAGCTTGTGGCGGGCTTGCAGGCGGTTGACAAGTACATCAATGCGAAGTTCTTCTACGATGAGCAGGGTTCGAAGCTGTTTGCTCGTATTTGTGAACTTTCCGAGTATTATCCGACCCGTACCGAGATAGGGATATTGCAACGCCATGCTGATGATATAGCGGCATGTATCGGGCCAGATTGTATGCTGCTGGAGCCGGGCGCAGGCGCCTGTGAAAAAGTGCGTCACCTGTTGCCAGCCCTAAACCCCGGCGTGTACTTGCCGTTGGATATCTCTGCGGATTTTCTGCTGGCATCGGTAGCGCAGTTGCGCACCGAGTTGCCGAGCCTGCGCGTGCAAGCTGTGGTGGCAGACTTTACCGGCGATTTTGAACTTCCCGCGGTCGATGTCATGGGCCGTAAGGTGTTGTTTTATCCCGGCTCGACCGTCGGCAATTTTATGCCGCAACAGGCGCTGGAGTTTTTGTCGAGAGTCGCCGCGCAGGTAGGCCCCGGAGGTGGATTGTTAATCGGTGTAGACCTGCATAAAGGCAGCGCTATTCTCAATGCCGCCTATAACGATAGCGAGGGTGTAACCGCCGCGTTCAATCTCAATGTTTTGGCGCATTGTAATCAACTATTGGCGGCAAATTTTGATACTCGGAAATTTGCGCACCTGGCCTTTTACAATGTGCAGCAGCGGCGTATTGAAATGCACCTGGTCAGTCAGCAGCAGCAGCGGGTTTGTGGTGCAGATTTTGATATCGAATTGCAGGCGGGGGAGCGGCTTCTTACCGAGTACTCCTACAAGTACAACCCCGGTGATTTCACCCGCTTGGCGGCTGCGGCGGGTTTTGGCCAGCGCTGTTTGTGGCAGGATGATGCGGGGCTGTTCGGGGTTTTTTACTTCGAAGCTGAATAGTTTGGGGTCAGAGTCTGAGCTATCCCCACAAAAGTTATGCACATGGTAACGCCTGTGTGTAGAGGCGTATTGGTTTTGGTGTTTTGTTGATACAACTGGCCGGCATCCGGGTATGGCCGTCCTGACTCCCCGGTTACCCGTCAACCACGCGGCCCAGGGTGGCATCGCCGGCAATGGTGGTGCGGTGGATAACCCGCTTGATACCGGGCCTGGTGCCGGTGGCACAGTGCATGGCGCGCCAGTTATCCCACAGCACCATGTCACCTTGCTGCCACTGGTGAAAGTAATGAAACTGCGGCTGGCGGGTGTGTGCCACTAACATCTCCAGCAACTCTATCGCCTCATCGTTGGATAAATCTGCCTGGTGGGGCGCCACGATGCGCTCCAGAAATTGCTCGCAGATTTCCAGTACCTTGCGCCCGGTTACCGGGTGGGTCACCACGGCGGGGTAGGCGATTTCCGGGAAATTGGGGTAGTTGATGTCCGCGGGCTTGCGGGGGCTGTAGGGACCGGGCTCGTAACCCTCCAGATCGACATAGCGCATATGCCGGCGCTGCATGCTAAAAACATAGCTTACTTCGATTTTCTCCAGCAGGGCCTGCGTTTCTGCATCCAGCGCGTCCCAGGCTTTGGCGAGGTCGGCAAAACCGGTTAAGCCGTCCTCCCTGGCGCAGACCACCGCACGCAGCAGCGCGCCCCGATTGGGTTTGCCGGTGTAGTGCAGGTCCATGTGCCAGTCCAGCTTGCTGACCATGGTTTGTCCCCGGTAACTGGCGGTGAGGAACTTCTCCTGCTCCGGGCTGCCGGCCAACACAAAGAGCTCGGGGTATTCCTGGGACGTGGTAGCCGTTATCGGGTGTGACTCCAATGGCCCGAAGATGCGGCTGAATTCGATCTGCCGCTCGGGGGTGACGTCCTGGCCACGAAATACCAGGATGGCGTGCTCATTCCACAGGGAGATGAGTTCCTGTTTGAGGTCTTCGCCTACCGGAGCGGTGATATCAAAGCCACTCACTTGGACCCCGACGTTATGTAATGCCGTTGTTTGCAGTGTCATCATTCTCTCCTAATCCAGCACGCTTTCATCGCGCTGCAATTCACGCCGTGCCATGGCCTCCCAGAGAAAGGGAAAGCCATTGGCGTCGGGCCGGGCGGCCGCGGCAATTTGTGCTTCGGTAAGTGGCACACCACCGCCGGCTAACTCCACTTCGTAGGCCCGTCGCGAGCGCCATTCCAGCGTAAGCGCGCGCAGGTGTGCCTGGCGTAGATCCTTGCCCACCACCAGCGCACCGTGATTGGCCAGCAGAGCCCATTTGGCATCCCCCAGCGCTGTGGCGGCGGCCATGGTTTTGTCGCCATCTTCAAAGGTGCCCCGGTATTCGTTGTAGAGGGGCAGGGGGCCGTCTACATAGGCGCTGGTCTGGTCGAAAACCCCCGGTATGCGCTGCAGATTGGCCCAGATACCGCTGTAGTGGGCGTGGTTGTGGATCACTACATTCACGGCCGGGCGCAGTTGATGTAGCTGTATGTGCAGGCCGATGGCGGGGCTGACATTCCAGTCGCCGTCGGTAACTTCGCCCTGTTCATTGAGGGTGACTACATCGCCGGCGGTGATTTCATCCCAGGCCAACTCCCAGGGATTGGTTAGTACACGGCCATCGTCCAGGCGGTAGGTGATATGGCCGGCAATATGGTCGTTCCAGCCCTCCTGAAACAGCATTCGGCACATCAGCGCCACCTGGGCGGCATCACTCAGCTCGGGCAGCAGCGGCCGGCGTCCGGGCCGGGGTGCGAATTGTTTGAGAATATCGGCGTTTATTCCAGGTATGGTCTGCATGGCTCATCTCAAGGGGGGCATTCCTTAGGCAGTTTAGGCATAATGGGCGGTATGAGCAAAGCAGAACCCAACAGACCGGGCAGTGGCACAAAATTTAATACCGGGCGGGGTTTCTCGGCCATCAAGGATGGCATCAAGGAAAATGCCAACCGCGCAGTGCCACACCAGCGCAAGCCGCCGTGGTTGCGACTGCGTATTGAGCGCAGTGAGAAATTCACGGCGGTGCAGGACACCGTGCGCGACAATCGACTGGCCACCGTCTGTGAAGAGAGCCACTGCCCCAATATGGGTGAGTGCTGGAGTAATGGCACCGCCACCATTATGTTAATGGGGTCGGTGTGCACCCGCGCCTGCCGCTTCTGTGCGGTTGATACCGGCAATCCGGGTGCTTGGCTGGACGTCCGGGAGCCGGCCAATGCGGCGCGCTCGGTCCAACTGATGAACCTGCGCTATGTGGTGTTGACCTCGGTGGACCGAGATGATCTGGAGGACGGAGGCGCCGCCCACTACGCAGCTTGTGTGCAAGCTATCCGCGAGGTAAACCCCGCCACTGCAGTGGAGGCGTTAACACCTGATTTTGGTGGCAGCGACGTGGCCGTTGCCACCGTGGTGAATTCCGGTTTGCAGGTATTTGCGCAAAATATTGAAACGGTAGAGCGACTTACCCGGCGAGTGCGGGACCGGCGTGCCGGCTATCAAATTACCCTGGATGTGCTGGGCTATGCCAAGCAGGTGCGACCGGAGGTGCTGACCAAATCCAGCCTGATGCTGGGCCTGGGTGAGACTGAGACGGAAGTGCTGCAAACCATGGGGGACTTGCGCGAGCAGGGAGTCGATATACTCACCCTGGGACAATACCTGAGGCCAACACTCAACCACCTGCCGGTGGAAGAGTGGGTACACCCTGACCGGTTTGCGGCCTTGCGGCAGCGTGGCCTGAACCTGGGCTTTGTCGAAGTGGCGTCCGGGCCGCTGGTGCGTTCGAGCTACCGTGCTGACCGCATACTCGAGAAGAATAATTTGGGCCTGGACATGATTCATAGCGTACGCATCGATTGATTGGGGTCAGCGATTGTTCCAATACTCTCAATCGTTATGCAGCGTCCACTACCAATTGAAATATCCAGCGTGGTGGTTTTAACCAGGGCCGGACTCGTGGCTCCGCCACTCGCCGTTGGTGGCGGCTTTATAAGGCTTGTTGCTTGGTATAACCGCAGTTATACTCAGAACATGAAAACCGCAATATCCATCCCGGATGAAGTATTCGAGGCTGCTGACCGAGCCGCTGGGAAGCTCGGTGTCTCCAGGAGCGAACTCTATGCAACTGCCGTTCATGAATTTGTTGAGCGGCACCGCAGCGAAGATGTCACCGCAAAGCTCAATGATGTCTATGCTTCGGACAAGTCCGGTCTTGACAAAAATCTTTACAGGATGCAGCGCCGGCTACTTACGAAGGAAGACTGGTAGATGAAGCGGGGGGAGGTTTGGTGGGCCGATCTCCCTGGGCCATCGGCCTCGGAACCCGGCTTTCGCAGGCCCGTACTGATTCTGCAATCCGATGACTTCAATCGCAGTCGTATCAATACCGTTGTCGCTGCCGCGATTACCTCAAATACAAAACTTGACGTCGCACCTGGAAATGTCATCCTGTCAAAGCGCAGTGTTAGCTTAGGTCGTGAGTCTGTAGTGAACGTTTCTCAGATCGTTACACTCGATAAGTCATTTCTCACTGAGCGCGTGGGTAGATTGCAAGGCGCGAAGCTAAGGGAAGTGGAGGAGGGTGTCCGGCTTGTTCTCGCCTTATAACGAGTCAAATCAATCGGGCGTCAAAACCCATCTTTCGGAATCGTAAACCTCCTCTCAATAATATCGTAACGGTCTGAGATGACTCCATGCTGCATCTTGACCATCCGATCACGAATCTGTCTTTTCCGGTGATTGAGATTCGTGAGAATTTCATTGCGCAGCTTGTCACGGTTCAGCATCTCATCAGCAGTTACCACAGCGGCATCCACGGCGAACCACGCGAATAGAGCGGCACCCGCACCACACAGGGGTGCCAATGGCCCGCAGAGACTTGCCCCGGCCAAGCCCGCCGTTACAGAGCTGCCCCACTTTCCCGCGAGTTTTGCGCCGACTTTTACACCCGCTTTAGCAGATGCTTTTTTCGCGGTAATGGCAGCGATGGCCCCGCCCGCAAACAAAGCCTGCGATTTGCCGACATAGACTGCTTTCGTTTCAAAGACCAATGCTTCCCGATTTATTTTCGGCAGACACTCATCAAGGGGGAGTTCTGCCAGTAACAAGGATTGGGCACCCTTGGCCGAGGCATTAATACTCTCTATAACCACCGCATCCATCTTCCGGCTCAAGCTCTGCAACGCCGTATTGATATTGGCCGTAATTCGTCTGTCAAACTCATCTGGCTTATCCGGTGATTCGGATGCTATTTTCGCCGCAACGCCGGCGCCCATTCGCTCATATTCGCCCCTTACAGAGAAGTACCAGTCCAGGTATGGATCAACCCTACTCTCTGCCAGCGAGAAAACGCCGGCGATCTCGCCATCAATCCGACGTTCGACAGAGAGTTTCAGTGCTTCTTCTTCAGTGGATAATTTTCGGGTTCGCTCAGCATTTGTCGACTGAAGAGCGCTGAGTGCAGCATCGCACTTCCCGGATTTCTGCTCGCCTACAATATTTTTGGGTGAAATGTGTATGGTGACGGCATAGATATAGATCGCAAACAAACAAATTAGCGTGAGCGTAAAATACTTCTCGAAAAGGGACTCGCCCAGCACCCTCCAACCCTTACGCTCCTTGATGGATAGAAGCGTGAGGCCTCCCAGCAATAGGTAGATCAACAGGACTGTCGATATAGCAGCTTTAAGACAAAAATAGAGCCATATCACCCACTTGACCGCAGTGCTTTCAATGCGTGGAACATAATTTTGGGCAAGGTACATGACCGACGTGTCAGCGGCAGATAAAAATGCGTGCGTATAACCAAGCAATGGTGATGTAAACCGACCCAATTGCTCCTCAAAAGACCGTTGAACCAATACGGCAATATCCTGGTCAATATAAACGGGATACGCGACATTGAAGGCCAAATAGGAAGACGCCACAACAACCAATATTATTACCGGCCATTTGATCAACGCGCGATGGAATACCGGTAGAAAATCCCCATGTGCCTGCCGCATCGCGAGCGGCAATGTGGCGGTATCCAAAGCGACAAGTAGAACCGTAGCAACGTAGATGACAGCCCACTCCCTGTCGTTCAGTGTGACGGCTACAATCAATAAAAGGGCTGAGATGAAAAGCGCGGCGATATAGCTGAATATCTTCAAAAGAGTGCCGTTCCAGAGCAGCTTACGCGCCCAGCCCGCTTCAGTGCACCCTTGAGCAAGAACAGCCCTTCGGGAAAATAGTCGATACTCCAACCCACTACTGTCCGGTTAAAACTTCGACAAAGCGGAATTTTCTCAATGGCCACAATGAGTTACAGCAAAATTAGGGTGTCCCCGACTTGAACGCAAATCCGATAATGTATTCTCTTGGTAGACCCTTGTTGCCGAGACGATTCGATGTATACCGGAAAGACGCTGTTTGCACAGATCATGGACTTTCTTCCGTGGAAAACTTTTCACCGGCTCGTGTCCCGGTACGATGGAGATCATCGTATTCGCACACTTCCTTGCGCCGAACATTTTCGCGCTCTGGCGTTTGCGCAGTTGACCTACAGGGAGAGCCTGCGCGATATCGAAGCGTGTCTCTCGGCGCAATCGGCCAAGCTGTACCACATGGGCATTGGTTCGCCGATCAAGCGCTCTACCCTGGCCGATGCCAACGAACGAAGAGACTGGCGAATCTACGCCGAGTTTGCACAACGGCTGATCACGCAAGCTCGAAAACTCTATGCCGAAGAGGATCTTGGGTTGGACCTGACGAACACGGTTTATGCGCTGGACTCCACCACAATAGATCTCTGTCTGTCGCTGTTTCCATGGGCGCCATTTCGCAGCACCAAGGCGGCGGTGAAGATGCATACGCTGTTGGACCTGCGTGGCAATATCCCGAGTTTTATACATGTTTCCGATGGCAAGGTGCACGATGTCAACGTGCTCGATCTGATGATTCCGGAACCCGCGGCAATCTATATAATGGACCGCGCCTATCTCGATTTCGAGCGGCTCTTCACACTTCACGACTCCGGCGCGTTTTTTGTCACCCGCGCCAAAGCGAATTCCGACTTGCGAAGGATATATTCGGCGCCGAGCGACCGGGCGCAAGGTATTATCTGCGATCAGACGGTGGCCCTGTCGGGGTTTTACAGTCAGAAGAGATACCCCCATCATCTGCGCCGCATTCGCTTCAAAGATCCAGAGACAGGGAAAACGCTCATCTTTCTGACCAACCTGTTTGGTCCTCCACCGACGACCATCTGCGAACTATACAAAGCCCGGTGGCAAGTCGAGTTGTTTTTCAAATGGATCAAGCAACATCTCCGTATCAAGAAGTTTTACGGCACGTCAGAGAACGCCGTCAAAGTGCAAATCTGGACTGCCGTGTCGGTGTACGTGCTGGTGGCCATCATCAAGAAGCGCCTCAATCTGGATGCCTCGCTCTACACTTTGTTACAGGTATTCTCAGTCACCCTTTTCGAGAAAATCCCTTTAAACAAGGACTTATTCGATACCAATCATATCTTGGAGGATGACATGGTTTCTAACCAACTGAATTTATTCAATAATTAACCGGACAGTAGTGACTCCAACCGATGAATAGCAATCGGGATGGCCATTAAGCCGATAGTAAGCAGGAGGCCGGCACTGCTCATATTTTCGATAGGTATGAAGCGCATGAAAACCAGGATAGGCACCAGCACCAGTACTGTGGAAAACAAGCGTTTCGCTGTAACAATTGTCATACCACGCGACCTATCTACCTTTTATTAGGTAGTGCATCATTCTTTCTGTAATTTCATGGTGGCTTGAAGAGCTGAGCCACCCGGTTATCCTTGAATGTGATTTTGATGGATTAGAAGCTAACACCTGTCGTTTTATTGTATCGCAGTAGGTTAAAGCAGTGCTTGTTCACACGCTGGCGTAACTGACTCCAGAACACCCTCGGGTGGCTGCAACTCCCTGGATATTAGCGGCACCACAGCATCCCACACTTTGTGAGATTGCCGGTAATGGGGCAGGGCTTGCATGGTAGCCAACCAGACCGTGATATTTGAGTACTGCGCAAGAACTTCACTGCATTTTAGATCAATTTTCAGGGCGCAGAGTTCCGCAGCAAATAGAATATCCGCTGCCGAAACTTCTGCTCCGCCCGGCCAGGCTCTGCGGTAGGGTCATAAAATACCGTCGGTGCAGTCATGATGCCTTTACTCTACGGCTCGCTCTACGGCGCGCAGATAGGCAGGTCGGGCCAGGTTGCGTTGCAGGTAGGCGGCCAGTTTGGGGTACGGCTCCAATTGGCCCAGCATTGCTGCCATATTGATCATGTAGGTAATACCAAAATCGGCGCCGCTAAAGCTGTCACCGAGGATGAATTCCCTGTCACCGAGTTGATTGGTGATGTGAGTAAAGTGTGCGGCTATTTCGGGGTTGGCGAAGCCCTCCATCAGGGGCTGGGGTTCGCCACTGCGCAGGGCGAGCATTTTTAGCAACAACGGAGTGAACACAGATCCTTCCGGGTAATGCAGCCACTGCGTGTACTCCGCCCAGGTGCGCAGGTCGCTGGCAGCGGGCCAGCATTTGTGCTGCCGGTCGTGTTTTTCCAGCAGATAGGCGGCGATAGCGCCGGATTCAGACAGTATCAGGCCGTCATCATCGATAACCGGCGATTTACCCAGCGGGTGAATTTGCTTGAGCTCGGGGGGAGCGCGCATGGTTTCAGGGTGGCGCAGGTACGCCTTGAGTTGGTAGTCCAGTTCCAGCTCTTCCAGCAGCCAGACAGCAAAATTGAACGCCCGATGCGCAGGTGGTGAATGGTTAACATGATGGTGTTCCCTGATGAATAAGCCAGCGCTATTTATAGCAGAGTTACCGGCCAAACACCCTGATTGCATTATCGCGCAGAAACTTCGGCCACACCTCCGCTTTGAAAGGCACCGTGGGCATGTCTGTAAAGGTGCGGTCCAGGGATATACCCATGGGGTAATAGCCCGCGTACATGATCTTGTCTGCGCCGCGGGTGTTAGCGTAGTTGATAATATCCTGCGGGTAGTGGCGGGGCGCAAATGCGCTGGTGGAGTAGTACAGGTTAGGGTATTTGAGCATCAGCTTGCAGGCCAGCTCGGTCCATGGTTCGCCGCCGTGGCGCATGACGATTTTTAATTCGGGAAAAAACCGGCACACCTCATCCAGGTGTTCGACTTTTTGCGGTTCCATGGGCAGGCGCGGGCCGGGCACACCCACGCAAATGCAAATGGGAAAATCCAGGTCTACGCAGGCGGCGTAAATGGGGTACCAGCGCTTGTCGTTGATGGGGGCCTGCGGGTTAGTGCCAGACGGAAAGGCTGTTACCGCCTTGATGTCATACTCATCCTTGAGACGGCGTATCTTGCGCACCTCTTCCATACCCAGGTTGGGATTGCACTCGTAGCTGGCAAAGAAGCGGTCTGGGTGTGCCCTGATGGCGCTTTCGTGGACCCGTTCCGGCTCGCCATTGATGCCGATCATGGAGCGTGCGATACCGTGCTTGTCCATCTGCTCAATGGTGTAGGCCAATCCATCGCTAATATCGGCAAGGTCCGGCACATTGAACATGTACTGGGCCGGCATGCTGAACATGCTGCGGCTTTCCTCGTCCAAAAACATGGGTTTCATGTAGTCGTACCAATGGTTCTTTTCGTCGCTGGGAATACCCATCATGAGATCAATGATCCCGATATCTGCCGGCATGGCCATATTCTGCTCCCTGTTGTGGAGGGGGTATTATTCGTTATACCGCGCGCACTTTGAATCCCCAGGGGTTCCAATAATAATACCTGACGGACAAGGTCATTGTTGTTTGTGGTGGTGCCACCGGTATCGGCGCGGCAATGGCGCGGCGATTGTGCGAAGAGGGGGCCAAAGTCGCCATTGGTGAACCCGAGCGCCCGGCCAGACCTGGCACATTAATGGCGGTGTCTATTTTGGGGGCTGGTTTCCTGCCAGTTGTTTCGCCAGGGCTCTGCCGGCATCCAGCTTGGCATGAAAGTTGGCGTTTTGCGCCGATGACGCGGTGGGCTGGCTGGAGAACCAGACCATGACCGTGTTGGCGGCCCTGTTGATGTAGATGACCTGGCCGTGTATGCCTACGGCACAATACTCGCCAGGGTTCGCGTTCAACACCCACCACATGTTGTGGTAGGCCAGCCAGGGTTCGCCGCGATACTTCCTGTTGCGGCCCATATTGGAAATATTGCGCCGGTTGAGCTTGAGGGTTTGGTCTACCCATACCGCGGGGATCACCTGCTGACCGTTAAACTCGCCGCGATCACGCATCATCATGCCGAACCTGGCAGCATCGCGCAGGGTGGTATTCATGCCACCGGTCGCCACTGGCATAAAGGCGCGGTCTACCAGCAGGTAGGCATCGTGCTCTGCTCCCAGCTTTGACCAGATGGTTTTCTGTATGTATTCCTGCAGCGGCATGCCGCTGGCCCTGGCGATCAGCCAACCCAATAAGTCTGCATTGGCTGAATTGTAATCAAACAGCGTACCGGGTCTCAGCTTTGGATCGGGTTTGATAAATTTGGCGAGAAAATCGTGTACGCCGTAGATATCAGCATCATCCGGCTGTACATCCGCCGCGCCCGGCAACCAGCCCATATTCATGGCCGGTGCGTAGTGAAGAAAGAAATCGGATTTGTAATCGGTGTAGGTTTCGTGAAAATCGATGGCGCTGGTGTGATTGAGCACTTGTTGCACGGTAGTACGGGCAAAGCCGCTATCGGCGAGCTCGGGGATGATGTCGGCGGGGGAGTCCTGCAGATCGACGTCGCCAGTCACAAGAATATTGCCAAAGGCGGCGGAGACCAGGGATTTGGTCATCGAGAACCAGATATGTTGCGAGTGGCGATTGAACTCGTTGAAGTACTGCTCGTGCAGAATTTGATTGCCGCGAATAACAATCACGCCATCGCCGTAGTTGTCGGCAAACACCTCGTCAAAGGCAGCACTGTCCCAACCGCCAATACCGCCCTTGTCAAACCGGTGAATAGTGCCTGCGCGCGGCACCATCACCACGTTCATGGGTGCGCCGGCGTTGCGAAAGGTCCACCGGCTGAAAGGGGCATCGCGATAATTCTGGAATGTGGCCTGGCTGTCACGACTTGGTGGTACGCCCTGCATGACGGTCTGTGGAGCGGCAGTGGCCGCTGCGGACAAAAACAACAGCGCAGAAAAAATAAATTTGCTCATAGATTCACGCCTTGGCAATGCAGGTACATGAAGGGTCGGAGTCATCACGGGCAGATTCCCTGTTGGGTGCATCCACATCGGGGATGCCATTGGTCGATTGCATATCCGGCACATGTTCACGGTTAACTATCAACCGGTTGTCACCGCTGTTGATCATACAATAATCCTCTGTGGCTATTGAGAGCAGCATTTATACCGATAGCCAGTATACCCAAATTGGTTTGAACCACCGCGCAACCTTTTGGTTCTTCATGGTCTATTATTGGGTAGCATGCGTAGTTCGTAAGCGTCACCGCTAACCAGTGGGAAGTGAAGGACGTTATCCACGGGACTGGCAGTTTCACGCGGTGAAAAATTCCGCGCTTGATCTGTTGCCTGATCGTAAATGCCTGGTCGTAAATGCCTGGTCGTAAATAGAAGTGGTAGTTAAGGAAAGATAATGGTAAATCCCATCAAGCGTCGCATGGGGAACCTGGACGATAGTCTGTTCATGCCCCGCGAGCTGAGCTGGCTGTCATTCAATGAACGGGTGCTGCAGGAGGCGGCAGACTCCTCCGTGCCGGTGGTGCAACGCTTGCGCTACCTGGGTATGTTTTCCAATAACCTCGATGAATTCTTTCGCGTGCAGGTGGCTGAGGTACGCCGCCTGGTGTCGCTGGTCTCGTCCACCGGCAAGCAGCAGTACACAGAGCTGTTGGAGGATATTCAGAACCAGGTTGTGGCCCTGCAAAAGAAGTTTGATAAAACCTATGACCACCTGTTGCCAGAGCTGCGTCGGCGTGGCATCTACATAGTGAATGAAACCCAGTTGGACGAGGGGCAGGCGCAATTTGTGCAAGCCTACTTTGCCGATAATGTGCTGCCGGAACTGGAACCAATTCTGCTGCTAAGCCAACGCCGGCTACATAACCTCACCGATGAATCAATTTACCTGGCGGTGGATATTCGCTCGGGGCGAGATAACCATTATGCCTTGGTGGAAGTGCCCACCGACCGTCTGCCGCGCTTTATTGAAATACCCCGCAAGAAAGGCAAGCGCGGCACCGTATTCATCGTGTTGGACAATATCATTCGCTTTTGTATGCCGCAGGTATTTCGTGATGTCATGCCTATTAGTCGCTGTACCGCCTATACCATCAAATTTTCGCGGGATGCGGAGCTGGAGCTGGATACGGATATAAAGGAGAGTCTGATTGAAAAAATGGCGACCAGTCTCAAACAACGACGCAAGGCGGAAGCAGTGCGATTCGTCTACGACAGCGCTATGCCCAAGCGCCTGTTGGAGTACCTAGCCAAGCACTTCAATATTGGTAAGTACGATTCCACCATTCCCGGCAGACGTTATCACAACTCCAGAGACTTCATGGCCTTCCCCTTTGTCGGTCCCGGGAACCTTGAGTTCAAGCCCTTGTCGCCCATACCGGTGCCGCGCCTGGAAGGGCCTAGCAGCATTTTCAAGAATATTCACCAGCGGGATATATTGCTCTATTACCCATACCACCCCTTCGACTACATCATTAACTTCGTGAAAACGGCGGCGCTGGACCCGGACGTTACCCAGATTAAAATTTGCTTGTACCGGGTAGCGAAAAAATCCCGTATTTGTGATGCCCTCATCAATGCAGTACAGAACGGCAAGCGGGTGCTGGCGATAGTGGAATTGCAGGCACGCTTTGACGAAGAGGCCAATATCAGTTGGGCGATGCGTCTCGCAGACAGCGGCATTGAAGTTATGTTTGGTGTGCCCGGCCTCAAGGTACACAGCAAGTTGTTGTTGGTAGAGCGCCGGGAAGAAGGAGGGATGCGCTTTTATAGCCATATCGGCACCGGCAATTTCAATGAAAACACAGCCCGTTCATACGCTGATTTCAGTTTGCTAACCTATGACCAGGATATTGGCAAAGACGTATTCAACGTCTTTGACTTTTTGCGCTACAACTACAAGCGGCCCGGTTATCGCAAATTATTGGTATCTCCGCACACTTCACGTTCCGGCCTGGTGGATTTGATGGACCGGGAGATCGAAAATGCCCGCGATGGTTATCAGGCCTCCATGACGCTCAAATGCAATAACCTGGTCGATGTGGATATTGCCAAGAAATTGTATGAAGCCAGCGATGCAGGTGTCGATGTTCAACTTATTATTCGTGGTATGTGTAGCTTACAAAAATCAGATAAAATCCCTTGTGTACAAATTGTAGACCGCTATCTGGAACACGCACGGGTCTATGTGTTTTACAATCGTGGCAAGCCCTTGTACTACATCGGCTCAGCAGACTTGATGACCCGCAACCTGGAGCATCGGGTCGAGGTGTTGTGCCCGATCACTGACAGCAGTGCCCAAAAGCTGCTGCAAGACATTCTCGACCAGCAATGGCACGACAACGTCAAGGCGCGGGTGCTGGATGCCGGGCAGGTAAACAGGCGCGTGCCGACCGGCAAAACCGTGAAGATTCGCGCCCAGGAGAGCATTCACCGCTATCTGAGCACCGGCAAATTGCCGCGCTATCCCAGGTCTGCCATGCGCAGGCCGGGCAAACGTCGCAGTAAGCGCAGGCCCAAATGATGCGGCTGATGACATTATTGGTGGCGCTGATCGCCTGTGGCAGATCTCTTGCCGGCGATACGCTGGTTATCGCACACCGTGGTGCCAGCGGCTATGCGCCCGAACATACACTGCCGGCGGTAGCCATGGCACACGCTATGGGCGCCGATTATATTGAACAGGATGTGGTGCTAACCCGCGATGAGGTGCCCATTGTCCTGCACGACGTGGTGTTGGAGCACACTACCGATGTGGCCACAAAATTCCCCGCCAGAATGCGCGAGGATGGGCATTACTATGCGATTGATTTCACCCTCGCCGAGGTAAAACAACTGTTGGTGGGAGAGCGCCGCGACGACCGGGGTGAGGCGGTTTTTCCGGACCGTTTTCCCACCGGCACAGTAATTCTGCGAGTACCCACCCTGGCGGAGGAAATTCAGTTGATACAGGGCCTCAACCGCAGCACCGGCCGCGAGGTGGGCATTTATGTTGAGTTAAAACACCCGCAGTTTCATGCGCAGCAAAAGGCAGATATTGTCGGCGCCGTGTTACGGCAGTTGTATGCCTACGGCTATCGGGATTCTGAAGACCGGGTGTATTTGCAGTGCTTTGATGCGTCCACTCTGCGGCTGTTGAATGATCACACGGAGATAAGGCTCATCCAACTGCTCAAGGATGACGATTTGACCGAGCAGCGGGCGCGCAGAATTGCAGAATATGCCGATGGTGTGGGTGTATGGATACGCCGCCTTGCCGACGCGCCGGAGTTCGTGGCCTATGCGCAGCAGGCCGGCTTACCGGTACACGGCTTCACCTTTCGCGCCGATCAGTTGCCCCGCAGCATTGCCGGCTATAACGCCTTACTCGATCTCTTCTTCAAAAAGATACAGATAGATGGGCTATTTACCGACCACACGGATTTGACCGTGCGCTATCTGCAAGAGAGAGGCTTACGATGACGGATGAGAACGTCATTCATGTGGTTAGTTGCCATGCGGAGGGCGAAGTCGGCGATGTGATTGTCGGTGGTGTAGCACCGCCGCCGGGTGAGACGATCTGGGAACAATCCCGCTGGATCGCCGAGGATGAGACTCTGCGTAATTTTGTTCTCAATGAGCCCAGGGGCGGTGTATTCCGGCACGTCAATTTGCTGGTGCCCGCCAAACACCCCGCTGCGCAAATGGGCTGGATCATCATGGAGCCCGAAGATACGCCGCCCATGTCCGGTTCCAACAGCATATGTGTTGCTACGGTATTGCTGGAGACGGGCATTGTCCCCATGCAGGAGCCACAGACCCGTATGACACTGGAAGCTCCCGGTGGCCTGGTGCGCATTGTTGCCGATTGTGAGGGTGGCAAGGCCAGGCGCATTACGGTGCGCAATGTTGCCTCCTTTGTCGACCAACTCGACGCCATGATAGAAGTGCCCGGTATGGGCAGCCTGCGGGTTGATACGGCCTATGGTGGAGACAGCTTGGTGATTGTTGATGCCGAGGCGCTGGGCTTTGCGATTACCACCGATGAAGCCCGCGAGATGGCCGTGGCGGGCATTGCCATAAGCAATGCCGCCAACGAACAACTGGGCTTTCATCACCCGGAAAACCCCGCCTGGAAGCATATTTCGTTTTGCCAGATTGCCGGCCCCCTGCGCCAGGAAGAGGGCGCGTGGACCGGCCGTAATACCGTGGCAATTCAGCCGGGTAAGCTGGATCGCAGCCCCACTGGTACGGGTTGCTCCGCGCGTATGGCGCTTTTACACAGCCGGGGATTGATGGCCAAGGGCGATCGCTATATCGCAGAATCGGTCATCGGCTCACAGTTCTCCTGTACGATTGACGAAATCATTACGGTCGGAGATCGCCCGGCAATTGTGCCGCTGATCTCTGGCAGGGCCTGGATTACCGGGACTCACCGGCACACACTGGACCCGGAAGACCCCTGGCCGGGTGGTTACCGGCTGGCCGATACCTGGCCCGACCTGACAGCAACGCAGTAGCGCATGAGCAACGAAATGGAGCGGGTTATGCGCAACGGCCGGCGCGCGGTAATTCTTTAGGTGCCACAGAAGGTCTGTGTAACTACTTGCTCGGGTCGCGGTGGGGTGGCGTAGCGCGCCATATCTGCATCGTAGTCAAAGGGCTTGGCCAGCCGCTCGACCAGGGCATGGAAAGGCGCAAGGTTATGGTCCTCTGTGGCCGCCACAATGGCTGCTTCCACTAAGTGGTTGCGGGCGATATAAACCGGGTTTTTCGCCAGCATGATTTTCTGCCGCTGCTGCGCATCGGCTGCTTCTGAATCAAACCTCTGACGCCAGCGCTGTAGCCACGGCTGTAAGTCTTCCTCAAACTCAAACAGCGGTGATACGCTCTCCATGGCGGAATTGGGAGCCGCCAGTTCGGCCAGGCGCCGAAAGGTGAGGGTAAAGTCTGCGCCGGTATCACTCATCAAGCTCAATAAATCCTCTACCAGTTGCTCATCATCCTGGCCGCTCAACTGTAGCCCCAGTTTCTTTCCCATGCCCTGTTGATGGGCGTCCAGAAACAGGCTCGCAAACTCGTCCATGGCCAGTTGCGCCACGGCAACTGCCTTGTCTTCATCGGTATCGATTAGCGGCAGCAGGGTCTGCGCCAGGCAGGCCAGGTTCCAATGGGCTACGCCCGGTTGGTTGCGATAGGCATAGCGGCCACCGTGGTCGATGGAGCTGTACACCGTGTCCGGGTTGAAAGCATCCATAAAGGCGCAGGGGCCGTAATCTATGGTCTCACCGCTAAGCAGCATGTTGTCGGTGTTCATTACCCCGTGAATAAAGCCCACCAACTGCCAATGGGCGATAAGTTGTGCCTGCCGGCTGATGACGTCGCGCAATAGCTGCAAGTAAGGGTTGCTGGAATCCTCTGCCGCCGGATAGTGTCTGGAAATCACGTAATCTGCCAGGGTTTGCAGTGCGCGGCGGTCGTTGCGGGAAGCAAGGAACTGAAAGGTGCCGATACGAATATGGCTCTGGGCGACTCTTGCCAGCACCGCCCCAGGCAGTGCCTGCTCCCGGATCACGCGCTCACCGGTAGTCACCGCCGCCAGGGCGCGGGTAGTGGGAATGGTCAGCGCAGCCATTGCCTCGCTAACGATATATTCGCGCAGCACTGGTCCCAGCGGCGCGCGGCCATCGCCACCACGGGAATAGGGGGTGCGTCCCGATCCTTTTAGTTGAATGTCATATCGAATGCTATCGCCGGCGACGACTTCACCCAGTAATACCGCTCTGCCATCACCCAGTTGTGGATTCCACCCCCCAAACTGATGACCGGCATAGGCCGTCGCAATGGGCTGGGCGCCGCTGGGTATGTGGTTGCCTGCCACCGTGGCTACACCTTCTGTTGATTCCAGCCAGGCGGGCGCTATGCCCAGCGTCTGGGCCAGGTCGTGATTGACTCGAATAAGACTGGGCTGCGCTACCGGCTCGGGCAATTGGTGGCTGAAGAAAATCTCAGGCAGATGCACATAGCTATTGTTGAATGGAATCACGGTCATTGGCGGAGCAAGGTTCACTGGGGTACCAGTGTAGCGCCCCGTGGAAATTCTTGCGAATCACACACTAGATCGTCAACAGGCGCCGCAACAAGCCATCCTTGCCCCGGTTTTGTTCACGCAACAGCAACAATTCTGCCAGCATAGCTTCGATTTGTGCGCCGATTCCGTCGCGGATATTCAACAACTTCTGCTGGCCGGTCTTCTTGCCGGCGTATTGCTTTAATCCAACGGGCGTGCCGAACTGAATATAGCAGCGCTGTGGTTTGGGGATTGGCGTTCCCAACGCACCTCGGGGTATGGGGGGTAACATATCTGCACGGGTGTTCTCGTTGAGCAGGCCAAAGCGCGTCAGCAGCCGGCCCAGGGTGGTGTTGGGAATATCCTCACCCTCAAGCAGGTGGCTGTAAAACTCATCGGGACCGACCATGGCAAAGGGCATGATGGTGTAGCCGTGCCGGGCCGCCAGGCGTACGAAACCATGCCGCTGCCTCCACAGCAGCGTGTACTTCTCAGCGGCGGTTTTGGTGGCCTCATGGGCGCCGCCGGGGAACACCAGCAGGTCCTTGCCGGCTGCCATCATGGCGCTGCATACCTGTGGGTCGCCCACCAGTGCACCCTGCCGGAGTAACAGGGATTCTGTAGTTGAGTTCCACAGAAACCTGTCACCCAGCGGGCGCAAAAAGCGACCCAGTTCAAAGTACATCACCGGTCCCAGTATCATGCCATCGAGTGCAAACAGGGAGTGGTTGCCAATAAACAGGCAGGGCTCGTCGGG
Organism: Halieaceae bacterium; assembly: GCA_965247075.1. Lineage (GTDB taxonomy): Bacteria > Pseudomonadota > Gammaproteobacteria > Pseudomonadales > Halieaceae > CBDFGK01. The sequence continues at coordinate 1,599,915 of CBDFGK010000002.1, read as the reverse complement.
GATGTTGTTGGTATTGACCAGCCTGGGTTTGCAGAAACGTTTCAGCAGGGAGTAGCTGAATTCCTGCCAGGGCGCGGCGGGTTTGTCCACCGTCAGCGCCGCTTCGATATGTCGTGCCAACCCTTCGTCATCAAAAGGTCGGTTGTCCCGATCAAAAATACTCATGTCTTGCTAGTCCTCTCGGTAGGCGCGCGCTACTTCGTCGGCGATCAAGGTAACGCCGGCGCGCACGGTATCTTCATCCTGCGCGTAAGAAACGCGAATACATTCGTGCCGGTGGGTCCAATCGTCATCCAGGCCAACAAAAAAGTTGTGTCCCGGCACGATTAATACGCCCCGTTGTTTAAGCCTCTGGTACAGCATCTGACTGCTGATGGGCAGATCCTCGAACCACAACCACAGGAAAATGGCGCCCTCGGGTTTATGTATATGATAGGGCAGGTCGCCAAGCTCTGCCTGAAACCATTGCACGGTCTGTTGGGAGCGTTGCCGATAGAAAGGAGTTATGTAGCTGGAACTGAGTGAGAGTATTTCGCCAGTGCGAACCAGCTCTTTGGTAATCGCCGGTCCCGGGTTGCCACAGGCCAGGCTGACGATGGTGTTGGCATTGGTGTAGGCCTGAATCAGTTCTTCATTGGCGACAATAATACCGGTACGCACGCCGGGCAGGCCGAGTTTCGACAGGCTCAGGGTAAGAATAATGTTTTCATTCCAGATGGTGCCGGCATCGGTGAACAGAATGTTGGGAAAGGGCAGTCCGTAGGCGCCATCAATGATTAATGGAATATCCCGCTGTCGCGCCAGCTCATCAAGGTGATTTATTTCCTCGTCGGTGAGCACATTGCCGGTGGGATTGGTGGGGCGCGACACGCACAGGGCGGCGGTATTGCCGTTTATCTGCAGTTGCGAAAAGTCCACGTGATACTTGAACAGGTGCTTGTCCAGCAGCTCGATAGTGGGTCGCGTGGCGGTGAAAAATCCCTCACTGAGGCCGGTGTCAGCATAACCGAGATACTCCGGTGCCAGCGGTAGATGTATGGAGTGGTGACTGCCGTCCGGCATGGGGCCGGCCAGCATATTGAACAGTACAAAGAAGGCGGATTGACTGCCGTTGGAGACCGCAATATTAGCGGCGCTCAGGCCCCAGCCAAATTGAGAATTCAGAAAATCAGCCATCTGCTGTCGAAATTCAGCATCGCCCTGTGGCGATTGGTAAATACCAAACAGGCTGTGCCGGCGCTGCGGGTCACGCATCAACGTTTCGAGACGCTGTTGAAAAATGGCCTCAACTTCCAGCACCCGACCGGGGTTGCCGCCGCCCATGAAAATCATGTCCGGGTTTTCGTTGAGCGCAGCGCCCAGGTCGTCCATCAATTCGACGATGCCGGACCCCCTGGTGAACTTTTTGCCGAAGCTGGACAGTTTCATGAACTGCGCATGACCCGCGCTGCGACCAACAGCGGCATCATTAAAAGGGTCGGATCGTCTTGCATTACCTGTTCCATGGCTTCACCACAAGGCATACCTCTACCGGAGACTGCCGAGTCTAGCCATATGTGTGTTGCGGGACAATGATCTCTGCTAACGTATGGTCTTTTTGCGGTGGGTCAGATTGTGAGTGAAGAGCTATGAGTGCAACAGTCTATTCAGACATTCGCGAGGCTGTGGTGCGTCTGTGTAAGGGTTTCCCTGAATCCTACTGGCGCGAGCTGGACCGTCGGCGCCAGTATCCCACCGGGTTTGTACAGGCCCTGACCGAATCCGGCTACCTCTCTATCCTGATTCCGGAACAATACGGGGGCGCTGGCCTGCCGTTGGCGGCAGCCTGTGTGGTGCTTGAAGAGATACAGCGGGCCGGCGGCAATGCCGGTGCCTGTCACGCCCAGATGTACACCATGGGAACATTGCTGCGCCACGGCAGCACTGCCCAGAAAGACCAGTACTTGCCCGCAATCGCCTCTGGAGAGCTGCGTTTACAGGCCTTTGGCGTAACTGAAGCCGGCAGCGGCACCGATACTACCCGCATTCGCACGCGCGCCGTGCGTGACGGTGATGACTACGTGATCAATGGTTCCAAGGTGTTTATTTCACGCACCGAACACTCCGACCTGATGGTATTGCTGGTGAGAACCACGCCCCGGGAGGAGTGTGCCGGGCGCTCCGACGGCATGTCTGTACTGCTGGTGGATATGCGTGACGCGGTAGGTAATGGGCTCACTATCAAGCCGCTTCGTACCATGATGAATCACGCCACCACCGAGCTGTTCTTCGATGATCTGCGTGTTCCGGTGGCCGGGCTTTTGGGCGAGGAGGGCAAGGGCTTTCGCTACATTATGGATGGTATGAATGCGGAGAGAATACTTATCGCCGCAGAGTGCATCGGTGATGCCCGCTATTTTGTGGACAAGGCCTCGGCCTATGCCGGCGAGCGCGAGGTATTTGGTCGGCCCATCGGTGCGAACCAGGGTGTGCAATTCCCCATAGCCCGCGCGCACATCCACACGGAAGCCGCCGCGGGTATGGTGCGCCAGGCGGCCGCTTTGTATGACAGCGATGAGCCCTGCGGCACGCAGGCCAATATGTGCAAGCTATTGGCCTCTGAGGCCTCCTGGGCGGCCGGAGACACCTGTATCCAGACCCACGGTGGTTATGGTTTTGCCGAGGAGTACGATATAGAGCGCAAGTTTCGCGAGACGCGCCTGTACCGGGTGGCGCCTATTTCGACCAATTTGATACTCTCGCATGTGGCGACCCATGATCTGGGGATGCCCAAATCCTTTTGATACGGTAGGGCCGACCCAAACGTGCTACGCGCTCAATCCAAATCGCCGGCGCTGTGCCGTTCGATAACCTGCTCTTCCTCCGGCCCCCAGGCTCTGTTAACCCGTTCGCCGCGCTGCACGGCGGGGCGCTGCGCTATTTCCGAGGCCCATCGCACCACGTTCCTGTAGGAGGCGACATCGAGAAATTCCTGAGCTTCGTAGATGGTGCCCAGCACCAGGGCGCCATACCAGGCACAGTTGGCGATGTCGGCAATATTGTATTCGTCGCCGCACAGGTAGCGCCTTGCTGCCAGGTTTTGATCCAGCACGTCGAGTTGACGCTTGACTTCCATGGCATAGCGATTGATGGGGTATTCATACTTTTCCGGCGCATAGGCGTAGAAGTGACCAAAGCCGCCGCCCAGAAACGGCGCGCTGCCCATCTGCCAAAACAACCAGGACATACATTCCGCACGTCCGGCCGGGTCTTTGGGTAGAAAGGCATCGAACTTTTCGGCCAGATAGACAAGGATAGCGCCGGATTCAAAGACACGGATTGGCGGCGTTGCACTCATGTCGATAAGGGCGGGTATTTTCGAGTTTGGATTCGCCGCTACAAAGCCGCTGCTGAATTGCGCTCCCTCACCGATATTGATGATGAATGCATCGTACTCAGCGCCAGTCTTGCCCAGCGCCAGCAGTTCTTCCAACAGTACTGTGACCTTTACACCGTTCGGCGTCGCCAGTGAATACAGTTGCAGCGGGTGTTCGCCAACGGGCAGGTCCTGCTGGTGTGTGGCGCCGGCTACCGGCCGATTGATATTGGCGAACCTGCCGCCGCTCTCCGAGTCCCATGTCCAGACCCTGGGAGGTAGGTAAGTCGATGTATCCGTCATATTTGGCTGTTCCGGTATTTTCAGTGGACTGAGTGTACAGGCTTGGGGTCAGAGTCTGGGCTATCCACACGAAACACACCATGTCATACTGGCCAGGGCGTTTTCGAGGTCAGGATAATGTGGCCTGGTGTGATGATAGCGGCTATCAATTCTTTAGGTAATCGTTTATTGGATCAAAAATAAGATAGAAAGAGTTATTGACTGACTGGACAGGCTTGCATATGATATAAACTTGACCAAATGGTTAGGTTGAATATATGAACATCTACGCTGAAGCTGAGAAAGTTATGACGAAATATTCAGCTGAGTACCTCAGCGCCTATTGGATGCCTTACACAGGTAACAGGGAATTCAAAAAGAACCCGCGCATGATTGTCGCGGCACAAGGCAGCTATCTTGTTGATGCCGAGGGAAGGAAGGTCTTCGACGGATTGTCGGGCCTGTGGACCTGTGGTGCGGGCCACGGCAGGTCGGAGATTACCGAGGCAGTCAGTAAGCAGTTGGCGACACTGGACTTCGGCCCTTCATTTCAATACGGGCACCCGCTTGCCTTTGAGTTGGCCAATCGACTTAAAGAGTTGGCCCCCGGTGACCTGAACCATGTGTTTTATACCAATTCAGGCTCTGAGTCTGCCGATACTGCGACCAAAATTGCCAGGGCTTATTGGCGCCAGAGCGGTCAGCCCGCCAAAACCAAGATAATCGGCAGGGAAAAAGGTTACCACGGAGCCAGTTGGGGCGGGATCAGCTTTGGGGGTATCGGCGCCAACAGAAAGTTATGGGGTTTGGGAATGGACTGCGACCATCTTCCCCATACTCTGCTAAAGGACAATCCGTTCTGCGCCGGCATGCCCTCCAGAGGTGTAGAGTTGGCGGACCAGCTCGAATCTCTGGTCGCTTTGCACGATGCGTCCAATATTGCCGCTGTTATCGTCGAACCTGTTGCGGGTTCAGCAGGAGTGATTCCCCCGCCCGAGGGTTATCTGCAGCGATTGCGGGAAATTTGCGACAAGCACGATATCCTGCTGATTTTTGATGAGGTGATTACCGCATTTGGTCGCGTTGGCTCCATGTTTGGTGCACAGGAATTTGGTGTTGTTCCGGACATCCTCAACACGGCTAAACAGCTCACTAACGGCACTGTTCCCATGGGGGCAGTAATGGTAACAAGCGCGATATACGATGCCTTTATGGACACCGGCGGCCCCGCATACAATATTGAGTTGCCCCACGGCTACACCTACTCGGGCCACCCGGTGGCCTGCGCCGCTGCCATGGCGTCTCTGGATATCCTGGACAGCGACCAACTGATCGAACGGGTCAGGGCAATGTCGCCCATCTTCGCTGCAATGATACACGGGCTAAAAGGTACTCAATACGTCACTGATATACGCAGTTACGGTTTTGCGGCAGGCTTGACTATCGAGTCCTATCCCGGCGAGCCGGGGCGCAGACCCTTTGAGATCGCGATGAAATGCTGGGACAAGGGTTATTATGTGAGGTACGGCGGTGACACGATTCAGTTGGGTCTTCCGTTTATTACCGAACGGGGCGAAATGGACGCTGTGTGCAATGCTCTTGCTGAATCGATTGGCGAGCTGGATTAACCGGAGATAACACAAGAGGGAGTCATCCTATGATTGATTTGAAGATAAACGAAGAGCGCCTGTGGTCCAGCCTGATGGAGATGGCGCAGTTTGGACTTACCGCAAAGGGTGGTTGTGCCCGACTCACCCTTACCGATCTCGACAAGCAGGCCCGAGAGCTGTTTATACAGTGGTGTGAGGCGGCAGGCTGTACCATCACGGTCGACCGGATGGGTAATATTTTCGCACTGCGCCCCGGTAAGAATATGGATTTACCGCCTGTGGGCACAGGAAGCCATCTGGATACCCAGCCCACCGGCGGGAAATTCGATGGTGTGTTCGGGGTATTGTCCGGCGTAGAAGTGTTGCGAACCCTGCAGGATAACAATGTCGAGACCGAGGCGCCGATTGAAGTATCCGTGTGGACTAACGAAGAGGGCTCCCGATTTGCGCCGGCCATGATGGGTTCCGGTGTGGTCTCGGGCCGGTTGGAGCTGGACACTATGCTGGCGGTTAAGGATATTGATGGTGTCACAGTCGGCGAAGAGCTGAAACGCATTGGGTTTGCGGGTGATGTCCCTGCCACGGGCCGTGCCTACACCGCATTTTTTGAAACACATATTGAGCAGGGTCCCTATCTCGAAAATGAGGATAAGATCATAGGTGTTGTCACCAAAGGACAGGGGCAACGCTGGTATGACGTCACCATTACCGGTCGCGAATCGCACGCGGGTACCACGCCGATGCATTTGCGCAAGGATGCGCTGACCGCCGCCAGCCAATTAGTGCTGGAGGTACAAAGAATAGCCAATGCCCACAAACCCGGATGCGGCACTGTAGGTTTTATGCAGGTATTCCCAAATTCGCGCAATACTATCCCCGGCAAGATTTCAATGGGTGTGGATTTGCGTCATCCGGAAGATGAAGTGCTTACCCGGATGGATGCCGAGTTAAAAGCGTATCTTGCTGCATTGCCTGAAACCGCAGATGTTGAGCTTGAATTGGATCCCTACTGGTATTATGCCCCCGTGGATTTTGACGCCGACTGTATTGAGGCTGTCAGGGCGGGGGCACAATCAAGCGGCTTTGATTATATGGAAATTATCGCCGGAGCCGGACACGATGCCTGTTACGTGGCCGACTTTGCTCCTGCCAGTATGATATTTACGCCCTGTAAGGATGGCATTAGCCACAATGAGTTAGAGAGTACCACCACCGAAGAATGTGCGGCCGGCTGCAACGTTCTGCTGCAGGCAATGCTGAAGATGGCGCAATGATTTGTGGTGAGCGCCAGGCCGGATATATTGCCTGGTTGTTGCTCGTGGTGTGACGCGATGCATTTTTTTTGTAGTGCGTAAGTGGTTCGCACAACAGGCACGATTCCGGAGGGTAGAAGAATTACCAACAAGAAAATGGCAACCCGCAAAGTACACAGTAAGGCAATAATTGCCGCTGCGGAGGAAGTGTTCGCCCTGAAGGGATTCAAAGGTGCTACAACGCAAGCGATAGCCGATTTGGCAGGTCTTCCCAAGGCCAACGTACACTACTATTTCAAAACAAAAAGAGATCTCTATAACGCAGTACTGGAAGATGTAGTGGTAGTGTGGAAAAAGGATGCTGATGCGTTTAACAAGTCAGATGATCCCACTATAGCCATCACCGAATACATTCGGAGTAAAATGGAATATTCTTTCGCCAGGCCATTTGGGTCCAAGGCCTGGGCCAATGAAATCATTCACGGCGCCCCCGTGATGGGCGATGCAAGGCTTGGCCGGTTTTTGAACATCTGGGAGAAGCGAAAAACTATCCAGATACGCCGCTGGGCCAAGCAGGGGAAAATACTTCCGGTTGATCCGCACTATTTGTTATTTATGATCTGGGCGACTACTCAGCACTATGCAGATTTCGAACATCAAATACGTGTGTTAAACGGCAATAAGCCACTCTCCAAAACGCAACAAAAAGCAGCAACAGACACTGTGGTAAGCATTATTCTGCGTGGTATAGGTCTCGAGCCGGAAATAGTATAGCCACCGCGAAGGAAACTAAACTGGCCTGCAGAGGGTGAGAGAGTGCCTGACAGCAGCTTAGCTGAAATGCGGAATTACGTTTTCAGCATATTCAGCAATAATTTGCTCCTCGTTGCCGTTATCCAGATAGATATTGAACTGGGTGACGCCGCACTCCTCAAGTTTCCGAATCCTGGCGATGTGATCCTCTGCCTGCCCCAATACACAGAAACTTTCGATGATCTCCGGTGTGATAAAGTCAAGATAGGGGTTGCTGCTCTGACCGTGTTTGGAATAGTCGTAGCCCTTACGATTTTCAATATAGGAGGTCAGGCTTTTGGGTATCATACCGCTGTCAGTGCCATACTTTTCGACAATATCCGCTACGTGATTGCCGACCATGGCGGGGAACCATTTGGTTTTTTCAATACAGGTTTCCCTGTCGCCAAAGTAGGCGGGTGCTGCCGCCATAACCTGGTAACCGGACATATCTCTTCCCGCTGCCTCACCGGCACTGATTGCCTGGTCGGCAAACCACTTGCATAGGTCGGGATCGGCGAGTTGCAAAATTACGCCGTCACCAATTTCACCGGCTGTCTTTAATGCCTTGGGACCGTAGGCACCAATCCAGACTGGCAATTCGTAACCATTTGCCCAGGAGAACTTCACCGGTGCAGGGCAATCCCCATAGGAGACCTCTTCTCCACGGATCATCGCCTTCACCTTTTGTGTGAACTCGGTGAGATAGGCAAGCGTAGCGGGCTTCTTGCCCATCACGCGCACAGAGCTGTCGCCACGACCCAGGCCCATGTCAATACGACCACCACTTTGCAGTGCCAGGCTACCAAACAGACTGGCCGCCAGAGACATGTCCCGGGCCAGTGGGTTGGTGACACAGGGGCCAAAACGCATTTTCGTCGTGTGCTCCATACACATTGCTATGGCCGGGTAACATTCACGCCACAGGATATGAGAGTCATAGAACCAGCAGTGGGTAAAGCCGGCCACTTCCGCCTGCTTTACCAGGTAGCGGGCACGATCCGGGCTGACGAAGCCCTTAAAACAAATTGCAAAATCCATAATTATATTCCCGATTCGCGGTACGTATGTCACGGCATCTTGATTGTTCATTTTGGATATTGATCCGGTGCCGCCGATAATTGCTATATTATATGCCGGCTTATCTGATGACTGCCTGTGGTTTATTTGCTGCGGCTACCTTTTGCAGTATTTCATAAACGGGTGGGTATGCAGGGCGCTCTATAAAGCGGCCGGCTCCTTTTTCCACGCTTAGCTGACCGTCTTTCCAAACCAACTGGCCACGGGAGAGGGTGTGACTGGGGATGCCCTTCACCGTTTTACCTTCGAAGATATTAAAATCAGCATTGGAGTGGTGGGTCGCGGCAGAAATTGTACGGGTTCCCTCGGGGTCCCAGATCACCAGATCGGCATCGGCCCCCACTGCAACAGCCCCTTTCCTGGGATACAGGTTAAATATCTTCGCGCTGTTGGTAGAGGTCACGGCCACAAACTCGTTCATAGACAGCTTGCCGGTGCCTACTCCCTCCTGCCATAGCAGTGACATGCGATCTTCAATCCCGGCGGTGCCGTTGGGAATCCGGGTGAAGTCATCGGCCCCCATGGCCTTTTGCTCCGAGCAGAAAACACAATGGTCAGTAGCGGTTGTTTGCAGATTGCCGTTCTGTAATCCGCGCCACAAAGCTTCCTGATGTCCCTTGGGTCGAAAGGGTGGGCTCATTACATGCGCCGCAGCGCGTTCCCAGTTGTTATCCTGATAGACACTGTCATCCAGCAACAAGTGCCCGGCCAGGCATTCACCGAACACGCGCTGGCCCTGGTTGCGGGCGTAGCTGATGGCGTCCAGCGCGTCGCTGGTGGAAACGTGAACAAGGTAAATTGGCGTATTGAGCGCCTGGGCGATTTTAATTGCACGGTTGGCCGCTTCACCCTCGACGCAGGGTGGGCGTGACAATGGATGTCCTTCCGGGCCTCTTAATCCCATGGCCAGCATTTTCTTCTGCAGGTGAAATACGAGTTCTCCGTTTTCGGCATGTACGGTGGGAATTGCACCAAGCTCCAGGCACCGGGCAAAGCTGGCGACCAGAATATCGTCTGTGGCCATGATGGCATTCTTGTATGCCATAAAGTGTTTAAAGCTATTTACGCCGTGCTCATTTACCAGCCTGCCCATGTCCTCGTACACACTTTCGTCCCACCAGGTAACAGCGACATGAAAGCCATAGTCAGCGGCTGAACTTTCAGCCCAGCCACGCCATTGATGATAGGCTTCGAGCAGGCTCTGCCGGGGATCGGGAATGACAAAATCGATAATGCTGGTAGTGCCCCCCGCGAGACCGGCAGCGGTACCGGTAAAAAAATCGTCAGCGGCGACAGTGCCCATAAATGGCAGCTGCATATGCGTGTGGGGGTCAATACCGCCCGGCATAACGTATTGGCCGCCGGCGTCCAATACCTCAGTGCCTGCCGGAATTTCCAGATTGGCGCCGATTGCCTGGATTGCGCCGCCCACACAAAGTACGTCACCTCGGTACGTATCATCGTGGGTGACAATTGTTCCGCCTTTTATCAAAATGGACATGGGAGTTCTCCTTCGATTTGCTGTGGCTAAATGTGTATCCATGATCAGCGGCCAATAACTTGACTACTTGGTCAGCATGTGTATGCTAGGGCAAGCTGAGCATTCAGTCAAGAATATTTCCCTGCCGGTGTTAGGAACACATAGACTGTCCGCTGTTAAAACACATAATCTGTCCGGTTTATGCCAACTCTTGAGGAGAGTGGTTTATGAGGCGGACAGAAGTGTTACAGGAGATACGACGGATGAGATTTGAAGAGGCATACGGGAGCTGGACGGAGGGTCGTTTGAGCCAAGAGGAAGCGGCGCAGTTGCTGGGTGTGTGTGAGCGCACCTTTCGTCGTTACATTGATCGTTACGAGGAAGAAGGCCTGGATGGGTTGATCGACAAGCGGCTGTCTCAGGTATCGCACCGGCGGGCCCCGGTCGATGAGGTTATGTGCATGGTGGATCGGTACCGGAGCCGGCATGATGGCTGGAGTGTCAAGCACTACTACGCCTGGTATCGGCGCGGCGGCGGTGGGCGTAGCTACAACTGGGTGCGCAAGTCCTTGCAGGCTGCCGGAGCGGTGACGAAGGCCGCGGGCCGCGGGCAACATCGCAAGCGGCGTGAACGAGCACCGGTGCCGGGCGTATTGCTGCACCAGGATGGTAGCACCCATGCCTGGGTGCCGGGACAGACCTGGGATTTGATAGTCACCATGGATGATGCCACCAGCCGGCATTACTCCATGTTCTTCTGTGACCAGGAAGGCACCCGGAGCAGTTTCCAGGGGGTACGTGAGGTGGTTGAGGCCGAGGGCTTGTTTTGCTCGCTGTATACCGACCGGGGCAGCCATTACTGGCACACGCCGACGGCCGGCGGCAAGGTGGACAAGGGCAACTCGACGCAGTTCCGGCGCGCCTTGCAGCAACTGGGCGTGGAGATGATCGCGGCCTACTCGCCGCAAGCCCGAGGGCGCTCCGAGCGGGCCTTTAGCACCCACCAGAACCGCTTGGTCAAAGAACTGGCCGCCGCTGGCATCACCGATATGGCTGCCGCCAATGAGTATCTCCAGCAGGTGTATTTGCCCGCCTTCAACGAAGAGTTTGAGCAACCGCCGCGGGAAGTTGGCTCAGCCTTTGTGCCGGTGCCGGAGGGAGCGCAGTTGGACAACATTTTCTGCGAACACTACGAGCGCCGGGTACGCAAGGACAACTGCATTGAGTTCGAGGGCCGGACCCTGCAGATACCGGCAGACCGCCACCGTTACCACTACATCAAAGCTAAAGTGAAGGTGTTACGGCACACCGGCGGCGCCCTGTCTTTGTGGCACGGTCCCCGAAAACTGGCCTGTTATGACGCGGCCGGCCAGCTCATCCAGACTGACTTACCGGTGGCTGCCTGATGTCCGCTGCGCCATCAATAACGGGCACCTCAACAAGGTTTCCCGACATCGCCAAAAGCGGACAACTCATGTGTTCTAAAACCGGACATTTCTATTTGTTGCTAACAGAATATTTCCCTGCCGGTTGGGGTGATGTTGTACCGAGCCGATGCGGATAAACTATAAAGAGAATAAATATGCACTCATCCAGTGAATCAGTAACACAAGCCGCAGGGGTAGAGAGCTATCTATGGAATGAAGACCTCGCGCCAACCACTGAGGCACAGCGCACCTGGAACTGGGTGAACATCTCAGCACTATGGGTTGGAATGGTTATTTGTGTTCCCGCTTATTTGCTTGCCTCAGGCTTAATCGCTCAGGGCATGAATTGGTGGCAGGCAATACTGACCGTATTTTTGGGGAATTTTATCGTCATGGTTCCCATGTTGCTTATTGGCCATGCCGGTGCAAAGTACGGAATCCCCTTTCCCGTGCTTTTACGTGCTTCATTTGGCACAGTAGGAGCACGCCTGCCTGGTGTTCTCAGGGGCTTGGTGGCCTGTGGCTGGTTTGGTATCCAGACCTGGGTAGGGGGGTCCGCCATTTATCAGATTGTAAATGGATTATCCGGCGCGATGTTTGTTGGCACCCCTCTGCCTTTTCTCGATATTGATATTGCCCAGTTGGTCTGCTTCCTGGTTTTCTGGGGCATACAAGTGTTTTTTATTGTGCGCGGTATGGAGTCTATTCGCTGGTTGGAAACCCTGGCGGCACCCGTGCTTTTGACCATTTGCCTGGGCATGCTGTACTGGGCCTATGTGAATGGCAATGGATTTGACGCCATGTATGCCAAACCCTCTGCGTTTGTTCCCGGCGGAGCCAGGGAGGGTGAATTTTGGCGTGTGTTTCTGCCAGGCATAACTGCCATGGTTGGCTTTTGGTCGACATTGACCTTGAATATACCCGATTTTACCCGCTATGCTCGTAGCCAGAGGGATCAGGTTATCGGACAGGCATTAGGTCTTCCTCTACCTATGGCCTTGCTGGCTTTCATTAGCGTAGCGGTGACGATGGCAACGGTAACGGTCTTCGGTGAAGAGATATGGGATCCCCTTGATATTGCCGGTCGGCTAGGTGGTGGTGCTGCGCTACTGGGATTGTGCATGCTCATTGTTGCCACCTTGACGACCAATCTGGCGGCCAATGTTGTGGCTCCCGCCAATGGCTTTTGTAATCTGGCGCCCCATAGAATTTCTTTCAAGATGGGCGGGCTAATTACGGCGGGCCTGGGCATAGCCATGATGCCCTGGAAGCTGCTTGACTCTGCCGGCTCTTATCTATTTGTCTGGCTGGTGGGCTATTCTTCATTGCTCGGGCCTATAGCAGGCATTTTGATTACTGACTATTTCTTTATCCGTAAATGCCAACTGACAATCGATGATTTGTACATGCGTGAAAAATCCTACGAGTTCAGCGGCGGGTGGAATCCCTGGGCACTGGTGGCTTTGGCATTGGGTATTGCTCCCAATATTATTGGTTTTCTCAATGCCGCCGGCGTTCTCGAAAACGTGCCTGAAATATGGCAGAGAATTTACGACAACGCCTGGTTTGTCGGCGCCATTGTTTCCAGCGTAAGCTATTACCTGTTTATGCAGAGCAGGGTGGGCCGCCACCTGGCGGTAGACGCCGCAGAAGATAAATAGAGCTCCAGAACTTTCGCACTACCCCTAAAGAACACTGATTCACACTGTTTTCAGGTGTGAAAAATGTTTTTTAACGTATTACTAACAATTACTTGACCAAATGGACAGCATGGAATACGATCCAGAACCTGTCCAAATGGACAGAAACATAAAGACAATAAGCCACGTCCTGTACCCGGAGGGGATATGAACAAAAAAACCGCACCGTCTTCAGTAGCAAATACCGAAACCGGCATGAAAAAACGCCTGCTCAGCCAATCGATTTTGCTGCTGTTAGGTCTATCCCCATTGGCCGGCGGTATTGCCAGTGCTGCTACCTTGCTTGAAGAAGTGATCGTGACTGCGCAAAAGAGGGAGCAGAAACTCAATGATGTCGGTGTTGCCGTAACTGCTTTTACCGGTGACCAGATGAAGGCCCTTGGTTTTGAGGCCAGCACCGACCTGATAGCGTATACGCCGGGGATATCCATGGCCGGGGACATCGGCGGGCAGAGGGCAATCTTCAATATTCGCGGCGTCGTACAGAACGATTATGCCGACCTTGCGGAAGCGCCAGTGGCAGTTTATATCGATGGAACCTACCTGGCGAGCACCCAGGCCCAGACCTTCGGCCTGTTCGATGTCGAGAGGATTGAAATGCTCAAGGGTCCACAGGGTACGCTATTTGGCCGCAACGCAACCGGCGGATTGGTAAATACAATTACCAACAAGCCGGCTGACGAGTTTGCAGGGTATCTCGAGGCTACCGTAGGTTCCTATAGCCAGATTCGTGTAGAGGGCGCCGTCAGTGGAGCATTGACTGATGGTATTCGAACCCGGCTGTCGTTCATGTCCAATCAACAGGACGAGGTACTGAAAAATAAATACCCGGGTGTTGATTATAATGGCGATCCCGGTACCGATGGTGGCGAGGATGGCTGGAACGATGACACACTGGCGTTCCGTGGACACATTGAGTTCGATATCGGCGATCAAGGTAGCTTGTTGTTGAGTGGTAATTACGCAGATACTACCAAGAGCGAGGGTCCCTACCAGTTGGCGGCCACCACAGAAATTCGCCGTGCAAACGGTGAAGTTATTGATGTTATTTACTCTCGCAACGATCCCATGAACTGCGACGTGATCCAGGCTGGTGCCTGTATTGATGGCAACGGCGATGGTACCGCCACGCGTCCTGTGGTTAACGGCGACTTCTTTGGCAATATCAATCCAGATGGTACGGGCGACAGGGTTAACAAGGATTTTGCCTTTGATGACCAGAATGAACTGAAGTCCAAGGGGCTTACCGCAGAGTTAAAGTATGATTTCGACTGGGCCGAATTTACGTCGGTAACAGATTACAAGAATTTTACACGGGTGATCGGCCTGGACTCAGACCAATCGGCGACGGGCGCCCTGATATTCCAGTCCGATGGGGACATAGATCAGTTCAGTCAGGAACTCAGGTTCAACGGTACTGCCGACAATATGATCTGGGTGGCGGGTGCCTATTATCTGGGTATTGATACAGATTTTCTCCAGGGCTTGGCCGCCTCACCTCTCAGCCAGGACTGGTTTGGCATCCAAGGCCAGGAAGCCAACACCATCACCGAACTGAATACGGACTCCTATTCCATGTTCGGACAGGTCGACTATTCGCTGACCGATGAGTGGGTGCTGGTTGCCGGCTTGCGTCTGATTCAGGAAAATAAGGATTTTGACGGCGTGGTAACTTTCTTCCCCAATAACAATGATCGCAAGATAGAGACCAGCACGCCGCTGTTCTCGATTGATGAGTTGCATGACGACAATAACCAGGATTTGTGGTCCGGAAAAATCCAGGTGGAGTACAGCCCCGATGATGACTCTCTGTACTACGCGGGAATCAACCGTGGAGTGAAGGCAGGTAGCTTCAACGCACCGCTGTTTGGCGGCTTCTCTCCCTATGATGATGAAACTCTGTTGAGCTACGAAGTCGGTGCGAAACTGACCCTGGTGGGCGGTAGCCTTCAGCTGAACACGTCTGCCTACTACTACGACTATACGGACTACCAGTCCTTCACCTTCGTCAACAACAGCAGCTCGGTGACCAATGAGGACGTCACCATCAAGGGCTTTGAAGTCGAGATGCTTGCCAGTCCGACCGACAATCTGGAAGTAATGCTGGGCGTATCCTACACGGATGCCGAGGTAGAGGATTTGCAGATAGCATCCGATATTTTCATCGACACGGTACCTCCGTTTACGTCTGACTGGCAGGTATCAGGCCTGGTTCGCTACCTCTGGAACGCCTTTGGCGGAGACCTCACCGCTCAGCTCAGTGCCAACTATCAATCCGGGTTCTATCACAATGCACGCAATTTTACAGCGCATGAGTTCGATAGCCGTACTGATGTAAAGGCGCGCTTGAGCTGGGCCGATGCAGATAACCTTTGGAACATCGCCGCCTACATCAATAATCTGACCGACGAAGATTACCCGATCATCGGCTTTGATGTTTCCGGCTTCTATGGTTCCAGCCAGGAGTCCTATGCCCGACCCAGATCCTATGGTCTGACCGTGAGAAGAAACTTCTGACTTGTTCCGTTGAACGATCATTGCTTTGGCCGATGCGCCTGGGTGTCTCGCCCATTGGCAATCCCGAAAATCCTGCCTGATGACCAGAAGTTATTCGGCGCCGTGATGTGCAGGACTGCCACCTGTTAATTTTTTGCAATTGATAGCTTGACCAAAAGGTCAGCAGGATGGGAGTATCGTTCATTGCAATGTGATTTTTCATATTGCTGGAGGTCAGGAATTCAGCGGCCTCTTGCAACAGGCTGAGGAGAAAGAAATGAAAAAAAATAAAAGGATGATTATGGCGGTCGCCGGCTGCACGGCAGCGCTGGCAGGAGGCGGTGTATCGCCGAGCGTCCTGGCGCAAGAGAGGGCCACCAACCGGATCTTTGAAGAAGTAATCGTTACCGCACAGAAACGCTCGCAGAGCATCTATGAGGTGCCGGTAGCGATCAGTGCGTTCACCAATGAGAGGCTGGAGCGTCAGGGCATTACCGACCTGATAGATATTGGCAAGTTTGTGCCTAACCTGAATGTCACTGGCTTCTCCGCCGGACACACTTCATCGGCCAACCCGTTTATCCGTGGTATTGGTCTGCAGGACCACCTGATCACCACCGACCCGGGGGTTGGGGTTTATGTAGACGGCGTCTACCTGGGCCGCCAGGTGGGTCAGAACTGGAGCCTGTCAAATATTGAACGCGTCGAGGTACTGCGTGGTCCCCAGGGCACCCTTTACGGCCGCAACTCGATCGGCGGCGCGATTAATATCATCACCAGCCAGCCGGGCGATGAAGAGTTGATGAAGGTAGGCATACAAGCCGGTTCCCGGCAGCGTGTCAACGCCGATTTCTATGTTAATACACGCTTGTCGGATACGGTCGCTGTGTCAGTCAGCGGTGCCCTCAAGCGGCGCGAAGGCATAGGTGAATTCAAGAATATTGACACCAATACTGAGGTTGGTGAACTGCAGGATATCGCTGCGCGGGTCGCGCTGAAATGGGAACCCAATGATCGCTTCTCTCTGCTACTGGCAGCCGATGGCAACGATGGCCAGAACGGCCTGCGACCCTATAGCACGCTAATCGACGAGTTGCCCAATGGTGGAGTCTACCAGGCAGGTTATCGCAACTCCGATTTGGCGCAAGATCCCTACGACAACAACACCGGGCAACTTGGCCAGACAGAGGTCACCAACCAGGCCTGGGGTGTCTCCCTGACGGCAACCTACGAACTGTCAGACAGTGTCAGTGGCAAGCTGATTGTGAGCGACCGTCACTCAGAGTATGAGAGTGGTCTGGATGACGACAGCCTGGTCGATGATTTCCTGTCCTTCCCTGAAATCGGCGCGGCTGACCAGACCTCGGTGGAACTGCAATTTATCGGTGAATACGAGACCTGGGATTTCGTTGGCGGCCTCTACTACTTCGAGGAAGACGGTAATAACAACCAGGATCCCACCGTATTCCTCGGTGGTCCCGGAGATTTCTTCCTGGAGCAGGATATGGACAGCTGGGCCGTATATGGCAATGTCGGTTACCGCGTGAACGACCGACTGCGCCTTTCCGGCGGGCTTCGCTATACGGAAGACGACAAGACGGCCAAAACCAATATCAACAGCGGTCTGATTGAGGAGACGGCACAGCGGGACTGGGATGAGGTCACCTGGGAAGTGGCTGCAACCTATGAATTGAGCGACAATTTGTCAGTGTACGGCACCGTCCAGACTGGTTACCAGTCAGGTCAGTTCCCGCCGCGGCCGTTCTGTCTGTTCGGATCGCTGGATTTCACCCAGCCGGGCAACGTCGGTACGCCTAACTGCTTTGTCGCCAATGAAAATGTGACCGCAACCAACTACGAAGCGGGCATCAAGGGAACACCACTGGAAAATCTGCGGATGAGCCTTGCGGTCTTTTATACCGAATACGAGGACCTGCCCTACCAGGTGAGTACCACTTCGGGAGGCGGTTTTGATACCCGCAACATCATCGTCGACCAGGATTCCACCGGTGTTGAGTGGGAGAGCAGTTGGGCTATTATGGATAACTTCTTCCTGCACACGACCGTGGGTTACATCGACGTGGATGTGGACGACCGGGACGCAGAGGCGCCTTTGACACCGGAACTCACTGCATCCATCAGCCCTGAGTACACCATGGTGCTGGCCAGTGGTGCGGAGATCACCTTCCGGGCGGACTGGTCCTACCGCGATGATATGCTGGGTGAGCCGGTGGACGACCCCGGACGGTTCACGAATATCGACAGTCGCGAAATCATCAATTTTGATATCTCCTACCACTCGCCGGATGGTGATTGGACATTGGGCCTGTACGGCCACAACATTACCGATGAGGAGTACGACCAGGCGCGTCTGAATACCGGTGACTATGTGCTGATTATACTGAATAATGACGCCGGCGAGTTCGGAGTCCGCTTTACCAGGGAGTTCAACTAGCGGGGCCTGGCAATGGATATCACCACCCTGCGTGAAGCTGCTGAGGCCGTGCGGGCGCGTGCCTACGCTCGCTATTCCGGTTTTCACGTTGGGGCGGCGCTGGTGGACGAACACGGCCAGGTCCATGTTGGTGCCAACGCTGAGAATGCCGCTTATCCACTGGGCAGTTGTGCAGAGGCGAACGCCATTGGTGCGATGGTCAGCGCCGGTGGGCGGCTAATAAAAACCATGCTCGTGGTTGGCGGGCGCGATGAACCGGAAGCCTGTACCCCTTGTGGCGGCTGTCGCCAGCGCATTGCCGAATTCGCCGACCCGGACACGGACATCGTGCTGCTGGATCAGACCGGTGAGTTGACCCACTTCACTATCGATACCCTGTTGCCGGCTTCCTTCAACTGGCCGGAGCCGGGTTAGATATTCAACATCAACCCGGCCAGGGTTGCGCTCATCAGGTTGGAGAGCGAACCCGCTGCGACCGCCCTGAGGCCAAATTTCCCGATCAGGTTTCGTTTATCCGGGATCAGGCTGCCCAGCCCGCCGAGCAGGATGGCGATTGAGGAAAGATTGGCGAAACCACACAGGGAGATGGTCACGATCAACTCGGTGCGCGGGCTGAGTGTGTCGATTATGTCTCCCATGTGATAAAAGGCCACGAATTCGTTGAGTACCAGTTTTTCCCCGAACAGGGCGCCGGCTAGGTGAGCCTCCGACCAGGGCACGCTGCAGAGAAACATCAACGGCGCAAAAATTGTACCGAGCAGGCGTTCCAGGGTCAGGGCCTCCACGCCGAACAGGCCGCCGATGCCGCCGACGATACCATTGAACAGCGCTATCAGCGACACGAAGGCAATCAACATCGCGGCGATGTTGACAGCCAGGCGCAGGCCGTCCTCGGCACCGGTCGCTGCCGCCAGCATGATATTGCCCTGCCGGCCGGGTTTGGTAGCCAGTTCCGTCGCCGGTGGATGTGTGGCTGCGTCGTCCGGGGTGTCCGGTATGATGAGTTTTGCCATTAACAGGCCACCGGGCGCGGCCATAAATGTTGCCGCGAGCAGGTAGTCCAATCTGACCCCCATCTGGGCATAGGCGGCCAGGACGCTGCCCGCAACGGAGGCCACCCCGGATACCATTATCGCAAACAATTGTGCGTCCGAGACGCCCTTCAGGTAGGGTTTAATAACCAGCGGTGATTCGGTCTGGCTGACGAAGATATTGGCAGCGGCGTTGATGGATTCGACCTTGTGAGTGCCGATCGTCCACTGTAAGGCGGCCCCTACTGATCGCACCAGGAACTGCATCACACCTAGGTGATAAAGCACCGACATCAGGGCTCCAAAAAAAATGAGGATGGGTAAAACATGTATTGCGAAGGTGATTCCCGCGCTACTATCGGCGAGATTGCCAAATACCATGTTGATGCCGGCCCGCGAGTAGTTGATAACTGCCTGGACCACGCCGGAGGCGGCTTCAATCAGGCGTTGGCCCAGAGGAAAGCGGAGTACGAAGGCGGCTATGGTGAATTGCAGTGCAAAGGCACTGGCCACGATGCGCAGGTTGATGGCCCTGCGGTTGGTTGAAAGGAGAATTGCAATGCCAATCAGAGTGGCGATACCCAGTAGACCAATGGCTTGTTCAGGCATAATAACTCCCTTATAGATTCGTTTTAATTATTCGCAGGTAATGATATGACTATGGGATTGTGCATACAACTATGAACGATGTATGGCAGCGCTGGCTGGACAGGGACCCGGATTCTGCCTGCAGGGACGAGTTGCGGGCCTTGATTGACGCCGGTGATCTGGAGCAATTGGCGAGCCGCTTTTCGCGGCGATTGCAGTTCGGAACAGCAGGTCTGCGCGGCGTAATCGGGGCCGGGCCGGGCCGGATGAACCGAGCTGTCATCCGGGAGAGCTCTGCGGGTCTGGGCGCATACCTGTTGCAGACAATACCGGATGCTGCTCAGCGGGGCATCGTGGTGGGTTTTGATGGTCGTGAGGACTCCCGGCAATTTGGCTGTGACGCAGCTTGTGTTTTTGCCGCACTGGGAATCAGGGTGTTCATTAGCTCCAATGTGGTGGCCACGCCGATTGTTGCTTTTGGCGCGGTTGACAGGAAAGCCGCCGCCGGTGTTGTCATCACCGCCAGCCATAACCCCCCGGAATATAACGGTTACAAAGTGTTCTGGGATAACGGGGCACAGATCATTCCACCCCACGATGCCGGTATCGCCGCCGCGATTGAAGTGGCCGCACACGAGGAGGTGCCCTGGTTGGAATTTGCAGAGGCCCAGGCCGCAGGACTGATAGAAGTGCTCGGTGAGGCGTTTGATCGGGCTTACCTCGACGCTATCCTCTCCGACGAGCTGTTTACACCCGGTGGCGCAAGAGCAGGTATCAGCATCGCCTACTCGGCCATGCATGGGGTTGGCGCAGTTCCGGCCGAAACATTGCTGGCGGAGGCGGGGTTTGACAAGGTCTACAGCGTTGCCGCCCAGCGCGAACCCGATGGCAGTTTTCCCACGGTCAATTTTCCGAACCCGGAGGAGCCGGGCGCAATGAATATGGTGATTGCCCTGGCGCGGGAGAAAGACGCTGTGCTGGCCTGCGCCAATGATCCCGATGCAGATCGCCTGGCAGTTGCGGTGCGAACCGGCGAAGGCGGCTATCAGATGTTGACCGGCGATATGATCGGCATTCTGTTGGGGAACTATTTACTGGAAAAATCGCACCGGTACACGCCGATAGTCTGTACCACAATTGTGTCCTCTCAGATGCTACAGTTTATTGCGGCGGCAGCAGGCGCCGAATATTACGAGACGCTCACGGGCTTCAAGTGGTTGGCCAATACCGCCCTGGGCCATGAGGACCGGCAACACCGATTACTCTTTGCCTACGAGGAGGCCCTCGGTTATGCGGCGGGACGCCAGGTGCTGGATAAGGACGGACTGTCTGCCCTGTTGGCTTTTGCCCAGATGGCCGAACAACTGGCCCGCGATGGCGCTACAGTGTTGGACCAACTGGAACGGCTTTACCGGCGCCACGGTCTTTTTGTCACGGCGCAGAGAAGCCTGCCTCTGCAAGCCGGCGCCCAGCCATTTGGCGACCTGCTGCGGGCTGCTCCCCCGGATGAGATAGCCGGTAGTCCGGTAGCAGTGATTGAAGATCTGGGCAGTGGGCTGCGTCAGTTTGCCGGGGGTGAGACAGAGCCGCTGAAATTCCCCCGCAGCGATGTCCTGATCTATCGTCTCGATAATGGGGCGCGGGTAATTGTTCGTCCTTCCGGCACGGAACCCAAGGTCAAGTGTTATTACGAGATGCAAGAGGCTGTGGCGGAGGACGAGAGTTTTGCAGATGTGCGTGAGCGCGCCGAATCCGCACTGCTAACACTCGTTCAGTCGCACCAGGGGGCGCTCGCCCGCCTGTTGTCAGTTGCCTAAACAGTCCGTATGCATCAAAATTCAGCCGCAGCGCTATGGAGAAGAAGCCGGTGAACAGCGATAATAATTTTCCAAACCTTACAGTCATCTATCATCCATTGATCCTGCACAAGCTGAGCCATATGCGCGACAGGACAACATCGACGAAAATATTCCGGGAGTTATTGCGGGAAATAGCGCTACTCATGGGCTATGAAATGACACGCGGTCTGTCGATTATTCACAAGGATATCGAGACCCCTCTATGCGCGATGTCAGCACCGGTGCTGAAGGGGAAAAAGCCTGCGATAGTCCCCATTCTCCGCGCCGGTCTGGGTATGGCGGATGGGCTGCTGGATCTCATGCCCGCTGCCCGCGTGGGCCACGTAGGTATGTATCGTGATCCGGATACCAAGCGTCCAGTGGAGTACTTGCGCAAATTGCCTTCGGCGTCTGACCGCGATTTTTTCCTGGTCGATCCCATGTTGGCAACCGGCTACTCAGCGGCGGCGGGCGTGGACGTGCTACTGGACCATGGCGTAGCGCCGCGCAGGGTTCACTTTATGTCGCTGGTGGCGTCTCCCGAGGGGGTGCAGGTTATGCTGGAGCAGCACCCTGATGTTGCGGTTTACACTGCCTCACTGGACGAGCGACTGGAAGAGAACGCCTATATCGTGCCGGGCCTTGGTGATGCCGGCGACAGGCTATTCGGTACGCGTTAGGTGGTGCTTGCACTGTCCCGGCCAGAGAGCAACTCGGTTGCTCCAGCGTTGTTTATTCTATTGGAAAGATCCAGGTTGAGTCGTGGCAAAGCGTAAGATCATCATTGATTGTGACCCTGGCCAGGACGATGCCATCAATCTACTGCTCGCCTTTGCTGCGACTGACGAGCTGGAGATCCTCGGCGTCACAACTGTGGCCGGCAATGTGCCGCTGGAGCTCACCCAGAGAAATGCACGATTGATCTGCGATATCGCCGGGCGCGATGACGTGTGTGTCTATGCCGGTTGCTCGCGACCCATGGTTCGATCACTGATTACCGCTGAGAAAGTGCATGGCACGACCGGCATTGATGGTATAGAGATCACGCAGCCGTCCCGTCCGCCGGCGTGTGGGCACGCGGTAGACTTCATTATTGATGCCACGCTGAACGCCACGGATGCCCCGGTTACCCTGGTGCTCACTGGGCCGCTCACCAATATCGCCATGGCAATCGTCAAGCAGCCGTCGATACTCGACACTGTCGACCAGATCGTGCTGATGGGCGGCGCCATGCGTGAAGGTGGCAACTATTCGCCGTCGGCGGAATTCAATATGCTGGTTGATCCGCATGCCGCCCATGTGGTGTTCGAGTGCGGCTGCCCGCTTGTGGTCTTTGGGCTGGATGTCACGCATCAACTACTGGCCACTCCTGAACGCATTGACCGCATTCGTGGCCTCAACAACAGGGCGGCGACCGCTGCCGCCGCTATGCTTGATTTTTTTAATCGTCACGCTACAACTAAATACGGTTCAGCCGGGGCGCCGTTACACGATCCATGTACGGTCGCCTATTTACTCAAGCCGGATCTGTTCGAATTCAGGCACTGCAATATTTCGGTAGAGATTCACTCTGAGCTGACAATAGGCCACACCGCTGTCGACTTTTGGGGTGTGACGGGCAAGCCTGGCAACGCCAGCTGGGCCCACACTGTGAATGCAGAGCGGTTTTACGACATCCTGGTCGAATGCCTGGGCCGTTACCAGTGTTTTTCCCCGGCAAGCCTTTGACCGGAGATAGCACCCATGCTCACTAAACAGCAAGTGCATCAATTCCGAGCGGACGGCTTTCTGGTTGTCGAAAATGTCTTCAAGGCTGGCAGCATTGCGGCACTGCGTGAAGCTGCCGCAGAAATTGTTGCTGACTTCGACATAGACCGACACCGCACGGTATTTTCAGCCAACGATCGAGATGCCGGACGAGACGACTATTTTTTCGATTCAGCCGAACAGGTGCACTGTTTCCTGGAAGAAGGCGCCCTGGACATCGAAGGCAAGCTGACCCGTCCCAGGGAGTTTGCCATCAATAAAATCGGCCACGCCATGCACGACCTGGTGCCCGGTTTCACCTCCTTTTGCCGGCAAGATTTGATTGGCCGGATTTTACGTGACCTGGATTGTGAACAGCAGTTGTTGTGGCAGACCATGTACATCTTCAAGCAGCCACACATCGGTGGAGAAGTACGCTGGCACCAGGACGCCAGCTACCTGATCTCACAGCCGCAGTGCGTCACTGGCATGTGGGTTGCGCTGGAGGATGCCACGCTGGCCAACGGCTGCCTGTGGATGTCGCCAGGTGGACATCGGCGGGCCTTGAGCGAGATTTACGAAGTTGACTGGGCCAGCCGAACAGGCACTTTGCGTGACATGGAGGCAATACCGTGGCCGTCACCGGAACAGGCAGTGGCCGTAGAAGTGCCTGTTGGCGCCCTGGTCATCTTCCACGACCACATGCCGCATTACAGTTCGCAGAACAAATCAAATCGCTCCCGGCATGCCTTCACCATGCATTTTGCCGATGCTCGCTCTGCATGGTCAGCGAAAAACTGGCTGCAACGGCCGCAGCTTGGTCCATTCAGGGTTTGAGAAAAATATCAGGCCCGGTGGCACCGACAAAATGATGTAGCAGTTGGCGGCTGTCCGTTCCCTTGATACGAAATTGACTAACTGGACAGCTTCTGGCATAGTTCGACGCCTTGCAGTTCCTCTATACCCTGATGTTGGGCCTAAGGTATGTTAATTCAGGACATTATTCGAAAAAAACGTGACGGTGCTGCGCTGCAAGGGCAGGAAATCGAGGCGTTTGTTCGGGGTATTGTCGACCGGTCTGTCTCTGAGGGGCAGGTCGCCGGTTTTGCCATGGCCACTTTCTTTCGCGGTATGGCCCGGCAGGAATGCGCCAGTTTGACCCGGGCAATGAAGGAGTCCGGCACGACCCTGCAGTGGGGCGTCCTGGACTTGCCTGGCCCAGTGGTGGATAAACACTCCAGCGGTGGCGTGGGTGATAAAGTGAGCCTCATGCTGGCACCGATGCTGGCAGCCTGCGGCGTGTTTGTGCCGATGATATCGGGCAGAGGGCTGGGTCATACCGGTGGCACTCTGGACAAGCTGGACAGCGTACTAGGCTATCAGTCGCAGCCTGACAACGAGCGCCTGCAGGCAGTGGTGAAAGAGGTGGGTTGCGCCATCGTTGGGCAGACCGCTGATCTGGCACCGGCGGACAAACGTTTTTATGCCATCCGCGATGTCACGGCGACGGTTGAATCTGTGCCGTTGATTACCGCTTCCATTTTGTCCAAAAAATTGTCGGCCGGCCTGGATTCCCTGGTTATAGATATCAAAACCGGCAGTGGCGCTTTTGCCGCATCCCGTGAGATGGCCCGGGAACTGGCTACCGATATCGTGGCGGTAGGAGGCGAACTGGGACTGCCTGTTGCGGCGCTGATCACCGATATGTCACAGGTGCTGGGCAGGACTGCCGGCAACGCCCTGGAAGTACTGGAGACGGTGCAATACCTGCGGGGTGATTTCCAGGATCAGCGCTTGCACGATGTAACTATAGGTCTGGGCGCCGAGCTGCTGGTATTGTCGGGTGCAGCCGCAGACCGGGAGCAAGGTGCTCGGCGGATGAATGAAGCTCTCACCGGCGGCGCAGCCGCAGAGCGTTTTGCCCGCATGCTGGTTGCTCTGGGTGGCCCGGCAGATTTTGTCGACAATCCACAAAAATATATGCCCGTCGCTACTGAGATCATTCCGGTATATCCGCAAACCGATGGTGTGGTGACGGCAATAGATATTCGCTCCGTCGGCAACGCGGTCGTGGAACTCGGTGGTGGTCGGCGTCTGGTTGAAGACCCGCTCGATTATCGGGTGGGCTTGGATTCCGTTAAGGCGCCGGGTGAATTCGTCAGTTGTTCCGAACCGCTGGCGATTATTCACGCAGCCGATAAAAACAGTGCAGCAAAGGCGGCCGCGAGGCTACAGCAGGCCTTTTCAGTCGGTGACACCGCTGGGCCGGCAGAGGCGGTAATTCTGGAGAGGTTGGAGCCGTGAAAATGAGTTTGGGAGCGAGTGATGGTGAAGATGGCGAAAGTTGAGACAAACCGGACGGCGCCGCTACGCGATGCCACCGCACGAGATGACCATGACCTGCTAAATACCGGAACGCCATTTAATTCAGCTTGGGTCGAGGACATACACATTAATCGAAGTGCGGTTGAGCGGCGTACGGATTCGCTCAAGAACCGCCGCTCTCTGAAAAAGGAATGGCAGGCGGCGTGGTTGTTGAAGGCAGTCCAGTGTATAGACTTAACCACTCTTTCCGGCGACGATACGCCGGGCCGGGTGAGGCGCTTGTGTAGCAAAGCCGGCAACCCGGTTCGCCAGGATATTCTGGAGGCGCTGGGAGCTGAATCGCTGGGGCTGACAACAGCAGCGGTTTGCGTTTATCACTCCATGGTGGAGACAGCCGTGGCGGCGCTGCGCGGCAGTGGCATCCCGGTGGCAGCGGTATCGACAGGTTTCCCGGCCTGCATGGCGCCACTGGAGACACGTTTGGTGGAGATAAAGGCATCGGTAGCTGTCGGTGCAACAGAAATTGATATTGTGATTACCCGCCACTTCGTGCTGACCCAAAATTGGCGTGCTCTGTACGACGAGGTCTGCGCCTATCGGGAAGCCTGCGGCAAGGCCCATATGAAAACCATTATTTCGACTGGGCAATTGGCAACCATGAATAACGTGGCGAAGGCATCCATGGTATGCATGATGGCCGGTGCTGATTTTATCAAGACTTCAACCGGGATGGAGGCAGTTAATGCGACCTTGCCAGTTAGCCTGGTTATGCTCAGAATGATCCGCCGCTATCGCGAGTTAACGGGGTTCAGGGTGGGCTTCAAGCCTGCGGGCGGCGTCAGTAGCGCCAGGGATAGCCTCAATTATCTGGTGTTGATCAAAGAGGAATTGGGCGATGAGTGGCTGCGGCCCGAGCTGTTTCGCTTTGGCGCATCGAGTTTATTGGGGGACATCGAAAGGCAATTGGAACACTTCGTTACTGGCCAGTACTCGGCCAGTAATCGTCACCCCATGGCCTGATCTGGGCGACTAATTTTCTCGGCTAACGCCATCAATGACGAATAACAGCGGATACCAGCTATGAAGTTTGCAGAAATATTCAAGACTATGAGCTACGGACCGGCACCCGAGGCCACCGATAAAGTCGACCAATGGTTACTGGATCACCGGGAAAGTTCTTTCTTGTTGATCAATGGAGAGTGGGTGGCGCCCTCTTCCGGCGACTATTTTGACAGTGTTAATCCCGCCACCGGTGCAGTGTTGGGCAAGGTTGCCCAAGCTGGTGCTGCTGACATCGATAAGGCGGTTAAGGCGGCCAGAGCAGCACAGCCGGCCTGGCAGAAACTGAGCGGCCACCAGCGGGCGCGGTATCTGTACGCCCTGGCGCGCCTGCTGCAAAAACACTCGCGACGCCTGGCCGTGTTGGAGACATTGGACAACGGCAAGCCTATCCGCGAATCGCGGGACGCAGATGTACCCCTGGCGGTGAGGCATTTCTACCACCATGCGGGTTGGGCCCAGCTTATGGAAACCGAGCTGCCGGCGCTGCAGGCAGTGGGCGTGGTCGGCCAGATTGTTCCCTGGAATTTCCCCCTGTTAATGGCGGCCTGGAAAGTTGCTCCCGCCTTGGCCGCAGGAAATTGCGTGGTATTAAAACCGGCAGAATTTACCAGCCTCAGTGCGCTGATGTTTGGCGAATTGTGCCAGGAGGCGGGCATTCCGGCGGGCGTTGTCAATATCGTCACCGGTGATGGCGAGACCGGGGCCGAGTTGGTGAGGCACCCGGATATTGATAAAGTGGCGTTTACCGGGTCTACCGATGTCGGCCGCCTGATCAAGCAGCAAACTGCGGGTAGCGGCAAGAAGTTGACGCTGGAGCTGGGCGGGAAATCTCCTTTCATTGTGTTCGATGACGCCGACCTGGATAGTGCGGTGGAGGGTCTGGTGGAGTCGATTTGGTTTAATCAGGGCCAGGTATGTTGTGGCTGTTCGCGCTTGTTGGTGCAGGAAGGAATTGCCGATATTCTGGTTGAAAGAATTAAAACACGCATGGCGACCTTGCGCGTGGGCGACCCGCTGGACAAAGGGATGGATATGGGGGCCATTATTGACCACAGCCAGCGCGAGCGCATCGACGCGCTGGTAAAGCAAGGTGTGGCGGAAGGGGCGGTACTTTGGCAGCCCGAGGGGGCTTGTCCGGAAATTGGATGTTTTTATCCTCCTACCCTGTTGACGGATGTAGAGAGCAACAATGTGGTCGCCCGTGAAGAAATCTTCGGCCCCGTGTTGAGTGTGCTTACATTTCGCAGCCAGCAGGAGGCCATAGACCTGGCCAACAACAGCCGCTACGGTCTGGCCTCCAGCCTCTGGTCGGAAAATATTAACCGGGCGCTGGATGTTGCTCCACAGTTGAAGGCGGGAGTGGTCTGGATTAACAGCGCCAATCAATTCGATGCTGCCTGTGGTTTTGGTGGCTATCGCGAGTCCGGTATTGGACGCGAAGGCGGCAAGGAGGGCATGTACGAATATCTCAAACCGCAGGATACCGGCCCCATGGAGCCTGTCATTCCCATGCCCGAGCCGCAGGCTCCGCCCCGTGGGGAAGCCGATGCAGGCATAGATCGCACGGCCAAGATGTATATCGGCGGCAAGCAGGTTCGGCCTGACGGCGGCAATAGCACCCGGCTCCTGGCGGCCGATGGCCGGCATGTCGGTCTGGTGGGCGAGGGCAACCGCAAAGATATTCGCAATGCGGTAGAGGCCGCATCTACAGCGGAAGGCTGGAGTAAAATCAGCGTGCACGATCGTGCCCAGGTGCTCTTTTATATCGCCGAAAATTTGAGCTACCGTGCTGAAGAATTCGCGCGACGACTGGTCACCTTGACCGACACCTCCAACGCGGAGGCCGAGGTTGAGGCGGCCATAGAGCGTTTGTTTTATTATGCCGCCTGGGCGGATAAGTATGACGGCAAAGTGCACCAGCCACCGATCAGGGGAGTTGCGCTGGCGATGAATGAAGCCATAGGCGTTATGGGAATAGCCTGCCCGGATGGCTCGCCCCTGCTGGCTTTTATTTCGATGCTGGCGCCGGTGATTGCCATGGGTAACAGGGCCGTTGTCGTCCCCTCGCAGCGTTATCCGCTGATTGCCACAGACTTTTACCAGGTGCTGGAAACTTCAGATATACCCGCCGGCGTTGTCAATATCGTCACCGGCCAGCGCGAGGTGCTCAGCAAGGTTCTGGCCGAGCACAATCAGGTCGATGGCCTGTGGTATCACGGCACGGCGGTGGGAAGCAAGGCGGTAGAGCAGGCATCTGTTGGCAATTTGAAGCGCACCTGGGTGAACCATGGCCGGGCCCGGGACTGGATGTCCAGCGAGCACGGTCAAGGCAAGCAGTTTTTGCGGGAAGCCTGCCAAGTCAAAAATATCTGGATACCTTACGGTGATTCGATCTGAGTAGCTAGCCCTCACTGCCAGTGTAAAAGCCATACTGGCGAAGGACGGCTGGCAGCCGGTGGTACAGGTCAAGGAAAGCGATTCGACGTAGAGCAGTGCCGGGGTGCAAACGTGGCAGCAAAAAATAATGTTGGCTTTATCGGTTTGGGCAATATTGGCAAGCCTGTGGCCAAGCATCTTATTGGTGATGAATTTCAGTTCTACGCTTACGATGTTGTACCCGACGCAGTGGCTGAGCTGGTGGCGCTGGGGGCGATTGCCGCCGCCTCGCCCGCTGATATTGCCAGTGTGTGCCGCTACATTGGTATCTGCGTGCGCGATGACGGTGACGTTGAAAGCCTGCTGTACGGTGACGAAGGCTTGTTGAATATAGCCCGGGAAAATACCCTGATTGTTATTCACAGTACGGTCACGCAGGCTGGCCTGCTACAGTGGTCAGCCGATGCCTTGCAGAAAAATATCCATGTGATGGATGCCCCTATTACGCTTGAACCCCTTGAACTCCTCACGGATCTGCTCTTGACCACGAGTCAACATGACCGTCTGTGCGGACATGAAGCCAAGAATGGTTAGAGTCCCTATGATGGTTGTCAGTATTTCACCGGACATTGGCAGTACCTCCCATGCAATTGACCCCGTTACCGAGCAGCAGGGAACGGTCAACCGGTATGTCCGCCGACAGGTCAGGGATGTGCCGCTGTTTGGCTATCCCTGCGTGATTGAAATGGAGCTGGCCCAAGTATGTATCAGCAAGAACGAACGGCGGATAGAGAGCTGTGAGTTTGTTGACAGGGGATGGCGTTTCACCCGCCGCTTCTGTCGCATGATCAGTGGCCTGTGCCGCCACATGAGTATTCAGGCTGTCTCCAGGCATTTGGGGATACGCTGGGAGACGGTGAAAAAGATCGACAAGGCGTACCTGGAGGAAAGTCTCCCGGCGCTCGATCCGACACAGCTGACCGGCCTGAAGTACCTCGGTGTTGATGAGGTGGCCAGGGCGAAGGGCCACGACTACATGACGGTGATTTACGACCTGGTCGAAGGGCATTTAATCGGGGTGGAAACGGGCCGAACGGCTGATGTGTTCTCTGCATTTCTAAAGCAACTTCCGGCAGAAACCACTGAAAAAACAGAGGCAATGGCTATTGGATGAAAATGCCAATCTCAATACGCTGTATATCCTGAAGGAACAACTTCATGCCTGGTGGGAATCAAAAACTGTCGAACTGATGCAAGAGAGACTGGAAGCCCGGTGCCGGATAGCCGATCAATCGACTATGCTCTACCTGAAGAAGTTTGCAAGGTCGTTGAGAAACCACCGTGTGGGCATTTGCAATTACGCGAAGCACAAGCTCACCAGCGCCAGGATCGAGGCTGGCAACATCAGTATGCCCAGAGGGTCGGTAGCGGCCCCCAGACTCTACAGGTGTTCGAGGAAATACTCCGTCATCATGGAATGTAAATGCAGCGAAGTACCTTCGCCCTCGACCATGCCGTGACGGCGATTGGGGTAGGCCATGAAGTCGAACTGACGGTTGTGTTTGATCAACTCGTTAATCAAGCGCTCAGTGCCCTGGTAGTGCACGTTGTCGTCCCCGGTACCGTGAACCAGCAATAGCTTCCCCTGCAAATTTGCCGCGTGTGTTATGGCGGATGCCTGTCGGTAGTTTTCTTCCGAATCTGCCAGCAAACCGGAGTAGCGCTCCTGGTAGATGGAGTCGTACAGACGCTGATCGGGAACCGGCGCGATGGCAATGCCAACCCCGTAGTGTTGCGGGTATCGGAACATCAGGTTGAGCGTCATTGAGCCACCGCCTGAGTGCCCCCACACGCCGACGCGTGAGCAATCAATATAACTCCGGCGGGCGCAAATGGCTTGCAGTGCCTCTGCCTGGTCCTTGGGGCCAGAAATACCCAGTACCCGATAAACCGAGTGTCGCCACTCGTGACCGCGCGGCGCGCGTGTGCCCCGATTATCAATAGAAGAGATGATAAAACCGCGCTGCGCCATCAGCATTTGCCACAGGTGTGTAGCCCCGCCCCAGAGGTCGCGAACCGTTTGCCCGCCGGGTTCACCGTAGACGTAGTTGATGATCGGATACCTGCCATTGGCATCGAAGTTTGGTGGCCGCAGCATATAACCATCCAGCCGCAGTCCGTCCCGCGCGTTGACATCGAAGAACTCGAGCTCGCCCAGATCCAACTCTGCCATTTTCGCAGTCAGCTCGGCATTGTCCTCAAATACATGGTGTGTAACGTGGTCTGGCAGTGATACCAGGCTGTATACAGGAGGCTTCAGAAAATTCGAATAGGTGTGGATCGCCCAACTGGAGTCTGCTGACACCTGATAGCTGTTGGTGCCTGCAAAGCCGGCGGGCGTCACTTGCTTCATTTTGCCACTGCCATCGAGCCGCGTGCGCTGCAGGTAGCGCTGCGACATGTTGTCTGGAGATGCGATGAAGTAGAGCCAGCCGTTAACTTCATCGACGGAGACAAACCGGGTGACATCAAACTCGCCCGGTGTCAGGTCGGTGAAAGTCTTGCCGTCACGTGTCACGCGATAGACGTGTTTCCAACCGTCGCGCTCGCTCTGCCAGACGAAAGACCCGGAGTCCGTAAGCCATTCCGGCTCGACCAGCAGCTCGATAAAGGTATCTTCTCGCTCGACAAACGCCGCTTCGATTTTTCCGGTTTCGGCATCCGCATAAAAAAAGGTGTTGGTGTCCTGCTTGCGATTGAGCTGTTGAATAAGCAATTGTTCGCTGCTGTCGGCCCAGTCCATGCGCGGTACATACATATCCTTGGCCGTGCCCGGTAGCGTCACCCAAACGGTGTCCGCACTGTCAAGCGGGACAATGCCGATGCGCGCCGCGGCGTTTTCTTCGCCGACCTTGGGATAGGGAATGGCGGTGACGGTGGGATAGAGTTCATCGGTATTGTTGATAATCAGGAAGTCTCTGGCGGCGTGGGTATCGAGCTGCCAGTAGGCGATGCGCTGACTGTCGGGGCTCCAGCGGAAGCCATCGAGAATGCCAAACTCCTCCTCGTAGGCCCAGTCGAACAAGCCGTTGACAATGGTATCGGAGGCATCATTGGTCAATGCTTTGGTCGCGCGGCTGAGCAGGTCCTGTACATAGATGTTGTCGCGCCAAACGTATGCGAATTTTAAGCCATCCGGTGAAAACTTGCCGAACATCATACCGCTGGGCGCCCGGTGATGGCCGCCCAGTTGCCACAGGTCACCATCTTCGAGATTCAGCACCCAGTAATCACCGCGGCTTTTCTGGCGCCAAACGTACTTCGCCCTGGTGTAGATCAGTGCTTTCGTTTTGTCATCGGACCAGCGGTAGTCGTCGATGACCAATGCGTTGTCGCAGCCCTTGGGAGTGAGTTGCTTGAGCGAAACCAGAATAGTCCGGTGCAGCGTGGCCGGATCGTATTGGATGATTTCTTCATATATCCTGATGTCATCGCCGTAGCGGTCTTTTTCAAGCTTCGCATCTTCATAACCGGCGGCGGTTTCCAGGGCGGTAAATAGTGCGCCTTCTTCAAGCCAGCGCACTGCGCCCGGGCGCTTCGCGTTGTAATCCCAGTCCTTGAAAATGGCTTCGTTGGTCAGCATCACAGTGTTGATCCCTGTGTCGTTCGATGTTGGCAGTTTCGGTTCCGTACACGCCGCCAGAAGCAGCATGGCCAGTGCCGCCAGCGGTGATTGCGGGGAAAAAGCGAAATTTCTCATAACGATGCAGTCCTGTCACTTCTCCTGGGCTACCCAAACGACCGGCGCCGGGAGAGACGTACAATTGTGTCATGCCCGCGTGGCGGTCAGCAATAAGGCTTGAAAGAGGGATTCAGCGGCCCCTGGAGCGCTGACAAAACCGTCTCTCCGGGACGCAATGGCGGGTGGCGTTATATCAGGCACAACAGGGGCGGCATATCCATACCGCCCCGCTGTCCTTCCCTAAAAGCGCAGGTGTCCGGTCAGGCCCAGGAGGTATTCGGGGGGGGGGGGGGGGAAGGTAACGGATTGATGTGGATTTATGGTGTTTGTCAAGTGAAGCTGCGCCATTGGTAATACCCTTGTTTGTTGCGAAAATCCCGGCCAGCGGCAGCCGCTTTGTTTCGGTTGTTTGGTTTGATCTGGTAATTCAAACACATATCGTGGCGAATCGCCACACGAATTCTGCCCAAATCCCCGGCAAGCTGTCCATGGTTGGTGAGTCTGCCGGGCGCAACCGGTGGTCATACCACCGCCCACCGGTGTCACACCTGCCACAGCAGCATCAGCACCATGTATAATCTTGCCAGTCTCCTGCCGCAACCGGCTATAACCCTGATCTTGCCGGCGGCGGAATCTGGACGCCGGCGGCGGCCATGGGAGCGCAACTGATTGAGCGCTTGCAGCGAAACGCGGGTCTTGCTTTTGAACTGGAAAATAGCTGAGGAGGCAATATGCCGTTGAGTCCATTGGGAGTTTTGCACACGATTATTGGCGCTGGGGCCGTGTTAGCCGGCTTTTACCTGCTGTGGCGGGATAAGCAGATCAGCATCGAAGGGCTGCTGGGAAAATTCTACCTGGCGGCGACCTTGATTACCGCCGCGAGTTCGCTGGGTATTTATAAACACGGTGGCTTTGGCCCGGCCCACATACTGGGGGTGCTGACTATCCTGGCAGTGGTTGTGGGCACTATCGCGGCGACTACCGGCTTTTTGGGTAGTTTCAAAAAATACCTCGTGGCCTTGTGTTATTCCGGCACTATGTTGTTTCACCTGATTCCCACGGCAACGGAAATCCTCACACGCTTTCCGCCACAAGCGCCATTGGTAAAGTCGTTTGAAGACCCCCTGTTGCAGGGAACCTTGCTGGTGATATTGGTGACATTTGTGATCCTGCTCGCCTTGCAGATGAACCGGTTACGTAAACAGGCGTCGAGCGTGGCTTGAGCGGGCCGCTATCGAAACATTGCGCGCACTGTTGCTATTTTTCGGTATTAGTTCACATAAATTATTGCGCTATCTCTGTATTATCCGCCGCCGTGTGAGGATAGCGAGTTGATGGTCGTTTCAGCTCGTATAAGACAACAATCCACAAACGCTCCAATTACTCCAAATAAAGGTAGGTATTCATGATTCGCATGATAACGTCAGTACACCCTCTGGTTGTGGCCGTAGGGTTCGCCATAGCAGCAACATCGGTTCAGGCGCAAATGTTGGAAGAGGTGGTGGTTACCGCGCAGAAACGGGTGGAAAGCCTGGGCGATGTGCCCATTTCCGTAAATGTAGTTGGTGCTGAAAAGATTACCGATTCCGGCATCACCAATTTGCACGATCTGTCAGATTTTGTCCCGAACCTGAGTATGAACCAGACCGGCATCGGCACTAATATTAGCATTCGTGGTATCAGTTCCGGCATCAACCCAGCGTTCGAGCAGTCGGTTGGTATGTACGTAGATGACGTTTATTACGGCCGAGCGCCGCTTTCGCGGGTACCTTACCTGGATATTGCCCGGGTTGAGGTGTTGCGCGGACCGCAGCCTATTCTGTTTGGCAAGAACGCCATTGCCGGCGCCATTCACATGATCACCGAGAAGGCCGGCACCGAGGGTACTGAGGGCTTCGTTCAGGCGGAGTATAACTTTGACCAGGAAGCTACCGATTTTTCCGGTGCGGTAAATTTCGCTCTGAGTGATAGATTTGGTGTCCGCCTAGTCGGCCTCAAACGCGATGCAGGTGGTTATTACAAAAATACCCATCTGGGCCGCGACGAGTCGGAGCTGGACGAACAGGTGCTGCGGGCCAACTTCCGTTGGGAACCCACCGATAGCCTGGTCATTGATTTCAAGGCCGAGAACTCGCAGTTTGATACCGAGGGACGTTTTCTGGAGATTGTCAACCCGGTGGAGTTGGATGGATCTCCCTCCTTTGCCACCGCCGTTGGAGCCCTGACCGGCGGTGCAGTTGCTCTCGACACGAAACAGGACTTCGAGCGCCAGTCCAATGGCGACATTGATGAAATCGAGGTCGACAACTACACCCTGAAGGTGGATTGGCTGGTCGGTGACTACACGCTGACCTCAATCACTGCCCGGGTAGAGTATGAGGACTACCAGCAGTGTGATTGTGACTTCATTAACGCCATCTTGATTGATACTTCGGGCAAGGAAGAGTTCGAGCAGACCAGCCAGGAGCTCCGGTTGACCTCACCGGGCGGTGAGACCATTGACTGGATTGTCGGTGCTTTCTACCAGGAGTATGACGTCATTCTAAATGATATCACCATCGTTCCCGACGGCAGCCTGCTCGGTGCACTCAGCTCCGCCTTGCCCGCTACCGGCGCCCGACGCGCCTATGGCCAAGATAGTGATTTGTGGTCAGTGTTTGCCCAGTTCACCTGGAACATTGCCGATGATTGGCGTCTGACTGTAGGTGGACGATTTACAGATGAGAACAAGAGCGGCTTCAGAAACATTGAGATTGTCGACATCGTTGATGCCAGTCCGGTTCGGGACATCCTCGGCCAGCCGCTTCTCACTGGCCCGGTTGCTCCAATTGTCTATGCGGTTGGTTTTGCCATCGATAACGAACAGTTCAATGTTAGCGGCCTGACTGATTGTGGCGGCCCCAGCGATGCCACCGGCCATAATCTGGCCTGTGATCGCGACGAATCCAAGTTCACCCCGGCAGTGAACGTGCAATGGGATGCCACCGACGACAGTATGTTGTATGCCTCCTACACAGAGGGCTTCAAAGCGGGCGGCTTCGATGCCCGGGCCAACAACACCGGCTCCTTTGAGTTTAATGAAGAGCTGGCTACCAGCTACGAAATCGGCACCAAGATGACGCTGGCCGGCGGTGCAGCAGAGGTGAACATTGCCCTGTATCGCACCGAATATGAAGATCTGCAAACCAGTCAGTTTGATGGCACGCTCGGATTCAACGTGACCAATGCCGGCGAAGCCACCACCCAGGGTATTGAGCTGGAAGGTCGTTGGCAGGCCACGGAGGCGCTGTTGCTATCCTTTGCCGCCGGTTACCTGGACTTTGAATTCGACAGCTTCCCCAACTCCCAGTGCTACTTTGGCGAAACGCCGGATTATGGCGCTGGAAGTCCCCTGGAAGGCCTGTGTGACCGGTCTGGTGATGCCCGGGAATTTACTCCAGAATGGACCGCGAATGTCGGTGGTCAGTACTTCATTCCCGTCGGCGGTTCCATGGAGCTGACGCTGGGGCTGGACCTGATCTACAGTGACGATTACTTCGTATCGCCTACCCTGGACCCCAATCTGACGCAGGATTCCTTCACCAAGCTCAACGGCCGCATTGCCCTGGCTTCCAACGATGGGGCTTGGAGCGTGGCTGTGTTATTGGAGAACATCACTGATGAAGAAGTGCTGACCTTTGGCAACCAGGCGCCGGTTTCAACCACGCTCTCAGGTGCTTTCAATGCGGCGATCGGTGCACCCGGTGTGGCAACCGCCTACTACGGTTTCTACAACGCGCCATTCAATGTCGCGTTGCAGGCGCGCTACAACTTCTAAATCCTGAGTACAGGATTACCAATCGGCCGTATCGCCATGTCGAAATGAGCCCTGCTGCACCAGCGCTGCGGGTTGTCACTGGGCCCGCGCTTTCGAGCCCCATACCACGCCGTAGTGAGCGGCGCTGGTAAACGCCAACAGTAGCAGCGCGTAGCGCACCAATTCCAGCAGTTGTGGTGGCATGAGCGGCTGCACCTGTTGCGCCAGCAGCAGCACGGCAAATAGTATTTGTACGAAAGTGCTGAGCTTGCCCCAACGACTGGGATCTATATCATAGCGACCGAAGCGCCAGTGGTAGAGCAGTGCGCCGGTAACAATAAAAACATCTCGTCCCACTACCACCAGCGCTACCCACCAGGGCAGTAAGCCGGCCAGCGCAAAGCTCAGGTAGGCGCCACCGAGCATCAGTTTGTCTGCCAGGGGGTCGGCAATAGCCCCGAAGCGGCTGGTTATATTCAGCCGCCGTGCGGTCCAACCGTCCAAACTGTCACTGACGCCGGCAATCAACGCAACCCACAATGCCGCGACATACTCATCCGCAATAATCAGCAGGCAAAGGGGCAGCACCAGCACTACGCGCAGGGCCGTGAATAGATTAGGTAGCCACAGCAGTAGCCGGTGTTTCATAACAGCGAGCCTTTAATCAACAAACAGCAGGTTATTGAACCCTATGTTACTTGATCCCTGTTGGTGTAGTGGAGTTTTTCGTTGCGTCGCAATGTTCTACGCAATTCCTGCTGCAAGTAACGACGCCGTGACGTATGCTATGCCAGATAAACCTGAACAGAAATCACATCATGCATCAATCCGAAGAATACCCAATAGGAACACCGGGCAAGGCGTGGGACGAAAGGGAGAAAGCCGTCTGGTTCGCTGCCCAGTCTGTAAAGCGACTCTATGCTGACGAAGTCGTCGCCAAGATCGAAGCGTTGCAGGACGACTTTCAGGTTGAACGCTATGGTGAACTGTCTTATGTCCCCGGGCGGTACTCACTCTACGTATTGAGGTCACGGCAATGGGATCTTAATTTGCCTACTGTGTTCGTCACCGGTGGTGTTCACGGTTATGAAACCAGCGGCGCGCAAGGTGCGATCCGCTTCCTCCAAACTGAAGCAAAGAACTTCGCCGATCAGTTCAACTTCCTGGTGATGCCATGTGTCAGTCCATGGGCTTATGAAACCATCAACCGCTGGAACCCGCGCGCCGTAGATCCAAATCGGTCATTCAGGTCCGATAGTCCTTCGGAGGAAGCAGCCGCGGTAATGCGATACCTGGAAACCGCCTCAATCAACTGCCTGGCTCATGTCGATCTGCACGAAACAACAGATACCGACAACACGGAGTTCAGGCCGGCTCTGGCCGCCCGTGATGCCGTTACACAAGACAACTGGGACATCCCTGATGGCTTCTACACCGTTGGTGACGCTGCCAGGCCCGCTGTCGATTTCCAAACCGCCGTTATCAGGTCGGTCGAGAAAGTCACACATATTGCTCCCCCCCTTGACGGCAAGATTATCGGCGAACCGTTGCAGCAACACGGCGTCATCAACTACGAGGCCGGCCCTCTGGGACTCTGTATGGGCGTGACCCAAGCCAGGTTTGTGACCACAACGGAGGTTTACCCGGACAGCCCAACGGTCACTGATGAGAACTGCATTGAGGCCCAGGTAGCAGCGATCATGGGGGGTCTGCAGTACTTGATTCAAGCTGCCCGGTAGCAGTGGGCCGCACGCGAATCGCCTACCTGATGGCAATTCGGTCAAGAGTATTCAGCACACAGAGCCTAGTCGATATCGACGATAGCTTTACCGATCGGCAACATGGATACGCCAATAAATTTGATGTGCTGGTAACCGAAGGGAATGCCGACAATAGTGATGAAGTAACCCAGCGCAATAATCAGGTGTCCCAGCGCCAGCCAGAAGCCGGCGAAGATGAACCAGATGATATTGCCGATCATGCCCAGGCAGCCCGTACCAATGTCGCTCTCTCCAGTGAGGCGCTCACGATTAACGGCTTCACGCCCAAAGGGCCAGATAATAAACCAGCCGATATTGAAGCAGGCCCGCGCCCAGGGAATGCCGACAATAGTGATGGCTGCCAAAAGTCCGTACAGGAACCAGGCCAGGCCCATGAAGAACCCGCCGAAAACTACCCACAATATGTTCAGTAGTAAACGCATTGCCGCTCCTCATGCTGTATGGCGCTGTGCATATTGAGCATGCTAACAGAGCAGCCCTGCGTCTGTCTGGCGTCAGGCAACCCTATGCAGCAGAGGAAACGGCAACTCACCCTGGCTGCCTGATTTTGTCTCATATGTGGTGAACCCGGACACCGCATGGAATTTTCAGGTTAGATATGCGATAGTCCCCCCAACTCTAGGGGGAGTACGTCAGCGACACATGAAAATCATCCTGATCGATAGGCAACTCGGTGGTTCCAGGTCATTTGCACTGGGTTCCTGGACGCGTGCCTTGCTGTCCCTGTGTTTGTTTGGTTTACCACTGGGAGTGGCTGGTTGGGGTTATCTTTTGACTCAGTCCTGGCAGGCGGGCGTGGAGAGTGGCAGCCTCGCTGCTCTTCAGGATGAGCTCGATGCCCAAAATCAGGCCGTCACTGACCTGCGCCTCCAGGCAAAACGCCGTATACAGGCACTTTCCACGACTGCCGCAGAAATGGAAGCGCGGCTGCTCCGGCTGGATGCGATGGGGCAGCGACTTACCGGTTTGGCAGGTCTGGATGATGGCGAGTTTGATTTCAGCCGCAGCCCTGCCATGGGTGGTCCTCTGCTGAGCAGTGAATCCGGCGCGCCAGTCACAACCTTGGCGCCTACCTCCCTGGCCGAGGAAATGAATGAGCTCGACGCGCTGATCACCGACCGCGAGCAACAGTTGGAACTGTTACAGGTATTGCTGGCGAGCCGTCAGTTACAAGATGAAATTTACCTGTCCGGGCGGCCTATTGGCAAAGGCTGGCAGTCGTCAGCATTTGGCCGCCGCAAAGATCCCTTTACCGGCAAATCAGCCTGGCATCAGGGACTCGATTTTACTGGCAAGCAGGGGTCGGATATCCTCGCGGTGGCCGGTGGTGTAATTACCTGGTCCGGGGATCGCTATGGTTACGGCGAGATGGTAGAGATTAGCCACGGCGACGGGTTTTCAACACGTTACGCTCACAATGAGAGCAATCTTGTAAAAGTGGGTGATATCGTCAAGAAAGGACAGGTTGTTGCCCTGATGGGCAGCAGTGGTCGATCTACCGGTCCACATGTCCATTACGAAGTTTACAAACACGGTCGCCCGGTCGACCCGGCTAGCTACATAGCACGCACTAACCGCTGATACTCCTCCCAGCTATCTCCAACACCCACCCGCAGCCTCGCCGGCGAGGACTTTGGGACCTATCTTACGTATTTACCAGATTGGATCGAACCATGATATCCAGGCTACCAAAATTTTTCTTCGGCACTAAAAATGATCGCGAGCTCAAGCGTATGGGCAAAGTGGTCAAGAAGATTAATGAACAGACCGAGCAAATAGCAGCGCTGACTGATGAGCAGTTGCGTGACAAGACCGAAGAATTCAAGCGGCGCCTGGCCACTGGCGAAAGCCTGGATCAGATCCTGCCAGAAGCCTTTGCCGTTGTGCGTGAGGCAGGAGAACGTTCACTGGGCTTACGGCATTTTGATGTGCAATTGATCGGCGGCCTGACCTTGCACGAGGGCAAGATTGCCGAGATGCGTACCGGTGAGGGTAAAACCCTGGTGGCGACCTTGCCCGCCTATCTCAACGCGTTGAGCGGCGATGGCGTGCACCTGATCACTGTCAACGATTATCTCGCCAGTCGAGATGCTGCCTGGATGGGGCCGCTGTACGATTTTTTGGGTATGCGAGTCGGTGTAATAACCTCCGGACAGGACCCAATGGAAAAGCTGGCCGCCTATCAGGCCGATATTATTTACGGCACCAACAATGAATTTGGATTTGATTACCTGCGTGACAATATGGCTTTCACCAGAGAAGACCGCCGGCAGGGGAGTTTGACTTTTGCCATCGTCGATGAGGTGGACTCGATACTGATTGACGAAGCGCGCACACCGCTAATCATTTCCGGTGCCGCCGAAGACAGTTCTGAACTGTACAAGCGTATCAACAGATTTATTCCACTACTACAGCCGGCCACCGAAGTAGAGGAAGGCCACTACAGCATCGATGAAAAGATGCGCCAGGTGGAATTGAATGAAGAAGGCCATATATATATCGAAGAACTGATGATTCAGGAAAAGCTGCTTGAAGAGGGCGACAGTCTGTATGCGGCAACCAATCTGAACCTGTTGCACCATGTACACTCGGCACTGCGGGCCCATGTGTTGTTTCACAGGGATACTGAATACATCGTGCAGGATGGGCAAGTGGTACTGATAGACGAGCATACCGGCCGCACC
The DNA here is from genome assembly GCA_965247075.1 of Halieaceae bacterium. Taxonomy (GTDB): domain Bacteria; phylum Pseudomonadota; class Gammaproteobacteria; order Pseudomonadales; family Halieaceae; genus CBDFGK01. The sequence goes on along the minus strand of CBDFGK010000002.1, from coordinate 1,559,016 downwards.
ATGGCTGGTCGTCGCCTGTCTGAAGGTTTGCATCAGGCCATCGAAGCGAAGGAAGGGGTTGCTATCCAAAACGAAAGCCAGACCATGGCTTCGACAACCTTCCAGAACTATTTTCGTATGTATGACAAGTTGTCTGGAATGACGGGTACTGCCGATACGGAAGCATTTGAGTTCAGGCAAATATACGGTTTGCAGGTTATGGTTATTCCCACCAACGTTGCCACCATGAGAGATGACCTCAATGACCTGGTCTATTTATCCAAGGATGAGAAATATGATGCAGTAGTGGAAGATGTCAGGGAATGCATTGAGAAAGGTGCGCCGGTTTTGGTGGGCACGGCCACTATTGATACCTCCGAGGAAATGTCGCGCCGCTTCAAGAAAGCAAAAATTGAACACCAGGTACTCAATGCGAAATACCATGAGCGGGAAGCCCATATTATCGCCCAGGCAGGTGTGCCTGGAACGGTAACTATTGCCACCAATATGGCCGGTCGGGGTACCGATATCGTGCTGGGTGGCAACTGGGATGCAGAACTGAAAGGCCTGGGAGATGTCGCCGCTGAGCAATTGGCAGAACACCGTCAGCAGTGGCAGACCCGGCATGACAAGGTACTGGCGGCCGGCGGCTTGCACATTTTTGGTACCGAGCGTCACGAGTCACGTCGTATAGATAACCAGTTGCGGGGCCGAGCCGGTCGCCAGGGTGACCCGGGCGTATCGCGTTTTTATCTCTCCCTGGAAGATAACCTGATGCGAATATTTGCCTCTGAGCGCGTCAAGAATTTCATGCAAGCTCTGGGTATGGAGAAAGGCGAGGCTATCGAGCATCGCATGGTTACCAATGCAATTGAAAAGGCTCAGCGCAAGGTCGAAGGTCGCAACTTTGATATCCGCAAGCAGTTGCTTGAGTACGATGACGTCGCCAATGATCAACGCCAGGTTGTCTACCGGCAGCGCAACGACTTGCTGGAGACCGAAGATATCTCCGAGACAATTGAGGCCATTCGCAACGATGTCGTCAGTGACACGATCAGCGAATTTATTCCGCCCATGAGTGTCGAGGAGCAGTGGGATACAGCCGGCCTGGAGCGCCAGATGGAAGCTGAGTTTGTGGTGACAACGCCGGCGCAGCAGTGGCTGGATGAAGATGACGATTTACACGAGGAAGGCCTGCGGGAAAGAATCCTGACGCTGGTAACGGAGCACTACCGGCAGAAATGCGACGCAGTGGGACCGGATATGCGCAAGATCGAGAAGCAGATCATGCTGCAGATTCTCGATACGCTGTGGAAGGAGCACCTGGCGACCATGGATCATCTGCGTCAGGGTATACATCTGCGTGCCTATGCCCAGAAGAACCCCAAGCAGGAGTACAAGCGCGAGTCTTTTGAGCTGTTCCAGGAGTTGCTGGTTACTCTGAAGTATGAAGTGGTCAAATTCCTCAGTCATATCCAGATTCAACGCCAGGATGAGGCTGAGCTGCTGCAACAGCAACGCCGGCAGGCCGCAGCCAGGGAGCAGCTCGCCTTTCAACATGCGCAGGCGCCGGCGATGGCGGCCGGTGGCGGGCAAATGCCGCCACAGGGGCCGGAGCAGGTGGCGCCCAGCCAGCCATATATGCGCGCGGGAAAGAAGCACGGTCGCAATGAGCCATGCCCCTGTGGATCAGGTAAAAAGTACAAGCAGTGCCATGGCAAACTCTGAGCCCTTACCGGTAGCCGGCGTGCGGCTGGGGACAGTCAGCGCCGGCATAAAAACGCCAGGGCGTCCTGATCTGGTGCTGCTGGAATTGTGCGCGGATGCGAACGTAGCTGCGACCTTTACCCGCAATGCGTTTTGCGCGGCGCCAGTGCTGCTGGCCAAACGGCACCTGTCACAGGCAAGTCCGCGCTACCTGCTGATAAATACCGGCAATGCCAATGCGGGCACCGGTGAACAGGGTATCGCGGCGGCACTGGCCTGTTGCGAGGCCGTCGCCGGCGCCGTCGGTGTCCAGAGCCGCCAGGTGCTGCCGTTTTCTACCGGGGTAATAGGCGAACATTTACCGGTCGATATCATCCAGAGGGCTATTCCGCAGGCCTGTAGCGCCTTGACCGCAGATGGCTGGGCAGCGGCGTCCCAGGGAATATTGACCACTGATACCCGCCCCAAAGCCGGCAGCCGTCAACTGCAACTTGACGGGAAAACCGTCACCTTAACGGGGATCGCCAAGGGAGCAGGTATGCTGCGCCCCAATATGGCAACCATGTTGGCCTACCTGGCCACCGATGCGGGCGTTTCACAAGCCCTGCTGCAATCCTGCTGGAGCGAGGTGGTAGAACAGAGTTTTAATCGCATCAGCGTCGACGGTGATACATCGACCAATGATGCCGCTGTGCTGGTGGCGACCGGCGCGGCAGGCAATGCCCAAATTAATGATTGCCAACACCCCGACTATACAGCCTTCACAGAGGCACTGGAGTCGCTGGCCCTTGCGCTGGCCCAAGGTCTGGTTCGTGACGGGGAGGGCGCCGGCAAATTTGTCGCCGTGCAGATTGACGGCGGACGGTCGGAGCAAGAGTGCCTGCAAGTGGCCTATACGATTGCGCACTCGCCGCTGGTCAAGACCGCCCTGTTTGCCAGTGACCCCAACTGGGGCCGGCTGCTGGCGGCCATTGGCCGCGCCGGTCTGGCAGACCTCAATGTTGAGCGCGTGGAAGTGCGTATCAACGACGTATTGATTGCCGAAAATGGCTGTCGGGCTGCCGGCTACACCGAGCAGCAAGGTGTGGCTGCTATGGCGCCAACGGATTTGACGATTGAGGTTCGCCTGCATCGCGGCTCCGCTACGGCAACTGTCTGGACCTCGGATTTTTCCTATGACTATGTGCGGATTAATGCCGGGTACCGTACCTGATGTCCGACCCGGTGCACGTTGCGGTCGGGGTTATCCGCGATCCACAGGGTAATATTTTGATCACCAGACGGCACCAGAGCTCGCACCAGGGTGGGCTGTGGGAATTCCCCGGTGGCAAGGTAGAAGCCAGAGAATCTGTGCTGCAGGCCCTGCAGCGCGAACTGGAGGAAGAGCTGGCGATAGAGTTGCTGGGCGCCCGCGCACTGCTAAAGGTTGAGCACGATTATGGTGACAAGGCGGTATTGCTGGATGTCTGGTTGGTGGAGAGTTTTACCGGCCGGGCGGAAGGTCGAGAAGGCCAACCACTGCGCTGGGTCACCCCTGACGCCTTGACAGGTTTCGACTTTCCCGCCGCCAACCACCCTATCGTGCAGGCCTGTCAGGCACTTAGCGTCGAGTAGCGCTTCAGCAGCCGCCGATGCAGGACTGCTACCTGGTCCTGTAACTCTGGCAGGGCGCCACTGTTATCGAGAATTTCATCGGCCTGCCGGCGCCGCTCCTGCCGGTCCATTTGTGCCGCCATGATACGGCGCACCTGCGCTTCGTCATTGTTATCACGCGCCATGGTGCGGCTTAACTGCACGGACTCCGGGACGTCTACCAACAGGATGTAATCACAGAGATCACGCTGCGCTGTCTCCAGCAAAAGGGGGGAGGCAAGAATCACGTAGGCTGAGTTGGCGGCCTGTAGCTGGGAAAAAATTTCCTCAGCTATCAACGGATGGGTCAACTGTGCCAGCCAGTCCCGTTGTCCAGGGTCGGCAAAGACCACGCCCCGCAGGGCGGCCCTGTCCAGAGTGCCATTGGCAAGCAGTATATTTTCACCGAAGTGTTCGGCCACCGCAGCCAGCGCCGGTCGGCCCGGCTCCATGATTACCCTGGCGGCCAGGTCGGCATCGACAATGGTAATGCCCAACTGGGCAAAGTGGTCAGTGACGGCGGTTTTGCCGCTGCCAATCCCGCCGGTAACGCCAACCACAGTGATCATGTCGCAGTTGGAGCAACCAGGCCCCAGTACCAGGCTAGCAGGTCGGCTCCCCACAGCATGGCAATCCAACCGGCGATGGCCAGGTAGGGACCGAAAGGAATGGGAATGTCCCGGCCGCGTTTTTGCAGAAACATTACCAGTACGCCCAGGACAATACCGACCAGCGAGGACAGCAGGATGACCAGGGGTAACACCTGCCAGCCCAGCCAGGCTCCGAGCGCGGCCAACAACTTTACATCACCGTAACCCATGCCCTCTTTGCCAGTGCTTAACCTGAACAGCCAGTAGACAGCCCACAGGGACAGGTAACCGGCGATTGCCCCGATGACGGCGTCCGGTAGTGGCGCAAAGGTGCCGGCCATATTGAACATCAGTCCCAGCCACAGCAGCGGCAGGGTAATACTGTCGGGTAACAGCATATGGTCTATGTCTATCATGGTCAGTGCGATCAATGCCCAGGTAAAGAGCAGGGCACCGAGCAGTGCCGTGCCGGCGACTTCGAAGTGCCACCCCAGCGCCGCCGCCAACAGTCCGCTGAGTAATTCTATGCCGGGGTAGCGCAGTGAAATGCCTGCCTTGCAGTTGCTGCAACGACCGCGCAGGAAAATATAGCTCAACAGGGGGATGTTTTCCCAGGGCCGGATGGCGTGAGCACAGTGCGGGCAGTGGGAATTGGGGTGTATCAGGTCAAAGCGGGGCTGGGGGGTATCACCGGCACCGGTTTCCAGCAAGCTGGTGCAGTAGTCGTGTTCATCACGTTCCATCATTATCGGAACGCGATAAATTACCACGTTGAGAAAACTTCCTGCTACCAGGCCCAGCACCGGGAGGGACCATTGCAGCAGCCAGGGATGCTGGTTGAGAGCTGTCAGGGTATCCATAGAAAAGGGCTTATACCACGGCACCCAGCATGAAAATGGGCAGGTACATGGCGATCATTAATCCGCCTACCAGCACGCCTAGCACGGACATGATAATGGGCTCCATGAGTGAACTGAGGTTGTCTACCGAGTTATCCACGGCATCTTCGTAGAAGGCGGCGACCTTCTCCAGCATTTCGTCCAGGGCGCCTGCTTCCTCACCAATGGATACCAACTGCAGCAGCATCATGGGGAACAGGCCGGTTGCGTTAATTGAGTCGAACAGGCTCTGGCCGGTAGTCACATCGTCACGAATCTGCCTGATGGCCTTGGCATAGAGGGTATTGCCGGCAGCGCCCGCCACTGAATCCAGCGCCTCCACCAGCGGCACACCCGCCGCAAAGGTGGTCGCCAGGGTGCGAGCGAAACGCGCAATGACAGAATTGAAAACGATATCGCCAACCACCGGAGCTTTTAGCATGAGACGATCGACAGCTTCCACCAGGGCTTGTGAACGCTGCATGCCTTCCTTGAAGGCTGCCACCGCCGCAAAAAGTCCGACCCCGATAACCAGGTACCACTGTTGGGCAAAGTTGGAGATGTTGAGCACAAACAGGGTAAAGGCGGGCAGATCGGCGCCGAAGCCGGCAAAGGTTTCTGCAAACTGGGGCACGACCTTAATCAGCAGCGCGGCGGTGACGATCAGGGACACCACGACCACAGCGATGGGGTAGGTGAGTGCCTTTTTGATCTTGGCTTTGAGTGCTTCAGATTTTTCCTGGTAAACTGCTACCCGCTCCAGCATGGTTTCCAGAGTACCGGAGGTTTCACCGGCAGCCACCAGGTTGACGAATAGCTCATCAAAATACTGGGGAAACTTTGCCAGTGACAGAGCCAGACCGTTGCCGGATGCCACCTCGTTTTTAATCGAGATGACGACTTCTTTCATACGCGGGTGGTCCAGGCTTTCAGCAACAATATCGAAGCTCTGTACCAGGGGCACGCCGGCCTTCATCATGGTTGCCAGTTGGCGGGTAAATATAGCCACGTCCCGGGGCTTTATCTTTCTGCCCCCGGAACCAAACAGCGGTTTGGCTTTTTTCTTAACGGACTTGGGCCTGATGCCCTGTCGGCGCAACTGCGCCCTGGCCATGGCAGTGCTGATGGACTCAATTTCACCCTTGGAATCCCGGCCGTTTCTATCTATGCCCTGCCAGATGAAGGTTTGACCTTTTGCTGTGCCGGTAGCCATAACCTAGTCTGTTGTTACCCGGTTTACTTCTTCAAGGCTGGTGTCGCCGAACATGACCTTGCGCAGCGCTGACATGCGCAGGTTATTAAAACCTTCTTCCCTGGCCTTGTCGGCTATTACGATGGAGTTGCCCTCCTCCATAATAATCCTGGCAAGAGCCGGGGTAATCCTGACGACTTCGTAGATACCCACCCGCCCCTTGTACCCGGCGCTGCACTTGTCGCAACCCAGCGCTGAGAAGAGCGTGGCCTGTGCCAGCATTTGCTCGGTAAATCCTTGGCTGATCAGGGTGTCGTGGGGGATGTCAGCGGGCTGCTTGCACTCTATGCACAAGCGCCGTGCCAGGCGCTGGGCGATAATCAGGTTGACGGAGGTGGCGAGGTTGAACGCGGGTACTCCCATGTTTAACAGGCGGGTGATGGTTTCTGCGGCGCTGTTGGTGTGCAGGGTGGACATTACCATGTGACCGGTTTGCGCCGCCTTGATGGAGATCTGTGCAGTTTCCAGGTCCCGAATCTCACCCACCATGATGATGTCGGGATCCTGGCGCAGAAAAGAACGCAGTGCCGTGGCGAAGGTCAAACCCACCCTGGGGTTGACGTGGCACTGGTTGATGCCGTCGAGGTTAATTTCCACCGGGTCTTCTGCGGTGGATATGTTGCGCTGCGGGGTGTTGAGAATATTCAGGCCGGTATACAGGGAAACTGTCTTGCCCGAACCGGTGGGTCCGGTTACCAGGATCATCCCCTGGGGCTTTTCGAGCGCGTCCATGAACAGGTCTTTCTGGAAGTCCTCATAGCCCAGCATGTCGATGCCCATCTGGGCGCTGGTGGGGTCGAGAATCCGCAAAACGATTTTCTCACCAAACAATAGTGGCAAGGTATTGACCCGAAAATCGATGGCCCGATTGCTGGAGAGTTTCATCTTGATTCTGCCGTCCTGTGGCACGCGACGCTCGGAAATATCCATCATCGACATTACTTTCAGTCGGGCGGCCAGGCGTCCTGCCAGGGCTTGTGGTGGCTTAACCATTTCTTCCAGTATGCCGTCTGTCCGAAATCGAATGCGGTAGCTTTTCTCGTAGGGTTCAAAATGGATATCCGATGCGCCCGCCTTAATGGCGTCCAGCAATACCTTGTTGACGAAGCGCACAATGGGAGTTTCATCCAGCTCCGCAGAACCATCGTCGCCGGCGCCGGCATTTTCGTCAACCCCCTGCACATCGAGATCTTCCAGGCCGGCATCATCCAGCCCCTCCAGAGCGCCACCGATTTCGTCCTGAGCATCGACCCAGGCGCTGATGCTTTCACTGAGGGTCTTTTCTTCAACGAGTATAGCGTCGGTGTTGATGCCGGTGTGAAATTTGATTTCGTCCAGAGCGGACAGGTTGGTGGGGTCAGATACCGCAATATACAAGCGGTTGCCGCGGCGAAACAGGGGCAGGGCGTGGTGTTTGGTGATCAGGCTAGGCGCCACCAGGTCTGTTGGCACGGACTCCAGGTTGAAGGCGGTGATGTTGAACAGTGGAATGCCAAATTCCTCGGATGCCATCTCCGCCAGCGTCTGGCCGTCGATATAGTCCTGTTCTACCAGATAGCTGACCAACGGAACCTTGTTCCTGACCGCCTCCTGTTGGGCCTTCTCAGCGATTTCTGCCGCCAGCAGACCATCAGCCACCAGTCGCCCGGCGAGTCCACTCAACTGCACCGGAGATTTATTGGTCATTCGAAGTTTTCTGTAACGTATTCACGATGTTACGGTCACTTTTCCTGGACGCCTTGCAGCAGTATAACCATCCTCAGGGTGGGCTGATAGTACTGACTGTCCGGTTTTTTGCGTTTGGGCACAGACTGACGCTTATTGTCACTTTGGTGCTGGCTTCGTCACTGCCGTTGCCAGGCTTACAGTGCTGTGCAGAATTCCACTTAGTGCTATAATTCGCTGGTAAACAGGATGAAATATTTTTTTGTGGACTATTTTAAGCAAGTTGGCACGGCATCTGCGTCACCTTTACCTGTTGCGCCGGGCAGAAAGTAACCCGGCTAATGACATCGTATAAACAATAATGGAGTAGAAATTATGAAGATGAATAACCAGAAGGGTTTTACCCTCATTGAATTGATGATCGTAATTGCGATTGTCGGCATTCTGGCTGCGGTGGCACTGCCTGCGTACCAGGATTACACTATCCGTGCCAAGCTTGCTGAGCCAATGGCTTTCTTGTCTGAAGCCAAGAGCAGTATGTATGAGTACTATGCGGCCATGGGCAAATTGCCTGCTGACGCAACGGCAGCCGGTATCCGTACCACCATCGGCACCACTATCACGTCGTCTATGGCTGTGAGCGCTACGGGTAACCTGACGGTTAGCTTGACCAACGATGCGTCCCTGGGTGCTGCCGGTGGTGAAGACATTATATACAGCCTGACATCTACTACGGATGGTCAGTTGCAATACAAGTGTGTTGCGGGTACAGGTATGGATGTTAAGTATTTGTCGGCAGACTGCCGCGGTTAATTCACTGATCTCAATGATGACCCGGGGATTCCCCGGGTTTTTTTTGCCTGCGCAATGGCGGGTAAGAGTGCCGGTTTACCGGCGATTGGTATAATAAATGCAACAACACAGTGCGGCAGCAGTCGGGTTTCGAGGCAGGCACACTGGCCTGCTGGCGGCTGTACTTGCCATCTGCCTGGCGGTGTACTGGCTGCATGCGGGAGACTTTTTTTTCTTCGATTCAAAATATGCGCTGGAGCACAATCAGTGGCTCGTTGTGGATGGCAGCGAGCTTGAAAGCTGGCGCGTCGCGACGCTCAGTACAACCGCCGGTCCACTGGGTCGTCCCATCAGTAACTTTAGTTTCGCCGTAAACGCGGTGCTCAATGGGGAGGTCTCCGCCCTCAGCATCAAGCGTACCAACGCGCTCATTCACTGCCTGATTGGGCTGTGTCTCATGTTTCTTCTGCGCTTGCTCTTCACCTGCAGCCCGGTGTTGAATTGGACGCCCCGGCGAGCGAGCGCGGTGGCAGTGTTGGCGGCTGCCTGTTGGGTTTTACACCCGCTGCAGGTTTCCACGGTTTTGTATGCTGTTCAGCGCATGACCCAGTTGCCGGCCTTGTTCGTTGTGTTGGGTCTGTACGGCTATTTCCGGTTGCGGGTGCAGTGGATGCATGGTTTGCCCACTGCCGAGGGTATTTCCCGCGCTGTATTTGTGCTGTTCATATGTACCATTATGGCTGCGCTGAGCAAGGAGAATGGCCTCCTGTTGCCCTGGATAGCGGGCATTACCGAGTTGTGCCTGTTTCGGTTTCGCATTAATGGCGCGGTTAGTCGCCGGTACCGGTATACGACGATGGTCATGCTGCTGCTGCCGATTATCGTGCTGCCGGCGGTACTGTTGGTAGACGTCGGCCTACTTGAACGTAGCTATGCGTTGCGAGAGTACAGTCTTGCGGAACGTTTTCTGACACAGCTCAGAGTGCTGTGGATTTACCTGTCATGGTTGAGCTTTCCGCTACCGGGGACGTTCGTCTTTTTTCACGATGATATTCGCTGGACACAGTCGATCCTGGAAATGCCGGTACTGCTGGCAATCGCTGCGTGGTTGGCGTTGTTGGTGCTCTGTTGGCTATTGCGTAATAGCGCACCGCTGCTGGCTTTTGCGGTGCTCTGGTATCTGGTGGCACACAGTATGGAGTCAAGCGTGCTGCCCCTGGAGATGGTGTTCGAGCACCGTAATTACCTGCCTGCTGTGGGATTCGTGGTTTTGTTTGCTCACTTGTGTGCGCAGTTGTCACGCTGGTTGGGGGTGCGGTTTCGGTTATTGGGCGGCGCAGTGCTGCTACTGTACGCCCTGCTGCTGTTTGCGCGCACCTCCTACTGGCAGGATGAATTGAGCCTGGCCGAGCGGGATTTTACTTTCCACCCGGAATCGGCGCGCGCCCGCATGCACCTGGCATCGGTGTACCAGGATGCCGGCGTGGCTTCAACAGACCAGGCATTGACCCAGCGCTATCTCTGGGCCGCGCGCGAACTCGCCTACCGTTCATATCTTGCGCAGCCAGAGTCTATCCCGGCGCTGGTCTTGCTCATTCATTTTGATGGTAACTCCAGTGCTGCTGAGCGTGCGGACAAGTGGCTGGATGAGTTACAGCGGGCCGTGGTCGCGGGCACCTTGAGTGTGGCGAATATTAATTTCCTCGAATTCTACAATCGCTGTGTTCTGGAGCGCGATTGTCGCGCTCCTGCCCAGGGTCAGCAGCAGTTTTTGCGGGGCCTGGCCCGCCGCGGCGCGCAGCAGCCCCAGGTCTGGTTTATGCTGGTTGATTATTGTCTGAAATCCGGCGATCTCGAATGTGCCCGCAGCGAGGCTGAGGCTTTGCTGGTAGCGCATCCTGATTTTCGGGAAGCGTTGGAACACGTCTATCACGCGGCAGTTTTGAATGGTGACGCTGGTACAGCGCTACTCACCTTGCAGCGTTTAATGGCGCAGGACCCCCACCGGCGCTTCGCTGCTCGCCTGCGCGCCAATGAGACAGGCTTGTGAAAATGTCATCGACCGGTGGCAGGACGCTGCTGGGGGCTGCGTGGGTGCTGACGCTACTGGTCGCTGCCTGGGCATATTGGCCTGGCTTGAGCGGCCCATTGATGTTGGATGATTTCGAAAACCTCAAGACCCTGGAGCGGATCGAGCAGGCTCCGGAATTTTGGGTGGACATTGTGTGGGCTAACACATCTGGTCCGGCCGGCAGGCCACTATCGATGCTTGGATTCGCACTGGAGAAGCGCTATCTGGACCGGGGTATAGCCGGGCAAAAAGGCATAGGCCTGTTTTTACACTTGTTGAATGGCTGCCTTGTTTTCGCGCTGCTTGTCAGCATTCTGCGCGCTGCCGGCGAAGTGTATTACTGGCCGGTGGCACAACTATCGGCGAGCATCTGGTTACTGTCGCCGCTGTTGCTGAGTACTACCCTGTACGTGGTGCAGCGAATGGCGCTGCAATCGGCGGCTTTCGGGTTGGTAGCCCTGCTATTGTACTGTTGGGCGCGGGAGCGGCACATGCTGGGTCGGGGCGCGACGCCCTGGCTTGGCCTGGCTTTGTTGTCCACAGCGCTGGCATTTTTTTCCAAGGAGAATGGCCTGCTGGTGTTACCAATGATGGCGGCGCTGGAATTATTTGTATTTCGCTTGCGTGCGTCTGCCGTGAACATCGCATCGAGCTTGAAAATCGTCTATGGCGTGGCATTTACGGTAGCTGTGGTGGCCTTACTGGCAATCCTGGTACTGCGTGGGGAGTTGCTGTTTGCCGGCTATGCCGATCGGGATTTTACCCTCGGGCAGCGCATGCTGACGCAATCCAGAATCCTGTGGTCATACCTGTGGCAGTTTTTCTGGCCCAATGTGCATGAATTGGGCGTTTATCATGACGATATTATTATCTCGACGGGATTCACCGATCCCCGCACTACGCTGCTCGCGGTGCTGGCCTGGGTAATGGTTGTTGCCGGCATTGTCGCCAGCCTGGTGTTCAACCGCTGGCGGGTGGCGGCTCTGGGTCTGGCCCTGTTTCTGATTGGCCACGCTATGGAATCTACGTTGCTGCCATTGGAATTGTACTTCGAACACAGGAATTACCTGGCATCGGTTGGCCTGGTGCTGGCGCTGGGCTGGACAGTATCGCAGCTACAGCACCGCTGCCCGGCTGCCCGGATTTGGGTTCTGTGGCTGCTGTTGGTTTTGTTGGCGCGTCATACCGTCATGCTTGGGTCGCAGGCAGTGATATGGTCTGATGGCGCTCTTCTTCATCTGGAAGCTGCCAATGCCCACCCGAATTCTCCCCGTGCTACATACGAACTTGCCCAGCTATTTGCGCAGCGACGAGCCCTGCCAGAAGCACTTGAGCTAGTTGGAAGAGCCGGCGACCTGGAGTCGATTGACGAATTGCGGCGGCCGTTCATAGAGGCGATTTATTATTGCCGGGCGGGCGCGCCGTTGCCCGCAGGGCACTGGCAAGAGCTAACCGTTACAGCCGACGTAGTGTCTGGCAGACAATTCAGCAGTCAGTTCAGCTATATGGTCAAGATGGTGACCCATCAAAAGTGTACCGGCGTTGATGCAAACCTGTTGGCAGCCGATATGCACACATTATTTTTTCGCGAAGGGCAGGTGATCGCCACGCCCAGGATGCTCGGCTCGCTAATTTTTTTGGAAAATCACCTGGAGCATTACCCGCAGGCGCTGGAATACGCAGAAATGCTGCACCAGCGCGCGCCGGAATCTGTGCTATCTCTACAGTTTCAGCTTTATCTAACGACCTTGCTTGAACTGCCGGAGAAACACGCACTGGTTGTGGAGGAAATGGTTGAGCGGCGTGATGCCGGACAATTGAGTCGCCAGGAGATTTACAATTTGGAGCTATTCCTGAATGAGTAATTTATGATGGTTGAAATGAATATTGGGAGTGCCCATGCTTACGAGCAGTTATTCGATTGTAATTCCGGCAAAAAATGAAGCTGTGCGGCTGGAACAATTTTTGCCAGAGTTGGTTGCAGCACATGCGGATGCTGAAATCATCGTTGTAGACGATGGGTCTGAAGATAATACGGCAGCGGTTGCCAAGCGCTGTGGGGCTCTGGTGCTGTCACATCCTTACTCCAAGGGCAATGGAGCGGCGATCAAGACCGGTGCCCGTGCCGCCAGTAAAACCAACCTGCTGTTTATGGATGGCGATGGCCAGCACCAGGCGCAGGACGTTGCTCCTCTGCTGGAAAAGCTTGAGCAGGGATACGATCTGGTGGTAGGTGCACGAAGCGGCCTGGGCGCCCAGGCCGGCTTGATGAGATGGGGCGCCAATAATTTTTACAACCGGTTGTCCAGTTGGATGGTTGGGCACGCAATCCTGGACCTGACTTCGGGTATGCGAGCAGCGCGCCGCGAGTATTTTATGGAAATATTGTATCTGCTTCCCAATGGCTTTTCCTACCCCACTACTTCGACCATGGCTTTTTATCGAGCGGGTCGCTCAGTGACTTTTGTGCCAATAGATTGCGCGCGACGAAAGGGAAAGAGCCACATTACTATCTGGCGTGACGGTATTCGCTTCCTGTTGATCATTTTTAAAATTGGCACACTGTATTCTCCGCTCAAGCTCTTCCTGCCGGTCGCCTTGTCGAGCTTTGCCCTGGGTCTTGGCTATTATGGTTACACATATTTTAACTTTGGCCGCTTTACCAATATGAGTCTATTGTTGTTTGTGTCCAGTGTGCTGGTGTTCCTCATGGGATTGATCTCGGAGCAGGTCAGTAACCTGACTTACAAAGACTGAATGAATCAGCCCGTATCCTGTTTGCAGACAGAGCCTACGGCCAGGCAGCTTGATTGCGGATGCAGAATATAACGCCATTTCCAGAAATTCCCGTCCCTGCTGCCGCCGGCACGGCAGCGGTGATAGTGAGCTACCACCCCGATGAAGACTTTGATCGACGTCTGGCCTTGCTGAGCGGGCAGTTTGCAGCGGTGTTCTGGGTAGACAACACGGCGGGATCTATGGTCGAGAGACAGACCCGTTCTGATGGCGGCGTGTATTACCTTCCTCAGGGTGAGAATACCGGTTTGGACTGCGCTCTTAATCGAGGATGTGATGCCGCCGTGAGTGCCGGCTTCGACTGGGTGGTAACATTCGATCAGGATTCCGAAGTGGCCGCCGATTTTCTTGCGCAGCAGATCGCTTTTTGGCACCTGTCCCAGGCCCGTGTTTTTCTGCTCGGTTGCAACTATTCTGATGGTGGCGATGGCGGCCGCTCCCGCTCCCGTTTTTCCCAAGGTAGTTATGTCGTCGAGTGCGCAACAGTAATCACCTCCGGATGTTTGATGTGCTTGTCTCACTGGAGCAAGCTGGGGAAGTTTTGCGAGGGCTATTTTATTGACGGGGTCGATCATGAAATTTGTCTGCGGGCGAGATCCAGGCATCTGGTCGTCGCACGACATGGCCGGGTATTAATGCAACACCGGATCGGGGAGCGGTCAGCAGCTAACCGGTTGCTACCCTATCTACACTCTCCTGTGCGCAAGTATTACGGTATGCGCAACGGTGTCAGGAATAGTATTCAGTACGCTTCAAATGAGCCGTTATGGTCGCTGCGAAAATGTATTAGCCTCGCCTGGGAGGTAGTGGTGGTATTATTTTTGGAGTCTGGCAAGCAGGCCAAGCTCAAGGCCATGTTGCGCGGCGTTGCAGACGGAGTGACGGGGCGGATGGGAGTAGCACCTGATGACCTTTGATCCTTTTCAGGGGCCGTGGTACATGTCGATGCTGCGCTCCAGCGGTATTAGCTTCGCCAGCCAGCGACTGGGTGCAGTGGCCGTCTTGCTGTCCAGCAAATCGTACAGGCCCAGCCTGGCCTTGCGATTGAGCGTAAGCACGTACAGTACGGCGACGAAGTTCGCCAGTGCGGCAGGAGTCAGGGCAACCAGATAGCACAACAGGCGGTCAAGACGGGTGCCACGATCACGCAGAAACAGGCTGAACTCACGACGACTATAACGCCCCTTGGCCCGATGTTTGAGCAGCATCATAACATCGCGCCAGGGCAGGGGATCGGCGACCGTGTGTCGCGATTGCTCGGAAAACCGGGAAAAACTGTGTACCAGATCCGGCCACATGAACATCCAGATCTCAAAGGTTCTGGAAGTCCAGGTAGCGTTGCCAAAGCGAATGCTTAGTTGGGGTTCCGCGATATAGAGCGCACTTTCGATGGGCGGGTCTTGAAAAATCACGCCTACGTGAATAAACAACGACCCATAGTAGGACTCACGATCACGCGCCATCCATATATCGCGGCGAATGATGACCGCGCCGATAAAGGTCAGGTGGTTACCCAGGTCGGCAAACAGTTGTTCAGCATCGCCGCTGTTATAGCGCTGGTCTTCCGTGCGCCCGGTACGCGATCGTTCCAGCACTTGTGAAAAATCGAATACCCGTACCTCCTGGTCGACCACGATCAGCTCTCGATTCTCATCAGTGGCTGCAAGCAGGCGCGCTATGGCACCGGGTCGCAGCAGGTCATCATCGGGCATCAGCCAGCAATATTTACCGCGCGCATAGCCCACTGCCTTGTCGTAGTCCTGATCGACACCTGAATTGGTGTCCTCGCAGATGTAGCGCACATTTGGATATTCACGCACATAAGGTGCAACCTGTGCTGCGGTATTGTCCGGGGAGGCTCCGTCGACGATGACCACCTCAACGTCGTCCAGCAACTGGCACACAATAGACTCAAGGGTTTCGGCTATCACGTCTCCGCGCTTACAGGTTGCGATACAGATTGAGAGTTTAATAGGCGGGCTCCTGCTTAACCGGGTAGGCCGGCGATCTCTTCTACCAGTTGGGAAAAACCGCTACCTGGAGTGCTACCCAGTAGCGCTGACAACTTGCTGACGTTGGCTGTAAACGGTGGCGGTCTGCCCTGGCCACCGATTGTGGCCACCTTCAGGTGGTCGCGGTAGTCGAGACCATGAGCGCCGAACAGGCTTTCCACAGCATCTGCTGCGTACACGGTAGTGCCGCTGGCGAGCACCAGGTCTTCATTGAGACCCAGTTGCAGTGCCTCACTTGCCAGTTGCATAAATTCGTGGGCACTGCCCCAATCGGCGTAGAAATCCAGGGAGTTGAGTACCTCGTGGACGCCCGTTCCCGCCAGTCCATGGGTCAGGGCGCGGGCAACTGTGGGGATAAAAAACTGCGGCGGGCGCCGGCTGGATTCATGATTGAACAGAAATCCCACCACCGCGCTAACCCCGTGGTCGCGCCGGTAGCAATTGATCAGGTTACCGGCGGCGATTTTTGCCACACTGTACAGACAATGCGCTTGCTGGGTGGTGTTTTCATCGATGTTGCCACTCAGTGAATCACCAAATACCTTGCATGAGCTGGCGTAAAACAGCCGGCCCGCGCCGCGCTCGCGCAGGTACTCGAGACAGCTGTGTACCGAGACCAGACCCACCGCAAACAATTTTTCTCCGACCGGCTCATAGCGAAAGCCCGCCGCTCCATGCACCGCCGCCACATGAAAAATAGAGTCCGGTTGTTGTGCTGCGAGGAAAGCACGCAGCGCAGCTTGATCACTAATATCAAGCCGGTGATAGCTAAACTCGCCCGCGGGCACATCCCAGATGTACTCGGGCTGTAATCCAACCGCCAGCACACGGCGGCCGGCCGCTGCCTGAATCTCGCATAAAAAGGACCCATCCTGGCCGTTGGCTCCCAGAACGGCGGCGCTGTGCACTAAATACTCACTTTCGCTTTAAATGACTCGAGGTAATTCTCGCTCCCGGCCAATGCCTCTTCGAAGTTGTTGCTGCTGACCACTAATAATTCCGGCAGCGGGAAAATCATCCGGGTATCCGCCATGATGGTGTTCTTTTCCCGCTGCAGAATTTCGCGACGGAAATGCCAGGGCAGCACCAGGTAATAATCGGGCTGCATTGCCCGGGAGGCGTCCTCACTGATAATCTCGATAGCCGTGCCGACGGTTTTTGCACCGACTTTCCTGGGGTTCCTATCTGCTGCATAGGACAAATCCCGGTTGTCGAAACCACACCACTGGATCAGTACATTGCCCTTGGTCGAGGCTCCGTACACGTGGATGGTCTCGTTGCGTTGCCGGATTTCGCGCACCAGAGAAACTATTTTCTCGCGCTGTGCTTCCACCCGTTGCCGAAATGCTGCGATCGGCCGGGCGGTATGCAACTCCGAGCGGGCCTCAAAGTCGCGCAGTCGTTGTAGGGTTGTGGAGGTATCGCGATGCAACTGACTATTGTTTTTGCACAACAGCAACTGGATGCTGCCACCATTGGCGTCGTTCAGTGTGGTGTCGAAGATACGCATATCAACCGCCGCCGCGATGTGCTCCAGTGCTGCCAGGCTGTAGTATTCCAGGTGCTCATGGCATACCGTATCCACTGAATTTGT
The DNA here is from genome assembly GCA_965247075.1 of Halieaceae bacterium. Taxonomy (GTDB): domain Bacteria; phylum Pseudomonadota; class Gammaproteobacteria; order Pseudomonadales; family Halieaceae; genus CBDFGK01. The sequence goes on along the minus strand of CBDFGK010000002.1, from coordinate 1,542,048 downwards.
GTACAGCATCATCGGCATGTAGGACATCTCTACAATCCAGATACCATCGTCCGCCAGCAAGTCGTGAATCTCGGCGGCGAACCCAACCGGGTCTTTGAGGTCGTAGTACATGGCAATGGATGTCACCACATCAAACTTTTTTTCAGCCAGGCGCTCGCGCAAGCCGGTTGAGGGGAAGGTGTCCCGTACCAGGTTGATACGATCAGCCGTATTGGCGGCAATATCGGCAGGATCGACACCCCACTTCTCGATATTTTTCGGATAATTGTCCAGCAAGGTGCCGTCGTTACAGCCTATGTCCAACACCCGCTCTTCAACCATGGCAGAGTGTTCAAGGGCGGTGGTGGCAATCGCCGCCAGATGCCGGGTCATGGTGTCCGTGGTGCCGGAGGTATACCAGTAATTGGCATATAGAATCTCTGCCGGCATGCTGTGGCGTAACTGCAGCAGGCCGCAGGCCCCGGCTTGCGCTGCCGGGTCGCAGCGCAGCAGTTGCATGGGCATCTTCTCGGTGCTGGGTTTTGCCATCCCGGCTATTTCAAAGCTCCCCTGCAGGTACTGATCACCGACGTCAAAAACGAGCTCCAGATGCGGGTTGCTACACACGCGGCAACACTCGGCTGTTTCTAAATCCATAGAGTGACTTCCGGCTACTAAGCTGTGATTGCCGACAGCTGCGCCGGCAACAGGTCACGGCTAACCATGTCACGCACCATTTGCTCAAAACTGATTTCCGGTTCCCAGCCAAAGTCTGCCTTGGCCTTGCTGTAGTCTCCGATTAACCGGTCTACCTCAGCAGGGCGAAAGTAGAGCGGGTCTATCCGAATCAGGGTCTTGCCGCTGTCAGCGTCGATGGCAACTTCATCGCTGCCCTCACCTTCCCAGCGCAGGTTTATATCCACTTCGGCGAATGCAGCCTCGGCGAACTGGCGAATGCTGCGGGTCTTGCCGGTCGCCAACACCCAGTCCCCCGGAGTGTCACGCTGCATCATCAGCCACATGCCCCGCACAAAATCACGAGCATCTCCCCAATCGCGTTCGGCGTTGAGGTTGCCAAGATACAGACACTCCTGCTGACCGGTCTTGATGGCCGCCACGGCTCGGGTAATTTTTCGAGTTACGAAAGTTTCACCGCGCAGCGGACCCTCATGATTGAAAAGAATGCCGTTGCAGGCATACATGCCGTAAGCCTCGCGATAGTTGACGCAAATCCAGTAGGCGTACAGCTTGGCTACGCCGTAGGGGCTGCGCGGGTAAAAAGGGGTTTTTTCTGTCTGCGGGACCTCCTGAGCCTTGCCATACAGTTCAGAAGTTGAGGCCTGGTAATAGCGGGTTTTCTGTGCCAGCCCCAGGATGCGCATCGCTTCCAGAATACGCAGCGTGCCCAGGGCATCCGCGTTGGCGGTATACTCAGGTGTCTCAAAACTCACCCCGACGTGGCTCTGTGCCGCGAGACCGTATATCTCGTCAGGTTCTACCAGACCAATAATCCGCAGGATGTTGGTGGAGTCGGTAATATCTCCAAAGTGGAGTTTAAAACATTTGTTTTCGTCCTGCGGGTCCAGGTGCAAGTCGTCAATCCGGCCGGTATTGAAGGACGAGGAGCGTCGCTTGATACCGTGAACCTCATAGCCTTTGGAAAGCAATAATCTTGCCAGCAGGGAACCGTCCTGCCCCGTAATCCCGGTAATAAGCGCTTTTTTTTTGCCTGATGTCATTCAGCTATTCTCATCCTGGCCTGTTCCTGCGTAAAATCTACAGTCTGCATTGGTTTCACGGTAGATCCACGCCAGACCGTGCTCGTGCAGGACAATAATTACCAGACGATAACGTAACTACAGATGAATGCAAGCCTGAGTAGCGCTGCCGCCGCCACCGTTGACAATACGGTGCTGCGGTATGTTTTCCGGCACCGGGACTGCCGGGCGGGACCTGTTGCTGGCTATTACAGGGATGGATAAGCGGAGCCTGCTTATTGCCGGTGTGCACCCCGACACTGAGGCGTATCCCAATATCTACCATCGCGTGCGCGCGCTGCAACAATGTGATGCATTTTCGACGCAGCTCATTCATCGCCAGGGCTGGAGTAGCGCAACCCAGTCGAGTTCAGGTCGCGCTCGGCTGTGGCGCAACCTGTCAAGCATGCTGTGGGCCCATGCAAGTGTATTGCTGCGCAGTTTGTTTCACCGGCGCCCCGACATTATCTATATTCCCTATCCGGCCATAGGGCTGTTATGGCTGCTGTCCTGGTTTGGGAAGGGCTGGGTGCGTGAGCGCATTGTCGCTGACGTTTTTATCTCGCTGTACGACACCATCGTGCTCGACCGCGAGTTATACGCGCCCAATAGCGTGCCGGCACGCCTGTTATACGCGATAGAACGAAGAGCACTCGCCTTCACCGACCAGGTGGTGGTAGATACGGCGGAGAATGCAGACCACCTCGCCGCTTTGTTTTCGCTGCCGCGAGAGCGCTTTTTCGCCTGCCCCCTATCGACTGATGAAACCATTCTCCAGGCTCAGTCGTATGCCGTGGCAACTACCACGAAACAATTAGCGGCCGTTGGCAAATGTCGGGTTCTGTTTATTGGTACGATGATCCCTCTCCACGGCATCGCCACGATTGTACAGGCGGCAAAGCTGCTTGAGGACGAACCGATACAGTTTCGGATTGTAGGCGATGGCCAGGAAGGCGAACTCCTGAGCAATGTCGGTCAAAATGTAGACTGGCTGCGCGAGTGGGTTGACAGTGAGAGAGTCGCCAGGGAAATTTGCGACGCCGATCTTTGCTTGGGAATTTTTGGTGCTACGGATAAGGCTGCTCGGGTGCTTCCTAACAAAATCTATGCCTATAGCCGGGTCGGAAGAGCGGTGATCACTGCTGCCGGCAACTGTTTGAGAGAGCTGACGCGGGAACTGGACTACAGTCCCTTTTACTTCGTGCCCGCTGCCGACCCGGCAGCGCTGGCCGAAGCAATACGCGAACTGGCCGCCAGTGAAGAGCTGAGGCGGCAGTATGCATCTACGAGCGCACGCTTCTATCAGGAGTGTCTTAGCAATACGGCCCTGCTGAACCCACTGCTGCGGGCGCTGCGCGGCGATGGTAGTCAGGGGTTTGGGGCGCAGCGGAGGTCGTGACAGCATGCGCTATGGAGCCAATCTCTTCTCCGGTTTGCTTAATTGTGTATGGACCGCTCTGGTCACCTTCGCTGTTGTGCCCTTTTATGTCGACTATCTGGGGATTGAGGCATACGGACTCATTGGTTTTTTTATCACCCTGCAAGGTGTATTTTTGATACTCGACATGGGGTTGAGCCCGACCGTCAGCCGGGAAATTGCCAGAGCCAGAGCGGCCCAAAGCCTGCTGAACGCCGCCAACTTCCTGCACAGTGTTGCGGTCTTTTACTGGGGAGTGGCCCTCTTTATCCTGGCCCTTTTTTTACTGTTCTCTCCCCTGATAGCCACTTACTGGCTCGATGCCAGGCAGCTTGATGCCCAAGCGGTTTCCAGAGCGGTTCTGTTAATGGGGCTGGTTATAGCCTGTCGTTTCCCGCACAGCATTTACCGCGGTGCGCTTATTGGCGCCGAACGCCTGGTGCTGGTGAACGGGATCAACATCGTAATGGTTACGGTCTCCAGTGTCGGAGCCGTGCTGGTGCTGGCCTATATAAGCTCGTCGATAATTGTTTTTTTCCTGTGGCAGGCGTTATGCGGTGCCGCGCTGACGTTACTGATGCACCGTGCGGCATGGAAAACCATAAACGCAGGCTCGCAAGGAGGCCAAAAAACATTCCGGCCGCAATTTGACCAGCAGGCCCTGCGCAATGTCTGGCGCTTTACGGCGGGAATGACCGTCGTCACTATCTGCGGTGTTGTCCTGCTACAGTTGGACAAAATACTGATAAGTGCCAGCTTGCCGCTGGATGACTACGGCGCCTATATGATTGCCGTATTAGCCGGCAGTATTTTTAGTGCCTTTTTCATGCCGGTATTCAACGTCATCTATCCCAGCATGACGGCTCTGGTGGAGGTGCGCGACACAGCGACGCTGATCTGCCTGTACAGAAAGGGAACCAGGGCACTGGGGCTAGTGTTGTTTCCATTGGCAATGGTATTGGGCTTGTATTGCGAGCCCTTCGTTGTGCTGTGGACCGGCGATGCGGGGCTGGCTGCAAAAGTTGCCCCGTTAATCCTGTGCCTGTCGGTCGGGTTTTCCATCAATGGCGTCATGCATTTTCCCTATGCTCTGCAACTGGCCAACGGGCGCACGCGTATTGCCCTGGCCAATTCAGTTACCTTGATGATTGTAATGGTGCCCCTGACACTATTTTTAGTGGCAAGGTTTGGCCTGGTCGGCGGTGCGGCGAGCTGGATGATTGTACAAATTGTTTACCTGTTGCTGGGGTGTTGGCTGACGCATCGTACCCTGTTGCCCGGCACAGGTGTTAAATGGCTGCTCGCCGATGTAGGAATTCCGTTAACTATCGCCTTGACAGTCGGTATATTTATGAAGTACCTGGTCGGTTTCAGTGCCACAGACCCATACGCCGCGCCGGCACTGGCTGGCATTGCGGGTCTGTTGGCGGTGATTCTGATCGTGCTGGCATCGCCGGTTTTTTTCCCCGACGTGAAAAAGGCTTGTCGGTTTGTTTGGCAAAAGAGCTAATAACAAGAGTTGAAAAAGGCATGTTCAGGAAAATATTTAATTACTACCTGCTCGACTTTCAGGCCTGGCAGCACATCAATATAGCCGTTGCCAGGGGGGGTGCCATGATGACCGCCCGACGCATCGACCTGACCCAGCCTGCCACCTGGGAGTTTTGCGGATTCAGCCAGAACGGGGAAGATGGTGTGCTGGATGTGCTCAGAAGCCAACTCCCCACTTCCAATCGTTTTTTTGTGGAGATCGGCGCCGGCGATGGACGGGAGAATAATACATCCTGGCTGGCGGTAATGGAAAAACAGAACGGCATCATGATAGAGGGCAACGGTTGGCTGGCCGGGCGGGCAAACCGCACGGTGATACCGATGTGCATTGGTGTGGAGTGTCTTAATACCTTTGTTGAGACCGATAATATCGATACGCTAAGAGCTCGCATGTTGCATCTTGATCCGGATGTATTCTCAATTGATATCGATGGTAATGATTATTACATTGCCAAAGCCGTGCTGGAGCAGGGAATTCGTCCGCGGATTTTTGTGGTGGAGTACAACTCGGTCTATGGGCCTGAGAGAAGCATGACCATCAAACACCGGCAGTCTTTCAGTTATATGGAGGGAGATGCAGGCAATCTCTACTATGGTGTATCCCTGGCTGGTTGGAAAAAGTTCTTCAAGCAGAACGATTATGAGTTCGTTACTGTGGAGCGCTGTGGCGTCAACGCCTTCTTTGTAGACAAGAATGTTTTTCCGGCTGAATTTCTCGCCAACGTGAAAGCTCTTGAGTTCGCATCGAATCGTTTTCAACAGAAAAAATTTCAGTTGAGCGATGAAGATCAATTTAAGCTTGTTGCCGAACATGAGTTCGAGGATATATAGCCAGAGACGCTTTCTGCCGCCGGCGTCCGCTAAAATTTTCAGCCCCCAGCCTGTTGCGCCTTGGCTTCGCGGCGTCGCGCGTGTAATACCGGCTCGGTATAGCCGTTGGGTTGTGCGCAACCCTTGAATACCAGGTCGCAGGCAGCCTGAAAGGCTATGCTACTGGCAAACTCCGGCGCCATGTTGCGGTAGCTGTCATCGCCTGCATTTTGCCGGTCTACCACCGCGGCCATGCGCTGCAATGTTGCTCGTACCTGCGCTGCGCTGCAGATACCGTGTCGTATCCAGTTGGCCAGGTGCGCGCTGGAGATACGCAGGGTGGCGCGGTCTTCCATCAGGCCAATATCGTCGATGTCGGGAACTTTGGAGCAGCCGACACCGTGGTCTATCCACCTGACCACATAACCGAGGATGCCCTGGGCGTTGTTGTCCAGTTCGCGCTGGATTTGCGCTGCGTTCAGGCTGATTTTTGCAACGGGAATGGTGAGGATGTCTGCCAGCGCGGCGCGCTGCCGTTGGCGCAATTCACACTGGCGCGCTCTCACATCAATGCGGTGATAGTGCATGACGTGCAGGGTGGCGGCGGTGGGTGAGGGCACCCAGGCCGTGTTGGCGCCGGCCTGGGGGTGGCCAATTTTTTGTTCCATCATGGTGGCCATCAGGTCTGGCATGGCCCACATACCTTTGCCGATTTGAGCCTTGCCCTGCAGGCCGCACAGCAGTCCGGTGTCTACATTCCAGTCTTCGTAGGCTTTAATCCAGGGCTGTTCTTTCATGGCGCCCTTGGCAATCATGGGTCCCGCCTCCATGCTGGTGTGGATCTCATCACCGGTGCGGTCCAGGAAGCCGGTATTGATAAAGGCCACTCGCTCAGCGGCGCTACGAATGCAGGCCTTGAGGTTGATGGTGGTGCGACGCTCTTCGTCCATGATACCGAGTTTGAGGGTGTTGCGCGCCATGCCCAGCATATCTTCAATGCGGCTGAACAGCTCACAGGTGAAGGCAACTTCTTGTGGGCCGTGCATTTTTGGTTTGACGATGTAAACACTGCCGGTGCGCGAATTGCACAGGGGCTGATCTATACGCAGGTCGTGCAGGGCGATGGCACTGGTGAAGACGCCGTCGAGTATGCCTTCGGGTATTTCCTCACCGTCGGCATCGAGAATGGCATTGGTGGTCATCAGGTGGCCCACATTGCGAACAAACTGCAGGCTGCGCCCCGGCAGGCTCAATTCTTTACCATGCAGACCAGTGTAGCTGCGATCTGGATTGAGGCGTCGCTCGATGGTTTGACCGCCTTTTTCCAGTTTTTCACTGAGGTCACCTTTCATCAGCCCCAGCCAGTTGCCATAGACCAGTGCCTTGTCGGCGGCGTCTACCGCGGCCACTGAGTCCTCGCAATCCTGGATGGTGGTGACGGCGGCCTCCAGTAGTAGGTCCTTGACCCCAGCCTGGTCAGTTTTGCCGATAGCGTGATGGTGATCGACCTGGATTTCTATGTGCAGGCCGTGGTGGCGCAATAAAATAGCGGAGGGTGCCTGGATATCACCGCGGTAACCCTGCAATTGTGTGCTGTCGGCCAGTCCACTGCTGCCGCCGTCTGTCAGGCTAACCGAGAGTTGCCGGTCGACGATGCGATAGGCGCCGGCATCGCTGTGACTGCCCTGTGCCAGCGGGCAGGCCTGATCGAGAAAGGCGCGGGCGTAGGTGATGACCTTGTCGCCGCGCGCAGCATTGTAGGCCCCGCCCCGCTGGGCACCGTCGGCATCGGAAATAACATCGGTGCCGTACAGGGCGTCGTAGAGGCTGCCCCAGCGAGCATTGGCGGCATTCAGTGCGTAACGTGCATTCATTACCGGAACGACCAGTTGTGGCCCGGCAATTTGTGCCACCTCCTCGTCGACATTTTCTGTGGTGATTGAGAAATCCTCGCCCTCCGGTAACAGGTAGCCGATCTCTTTCAGGAAGGCGCGATAGGCCTGGCGATCGTAGTTCACGCCGGGATGGTCGCGATGCCATTGGTCAATCTGTGCCTGCATGGTGTCGCGCTGCGCGAGCAGTTCACGGTTGCGTGGGGTGAGATCCGCCAGCAGTTGCTCCAGGTCGCGCCAGAATTGCTCGGCTTTCAGCCCGGTTCCCGGCAGGATCTGCTGCTCCAGCAACCGGTGTATTTCCGGTGCAACCTGCAGGCCGCCAACGTGAATGCGCTCACTCATCTTGCTCTACCTTCATCTGTTCGGGCCAGTGTAGGAACCAGATCCAAACTTAGCCAATTTATCGTTTGTATCACCGCTATCCGTTGGGTGAATCATGGTCAGTGCTCCCAGCTGATTTCGCGGCCGGTTGCCACGATCAGGGTGCGCAGCCAGCGATTGGACGGATTGTGCTGTAGCAGGGGGCTCCAGGCCATTTGTAGCTCCAGCGGCGGGATTTCCAGCGGCGGGGTTTTTATCACCAGGCGCGGGTTGTCGTGCTGTAGCTGTGCGGCCAGTGTCGGTAGGGTAACCACCAGGTCAGTTTGTTCGGTCAATATCATGGCCGACTGGTAGTGACGGGTGAACACGGCAATATGGCGCTTCTTGCCGAGGCGGTTGATGGCGCTGTCGACCCAGCCCAGCCGCTGTACGTCCCGGGGGTCCACCCCAACCCCCTGTCCCATGCCGGTCTTGCTCACCCACACATGCCGCGCCTGCAAATACGTATCGAGAGTGAAATCCTTGAGCAGCGGGTTGTCGGCGCTGAGCAGGCAGGAAAAGCTGTCAGTCCAGACCTTGATCTGGTGAAATGACTGTGGCATTGCGTCAAAGCGATTGATAACCAGGTCAACCTTGCCGCGCTCCACGTCGAGAAAGCTGACATCACTGGGCGTCATGATGTCCAGGCTGATGCCGGGTGCCTCATTGCGCAACTTGCCCAGCACTGCAGGCAGCAGGGTGGATTCTGCGTAGTCACTGGCCATGATTCGAAATATGCGTTCTGCAGAGGCCGGATCGAAATCTGCCGAGGGCTGCAGTGCCTTGTCGACCTTGCTGAGAATTTCGCGCACCAGAGGTTCCAGTTCCAGGGCGCGCTCGGTCGGCATCATGCCGTCACTGGTGCGCACCAGCAGCGGGTCGTCAAAGACATTGCGCAGGCGGCGCAGGCTATTGCTCATAGCGGGCTGGCTCAGGTTCAACCGGCCGGCGGCCTGGGTTACATTGCGCTCTCGCAGCAATACATCCAGATAGACCAGCAGGTTCAGATCAACTCGGTTACTATTCATAGGCGCAAGTATTCATTGTTTGAATGATGAGGATGCCAATTATCAATTAGACAAATTATCATGCCCTGCCTACTATCACCAAATTCTTATCATAGCCGCAGGACAGTAAAATGGGTAAATATCGAGCACCACTGGAGGATATGCAGTTTGTTATCGACGAATTGTGTTGTGTCGAAGAGCAGCTTGGCTCGCTGCCGTCCTTTGCCGAACTGGGGATCGGCGCGGACCTGAGCACGGCCTTACTGGACGAATCTGCCCGCCTGTGTAGCGAGGTTATCTCACCGTTGCGGCGGGTGGGAGACGAACATCATTCGACCTGTAGCGACGGCAAGGTTACGCTGGCGCCCGGTTATGCCGATGGTCTGCAACAACTGGCCGCAGGTGGCTGGATGGGAATATCGGCACCGGCGGAATACGGTGGCCAGGGCCTGCCCGAAATCTACACCACCGCCGCCTGCGAGATGTGGAACAGTGCCGATATGGCCCTGGCGTTGGCGCCGGTTCTCTCTATCGGTGCGGCCATGGCAATTAACGCCCATGGCAGCGAGCAGCAAAAGCAAACCTACCTGAAAAAAATGTATACCGGCGAGTGGACCGGCACCATGAACCTGACCGAGTCCGGTGCCGGCTCGGACCTGGGTGTTATGAAGGCCAGGGCGGTGCCGGAGGGCGATCACTACCGCATTTACGGGCAGAAGATATTTATTACCTGGGGCGATCACGAGGCGACCGACAACATCGTGCATCTGGTATTGGCGAAGTTGCCCGATGCACCGCAGGGCAGCCGCGGTATCTCCCTGTTTGTCGTGCCCAAGTTCCTGGTTAACGAGGACGGCAGCCTGGGTGATCGCAATGATGTCTGGCCGGTTTCCACGGAGCACAAACTGGGCATTCACGGCAGCCCCACCTGTGTGATGGCCTTTGGTGACAACGACGGTGCCATTGGTTTCCTGGTCGGCGAAGAAAACAACGGACTGCGCTGCATGTTTACCATGATGAATGAAGCGCGCCTCAAGATTGGCTTGCAGGGTTTGAGTATTGCCGAGGGAGCCTACCAGCAGGCGGTAGATTATGCGCGCGAACGGGTACAGGGAGGTGTCGCCATTATCCAGCATGCCGACGTTAAACGCATGCTGCTGACTATGCGCGCTGCCAGTGAGGCCATGCGCGCCTTCGTTTACACCGAGGCGACCACCATGGATCTGGCCCATCATCAACGGGATGCCGGCGCGCAGGCGCGCCTGAACCTGATGATTCCGGTGGTGAAGGGCTGGCTCACCGAACTGGGAGAAGAAGTGGCCTCGCTGGGCGTGCAGGTGCATGGCGGTATGGGTTATATCGAAGAAACCGGCGCTGCCCAATTTCTGCGGGATGTGCGCATATCCTCAATTTACGAGGGAACCAACGGTATCCAGGCGCAAGACCTGGTGGTGAGAAAACTCGGTGGGGACGGCGGGGCGGCCATGCAGGCCCTGTTGGCCGAAGTCGATATCACCATGGACGCGGCCGACCAGGTGGATGATTTGTCGGTGTTGTGCGCTGCCCTGCGGCTCGCCCTGGCCGACTTGCAGGCCAGTACGGTCACCATCGCGCAGCAGCTCAAGGACAATCGTGAGGCCGCCCTGGCCGGCGCATTTGATTACATGATGCAAGTGGGTTATGTCATGGGTGGCTGGCATCTGTTGCGCTCTGGCCTGGTGGCGTCTGCAAAAATGTCGGCCGGTTCGGATAACAGTTTTTACCCGCGCAAACTGGCCACGGCGAGGTTTTATGCTGAGAACCTGTTGCCGCGTGCCGCCGCCTGTGGACAGGTGGTTGTCAACGGCAGTGCGGCTCTGGCCGACTATGCGCAGGACTGGCTGTGAGCAAGCCGGTTTCTACGCCGGACTTATCGGATGCTCATCCCGATGTGGTACAGGCGCTGCAATTGGACCTGCGCAACTTTGGCGGGCAATCGCAATTCTGCGGGCCGGCGGTAACCATTAAATGCCACGAAGATAATTCTCTGGTCAAAGAGTTGGTGGCTACGCCGGGACTGGGCCGTGTCATCGTGGTTGATGGGGGTGGTTCACGGCGCCGCGCCCTGCTCGGTGATAGGTTAGCCGAACAGGCCGCCGGCAATGGCTGGGCCGGGCTGATAATAGATGGCGTGATTCGTGATGTTGAGCAGATTGGGGTCACCGAGCTGGGCGTGCAGGCATTGGGGGCGACACCTCTCAAGACCGACAGGCTCGGCGCCGGCCAACAGCAAATTCCACTGCATATCGGCGGTGTCAGTATTTGCCCCGGCGACTGGATTTACGCGGACAATAACGGCGTGCTGGTGGCCAGCCACGAGTTGCCCTTAGCGTAAGCGCATGGACAGATCGAGTGCGACGGCGTCCTTGGTTAACGCGCCAATGGAAATGTAATCCACACCGGTTGCAGCGATAGCGGGCAGGGTTTCGCTGGTGATACCACCGGACGCTTCCAATTCGGCCTGGCCGGCATTGCGGATCACTGCCTGTTGCAATTCCGACAAATTAAAATTGTCCAGCATGATGCGGTCGGCATCTGTAGCCAGTGCCTGTTCCAGCTCTGCCAGGGATTCCACTTCTACCGCAATGGGTTTGCCGGGCTCCTGTTGCCGCGCTGTGGCCACGGCGGTGGCAATCGAACCACAGGCCTGAATATGGTTTTCCTTGATCAGGTAGGCATCGAACAGACCGATACGATGGTTGTAGCAGCCACCGCATGTGACGGCGTATTTCTGCGCGGTGCGCAAACCCGGAATGGTCTTGCGGGTATCCAGTAACTTTACGGCGGTGTCGCCGACCAGATCAGCATAGCGGTGACAACGGCTGGCGGTTCCCGACAGCAGTTGCAGAAAGTTGAGGGCGGCCCGCTCACCGCTGAGCAAACTGCGGCTGTGGCCTTGCAGCTCGAACAATAAAGTGTCTGCTGCAACGGTATTGCCGTCGGCTACATGCCATTTGACAGCAACCTGATCATCGATCTGATGGAATACTTCATTCACCCAGGCAGCGCCGCAAATGACGCCGGCCTCCCGGCAGATAACCCGGCCTTGCGAGTGTGCCTGGGCGGGAATTAATGCGGCGGTAATATCACCGTCGCCAATATCCTCGCGCAATGCGGAGGCGACCTGTTGTTGTATATCTTGTGGATCTGGCAGTTGCATGGTGTCGAGGCTGCTTGAAAGCACGCGATTGTAGCAGCTCGGGGGAGGGGCGTCTTATGGGTAATAACTCCGCCCCTGCTGCTATGTTCAGCCGGCGTCATGCCGACGCGAAACTCAAGTGTCTTTACCTCTTTTGGAACGCCGATCTTCATGTAAAACCTCTTGTGAGAATTTGCCCGACGACTGCCCCGCTTGCTACTGGCATATGAGCATTTACAGTATTGCACGCAGCGGCTATCGTTGTGCTAATGGCACTTCGCGATACAAATATTGACAAGCTCAGCAACGGCGTTTTTGACGTACTAATCATCGGTGGTGGTATCAATGGTGCAGTCTCTGCTGCCTCCCTGGCAGCCAGGGGGGTGAGCGTAGCGCTGGTCGATCGCGACGATTTTTCCAGCGACACCAGTTCCAATTCCTCCAATCTTGCCTGGGGGGGGATTAAATATCTGGAGAGATTTGAATTGCTGCTGGTGCGAAAGCTGTGCCGCTCTCGCAATCAGTTGATGAAGGAATACCCATCGACAGTTAAAGAAATTCGCTTTCTCACTACCATTGCGAAAGGCTTTCGTTTCCCGCCACTGCTGATTTTTATGGGCACAATTTTGTACTGGATTATCGGCCTGTTTGGTACCCGGCCGCCACGCTATCTCAGCAAGAAGCAGATAGTGCGGGCCGAGAGTGTCATAAACACCGACAATGCGGCGGGAGGCTTTGAGTATTCCGATTGCTACCTGCACGACAACGACGCCCGTTTCGTTTTCAATTTTATTCGCTCCGGCATGAATTATGGCTGTATCGCCGCCAATTACGTGGAGTCGCTGGGCTCAGCGCGGGACAAGGGTATCTGGCTGACGAAGCTCAGGGACCAAATCAGTGGCCGTGAATTTCAACTCCGCTCGCGCGCAATTGTTAATGCCTGTGGACCCTACGCCGATGAGTACAACCGGCGTTCCAGTCAGTCCACCGATTACCACCATGTGTTCTCCAAAGGTATTCACCTGATGGTAGACCGGGTCACGCCCAACGAGCGAGTGCTGACTTTTTTTGCCAGCGACGGGCGGCTGTTCTTTGTTATACCCATGGGCGCCAAGACCTGCCTGGGAACCACAGATACCCAGGTAGAGTGCCCCGCCGTGGCCGTGACGGACGAGGATCGGCATTTTGTGCTGGACAATGTCAGCGCCATGCTCAAGCTGGACAGGCCGCTGGGCCTGGAAGATATCATCGCCGAACGCTGCGGCGTCCGCCCGCTGGCGACACCTGAGGAACAGGGTGACGCCGACTGGGTGCAGTTGTCCCGCCGCCACAGGATTGAGAGGAACGTCGAAGAAAGGTATCTCAGTATTTTCGGCGGCAAGCTCACCGATTGCCTGAATGTGGGTGATGAGGTTGCGGATATTATTGAGGACTTCGGCATTGCTGTTCCCAACCCCAAACGCAAGTGGTACGGGGAGCCGCCGGCGCGACTGCGTGATGAATTCATGTACCGGGCGCGTTTGTCCAAATTGGATACACTCACTCCGCCTACCTCGACAGAGCCCCTGTCCGAGCGACTGTGGCGACGCTACGGTGATAAAGCCATCGATATGCTGGAGGCCATTCGGGAAGACCCGGCCCAGGCCGAGCTACTGATTGGAGGGACTGAATATATCCGCTGTGAAATAGTCGAAGCGGCCCGTACCGAGATGATTGTAAAGCTGGAGGATTTCCTGCGCCGTCGCTCCAAGATTTCGCTGGTGGTACGGCACCGGGATATTGCCGGCTCACCGGGCCTGCGAGAAGCCTGTCAGATTTTGTTTGGTGAAGAGGCGGAAATGCGACTGCAGGAGTTTCTCGCTAACGGGGACTGAGACCGTTGAAGAAAATGTCGAAATAGTCCAGCGCGGCGGCATCGAGATCATCAATATTGCGCCACAACTCCATATTCAGGAAGGCATTCACCGCGCTGGAAATCAGGTTCTCCGCAACCGGGTCATTCACTTCGCGAATGCTGTCATCGGCGATGCCCTCACGAATAAAATCTCCAAAACGATGGTTGGATTCCACGATGCGCGCCAGTATTCGCGCCCGGCGGGCTTTAGGTAGTGCCGTGATGGTTGTGAAGCGAATCAGCGGCTCCGCATCGGAATTTTCTACGATAAACAGGCGGCGCCGGCCTTGGTAAACGCTGCCTGTTTCTGGCGGTTGTCTTCCTCACGGTTGAGAAAACCACTGGGCCGCCTACTACCAGTGTCATCAAGAACCAGTGCCGAGGGCGTATAGGTGTCAGGACTAGCGTGCAAACCGTGCAGGATAATGTCCAATGCCTGGTTGGCCGTTGCAGGGACATCGCCCAAGGGCACGCTGTGTAACCATGACAGTGACCAAGAGGGCAGCGAGCCCAGGAATGCACGCGTGGCGGAAGTGGCTTCACACGCTCGCATTGAGCCTTCGGCCACACCATCGCGAATATGCTGGCGCAGTCGTTTGAAGAGCGCTGTATAACGCGCCTGTACTTGTTCACGATGCCCTTCTTTGAGAGAGGCTATTTCAAGTAGCGCTGCCGAGCAGGACCCCTGGCCGCGCTGTGCAGCCAGCCAGGCATCGTGCCTGGCAGAGAGCGATTAAACGGCGAATTGTCGCCGCTGATTGCCGGCCCTGTGCCATGCATTGGTTTGCTCACCATGCTGACTCTCAACCAAACCTGCTATTTAACCGGTGTGCACAGCGAGCCCATAATGCCAATTAATAAGTACTAATCATTTTTTCTCGCCGCCTTGCCGCTGGCAATTAGCGCACAGATTCATGCCCAGTCCGGCGATGCCGGCCTAGTGCTGGAAGAGATCATTGTCACCGCTAACCAGCGCGAAACTTCGCTGTAAGATACCGCTATTGCGGTTACCGCCTTTTCACAAAACCTGCTGGAAGACTTGAACGTCAACAGCCCCTATATGTACGAGGCCCTGGTGCCTTCACTGACTTTCCAGCAAACCCCCAACCGGATTTCTATTCGTGGGGTGGGTCGTTTCTCTAACGCTCTGGGTATGAGCCCGGGTGTGGGGGTTTATAACGACGGTATTTTCACCGCCGAGGCCATGTCCCTAACTACGCAGCCGATCAATATGACGCGCACCGAAATTCTGCGCGGCCCGCAAGGTACGCTGTGCGGTCGCAACACCACTGGCGGTGCGGTCAATATTATCAGTCGCCGTCCGGCCGAGGCGTTTGAGGGCGAATTGGGGGTCAAGCTCGGCGACGAAGATCTGCGTCAATATGCGCCGGTGGGCTGCCACCGGCCTCGCCCAGTCCCACGCCAATTCGTGCCAGTAGCAACTGGGTGTAGTTTTGCGCCAAACCCGACAGCGCCGTCATGCCGCTCCATACAACCAGCGCCAGTGAGACAATATTCTTGCGGTTGCCGCGGTCGGCCCAGTAGGCAATGGGTATGTCGGCGGTGACGTAGATCAGTGCAAAGGAAAAGCCGCTCAGCAAGCCCAGTTGAGCATCGCTAAGCCCCATGTTGAACTTGATGGATTCCTGCAGAATCACCAGTATCTGCCGATCAATAAAATTAAAGGCATAAACAACGGCGAGCATCGCCAGGGCAATGGTTGGCGCCTTGTTGGAGTTGTCGGTTGGTGGCGTCATGAGCTGCCGCTTTTCACTAGTGATGACATGGTGACACCGATATAAAGCGTGCCATTGCGCTTACTCGCCATGATGTAAACGTAAGGATGTTTTTCTTGCGTCATGAGAAGTTGGGCTACGCTGGATTTTTTCTCGGTTACCTTGAGGGTCTCAAAAGGAGTATTGCCTTCCGATTTACCGTTGTCCACCAATCCGGTAAAAAATGCGTCCGGCAAAGCCGGACTCATTATTATACGCGGCTTTGCCGCTCTGGATTCCCGCCTGCGGCGGGGATGACAGGGTCAGAAGACTATCTCGCCCTCTATGTAGATGCGGTGGTCAGCGGTAATCTGGCCTGCTTCGCGCTTGGCGACAAGTTTCAGATCAAACCACTTGCTGCGCTGCCACTGCAGGCCCAGGCGGTAGGTGTCACCGGTAGCGCCGAAACTGAATTCAGTGTAGGGCGTTACGAGGCCGGGCATTGCAGAGACATCCATGCCGTAATCCAAACGGAGGTCCAGGTTCGGGGTGTAGTTGTTGCCATCAGTACCGCCCTGAGCCCCCAGGCCATCATCCAGCCCTTGCTGCCAGAGTCGTTCCACACCGCTGGCGGTCACTCCATAACCGGGCGTCAGGCTGAATGACAGGCCGCGCCCGTTCGCTGCGGGGCTGAGTTTGATCAGCCCGCTGAGTCCCCATTCCTCGGTATCACCCTTGCCGCCGACCAGCGCCCGTGCCTTGCCTTCTATCACCAAGCCCCCGCTATGGTTCGCATAGCGCAGGCCGCCACCCAGCTCCGCACCGGCACCGGTCTCGCCGTCGCCGCCGTCATAGCGCACCCCGGCTTCCAGGCTGGTTTCCAATCGTGCGCCACTATCCAGGCTGTGGCCGCGAATCGCTTCCAGGGTCATGCGCATTCGGTGGGCTTGCTGAGTGATTGCGGTTATCTCTTCGCTTGCATCCACTTCCAGTTGGGTACTCAATGCCTCGGTTTTGAGCAGCACAGTGGTGGTGCCGGTTGTCATCAACACACCGTTGGCGCCCAGCCCCAGGGTCTGCATGCTCAGATCGCTTGAGGGGATATCCGTCTGCGCCCCGTCTGCACTGATCTCCAGTTCGCCCTGGCCGTAGCCGAGGGTTGCCCAGAAGTCCAGACCCCCTGCTGTCCAGCCCAGGTACGGATGAACACTGGTCATATCCAGGTCATAGTCGCCGCCGGCTGCCGGGCCGGGGTTCGTGTAGCCCAGTTCCACCTTGCTCCCAGAGACAGATACACCTAGGATGGTGCGCTCATTCAGGTGTGCATCCAGACCCAGTTGCAGGCTGGACAGGTCACCACTCCAACGCACCCCATCAGTACCTTTCAGGTCACGGTAATCGCCCGCACCCCAAAGGGTTAGCTGGGTGTCGTCTGCTGCGCCCTCGCCGGTTGCGCTCAGCAGCAGGACAAAATTGGAATTGCTCAGGAGCCGCTTCAGGTCAAACTGGCCATCGGCGACGGTGCGTCCCTGAGATCTGGCGATTTCCGCCAGGCTGGAAGCACCGCCGAGGCCGGCACTACCAGCAACTCTTGTACCAACCCTTGAGGGCAACCGTGCCTGCTCAAGGCGCCGCGTTATAGCACTGACATTCTGGTCAGCTATGTGTCGCACGCCACTTCGGGCAGAATCGCCTCATTAAGCGCAGTAAGGTCGCGTGCTACGACGACGCGGACGATGCGGGTGGCCGTATCGGCGGCATTGTTAAATGGCGGAATTTTATTCCGCGACGGCCAGACGAACCGACCGTTTCCGTGGTCCAGTATTGCTCCGGGAATCACAGGCGTTGTGGCTGAGGAATCAGTGCCAGCCGATAACGCTTCAACACCGGACCATGTGCTGAACAGGGTTTCGGCGGTCGGACTTCTAAGCCGGTTAACGGTGCAGACGAACAAAACTTTCATGTTTTCACAATTCCATGGTTTGGGTCATTTTTACCAGCCAAAACCACCTGCGTACCTTTTAGCCTGAGTCCGGCATCCCATTTGGCATTTTCATAATTATAATACAATCCTTATTATTTAATTGTTTCATTATAAGGTATGTGTTATTTTTAATCAGATAGATAATAAGGCAAAGGTTATCACCATGCGCACGCAAGATCGAATAACAGCAAGGCGGCAGCTTGATAAGCGTCTACAATCACTGCAAAATAGTGATGTTTTTGCAAGGCCGCCGCGCGGCTGGATCAAGGCAATCCACGAAGCTCTCGGAATGACGACCGCGCAGCTTGCAAAAAGGATGGGCGTTAAGCAGCCGCGCGTTATTGAGATTGAAAAAGGCGAGGTAACAAGCGCCCTCACGCTAGAAACGCTAGAGCGGGCCGCGCACGCTCTGGATTGCCGTTTGGTATATGCGTTTGTTCCCAGAAAACCGCTCGAAACGCTCGCTAGAGAACGCGCAATGCTTCTGGCACAGCGCCACCTAAAGGCAACGCGCCATAGCATGGCGCTTGAGGGTCAGAGCGTCGATGAAACGGATGAGAAAGAGCAAATCAGGCAACACGCAAAGCGGCTGTTAGAAAAATCCGGCTCTGCGCTTTGGGAAGATGAATGAGGGCGGATGAATGACAGGTCCGCTCGAAGAACAAGACGATGCTTCGACCCTGCTCACCGCAGAAGAAAAGGACGGCCTCATTCCGTCCTACATCACCCTGCGCGGTGAGCTAAATGAAGCGGAACAGGCAAACATTCTGGAAGCGGAAGGATGGAGTTTCACGCGCAAGCGCGATGTTCTCAGCGAAAAATTCCTGAACAATCTGCACAAGCGGATGTTTGGGGACGTCTGGCGCTGGGCCGGGAAATTTCGCCGCACTGAAAAGAACATCGGTATTGAGCATTATCGTATCCCGCAGGAATTGCGTCTGCTTCTGGATGATTGTCAGTACTGGATAGAACATAGCACTTATGACCCTGATGAAATCGCAGCGCGGTTTCATCATCGGCAGGCGTGGATTCACCTCTACCCTAACGGCAATGGCCGTCATGCCCGGCTGGCTGCTGATCTGTTGCTCGTATCGCTGGGAAAGGCACGTTTTAGCTGGGGTAGCGCGAGCCTTACTGATCTCGGGCAAACACGAAAACGCTATGTCGCCGCGCTCCAGCAAGCCGATAACCACAACATCGACCCTTTGCTTGAATTCGTCCGCTCTTAATCTTCTGGGCGGGAATCAGGGGTGGTGATCCTCTCATCATCAGGGCTGAAAAATTCTGCCGCCTCCGCCAAAGCAAAATCCACCGTTCGTTCTTGCTGATAAATACTTGGGCCGGCTCCATTTCAATCACGCAGGGATAGCCAACAGCGGCACATCCCTGACCTGTCGGCGGACATACCGGTTGACCGTTTCCCTCTGCTCGGTAACGGGGTCTATGGCTTTTCTGCGCCTGTCCCGGCGGCAGCCAATGACGAGCTGTCTCTCCTCCTCGTCCAGTTTTATCCGATTGACGCACTGCCCCTTGAGGCCCAAAATATCCCTCTGGATGTCGATTCCCATATACCTGTTCCATATAAAGTTTTGAGAAGCCTTATATACCAACAGATTACGTGGGGGGGTGGCATCCTTTTTCACTCATAGAACCGGAGAAGAGCCGCCTAAACTCGTGTGAACATCAAGGCCTTCTAATTCCGGACAGATCATTAGGTACATAAACCGGACAGATTATGTGTTCCTAACACTTTGATCCTGACGGGGTGAGGTGAGCGCAGTTAAAAGACTATCTCGCCCTCTATATAGATGCGGTGGTCAGCGGTGATCTGGCCTGCTTCGCGCTCGGCGACAAGTTTCAGATCAAACCACTTGCTGCGCTGCCACTGCAGGCCCAGGCGGTAGGTGTCACCGGTGGCGCCGGTTGCCATCAACACACCGTTGGCACCCAGCCCCAGGGTCTGCATGCTCAGGTCGCTTGAGGGGATATCCGCTTGCGCCCCGTCTGCACTGATCTCCAGTTCGCCCTCGCCGTAGCCGAGGGTTGCCCAGAAGTCCAGACCCCCTGCTGACCAGCCCAGATACGGATGAACGCTGGTCATATCCAGGTCATAGTTGCCGCCGGCTGCCGGGCCGGGGTTGGTGTAGTTCAGCTCCACCTGGCTTTTGGAGACGGACACACCCAGGATGGTGCGCTCATTCAGGTGTGCATCCAGACCCAGTTGCAAGCTGAACAGGTCGCCACTCCAACGCACCCCATCAGCACCTTAGTATATTCCAATCCTAAAATGAGCCTGAAGAGGGTGCCTTTTTGAGTCAATTTCATGCTCTTTTCCTGTCTTGTCTATGGATCGTTTGGAACAGTTCTCGACGGGCCAGTTGGAGCCGGTCCGCGGCCTCGTTATCGCTCATCTGCTCAGCCATGGCATCCAGTATTTCAAAAGTCATCCCTGGCTTCAAACAGGCTGCTGCCATCGGCAGTGATTTGAACTTCTCGTAAGGTGTCATCAGATTGCCGTAGGGGTAGCGTTTGCGTTGTTTGCCGCGTGCATCGGTGATCGTCTCAGGGAACAGGCAGGGCCGGTGATAATTCACATAGTGGTTGAGATGCTGCCGGTTGAAGTCGTTAATCAGCGGTGCCCAGTGCTGCGGGATATGACCGTGACCAAACAATTTACGCACCACGTGGCCGTTTTTGCTCTCCGCCAGCGCATTGTCATTGGTCTGCCGCGAGCGGGATTTAGTGAACTCAATGCGTAGCTTCTCCAACAGTTTCGCGACTCGTTTATTGATGTACTCCGACCCATTGTCCGAGTGGAAGCCCTGGATTACGAAAGGAAAGTCACCCAGCAGTTGCTCCAGGGCCGCAATGAGATAGCGCTCACTGATCCTCTCCACAGTGGCAATGACTTCCGTCTGCGTCACCTCGTCAACAGCATTGATGTGATAGACCCCTTTCTGTTTGTCCCAATCGCCCTGATGCACTGTATCTATGCGGATATAGCCGGGTTGACCCCGGGCCTGTGGCTTGCGGCGTTCGCCGATCTGGGAGGCCCTGGGGCGAGTCTTCTCCACCTTGCGCCGACATCGCGTATAGGTAGTGGAGTGCCTCAAATTGTACAGGTGAGCCACCGAGATCAAGGCCAGGCGCTGGTATTCATCCTGACCAAACACCTGACATGCCCGCTCGCAAAGCTTCTTCATGGTTAAGCCATTGGGGGTGTTATGACGCTCATCCATGGCTGCCAGGAGACGAATATCAGCCGCGGTAAAGCGCCGTGAGAAGCCATTCGTGGTGCGCTGCCGACGCACCACACGACCCGTTTCCCGGTACTGCCGGAGCAGGCGGGTCAACTGCGGGCGCGAATAACCGCTGACCTTCATCAGGTAGCGAATCAGCACCCCCTTGTCGTGCTTATTGAGTGTCTTATAGCCGAACTTCATCAGGCTATGCTGTATCCAGCGGTAGCGCTCATCCTTATCGCTAAGCACCTCAAAGGCGACCGGCTGAGCACCATCAATAAAGGCACTTAATTGGTCAATCGTCGTTAGTTCTTTAGTATTCATGAGTGTTTGCATCCGCCCATCATGAACAAAAACAACGACGCTGTAAGACTTATTCCATATTCGAACGGCGGTGCCCCGTTCAGGCTCATTTCATATTGGAAAAGGCTGGTGCTGTCCCCCACGCTGAACAATGCGGTATACTGCACGGCAATGTTGCGTGGAGATAACCATGTCCCCTGAAATTCTGACCGTCCTTGGTATGACAGCAACCCTCCTGATTGCCACTTGGACTATGAACCGGTCACTGCGGGCCGATCTGCACCGCTTCGAAGATAAAGTGGATGCCCGCTTTGAGTCCTTTGAAGTAAAAGTGGATGCCCGCTTTGAAGCCGTGGATGCCCGCTTTGAGGCCGTGGATGCCCGCTTTGATTCTGTGCATTCCGAAATCCACGATCTGCGCGAAGCCCTGCACGGGCTTGACAAGCGCATGGCCGGTCTTGAAGGGCTGATGCAGGGACTCAGGGAAGCCATCGTCGCCCGCTCGGTGGCCTGAGTGTGTCGGTCTGTGGCCGCGTTGTCTCGGCGCGTCACGATGCAGCCCCGTCAAGGCCAATTTTGTTGAGGCCGCCACAGGAACCTGATATTGGCGCACGACCACGCATCACACCGATTGCCATACCGGCGACCACGGCAACCAACAGTACAAGGGATAGCACAGGTTTAATCATTTTCTCACTTCCCTGTTAGCCCAATGGCCGGCGCCTTCGCTTTTTCGGCTGATCGTTGGCTGAGGATTTACCCGGTGCTGTCCCCCACGCTGAACAATGCGGTATACTGCACGGCAATGTTGCGTGGAGATAGCCATGTCCCCTGAAATTTTGACCATCCTTGGTATGACAGCGACCCTCCTGATTGCCACTTGGACCATGAACCGGTCACTGCGGGCCGATCTGCACCGCTTCGAAGATAAAGTGGATGCCCGCTTTGAGGCCTTTGAAGATAAAGTGGATGCCCGCTTTGATTCTGTGCATTCCGAAATCCACGGTCTGCGCGAAGCCCAACACGGGCTTGATAACCGCATGGCCCGCCTCGAAGGGCTGATGCAGGGACTCAGGGAAGCCATCGTCGCCCGCTCGGTGGCCTGAGCGGGTCGGTCTGTGGCCGCGTTGTCTCGGCGCGTCAACAAGGCTTCCCGACACCGCCCAAAGCGGACAACTCATGTGTTCTAAAACCGGACAGTTTATGTGTTCCTAACACGGTGCTGTCCCCCACGCTGAACAATGCGGTATACTGCACGGCAATGTTGCGTGGAGATAGCCATGTCCCCTGAAATTCTGACCATCCTTGGTATGACAGCAACCCTCCTGATTGCCACTTGGACCATGAACCGGTCACTGCGGGCCGATCTGCGCGCAGACATCATAGAGGTCCGCAGAGAGATCAACGGCCTGCGTACTGAATTGAAAGCCGATAACGCCGCGCTGCGCGATGAGGTCAAAGAAGAGCTACAGGCAATGAATACCCGGGTTGCCAGCCTCAGTGAGCGCATGGCTGGACTTTCAGGTCTCGTCCAGGGACTCAGAGAGGCCATTGTTGCCCGCTCGGTGGCATAACTCTTGCTGTTCACGCCCGCACCGCCGGCGTCTGATCTCCGCGAAGCCGGCGAGTAGCCCCCTCCGGGTACGCGCTACACACACCCCTTGCGGTTCTTACGTCCAGGCATAACCGGGAACAGGGTTGTCCCGCCCGGTCATCCCAACAGCCGTATTGTTCGGTACAGCCACATTCGATGCAGTGGGCAACGCCAGGCTCTTCCTCCCCAATGTCGAGCCGTTCAAACTCCTGCAGCCGCACGACAGTGTCGTGGTTCTCGGGCTTGCCAGACGCTTCGCGTTTCAGAATCCCGTGCACTTAATAGCTAAACGCCCCTTGGCGACACCTCTAATCAGTGCTTAGACTGAACCTGTTGTACGATTAATAAATGAAGAAAAGGGGACATTTTAGCTTTGGGTTGACATGCGTTGAGAGAGATTCCGGTTCAAGGCGGTGAGGAGCTCTGGCGACGCATAGACAGGCGTGCGTCCTGCCTGTCGCTTTGTTGTGGGCGTGCCGCGTTGGTTCAGCAGCCGGATGGCGTATTTACGGTGGTAGCCACAGACGGCGCAAAATTCGTCGAGAATGGTGACCTTGGCCTTTCTTCCCGCCCGGCGATAACGGGTCCGGATCGCCTTGAGACAGGCTTGGCGTTTGTTCTTGCCCATAGTACAGCCCTCGGTTTGGGTAACATGTACTATGAGTCAACGTAGCTGCCCGAGAGCGCCGTAGGGTTACATTAATTGCGAGTCAATGCGTAGCGAGTTTCGATATTTTGACAACGTGTGCCCATGGTCTACCATGGAATGGCAATGGCTGTTGTTGAAACATCGATTTTTTATTTGCCTTGTTAAGGAGTTGATGGGTGACGACAGGTACCGAAACTCTGGTGGATGATCGAATGTTCTGATTGGTTTGCCCCAGCAGGAAAATGAGGTGTGTATGCCAAAAACCCAGGCTTTATCATTCTTCACAATGGCATTGATAGTATCGACAGTATTATTTCCCAGTGTCTGTATCGCGCATCAACTACCGGAACCCGCAGAAAATAGAGATTTCCGAACGCATGGTGCTGCTTTGGTTGCTCTGGGTCAAAGCCTGTTTTTTGATAAACTGCTCAGTGGCAACAAAAACATCTCTTGTGCTACTTGTCACCACCCAATCACGGCAACCGTAGATGGTCTATCAACCAACATAGGCACGGGTGGGCGTGGCTTGGGTGTGCTACGAGATGCAGGTTCAGACCCATGGAGACCGATACTGGATACAGACCCCCTCACTCGTGGTTCACGCAATATGACACCATTGTTTAACCTTGGCCATACATCATTCATAAGGTTATTTTGGGATGGGCGTCTTCAGGTCAATGAAAACCATCCCTCTGGATTTGATAACCCGGCGGAACCGCCAGATGAGGCGGGTACAATTTTCCCGGATGATTTCGATAGCATAATGGCCGCAGTTTCTATACTGGCATTAACGGACGCGCAGGAAATGACCGGCGAACTTACCGCAGATAACGAACTGCGCGCCGCACTGGATGCCGATGGAAACCTCGGCCTCTGGGAGGCCGTGGTAGATAGAGTCGTAGCTGTGCGAGCGTATCGCGCTGCTTTCATTGTTGCATTCGACGATGTAGAGGTTGCCGAGGACATTACCATTACTCAGGTAGGTACAGCTATTGGCGCATTCCAGGATATGGCCTTTCGCTCGGACAATAGCCCTTTCGACCAATACCTTCGTGGTGACCAGAAAGCCATGAGCCAAGCCGCCAAAAAAGGGATGATGCTTTTCTATGGCGACGCTGGATGCGCAACCTGCCACAGTGGAGTATTCCAGACAGATAATGATTTCCACGCCATTGGTATGCCTCAAATAGGACCCGGATTTAATTTTCCCGATGGGGATTTTGGACGTGGAAATGTGGCTACTTACCCGGCAACCGCCGGCAACCAAGCGGACAATTACAAATTCAGGACGCCTAGCTTGCGCAATGTCTATTTGACAGGACCCTGGGGACATGACGGCGCGTTTAACTCATTGGAGGCTGTAGTCAGACACCATCTGAATCCTGTGCAATCACTCGATAATTACGATATCACTCAAATAGTCATGCCACCACGCACCGATCTGGATGATATTGACGATGATGACTATCCGGGAGAAAACGATGCTATCAAGGCAGCAATTGATATCGACCTCAGAAACCTTTCAAACAAGAAAATCAACAAGATACTGGCTTTCCTGCAGGCGCTTACAGACCCATCTGCTCAGGATTTGAGGAAAATCGTGCCTAAGAGCGTTAGCAGCGGTCTCCCACTGGCAGAAATTAGAGGTAACGAGCCTGATTTGTAAGAGGTGAACCGCCCGGATTTCCCAAGAGTATCGTTTTGTTGTATTCATAACCCAATTCTCTCAAGTAATCAGGTCTCCGGGAAACCTGGGGCGATTCAATCTCCATTATGCACTCGTACCACAACTCATATGTTCCGTATTCGAGTCCCCATTGAGGTTCAAAGACATTAACTTAGTTTTCGAGCCAGGTATCAATCACCAGCTCGGGCACACGCGAGAATTCACCTGTGTTGTTCGTGACCAGTGGCAGTTCAAGCGCCAGCGCGTGCGCCGCAATCCACATATCGTTACGCCCGATTAGTTGCTTCTCTAATGCTAATCGGATCTCCGCATAAACAATCGACTCCTCCTCGCCAATATCAAACACGGCAACGGAACTCAGAAAGTTTTGTAGCCGCTCGCGATTCGCTCCGGGTCGCGCACTTTTCAAAATGCCGTACTCAATCTCGCCCAATACGATTGCCGAGATACAGCAATCATGTAGCGCCGACTGAGGCGTCATACCCGGGCGACGATTAATGAGATAGATACAGCTATCTGTATCGAGCATGACTTTCATTAGTCGAAACTCGTTCGTTCGGGATCGTCAACGCCGTTGTCGTTGCGAGCCAATACCGCCTCAATAACATCATCGTCCAACGGTGATGTGTTTGCCCAAAAATCTTCCCAATCAGCAAACCGTGGACTCAAGATAAGATCCCGGCCGACCCTGCGAATGGCTACCTCGTCGCAGCCTTCGGCAAAGCGAAATTTTTTCGGTAGTCGCACCGCTTGGGACTTGCCCGCCATGAAGACTTTGGCGCTGTCGTTTTGTTCTGGGATTGCCATAAACCCTCCGTTATTCAGACTCAAGTATAGCGCAAAAAAGACATATAAAAAACATGTATCTAAATCCCCAATCCCCAGATAGAAAACCCTAAAACGCAGAAAGCCTTGGCTGTATAATGGTTAGCGACAAAACAGACCATCACCCAATGGGTGCACAACGCAAGGCTTATGAACATTCTACCCTACCAACTCGACACCACAAACGACTTACTGACATCCCGCGCCGGTTTATTGGCCGTGGCACAACCTGCCTCCTGATGCAACACGAAGGCAGCGTTCACCTGGATGACAGTCGGCACCTCCAGGACGATGAGACCCTGCGAACCGTGTTGAATCTCACTCACATTCCCAAGGCGACCTGCCAATGGTGGGTCATAGCGCCGAAACCGGACAGATTGTGGCCACGGACTTCCGCCCGGGCAACGCCTCTCCGGCCCAGGAAAACCTGGCATTTATCAAATACTGCCAACAGGCATTGCCCAAAGGCTGCGTCATTCACGCCCTGCGCATTGATGCCGCAGGCTACCAAACAAAAATCATTGCGTACTGTGATGAGCACGGTATCGAGTATGCCATTCGAGCCAAAACCAGCGCGGCGATGCGAGCGCAAATCCACGCGGCGTAAGAGGAAGACTGGCAGCCGCTACCTGATCGGCAAGGCAAGGCCATAAAAGACCGGCAGACCTACCGTACCAGTCACTGTATTAGTGATTACCAAACCCCGTTCACCCTGATCATTCAACGTACAGCCATTGACGGCCAGGCCGACCTTGATTTAGAGCCACAAGAAGAAGCCGAAGCAGGGACTGTGGGCGGCTATACCTATCGGGCGATTGCCACCAACCGCAACCACAGCAGTGACAGCCGGCTCATCCACCGGTACAACCAACGTGCGTTGGCGCCGGTACGCCATGGCCGCCAAAGTGGTCAAAACAGGGCGACAACTGTTGGTAAAATTGAAGGCAGAACATCGGGGACTCCTGGAGCGAGTGCTGGTCGCGCTGAGGCCATTCGACCCGCCGCCTGTGTAAGGCCATTGACGATAACATCGCGGTTGCCACGGGATAGCTCTGTCTAAAAAAGGAGAACCGGGCTTTTTGTGCCTGAGTGCGTGCCGGGATGCCGTTTTTGACGGTACTTTCCGGTCATGCAGTCAGTGGCCGCTTGCGCGCGAGCTAAAAAGGGGTATTCAGAGCGCTTTGACGCACTGGCAAAGTTCTATCTGGGGATTTGGGTTGCACTTAAGAGTTGAAGAGTTGAATCCAAGAATCTGGATATGTTATATTTGTGCAAATTAACTTTTGACTGTTTCACAGCACAGGACAGAAAATGAAAACTATTTCACCGATTGCCATTGATATGGGGGCAAAAAATACGGGGGTTTATTACGCTAACTACAAGCAAGGTTCGTCTTTTGATGAAATTGATAAAAAAGGCGAGGTTCTTATTTACGAAGAATACACTGCATTACTCAGAGATAGAACTGCTAAACGTCATGCCCGAAGAGGCTATCAGCGCAAGAAATTAGCCAAACGTTTAGTAACGCTTGTGTTAGAGAGTTACTTTCATTTTCCTGCCGGGGAGCATAGCCAGGCCATTGGGTTTTTGCTCAATCGAAGGGGATTTACCAGAATAGAGGAGGAATATTCCCCAGAGCATCTGCAAAACATGCCTGGTGAAGCGTGGGACGCATTGTTTGAAGAAGTGCAACAGTTATTAGGAAATAAAAAAGATGGCATTGACAAAATAATTGAGCAATTGACTAACGATGAGCCCAAGAAAATCACAGAAATTTTTAAGGCGATTCAAGAAATTGAAGGATACAAAAATTTCCAAGAAACCAAAGACGAAATCAAGAAAGACTATGTTTATTTTGATTATGTAGAAAAAATAGGCAAGGCATTCGATATTGTCAAAAAAGGCAGGGACATTACCGATGAAAAGATGAGGAAAACTGCAAAAGACACACAAAATCTATCCGAAACTTCAAAGTGGATTGTTGGACGTCTGCAAGAGAATGAACTCGATTTCATAACTGATACGGGCAATCAAACCAACTTAATCACGCAAATCAATAAAATTTCAAATATTAAACAATTAAAAAATAAATTGCCTGATATCGAAAAAGAAAGAGAGAAAATTAAAAAGAGGGAAAAAGAAAATAATAATTCTGATTGGAATTTCAAGATTGCCGAGTTTGAATTTAACCATAAAAATGAAAAAGGTTTAGAGGAAGATAAACCAAAAACCCACCTGCACCACTTTTGCTATGCTATCTACCAAATCAACCATGCATTAACTACAGGTCATCGACACCGTTCTACTTTTTTTGAGGAAATTAAATCTGATTTATTGAAAGCAGACAAACATTCCCATGAATATCTTAAAAATTTTATCAAAGACATTAAAGACAATCAAAAACTAGATATTAATAAACTGCACAAAGCGGTATGCCACATCAGCAATTTGGAACTCAAGCCCCTGCGGGCTTATTTCAATGATTCTTCGCCGATACAGCGAAAAAAAGAGTACAGAAAAACCGACCGGACAAAGAGCAATTTTGTTTCGCACAAAAATGGCGGCGACGAATTCAGCAATGAAAAACTAAGCAGAGTTTCTTCCACATGGTTTTTGAAGCATTGGACGGTGAACAAGGAGAAAGATACGAGCAAAAAAGTTACCGACCATAAAGAACTAAAACAACTTTGGGAACAGCATCAAGATAAAGATGATGTTGTTGCGTTTTGGTTGGAAACCGACCCCACCCTTACCATTCCACCTTACCAAAGCATGACTAATCGCAAGCCGCCGAAATGCCAGAGTTTGGTGCTTAATGGCGAGTATTTGGATAAGCATTACCCTAACTGGAAAGATTGGATTGCTTCTTTGAATCCCGACAAAGGCTATAAAGAAAAAATGCAGTCTTTGCAAAGCCGCAAAGGGAAAAGAGAAAGAAAAGGTAAGCCTATTGATGGAAGGTTGGTTTCCGACGAGTTAATTTCTCTGCGCCAATTGCAGTTTGTTTTAGATACCGCCAAAAAAATAGACAACTATAAACTTAATGAAATTTGGAGTGCGCATCATAAAATCCAGCAGTTGCAAAAAGATAATACAAAAGATAGTGCAGAAATTAAGATATGGAAAGGCAAGTTAAAAAAGATCAAAGAAGAAAGTCAACTGCCGAACAAATTAAAGCAAGATTTGGATTTTGACAAACAGGATAGCTTCGGACATTTCATAAACAAGTATTACAAAAATCGAAGAAAAGCCAAAGATGGGCGTTACTTTTTGATTCAAGAGAAAAAAGAGAAATGGCTAACCGATGGCCGATTATTGATTCTTTGTCAGCACAAGCCGAAACAAAAAAAATATCAATGGCTACTGGATTTGTCGGCGATTCTTGGAGTTGACAGCAAGAAACTGGGCAACAAAATCAGAGGGAAGGATCCAGAAGATTGGCTGAAAGAAATTTCAGGATTTAAAAGTGCTTGTGCTGCATCCGCTAAAGCCCAAAAAGACCATAGGGGTGGGTTGAAAACTCAAATAGATCGAGAGTTCAGAAAGAAGAAAGGAAATCTATACGAGTTAAATGACAAATGCGAGAAACTTGCTATCAAACTGTCTGCATTGGTGTTTGACGATTTGAGTAAAGATGATCAATCAAAGAAAGCCAAAAAATTCAAAAGTATATTTAGTTTTGCGCAAATTGACAACATTGTTTTTAAGGACCGTAATGGCTTTTCTAAAACTTGTCCCGTTTGCTCCACTGATAATGCTTTTAGAATGAATGAGGTCGATGGTTTTGCTCAAGCCCAGCGGCTACCTGCATTGAGTATCCGCCTGATTGATGGCGTGGTAATGCGTATTTGTGATGCCGTAAGCAGGCACGTTGCCGTGGTTTGTTGGAAGCAATATATCGGGCATGATGTAGATGAAGGAGCGGAAGTTAATATCCCACTGATTCTTGAGCAAAACCGCTTTGAGTTTGAACCAAATTTGGCAAAGTTAAAAGGCAAGAAGACCAATAAGGATGACATGCGCTCTGATTATGCGGACAAGGTCGAACGCATTAAAACGGATGCGAAAAATATATGTGCTTACAGTGGAGATGATTTGGGTGACTGCGGTGAAATAGATCATATCATTCCTCAGGCATCAGTATATGGAACGCTAAACGATGAAGCCAATTTGATTTATGTGTCAGAACGGGCAAACAAAGAAAAAAGAAATAAGGAAAAATTCCTTGCCGACCTGAATGATGAATACAAACAGAAAATTTTTAACTGCACAATCGATGATGAAATAAAAGAATTTATCTATCAACAACTGGAGGGTGAGAATGCGGGAGAGGTTGATGTGGACGCCCGCTTTTGTTTTGGCGCTTATTTGAGTTTTATTAATTTAGATGAGAAGCAAAAAATCGCTTTCAGGCATGCCTTGTTCCTGAAGGACGATCCGCTAAAACGCAAAGTCATCAATGCCTTGCAAAACCGTAATCGCACTATTGTTAATGGCACTCAGCGCTATATGGCGCAGTGTATCGCGGACAAGATATACAAGATTGCTAAACAGGCGGGCAAAGAAAAACAGGTATCGTTTGATTATTTTGAATACTCGGCCACAGCACACAACTCTAACAGCACTGTTAACTTGCGAAAATTTTATGAGGATAAAGACGCGAAATTGCCAGATGGCACACCTCTTGCTGACCTCGCCAAAAAACCCGGTACGCAAAAATTGCAGTCGCACTTAATTGACGCTCAAATGGCATTTTTGTTGGCGGCCGATGAGCATAAAAATAACGGTACCATGGGGTTATATTTTGGCAAAGGCGAAACCGTCACACAAGGTGTTGATATGGAAACCGGCGAATATAAACCCAATAAGTTTTTTGAATTATCTTGTGTTGAAGAAAAAAATATAGAAGTAGAACTAAATGCAAAAAGTATGAATAAAAAAATAATGGAGAATTCGAATACTGATAAAAAGATAAATATGTCTAAAATTTTTCAACGCTATGTGTTCAAGCAAAATGCCATTGGAGAGCGATATAAACCTATCGTTGAGTTTGAGGAAAAGTTGTATTTGGGATACCCTCAGAAAATCAAAGGCGGGGCGTATACCTGCCGGAGTCCGGAATGTAATCTTGTCAAAAAAACCAATAAAAACCAATTTAAACAAATCATAGAAAATGAAAAATACTATGAATTGACCACCGATACCGCGCAGATAAAAATCTATACGATTAAGAAAATTAACAAACAATATAAAGTAATTGATCTAGATTCACACACATATTTTAGCAAGGTAAATAAAAAATTCACGGTCAGTGAAAAAGCGGATATCAAGCATATAAATTTAATAAACGGAGAATGTAAATATTATGTGAAGAGAGACGACGTGATTCATGCCCCTAAAATTGTGAAAGAGGAACGATACAAACAGTATCCTTTTTATAAAAATTGGGTTGATTTTGATGCAGCATGGAAAAAAATAGCGGGTGGTCAATACAAACTCAGTGCTAAGGGAGACTCATATATACTGGAAACGGATTCCGTAAAAGAAAAATGGAATGAATTTTGCAGGCAACAACTGCACATTCCGAAAGAGAAGAAGAACAAGCATGCGAAAGTACGAAAGACATTCTCGATGATTGCGCTTGGCACACCGTCCGGAACAGTGTTTAGAATGAACCGGCAGGGGAAGCATATTTATCAAGCAGTGCCATTGGATATGAATGTAATTAGCAAAAACCGTTCTAACTTTCTAATCAAACACAGTAAAAATTTAACTTTAGTATCAAAAAAAGCAGATACAGATTTGTCAGCAGATATAAATATTAAAGAAGAATTTGAATTAAAAAATCAAAAAATTAAAACAGACCAATTCTTTGAGGATGCTGTTAATTTAGAAGGTGTAGAGGTATATTTAAATAGCACATCAGTGGATGTAAAAATGTTTCCATTGGATAAATTTAAGGAGTATTTAAGCGGTAATGAAACAATAAAACTTCTTACGGAAGAGGGTACAGCGAATAATCCAACATTGCTATATGCTGACAAAAGTAAAGTGGATCACAGTATTAGATGTACTACAAGGGATAACAGTATTAAAAACATAGAAATAACAGATAAGTCTGTTAATTTTTCTCTACCATTTAGAAGTGCAAACATAAAAAAATTCTTAACAAAATTAAAGTGAAAGTCGGGTGATGATTAACCTAGCCACACTCAACTCCGACCGCCCTAAAGCTCTATTCGTCGCTAAAAAACAACTCCCTGAATTGGTATGCGATGCGGTGAACTTGGAGGGAGTGAACTTTACCCTGCCGGAGATACAAACCTTGCTGGACGGGGTAACAGTGGGCGGGCATAGTTTGCAGGATGAGACGATTGCGCTTAATCAAGCCAATGCCTGGCGGTTTTTATTTGATTGTGTTGAACAAGACAGGTTTGCTCTTTCCAAAGATTTCATTTGTGATCTGCACGGGATTCTTGCCCAGAAAGAAGCGCTGACCTGGGGGGTTTTCAGGGACGGCGGCGTAACCATTGCGGGCACCAATCATATCCCGCCGAGAGCGGACAAATTACCAACCTTGTGGCAACAGTTGACGGGAAAACATCATCCCGCCTTGCTACAATCAGAGATGCGCCAATCTAAGATAGACATTGAACAAACTTATACCCGCGCTATCAGTTTATTTTTACAAATGGCAAGGATTCAGTTTTTTTATGATGCTAACAAACGCCTTGGGCGACTGATGATGAACGGCATTTTATTGGTAAACGGACTGCCCGCGATCAACCTACCCGCCAAAAAGCAACTCGAGTTTAATCAACTGATGCTGGATTTTTACGCCAGCGACGATGAGCAGCCAATGCAGATTTTTATGCGCGCTTGTTTAGAGAGAAAAATTCTAGAAATAATGTCGGAGTAAATTTTATGCACGCACACATGACGCTCGCCGAATATGGTCAATTCATCGGCATTAGAAGCGAATGCTTGACGGTAAAAGAGAACGGTACGGTCAAGGAATACCCGCTTAATCGCTTAAAAAGCATCCAGGTCGCCAAACAAGGCGTGAGCTTTTCCTCGGATGTTATTATTGCTTGCGCTAATCGTGGCATTAAATTCTTCTTGTATGATTTCAAGAATGAAATCATCTCTTGTCTTTCAGGCACCCAGCAACACGCCGTTGTGCGCGTTCGGCAAAAGCAGTTTGCATTCATAAGCAGCCCAAATACGGCACTATTATCTGCCATTGTTATCGAGGGTAAAATTAAAAACCAACGCGCAACCCTGCTTTATTTCAAAAAATACCATCAAGATAAGGCCCCAATAATAGACAAAACCGCCGGGCAATTAAAAGCGATCTCACGGCAGATAAAAACCAAAAAATGGCAGAACTATGAACGCTGGCGAGATATTTTATTGGGCTTGGAAGGGCAAGCGGCCGCTCAATATTGGCAGTGTTTGGTTGAGACAAATCTGATGCCGGATGATTTTAAGGGCAGGGTGGGCAGGCAGGCGCAGGATATTGGCAACAAGGGCTTAAATTACGGTTACGCGATCCTCACATCATATGTTTGGAATGCCCTAATCAACGCAGGTTTAGAGCCTTACGCCGGGTTTTTCCATGTCCAAAGAGCAGGAAAACCGTCTTTGGTGCTTGATATGATGGAGGAATACCGTGCTTGGGTGGTGGATAGAAATATCATCAAGCACAGAGGTGTTTTGCGGGACAAAAACGAACTTACACCAACCATTAAAAAACAAATCATCACCGATATTCACAAAACATTTGCTACTCAATATCACTATCGCAAACGAAAAATGCGATTGGAAAGCATTTTGCAAAGACAAATTTATCATCTTGCGGGGGTTTTTTCTGATGATAAAAAATACAAATCGTATTGTTTTAGGTGGTGAAATGGCTCAGGCAAGATTATACAACGAGGTTTTGGTGAGTTACGACATAGCCGATACCCGGCAACGCACAAAACTGTTTAATAAACTTAAAGACATTAGTTTGACTTCAATACAAAAGTCGGTGTTTTGGGGCCATTTAAACAAGGCGGAAGAATATAGCGTTAAACGCATGTTGAAAACTTATTGCGCGAAAACCGACAAAGCATTCATCGCCCGGGTAAAATTGTCCGAACAAATTGAGCAAAATAACAGTATAGGTTATGCAAAGCAGGATTTCCCCAGACATTCTGCGATTTACCATGTCCTATAGTTTACCCATCAGTTTGATCAGACAGCATTGTTTTTGTCCAAGAATTCCGTATTTTCAAGAATTGCTAAAACTCAATCCACCCAAACCAGTGTGGGTCAAACAAGGCGAGGATTTGCACAAAGGCCAAGAAAAGATATTCAAACACAGAACCTTAAAACGCTTTAATTTAGTGCAAGCCAAACAAGAATTTAATGTGTTTGTGAGCGCCGACGATTTACAATTACACGGCGTGGTAGATAGCCTGCTGACCAGTAGCAAAGAAATCTACCCCATTGAGTTCAAGTTAAGCGGACACAGGCCAGCCAAAGGACAAATATTGCAACTTACCGCCTACGCCATGGTCGCGGGATATCAATACAACTTGCCTTGCAGGCAGGGATTTATCCTTTTTGAGAATAGAGGTAAGACCCACCCAATAGTGTTTAAACTAAAAGACAAAGAGCAAGTGATTGTCATTCGGGACCACATCTTGAATAATTTGGAAAAATCCTATTTGCCGGATAGCCCGGCTACTCCGGCACAATGCACACAATGCGAATATTTAAACCTTTGTAACGATAGGAGTTGACACAACGGCTTTTGCTTTGGCAATAAAAAACCCGCCGAAGCGGGTTAGTGGTACAGTTTCTTAAGGATGTCCAACCTCGATCAATCTTTATCTTAAAGATGATTTCAGAGCATCGCTTACCAGGTTATGATGTGTCAGTAAGTTGCGAATTGAACTATAGCACAAGTTTTTCGCAAAATTCAATACTTTCCAGTATTTTTACGATTTTCGCAAAAAACATCCAAAAAGTAGCAACTAAAGTTCACAAAATCAAGATTCTAAAGCAGGGGCGACACATCATAACCTGATAAACCAGCAACTGAAACATTATCAATTGCGCCGCTTACTGAAGTGATCAAGGCGACACATCATAACCTGATAAACCAGCAACTGAAACTTACGTTCATAACTACGAAAGCATGGAATATATCGCGACACATCATAACCTGATAAACCAGCAACTGAAACGATTACTTACTTTACGACTATCCGCATAATATCGGGCGACACATCATAACCTGATAAACCAGCAACTGAAACAGTGGGGATGTCGTCGTCGGTGTAGTAGGTAAGAGCGACACATCATAACCTGATAAACCAGCAACTGAAACTGCTTTTCCGATTTGGCAATTCCACCCTGATTGAAGCGACACATCATAACCTGATAAACCAGCAACTGAAACTAACCGACAACAAATAATTTGACCATCGGATTAGCGCGACACATCATAACCTGATAAACCAGCAACTGAAACCTATAACGCCCTGTACGCTCCCCCCCCAGGAGTGGCGACACATCATAACCTGATAAACCAGCAACTGAAACTTTCCTGCTGATGAAATATCCTGGCAGGGAAACCGCGACACATCATAACCTGATAAACCAGCAACTGAAACCCGTAGCAGCCGCTGTAGTTTGCCCGGCAACTACAAGCGACACATCATAACCTGATAAACCAGCAACTGAAACTCTGTCGCCGCGCACGTTGCG
Source organism: Halieaceae bacterium (assembly GCA_965247075.1). Classification (GTDB taxonomy): domain Bacteria; phylum Pseudomonadota; class Gammaproteobacteria; order Pseudomonadales; family Halieaceae; genus CBDFGK01. The sequence continues at coordinate 1,506,442 of CBDFGK010000002.1, read as the reverse complement.
CAGACGTTTCGTGCGACACATCATAACCTGATAAACCAGCAACTGAAACTATTGAGCTGCATTGACTCCGGCATATTTTAACGGCGACACATCATAACCTGATAAACCAGCAACTGAAACCCAGGCGCATCTCTATATATGTACTCATTTTCCTGCGACACATCATAACCTGATAAACCAGCAACTGAAACAATGGCCGAAACGATATATCAAGCATCAAAACAGCAGCGACACATCATAACCTGATAAACCAGCAACTGAAACCCGCGATACGCGCTCACTGCATTGTTTGACATGCCGCGACACATCATAACCTGATAAACCAGCAACTGAAACGGTACTGTCTGCCGACCATACAGCGAATGAAAATCTGCGACACATCATAACCTGATAAACCAGCAACTGAAACCTGTCACTGCGGTTGTTGCGACCGCCCTCCGTCGCGCGACACATCATAACCTGATAAACCAGCAACTGAAACTCCCGTCGGGCTGCCGGAACCGATTGACATAGTGCAGCGACACATCATAACCTGATAAACCAGCAACTGAAACTCGCCGTAAAATTCCATTCCCTCAGATGCTGAAAGCGACACATCATAACCTGATAAACCAGCAACTGAAACTTCGCCGCTTGCGCAGACGTTGTGTCATTGCATTCAGCGACACATCATAACCTGATAAACCAGCAACTGAAACTAAAAAGGCGAATAAACCAGTCCGGTATTTGTTGCGCGACACATCATAACCTGATAAACCAGCAACTGAAACTTCGCCGCTTGCGCAGACGTTGTGTCATTGCATTCAGCGACACATCATAACCTGATAAACCAGCAACTGAAACTGGATATGGTTGACGTAAATTTTGCGATCTTTGAGCGACACATCATAACCTGATAAACCAGCAACTGAAACAAACGACTGACCAGATCACCTGAACAGCCTTGCGAGCGACACATCATAACCTGATAAACCAGCAACTGAAACGTGCTCCGGGTGGAGTAGACGGTGAGCAGCATACGAGCGACACATCATAACCTGATAAACCAGCAACTGAAACTACCCAGTTGCCCCGCGCTCCCGCTTCCCCGTCGGCGACACATCATAACCTGATAAACCAGCAACTGAAACCTGCCTGATGCTGTTGATCGGGCGATGACACACGGCGACACATCATAACCTGATAAACCAGCAACTGAAACTTTGGCGCAGTAGTTGAAGACAAGGAAGGGAGCAGCGACACATCATAACCTGATAAACCAGCAACTGAAACTCCACACCAAAAAACCAACAAGGAGGCTTTGCAGGCGACACATCATAACCTGATAAACCAGCAACTGAAACAGTTCTTTCGCTGTGTTATCTGCCGTAACAATCTCGCGACACATCATAACCTGATAAACCAGCAACTGAAACTTATATGCTGCAATACACGCGTTCATTATTGTTAGCGACACATCATAACCTGATAAACCAGCAACTGAAACGCCCATCAACCACTCGACCCACACCGGGTTCAACGCGACACATCATAACCTGATAAACCAGCAACTGAAACAAGAGGCAATGACTCGGGTCGACGAGGCTTTTGCAGGCGACACATCATAACCTGATAAACCAGCAACTGAAACTCGTTTTGTCGTGCCGCGAGAACCTGTGCGGCGTAGGCGACACATCATACTGATCATTCAACGCACAGCCATTGACGGCCAGACCGACCTTGATTTAGAGCCACAGGAAGAAGCCGAAGCAGTGACTGTGGGCGGCTATACCTATCGGGCGATTGCCACCAACCGCCACCACAGCAGTGACAGCCGGCTCATCCACCGGTACAACCAACGTGCGTTGTCGCCTGTACGCCATGGCCGCTTGCGCGCGAGCTAAAAAGGGGTATTCAGAGCGCTTTGACGCACTGGCAAGGTTCTATCCGGGGATTTGGGCTCATCTATTCAGTAGACACCTGGCGAGCTATCCCCACAGAATAGTATTTGATTTTAGTAGCTTAGGGAGTAGCCTTCTCTAAAAACAGTGTATGCATGGTTTTTTTCTCTCTTGAAAGGCTAATTTATCAGGAGAGACCCTGCACACGCGCACCTACCCGGAGGCGTTACTATGTGCAGTACTTTTGTGGGGATAGCTCAGACTCTGACTCAGTACTCAGTACTCCGTACTACGGTTTGATAAGAAACTTCTCCCCGGTAGCTTGCCGGCTGTAGCGGGCAATCGCATCCAGCGACAGGACCTCGGCCAGAGATATTTCTTCGCTGTAGTGACTGGCGAAGGTGGTTTTGATTTCGGCTGCCACCCGGGCCTGCAACTGCATACTTTTTTCCAGGCCTGCCTTTGCCAGAAATGGCGTCAGCAGCCAGCCACCCAGGCTCCAGGAGAAGCCAAAAGAACGGCTGAGAGTGGTCTGGCTACGATCCAGGCCGCCGTAGATATAGACCTGTTTGAAAACATCTGAGCCGTAGCGGTTGTACTCTGACATATTCTGTACTGCGGCGGCCTCCATGCAGTTAAGAATATCGCTGGCCAGTCGGCCACCACCGGTGGCGTCAAAGGCGATGGTCGCCTTGGTCTGCGCCAGGGCGGCGGTCAAATCGCTGAAGAAACTATCCGAGCTGGAGTTACAGATGTACTGCGCGCCGATGTCGCGCAAAATTTCTTCCTGCTCGGGTTTACGTACGATGTTTACCAGCTCTACACCGTCAGCAATGCATATACGATTTAGCATCTGGCCCAGGTTGGATGCGGCCGCTGTGTGCACCAGCGCGGTGTGACCTTCCATGCGCATGGTTTCCACCATGCCCAGTGCAGTCAGTGGATTAACGAAGCAGGATGCGCCCTCGGTTGCGGTGGTGCCGGGTTCCAGCTCAAGGCACTGCAATACGTTGAGACAGCGGTGCCGGGCATACATCTCGCCGCCGACTACGCCGACCATCTTGCCCATCAGAGCCTGTGCCGCGTCCGATTCCCCGGCTGCTACGACTACACCTGCACCTTCGTTGCCGGCGGGCAGGGATTCCCCGATGCGGCCGGCCACCATCTTCATCAGGCTGTCGGGAATATCGGCGGTCACTATTGGGCGATCGGCGCTGCCGCTTACACGTGCACTACTGACGTCGGCCGGGCCCAGCACCAGAGCGAGGTCTGATGGGTTCAGTGGCGCGGCTTCTATCCTGACCAGTACCTCGTCGGGTCCCGGATCGGGGATTATTACCTCGGCGAGTGAAAGCTCAAGCGTGTTGTCATCTTTAACCAGGCTGCGAAGTTGTAATGAAGAGGTGGACATGGTTTTTTCCTTTGCTTGGTGGTGGTGGTGGGAATTAGTTGCCTTTGAATTCGGGATCGCGTTTTTCGAAAAACGCGGCCGGACCCTCGCGGGCATCATCGGTGCTCTGGGCCAACATGAACTGGTCGCCGTCCATAAAGCTGGTGGCATTGTTGAGCGCCGTGGCGGCGGTGGTGACGCCGCGCTTGATCATACGCACGGGTATGGGTGGCATGGCGGCGACCTGCTTAGCCAGCGCCACTGCTGTTGCCAAACTCTGGCCATTGTCTACACAGTAATCGACCAATCCCCATGCATGGGCGGTGTCTGCATCCAGGGGCGCGCACAGAATCAACAGTTGCTTGGCGCGGGCCGGGCCGATCAGGTTGGTAAAGCGCGGTATGCTCTGCCAGCTCATATTCATGCCAAGTTTTAACTCCGGCACATAAAGCTGCGCATCTCTCGCTGCCACCCGCCAGTCGCAGGCAACCGCCAGCGCGGTGCCGCCGCCGATGCACCAGCCTTCAATGGCCACGATGGTAACGGGTTCCAATGCCTCCCAGGCCGCACACATCATCGGCCCGGTTTTGTTCAGGGTGCGGCGCTGTGCCAGGGATGCATCATGCGCCGCCGCCAAAACCGGATCTTTTAAATTGGCTCCGCCGCTAAAAATATCCTCGCGCCCGTACAAGATGATGGCACTGAGATCGCTGTCATGTTGCAACTGCTGCGCCAACTCGGTGAGTTCACGCATCACGGCTATGCCCAGGCTATTGACCTTATCTCCAGAATTGAACGTGACGGTGAGTACTCGTTCGTCCCGTTTCAGAGTCAGGTATTGCCAGGTTGGTTCAGTCATGGTTGATCGTTCCGAATGCAATGGGTTACAGGGGCAGTTCGTCAAATTCGCCGAGGTTGGCGAGGAAGCGATGCAGGTTGCCGGTCACGGTCGCCGCGTCAGTGGCTTCCGCCAGGTGGCGAACGCTGTCGGTGATGGCCAGCCACCAGCGTATATGATTGGCACTGAGTTGCGCCGCCACGGGTATCAGGTCGTGTATGGTGGTGAGGTTGTGCAGAGCAACGGCCTTCAGTCGGGCCATGTCATTCACTTGGATATGGCCCACGGCAAGCTTGAGAATCAATGCCGCAACTACTTTTGGGTCTTCTTCCAGGGCCTTGGAGCCGACCGGCTCGGTCGTTTCGCCCAGCAGGCAGATATCAATATGACTGAGAATGTCGCGCAGGGCGCCACGCAAGCTTAGTCGCAGCTCTGCCCTGCGTTCACGCTCTCTACGGCTCTGAATCAGCGAGAACAGGCCAATCAGGAAGAAGCCCTCCAGGCAGAAACCGATGAGCTCGGGCAGCAGGTTGTCATGTACCGGGCCAGCACTGCCCGGTTGCAGAAATACAAACAGTAAATAGAATCCACCCAGTCCAAACAACAACATGGGTGCCAGCAGGCTGAATCTAGCCATGTCAGCCGTTACCCTCGGGCAGGGCCAGCGCCCGCACCACGGCGGCGATTTTTGCCGCCTCTTTTTCGGTCATATCCAATGGCACATTCTGGATATAAACCACCAGATCTTTGCGAATGGGTACCGGAAAAATTTGCAGTGGGCTGCGGGGTGGGTTAAGGGCCAATTCTTCCCGCGCCTGTTTGTGACCATCCGGTTCGTTCCTGAACATTTCCCGCTTGGCTTTGAATTCGCTTTCTCGCGGGACGAATGACTCCTGGTCGTCCGTCCAGGCGATAAAGTCACTAAGTGCATCCTTGAGGCGAGACTTGTACACATCCAGGCTTTCCGGGCGGATGGTAGAGTCCTGCAATTTGTGAAAGCGTGCGCAGAGTTCCTCGACATCAACCAGGCGCAAGTCGTTGCGCTCGTGAGATTTTAGCTCGGTGAGTAATTGCTCTGCCGCTAACTTGCGCGATCGCAGGGTGGCAGGGTTGTGTAGCCCAAGCACCACGCACTGGCGCATGAACTCACCGAAACCGGTTTCGGAGTAACTTTTTTCCGCCATGCCTTTCCCTCCCTAAGGGGCCAGTTGGATATCGCTGAGCTGCGGACCGATGCGGTTGGCGTTAGCTTGCATCAGGTCTCGATCAAATCCGAACACATTCATCGCAGTGTCTCCCAGCATGCTGCAAATTTCCGATTCTGCCACATCGTGGAAGGTTTCGCGCAACTTGACCATGGTATTGGGCCAGGTGCCCTCCATGTGAGGGTAGTCTGAGCCCCACATCAATTTGTCGACACCGATCCTGTAGCGATCACCGATTTCGTGCCGCGGTAGAAAAGATGCGCCGATATAACAGTTGCGCTGGAAGTACTCGGCAGGCGTCAGTGACAGGTCTTTGGTGAAGTGCGCAAAGATGGGATTATCCGCTTTGAACTGCAGGTTGCGCAGAGTCTCCAGAATCCACGAGCAGCCCGCTTCCGTAAATACCAGCTTCAAGTCCGGATGCCTTTCAAACACACCGGACCACAACAGTGCTGCAAATGGGCGGTGTGCCCACATATCCACTTCGCTGATAAACATTGGGGTCGCGGCGGGCACGTCGCCGTAATCCGGCGACCAGCCGGAATGGGTGTGAACGGGTATGCCCAACTCCTCACACACTGACCACAAGGGTGCATAGCGTTCATAGTGATGATAGTAGGGGTGTTCTCCCGTGCTGCCCGGTAGCAGCACGCCCCCAAACAAACCCATGGCGTGGCCATCTTGTATCTCCTGTACCGCCACCGTTATATCTTCTACATTGATAATAATGACGCCGGCATGGCGGCCGGGATTGCTTGCGCATAAATTGGCCAGCCAGCGGTTGTAGGCCTGTATTCCCGCCAGGTTGTGCTCCGGGTCGATGGGGTGGCGGTATTGCATCAGGCCGCCGCCGAACGGCGCCATCTGGGGAAATATCACTTCACCGGCAATGCCGTCACTATCGAGCTCTTTACGGCGTATCGTCGCATCGTATTCGCCGCGTTGGGGGGCAATCATGCTGTTGGGATCGCACAGGTAATCCCAGAGGTCGGCATCACTGGCTGCGGCTGCCTGGGATGCAGCCACGGGGTCCATTCGGCCGGCAGTCTGTGCGCCGGACTGCTTGGCGAATTCTTCCGCGGCCTCCTGGTCGAAGAAGGTGCCCATGCGTTTCATCATTTCGCGTGCATACTGCAACCACCAGGCATCGGCAGCCTGGTGATACTTCGTCGGCATGTATTCCTGGTAGCCCTGGGGCAGGGCACCTGCATGGCAATCCGAGCTGATAACCAATAAGCGGGACATAAACCTGTTACCTCCAGTAGTAACTCGATCATACAGGGATGGGAGGCACAGCGTAATTGCCCAGCGCGCCGGTTTCCACTGTGGAGTTACTGACTCAGCTTGAGAATGTCTCGGCAATCAGGCGGTGGTTCTCAATGCTGCGCTCTGCACTCATTCCTATGCCGGCCAACTCATCCAGACTGACTTACCGGTGGCTGCCTGATGTCCGCTGCGCCATCAATAACGGGTGCCTCAGCAAGGCTTCCCGACATCGCCAAAAGCGGACAACTCATGTGTTCTAAAACCGGACATTTCTATTTGTTGCTAACAGGTAATAATTATTAGTAGACGTTCTACTGTAAAAATAAAAATTCAATAAAAGTTACAGAAACTATAAAAAAGTCTAAGTATCTGGAATTAATTGGAGTTATTCTATGGGACATGTGATTCAACCTGCGATGTACTGGTTATGCAGACATTAACCAAACTATTAGCGGAGCGTGAGCTTGACGACCGAATCTTCACTGACGATCAGTTGAGCCGGTTGGTCGAGGGCCCCAGTGAGCGAAGGTATTATCTGGTCAATAGAGCTATAAAGGCAGGGGAGTTAATTCGGCTGCGACGGGGCCTGTATGTGCTCGCGGATAGGTACCGGAGCCAGCCCTGCCATCCCTTTGCATTAGCGCAAATGCTAGAGCCTGGCAGCTATGTCTCATTGGAGACCGCATTGGCTTTCCATGGCTGGATTCCGGAGGCCGTTTACACGACATCCAGCATTGTGCCTCGTCGCAAGTCAAAGAACGTTGAGCATGAATTAATGGGAAGGTTTACGTTTCATCCCATGGCTGTTCAGCGGGGATACTTTCTGGAGATGGTTCAATGGGTACAGTTGAGCGGGCAGTCGATTCTGGTGGCCGATCCACTGCGTGCCATGATGGATTTGGTATGCCTCAGAAAGGTTGACTGGCAGGGGATGGAGTGGATTGAGCAAGGCTTGCGTATTGAATCAGAGTCTCTGTCTAAAGTGACTGGGTCTGACCTTCGGGCTTTGAAGCATGTTTATAAGCACAAGCGGGTGCAGCATTTCCTGAGTGAACTGGAAGTGTCATTGGGACTGGAGTTGGGACATGATTAAAATTATTCAGCAGAGGCTGGATAGCTATAAGGCTGTCAATGCCATTGAGGAAGAGCAGGCGACCAAGGAGATTATTCAGGAGATCGCACTGTATGCGCTGTGGCGAGGTGGTTTTTTCGAAGTGGCCGCATTTCAGGGTGGGACAAGTTTGCGGATTTTACATGACTTGCCCCGGTTTTCTGAGAACCTGGACTTTATGCTAAAAGGGCCTGACCCAGATTTCAATTGGTCTGGATACCTTGAGCCGCTACTGGCTTGCTTTGAGGAATACGGTTTGCAACCAGAAGCCTTGCCGAAAGGGCGTATGGAGCAACGTATTAAGAAGGCGGTAATTAAGGATAATTCGGTAACCAATCAGCTTAGCCTTTCCTTCTACGAAGGACATAGGGATCAGAAGATTAATATTAAACTGGAAATTGATGTCGAGCCACCAGCGAACTCGGGGTACGGATACACTTATCTGGACTTTCCCGCCGATTATGAAGTTTGCCACCAGGATTTAAGCAGCAATTTAGCCTTAAAGATTCATGCACTGCTGTGCCGCAGTTTTCTCAAAGGACGAGATTGGTACGATTTCAACTGGTATATCAAGCAGAACGTTGCTCCCAATCTGCCGCATTTGAAAAATGCACTGGTGCAGTTTGGGCCCTGGCAGGAGCAGCGTGATTTGGATGTGGATATGGTGTGGTTACATGTGGCTCTGCAAGAGAAGATCGAAAGCATCGATTGGAAAGAGGCGGCTAAAGATGTTGAGAGGTTCATGAAACCAGCGGAGCGGAAGAGTTTAACGCTCTGGAGTGGGCGGTTTTTCTCTCAAAAATTGGCACGACTGACGAAGGGCAGCTCTGGGTAAGTTTTGCGGGCAGGTAGCCGTCGGCTTTTACCAAATAGGCCGAATGAATTCGGCCCTGCACATGGAGCGCGATTCTCGTCAGGCCCCTCCCTGGAATTGGTAGCTGATGGAGGCCCCGTAGTGGCGCTATGCCGGCATAGATCATCCGGTCGGTGTTCAATTCGTATTCGCCAACCAGGCGCCAGGTAACATCGCTCCAGCTCTCGTCCGCATTAATGGAAAATTCTTCTCGCAAGAAAAAGATCGGGAAGGGGTCTGCGGAGGTGGTGTTCTCAAAATCCTTTTTTTCAGGGTCTTTCCCAATCGTAGTGGGTCATTCAGGCCCTGATTCCTTCCGGATAGAGCTGTAATCCGCCCAGGTGGAAGTACATTGCATTACGGAATCGCTCCCTGTTTCTGAAACCCCGAGCACGGCCCTTCAGCGTTTTGATACGACTGTTCATACTTTCAGCATAACTGTTGTCGACCTTACGAATCACCGCATTGAGAATACCCCAAAGGTGATTCCGCAGGGTTTTTGACGTCGTTTGCATTGGTTTGAGCCGGCTACGGGCCATCCAGTTGATCAGGCGTTTCCAGCCCTTCTCAGCCCAGGTGCGACTCCGGTAGTCCCAAAGGCGGGAGGCTGGATCCTTGATAGCCCACGCCCTGGCGGTCTTCAGGGAAGATTGTCGTAGTTCGCTGAAACTGCGCTGTTGGTGCCGGCTCATGTTGCTCCGGTTACGCAGCCAGTGGTATTTACTACCCTTCATCCGCTCATCGCCCTGCTTGATCAACTGCCGGTGTTCCTGTCGGCGCACCTGATCCACAGCCTTGCCCATGTACTGCGCAACGTGGAAACGGTCAAAGACGATCTTGCTATCCGCATCGGGCAGTGCCTCTCGAGTTGCCCTGATATAGGCTGGCCACATAGCCATGCACACGCTCTCGATACCCAATATCTGGCTGTATAGCTGTGTATCTTTCATGGGGCATCAGGCTAAACTATCCACTCGATTTGGGGAAGACCCAAAAATTTAGTAAAATAGCGGACATCATCCCAGCGCCAGAACAATAATGGGTAGCTGATTAACTCTGTAACGGAAGCTGCTAATGGATACCAAATTTTTTACAAATAGAAAAGAAAACACCTTGTTCAATAAACTTGAAGGTATTTTTACACACAATAAAACCATCAATAACTTTGATGTCCTGGTCGGTTATTTCCGCTCATCGGGTTATTTCAAACTGCGCCCATTATTGGAAAATGTCGCCCATATCCGTATTCTGGTAGGTATTGACGTGGATAAAATAACCAGAGAAATGCAAGCTGATGGATTGTCGCTATTCAAGGGCAATGCCGAAAAGACTATTAAAGACTGGCAGGGTAAATTTATCGCAGATGTTAAAGAAGCCCATTATGACGAGCACACCGAGCAGGGTATCAAGCAGTTTATTGACGATATGCAAACTCAAAAAGTGCGGCTTAAAGCCCATCCCAGCCAAAGCATTCACGCCAAAATATACATTTTTCGCCCGGATGATTTTAACCCGCACAAGGCAGGCAGTGTTATTACCGGCTCATCAAACTTGACCGATGCCGGTCTAGGGACAAACAACAGCCCCAATTATGAATTTAATGTGTTGTTAAATGATTATGAGGACATTAAATTCGCCACCACAGAGTTTGAAAACTTATGGGAGGAAGGTGTAGAGATATTGCCTGAAGCAGCCAAGAACAGTCTCAAAAAAACCCATCTGGCAGATAACATTACGCCGTATGAACTTTATCTGAAATGCTTGATTGAGTATTTTGGTTCGGAAATTGAATTCGACCCTAACTCCATTAAAGATTTGCCCGGTAACTTCAAACGCCTGTCTTATCAAATGGACGCTGTGAATGAAGGCTGGGGAATGCTTAAAAAACACAATGGTTTTTTCCTGGCCGATGTGGTGGGTCTGGGTAAGACCATCATTGCCGCCTTAATTGCGCGCCAGTTTTATTATCATAATGGCTATCCTGATTATCGTTCTAAAATTTTATTGGTGATTCCACCGGCACTCAAACAAAACTGGGTGGATACGTTAGCAAGCTTTGAAATTGATGATGCCTTCGAGATTCTCAACAACGGCAGTTTACATAAGATTACCAACGCCCAAAAATACGATATGGTGATTGTTGATGAAGCGCATAAATTTCGCAACGATACCGCAGACACCTATAGCCATTTGCAGATTATTTGTAAAACCAAAACAGCCGACGGCAAGGCTAAAAAGGTGATGCTGATTTCAGCCACACCGCTGAATAACCGCCCCGATGACTTATACAATCAAATTTTGTTATTCCAGGACGGCAACAATTCAACGCTTGATTTTCCACTGGCTGGTTTCTTTACCAAAGTAAAAAAAGAGTATAAGGAAATCCTGAAAATACCTGATAAACGTGAAGCTGGCCGGCGAACGGCAAAACTCTACGAAACAATTCGAGAAAGAGTTATTACGCCGCTAATGGTGCGTAGAACGCGCACTGATTTATTGGCGAATAATCGTTATAAAAAAGATTTAACCGATCACGGCATTGTATTCCCAAAAACAACCCCGCCACAACCTGTTTACTATCAATTAGAAGCACCATTAGAAAAGTTATACGATAACACCATACAAAAAATTGATAACAAGATACAAGATACTTCTGGGTTATTGCATACCCGTTACCGGGCGTTACATTATTTAAAACCAGAACTCAAACAACAATATACAAGGGCCGACTCTATTGCCGAGCGCTTGGTCGCCATTATGAAGACGCTGTTATTGAAAAGAATGGACAGCAGTTTTTATGCGTTTAAGGAAACCTTAGGGCGGTTTATCAACTCATCCGAGGCGATGCTCACGATGATTGAGGATAATAAAATCATTATTGCCCCGAATCTCAATGTGAGTGATTACATTTTGGGGGAAAGAGAAGATGAGTTGATGGAGCTTATTGCCGATCAGGGTTTAACCGACCCGAGTATTATTGTGTGTTGTCGTGATGATTTTGAAGATGGATTTATCGCGGGAGTCAAACACGACTATGAAATGTTGAAAGAGCTGAAATCTGCCTGGGACGAAGTAACGACTGACCCAAAACTGGTTGCGTTTTTAACCCGAGTGCCCGAATTTTTAGACAAAACAGACAACCCGGAACAAAAAATTGTACTTTTTACCGAAAGTACCGACACCATGAATTATCTGACAGAGGAAATAAAACAAACCGAATATGGCGAAAAAACGCTCAGCGTGAATGCTGAAAACCGCAACGCACTCAAGCAAAAGATTGAGCGGAACTTTGATGCCAATACAAAAGAGATAAAAAGCAATGATTATCAAATTATCCTTACCACCAATGCGTTGGCCGAAGGCGTTAACTTGCACCGCGCCAATACGGTTATCAACTATGATACGCCGTGGAATGCCACCAAACTGATGCAGCGCATTGGGAGGGTCAACCGTATCGGGCAAACGGCGAGCCATATTTTTGTCTATAACTTTTATCCTACGGTACAAATTAATGATGATATTGAGTTAGAGAAAAAAGCACTGATTAAATTACAAGCCTTTCATTCGGCGCTAGGCGAAGATTCACAGATTTATTCGCCCGATGAGCAAATTAGCACTTTTAGTATCTTTGATGAAAATATTCAAGAGGAAATCAATGAAACCATCCCTTTTTTAGAAGAGATACGGCAGTTTAGAAAACATGATCCGGAAGCGTATAAACGCATCAGGGAGTTGCCAAGTAAAGTCAGAAATGCGGTCAAAAACCCCGACCATAAAGGCGGTACCCTTGTTTTTGCCCGCACCGAGGGCAAAGGCAGCAGTCGTTTTTATATGGTGAAATCTGCATTGAAAAATGACATTGATAATTACAGCTTCATTAATACGGCTAAATTACTAAAATGCGCACCGGACACCCACGCGGAGCAATTGCATGACCAGCACTACCCGCAAGTATCATCAGCATTAAATAATTTCAAGCATGAAATGGAGCAAAATATAGTTAACCAAAATCAGAATAAATCGCTATCTCCCCCCGAAAAAACGGCGATTAAGTTTTTAAAATCAATCGCGAACCTGCCCGCCATCAATGCCGATGAGCAGGAAAAATTAAAGCTGTCCATCACACAAATTGAGCATAAACGTTTTCAAAACCTGCCCAAAGACATCAACAAACTGAGTAAAAATAGTAAGGGTATTAAACCCATTGTCGTACTAGAAAAAACCTTGAATATTATCAAAGAATATGACATTAACAGCCACATGGAAGGCGCCCAACAAAACGAACAAAAACAGAACAATACCAATCCGGTGATTGTGATTTCACAGTCATACACATAACCTGTGCTACAATACGCATCCAGTCAGTTAGATAGAGCTTAAAAAAAATGCTGAACCCCCACAGAACCAACATTGTTTTAGATAATGACCTTGTTCAGGAAGCACTCAAACTCGGCAACATAAAAACCAAGCGGGAGTTCATTGATGTTGCTTTAAAAGAATTTGTGGAAAACCACAGAAAAAACAACTTTAGATGAATTGCTGGATTCGCTGGATGGCGAAAGTCGTTTTTTGAAGGCTATGACTATAAGGCTTTGCGTGTTACTCCGCATTTACCGAAAGATTGATTATGTATTTAATTGATACCTCTGTTTGGGTAGATTATTTCAATTGGGCTTTTGCATGATTGCTGGAATCGAGGTTTGCATAAATCCTCCCCCACTGACAAGGGGGGCTAGGGAGGTTATTCTGCAAACCGTAATCCCCACCATCAGAGACCAACCATTGACCAACCCCTTAAATCCCCCTTATCATGGGGACTTGCTTTTTCATTGCCCCTTATACAGGTGATTAGTGGAATTATTACAACAAGCCTACAACCGGGAGGATTATCTTGATTTTTTAAATGATAGATTTAATTTTTCCAGGAGCCTTACGCCCGTCCCCATAGACAATAACGAGGTGAAAAGTTTTGAGCAATTAGGCAAAATCACTACTGGTGATGAGAAAGAACTGCCGGTTTTTGAAATTCACATAAAACCCAACACCCGGTTAAGCAGAAACCGGGTGCAGTTACGCAATCTGGTAGCCAAAGAAATTAAAACCGAAGACGGCGCTTTAGCCGTTTATGTTGACATCCCAAACAACCAATGGCGTTTCAGTTTTATTGCTATTGAATGGCAATTAACCGATGAGGGTATTAAAGAACAGCAAACAGCCAGCAAACGCTTCACCTACCTGTTAGGCGAAAACACCCAAACCAGAACCGCCAAAGATCGCTTTGGACAACTGAATAAACAATCCACACTGGAAAATCTGAAACAGGCTTTTGCCGTTGAGCCATTAAACAAGGAATTTTACGACAAACTTTATAAATGGTATGAAAAAGCGCAAAAACAGGTTGTATTCCCCAATGATGAGCAAGCAGAAAACCACACCCAAACCAGCCTGATCCGCCTGCTCACCCGCCTGCTGTTCATCTGGTTTATAAAAGAGAAAAAACTGATCAATGCGGAATTGTTTGATAAAGACAAATTACAAAAACTGATTCATTACGACCAGCCCAGTAGTTTTTATAAAGCCATTCTGCAAAACTTGTTTTTCGCCACCCTGAGTACTGAAATCAACCATCGTGATTTTAGAAGGGAATCAGAATTCCAGGGCAAAAACAAAGATTATGGCAATCAATACCGTTACCGTTATCACTACTTGGTAAAAGATGAGAACAGATGGAAAAATGTGTTTAGCAAAACCCCGTTTCTAAACGGCGGCTTGTTTGAGAGTCTGGACAGAAAGCTGGACAAAAACAACGACGATGACAAAAAACTGATAGATGAATGGAATGCAAATACTCGTCCAGAAAAAACCATGCTACGGATGGAGGGGTTTTCTGAACGCTTAAAAAACCCATTAGCCATTCCAAACGACCTGTTTTTTAATAACGATGAACAGAATTTAGGCTTGATTGATTTATTCAATCAATACCAGTTTACCGTTGAAGAAAGTACCCCTTCAGATGTAGAGGTCGCTCTTGACCCCGAGTTATTGGGCAAAGTGTTTGAAAACCTGCTTGCCAGCTACAATCCCGAAACAAGGCAACAAGCCCGCAAAGCCACCGGCAGTTTTTACACGCCTCGAGAAATTGTCAGCTATATGGTGGATGAAAGTCTGAAGGCGTATTTAACCCAGACAGTACCACCAGAAGATGGCGATAATGAATTTTATCAAGAACGCATAAAAGATTTATTTGAAGCCTCTGATAATACAGGCGAATTCAAAAAACAAGACGGAACAGAGCTAATTTATCCTGATGAAATTCCGAAACTTATTAAAGCCATCAGCCAAATAAAAATATTAGACCCAGCGGTGGGCAGTGGTGCCTACCCAATGGGCATCTTGCAAAGAATGGTGGCTTTGTTGAGTGTGCTTGACCCCGATAATGAACACTGGAAGAAAGAGCAATTAGCTATTATAGATGGCCTTACAGATACCATTAGCCACGCGCGAGCACGCAAGGATATTGAAGCTGTCTTTAGCGCGGAAAACGCCAATAATAACTATGGACGCAAGCTCTACTTGATTGAAAAGTGTATTTATGGTGTTGACATTCAGTCTGTCGCTATTTTAATTACCCAATTACGCTTTTTCATCTCGCTTGCGATTGAGCAAACCCTCACTGCCGATAAAGATAAAAACTTCGGCATTCAACCATTGCCTAATTTGGATTATCATTTCGAAGTGGGTAATTCATTGATTGGCTTGCCGAATAACTATCACACGGGCAGGCTGGAGGAGTTATTGAGAGAGACAGGCGAACTAAAACATCAGGCTTTCTCGGAAAACGACCACAAGAAAAAAGCCGAAATAAAAAGGCAAATAAAAGAGAAAACGGAGCAATGTTATCAAAAGATTGAGGAGTCAATAGGCTATCGTGTGAAGTTTGATTTCAGGATTAACCTTTCTGAGGTGTTTGATGTGAATGATGGCTTTGATATTGTCATTGGTAACCCGCCGTATATAAAAGAATACACGAATAAAGAAGCATTTAATGGATTTAGAAACTCAAAATACTATCAAGGTAAAATGGACTTGTGGTACGGTTTTGCTTGCGTAGGTTTAGATTTATTAAAGCAAAAAGGTATTGAGTGTTTTATTGCTCAAAATAATTGGACAACAAGTTCCGGGGCTTCTGTTTTTAGAAATAAGGTGCTAAAAGAAACTGAAATAAAGTTATTTACAGATTTTTGGAATTATAAAGTATTTAAGTCGGCAGGAATACAAACTATGACTTATCTGCTAAAAAAAGAAATACCTCGCAACCATTATCCATTAAAATATTCCTTACTAAAAGATGATTCAATAAAAGAAAAGGAACTTTCGGATTTTTTAGATTTTAATGTTGATGATGATCTATACGAAAAATATACATTGAACTTTAATGGCTCTCTTTATTATGATTCTTTAATAACCTTTAATAACCCGAGAATTGATAACGTCCTAAATTCAATATTAAATAATGATATTGATTATTTGAAAGACAATGAAGTAGCCAATGGCATTCATTCTCATTATGATTTTGTAGCAAAAAAAATGTTATTTAAACTTGATTCCGCCTTTAATGTTGGTGATGGTATTTTTGGTATCAATCACTATGAATTAGAAAAATTAAATTTGAATGAAGAAGAAAACTATTTTCTAAAAAGATACTATCCTGATACAAGTAAATTTCAAAAGTATTTCGGAGCAATAAGCGATGACAAATATATAATATATACAGATTCAAGTTTTAACAAATCAAACTCATTAGATGAATATCCCAATTTAAAAAGACATTTAGATAAATTTAAAGGAATTATTACGTCCGATAATAAACCTTATGGTTTACATAGAGCGAGAAAAGAGAATTTTTTCATTGGTGAAAAAATTGCGGTTCAGCGTAAATGCCCTTCTGAACCTATTTTTACTTATTTGGATTTTGATAGTTATTTATCCGCAACATTCTATGTGATAAAAACTAACCGGTTCAACCTTAAATGGTTAACAGCCCTTTTAAACTCTAAATTAGTTGCCTTCTGGTTGCGTTACAAAGGAAAGATGCAAGGAAATAACTATCAAATAGACAAAGAACCTTTGGTTAATATTCCCATCCCCAAAATCTCCCAATCAGAACAACAACCCTTTATAGACCTGGTCGATAAAATCCTCACCGCCAAACAACAAGGCCAAGACACCACCGCCCTGGAAGCCCAAATCGACCAGATGGTTTATAAACTCTATCAACTAACCACCGATGAAATTAAAATCATTGAGGCTAAAAAATGAATAACAACAAAGCAAAAAACTTTCTTCATAAAGGCAATACTCATCTTGCAGCAGGTGAATTTAACCTGGCCATTAAGGATTACAACCAGGCCATTAAATAAGGGTCTTCCCCAATCGTAGTGGGTCATTCAGGCCCTGATTCCTTCCGGATAGAACTGTAATCCGCCCAGGTGGAAGTAAATTGCATTACGGAATCGCTCCCTGTTTCTGAAACCCCGAGCACGGCTCTTCAGCGTTTTAATACGACTGTTCATACTTTCAGCATGACTGTTGTCGACCTTACGAATCACCGTATTGAGAATACCCCAAAGGTGATTCCGCAGGGTTTTTGACGTCGTTTGCATGGGTTTGAGCCGGCTACGGGCCATCCACTCCACCCGGGGCACTTCAGCCATCAGCAAGGTCTTGAGTTGACAGGTGTCAAGATGGCGCCGGCGCCTCTGCCGCTTGTCGTAACCGGAGCAGGCTTTGCCATACTTGGGACACATCAATTTACCGCTCCCATGATCTACGGTGACTTCCACTTCATCCTTCGCGAGTGAAACCTGCACATCGGTTACCTGCCACGGCTTCTCGATACCCAATATCTGGCTGTATAGCTGTGTATCTTTCATGGGGCATCAGGCTAAACTACCCACTCGATTTGGGGAAGACCCATATTGAAAGGATGTAAATCATGAGTAAACCCGCTATATCAAACGATATTATCGGAATGAAGTTTCCGCCCGTGCCGGTCAAGTGGCGCGATAACGACACCATGCTCTACGCATTGGCCGTCGGCTGTAACCCGCAAGATCACCTGGATTTTGTCTACGAAGGCAAGGGCCCCAAAGTTGTGCCCACCTACGGCGTAATCCCCGGTATGACCTGCCTGGGGGGACTCAACGAGGCGGTGGATATCAACCTGATGATGGTGCTGCACGGTGAACAGTCTCTGGAGCTATATCGCCCCATACCTACGCGTCCCAAAAATGCCACGGCCCAGGGCTTGGTAAAGGATGTGTTCGACAAGGGCAGGGCGGCGGTGATTTCCGTGGACTGTGAAGTTTCCGATGACGATGGCCCGATATTAAAATCCAACTCCAGTATATTTGTACGCGATGCCGGTGGCTTCGGTGGCGACCGGGGCCTTTCCACGGCGGGCGTTAACCAGCCACCGGAGCGCGAACCGGATCATGTGGTTGAGTACCGGACACTGCCCCAGCAGGGCGCGCTGTACCGCCTCACCGGTGACCGGGTGCCGCTGCACATCGATCCAGAGTTTGCCAGGATGGCGGGCTATGACAAACCGTTTATGCACGGCTTGTGTACCTACGGCTTTGTCTGTCGCGCCGTTATGGAAACTTACTGTGACAACGAGCCTGAGCAATTCAAATCTCTCAGTGGTCGCTTCGCCGACCAGGTATGGTTTGGCGATACCATTGTGACCAAACTGTGGAAGGCTGGCACAGGTGAGCTTATCGTGCAGGCGGAGACCCAGACCGGTGCGGTGGTTATCTCCCAGGCCAAGGCCACTTTCGCGGAGTAAATGATTCACTCGGGGTCAGAGTCCAGACTCTGACTCCCCGTCTTCGATGGATGCTATGCTGGTGCTCTCCCAGTGTGGAAGTATGGCAGTGCAAGAAATCCAGCATCAGGAATCAATCAATGTCTTCGGAGAGCCCCTGTTGCCCTGTAGCGAAGATCCGCTCACCGGCTTCTTTCGCGATGGTTGTTGTAATACCAGCGACCGGGATGTGGGCTCGCACACGGTATGTATTGACGTAACCGAAGAATTCCTGCAGTACTCGCGTTTTCGCGGCAATGACCTCAGCACACCCATGCCCGAGTTTGGGTTTCCCGGGCTTCAGTCCGGCGATCGATGGTGCTTATGTGCGCAGCGCTGGCTGGAGGCCTACGAGCAGAATATGGCGCCCAGGGTGTTCCTCACGCGCACCCACAAGCGGGCGTTGGAAACGGTTCCACTGGTAATACTGCGTGAGTATGCGGCAGATCTAAACTGATAACCGATCGACCTGAGGAGATGGCGATGAACGCATCTGTGGAATCGCCACAGTTAACCACCGGGGCCATCATTGTGGGCGTTGGTAACGCCCTTGTCCGGCAATGATATTCTGCGTGTTCTGCTTCACAGTGAGTAACAGGTCGATGAGTTGTTGTTCCTGCTCGGGGCCAATACCGATGAGCATCTTTTCCATAACGAATTTGCCAGATTCTACGATTGGTTTGTAGAGAGCGCCCGCTTTGGCCGTTAGCGATATTTGTGTTGCGCGGCGGTCTCTGGGATGTGGTTTGCGCTGAACCAGCCCTTTGCTTTCCAACCTGTCCAACAGCCCGCCTACCGCGACCTTGCCTATTTGCAGGTCTTTGGCGATACGCACCTGAGTTAGCCCCTCCTGCCGTGACAGGTGCAGAACTACGCGTAGCTGCGAGTGGGTTAGCCCCAGGTCTTTGAGTTCTGCGTCCATGGCGGTGGTAATCAGGCGCTGCAAGTCACTGATCACGAAACCCAGATTTCGATCCATATCGTAGTCGGGAATATTCAGGCGCATTGCCGAGCTCATCTTTAGTCAGTAAATGTGAGAATAGTATAGATATGTATAGTAAGTAAGTATACTATAATATCAAAACCACGGAAAGCAGATGCCGGGATTGTCCAGGCCCAGCAGGGCATGGCAGTGGTCCGGTCATCCTGGGCGAGTGGAGGAGGTTTGATGAGCATTAAAACAACAATCAACAACGGTGTTGAGACAATCACTTTCAATCGCCCGCAAGCGTTGAATGCGTTTGATGACGATATGTATAAAGCGGTGGCGGATGCGCTGTCAGCGGCGGCAAAAAATGATGCGGTATCGGTGGTAATGCTTAGCGGTGAGGGGCGGGCCTTTTGTGCGGGTACAGATCTGGGCGAGATGGCGGATTCAGCGCGTCTGGAACCGGGCTTGGTCGGACAGTTCCCCTACTTTATCAGCCAGGTCGCCGCCTTCCCCAAGCCCCTGTTGGCAGCGGTGAACGGCCTGGGCGTTGGTATCGGGCTGACCATCTTGCCCCATTGTGACCTGGTTTATATGTCATCCGATGCACGACTCAAGGCGCCTTTGCCCGCCTGACCGGTGCGCCGGCCAACCGTGAGGCGGTGGCCGCATTTTTGGAGAAACGACAGCCAGATTTCCGCATTGACTAACGACTGGCCCGGGAAAGGACTATGATCGTCGCCGGCGTAACAATCTTTATCAAATGGTTTGAATCGTATGAAAGCGCTGGTTAAAAAAGAAGCTGCCGTGGGTCTATGGCTTGAGGATGTTCCCGAACCCAGCCTGGGCATTAACGATGTGCTGATCAAGATAAAGCGCACCGCTATTTGTGGTACCGATATGCACATCTACAACTGGGATGCCTGGGCGCAGAAGACCATTGCGGTGCCGATGGTGGTGGGTCACGAATTTGTTGGTGAGATTGTCGATGTGGGTAGTAACGTCAACGATTTTCACGCCGGTCAGATCGTTTCCGGTGAGGGCCACCTGGTGTGTGGCCGCTGTCGCAATTGTATGGCGGGACGCAGGCACCTGTGCAACCAGACCAGTGGTATTGGCGTAGACAGCCCCGGTGCCTTTGCGGAATACCTGGTCCTGCCCATGTCGAATGTGTGGGAGCACCGCGCCGGCATAGACCTGGATGTGGCCTCCCTGTTCGACCCGCTGGGCAATGCGGTGCACACCGCCTTGCAGTGGGATTTGCTCGGTGAAGATGTGCTGATTACCGGTGCGGGGCCGATTGGCGTCATGGCGGCGGCGGTGTGCCGGCACGCCGGCGCGCGCCACGTGGTGATCACCGATGTCAATCCGTCGCGCCTGGAACTTGCGGCAACCCTGGGTGCGACCCGCACTATCGATGTCACCAGGGAGAAGATCGAGGAGGTGGCCGCAGCGCTGGGTATGGCGGAAGGTTTTGATGTGGGTCTGGAAATGTCTGGCAACCCCTCGGCCTTTAAAGACCTGCTGGCTAACATGTGCCACGGTGGCAAAGTTTCGATACTGGGGATTCCGGGAGAAGAACTGGCCATTGATTGGAATACGGTGATATTCAATATGCTTACCCTGAAGGGTATTTACGGCCGTGAAATGTACGAAACCTGGTACAAGATGTCGGTGTTTATCGACAACGGGCTGGATATATCGCCGGTGATCACCCATCGTCTGCCCTGCACGGATTTTCAGCAGGGCTTTGATGCAATGAATGTCGGCGCTGCCGGCAAGGTCATTCTGAGCTGGGAATAGATAGGGAGGGCAGTGCTATGTATGGACAGTTTCAGGAACATCTCGCCGCACAGCTAGATGAGATCGAAAGTGCTGGGCTTTACAAAAATGAGCGGCTGATTACCACGGAGCAAAATGCCCGGGTGGGTGTTAGCACCGATGGCGAAGTACTCAATCTATGCGCCAATAACTACCTGGGCCTGGCCCAACACCCGCAGGTGAATGCGGCGGCCCGGCAGGGGCTGGAAGACTGGGGCTACGGTATGGCCTCGGTGCGCTTTATCTGCGGCACCCAGACCCTGCACAAGCAACTGGAGCAGAAACTCAGTGAATTTCTGGGTATGGAAGACACGATTCTGTACCCCTCCTGTTTTGATGCCAACGGCGGCTTGTTCGAAACCTTGTTGGGGGCAGAGGACGCGGTGATATCCGATGAGCTTAACCACGCCAGCATTATCGACGGGGTGCGCCTGTGCAAGGCCCAGCGCTACCGCTATCGCAACAATGATATGGCAGATCTGGAAGCCCAGCTACAGGCCGCCGATGCAGCCGGTGCGCGTTTCAAACTAATCACCAGCGATGGTGTGTTTTCCATGGACGGCTATATCGCCCGTCTCGATGAAGTGTGTGGCCTGGCCGAGAAATACAACGCCCTGGTGCACTTCGATGATGCGCATGCCACTGGCTTTGTCGGTGAGGGGGGCAGGGGCACCCATGAATACCGGGCCTGTATGGATAGAGTCGACATCACCACGGGCACCCTGGGTAAAGCCCTCGGGGGCGCCGGCGGCGGTTATACCAGTGCCCGCAAGGAAGTGGTCAATTTGTTGCGTCAGCGCTCGCGGCCCTACCTGTTTTCCAATACGGTGGCACCGCCGGTGGTGGCCGGTGCGATCAAGGCGCTAGAGTTGGTGAACGAGTCCAACCAATTGCGGGATCTGCTGCGCAGTAATACCGCCATCTTCCGTGAGGGCCTGGAGCGGCATGGATTTGAGCTGCTGCCCGGTGAACATCCCATTGTGCCAGTGATGTTGCACGATGCCGCCCTGGCCTCGCAGTTTGCCGATGCCATGCTGGAGCAGGGCGTCTACGTGGTGGCCTTCTCATTTCCGGTAGTGCCCCGCGGCAAGGCGCGTATTCGCACGCAAATGAGTGCGGCGTTAACAGCGGATGATTTGGAGATGGCCATCGAGGCCTTTGGCCGCGTAAAACACGAGTTAGGGGTGTGACGTCAAATTTATTCGGCCATCGCCCGCGCAACTTCCCCCGCTAACTGTTTGCCCCATTTCACAATAAAGGATATTCATGGTAAGCCCGTCCAATGATCCAAGCAGTTTGTCGCGCCCGGTGTTGAGGCAGTGCCTCTGAGTGACGTTGTGAAGGGTGCGCTATTTGATAAGGATTTGGATAGATGACGCTGACTGTAATCAATGCCCGGCAGGTTCGAGAGTTACTACCCATGGCAGAGTGCATCGATGTGATGGAAGCGGCCATGCTGGCAGCTTTCAGTGGAACCATCGCCGTGCCACCGCGCATGAATCAGCCGCTGATTGACGACAGTGGCCACTACCTGTTGATGCCAGGTTCCTCGGCCGAACTGGGTAGTTACGGCGCCAAGTTTATCAGTTTGCATCCGCGCAATGCACAAGAGGGTCGCCCGGTGATACAGGGTTTTGTGGCCTTGTTTGAGCATCAGACCGGCGTACCGGTCGCCATTATTGAGGGCGCCGAGATCACCGCACTGCGCACGGCTGCCGCGTCGGCATTGGCGACTCGCTTGCTGGCCCGCGCGGACGCCGGCAGCTGCGGCATTTTTGGTACTGGCGTACAGGCGGCCACGCATATTGATGCCATGCGGGCGGTGCGGCCGCTGCAGGAAATACTTATCTGGGGCCGTGATGCCGGCAAAGCTGAGAAATTTGCGGCCGGCCAGGCTAAACGAACGGGCATCGGAGTGCGGGCTACCGCTGATCCGGCAGAGGCCGCCGGCTGTGATGTGATCTGTACGCTGACTGGTTCTACCAAGCCCATCCTGAAAGGTGAGTGGGTCCGCCCCGGCGCCCACGTAAACCTGGTCGGGGCCCACTCGCCGACTGCCCGCGAGGCCGACAGCGAACTGATCGTGAAATCGGCGGTGTTTGTGGATTTGCCGGCGTCCTGCCGTAACGAGGGTGGCGATGTGATGATTCCCATTCAGGAAGGCGTGATCGACGAGAGCCATATTCGCGGTGAGATTGGCCAGTTACTGGCCGGTGTTATTGAAGGCCGTAGGGATTCAGGGCAGGTAACGCTGTACAACTCACTGGGTATGACCGCGCAGGATTTGTATGCAGCCCGTTATGTGTACGACCGGGCCTTGGCGGCGCAAGTTGGAACTACGCTCGATTTTTAGCGAAACCGGGGTCAGAGCCTACACTCTGACCCCACATCCTGGTCGAATTTGTCGACCCTGCTATTGGAAATCCTGATCGCTTTTATCCTGCTGCGATTCGGTTGGTCCAGAAAATGGCATCGATGATTACGCGGGCTTCCCGCTAAAAACCGGCGGCTGCTCTTTAACAGCTGACGGCTCTCGCCGCCAGTTGGCTGGCCAGGTACTCCTCATACGTACCCTGAAAATCGGTTAGCTGTTGATCGGTGATTTCCACGATGCGGGTGGCCAGGGAGGATACAAATTCCCGGTCGTGACTGACAAAGATCAGTGTGCCCTGGTAGTGCTCCAGCGCCAGGTTAAGCGCTTCGATAGATTCCATATCGAGGTGGTTGGTGGGTTCGTCCATAATCAGGATGTTGGTGTCCTGCATCATCAATTTGCCAAACAGCAGGCGATTCTTCTCACCGCCAGAGCATACTTTGACCTTCTTCTCGAAATCGTGGGAAGAAAACAACAGGCGCCCCAGGGTGGCACGCACGATCTGGTCGTCGTGACTGGGCTTGCGCCATTGGCACATCCAGTCAAACAGGTTTAACTCGTTTTCAAACTCGGCGGTGCTGTCCTGCGGGCAATAGCCCAGGGTGGCATTTTCGGCCCATTTGATAACGCCGGCATGGGGCGAGAGTTGGTCGACCAGGCAGCGCAGAAAAGTGGTTTTGCCCACACCGTTTTCGCCGATAACGGCCAGTTTTGTGCCGGCTTCCAGGATCATGCTGCCGTCATTGAACAAAATTTCGTTGTCGAAACCGTGGCTGAGATGTTCCAGGATCAAGGCCTGGCGGTGCAGCTTCTTTTCCTGGTTGAAACGAATATAGGGGCTGACGCGACTGGAGGGCTTGATGTCTTCCAGCTTGATCTTGGCCATCTGTCTAGCGCGGGAGGTGGCCTGCTTGGCCTTGGAGGCGTTGGCTGAGAAGCGGCTGACAAAGGCCTGTAACTCAGAGATTTGCGCGCTCTTTTTGGCGTTTTCTGACTGCAGGCGCTCGCGGGCCTGGGTAGAGGCGGTCATAAAGTCGTCGTAATTGCCGGGATATACCCGCAGTTCGCCATAGTCTATATCTGCCATGTGGGTGCAGACAGCATTGAGGAAGTGCCGGTCGTGGGAAATGATCACCATGGTGCACTTGCGCTCGTTGAGCATGGCCTCAAGCCAGCGAATAGTATCGATGTCGAGGTTGTTGGTAGGCTCGTCCAGCAACAGGATGTCGGGATCGAAAAACAGGGCCTGTGCCAGCAGTACGCGCAGCTTCCAGCCCGGCGCGATTTCACTCATGGGCCAGTAATGGGAGGCTGCGGCGATGCCGGCCCCCATAAGAATTTCCCCGGCCCGGCTGTCGGCGCTGTAGCCATCCATCTCGGCAAACCGGATCTCCAGTTCCGCCACCCGCATGCCCTCTTCTTCAGACATCTGGGGCAGGGCGTAAATGCGCTCCCGTTCCTGCTGTACCTCCCACAGGGCAGTGTGGCCCATGATTACCGTGTCGATAACCGAATACTCTTCAAAGGCAAACTGGTCCTGGTGCAGTTTGCCGATGCGCTCATCGGGAGAGACCGACACATTGCCCGAGGTGGGGGTGAGGCTGCCGTCGAGGATTCTCATAAAGGTGGTTTTGCCACAGCCGTTGGCGCCGATCAGGCCATAGCGGTTGCCATTGCCAAACTTGACGGAGATATTCTCGAACAGCGGCTTGGCGCCAAACTGCATGGTGATGTTAGCGGTGGAGATCACGGGGCAATACCTGATGGTGTTTAAAAAAGTGCCGTACTATAGTGATTTGTGACGCTTAAGTCGATCAAATATTGAGCAGGTGGGTGTAGGTCGGGATGCAGGGAATACGGGGAATATAACGGCCGGGGTTTGGCCGGGTTGGTGCGCGCTGGCCAGGTCACTGTCGGCTGATATCACAGTCAGGCTGGAATTTTAACGGACGATAAGATTAACTGGCAGTCCGACAGGTGCCGTGGGGCAGGGAGGACGGATGCTGGAACTGGTTGAGGTGAGCAATGTTGTCGATGGTGAAACCACTATCGACGATGTCAGCCTGTCCCTGGCTGACGATGGTATCAATATCCTGTTGGGTCCGACGCTCTCCGGCAAGACCTCGCTGATGCGAATAATGGCCGGGCTGGATAAACCCAGTGCCGGTGATGTGCTGTTCGACGGCAAGTCGGTACTGGGGGTGGCGGTGCAAAAACGCAATGTCGCCATGGTGTACCAGCAATTTATAAACTACCCCGGCGTAACGGTATTCGACAATATTGCCTCGCCCCTGCGGGTTACGAAAATGGACAGGGGGGCGATTGAGCAACGCGTGCAGGAAGCCGCTCAGACACTGCAAATTGGCGAACTGTTAACGCGAACGCCCGAGCAGTTGTCCGGTGGCCAACAGCAGCGGGTTGCCCTGGCCCGGGCCTTTGCCAAGCGCGCCCGGCTGGTATTGCTGGATGAACCGCTGGCGAACCTGGATTACAAGTTGCGTGAAGAACTGCGAGCAGAGTTGTCGCGCCTGTTTGCGGAACAGGGCGCGATACTGGTGTATGCCACCACCGAGCCGCTTGAAGCGCTGCAGTTGGGTGGAAAAACGGCACTGTTGCACGAGGGGCGGCTTGTTCAGCACGGCCCTACCATCGATGTGTTTCAGCGACCGGTAAATCTGCGTGCCGCGGCAGCCTTTTCAGATCCACCCCTCAATATCCTGTCGGTGCAAAAGTCAGGCGCCCGGCTGAGCCTGGCTGATCAACACTTCACGCCAGGCAGCCAGGTTGCCGAGTTGGCTGATGGCAGTTACAGCATTGGTATCCGGCCGCATCACATCAGTTTGCAGGCCAGTGCCAGCCATCGGCTGCTTGTCACCGGCAGGGTGACAGTGAGTGAAATATCCGGCTCGGAGAGTTTTGTTCACGTTGATTTCGCCGGCCAGAGCTGGGTGGTGCTGGTGCCGGGAATCCAAACGACGGCTATCAACGAGAGTCTGGCCCTGTACCTGGACCCAGAAAAATTCTATTACTTTCATGCTGACGGGCAACTGGCCCTGGCGCCGGGGGACTAGCGCCAATGGCCGGCATAAGCCTGGATGGTATCGCCCACGCCTACGGCCCCAATCCGCGCGGGGATTCTGACTATGCATTAAAGCCAATGCATTACCAGTGGGAGGATGGCGGTGCGTATGCGCTGCTGGGCCCCTCCGGCTGCGGCAAGACCACCTTGCTGAATATTATTTCCGGCTTGCTGCGACCCAGCCATGGCCGGGTGCTGTTTGGGGGCCGCGACGTTACCGCCCTGCCTGCCCGGCAGCGCAATATTGCCCAGGTGTTCCAGTTTCCGGTGGTCTACGAAACCATGACCGTAGCCGAAAACCTGGCCTTTCCCCTACGCAATCGCGGTATGTCCCTGTTTGACAGCAAGCAGCGAGTTGCACAGGTGCTGGACATGCTGGGTATTGCATCGCTGGCGCAGCAAAAAGCCGGCAGCCTGGGTGCCGAGCTCAAACAAATCGTTTCGCTGGGGCGCGGCCTGGTGCGCACCGATGCCAACGCCATACTGTTTGACGAACCACTTACGGTTATTGATCCGGCGCTGAAATGGGAGTTGCGGGCGCAGCTGAAAAAGGTGCACCGGCAGTTTAATCACACCATGATTTATGTGACCCACGATCAGACCGAAGCGCTTACCTTCGCCGACAAGGTGGTGGTGATGCGCGCTGGTGAAGTACTGCAGGTAGGCACACCGCAGCAATTGTTCGACGCGCCTCAACACACCTTTGTAGGTAGCTTTATTGGTGCCCCCGGTATGAACATGCTGCCCTGCCGGGTGCACGGAGATTGTGCCGGCGTAGCGGGGCACCGAATTCCGCTGGCAGCGACCTATCCGACCCTGCCGGGCAAGCTGGAGCTGGGCATACGGCCTGAGTACATCGAGTTGGTGGAGTGTGGAGCAACTGACCATGCAATTCCCGTCGCCCTGCTTGGTGTCGATGACCTGGGCCGCCACAAGATTGTGCAACTGGCTCTGCAAGACCTTGTTGTGCAAGCCCTGTTGCCGGAGGGGGCACCACTACCGACAGCGCCCGCCATGCTGTTGCACCCCGGACAGGTGAAGATTTATAGCGATTCGGTGTTGGTGAGCAGCCCGTGAAGAACTGGAATAACAAGGCCTGGCTGTTGGTGTTACCGGTATTGGTGTTGGTGGCATTCAGTGCGGTGATTCCGCTGATGACGGTGGTCAATTATTCACTGCAAGACAGTTTTGCCAACAACCGGTTTTTCTGGGTTGGCACTGAGTGGTTTGAGGAAGTACTGCATTCAGAGCGTTTTCACAACGCGCTGGGGCGCAACCTGCTTTTTTCGGGGATCGTGCTGGCGATTGAAATTCCACTGGGCATTGCCATTGCCCTGGCCATGCCCACGCGGGGTATTGGCGTATCAATCTGCCTGGTGCTGATGGCGCTGCCACTGTTAATCCCCTGGAATGTGGTTGGCACCATCTGGCAGATATTTGGTCGCGTTGATATTGGCTTGCTGGGCCACACGCTGGCGCAGTGGGGTATCGACTACAACTATGCCCAATCACCGCCGGCGGCCTGGATCACGATAATTGCCATGGATGTCTGGCACTGGACCAGCCTGGTGGTATTGCTGTGCTATTCCGGCCTGGTGGCGGTACCGGATGCCTATTACCAGGCCGCCCGCATCGATGGCGCCTCGCGCTGGGCGGTGTTTCGCTATATTCAACTGCCGCGTATGAAGCGGGTGCTGTTGATAGCGGTGCTGCTGCGTTTCATGGATTCCTTCATGATCTACACGGAACCTTTCGTGCTTACCGGCGGCGGACCGGGCAACTCAACCACCTTCCTGTCTATCGACCTGGTGCAGATGGCTATTGGCCAATTTGACCTGGGGCCGGCGGCGGCCATGTCGCTGGTCTACTTTCTGATTATCCTGCTGCTGTCCTGGGTGTTCTACACGGTGATGACCAAAGCCGATGAGGAGAACGCATGAGTACGACTTTCCGCTCCCGTTTCCGATGGCTGGTGCCGACGCTCTATATTTTCTTCCTGATGGTGCCGCTGTACTGGTTGCTGGTGATGAGCTTCAAGACCAACCGGGAAATACTGTCCACCTTCTCGCTGTGGCCAGAGGACTTCACGCTGGAAAACTACCGGGTAATTTTCACGGACCCCAGTTGGTACAAGGGTTATATCAACTCGTCAATCTACGTGGTTCTCAATACACTGATTTCCCTGGCGGTGGCACTGCCGGCAGCCTACGCGTTTTCACGCTATCGCTTTCTCGGCGACAAGCATTTGTTCTTCTGGTTGCTGACCAACCGCATGGCGCCGCCGGCGGTATTTGTTTTACCTTTCTTCCAGTTGTATTCCGCCTTTGGGCTGATTGACACGCATATCGCCGTGGCGCTGGCACACTGCCTGTTCAACGTGCCCCTGGCGGTGTGGATTCTGGAGGGCTCTATGTCGGGTGTGCCGCGCGAGATCGATGAAACGGCTTACATCGACGGTTATTCTTTCCCGGTATTTTTCGTGAAGATATTTACCCCTCTGATTCGTTCCGGCATCGGTGTCGCGGCATTCTTTTGCTTTATGTTTTCCTGGGTGGAGCTACTGATAGCCAGGACCCTGACAGTCACCGATGCAAAACCGATTGCGGCCATTATGACTCGCACGGTATCTGCTTCCGGGATGGACTGGGGCGTGTTAACTGCCGCCGGTGTATTGACGATTATTCCCGGCGCGCTGGTCATTTATTTCGTACGCCATTATATTGCCAAGGGCTTTGCCCTGGGTCGGGTGTAGCGCGTATGGACTTTGCCGCTGTCGACCTGGTATGGATGGCGTGGACTACACCTACGGCGGTGTTTTTCTCTACCATAGGTGGATTGATACTCTGCATGGGTATCTGGGAGTATTTCAGCCCCGGCGGCAATCCCAGGACAGGGGTGTTGGGATTGACCACTACGCGCGGTGATCGGCTGTTTATTTCGTTGCTGGGCAGCGCCTTTATCGCCCTGGCCTGGCTGGGGCTGTCCAGTTTTAGCCTGTGGTGGTCGCTGCCGGTATGCCTGGCATTTGCCGTTTGGGTTTTCCGCTATTGTTAGTACCGCCAATCCACAATCTCATATAGCCCGAACAATAGACAGGTGGCCCCGGATTTTGGTTCGCCGTTGCTGGATACGCTCATGGAATTGAACCACCTGCAAAACGTCCCGCAGAAGGCCACATACAGTTGGCTGCCGACGACCTATTTCGGCGTGTATAAGCCGGATACTTTTTTGGTTTAAATGAACAACTGTTGGGGCGTTGTGATTTTGTATTTACAACATGCTTTTTTGCTCTACCAGGCATCGCCTCGTTTTTGTATAATCCCATTTCATTTGCTACTAACCCCAGGAAGCGAAACGATGACAAAAGTATTCAAAATTATCGCCATGGCGGCAATGGTTTCGCTGTTTGCCCAGTCGTGTGCCGAGCTTAAGTACGACGGCCAACTGAATAAGCGCGTGGACGATTATTTGAGTATGATTGACGACCTTGCCAGCGTCGGTGTTGTTGCTTTACGGACAAAAGCAGACGCGGAAATACTCAAAATGGTCAGGGATAGCGTTACAGAGGAATTCAAAGACCCTGAGAGTGCAAAGTTTCGCAATGAACGCGTGTTTCGCACAAAAGTCTATCCTAAAAACAGAGAAACTGGAGAAGTAGAAGAGCGAGAAGGCATTTATGTCTGCGGAGAAGTCAATGGGAAAAACTCTTATGGCGCATATGTCGGGTATCGTGATTTTTGGAGTAACTGGCTTTTTACAGAAATGGAAGATGATGAAACATCGCTATCTTCATATGTATTCTTACATTACTGTTTTCGTAAATAAATTCTCACACTATTATTTCGGAGGTGCCCAATGACATACGCCAAAGCACAAGCCGCGTACTTAAAGCAACACGGCAGAACTGTTAAAACTTGCTGGATTGCTCATATAAAACGAGACCACAACGCAACCACGCGTCGAGCTTCTAACCGTGGCTCGGGGAAAGTAAAACACCCATGTCCGCCAGAGATTTATCCAAAACTGGAAAAAATCTTGAAAGAGTTGGGCATGATTTAAGCGAATTTATTAACATCCGCTTTTTCAACTGCTCCGCACAAACCTCAACCGCCGGACAACCCACAACACTTGTCTAGGGTGTCTTGAGGGCTATGACAACGTTGCAGTGGCTGGCCAGCGATAACCTCCGCCCAGAGATAGCGGGCGTAGAGAAAATGCGACTATACTCGCAACTATTAAAAATATTTTATTCTTTGTTTTTAGCGGTTCTTCGCCGGTCTTGTGAGTGAATATCAGGCCGCAACATAGAACATTGAGTCCGCATCCGGCACCAGGCTTCCAGTCGCTCTTGCACCAGTTCGACAGTCTCTGACTCCCACAAGGCCTGAAGCTGTTCCTTTAGAATATACACGCCCAAATCCCCAGATAGAGTTTTGTCAACGCTCCAGAGGTCTCTGAATCCCTCTTTCAAGCCTTATTGCTGACCGCCACAGCGGGCATGACAGAGATGTGTAGTTAAAAACCGTGCTGCGGCGCAAAGCCGACTGCAACCGGGCTTTATTGACCTTCACTCAGGCACCTTGGATGTGCGGCCGGCTACCCATTCGCCTCAGCCAGTCTCCACCCCGGGAAGTCTGTTGAGACCCAATACGGTACGCAGAGCCTCATCATCCTGAAGGTGGCGAATATCATCCAGATGAAAGCTGCCCTCATGTTGCATCGGGATGAGGGTTTTAATGAACCCGGCAGGCTTATATCCCCGCTTGCTGGTGGGCACGGGAGTAAATCGTTCGTTGTATCGGGTTTGTAAGATATAATGATCGTAAGCCTTGAGTTGTGCACCCATTGGGTGATGGAGAGTTTTGGTGCTAACCGGTATACAGCCAAGGCCGCAATAACCAATAACCTTTGACTGACAGACGCCAAGCTGAATACACCGGTAGAGAGCCTAACCATGAAAATAGACAATAGAAATTCGCTTGATTCTTGCAGTGACTCCTCGCCGCGGTGGCTGAAGTCCCTCCTTGCACTATCGGTATCGGCAGTGACTCTGGTGCCGGTACAGGCGGCAGAAAGGGCAAATGTCCTAATGGAAGAAGTTATGGTAACGGCTTCCAAAAAGGCCGCCGCTGAGTCCGCTCAAGATGTGCCGATTGCCATCAGCGCCTATTCAGGCGACCAGGTTGACGCCATGTTCGCAACCAACCTGACGGATATCGGACTTACCACGCCAAATGCCAGCCTGACGGAAATTCCAACCTTTCCGGGGGTTGCAAACTTTGTAATACGCGGCATGGGCACGGTGGGACAGAGCATCCCCTCCGCTGACCCGGCGGTGGGTGTTGTCATCGACGGGGTTTCTCTGGGAACCATCTACGGTGTGGTCACCGACCTATTCGATCTGGAATCAATCGAGGTATTGCGAGGACCGCAGGGTACGCTGTTTGGTCGCAATTCCACTGGCGGCCTGGTTTCGATGCGCAGCAGTCGCCCCACCGATGAGTTTGAGGGCAAAATTCGGGCGACTGCCGGCAATTACGAGCGAACCGATCTGGCGGCAGTGGTAAGTGGCCCTCTCAGCGATAATTTTGACGGAAAAATTTCCGCCCTGTGGAAAGATCGGGGTGGTTACTGGGACAATCTGAATCTGGGTGGTGAGCATGGCGCCTCAGAGACCTTTCTGGTGCGACCGGCGGTCAGCTACAACGGCGAGACATTTGATACGACCTTGATCGCCGAATACGGCAGCATAGAAGCCGACGGCCTGGGTGCAATTGCCTGGGAGGTTGATGGTGTGCAGGTCCTGGATCCCTATGACGACAGGGTTACAAATCTGGACGAGACAGGTTTCAGTGACCTTGAGTGGAGCAGTCTCACGCTCGAATCCAACTGGGATCTATGGGACGGCCGCCTGACCAGCATACTGGGCTATCAGGAACTGGATCAGGAGATGCACTCGGACATCGACGGTCACTCCGACAGTCGCTTTGAATTTGCCGCCGGCACTTTCATGGAGCAGGATCAATTGAGCCTGGAGGTTCGCTGGTCGGGCGACCTGAGCGAGGTGCTGACTCTGACCACCGGCATCTATCTCTTCGAGCAGGAATATACCTATGGGGAGCGCCGTCTTCTGGTCAATGCCGTTGACCGCAGGGGCGTGTCGAATATCGAGCATTCAACCCAGGGTGCTTTTGCCCAGGTCGA
Organism: Halieaceae bacterium; assembly: GCA_965247075.1. GTDB lineage: Bacteria > Pseudomonadota > Gammaproteobacteria > Pseudomonadales > Halieaceae > CBDFGK01. The sequence continues at coordinate 1,473,628 of CBDFGK010000002.1, read as the reverse complement.
CTACCGGATGACAGACGCGCTGACCTTTATCCTGGGCGGACGCTACACCCAGGAAGAAAAGAAAGCGAAAATCGGCGTGATTGGCGACCCGAATGCCGTGGGTAATTGCGCCACACGGACTCCGCCCTTCGAAGCAAGCGCCAGCCTGAGTGATTGTACACCCGCCCTGGACGACAAGGAAAACTGGAGTAACTTTGCACCCAAGGCCGGCGTGAACTGGTACATCACCGACGACATCATGACCTATGCAAGTTATACCCGTGGCTTCCGCAGTGGCGGCTACAACGCGCGCTTTACGGATTTAAGTTTCGCGGTCGACCCCGCCACCGCGACCAGCACACCGGGGCCCTACAATGAAGAGGTGGTGGACGCCTTTGAACTGGGTGTGAAATCCATGCTGTTGGATGGCAAGCTGCGTCTCAACGCCGCGATCTTCAACAATGACTATGACGATCTGCAACGCACTTCCCTGAATTCCGCCGGTGGGCAGGAAATTCTGAATGCCGCCAGTGCTACCATCCGGGGGCTGGAGCTGGAAGCGACAGCTGCTATTACTGATAGCCTGACCTTCCAGGCCGGGGTTGGCCTCATCGATGCTGAATATGATGACTTCACGTCAGCCGAAGACGCGACGGGTATCGATGCCGGTGACCTAAACTTTGTTCTGGCACCGGAGACCACCTATAACATGGCGTTGACCTACTCCATGGACTTCGGTGCGAATTTCGCCCTGGGTATGCGTGTGGCCTACACCTATGTCGATGAGACCTTCAGCGACGACTTCAACCGGGCCTCTCAGAAAGACTATGAGTTGGTCGATGCGAGCGCGACCTATTACAACGATGCGCTGGGCCTGCAGATCGTGGTCTTCGGGAAAAATATCTTCGATGAGGTGTACTACGACTTTGGCACCAACTTCAGTGCCAGTTCACTGGCGCACCAGAGCTATTGGCTGACCCCGCCGCGGACTTACGGTATCGAGCTCACATACCAATTCTGACAATGCTGCTGGATGTTTAAAGTGATGACGAAATTGACTGGAAGCTACGTCTGCGGTGGTGAATCGGAGTATCAGCGCCTGCGGGAACTGAAGGATGTATTGCAGCCCGATGACGCCATTAATATTCAGTTCACCCGTGGCACTACCGGCAACCCCAAGGGGGCAATACTCGCCCACTGCAACATCTTGAACAACGTGTAATAAACATCCAGCCTCTTCCAATACGAGATGATACTGAACAAAAGTAGAACGCTACGACTCTATTCGTCCAGTCTTATGTGATTGACCCGCTGCCCCTTGAAGCCCAAAATATCCCTCTCGACGCCGATGCCCATATACCTGTTCCATATAAAGTTGTGAGAAGCCTTATATACCGGCAGATTATGTAGGGGTCGGCAGTGTGGTTGCTACGGTGGCTGCCACCGACGATAGGGCTCCATAAGTTGCAGGGCAACAGAGCGGAGTGTTGGAGTGTCACGATTAAATTGCCTTGGTGCATCACCTTCAAATATAAACGTGGTCACTGCTGTCCCGTTAAGGAGAAATAAGGAGGTCTGATTCCGCCACAATTGATACAATGAGATTGTCTAAAAAACAGTGTATAAATAGAGGGAACCAGACCATGGCGCATTGTAATACGATCCTGTCACAAATACTAAAACTTGTTCCGAGACATGAATTTGAGACCCTTGCCAAACAACATCATTCTGGCCGTTCCTTTCGTAAAGCCTCCCGCTGGTCACAGTTTGTGTCGCTGACGATGGCTCAATTGTCTGGTCGAAACAGCTTGCGTGATATCGTGGATAATATGTCGGCGCAAATGCATCGCCTTTACCACCTGGGCAGCGCGAAGCTGTCGCGATCTAACCTATCGCGCATCAATGAAGATAAGCCTTATGCTCTGTACGAAGCGCTGTTTGGAAAACTGTTAACTCGCTGCCAAGGCGTGGCGCCTGATCATAGTTTCAGATTTACTCACCCGCTTTATTCGCTGGACGCGTCCACCATCGACTTGTGTTTGTCTGCGTTTCCCTGGGCTGATTTTCGCACCACCAAAGGAGCGATTAAACTGCACGTCGGTTTGAATCATGCGGGTTATTTGCCGGAGTTTGTGGTCGTCACGGAAGGGAAGAAGCACGATGTAACAGTGGGTCGCACGCTCATATTTCCTAAGGGAAGTATTATTGCAATTGATAAAGCCTACAATGATTACGTTTGGTATAAGCAATTGACAGATAAGGGTATTTTCTTCGTCACCCGGCTTAAGAGCAATGCAAAATACCGCATTATCGAGCGTCGATCGGTGCTGAAAGGCAAAGGTTTGACGTGTGATCAAACGATAGAATTCACCGGCCCCCAGGTCTCCAAAAAATGTCCTGTTCGATTAAGGCGGGTTGGCTACAAAGATGCGGAGACGGGTAAGCACTATGTGTTTGTAACAAACAATTTCAAACTGGCAGCCAAGACGATTGCCGATGTCTACAAAGCCAGGTGGCAAGTGGAATTATTCTTTAAGTGGATAAAACAGAACCTGAAAATCAAATCGTTTGTTGGCACGAGCAAGAATGCAGTGATGACTCAAATATGGATAGCGATGTGCGTATACCTGCTAATTGCATTTCTGAAGTTTCAGTCTGGACTCACAAAGAGTATGCAGCAGCTATTGCGATTACTGCAGCTTAATTTGTTTGATAAGCGTGACCTGATGGCGTTGTTAAGGGGTGATCCGCCTGATGGCAGACTGCCCGATGTCAATCAAATGAAACTCATATGAAAGTTAACGGGACAGCAGTGAAACGTGGTGAATTCTCCGAGGTTTGCATTGAAAATTATCATGGAGGCTAATTATGATTTCTAATCCCTCACCGCTACACCCCGGCAAAGTACTGTCCGAGGTGTATATGTCCGAGTTGGGTCTTAACCAAACGACACTTGCTCAGCGGTGTGGCTGTGCGGCGCGTAAAATTAATGAGATCGTTAACGGCAAGCGTGGTATCTCGCCTTCATTCGCCATTGTTCTAGAGTCAAGCATCGGCACCAGTGCTGATATGTGGGTGCGAATGCAAGCTGATTATGACTTGTGGGAAGCACGATTGAAGGTGGCATAATTCAACTCAATGCTCACCGCTCGATCTACTTCGCCCGCGCAGTTTCCCATGTTTGAGCAACGGATGCCGAACTAAAACACCAGCTACTATTCAGGGAAGATGTGACCATAAGGCTTGCAGGGCTGCGCTTGGGCATGTGGAGGAATTCATCAATTGAGGGCGTATCTTTTTAGCTCTCTGACGATACTGATGGACATTTTGGTAACGGTTTTGAAAATCACACCAGTAACAGAGGTGCATTGAAGGGAGTAGGCTAATCGGCTTGCTTGTTTATACCCCCTATACTTCCAATAACCACTGGTCATTCAGGCGGTCAGAGTTGCAAACTTCCCTGGAAGTGTCGGCGATGCTTGCAACAGGCGAAATCCTTCCCTCCGAGGCTGGCCATATTGGCCTTGCCCCCATGATGATCACGAAACAGTCCTGCTCAAAGTACTCTGGCAGCACTACGAGCGCGTTTCCCATCTGGTATGGGACTAGCCAATCTGTACTGGGCCAATTGCCGCCTGGATGGCAATGAAAGAGAGTTGTCCGCGCCGGACGTTACCGCTGGTGCGTATGCTGGTGATGAATACTGCCTGCGGGCGGTCACCGACTTTTTTCAATTTTAGCATCGGTCGCCGGCGACGTCGCATTGATGATGGGCGCGACCGATGGGGGTTTATCTCTCGGGAGGTATTTTACCCGGGCTTCTGGGTCTTTTAGATGAAGAGCTGTTTCGGCAGCGATTTGTTAACAAGGGGCGATTTACCGGAATTTGCATGACGATACCGCTGGCAATCGTGCTCGCAGAACACCCGGGTTTACGTGGTTGTATTGAAGCCCTGCGAAATACGTACAGGTAAATAGCCTCAAGCCGAAGCTCGATTCAAGTCGCTCTGACAACCAACTCTGTTTTGATCGTTTCGGAGCGAACTCGTTTGCCGTCGATAATTTTCATCAGCTTTTTGACCAGCACGGAACCGGCCTTGTAGGTGTCCTGTCGAATGGTGGTGAGAGAGGGGCTGAAAAAGTCTGTTGAAGGGATATCGTTGTAACCGATAACTGAAACATCGCCAGGAATACTCAAACCCATGCCGATAAGTACACGAATGAATGCCATCGCTGCTGTGTCGCTGTAGGCAAACACTGCATCTGGTAGAGTTCGGGTCTCGCCGAGGTACTTCTTGGCAACCGCAAACGCCGACTCATAAGAAAAATTGCTCAGCACCACGTCGTCCAGTGTAATGTGATTTGCGCACTTGTCTACAATTTGCTGCAGGCCCTTGCGGCGCCAGTAGAACTCACTATGGGAGGTATCACCAACAAACAGGAAGTTATGACGACTCTGTTCGAGAAAATACCTGCCTGCCAGCTGACCCCCGAGAAGATTGTCGCTTCCCACCACACAGTAGCCGGTTTTATTCCGGCGTGGCGCCCCCCAAGCAACGAGTGGGGCACCCGTTGCGGCGAAATCAGCAATCATTTTTTCACGGTGACCCTGACCGAGAAAGATAAATCCGTCCGCGCCGCGCGACAGCAGCATGTGCTGAAAGCTTTCCATATCATTGTGAGATGGGGCGGTAAGCAGTAAATCCTGGTTCAAATTTCCCAGTGCCTCGGACACACCGGCAAGCAATTCGAAGATGAACGGGTCTGAAATGTGGTTTTTTATATGCGATTGAAAGTCGATTGATACCGCGATGGTATTAGTGCGCTTGTGTCGTAGCTTTTGCGCGTTGCGATTGACAGCGTAGCCGTGCTGACGAGCAACCGCCAGCACGTGTTCACGGGTTTTGGCGTTGACCAGTGGGCTATCGCCCAGCGCCCGCGATACAGTGGGCTTGGATACCTTCGCAAACTTGGCGATATCGTCCATTGTAGTGGCTCGTTTGTTGGACATTATCTGACTACTCCTTGCGGGGGTGACCGGTATTTCCACAATGGCGGCGCGTGGTATAAAAACCCAGAGCCGAATGTGCCTGCTCAATTCCCATGCTAATTCCGATTCAGTATAAGGCGATCTGAAATGCATTGCAAAATGGTATTGAAATGCGTTGCATAATTTTGTTGCAATGCATTTCATCATGTGCTGAAATACTTTGCAGTCTCGGTTGTAATTCACTTTAGTAAGTTGAAAGTTAAGCTAGCGAGGGTAAAAAAATGAAAATATCAAAATTGACTTTAGCGGTTCAAAGTGTACTTTTTTGTATACCTACTATCGTCCTGGCACAGGAGTCCAGGCAGCCAATGCTTGAGGAAGTCATTGTCACGGGCACACCTGGCGGCTCTGAAATGCGTAAACTGGATGCGGGATTCGCAATTACAAATGTTAACGAAGACGATATCCGTCGTTTTTCGCCGAAGAGTACCGCAGACTTGTTGAAAAACGTACCTGGTGTGTGGGCGGAAAGTTCAGGTGGAGTCGCCGGGGCCAACGTATTCGTGCGCGGCTTTCCGGGTGGTGGCGATGCGCCGTTTCTGACCCTGCAGGTCGAAGGAGCCCCCGTATACCCACCACCGACACTATCTTTTCTGGAAAACACTACCTTGTTTCGCATCGATGAAACTGTCGAGAGGATGGAAGGACTTCGCGGTGGTCCGCAGTCGGTCCAGGATAACGGGCAGCCAGGCCTGACCACCAACTTCCTGCTCAAGTCCGGCGGTGAGGAAACAGAAGGTTTGGTCAAATACACTACATCAGACTACGACCTGCAACGATTTGATGCGCTTGTCAGCGGACCATTAGGCGATGGTCTATATTATATGGTCGGTGGCTATGTGACATCTTCACCGGGTATCCGCGATGCCGGGTTCAGTGCGGAGAAAGGCAATCAATTTACAGTCAAGATCACCAAAGAGCTAGACAACGGTACGATCAGCGTGTACCACCGCAATACCGATGACCATGGTACCTGGTACCTGCCTGGCGCACTGAATGCGCCAAAAGCGGATAACAATGAGTATACGCAGGTTGGTACTCTCAATCGCAAGGGAGCCATACTTGTAGGGCCGAATAGCGAGAGCAGGTCTGTCGACCTGAGCGATGGGCGTGGCTGGGACGGGTCTATTACCGGTGTCACCTTTGATCTGGAAATCAATGACCGCTGGTCTCTCAGTGACAGCCTCAACTATACCTCTGGTGACGCGGACACCGTTGGGCTGGTGCCCAATGGCGGCGCGGTTAATGTCGGTGACTTGCTGACTGATCCGGATACGGACCCTGGGGCGGTGGTAACCGGTGCGCTCACAGGCCGGATCACCGGACACGCCATTGGCAGTGGAGAATTTATTCAACAGTTTGGTCTCTGGGAAGTGCGCAAGGAGATTGAGTCTTTTACCAACAACCTGGCTCTGAGTGGTAACTACGATAAGTTCGATTTGACACTGGGTTTATATACGGCCACGGCATCGGTTAACGAATTCTGGTCGCTGGGCAACCATGACTATTACGTAGTTGAGCGGGGTGGCGAGATCATCGACGGTATTGCCTGTAACGCCCCTGATATCGACAGCTGCGCCTGGAACTTCGATATCGATGCCGACGGTGATGCGACATCCCTTGCCTTCTATGCCGCTGGCGCTTACCGGGTAACCGACCTGCTGTCCCTGGATGTCGGTGTTCGCAATGAGACCCACGAAGTGGACTACAGCGTCGATGAAGGACTCGATGGCATGATTGACAAGGTCGTGAATGGTTATGACGAGTCAGAAACCTCCTACACTGTTGGGGCCAATGTCAATATCGGTGAGAATCAGGGCGTATTCGCGCGCTTCAGCCAGGGCTACAAATTTCCCACTTTTGACGACTTTCGTGACAACTTCGGTGTGTTCGAGAGCGGCGGTGACCTGATCCAGGAAGTCAAGCAGTTCGAGCTTGGCTACAAAGCGGGATTTGACAATTTCTCTGCCTATCTGACGCTGTTTGGCAACGAAACCGACGGGCAAAGTTCTGTGACAGTACCCGGTGCACCGCCACAGACCCAGAGTTTTGAGGCTTATGGCCTGGAGATTGATGGCCGCTGGTTTCTCGACAGTGGCTTTTCGATCTCGGTGAACGCCACTATCCAGGAGACTGAAATAACCGACAGCCCCACCAACCCCGACAATGAAGGCAACGAAGCGCAGCGCCAACCGCCCTGGCAGCTACGCTTGTCACCGAGCTATGACTTCGAGTTTGGCAATGGTATGTCTGCGACCATTTACAGCACGATCTCAGCTGTCGATGATCGGTACTCAGACAATGGCAATGAGGTAACTTTGGATGGTTACGAAAAACTGGATCTGGGCGTTATTTTCTATGCCGGTGAGAACTTGTCTTTCCAACTTTCGGCTGATAACGTCACCGATGAAGAAGGGCTAACCGAAGGTGATCCCCGGAATCCAGCGGCACCTAATGGCCGCTTCATCATGCCAAGAACTTACCGGGCCAGCGTGGCCTATAATTTCTGAGCGGCACCCGCGCCTTTAGCAAGGTAACGAGGTTTTCTTAACGGTTACGGCGTGGAGAAATTCGCTGATGAAATTCTGGGCTATTAAACTTTCTCTGTTCATTAACTACTTTATATTTGCGATCCTGTTGAACAGCGTGGGTACGGTGATTTTTCAGGTGCAGAATACCTATCTGGTCAGTGAATCTTCCGCCAGTGTGCTGGAAGCGTTCAAGGATCTCAGTATCGCATTCACGTCCTTCCTCGTGGCCTCGTTCATTGCCCGTATTGGCTACAAGCGCACCATGCTGATGGCACTCGGTCTCATTGGCATAGTCTGCCTCGCTATGCCGCAAACCCCGACGTTCTGGATGACGAAGCTGATGTTTGCGATTACCGGTGTGAGCTTTGCACTGGTCAAGGTCTCAGTGTTTGCGTCTATTGGTCTGGTTACTGACAACAGGAAGGAACACGTTAGCCTGATGAATTTTCTCGAGTCCTTTTTCATGGTGGGTGTTGTGTCTGGCTATTTTATTTTCAGTGGCTTTGTGGATGACCAGAATCCAGGTTCGCACAGTTGGCTGAGTGTCTATTACGTTTTATCAGTTTTGTCCTTTTTCGCCTTCACCCTGATGTTCTTTACACGCCTGGATGAAACTGCGGTCCACGCCGAGGGACCATCATCACTGGCGACGGAATTTTCAGACATGCTACGCCTTAGCATCAAGCCGCTAGTGTTGATATTCATCATTTGTGCATTTTTGTATGTGATGATAGAACAGAGCATCATGACCTGGCTACCGACGTTCAATAGCAGGATTTTAAACCTGTCGCCTTCGCTGAGCATCCAGATGGCCAGTATCCTGGCTGCCTCCACGGCCTTGGGTCGGTTTATTGCAGCCATTGTTTTCACCAGATTGGACTGGTTCAAGGTGCTGGTTACGTGCCTGTTGCTGGCCGCAGCTCTGGTGCTTGTCGCGCTACCGCTGGCAGGGGCCGGAACAGGTGCTCAAGCGAGCAGCTGGTTCGACGCGCCGCTGGCCGCCTTTATGTTTCCATTGATCGGGATATGTATTTCGCCGGTATACCCGGCGATCAATTCGGTGATATTGTCCGCGCTTCCAAAGCGGCAACACGCGCCGATGTCTGGCTTGATCGTGGTGTTTTCGGCGCTGGGTGGCACCACCGGATCGATTATTACCGGTACCCTGTTCGAGCATTTTGGTGGTAAGACGGCTTTCTACTTTTCTTTGATTCCCATCACCGTGATTATTTTTGTTTTGTATCTGTTCAAACGAGAAACCGATCAAATACCGGCGACGGATCATGAAGGGCATGTCATTCCGGCGGCAGGGTCTGCGTCGTGAGTGCGACCGATAGCTCCCCAACCCGGGTTGCACCGGGTCAGGTAGAACTTCCAAGCTATATAGAATGGCTTAAAAACCGTTCCATGCTGTTGAAGTATGAGCAGTTGGTGCAGTCCTTTGCAGGAAAGTCACATCAGTGGCGATACCCCTATGGGCGCTCTCGACCGGAAGATGCCCTTAAGCTGAGCTCCGTCTGGTTTTCGGCTTATCCTGATTCTCTGATGGGCCACAAGGGCAGCAAAGCCCTGGAAATCCTCGGCGACGCCCAACTTCATAAAACACTCTCTGAACTCGGTATTCAAGCGATCCACACCGGACCAGTGAAACGGTCGGGGAGTATCACCGGAACAGAGTACGGGCCAAGTATCGATGGCAACTTTGACCGCATCGAACTGCTTGTGGATCCCTTGTATGGTGACCAAAGTCTTTATCAAGAGATGGTGAGCGCTGCACGCCAACATGGTATTACCATTATTGGTGATCTCGTGCCAGGTCATACGGGAAAAGGGTCCGACTTTCGCCTGGCAGAACAGAATGTCCCAGGGTTTCCGGGTCTCTTCACCATGATTGAAATTGGCCCCAAAGACTGGCCTGTTCTCCCCCCGATAGTTCCTGGAAAAGACAGTGTGAACCTTTCCCAGGCTGTCGTTCAAACCCTCAAGCAACGTGGATACGCTGTGATCGGGGCCCTGGATGCGGAGGTGTTTGCCCGTCCCGGGATCAAGGAAAGCAGTTGGAGTGTTACCGATATTGTTCGGGGTGTGGATGGGAAAGACCGCCGCTGGGCCTATTTGCATATTTTTAAGGAAGGGCAACCGTCCCTCAACTGGTCAGATCCGAGCTTTGGAGCTCAGCGTCTGCTGACGGCAGATCTGCTTCATTCACTGCAAGTACTGGGCACCAGGGGATTGCGCCTGGATGCCACAATGTTTCTGGGCATTGAAGCTCGTCCCGATCTGGAGAAAGGTTGGTTAGCGGGTCACCCGCTTTCAACCCAGGTGACCGATCTTTTGGGCATGATGATCCGCAAATTTGGGGGGTTTAGCTTTCAGGAACTTAATATGGATTTAGAGAGCATCAGGGAATCCTTGTCGTCTGGGCCAGAGTTCAATTATGACTTCGTCACCCGTCCGGGGTATTTGTATGCGCTGGCAATGGGAGATGGGGGCCCGCTAAGGTTGATGCTGCGGCAAATGCTGGAATACGGAATACAACCGATCAGAATGGTGCATGGCTTGCAGAACCATGATGAACTGATGCTGGAAACCACGCACCTGGCTGTCAATGGCAACCAGCAATTCGAGTACGAAGGGACGCGAGAAAGGGGTGATCAGCTGTTTGAACGAATTCATCAAGCCGTGATTCTAAAAACAACTGGAGATCATGCAAGCTATAACCAGGTCTTTGCCATGAGTCCGGGAATCTGTTCCACCCTGCCGGGATTGATCGCGGCTAGCCTGGACATCCAGGACCTCAGCCAAATTACTCCCGAACAGATAGAACAAATCAAACGAATCCACCTGCTGGCCGCTGCCTATAACGCCCTGCAAGCGGGTGTGTTTGTGCTTTCCGGGTGGGATCTCGTGGGCGCCTTGCCCATCCCCTTGGAGTCGGTCAAAGAGCTCGTGGCAGATAATGATGCTCGCTGGATTAATCGAGGTGGTTACGACCTGCTGGGAACAGCGGAAGGCGAGGATCGGTCCATCCAGGGACTTCCCCAGGCACGATCACTCTATGGCAGTCTACCTGACCAACTCCAGAACCGGGATTCCTTTGCTTCTCTTCTGAAATCCCTGCTGTCCCTGCGCGACTCCCTTGGAATTGCCCAAAGCGAGTTGGTTGCCATTCCCTCCGTCACCAGCGAAGGGGTGGTGATTTTGGTGAATAAACTTCCCAAATCAGAAGATAGTTCCCAGGCCTGGCAAATCAGCGCTATGAATTATTCCAGGTCTCCAGTTCAGCAGAAGCTGGAATATCCCGATCTGAACGGGGATGCTAGAGCTCTTTGGAGTAGTATTGATGGAGCCATCTCCGATAGATTACACTCCGACGGTGAATCACTAACCCTGCAACTATCACCTCTGGAAGCCAGGTTAGTTGTGGTGTCGTAACCTGGGCAGCCGCTGCATTTTCCCAGGATATAAAGGCTCTGGAGTGCCCCCCGGACACTAGACCAATGGTATGTCAGGTTTTCCTCTACCGTTGGCTCTTGAATATGGATCGGTTTGGAGGGGCTGAAAGTTTCCCGCCCTGGTCAGAACCAGTGCAGTGATCTCTGGGTGCACACATGGTGCAGACCGACCCGGCGCTGGCTGAACTCATCTGCCGCCAATGCAGGGTCAGCCGGAGCTATGGCCAACGCCGTGCGCCCGCCGACGCAGTAGAAATAGGTGTCGTCATTGATGACCGGCACCAGACCCATGGCACCCAGCAGGGCATTGTAGAACTGCCGCGACCGTGACATGCCGGTCACCGAAAGCTGGATGTGCGCAATACCGGTGATATCCGCCATATTGTTTTATCTTCCAGCGTGCACCCGGCACCACGATGGTGTGCCCGCTTACTTCGACCAAGCCATCCTGTTGTAACTGCTTGAGCATACGACCAGCCACTTCACGGGAACAACCGGCGATGCGGCCGCGTGCATCTACAAAAGCTGGGTCGTGCAGTTTCTTTGTGGTCTGGCTAATACGTGCCGCCATTTGTGCGCCGATGGCATAGAGTACTTTCGGAAATTCTTCTTTCACTTCCAGAAAGTGCTGCGCTGGTTATTTATTTCGCACGCCATCATATTGCCAAGGGCTTTGCCCTGGGCCGGGTGGGGCTGTCCAGTTTAGCCCTGTGGTGGTCATTGCTGTTATGCCTGGCGTTTTCCGTTTTGGTTTTCCGCTATTGCCAGTACCGCTATTGTTAGTACTATGCCAACACAACAAATATTAGGAATGAAGATGCTGAGACGTTTGGGCTGCTTGTTAGTACTCTGTGCCGCGGTTGGCAATAGCGCCGCTGATATCAATGATGCTGAAACCTGGTTGTCGGAGTTTCAGCCATCAACGCTTACCCAAGAGCAACAACTGCAGGAATTGCAGTGGTTTGTCGATGCCGCCAAACCCTACCGGGGTATGCACATCAAGGTGGTGTCAGAGACTATTACTACCCACGAATACGAGGCCCAGGTACTGGCGCGGGCGTTTGCCGAGATTACTGGCATAGAGGTCACCCACGACCTGATTGGTGAGGGTGATGTGGTGGAGAAGTTGCAGACCCAAATGCAATCCGGGGAAAATATTTACGATGCCTACGTTAACGACTCGGATCTGCTGGGTACCCATTTTCGTTATCAACAGGTGCGCAACCTGACCGACTGGATGGCGGGAGAGGGCAAGAGTGTGACCTCGCCGACCCTGGATCTGGATGATTTTATTGGCCGTTCCTTTACTACCGGTCCCGACGGCAAGCTCTACCAGTTGCCCGACCAGCAGTTTGCCAACCTGTATTGGTTTCGCTACGACTGGTTTACCGATCCTGCCCTCAAAGCGCAGTTTAAAGCCCGCTACGGTTACCCATTGGGTGTGCCGGTAAACTGGTCTGCCTATGAAGATATCGCCGACTTCTTTACCAATGAGGTCAAGGAAATTGACGGTGAGCGTGTCTACGGCCATATGGATTACGGCAAGAAAGATCCTTCGCTGGGTTGGCGATTTACCGACGCCTGGTTGTCGATGGCCGGCGCGGGTGACAAGGGTATTCCCAACGGCCTGCCTGTCGACGAGTGGGGTTTGCGGATGGATGGTTGCCAGACCACCGGTTCAACCGTGGAAAGAGGCGGCGCAACTGATGGCCCCGCTGCCGTGTACTCACTGACCAAATACATCGACTGGTTGCACAAGTACGCGCCACCTGAAGCGGCCGGCATGGTGTTTGCAGAAGCCGGTCCCGTGCCGGCCCAGGGGCATATCGCGCAACAGATATTCTGGTACACCACCTTTACAGCAGATACCATTGCGCCGGGCTTGCCGGTTATGAACGCCAACGGCACGCCCAAGTGGCGCATGGCGCCATCGCCGCACGGGGCCTATTGGGAAGAGGGGCAGAAGCTGGGTTACCAGGATGCCGGTTCGTGGACCCTGATGAAGTCTACACCCACGGACAGGGCCCGGGCGGCCTGGTTGTATGCGCAGTTCGTTACCTCAAAAACGGTTTCCCTGAAAAAAAGCCACGTCGGCCTGACCATAATTCGCGATTCTGATATCCGTCATGAGAGCTTTACCGAGCGCTCTGCCGAACTGGGTGGGCTGGTGGAGTTCTATCGCTCGCCGGCGCGGGTGCAGTGGACGCCTACCGGTGCCAATGTTCCCGACTATCCTCGCCTGGCGCAACTGTGGTGGCAAAATATTGGTGATGCCGCCTCGGGTGCCAAGACACCGCAGCAGGCCATGACCGCGCTGGCCAATGCGCAAGAGCGCTTGTTAAAGCGTTTACAGCGGGCCGGCGTGCTGGGAGATTGCGGTCCGAAATTGAACGAGAAACGCAGCCGCGATTACTGGTTGTCGCAACCGGGTGCGCCCAAGCCAAAACTGGTCAATGAAAAGCCAGCCCCACAAACCATAGACTACGATGAATTGGTGCGCAGCCGGCAGTAGCGTTAATCGGATTGAGTCCCTGTCTTTCGCGAAGTATTGGTGACAAAACACACCGCCGGCAGGGGTGCGTCTTCGAATAGATCGTTAGCCTGTGAAGCGGCCGACGGAAAGAGGCCAGCCACAATTACCGGGCCACAGATACCGATGGTCACGATGAATTCCTTGCTGGATTTTTATAGTTATTTCGTGGTTAGATGCAGCTCTGAATCGACATCTATGATAGCCGGCAACACGACAGAAAGGGATTCGAGCGGGTACTGAATTACAATGTTGGCAGTTCAGCCGATAGCTGCACAACCGGCTGACCCACTGGATTGGAATTGAGGAGCAATAATCCATGCAGAAATTGTTGAGCGTGCCGATATGGATGCTGTTGTTGCCGCTGGCAGTGGTGAGCGTGGCGCACGATAAAGCGGTGGTGCCGGCCGATGCCGATATAGAGCGACGCATTAGCTTTCCCGACACCGCCCACTATCGCACCCTGGTGCTGGACCCACATACGCACTCCTCGTTCTCGGACGGGCATGTGTGGCCGCGTATTCGCATTGAAGAGGCCTTGCGCGATGGACTCAATGCCATCGCCATTACCGAACACCTCGAGTGGCAACCCCATCTGCCGGATATTCCACACCCCGATCGCAACCGCGCTTTCGAAATAGCCCAGGCGGCGGTGGACAGCCACCCGCTGCTGGTTATACCCGGCTCTGAAATCACCCGCAGTACGCAAGTGGGGCATATCAACGCCTTGTTTCTACGCGATGCCAACAGCCTGCTGCTGCAGGTTCAACCTGTCGAGCCTTTCGACGCGGTAGAATATTACCGCGCCATGCATGCGTTTCCCGCCCAGGCTGCAGTCGATGCTGCGGTAGCGCAGGGCGCTTTCCTGTTCTGGAACCACCCCTGGTGGAGCGACGATTTTCCCGATAGCATCCCGACGGTGACGGAGTTTCATCGCCGCAATGCCGACAGTGGTAAATTGCAGGGCATCGAGATTGCCAACAGCGATTACTACTCCCGGGAAGCGTTCCAGATTGCGTTGGATCTCGACCTGACATTGATGGGCGCCTCGGACATTCACGAGCTGATCGACTGGGACTACCAACCGCACAGGGGCGGACACCGGCCGGTGACGCTGGTGCTGGCGGAAACCGATACCAGTGCCGCGCTGCAGCAGGCGCTGGTGGCGGGTCGCACCCTGGTCTGGTTCAAGAACACCCTGCTGGCGCGTGAGCCGCAGATGCGGGCAATGCTGGAGGCCTCTCTCTCCATCACCGGCGCCAGCTATAGCGGTGACAGTCAGTTGCTGAACCTGGCGATCAGCAACCGCTCCGATGTCGATTTTCAGGTGCAGAACAGCAGCGGCTATTCCTTCAGTCGCAACACCGACCTGCTGGTTTTCAAGCAGCATGCGATCACCAGAATCACCCTGAAAACACCGCAGCGGTTGCAGCGCATCGAGTTGCCGCTCAAGATCCTGAATGCGCTGGTGGGACCCAAGCGCCCCGCGACGCTGACCCTGTCGATGAGCACAATAACGGTTGAGGATTCGTAGATCGCCGGGTTTGCCCGCCGTCCATATCGTTTGCGCTTGGCCTGGCAGGTCTTCTTGCGCCTGGGAGTCTGTCGGATTTGGCGACAGCATTAATCCTGGTGCTATGGCGGTGGCGGCGATGGCGGTGGTGGTGGCGGCGACAATTTTAATCCAATGAGTATAGGATCATGATCAGAAGCACGATAAGCATCAGCGGAATAAAGTTGCATTAGTTGCGTTGCAGATTTGAATTCCACATTGTAGTCAAGAACACCAGGTTCATCTGAATTGATATGCCATTCTGTTATGCCAGTGATTTGTGGGCTGAGCGTATCATTTGATAAGGCATAATCCAAATATCCCCATTCACCACGGAATACGTAAGAGTATGGATCTGACTCCCCGGCTAGCAAATTGGTATACCCGGCATTTATAATTGCCGTGATGGGATCTTCCATTGCATAGGAGTTCAAATCACCAATAATAAGAAAATCGTCGTCGCCACTGTTAGTTGGATCTGTAGCTAACCACGTTACTAAAGCAGTGGCGGCGTCAGTTCTGGTAATATTACAGTTCCCTTGACCATCATTCATGTCAGCATCATCACATGCTGATCCCTTTGATTTTAAATGATTGACTGCAATAGTTAATGTTCCTTTCGTTGCAATTTCAGAAAACGTTTGTGCTAAAACCGGTCGGTTCTTAGTATCAATAAATTTTGCATCTACGCTACTATCTAAAATGGCATAATCACCCACAGGGCTGATTGTTGCCTCCTTATAAATAAAACCCACTTTGATGGCATCGGTACCAATTGTGTCGGCAGCAATATAGACGTAGGTTGCTTCGCTAACAGCGTTCACGCCAGTCACTAAATCTGGAATAGACAAGGCATTGTTTTCCATTTCAACAAGCCCGACAATATCCGCATTAAGCTTGACGATAACATCGATAGTCTTATCGCGCTGTCTGGTAAACTCAGCGCTGCTATCGGCGCCACGACATCCTAGCAGGCTAGGCCCACACCTGGCACCGCCCGTATCAATTGTTGTAAAATAGTTTAAAACGTTCACTGCAGCTACCGTAATACTCCCACCTACTGCCTCGGGTGCTGCAGGACGAGGATTGCTATCAGTGAACACTGGAGTTGATATAGGTTGCACACGATAACTACCAAACGCTTCACTCAAAATACCTGTTGGATTGACAGTGCTTCCTGCCCGCAGCGTATTAGACGCCGTCAAGCCCGGAGTTGGGTGGACTATAGGCTCTGGGTTTTGGACGGTACTTCCATCATCCAGAATAATTCGGTTGAGTTTCATTGCTGCTTGATGCCCGGCATAGCCGTCAGCATCAGGAGCATTGTTGTGTGTGTACTGATAAATTCTATCGGTCGACAAATGAACTTCTCCAAATCGGCCTAGATTAAAGTTCTCGATAACGCTGAGCGGCTCTGCAAAATCAATTTGCATTCCTTCAACTTGCTCAAGCTCATCTAAAGAACCTACAGGAAGGGCAATCGTTGCTGGAGTGACTATATAGCCAGGACCACAAATCTCTAATTTGATAATATTATTTAACCCAGTCAAATTTGAAAGTTCCGTGACATCTCCCTGAACCCTGACAAGATCCCCAACATCGACCGGGAGGTCGGCATTGCGGACAAAAATTCCTTCAGAGGTTCCGGTAAGTCCATCAACATGAGTATCTTCTTCTTGTAGATAAAATCCACTTAGTTGATTCGTCTCTTGGAAATCACCGACAACCACTCCTTCAATAACGACATTAGTTGCAGCAATTGGACTACTTGATTCACTGCCCTGAACAGCGTGAATAAACGTTGCAGATTCAAAACATTGTCCGAATTCAACGGCTGCTGAGACAGAGCCTCCGCAGGTATTTTCCTTTCCCGGCGTGGGTGGATATTGATCGTACGTATTGGTATTTCGCCGGCCACCCGAGCCGTTTGGGCAGCGCTGATTAGAGTGTCCGTCCTTATCGCCATTGCCCGCTTCATCAACCTGAGGTTCTTCTGAATTGAGCAAAACCAGTAATGCATCATCATCAGCATCACTGGTGTCATAGGCTACAGCATCCAGTAAATTCGTAGTTGTAATAGCGGTGCCAGTGGGAAAATTATTCTCTTCGCCGGTGTATAGCGCAACGGCATCGGCGCCATTTTGGATGAGATCGATATTTGGAGTAACATCTGAATCGCAGTTAGGCACATTGGCCGAATCCCCACAAAGCACGAAATAACCATCGCTATCAGTGGCCTGTCCATCTAAAGCAAAAGCTCTATATGAGGCATCATTACTGCCATTATAAAACACCAACACTAAAGCTGATAAATCGGTATTGCCGGCACCGCCATCAAAAAGTTCGATAAACTCAGCATTATCTCTACTGGCTTGATCGGCATCTACTTCATTGATAACAACAATGACCGGGGGTGGACTTGAGACAGAGCCTCCACAGGTATTTTCCTTGCCCGGCGTGGGTGGAAATTGATCATACGTATTGCTATTTCGCTGGCCACCCGAGCCGTTTGGGCAGCGCTGATTAGAGTGTCCGACCCCATCGCCATTGCCCGCTTCATTAACCTGAGGTTCTCCTGAATTGAGTAAAACCAGTAATGCATCATCATCATCATCATCATCAACATCACTGGTGTCATAGACTACAGCATCCAGTAAATCCGTAGTTGTAACAGGGGTGTCATTGGGAAAATTATTCTCTTCGCCGGTGTATAGCGCAATGGCATCGGCGCCATTCTGGATGAGACTGGTATTTTTAGTAACATCTAAATCGCAGTTAGGCACATTGGCCGAATCCCCACAAAGCACGAAATAACCATCGCTATCAGTGGCCTGTCCATCTAAAGCAAAAGCTTCATATGAGACATCACCTCTGCCATTATAAAACACTACCACTAAAGCTGATAAATCCGTATTGCCAACACCGCCATCATAAAGTTCGATAAACTCAGCATTATCTGTACCGGCTTGATCGGCATCTACTTCATTGATAACAACAATGGCCGGGGGTGGGCTAATTACAGTGACGCCGGTGGCAGAGATTTCCGCCGTGCCTGACGTCCCTTTGTCGTCAACGGGGGTCACCTGAACGGTAATCAGTGAGCTGACGACATCCTCGTCGATTACAGTATATTGCCTGGCGGTCGCCCCGGAGATCGGATTTCCATCCCTTTGCCATTGGAAAGCAGAGGCGTCTGTGTCGCCACTATCCGCATCGGCGAATTGGTACTCAACGGCTAGGATATCGTTTATCACCGCCTCGGTAACCTCAGAGCCATCTTTGGTAATGATCACATCGCTGACTGTGGGTGGACTTGAGACAGAGACTACACAGGTATTTTCCTTGCCCGGCGTGGGTGAAAATTGAGCATACGTATTGGTATATCGCCGGCCACCCGAGCCGTTTGGGCAGCGCTGATTAGCGTGTCCGTCCTTATCGCCATTGCCCGCTTCATCAACCTGAGGTTCTTCTGAATTGAGCAAAACCAGTAATGCATCATCATCAGCATCACTGGTGTCATAGGCTACAGCATCCAGTAAATTCGTAGTTGTAATAGCGGTGCCAGTGGGAAAATTATTCTCTTCGCCGGTGTATAGCGCAACGGCATCGGCGCCATTTTGGATGAGATCGATATTTGGAGTAACATCTGAATCGCAGTTAGGCACATTGGCCGAATCCCCACAAAGCACGAAATAACCATCGCTATCAGTGGCCTGTCCATCTAAAGCAAAAGCTCTATATGAGGCATCATTACTGCCATTATAAAACACCAACACTAAAGCTGATAAATCGGTATCGCCAACACCGCCATCATAAAGTTCGATAAACTCAGCAGCATCTGTACCGGCTTGATCGGCATCTACTTCATTGATAACAACAATGGCCGGAATTACAGTGACGCCGGTGGCAGAGCTCTCCGCCGTGCCTGACGCCCCGTTGTCGTCAACAGGGGTCACCTGAACGGTAATTGATGCGCTGACGACATCCTCGCCGGTTACCGTATATTGCCTGGCGGTCGCCCCAAGGATCGGATTTCCATCCCTTTGCCATTGGATAGTAGAGGCGTCTGTGTCGCCACTATCCGCAGCGGCGAATTGGTACTCAACGGTTAAGGTATCGTTTATCATTGCCTCGGTAACCTCAAAACCATCTCTGGTAATGATCACATCGCTGACTGTGGGTGGACTATGATCTACGATGACGAGAACGAAGGCGGTGGCAGAGCTCTCCACCGTGCCTGACGCTCCGTTGTCGTCAACGGGGGTCACCTGAACGGTAATTGATGAGCCGACGACATCGCCGGTTACCGTATATTGCCTGGAGGTCGCCCCAGGGATCGGATTACCATCCCGTTGCCATTGGAAAGTAGAGGCGCTTGAGTCTGCACTATTGGCATCTTCGAAAGTGTACACAACGGTTAAGGTATCGTTTACCGCTACCACCCTGACATCAAAACCATCTCTGGTAATGATCACATCTCTGACCGCGGGTGGACTATTATTTACGATGACGGTGGCAGAGATCTCCGCCGTGCCTGACGCCCCGTTGTCGTCAACGGGGGTCACCTGAACGGTAATTGATGAGCCGACGACATCCTCGCCGGTAACAGTATATTGCCTGGAGGTCGCCCCGGAGATCGGATTTCCATCCCGTTGCCATTGGAAAGTAGAGGCGCGTGAGTCTTCACTATTGGTACCTTCGAAAGTGTACTCAATGGTTAAGGTATCGTTTACCTCTACCCCTCCCCCTCCCGTAACATCAAAACCATCTCTGGTAATGATCACATCGCTGACTGCGGGTGGACTACTATTTACGATGACGGTGGCAGAGCTCTCCGCCGTGCCTGACGCCCCGTTGTCGTCAACAGGGGTCACCTGAACGGTAATCAATGAGCCGACGACATCCTCGCCGGTTACCGTATATTGCCTGGAGGTCGCCCCGGAGATCGGATTTCCATCCCTTTGCCATTGGAAAGTAGAGGCGTCTGTGTCGCCATTATCCGCATCGGCGAATTGGTACTCAACGGTTAAGGTATCGTTTACCTCTGCCCCCCCCCCGTAGCATCAGCACCGTCTCTGGTAATGATCACATCGCTGACTGCGGGTGGACTATTATTTACGATGACGGTGGCAGAGATCGCCACCGTGCCTGACGCCCCTTTGTCGTCAACGGGGGTCACCTGAACGGTAATCAATGAGCCGACGACATCCTCGCCGGTTACCGTATATTGCCTGGAGGTCGCCCCAGAGATCGGATTTCCATCCCGTTGCCATTGGAAAGTAGAGGCGTCTGTGTCGCCATTATCCGCATCGGCGAATTGGTACTCAACGGTTAAGGTATCGTTTATCACTGCCTCCGTAACATCATCACCATTAACTGTAATGATCACAGTACTAACCGTCGGGGCGCTGTTCGATATACTGACACCGCTACCGCTACCGCTACCACTACCGCTACCGCAGGCCACAAGTGTCAAGACAAGACAGCTCAATACGAGCCTAAGGATATATTGGCGGGTGAGAACACCGTCGCAGGAGGATATATTCATTTGCATGCCCTTTTCTTTAGTTATGTCTATAGTGGTGATTATTTAGAATACACAATAAAATCAACAACTAAGCTAAAAGCGTATGGCGTCATTTTTGACGCCGGTGAGCGTTTTAGTATACAAATAACCTATCCGGTTGGTCAAGTATGAGTCTTCGCGCCTACACCGAGGCCGATATACGCCTGTTGGCGAGTATGGATGAACGACATGGCAGGCCCAGCGGCGCCAGCGAGGAGAAGACCAGGAAACTGGCAGCATCGGCGAGAAAACTGGCTAAAGGGCAGTAAAATAAAAAAAGTGGAAAAATGCCATTCTTACCTAAAGCGCGTTGACAAGAAGAGAAATAAATATAGGATACTGATCTTTTGGTCAGGATATTGGTTTGTGTGAACTCGACTAGGTGCTCAAATCACTAAAGGGGATTCTAATGAATAAGAAACAATGGCTGAATCAGCTCTTACTAACGCTAATCACCATGGCAGCTCTGTGTTCTGCGCCGGTGTTTGCGCAGAAAACAAGCTCGGCGCTTCGTGGTACCGTCACATCACAGAGCGGGACGCCACTGCCGGGATCGATAGTGCTCGTACGCAATGAAGACAGTGGCCTGACCAGAACGGTCCAGACCAATACATCCGGTGTATTTAGCATACGTAATTTGCCCGTTGGCAGCGCTTACAGCATCACCGTCACAAGTACCGGTTACGGCGGTGAAAAGGTTAGTGGAGTGGCATTGAATCTCGGCCAGACCGCAGATATCAATTTTGATCTCGTCTCCGGCGGCACCATGGAAGAAGTCGTTGTCCTTGGGTCTCGCACAGTGGGTACCCAGATTGCCCTGGGCCCAAGCGCCGTCTTTGGATTGGCCGAGTTGGAGTCAGCACCTGCTATCAATCGAAATATTACTGATGTGCTGCGTGCCGATCCACGAATCTATGTCGACGAGTCCCGCGGTGGTATTAACGCGGTACAGTGTGGGGGCAAGAATTCCAGGTACAGTAGCCTGACAGTCGACGGCGTTCGTATGAACGACTCTTTTGGCCTTAACGAGAATGGCTATCCCACCGAGCGTATGCCGTTTTCTTACGACGCAATCAGCCAGGTCGCTGTCGAATTGGCGCCGTTCGATGTTGAGTACGGCGGTTTTACGGCCTGTAATATAAACGCGGTGACCAAGTCGGGTGGCAACGAGATTCACGGCTCCGTGTTTTACGACTACACCAGCGACAGCCTGCGCGGCGACGAGCTTGAGGGCGATGACATCGACACCGGTGACTACACCGAAAAGCGCTGGGGTGTAAACGTCGGCGGCCCGATCATTAAAGACAAGCTGTTTTTCTTCGCGGCCTATGAGAAGCTCGAGGGCGCCAACCTTTTTGATCGTGGCGCTATTGGTTCCGGTGCGGTGAACGAAGTGCCGGTTACCCAGGCAGAACTGGACGAGATCGCGCAAATTGCCCGTGATATCTACGGCTATGACCCCGGTGGCATTCCAGACAGCCTTGACCATGATGATGAAAAACTCCTGCTCAGGGCGGACTGGAACATCAACGACGCGCATCGGCTCGCCTTTATATACAACTACAATGATGGCTTTAACTATGTCCAGTCAGACGGCGACAACGATGAGTTTGAGTTTACCAATCACCTTTACGATCGCGGGTCGGAGTTAAATACCTATACCGGCACACTGTATTCAGACTGGACGCCGGAGTTGTCTACAGAGATGCGGTTCGGCTACCTGGATCTCGATAATCATCAAATTTCCGTTGGCGGAACCGATTTCGGTGAAATGAGGGTTGAACTGGCTGATGTCGATGTCTATCTCGGCGGTGACGATAGTCGACAGGCAAATAGTCTTGATTACACTATCACAAGCTTCGCTCTCAAAGCGAAATATCTCATGAATGGTCATATGATTACGGTCGGTGCCGAGCGCGAAGACCTGGATATATTCAATCTCTTCGTTCAACACACGGAAACCGAAATTCGTTTCGACGGCATCGACAATTTCCGCGACGGCTTTGCCGACGCCATTTATTACAATAATGCTCCTTCGCATAACCCCGAAGACGCTGCTGCGGAATGGGGATATGCGGTTAACACGGTTTATATTCAGGACGACTTCGAATTTTCGGATCGGCTGTCCGTTGTTTTCGGCTTGCGCTATGACTGGTATACAACCAGCGACGAACCGGCTAAAAATGAAGCTTTTACTGCGGAATACGGGTTTTCCAACACCAACACTCTGGATGGCGAGGGGCTCATACAGCCGCGGTTTGGCTTCACCTTTGTACTGTCAGAAGATACCACGATTACCGGCGGCCTCGGTCTCTATTCCGGCGGCAACCCGAATGTGTGGCTATCAAATACCTATTCCGCCAATAACGTGCTGCAATTTGGACAACGTGGTCGCTCCTTCGGTTACACCGATGGATCGCGCTCCCTGTTTGACGATGACGTCGAATACTCCGCCCTGGAGAGCGGCGTTCCCGATGGACCTGGATACGCCATTCCCTCTGAGCTATACGATGCGGTAACAGCGGGCGACGGAGATAATTTCGAGATCAATTATCTGGACCCGGGCTTTGACCTGCCCTCCGAGTGGAAGCTGGCGTTGGGTGTCACTCACCGGTTCGCCGGCGACTACCTGTTCAACGCTGACTTTATTGCCACGCAAGCGAAGGACACTGCGATAGTTAAGCATGGGGATCTGGAGCAGGTTGGTACCAATGAAGATGGCTACCCGCAGTACGACAGTGTTCGCGAGGCAAGCTTTGTTCTGATCAACAGTTCCAAGGGCGATGAATCCATGGCTGTCTCGTTTGGCCTGGCAAGAAACTACGACAATGGCTTCGACTGGAGAGTAGGTTACGCCTATACCGATGCAAAAGACGTGAGCCCGATGACCAGTTCGGTGGCATTTTCAAACTATCAGAACCGCGCCTTCTTCGATCCTGAGGAAGATGTTCTTTCCACGTCAAACTACAACATTGAGCATCGCTTCACTCTCACGGCAAATTACAGACACGAGTTTTTCAATGGCTACATGACGACAATGTCTGTGTACGGCTCCGCAAATTCCGGCGTACCTTATAGCAGGACCTACAACGGCACCATTGATCCCTATGGATTTACACCCTACCTGGATTTCAGAGACAACGTGCTGGAACCAGGTGAGGATCGGAACTCCCACGAGGGCTCCTGGTGGCGTAAGATTGATCTTCGCATAGAACAGGAGTTACCGGGCTTGCGCGCGGACGATCGAGCTACTGCATTCCTGACAATCGACAATTTTACCAACCTCCTGAATGACGACTGGGGCGTGCTTTACAAGCCTAATTTCCCCAACACCGTGGCGATTGGTGATGAGCCGGAATCTCGTATTGGTGACGCATCTCGCTACGAGATCCGGCTTGGGGTGACGTACGGGTTCTAATTTGAAGAGAAACTGCACTGCTAACTGCACTGATAAAGGGTGGCCCCGTGGCCGCCCTTTTTTTATGGGCAGCGGCTCGTTACTGGGGATAGCAACGTGAAAGCCAAGACCGTGGTTCTAGGCCTGCTGCTGATGGCGTTATCGAGCACCGCCATGGGATTTGGGAAAAATGGCCATCGCATCGTTGGTCAACTTGCGGAAAATCACCTGAGCGCCGCGACGCAGCAGGCGGTCTTGCGCATTTTACATGGCGAGTCGATGGCCATGGTATCCAACTGGGCTGATGAAATGCGCAGTAGCCCGGAACCGTTCTGGAAAGACGGGACAGGTTGCACCTGGCATTTCATCAATACACAGAAGCATCAAAATTATCGAGAAAGCAAAAAGAATCCCAAGGGTGACTCTTACGAGGCGACCTTGAGGTTTATTGCTACCCTGGAGGACCCCAATGCCACAGCCGAGGACCAACGGGATGCACTGCGCTGGCTTATACACCTGGTAGGCGATATCCACCAGCCTCTGCACAATGGATACGAAGCAGATCGAGGCGGCAACCTGGTAAGCATAAAATGGTTTGGCGAACAAACAAATTTGCACGAGCTGTGGGACACGCGGTTGATCGAATCCCAGCGATTATCCTACACTGAATTTGTTCGCGCGCTTGATGACGTTGATGTGAAGACTGTGAAGGAGTACCAGGCCAGTACCGTGATGGACTGGATTGATGAGTCGATCAACATTCGCGATGAAGTCTATAGGATTGGTGATGGCGATTTTGGTTACGTATACATCTACCGGTATTTGCCCACGATTAAAACCCGGTTGGTGCAAGCCGGTATTCGCCTGGCGGGCGTCCTCAATGCTATTTACGATCCCGAATAACCTTAATCGGCGGTTCCCTGGAAAAATTCTGCTGTTGCTGCTGACAACGCTGCTGTCGTCCTGCCAGCCAAACACGCAACAGCTTGACCAGCCCGCACAGACCAGACAGTTCACCATCGTGCATATCAACGATGTCTACCGTATCGCCGGGGTCGGCGAAGGGCGCTCGGGAGGAATCGGACGGGTGAGAACACTGCGTCGCGAGCTCGAACAACAGCATGGAGAGGTCCTGTTACTGCACGGCGGGGATTTTCTGTTTCCCTCCCTGCTGAGCCGTGAGTACCAGGGAGAACAGATGATCGACATGATGAATCGCCTGGATGGCCAGGCCGGCCAATTCGATCCCAACATGCTGGTGGTATTTGGCAATCACGAGTTTGACAAGCCCAGGCTCGAACAGGCCAAAATGCTGACTGCACGACTGGATGAATCCGAATTCTTCTGGCTCGATACCAATATCGACTGGTTGGCGGATAGTGATGGCAATCCCTATGTTGCCCATGCCAACAGCGTTTCCACTCAACTACTTACCATCGGCGATATCAAGGTGGGATTGTTTGGACTGACCACGAATGTGGTTGTGCCGGCTTACGCGACAATCGACAGTCATTACAGTGATGTCGCACGACGCGCTACCCGGGAGTTGCGGGCCCGCGGCGCTGAAGTTGTGATTGCAGTTACCCACCTCCCGGTGTCAGAGGACACCAGGGTTTTACAGGACCTCCGAGACGAGGGTCCCGATGTTATTTTTGGCGGCCATGAGCACCAACGCCAGGCAGTAAATGTCAATGGTCGTTACGTATTGAAAGCTGACTCTGATGCCAGGTCGGCGGTGGTGGCACAGGTGAAAATTGGTGACAACAAAGAGTTGAACATCAACTACAAATTCAGGGCTTTAGGCAGACGTGTGGAGATTGACTCTAAAATCGAAACACGGGTAAGCCATTGGCAGGAGAATTTTGCCAGGCGGATCTGTGAGAAGGAGAGCTTGTCAGCGGGCTGCCTGGATCGGGTTTACGGCAGAGCCAACGTAGCGCTGGTTGGGGAAGAGCAGGAAATTCGAAAGTATGAGACCAATCTGGGCAGTTACCTGGCAGATCTGGCGTTGTCGGCTTTTCAATCACGGGGCGCACAGATCGCCTTCCTCAATTCCGGCACCTTGCGCATCAACCAGGATATACCCAGCGGTGCGAATATTACCGAGCGTCATCTGCGGGAAATTTTTCAGTACCCGACGGGGCTCAGGTTGTTCAGGATGACTGGTGCAGATTTGCAGGCAGCAGTGGATTATTCGGTCAAGAACTGGACCGGCAATGGCCGTTGGCTACAGGTAGCGGGGTTCGGCTTTGTTCACGATCCGGACACAGTAACAGCGAGCAATCTCAGCATTCTCGACAACGGCCAGTGGCGAAGGGTAAACCCCAACGAAGAGATTCTGGCGGTCAGCACCGATTATTTGTTGGACCCGGTGACAGGTCAGGATGGTTACCACATGCTCGATGCGCGGCGAATTGTCGATACCGGGCCGCCCTATATCCGCATGATAGAATTGGCCAGACAGGCTATCGGACGGGCGGGAGAGCAGGGTATCGCGCCGCAGTTTGAGGGCCGAATTTGTAATACCACGAGACCGGCAAGGCCCTGCGCTATTGAGTAAACAGCCCCAAATTAACCGCTCAACCGTGACATTAAGGCAGTATATAAAAGCGGGGAATTATAAAGACAGGCCACTGATCATGCGACAGAAGCGGCGGGTGAAAGCCATCCCGTGTCAACTTTTGATGGTCTAATATAACGTATAAAAACACGGAGCCAAGATGAGCAAGCCGCACTGTCTCGATCCACTGCATGCCATTGAAACCGCGAGTGTCGATGAATTGCGCGGCCTGCAACTGGAGCGCATGAAGACCAGCCTGCGTCACGCCTGTGACAATACGCCGGCCTACCGCAGCAAGTTTGAGGCGCATGGTGTTCATCCGGATGACCTGCAGAGCCTGGAGGACATTGCGCGCTTTCCCTTCACCACCAAACAGGACCTCCGGGATAACTACCCATTTGGCCTGTTCGCCGTGCCCATGGAACAGGTGGTGCGCATCCACGCCTCCAGTGGCACCACCGGCAAGCCCACCGTGGTCGGTTATACCCAGGCAGATATCGACGTGTGGGCGGATGTGGTGGCACGCTCGATTCGAGCCGCTGGGGGCACGTCGGCAGACAAGGTGCATGTGTCCTACGGTTATGGATTGTTCACCGGAGGCCTGGGCGCACATTACGGTGCCGAGCGACTCGGTTGTGCGGTGATTCCCATGTCGGGCGGACAGACTGAAAAGCAGGTGCAACTGATCCGGGATTTTGACCCGGACATCATCATGGTGACGCCTTCCTACATGCTTAACATCGCCGACGAGATGGATCGGCAACGGGTTGATTTTGGTAAACTGTCCCTGCGTATCGGCATATTTGGTGCTGAGCCCTGGACCGATGCCATGCGCACGGCAATGGAGCAACGCCTGGGGATTGACGCTATCGACATCTACGGCCTGTCCGAGGTGATGGGGCCCGGTGTCGCCCAGGAATGCCTGGAGACCAAGGACGGACCCACCATCTGGGAAGATCATTTTTATCCGGAGATCATCAACCCGGCAACCGGCGAAGTGTTGCCCGATGGCGAGGAGGGTGAACTGGTTTTCACCAGTCTCACCAAACAGGCCATGCCGGTGATACGCTACCGCACCCGCGACCTTACCCGGCTGTTGCCCGGCACCTCCCGCACCATGCGGCGCATGGACAAGATTACCGGGCGCAGCGACGACATGTTAATTATTCGCGGCGTCAACGTGTTTCCCACCCAGGTTGAGGAGCAGCTATTGTCCGTGGATAGCCTGGCACCGCATTACTATATCGAGGTCAGCAAGGACGGCCACCTGGATGCCATAGAAATTCACGTAGAGTTGGCGGGTGGCGCTGACACCGGCAGTAAGAAAGAGGCCGAGGCCGCCCTCAAGCACCGCGTCAAGTCCTATATTGGCGTGTCGGCCAAGATCAAGGTTCACGATCCGGGCGGTATTCCCCGCTCCGAGGGCAAAGCCCAGCGGGTGGTGGACAAGCGCTGAAATGTGTCTAATTCAAGAGAGCAAGCTTATGTATTGTCTTACCGTTGCGTATCCCAAGTCTGAAGGTACTCATTTTGATTTGGATTATTACCGGCAAACGCATATTCCGCTGTGTGCACGCCGGGAGCAGTTGCAGGCGGCCCTGGCGGCAGCGGGGCAGGAGGTGTCGGCTGACCTGGTCAACTACACCGATGCCAGGCCGCGCATGAGCTTTGCTGAAATAAGCCTGGATATTAACTAAGTCGGCTCCCCATTAAGCTGGTAATAATAGGTCGATCGTATAATATTCGGTCAGTGCCAATTATTGGAACCGGCGAGGCAGGTAGTGGCGGCAGGCAACAAGGCCAGGCAAGGCGCGCACCAGAAGGGCAAGGACAAAAGACAGTACATTCTGGACGCCGCCGCTGAGCTGCTCATCAATAGCGGCTATCATAATTTTTCCATGCGCAAAGTGGCCGCCGCCGCCGGTATCCGTGTCGGCAATTTGCAATACTATTTTCCCAGCAAGGAAAAGCTGGTCAAAGCCATGCTTGATAGTGCCCTGAGTCGCTACCTGGACGACTTTTTTGAGATCCGCCGGCACGGCACGCCGGAAGAGCAATTTCTGACGGTTATCAACCACGTCGTATTCGACCTGAACAGCAAACGTACCACGGTTTTTTTCCCGGAAGTCTGGTCCCTCTCCAATCACGAAAAGGGGGTCACCAAATCAATGGATGAGATGTACGAAAACTATCGCCGGGTATTGGCAGACATTATCGGTGATGTGAACCCCCGGCTTTCTCTACAGCAGGCGCGGCGTCTCGCGCTGTTTATCAGCGCCTCCCTGGAGGGGCACACGATATTTATTGGCTACCAAAAACCCTGGCGCAAGGAGACCGCCAATATCGTAAAAATGGCCAGCCAGTCATTCCTGTGGCTGATCAGGCACGGTGATATACCCGCCTGAGAGTGGGAGCTGTCGGGCCGGCAGCAGTGATAAAGCTTGACAGTGACAAATTGGCGGCGGTATAGTCGCTAAAAATAAATAGGTCTACTGTACTAAATTACCGCGGTGCTCTGCGGCTACCGTGACAGTCAGGCTGTAAGCGCATCTTTTGGGAGATCCCATGATCTTACGCTACGGTTCACTACTCACAGTTTCGTTGCTCTGTGTTTTTGCAGTTACGGTTCAGGCGGACAATGCCGCCGGCACAGAGCTGGTATTTTCAAACTGTGGTGGTTGCCACGGCCCGGACAAGGAAGGCGCCTTCAGTCGCATCAGTGAGCAACGCAAAACCGCTGAGGGCTGGGAGATGACCATCAATCGCATGCGCATGATTCACGGTCTGCGACTGAGTGGTCGCGATATTCCTATCGCCCAGTCATCCATGCGTGAATTGGTCAAACACCTGGCTGATACCCAGGGCCTGGCGCCACAGGAGTCACAACCCTACCGCTACCTTATTGAACAAGACCTGAATCGTTTCGAAGACATCGATCCGGAGCTGGCGGTCATGTGCGGGCGTTGCCACTCCAGCGCTCGTTTTGCCCTGCAGCGGCGCAGCCAGGCGGAATGGGAGCTGTTGGTGCATTTTCACCTCGGCCAATTTCCGTCTACCGAGTACTCGCTGTTCGGTCGCGACCGGGACTGGCTGAATGAAGCCTTGACCAAGACAGTGCCGGCCCTGGCCGAGGCTTACCCACTGCAGTCGGACGCCTGGAGCGCCTGGCAGGCGGCCGAAAAACCCGACCTGGCGGGCCGCTGGATATTGACTGGGCATATGGCGGGCAAAGGCTATTTGTACGCGGTCATGACCGCCACTGCCACTGATCCTGACTATTACAGCCTGTCTATAGAAGGTGAATTCAGCAACGGCGAGCCCGTCGCCGGCAAGGGTAAAGCCTTGGTGTATACCGGTTACGACTGGCGCGCCCAACTTACCCTGGGGGACACCTCGATGCGCCAGGTACTGGCGGCGGATGCCGGCGGCGAACGTCTCAGCGGCCGTATGTTCCTCAAGGACCAGTCCCTGCTTGGTATGCGCCTGACCGCAGTGCGTGACGATGGCAATGCGCGCATCAACAGTGTGTTTCCCACCCATATCCAGCGCGGCGGCACACAGCAGCTCACCATTAGCGGCTCTGCCCTGGTCGGTGGTATCACGCTTCCCAGGGGGCTGAGTATCGACAAGGTGCTACAGCGCGACAACAACCGGATTGTCCTGCAAATAGCCGCCGGCGCTGATGCGGCAATAGGTCATGGCCGTATCCGCGTAGGCGCGGCCAGCCTGGATAATGCCCTGATGGTGTACAACCGGTTGGACTCGCTGACCGTTGAGCCGTCCTATGCGATTGCGCGGGTTGGCGGTAATGGGGGTTCCACCCCTAGGGTCGAGGCCGCTTTCCGGGCGGTGGGTATCGACCATGGACCCGATCAGCTAGCGGGCACCGATGACGACCTGCGACTGGGTTATATAGACGGTGTCAGCTGGCAGGTGGCTCCCTGGGATGCCACTGCCGAACAGCAGGAGGACGTGCGCTTTGCCGGCAAGATGGGTGCGGGCAGTGGTATCTTCCGGCCTGCGGGTGCCGGGCCAAACCCCGAGCGGGAGCACTCAACTAACAACGCCGGTAATCTCAAGGTGATTGCCAGCCTGGCAGAAGATAGCGCTGTAAGCAGCGGCGAAGGCCACCTAATAGTCACCGTGCAGCGCTGGAACAATCCACCGCTGCGGTAATCGGGAGAAAAATACATGAGTGCATATCTGTCTGTCATTGATAACAACCTGCACGAAGTCGCGGTAGCGGGAAGGGCGTATATTTTTCATATACCCAGCACCGGCCTGTTCGAAGCGGACGGCTTGACCTGCGATATTCTTACCGCCCTGCGCAGCGAGGAGCGCCACAGCCTGGCCAGCCTGACCCAGGCGCTGGTAGACCGCTATCCCGAAGACAGCGTGCAAAGTGCGCTGGGCGAACTGCAATCCCTGGAACTGGTGGGCGGTGATATCGGCGCCGTACCGGTGACTCGACCTATGCAGCTGGAGCAGTTTCCGCTCACCACGGTGGTGCTAAACGTCAACACCGGTTGCAACCTCTCCTGTACCTATTGCTACAAGGAAGATCTGGACGTACCCGCTGCCGGCAAGAAAATGGATTTCACTACCGCGCGCGACGCGGTCGAAATGTTGCTGGCGGAATCGCCTGACCAGCCGCGTTACAACATCGTTTTCTTTGGCGGCGAGCCGCTTTCCCACATGGGCCTGATAAAAGAGGTGATCAGCTACGCGGAGCCGCGCTTTGCCAGCATTGGTAAAGTGATCGATTTTTCCCTGACCACCAATGGCACGTTGTTCACCGAACGCATTGTCGATTATCTCAACGACCACAATGTGGGCATCGCTGTCAGCATGGACGGGCCCGCTGCCTACCACGATCGCAACCGCATTACCGTGGGTGGCAAAGGCACTTACGAGGTGGTTGCACGCAAGGTCAAGATGCTGCTGTCGCGCTACCGCGCCCGTCCGGTCGGCGCCAGGGTTACCCTCACCACAGGCATCACCGATGTGGAGGTTATCTGGAACCATCTGTTCAATACGCTGGGATTTCATGAAGTAGGTTTTGCGCCGGTCACCTCCGGTGATATTTCCAGCTACAACCTCAGCAATGAGGAGTTGGTAGAGGTTTTCTCCAATATGAAACAACTGGGAGCAAAGTATCTCGAGGCAGCGCTACAAGACCGCTCTATCGGCTTTTCCAATATGCACCAGCTGCTCACCGATATTCACGAGGGCACCAAAAAAGCCCTGCCCTGTGGTGCCGGTGTGGGTATGGTAGCAGTAGATCACGCTGGCGACGTCAACCTGTGCCACCGTTTCACCGGTTCGGACCTGCCGCGTTTCGGCACTGTTGCCAACGGCCTGGACAAGGCCGGGCTGAACCAGTTTATCAACGAGCGCATGGAGCAAAAGGAGCTGGGTTGTAACAGCTGCCGTATCCGCAATCTCTGCGCCGGTGGCTGCTATCACGAAAGTTATGCCCGCTACGGCGATCCCGCCAAACCCACCTTTCACTACTGCGACCTGTTGCGTGACTGGGTTGATTTTGGCATCGGCGTATACACCCGTATTCAGAACGAAAACCCGGGATTTTTCTCCCGCTACCTTTCTCCCCGGAGAGCACAATCATGAAACACCTCAAAGCCGTGAACAAAAAGGCCCAGCAGCTTTCAGATGCCGCCGACCAGGGTGAGCAGGATGAAGTTGTTGCCATGCAAACTGTTGTGGGCTGCGCTGCCACTACTGATCCCGGTTGGGAGGTGGATATGTTTGGTACTGTGGCCGGCCTGTGTCAGCCTATGGAAGCAGATCTGTATGGTTGTTCAGACCCCTGTTGGTGGCCGGCCCAGGTTCCGGACACAATGAATACCTACCCCGACTGGACCAAGGAAGCCGATTCCGCCGGCAAGGACTGGCGCAATCTGGAGACCGTGTATCCGGATGACAAGGAGTAAGATCATGTCTATCCCTGTACGGGCTTACGGGGCCTTGTTGGCAACTTTGCTGTTACTGGGCGCCTGCAGCAAAGAGTCTACCGACGCTGGCACGCCTGCATCTGCAGGACCCTCGACGCGGGACTACCTGGTAACGGTTAGTCGCCCCAATATTCTCAACGTGATTGATCTGCACGACAATACCCTGGTCAGGCAGTGTGAGCTGCCGGGGCTTGCCGCTCCCGGCACGCTGGTGATGAGCCCGGATGGAAATATCGCCTACACCCTGGTCGATGCTTTCGGTGATGTTTTTGGTATCGCCCTGGACAGTTGTGAACTGGTGTTTTCCACCGAGCAGTCGCAGGGTGATGTGCGGGTTAAATCCATAGGATCGCTGGCCATCAGCCCCGCCGGCGGCGAGATTTATACCCATCAGAATCGGGTCCGGTTGCAGCGTGATCGCTATCAGCTACAGACGCCCCAAGTTGCGGTATTCGACACCGGTGCCGGCCTGCGGGCGCAGGCGATCAGGACTTTCGATGGGCCGCGGCAAGTGACCATTATGGCCACCGATGCCAAAGGATCCCTCTATCTCGGCGGCCCCGATATTTATCGTATGGATGTAAGCACCGGTGACTACGAGATTGCCCTGGCCAGTCGCAGCCTGGATGATCCGGCTTACAGCCAGCGTGACGTGCTCACGGTGTGGCCGCTGGGTGAGGTCAACAACGAGCTGATCCGCATGTACAGCGTGGCCCGCTATCGGGGAGAGAGCGGCGATCTCGATAACGCAGACTGGATCTGGGGTTACGAAGTGGTCAATCTCACCACCGGAGAAACCGAGGCCCGGGACTTTGGCCCACTGGAAGTGGTCCTGTTTACGGGCATGCGCAGGCCGGGTCATCTCGACAAGATGTACGGCGTGCTCACCCAGCTGAAGGAGTTCGATGTCGACAGCCAATCGGTAACGCGTACGATCGAACTGGAACATACCTACTACTGTATTAACTTCTCCACCGACGGCAGTCTGCTCTTGCTGTCCGGGGCGCTCAGTGATGTGGCGGTGTACGATGCCAACACGCTTGAAAAGATTACCAATATTCAATTGAGTGGCGACATGGGTATGGCCAACAGCTACGTGTTCAATCGCCGGACCTTGTAGAACCGTGCAGGCTCAGCCCGGCCCTGTTGAGCGTGGTCCCGAGGGGCTGCGCTGGCTGTACAGTTTTCTGTGGCCACAGCGTGGCGCCATCGCCTGGCTGATACTCATCTCTGCATTGACCAGCGCCCTGGCGCTGGCGCAGCCCTGGCTGACCAAGCTGATTATCGATGATGGCCTGTTGGCCGGGGACTTTAGCACCCTGTTGTACTGCTCCATCGGTCTGCTGGCCCTGGGTATCGCTGCCACCGCTCTGTCGGGTTACAACCGCATCAAACATACACGACTGTCGGGCGATATCCTGTTCGCCCTGCGCGAAGATGTCTACGCGCACTTGCAGAAACTCGCATCGCAATTTTTCAACCGCGAGCGCAGCGGTGACCTGATATCCCGCATGGACCGGGATGTCGCGGAAATACAGCGTTTTGCAGTCGACACTTTGTTTAGCGCATTCTCTGCCGTCATTGGCCTGGTTGGCACCTGCACCATAATGCTGATATTGAGTTGGCAGTTGTCGCTGGCGCTGCTTGTTATTGTGCCAATCGAACTGCTATACCTCATTTACATGCGCCCAAAAGTGGAGGCACAAAACCGTCTTCTGCGAGAGCGCGGGGCAGACATTTCCGCTTTTTTTGTAGAGAAGGTTCCCGCTATCAAGTTCATTCAGAGTGCGGGTGGGGAAGAGCGGGAGTTGCGCGCCCTGTCGCGTCTCAATGGCGCCTTTCTGGGCGATCTGGTGCAGCTGCAAAAAACCGAATTCTGGACCTCGGCCATACCCCGCCTGATGTTAACCGCTGGCCGTGCCGGCGTGTTTCTGCTGGGTGGTTACTGGGTTATCCAGGGGCAAATGGAACTGGGTTCACTGATTGCCTTTGCCGCCTACCTGGGTATGGCGACCGGGCCGGTTCAATCCCTGTTGGGCCTGTATCTGGCCTGGCAGAGACTGGTGGTCAGCCTGGAGAGAGTCAGCTACATACGTCGGCAATCCGTGCCCGCGGCCGCCACCGGTCGTGCGCCGTCGCGGCAACTGCGCGGAGAGCTGGCATTCGAAACGGTGGATTTTTGCTATGAAAATGGCACACAGGTTTTTTCCGGCGCCAGCCTGCACATACCCGCCGGTGCCAAAGTTGGTATCCACGGCGCCACGGGTATCGGAAAATCAACACTGCTGGATCTTGTCCAGATGCACCTGCAGCCACAGGCGGGTGCGATCACCGTTGACGGCGTAAATATCGCGGAGTTTGAGCCGCGCCAGTGGCGCGCACTGTTGGCGGTTGTGCCGCAGGACCCGGTTATCTTTCGCGACACCCTGGCCAACAATGTGCGCTACAGTTTGCCACAGGCCAGTGCCGAAGATGTGCACGCCGCATGTCAACGAGCCGGGCTTGAAGACCTGTTGCAGGAGTTGCCCCGGGGCGCGCAGACCTTGTTGGCTGAGCGGGGACGTTCGCTTGCAGGGGGAGAGCGCCAGCGTGTTGCCCTGGCGCGGGCGCTGTTGCAAAAGCCACTGATTCTGTTGCTGGACGAACCCACTGCGGCGGTGGATGCTACCACTGAGCTGCGACTGGTCAGAGAGATTGATCGCCTGTTCGCAGACAGCACCCGTATCATTGTCAGCCACAGGCCCAGCACGCTCGCCAATGCGGACCTGATGGTTGGCATTCACGCGGGTGGTTTCAACATTGACAGCGCCGCGCCGGGCAGCGCCCGGCAGGGTAGCTGAGATGGCTGCCGGCTTCACCCGCGTGGCGAGTAAAACCGCACTGCGCGTCGGTATCATCGATAGCCATATTGCCACGCCTTTGTACGCGGCAAAAAGCTTCTGCGCCGGCGACGACAACCGCGCTTCTTCCCGGCAACCTATACACGGCGCATGTCTTGCCGACCGGCTCAATAGCGCGATTGCGGAGCTGGAAATTTGTGCAGCGCAGGTTTTTACCCAACAACTGATTTGCAGTCCGCGCCAGGTCGCCGAGGCTATCCACTGGCTAATTGATGAGGACGTGCGGCTGATCAATATGAGCTTTGGCCTGCGCGAAGACCGCTCTGTTTTGCGCGAGGCCTGTGCGGCGGCGGTGAATGCGGGTATCTGCCTGGTTGCTGCCGGCCCGGCCCGGGGCGACCCCGTTTATCCCGCCGCTTACCCGGGAGTGGTGTGCGCCACCGGCGACGCCCGCTGTGACCTGGGTGAGATTGCCTGGCTGGACAGCGCGCAGGCTGATTTTGGTGGCTATCCCGGTGTTCCGGAAACAGGTTTTGCCGGCGCCAGTGCCGGCTGCGCCGCCGTGTGCGTCGCCCTGGTCGTTCTGGCGGCGGATAATCCGCAGATGAGTCCAGCCGAACTCGTTCGTACTCTTGCACGCACGGCCGATTATCAGGGGCCGGAGCGGCGGGTTGTCGGTGCGCCGGCCGCCGACCGGGTGACTTCGTGAACACCTCTATTGTCGTGCTAGGCTGCGGCCCTGCCGGTGTTACTGCCGCGCTGGGTCTGCGCCGGCTGGGCTACGCGGTGACGGTGATCGGCGAGCCGCGGGACTATCCGGTGATTGAAGGTATCTCCGCACGGGTCTGCGAATCCCTGTATAAAAACGGCCTGCGCCATGCGCTGCAATCTGCCTCTAAACCGGTGCGAAGATACGCCATCTGGAATGGCCGTGTGCGCGATACCAACACCGAGGCGCTGGTGTACCGGCCTGACTTTGACGCCGCGCTGCTGGACGACCTGCGTGACGGGGATGTAGCTGTTCTGAATTTGCGCGTAAACGCCGTGCAGCAGGTTGGCAGCAACTACGTAGTTGACTGTGGCGCTGGTGATAAGCGCCGGGAAGTTGGCGCCCAATTTATCGTAGAGGCACGCGGGCGCGCCGCCAAACTGACCAGCAGGGCGCGAGTGCGTGGGTCAGCAACAGTTTCAGTGGCAATGAACTGGCGCAGCGATGCCGAGCAGCCGTTTACGGCGGCGGCCAGTACAGAGCAGGGCTGGATGTGGTTGGCCCGCAATAGTCAGGGCCGGCTTTTTGTGCAGTTTACAACCAATGCCAAGAATCCGGCGTTACCGAACAAGTCAGAAATCCCCGACCTGATTGAGCAACAGTTGCAGCAAGTGCAACTGCCACCGGGTGTGTCTGTGCGAAACCGCGTAGCCACCGGCGAGGCGTTGGCGCGCAGCAGTACCCCGGTGTTGGTGCAGAATCCGCTGGGAGATAACTATCTGCGGGTGGGCGATGCTGCCGTGGCGGTCGATCCGCTGTCGGGCAATGGTATCTTCCTGTCTCTCTCCGCAGCGCTGATTGCGCCGGCGGTAATCAATACCCTGCTGCAAAGACCGGCCGATGCGAGCCTGGCCCGTGACTTCTATAGAGAGCGGCTGGAGCAACAATTCTTTCGCTTTGCTCGCTTGGGCCGGGATTTTTACCAGCTGGAAAACCGCTGGCCGGACAGTGCTTTCTGGCAGCCGCGCCGTCTGTGGCCAGATGCACTACCGGCACATACAGAGCAGGATCGTGTGTTGGGCAAGGCGCTTAAGCCAGTGGTAAACCACGGCTTTATAGAACGCAAACAGGTGGTGCTTACCGAGGACCAGCCCATGGGAATCTGGCTGGGTGCTGAAAAATTACTGGAACAAACCGAGGGCTGAAAATGCCCTGCGCGGTGCGCCCATTCGAGCGCTCATCCGTTTCAGTCAGGCTGAGAGGGCACACTCACCAGCCGTCCGAGCCGGCCCGGTGGGCATAAATGGCTCGGGACCTCTAAGAAATACCAACCGGTCAAGCGTCGAGCGAGGCCGCCCCACCCTCTCCCGCGAAATGCGATTGCGCGCCTATCGACCCTTGCGCTCAGCGTCCATAATGGACAAAATGGGCCGAAATAGCTCATTGGGATTCGCCATGAAATCAATGTCTGCCAAGGAAGCCAGGAACGGCTTCGGTTTGCTCTTGGATACCGCTCGGGCGGAGCCCGTGACGATCGAGAAGCATGGCCGGCCCGTCGTCAGAATACGCTTGAGGGAGCGCCCGCATGCAGGCAAAAGCGAAAGAAGGAGATAAGATGTGAGGAAACCGATGGTCAGAAAACTTCAATCAAGAATGGGACCGATCAATGAGGCGTGCAACGTTATCCTGCCGTTTCAGACCATCGAACAGGTGGACGAGCCGCGCGCGGAAAAGCCATCGGATACCGCGCTGCAAGGCGATTTGTTTGCTACCGATAGCTGTGGCCGCCAGCTTAAAGGCTGGACCAACAAGCTGATCTGGGGCGACAACTATGTGTTTGAAAACGAATGGCAAAGTTTCCGCACTAAAAAAGACCGCACGCTGGAACTGACCAGCGCCGCCCACAAATGCGAACCAGGCCGTCGCAAAGTGGCGGTGAAAGTGGTGGATATTTTTGGTAATGATACGATGAAGATTTTGGAGGTTGGGGTGTGAAAATCGAGAGCATCTATCTTAAGGATTTCAAACGGTTCAAAGATTTGACCGTTTCCGAATTGCCAGAGTCGGCCAACTTGGTCGTGCTTGTTGGGCCTAATGGTTGCGGTAAATCTTCGGTGTTTGATGCCATTCATCGAAAAGCTAAATACGAAGCAACCCGAACTGCTAGTAATACGGATGGCAGTTACTACGATCGTATACCTAAACGCTCAGATTTCAGACATGTTATTGATGGTGTTCACTTAACTTTCCATGTCGCGCAACCGAAAAATAGAACTTCTTGGCGCAAAGCCGTGTATGTTCGCTCTGCATATCGGAATGATCCTTCATTTTCAATTGATCAATTACAAAAAGTAAGCCCTGCTTTGGAAGAAGAACGAATTCAGAAAATGATTGATAACGACCAAGCGACAAGCCTCAATTACAGGCGTCTGGTTTCGCAAGCATTAGAAAACCTTTTTGAAGAAGGCAAAAATGATACAACTTTGGAAGTATTTCGAGATGAAATACTGGCTGATATTCGAGAGGCTGTCCGTGACATATTTCCTACATTAGAATTGAACAGTTTAGGCAATCCCCTGGCTGGACATGCGACCTTCCGATTCAACAAAGGAGAGGTGAAAAAATTCGCTTATGAAAATCTTTCAGGTGGTGAAAAAGCTGCGTTCGATTTGATTCTTGATTTAGTTGTGAAGCGTCGGGAATATGATGACACGGTTTTTTGCATTGATGAACCAGAAGCTCATATCGGGATGAAAATTCAGCAACAATTATTGAGCATCTTGTATACAATAATTCCTGATAATTGCCAGTTATGGATTGCCACACATTCAATAGGCATGATGCGAGAAGCCTATAATTTACAACGTAAGGAACCAGAGAAAGTAGTGTTCTTGGATTTTGATAATCTTGATTTTGATAAGCCACAAAAAATAAAACCAGCGCGAATGAATCGTGCGCTGTGGGTGCGTATGCACTCGGTAGCCCTCGACGATTTGGCGGATTTAATTCTTCCTGGCACCCTGATCATCTGTGAGTCATGTCCTGAAAGAAGCTTTGATGCTCAATGCTACAACAATATATTTGCTTCGGAGAATCCGGATGTCTTGTTTGTTTCTGCGGGAGGTAAAAGTCAATTGAAAGGTTTTGCCACCATATTCAGAAACACTTCCAAAGGCGCAACGGTTTTAACATTACGCGATAGAGATCATCTTACTGGTGATGGCAGGAAAGAACGCATCACTAAAAACAATAAAGTCCTGTCTCGAAAAAATATTGAAGAATATCTTTTGGATGAAAAAGTATTGGAAAAATTATGTACAGAAAAAGGCAATCCTGATGCCATAAATATCTTGCAAGCAGCTCGTCACAAGCACACCAATGCAAAACCCAGTGTTAATGACGTTAGAAATGCGGCAAATAGGGAGTTTTGTCAAAATCCTGTTGGGGATAATACGGATGATTTTTTGATAAACACTATGTCCAGACTAATCACGCCTGAAATGAAAGTATACAAAACATTAGAGGCTGACATCTTTGGTGACAAAGTGCTATGAATCACCATAATATCACCGCCCCCATCCTCATCGCCCACCCCGACACCCAAGCCATCTATCTCTACGGCACCTGGGGCACCGCGTATCAACGGCGGGACAGCGATGTGGATGTTGGCGTGTTGTTGCCGGTTGAGACGGCGCGGGCGATTGACCTTTGGGATTGGGGGCTACTTTCGGTTGCGGTGGCGCAAGCGGCAAAGGTGGAACGCGCAGACCTTGCCAATCTGCGTTACGCGGATACGGCCTTCCAGGCGGAAATTCTGCATACCGGCAGGTTGATACATTGCGCTGACGAGAATGAGCGGATTCGCTTTGAAGCCCTTGTTCTATCAATGCATCAAAAACTGAATCGAGAACGCGCGGAAATCCGCAGAGAAATCATCACAAGCGGGCGGGTATTCGCGCAATGAATGAACTTTTCATAAGCAAGCAGCAGAGTGTTGAGCGCTGTGTGCAACGCGCTAAAGACGCACGGAAAAGTCCGTCGCAACTTCCGTTTGATAAAGATTACGACAAGCAGGACATTATCGTTTTGAACCTGCAACGCGCGTGCGAGCAGGTGTTGGATATGGCGAACCAAATGATACGCACGGAAAAATTAGGCTGGCCAGCCGACAGCGCCGAGAGTTTCACCCTGCTCCGAAAAGCGAATATCATCGGCGTCGAATTGGAAAAGAAACTGATTGGCATGGTCGGTTTCAGAAATGTTCTCGTCCATCAATATCGGGAGATTGACTATAGGATCGTGGAGCAGGTGATTAACAAACAAGCCGACGACCTGATTGAATTCGCCAGCATTATTGTTGCCGCCGCCATTCGTAAATAGAGTTTCATAACGAATATTCCTCATGCCTATTCCAACTGATTTTCCTGATTCCCCTCACCTCATTTTGGACCCCGCCATCCGTTGGCTACCAGACGAGCCCGACAAGCGCATGGACAAGTTACCACCGCTGGTGCAGAAATTGCGCCAACAGGTGAAGACATGGCGCGATAAAAATTATCAAGGCGCAACCGACACCAGCATCAGTTTGTTGAGATGGTGGTTTGAAACAGAGCATTTCCTGCCAAAACCAGACGGCACCACAGCACAGTTTCAATACTGCTTTGCCCAGCGGGAAGCCATTGAGACGGTTATTTATCTGTATGAAGTCGCCAGAGTCAAAGACAAGTTTGATCTGATACGGTTTGATTCCACCGACGCCGTGTCTGCTGGATTGTTTGACGAGGACTGGTTGCGTTTTGTCATCAAGATGGCAACCGGTAAGACCAAGGTGCTCAGTCTCGCCTTGGCCTGGTGCTATTTTCACAAACTCTACGAGCCCCACTCAACGCTTGCGCGTAATTTTCTGATCACGCCAGACGACGACAACACTATGATTACGAATGGGACCGATCAATGAAGCTTACTGACAATGAAATAAGAGATATCAACAAACATCTGGAGGCGGGTAAACCGCTGCCGGACAAATACCGCTTCCTGCTGTTCGGGGACAAGCGGGAGGTCGAACTGGTCTGGAACGGCAAGACCAATGAGGTGTGCAACGTTATCCTGCCGTTTCAGACCATCGAACAGGTGGACGAGCCGCGCGCGGAAAAGCCATCGGATACCGCGCTGCAAGGATCGCTGTTCGATTTAGACGCGCGTGGCCGCCAGCTTAAAGGTTGGACCAACAAGCTGATCTGGGGCGACAACAAGTTGATCCTGTCATCGCTGAAAAATGGCCCATTGCGTGACGAGATTGAGGCGCAAGGTGGCCTCAAACTAATTTATATCGACCCGCCTTTTGATGTTGGCGCAGATTTCTCAATGGACATCGAGATTGGCGGCGACACCTTCACCAAGAAGCCAAACATCCTCGAAGAAATTGCCTACCGCGACACTTGGGGCCACGGCGCAGATTCCTTTATCGCCATGATCTATGAGCGGCTGGTACTGATGCGGGATTTACTGGCCGAGGATGGCAGTATTTATGTGCATTGTGATTGGCGGGTGAACAGCTATATCAGGCTAATTCTTGATGAAGTATTTGGGAAGGACGCAATTCGAAATCACATTTTATGGCTATATAGTGGCGGTGGAGTCCCGAGAACGGGGATGCCAAAAAAACATGACGATATTTATTGGTTCTCAAAAGGTAATTCATGGACCTACAATCCACAATTTCGCCCATATTCAGAGGGAACGGTGCAACGCGGTCGTACAGCAGTGAAGGGACCAGATGCGACGCTCAGAGTCGAAGGCACACCTATCAACAACTGGTGGCCTGACGTAAAGAAGATTACAAGCCCGACTGATCCAGAAAAGCTCTACTATCCGACTCAAAAGTCCGAAGAGCTATTAGCCCGTATCATAGAACTATCCTCCAATGAAGGCGATCTGATTGCCGACTTCTTCTGCGGCTCCGGCACAACTGCTGCCGTGGCGGAAAAACTTGGCCGCAAATGGATCGTCAGCGATCTAGGCAAATTCGCCATCCACACCACCCGCAAGCGGATGATCGGCGTGCAGCGCCAACTCAAGGCCGAGGGCAAAGACTACCGCGCATTCGAAATTCTCAACCTGGGCAAGTATGAGCGACAGCACTTCATCGGCATTAACCCCGACCTGCGCGAGGAGCAGAAACAACAGCAGATCGCGGCAAAGGAAGCGGCGTTCCTGGACCTGATCCTGCGCGCCTACCGGGCGGAGAAGACCACAGGTTTTGCCACCTTCCACGGCAAGCGCGCCGGACGATTGGTGGCGATTGGCCCGATCAACCTGCCGGTGACGCGGCTGTTCGTCGAGGAGATCATCCTGGAATGCCGCAAACAACACATCACCAGGGTTGACATCCTCGGCTTCGAGTTTGAGATGGGTCTGTTCCCCAACCTGCTGGACGAGGCGCGCAGCAAGGGCATCGACATCGCGCCTAAATACATTCCCGCCGAGGTATTCGACAAGCGGGCAGTCGAGAAGAACCAGGTGGTGTTCCACGACGTGGCCTTCATTGAGGTCAAGCCACATGTGAAGGGCAATAGCGTGGCGATGGAGTTGACCGATTTCTCGGTCTTTTATTCTCAAGATTCCATCGCCAACGCCGAGGCGGCCCTCAAGAACAGGGGCAGCAAGATCGTGGTCGAGCGCGGCCAGATCGTGAAGGTGACCAAGGACAAGGACGGCATCGTCACCCGCGAGACCCTCACCGAGAACTGGACGGACTGGATCGACTACTGGTCGGTGGATTTCGATTTCGAGAGCAAGCGCGAGATCATCCGCGTACAGAACGCCGAGACCGGAGAATGGGAGGAGCAGTGGACCGGAGACTTCGTCTTCGAAAACGAATGGCAGAGCTTTCGCACTAAAAAAGACCGCTCTCTGGAACTCACCAGTGTCGCCTATGAATGCGCACCCGGACGGGGTACAGTGGCCGTCAAGGTCGTGGACATATTCGGCAATGACACAATGACCATTGTCGAAGTGAACGTGGGAGGGAAAGCATAATGGCTCTACATCTCGACTTTCCCGATTCACCGCATGCAATCCTCGATCCTGAAATCCGTTGGTTTCCAGCCGACGAGGCGTTGCGTGACACCGGCATGGACAAGCTCATGCCGCCACTGGTGGCGCAGCTTCGCAAGCAGGTGAAGGAGTTTCGTGACAGCGGCTATGTCGGTGCGAGCGCCACCAGCAAAAGCCTGCTGAACTGGTGGTTCAAGGAACCGCATCTGCTGCCGCAGGCCGACGGCACCAGGGCCGAGTTTCAATACTTCTTCGCCCAGCGGGAAGCGTTGGAGACGATCATCTACCTCTATGACGTGGTGGGGGTGAAGGACAAGTTTGACCTGATGCGCTTCGATAGCTCAGGCGCGGTATCGGCGGGCATGTTCGACGAAAGCTGGGGACGATTCGTCATCAAGATGGCGACCGGCAGCGGCAAGACCAAGGTGATGAGCCTCGCGCTGGCGTGGAGTTTTTTTCACAAGCTCTATGAGCCGGATTCCGAACTGGCACGCAATTTCCTGGTGATCACCCCCAACATCATCGTGCTGGATCGCATCTACAAGGACTTCCAGGGTCTGCGGATTTTCTTCGAAGACCCGGTACTGCCGGACAACGGATTCGATGGGCGCAACTGGCGGGACGATTTCCAACTGACCCTGCACAAGCAGGACGAGGTGCGCGTCACCCAGCCCACCGGCAATATCTTCCTGACCAATATCCACCGCGTCTATTCGGGCGACGACATCCCACCCTCGCCCGATGACGACGATACTATGGATTATTTCTTTGGCAAGCGTCCAACGGGCGCGACGACGGATTCGAACGTGGACCTGGGCATGATCGTGCGCGACATCGACGAGCTGATGGTGCTCAACGACGAGGCGCATCACATCCACGATTCAAGGCTCGCATGGTTCAAATCCATTGAGGACATCCAC
The DNA here is from genome assembly GCA_965247075.1 of Halieaceae bacterium. Taxonomy (GTDB): domain Bacteria; phylum Pseudomonadota; class Gammaproteobacteria; order Pseudomonadales; family Halieaceae; genus CBDFGK01. The sequence goes on along the minus strand of CBDFGK010000002.1, from coordinate 1,429,511 downwards.
AATCGACTTTTGCAAAAGGGCGGGTCGCTGGCGCTACAGGTGGACGTGACCGCCACGCCGAAGCACAACAACGGCGCAATTTTCGTGCAAACCGTGTCCGACTACCCGTTGGTCGAGGCAATTTCCCAGAACGTGGTGAAGCACCCCGTCCTGCCTGATGCCCCCAGCCGGGCGAAACTCTCGGAACGCCAGAGCGCCAAATACACCGAGAAATACGCCGACTACATCGACCTTGGCGTGATCGAGTGGCGCAAGGCCTACGCCGAGCACGAAAAGCTGGGCAAGAAGGCCATCCTGTTCGTGATGACCGACGACACCAAGAATTGTGACGACGTGGCCAAATACCTGAAAGGCCGGTACCCAGACCTCAAGGATGCGGTGCTGGTCATTCACACCAAGAACAACGGTGATATTTCCGAGGCCGCGTCGGGCAAGGCCAGGGAAGAGTTGGAGAAGTTGCGCGAATATTCCAACAGGATTGACGAGCCGGACAGCCCTTACAAAGTGATTGTCTCGGTTTTAATGCTCAAGGAAGGCTGGGACGTGCGGAACGTCACCACCATTGTCGGCCTGCGCGCCTATTCGGCCAAGAGCAATATCCTGCCGGAACAGACTCTCGGGCGCGGCCTGCGCAAGATGTATCCCGGCGGGTTGGAGGAATACGTCAGTGTCGTCGGGACGGATGCGTTCATGGATTTCGTGGAGTCGATACAGGCTGAAGGCGTGGAACTCGAACGCACGGCGATGGGTGAGGGTGCCAAGCCCAAGACGCCGCTTGTCGTGGAGATTGACAACGAAAACGACAAGAAGGACATTGAGGCGCTGGACATCGAGATACCGGTGCTCACTCCGCGCATCTACCGGGAATACAAGAACCTCGCCGATCTGGACGCGAGTGCCATGGAGCATCAGCGCGTACCCTACAAGCAATTCAGCGAGGAGGAGCAGCGGGAGATCGTCTTCAAGGACATCATCACCGGCGAGGTGACGCACACCACGATCCTCGATACGGCAGGCGTGGCCGACTATCGCAGTGTGATCGGGTATTTCGCCCGGACCATTATGAAGGAATTGCGACTGGTCAGCGGGTATGACGTGCTCTTCGGCAAGATCAAGGCTTTCATACAGACGGAGCTGTTTGACCAGACCGTGGATCTTGAGCACCCCAACACCCTGCGCAACCTCTCGGAGCTGGCCGCCACCAAGACGCTGATCGAGACCTTCAAAAAGTCCATCAATGCTCTGACGGTGCGCGATAAGGGCGATGCAGAAATCCGTGACACTATCAAGCTGCGCCAGACGCGGCCTTTCCGGGTGGAGGACCAGGGATATCTCATGCCCAAAAAGAGCCTTTTCAACCGCGTCGTCGGTGATAACAAACTGGAACTTCAGTTTGCGAGCTTTCTGGAGGATTGCCCGGACGTGGTGTCCTACTCGAAACTCTACTTCGCGGTCAATTTCAAACTGGATTACGTCAATGCCGACGGGAACATTTCCAACTACTACCCGGATTTCGTGGCCAAGCTGTCGGACAAGAAAATCGTCATTGTCGAGACCAAGGGCCGGGAAGATCTGGACGTACCGCTGAAGATGGCGCGCTTGCGGCAATGGTGCGAGGACATCAATCGGGTGCAGTCTGACGTGGAGTACGATTTCGTCTACGTGGATGAAGAGAGCTTCAAAAAATACAGCCCAAAATCATTTGCCGACCTTGCTGCCAATTTCCGTAAATACAAGGAGGGCTAATCAATGCAGCTCTATGATTACCCTCGCGACAGATACTCAAGGGACCGCAAGGACAGCCAGGAAGTGACCATTCCGGTGTTTGAATTGACTCCCGAGGGAGCCGACGAGCTTGTCGCCACTTTATCCCAGCCGCCTGCAAAAAAGCCCAAGACCATCACCTACACGACCTATTACTCCGGTGAAGACGGCGTTCGCACTGAAGTTCAGTTTAACAGCGACCTGGAGACAAGTGCTTCCGGTGCGGACGCCGGTGCCATCATTGAAACCGTTGCCACGGCTATCGACGCCACGCAGGCCGACGATTGCGGCCCGGTTCAGAATGCTTCGACCACGGCGCTTGGTCAGATTGACGGCGAAGCTCCCGTTTGGGAGCCGGCTACTGTGGCGGCGGTTGAAGCCTTCAGCGCAAGCGGTGAATGGTACTTTCGCAATGCGAGCGGCATGAGAAATGCGGTAACTTGAGAGCAGCCAATACAGGCCATAATCAGCTATCATAAGCCCGTAATATGCGTAACGGAATTCACAATGGTGCAGGAACAGGGTTGGTTGTGCGAAGCAGAGTGCTGTCCATCACCCAATTACGATGCTCGACCGGAGCATGCAGAGATCGATCTGCTGGTAATCCACAACATCAGTTTGCCGCCGGGGCAGTTCGGTGGTCAGTGCATACGTAATTTTTTCTGTAACCGGCTTGATTGTGATGCCCATCCCTATTTTGAGCAATTGCGCGAGATGCGTGTATCCGCCCACTTGCTGATTGAGCGCGACGGCAGCTTGCTGCAGTTTGTCTCCTTTGCAGAGCGAGCCTGGCACACCGGGCAGTCCAGTTTTGACGGCGTGCCCGACTGTAACAGTTACAGTATCGGCATCGAACTGGAGGGAACCGATCAGGCGGCTTATACTGACGCTCAGTACACCAGTCTGGCGCGAGTATCGGTGCAGTTGATGCAGGCTTATCCCGCTATCACGCCCCAGCGCATTACGGGCCATTGTGATATTGCACCGGGTCGAAAAACCGATCCCGGCGCGGCCTTTGACTGGGGTCAATTACACGAGCATATCAGGGGAGTGCAACAGGAAACGTGACCTTTATAGCATTGATTATTGCGCTGGCGCTGCTTCAATACTGGGGCTCAGCGGGACCGGTGCACACAGATGACTGGTTTCGGCAGTTGGTCGGGAAATTAGCCGGTTCCGGTTTGATGGCTGAGTTGCAGTTGGCACTTGCCGTATTGCTGCCCGTGGCAGTTGTGGTGTGGGTGCTGGGGCTGACTACCGGTTGGTTATTCGGCCTGGTTACTTTGGCGTTGATGGTGTTGGTGCTGTTATACAGCTTTGGGCGCCGGGATTTTGAGGCGCTGGTGGGGCGCTACCGCGAATTTTGCAGCAAAGGTGATTTTGAAGGGGCCTACCGGTTCTCCCTGCAGGATCTGGTCGCGGATAATCCGGCCGAATGCCCGGACACACCCGAGCAGTTGCACCGTTGGGTCAAACAACGTATTTGTTACCTGGGCTTTGAGCGTTGGTACGGGGTGATTTTCTATTTCGCGTTGTTCGGAGCCGCCGGAGCACTGGCCTATAGACTGTTGCACCTCTACCGGGAAGATAACGGGGATGCCGCGCAGCTTGCCATGCTCGATAAGGTCATGTTTTGGGTGGACTGGGCGCCGGCGCGAGTGCTGGTATTTGCGTTTGCGGTGACCGGCGATTGGATGGGCAGTCGCGAACAGCTAATGACTGCCCTGCAAGATACCGCTACCCCGGCGGCCACGGTTATCGCCGATGGCGCCCACGCTGCACTGGGTTTAAAGGCCGCTGTTTCTTCATCCGACAATGGCGATACCTCGGCCTTCGCCGAAGTCAGCGACCGGGAAGTTGGCGAGCTGCAGGGCTTGCTTAAACGCAGCGCCATGGCCTGGGTGGTCGTGCTCGCACTATTGGTTCTTATCATCTGATCCGCTGGAGTATTCAATGGCGCTATCTGAGAGAAAGGTCATTCTCATTACTGGTTCGTCTTCTGGAATCGGTGCCGAACTGGCCAGGTTGGCGGCGCGTAACAGCTATAACGTGGTGGTAAATTACCACAGCAACCAGGCTGGCGCCGATGCGGTGGTAGCATACTGCCAGGCACGGGGTGTGGATGCCTTGGCGGTAGGTGCCGATGTGGCCGAAGATGCCGCTTGCAGGGCGCTCGCTGGGGTGGCCGTGGATGCCTGGGGACGCATAGATGTGTTGGTCAACAATGCCGGCACCACCAAGTTTTGCGCGCACGACAATCTCGAGGGTCTGGATGCAGAAGATTTTCACCGCCTCTACGCCGTCAATACCATTGGCGCTTTCCAGATGATCCGCGCGGTGGTGCCGGTGATGAAACAGACCGGTGGCGCGATTGTTAATGTAGCGTCTGTGGCCGCTTTGATTGGGGTGGGCAGCAGCCTTGCCTACGCCTGTTCAAAGGCGGCAATGCTGGCGCTGAATAAATCGATGGCGCGTAACCTGGGCCCCGAAATTCGTGTCAATGCCGTCTGTCCCGGCATGGTAGCAGGGGAGTGGTTGCAAAATGGCCTGGGAGAAGATATCTACCCGCTGGTCAAAAAGCACTTCGAAACCCAATCCCGTACCGGGCAGATTATGAGTAACGCCACCGTGGCGGAAAATATCTGGTATTTCGCCGCCGGCGCGCCCAATGTGACTGGCGAACACCTGCTGCTCGATGGTGGGGCTACACTGCCTTACTGATCCAGTAGCGACGGTAGGCCATCGCCGCGACAGATGCTACACTCACGCCACTTTGTTTTATTCTCGGGCCGCAGGGAAAGCATATGCCAGTCTGGAAAAATCGCGATATCACTTTAGCTGAGGTAGAACTGCCCGGGCACTCGGGTATAGGCGATCACCTGTGTCTCACTATTTTATATCATCCTGAGATCGCGCGCGTGGGAGAGGTGGCTCATCTGCAAGACCTCGGTGGCCGTGCCGAGGTGTTGCTGGGCCGACAGCAGCTTGAGTTTAGCGCTGTCAGGGGCGAGTCGGCTGGCCGGCCGTTGCTGGACCCCTACATAAGCCGACAACCGGTAGCCATGCAGTTGCGCGATGGCTCGCTGGACTTGCAGTTACTGGATCACCGTAGCTCGGTCAGCGTTAATCGACACTCGATTCGTGACGGCCATCGAATCGAGCAGTCTGAACTTCGCGCCGGTGTGGTGTTGATGCTGGCCCGACGTGTTGTACTGTTTTTGCATTACGCTCAAGCTGGCGCAATTGCCGACGATTTATGCGAAATGATTGGGGAGAGCGACTGTCTGCAGCGAGTGCGGCAACTGATAACACGAGTCGCGCCAACTGATACAACGGTGCTGGTGCTGGGTGAGTCAGGCACCGGTAAGGAACTGGTGGCGCGGGCTATACATCAGCGCAGTGTCCGTGCCGGTAAAGAAATGCTGTCGCTAAATATGGCGGCAATACCAGCGGAGCTGGCGTCAGCGGAACTATTTGGTGTCAGGCGCGGCGCATTTACGGGTGCCGATGCAGATAAATTGGGCTTTTTTGCCTGCGCTGATGGCACGACACTGTTTCTCGACGAAGTGGGTGATAGTGCAGACGCCATACAGCCGCTGTTGTTGCGCGCCTTGCAGGAGGGTGAAATACAGCCCGCCGGGGGCGCAGTTGAGGTCGTCGATGTGCGGGCCATCGCTGCTACCGACGCGGGGCTGGAAAGCTCTGATTTTAGCGTCGCACTGCGCCATCGTCTCAGCGGTTTTGAAATCTACATTCGCCCATTGCGAGAGCGGCGTGAAGATATAGGCCGACTGCTGGCTCACCTGCTGGCTGATTTTATGCCTGGCGAAATGGATGATAACGCCATTCTGGTCGGACAGTGGGCAATGTTGATGCAGAATTTCGCCTGTTACAGCTGGCCCGGAAATATTCGCGAGCTGATGAACTTTGCCAGGCAAATAGATATCGCCAGTCGCGGTAGTGCCGGACTTGTGGTGCCAGACAATATACTCCAGGCGCTTCACATGGAGCCTGGGCTCAAGCCACCAGGTAGCCGCAAGCGTAGTGCGCGCGATATCAGCGACGAAGAAATTTGTGAAACGATGCTGAAGGCGCGCCACGAGATTAGCCGTTCGGCCCGAGTCCTGGAGGTTTCGCGGCAGGCGCTGTACCAGCGGATAAAATCGATTCCGCAGATTCGCATCGCCGCCAATGTACCCATGGTGGAAGTTGAGGCTGTCTATCACGACTGCAACGGTGAATTGGATTGTGCCGCTGCGCTGCTACAGGTTTCTTGCTCTGGCCTGCGCCGGCGCTGGCGAGCGCTGGAGTTGGAACCGCAGGAGAACTAGCGGTCGTGGGACGCGCTGAGATTGGCTCCTACCGGATTCTGCGGCTGTTGCAAGAGGGCGGCGGGGGTAGGGTTTACCTTGCTCTCGATCAACGCCTCAACCGCCGGGTAGCGCTCAAATTTATCAGCGTGCCACGCGACCGGGAGGCGCGACAGTTGGTTATTGCCGAGGGCCGTGCGCTGGCCCAGTTGAATCATCGCTGTATTGTGCAAATCTTTGATGTGGTTGAGGTACGTACTTACGTCATTCTGGTTATGGAGTATGTTCCAGGTACTGACCTGGCGGATTTGCTGGAACGCACGCAACTGGACCTGTTGTCGGTTTTGCAACTGGCGCTGGATCTTGGTGCCGCCCTGGCAACAGCGCATCATTCAGGAATCGTGCACAGGGACCTCAAACCAGAGAACGTGCTGTTGGCTCCCACGGGCCATATCAAGTTGACTGATTTCGGCATAGCCGGCGCACAATCGACGGCAGTAGAGAGTGAGGGGCAGCCGGATAATGTTGTGATGGGCAGTTACTTCTCCATGTCACCCGAGCATGTTCGCGGCGAAGCCGTAGATCAGCGCTCTGACCTGTTTGCCTTGGGTCTGCTGATTTATCGGCTGTTGGCGGGGCGCCACCCCTTTGTCGATGACGACAATCAACACATTGCACTCGAGGATGTCGTGTGCAAACCGCATGTCCCCATGTGCCAATTGGATAAAAATGTGTCGCGCCGGCTCAGTGAACTGGTTGACGGGTTGTTACAGAAAGACCCGCGCGACAGACCCAAATCTGCGCTGGGGGTGCGTCAGGAGGTGCTGGCGATACTGCGTGAATTACCGATTACTCGCGGCAAGCCTCTGGCCAGATTTATGGTCGGCGCTGCACGCGCCGAAGATGCCGTTGAAACCACAGTTGATTTACCCGCCGATCTGGGCCGCGGTGCGCGCAGTCACCTGCTCCCCACTGGACAATGGGGCCTCTGGGCAAGAACATCTTTTTCTGACTGGCAGCGGCCGCTGTTGCTGTGCATGACTATAGGCGTTTTGACGCTGGCAATTTTTGGTGTGAACGAATGGCTGCAGCCAGGGGTTGTCGAGGTCAGTGTGCGCAGGCCGGAAGTGATGTTTGAGTCGGCCGGCCCGCTGGTTCCGAACGCCAATCAACTCAGCGAGATACTGGAGCGGGCAATTGCCTGGCAGGGCAATGTTTCGCTCAGCCCCGCTGAGGGCAGTGATGTGCTGGACTTGCAGGTAAATTGTAATGAGCATATATGCGGCATGTTGTTGCGACGGGAGTGCGCCAATCAAACCATCTCCAGGTACACCACCTTGCTGCCCGGTGCGCCCTACGCCGCCTGGCAGGCCAGTATCAAGGCGGCCTTGCAATACCTGTTCGAGCAGCACGAAAGCTGGACTCCAGGCCAGTAACCGCTGCGCCCCAAAATACCGGGGCAGCCCCCACCAGTGGTGCTGATCATGGGCGCCCTCCAGCATTTACCAGGTCAATTTCGCGCATTTTTTCAAACAATTTGCTGTTGGCGGGACAGGGCACACCGAGCCGCGTCGCTTCCCGCACCAGATAGCCGCTGATGTATTCATTCTCGCTTACCCGCTGCCGGCGCACATCGAGCAGCATCGAAGATTGATTGTCGGCGGTAGCGTGTATAACGTCAAACGCCAGGCTGGTAACTTCCTGCGCCAGTTGCCGGTAGCTGCGGGCGGCGGTAATGGCGGCTAATTCTTCACATACCTGCAGTACCTGCCGGCGTAGCTCGGGGTCGCTGGCAAGTACGCCGTTGCTGCAGTCGTTAATTGCCGCCAGCGGATTAATGGCACAGTTGATCACCAGTTTGCGCCACAGGCTGGCCTCTATGTCTGCCTCCCAGATAAAGCGCTCCTCGCTATTGGCCAGCGGTTCAAACCATTTCGGCTGGTGCTGATGGCCGCCGCCGATTCTGGTTTCGCCCACGCCCGCATGAACCAGTTTGCCTGCAGCGTCGAAGTGCGCCGCCTCAGTGGTAATGCCAAGGTACAGTTGAACCGGTGGGTTAAGAGTCTGGATCTGCGCGGCGACGCCCATGCCGTTATGCATCAGAATTACGATAGCGTCCGGCGACAAATACTCTTGTGCCTGCTGCCATGCCGGTAGCGCCTGGTTGGCCTTGGTGGCAATAATGAGCCGCTCGATTGATTGCGGTGACAATTGGTCTAAGGAAAAACCCTGACCCGGGCGATATAACAGGCAGGCCTCTAACCCTGCGGCCTGCAGCTTGCCTGCCAGCAGGCTGCCAATCGCGCCGGCGCCCAGTATGTGCCATGTTTGTTTCATTCGCTGAGCATCTCCTGGGTTTCATGGACTCTGCTATGATACACACCTCTTGTTTAGCTGTGGAAAATCCATATGCCCTCCTTCGATATTGTTTCAGAAGTTGATTTACACCAACTTGCCAACGCCGTTGATCAGTCCGGTCGGATTGTCGCCAATCGCTTTGACTTCAAGGGTGTGGGGGCGTCATTTGAGCGAGAGGAACGCAAGGTGGTGATTACTGCCGACGCGGAATTTCAGGCGGAGCAAATGGTGGATATGTTGCGCAGCGCACTGATCAAATGCAAGCTGGATCCCAAGGCCATGGAACTGGGTGATGTAACGCCCGTGGGTAAGCAGGTCAAGCAGGTGGTTGAGCTGCGGCACGGTTTGCCCAGCGATATCTGCAGGAAGATTACCAAGGCCATCAAGGACACCAGGATGAAAGTGCAAACCCAGCTACAGGACCAGCAAGTGCGGGTCACGGGTAAGAAGCGCGATGACCTGCAGGCGGCCATGGCTATGTTGCGCGAGCTGGAGCTGGATTTACCGCTGCAGTTCACCAATTTTCGGAATTAACCGCGCTGCATTTGAATATGGGATTGGTTTAGTTATGGCGACCGGCCCATTTGGTGAGTTGCTACCGCAGCGTCCATAATTACCGACCTGATACCTGTACCGATGCGCTGGAGAACACTATGGCCAAAGCGGCTGAATACAAGCTGGGACCGCATACCTTTCCGCGCGGCTGGTTTATTGTGGCAGAGAGCAAAGAGCTGGACGAGCAACCGCTGGCGGTGCGTTTTTTCGGCCAGGATTTTGCCATGTATCGCGGCGAGAGCGGCAGGGTGGTCATGCTCGATGCCTATTGTGTGCATATGGGTACGCATCTCACTGCCAGTCGCAGCGCTGTTATTGTCGCCGCTGGCAAGCAGATAGAAGGCGATTCGATTCGCTGCCCCTATCACGGTTGGCGCTACGGTCCCGATGGCCGGCTTACTGATATTCCCTACCACGATGGACCCTGTCCGAAATCCGGCGCGCTCACCTCTTACGAAGTACGTGAGGTCATGGGCTGCGTGATGATGTGGTTTGACCCGGCCGGGGGTGGACCACAATTTGAGCCACCTTGCCTGGATGAATGGGACGACCCGAGCTGGGTGCACTGGGAGCTGGACCACCTGGGTGAGCTGGCCGTGCACGGCCAGGAGATCATCGACAATATGGCCGATGCGCAGCATTTGGGTCCCACCCACGGCGCGCCCTGCGAGTATTTTGAGAATGAATTAAAGGACCATATCTGCATTCAGCGCCAGGGCGGCTACCACCAGACCTACCAGGCCTATTTGACCACTACTACCTGGTACACCGGCCCGGGCATTTTGTTATCCAAGCAGCAATTCGGCGATGTGCTCACCTTCGAACTGATTGCCAATACACCGATAGACGATGGGGTCAGCAAGGTCTGGCACGCGGCCCTGGCCCAGGCTCAGAATGTGCCGCACACCGACGCAGATATCGCTGCCGCCAGGGAAATCCAGGCTGGTGCCCTGTTTGCCTTCTCGGCAGACTTTGATGTGTGGGCCCACAAGCGCCCGGCCCTGAAAATTATGCAAATGAAAAAGGACGGCCCCTTTCGCACCGTGCGCAAGTGGTATTCACAGTTCTATGATGAGAGCGCCAAGGCGGGTGACTACCACAGCGAGTTGAACGGTGCGCATCATATACAGGACTTTGTCCAGCCCACCGATGAACACCGCAAGCTGGATGTCGGCCTGTTTGGGTTCTGAACGCGACGATGTCAGCAGCAGGTAGTGTGACAGTCTCGGTCGATGCGGAGCTGAATCTACAGCAGTATGTGGGTCTTGAGTCTGGCCCCTTCCTGGCCTGGGATGCGGTTAATGCACCCATGATTCGACACTGGTGCGAGGTTATGGGCGATCGCAATCCTGCTTACCTTGACGCAGTTGCAGCGCGTGATGCGGGTCATGATGGATTAGTGGCGCCGCCGACTATGCTGCAGGTGTGGGGCATGGCCGGTTATGGCGGCGAGCACGCGCCGGGTTCTGCAAAGTCAGGTCAGTTTGCGGTGCGCAAGGTATTGGTGGCGGCCGGTTACACAGGCGTGGTGGCGGTAAACTGTGAGCAGAAATACCTGCGCTACCTGCAAGAGGGCGACCGTGTTTACTTTAGGTCGCGCTGCGAATCGATTTCGGAACTCAAAACCACGGCGCTGGGAGAGGGCTATTTTCTGGAGGAGCTGTCTACCTATTACAACCAGCGCGACGAAATAGTGGGCACCATGAGTTTCCGCTTGCTGGTTTACAAGAGTGGGGAGCAGGCCGGTGAGTGATATTGTCGCCAGTGAACTCGGTTGTGGTGATCAACTACCCGAGTTGGCAATTGATATCACCGCCAGGTTAATTGTGGGCGGCGCCATCGCCAGTCGCGATTTTCAGGATGTACACCACGACAAGGATGCCGCCCAGGCGGCTGGAACCCCCGCTGCATTTATGAACATTCTCACTACCAATGGGCTGGTGGGCCGCTACGTCACCGATTGGGCCGGCAGTCGCGCTCGCCTCAAGTCGGTGTCAATTCGGTTGGGGGTTCCCAACTTTCCCGGAGACCGCATGACATTCACCGGCCAGGTGGCGGCGATAGATGCGGGTACTGTGGAGCTTGAGATTAAAGGCAGCAATCAACTCGGCGATCACGTCACCGGTACAGTGACTGTGGAATTGCCAAACTGCTAACCCGCTGTTACTTCTCGCTCTTTCTCGCCCGGATGCATGCGGGCTGTGCCTTTCAGTACAAAATATACCTCGTCTTCGTCGTGCGGGGCCTGCCTGTCTTTACTGCCGACAGTCGCCTGGTGAAGGGGCATGATTCGCCTTGTCAGGGTGCGCGTAAAGCGCCAGCTTGCGCTATAGTCTACCGCTTGGCAACTACAGTGGCAGTACACCATGATTGAAAACTGGACGAGACGCAAACTACTGGGCGCCGGCGCGACGCTGGCCGGTGTGCTCTCTCTCAATCCCATGCGGGCGCTGGCGCAATCCGCGCGCAAATTTACCTGGAAAAACTGGGGTGGCAACCTCGCCAGTGAACCCAAAAATATTACCGCGCCTGAATCGGAACAGGCGATTATCGATTTGCTGACAACCTCCACCGGCACGGTGCGGCCCATTGGCAGCGGCCATTCCTGGACCGGCCTGGTGCCGACCGATGGCACCATGATTACGCTGGATGGCCTGATGGGTTTGATCGGTGACGACGCCGAGACACTACAGTGCGAGGTCTGGGCGGGCACCAAGTTATTTCTGTTTGGGCCTATGCTGGAAGAGGTCGGACAGGCCATCCGGAATATGTCAGATATTAACTACCAGAGTCTGGGGGGTGCAGTTGCTACCTCTACCCACGGCACCGGCATGGAGTTGGGCTCCATGTCCTCCTTCGTCAAGGGTATGCGCCTGCTGACTTCGGGCGGCGATGTTATTGACTGCGATGAAAACAACAATGCAGAGCTGCTGCGCAGTGGCATAGTGTCGCTGGGCTCAATGGGTGTTATCACGCGCATGCGTTTTCAGAACCGGGAGAAGCACCGCCTGCACCAGCAGGAGTGGATTGCTCACACGGACAGTGTGCTGGAAGACATACCCGGCATGGCCCGCGACAACCAGCAGTTTGAACTGTTTCCCCTGCCCAATTCAGACCGCACCATTGTGATTATCACCAACGAGGCGGGTGCCGACGAACAGGACATTATCGAAGACGATCCCTACGCAGTGAATGAATTGCGCGAGGCCTTTGAATTCACCCGCAAGATTCCGGGCATCAAGGACTTTGTGTACAACAATACCCTGGATTTTGCCTACGGCGATGCCAAACATCGCATCGGCCCTTCCTACGCGGTATTGGCACACCCGCGGGTAGTGCGCTTTGCCGAGATGGAATACACGGTGCCCGCTGAACTGGGCGTAGACTGCCTGCGTGATGTGCTGGCGACCATTCGCAAAAATGCCCCCAATGTGGGTTTTCCCCTGGAGTATCGCTATGTCAAGGCAGATGACTCCATGATCGGTATGTTCAGCGAGCGCGACGGCTGTTCTATCTCTGTGCACCAGTTTATGGATGACCCGGGCTGGCAGAATTACCTGGCCATGGTGGAGCAGGTATTTCACAAATACCAGGGCCGACCGCACTGGGGCAAGTGGCACAGCCTGCGCGGCGCACAATTGGCGGCGCTCTATCCACATTGGGCTGAGTTCCTTACGCTGCGCGACGAGTTGGACCCGCCGGGCCGTATGCTCAATCCATACCTGCGCCGGCTATTTGGAAAATCATAATTTTGCGTGCTGAACCGGTAGATAAATCCGCCCAGGTAAAAATGCCGGTTGAGCGCGGCATCAAGCTGTTAGACAATCCCTGCCTCGCCGCCTGACAGGCAGGAAAAATCATATTTGAACATTTAGAGCGCTTAGCCCCAGATCCGATCCTCGGCCTGTCGGCCCTGTGCAGGCAAGATTCAAACCCCGACAAGGTAGACCTCACTGTGGGTGTCTACAAGGACGAAAGCGGTGCGACGCCGGTTTTTGAAGCGGTGCGTATGGCCCAGCAGATTGTCACGGAACAAGAAGTGACCAAGGTCTATATCGCCCAGGCCGGCGATGCGGATTTTAATCCATGCTAATTCGCTGACGGCCATTGCTGTGCATCGTGGAGTACGCGAATAACCTGCAACTGGCCAGAGCCGATTTGTCTGTAGATGACGATGAAGGGTACGCCTTCAACTACGAATTCACGGGTGTCTGTAACACGTCCCATTCGGCCTGCCCGTGGATGAGCAGGCAATACGGTTTCTACTGCATTGATAACTCTCAGTACGATGTCGATAGCAACTGTTGGACTGTTCTCTCTGGAAATATATTCTTCAATTTTTTCGAGGTCTTGTGCCGCTGGCTCAGTCCATTGCAGCTTCACGTCTGGCCTCCCAATTGGCCTTTACGTCAGCATGTTCTTTTAGTTGTCCCTTATCGGCGGCTTTAATGCCAAGCTCCACTTCCCGGATAAACCACTCTTCCTGTTCTATAAACTGTTTGATGGCGTGTGCCATGAGCCAGGCACGGGGTCTATCCATGGCTTCTGCCATACGACCGACCCGCTTGAGGATTTCATCATCTAGCCGGACTGAGATTGCCTTCATTGACATTGAGAATCTCCAAGAATTTGTAAGAATCTTATAGGTTTTAACTATAGCGGAGAGTGTTAGAACTAGCAATCATAAAAGGATGCCGATCCCCACGTAATCTGTTGGTATATAAGGCTCATCACAACTTTATATGGAACAGGTATATGGAAATCGACATCCAGAGGGATATTTTGGGCCTTAAGGGGCAGTGCGTCAATCAGATAAAACTGGACGAGGAGGAGGGACAGCTCGTCATTTGCTGCCGCCGGGACAGGCGCAGAAAAGCCATAGACCCCGTTACCGAGCAGCAGGGAACGGTCAACCGCTATGTCTGCCGACAGGTCAGGGATGTGCCGCTGTTTGGTTATCCCTGCGTGATTGAAATGGAGCTGGCCCAAGTATGTATCAGCAAGAACGAACGGCGGATAGAGAGCTGTGAGTTTGTTGACACGGGATGGCGTTTCACCCGCCGCTGCTGTCGCATGATCAGTGGCCTGTGCCGCCACATCTAAAGCAACTTCCGGCAGAAACCACTGAAAAAACGGAGGCAACGGTTATTGGATGAAAATGCCAATTTCAATACGCTGTATATTCTGAAGGAGCAGCTTCATGCCTGGTGGGAATCAAAGACTGTCGAACTGATGCAAGAGAGACTGGAAGCCTGGTGCCGGATAGCCGATCAATCGACTATGCTCTACCTGAAGAAGTTTGCAAAGTCGTTGAGAAACCACCGTGTGGGCATTATCGATATCGGCATGATCCGCAAGCGCGCCAGAGGCATCAGGGATACCGAGTATTTCAAACTCAAGATCAGGCAGTCATCGCTACCGGATAATGACTCGATGTTCTATGTTGCGGCCTAATCTTCACTCACAAAACCGGAGAAGAACCGGTATATCAAGGACTTTGTGTACAACAATACTCTGGATTTTGCCTACGGCGATGCCAAACATCGCATCGGCCCTTCCTACGCGGTATTGGCACACCCGCGGGTAGTGCGCTTTGCCGAGATGGAATACACGGTGCCCGCTGAATTGGGCGTAGACTGCCTGCGCGATGTGCTGGACCCGCCGGGCCGTATGCTCAATCCATACCTGCGCCGGCTATTTGGAAAATCATAATTTTGCGTACTGAACCGGTAGATAAATCCGCCTGGGTAAAAATGCCGGTTGAGCGCGGCATCAAGCTGTTAGACAATCCCTACCTCGCCGCCTGACAGGCAGGAAAAATCATGTTTGAACATTTAGAGCGCTTAGCCCCAGATCCGATCCTCGGCCTGTCGGCCCTGTGTAAGCAAGATTCAAACCCCGACAAGGTAGACCTCACTGTGGGTGTCTACAAAGACGAAAGCGGTGCGACGCCGGTTTTTGAAGCGGTGCGTATGGCCCAGCAGATTGTCACCGAACAAGAGGTGACCAAGGTCTATATCGCCCAGGCCGGCGATGCGGATTTTAATGCCGGGCTGCAGCAATTGATATTGGGCGCGGACAGCCCCGCCTTGCTGGAGGGGCGCGTTAGTAGCGTGCAGACCCCCGGCGGTTGTGGCGGCCTGCGCATTGGGACGGAGCTGGTCAAGGCAGCCAGTGATTCCGCCGCCGTGTGGGTGAGTAGCCCCACTTGGCCCAACCATATACCGCTGATTGGCAGCGTTGGTTTGCAAATCAATGAATATCGCTATTACGACCCGGTCACCCATGGCGTGGATATTGCCGGCCTGCTGGAAGACCTGCACCGAGCGGCGCCCGGTGACGTGGTGTTGCTGCACGGCTGTTGCCACAACCCCTGCGGGGCGGATTTATCCCGGCAGCAGTGGCAGTTAATAGCCGCGCTCTGTGCAGAGCGCGACCTGGTGCCTTTTATCGATATCGCCTACCAGGGCCTCGGCGATGGTCTGGATGAAGATGCCTGGGGATTGCGTCACATGGTGGCAACGGTGCCCGAGGTATTAATCGCCGCTTCCTGTTCGAAAAATCTTGGACTCTATCGCGAACGCACCGGTGCGACTGTGTTCGTCGGAAAAACCGCCGACAGCGCCGAGATACTGACATCTCAGGGTATGAAGGCGGCGCGCAAAATATACTCCATGCCACCGGCTCACGGTGCAATCCTGGCGGGTAAAATTCTCACCGATGAACATCTGGGCCAGGTCTGGCGCCGGGAGTTGGCGCAGATGTGTGAGCGCATCAACAGCTTTCGCGGCCTGCTCGATGAAAAACTCAGCGCGGCCTCCGGTGCGGACTTCAGCTTTATACGCCGGGAAAAGGGCATGTTTTCCTTCCTGGGACTGAGTGAGGCTCAGGTGGATAGATTGCGTGAAGAATTCAGCGTCTACATGGTGGGCTCGTCGCGTATCAACGTGGCCGGTGTGAATCACAGCAATATTGATTATCTGGCTGAGTCGGTCGCTAAAGTTCTCTAAGCTTCTGGACACCCGAGACAGGCGCAGCAACGCCATAGACCCGGTTAATATTTTCTATACTTCGCGCCAGATTGTCGTTAGCATTTTCAGGCTGCGGACAGACGCATACTTAGATAAAATCAGCACGGTAATGTAACGCACGGTTTTGTCGCGTTTGTCCGGGCTTGACCGTAAATCTTTTTCCTGGAAAACGGAGACATGAACAAGCGAACGAATAACAACCCCCGCGCCGGCTCTGTTCGTCACAACGGGTCAGATAAAGCGAAGGGTGAACTTGAAAACTCGAAACCCCTCGAATCCTGGATCTGGGGCGCCGCCTGCTCCATTCGCGGCGCCAAGGACGCGCCCAAATACAAGGATTACATCCTCCCCCTCATCTTCACCAAGCGGCTTTGCGATGTCTTTGATGATGAGTTGAATCGTATCGCCGCCAAGGTCGGCTCGCGCAACAAGGCATTCCAACTTGCCAAAGCCAGCCACAAACTTGTCCGCTTCTACCTACCCCTCGTGCCGGACGATCCCGAGCAACCCGTCTGGTCTGTCATCCGCGGCCTCTCCGACGGGATCGGCGAAGGCGTCACCACCCACATGCGCGCCATCGCCCGGGAAAACCCACCTTTGCAGGGCATCATTGACCGCGTTGACTTCAACGCCACCACCCACGGCCAACGCGACCTCGGCGACGACCGCCTCTCCAACCTCATCGAGGCCGTCAGCACCAAGCGCCTCGGGCTGGACGATGTCGAAGCCGACATCATCGGCAAAAGTTACGAATACCTCATCCGCAAGTTCGCCGAGGGCGGCGGCCAGAGCGCCGGCGAGTTCTATACCCCCGGCCAAGTCGGCGAGATCATGGCACGGGTGCTCGCGCCCGACCCCGGCATGGAAATCTACGACCCCACCTGCGGCTCCGGCGGCCTCCTCATCAAGTGCGAACTCGCCATGAAGGCGAAAATGAAGGCCGCCGGGAAACGCCAGTATGCGCCGCTGCGCCTGTTCGGTCAGGAATACATCCCCGAGACCTGGGCCATGGCCAACATGAACATGATCATCCACGACATGGAGGGCGAGGTTGCCATCGGCGACACCTTCAAGAATCCCCAGTTCCGACAGCGCGGCAAACTCCGCACCTTCGACCACGTCATCGCCAATCCCATGTGGAATCAGGGCGAGTACACCGAGGCCGACTACGACAACGACGAGCTCAACCGCTTCCCCGTCGCAGCCGGTTTCCCCGGCAAATCCTCCGCCGACTGGGGCTGGGTGCAGCACATGCACGCCAGCC
This sequence comes from Halieaceae bacterium, assembly GCA_965247075.1. Classification (GTDB taxonomy): domain Bacteria; phylum Pseudomonadota; class Gammaproteobacteria; order Pseudomonadales; family Halieaceae; genus CBDFGK01. The sequence goes on along the minus strand of CBDFGK010000002.1, from coordinate 1,412,229 downwards.
TCAACGCCACCGGCCGCGCCGCCGTGGTGCTGGATACCGGTGCTGCATCCCGCGGCTCCGGCAATGCCGGCGCCAACAAGGAAAAGACCGTCCGCCAGTGGTTCGTGGACCAGGATCTCATAGAAAGCGTCCTCTACCTGCCCGAAAATCTTTTCTACAACACCACCGCACCGGGCATCGTCTTCTTCCTCAACAAGGCCAAACCGAAGGCGCGGCGGGGCAAGGTCCTGCTCGTCAACGCCAGCCAGATTTTCGAAAAAGGTGACCCCAAGAATTTCATTCCAGACAACGATATTAAGCGCATTGCCAACACCCTCATTGATTGGAAAGAAGAAGAAAAACTCAGCCGCATCGTCGCCCACGCCGAGTTGAAGAAGAACGACTACAACATCTCCCCCAGCCGCTACATACACACATCAGATGCTGAAACCTATCGCCCGCTTGCGGAGATTGTCGCCGAGTTGGACGATATTGAAAGCGAGGCGCGGGATACTGATAAGGCACTACGAAAAATCCTCAAACAACTCGGCGTTGCCCAATGAGCGAACTCATTCTTTACACATCGGAAGACGGTACGACCCGCCTTGACCTGCGCCTTGACGGGCACACCGTCTGGCTTACCCAGGTTGAAATTGCCGAACTTTTCCAGACCAGCAAACAGAATATCAGCCTTCATGCCAGGAACATCTTTGAGGACGGAGAATTGAGCCCCGATTCAGTTGTCAAGGATTCCTTGACAACTGCCGCAGACGGCAAAGACTACAAAACCAATCTTTACAACCTTGACCTCATCCTCGCCATTGGCTACCGCGTCCGCTCGCCGCGTGGCGTGCAATTCCGCCAATGGGCAACCACCCACCTGCGCGAATACCTGGTCAAAGGTTTCGTCATGAACGATGAACGCCTCAAGAACCCCGGCGGTTGGGATTACTTCGATGAACTGCTTGCCCGCATCCGCGAAATCCGAGCGTCGGAAAAACGCTTCTACCAAAAAGTTCGCGACCTCTTTGCCCTCAGTAACGACTATCGCCAGCGCGAGCAGGAAACCCAGATATTCTTCGCCGAGGTGCAGAACAAATTGCTCTTCGCAACTACAGGAAAAACCGCGGCGGAACTTATCATTGACCGCGCCGACCCCGATGCTCCCAACATGGCGCTCACTACCAGAAGCGGCTCCCGCGTGCGAAAGCATGATGTCATCGTCGCCAAAAATTACCTCGCTGAAAGCGAAATTGATACCCTTAACCGCCTCGTCGTCATCTTCCTTGAGCAAGCCGAACTTCGTGCCCAACAACGCCAAAACATCACACTTGATTATTGGCGGCAAAACATCGACCGCCTTTTGGAATTCAGCGAACAACCCGTTCTGCATGGACCCGGCATGGTCAACCACGAAGACATGAAATCCATCGCCCACCAACACTATGAAACCTTTGACAGCAAACGCCGCCAAAGCGAAACACTCGATGCCGATGCCGAAGATTTGAAAGCCATTGAGGAACTGGAGAAAGACCTCAAACAGAAGGAAGGCAGAAAGTGATGGATGGAAAGCCGAAATCTATCGCCCGATTGCGGAGATTGTCGCCGGGTTGGACGATATTGAAACCGAGACACGGGATACCGATAAGGTACTACGGAAAATTCTCAAACAACTCGGCGGTGCCCAATGAGTGAACTTATTCTTTATGCAGCAGTCCCTTGTGCAACTGTCAAGGATTCCTTGACAGTTCAGACCGAAGGAAAGCGATTACCATCCGCAACAGCGCCGGACAAGGCGTTGAAGGAGATTTTGGGGGAGATTGGAAGCACTCCATGAAAATCTTCATCAGCAGTGTTCAGAAAGAGTTTGCACGGGAGCGAGATCTACTCGGCGGGCATCTTCGCGGCGACCCGCTCCTTGCCGAATCACTCTATCTGACCAAATATATCGAGCGTATGGGCACCGGCACCGGCGACATGATCCGCCTCTGCAACTCCGCAGGTCTGCCTGAGCCCGAGTTCGCCCTCAACGGCGGTTTTGTCACCACCATCTGGCGGACAGCGGTATCTGAGGAACCCGGTAGGGATCCAGTCACCGACCCAGTTACCGACCCAGTTACCGACCCAGTTACCGACCCAGTTACCGACCCAGTCACCGACCCAGTTGAACGGTTAATTCTGGTGCTGGAGAATGAAGAATTACCGCCTGCTACAATTCGTGACCGTATTGGTCTGAAACATCGTCAAAATTTCCGTCAAAACTACCTTCAACCGGCACTCCAAAGGGGCCTCGTTGAACCTACTGTAGTGTCCTTCATTTATCTCCTCCGGAAAATGCAGTGGTTTTCTGTGTTGATGAGAAATCTTCTATCCAGGCGTTGGATCGCACCCAGCCGGGCCTTCCGCTGAAGAAAGGGCGTGCCGGCACGATGACCCACGACTACAAGCGACATGGTACAAGTACGCTATTTGCAGCGTTACATGTGGCGACTGGAGAAGTTATTGGACAGTGCAGGCAGCGACATCGGCATCAGGAGTTTTTATCTTTTCTAAAAACTGTAGAGAAGCAAACGCCGAAAGAAATGGAGTTGCACCTAATAGTTGATAACTACAGCACCCACAAGCACGAGAAAGTGAGGAGGTGGCTGTCGCGCAACAGGAGGGTAAGTCTTCATTTTATTCCGACAAGTTCTTCGTGGCTCAACTGTAGAGCTGCGAGCCATGAAGCCCCGGTTCCCTGGCGGCCTTCGGTATGTCGATTTTCTCCGCCAGGGCCAAAGCTTCCTTTCTGAACTCCGGCGAATGCAGGGCTTGCCAGTAGCAGCGGCGCAAGCGTGAAGCTGAAAATTCGTGTCATGGGTCTGTCTCCGTGTCAGGCCTTAAGTTCCGGGATAACGCGCGCAAACTCATCAATCATGGGCATTACCGCTTCCGGTTGGTTCCACAGCTCCATGGCGACACCAATGGTGGCACGCTCAATGCCCAGGTCCCGGTAAACCTTGAGTTTGTCGAGGTCGGTAGTGTCCATGATCTGCAGGTTAATTGCCACTGCGTCCGGGTCGCGCCCCTGCTCGGCTACCAACTGGCGAAAGCTCGCCAGTGCGGATTTTACATCCGGCAGGGCGACATCCACGGGATACCAGCCGTCGGCCCAGCCAGCGGCGTGTTTTACACCCAGCGGGCCCATAGCGCCCAGGTAGATGGGCGGCCCACCGGCTTGCACGGGTTTGGGGTTGGCCCAAACTTTATCAAAGTTGATATAGGCACCGTGATACTCCGCCTCCTCTTCCGTCCATAGGGCGCGGGTGGCGGCTACGGTTTCCTTGAGAACGCCGTAACGCTTGTTGAAGGGGTGCAAATTCACATTGCTGAACTCTTCCTCGTTCCAGCCCACGCCGGTTCCTATCATCACTCTGCCACCGGAGAGGCGGTCGAGGGTGGCAATTGTCTTGGCCTGGGCAAAAATATTCCGCTCCATTAACAGGGCGATGCCCGTACCGAGTTTCAGTGTGGTAGTGGCTGCTGCGGCGGCCATCAGTGACAAATACGGGTCCATCATTTCGAGGTAGGGCGTGGGCAGATCTCCACCGGGTGGGTAGGGCGTTTTGCGCGAGCAGGGAATATGGCTGTGCTCGCCGTACCAGAGCGATTCGAAACCGCGCTCCTCCAATGCCTGGGCCAGTATGGCGGGCTCTGGGTCATTAAGCGTGTTCATGGAACTGAATGCCAGGTGCATGTGTCGACTCCAGTGATTGCAATAGAGCAAAAAGATACGGAAGATAACTGAATCCGTAAACCCAATGATTGGACAATTGATATGGCTATTCAAACCCGCATTGTTGAATACACTCACGAAGGTATTCAGTTGATTCCATTCAGACCTTAATGTTCGCTGCTTTTTCCAGCACCCGCGCTTGCAGGTCGGTGGCAGCTTCGCCTATATAAACGATGTGCAGACACTGCGGACCGTGTGCCCCCCTTACCAGGTGGCCACCAATGTCAGCAGTACTGGAGGCGCCTGAAATAAAATGAACTCCCCTGGGGAGGGAATCTGCGGTCAGGTTACGTATGTGCGCCCAGGCGTCCTCATAGCTGGCTACCAAGTCCTGACCATCGACGATAACGATGTGGTCAGTTACCAGCCAGTTGTTGGTGGCGGGGTTATCGCGACTACTAAACAGCACGACAGAACCGCTCTCTGCCACGGCGATTTTGGCATAGCTGATGCTGGCCGAATCTTCAGGTGCCGCAACATCAAAGCGTACCAGTACGCCACCCTCGCGCCAGGGCATGGCCGCCAGCCTGGAATCATGTCCGGCGACTACCCGGCGGGTGGCGTGTCTTTTATAGAGAAAGTCAGAAATTCGCTGTACGGCCTCGGTGCGGTTGGCGGCAAAATCCACCGCGACCTGATTGCGGCTCAAGCGCAGCAGGAAGGATTCGAGCACATCGTCAAAATCCAGCGGCGCGGCCGGTGCACTGCCGAGGGCGGCCAGGGATTGCTGTATCTCGTAGTCGTCATTCGAACCGCACTGTGCCTGGCGCACCCGGTCGAGTATCTCAGCCTGTGCTGCAGTCATCGTCTGGCCTTTTTCCACTGGCTCATAAAGGTGCCATTTTGCGGAGCGGGAAGGTCGCGAACCTGGGTCCAGCCGTTGGGAATTAACAAGCTGGTCAAGCGGCCGCGGCGGCGACCCAGCCAGTACATGAGCTTGACGCCGATACCGGTGAGCAGTTGATACAGCCAGGGCGCGCGTGCCAGCCAGCCGTGTAATCGTATGCCCCAGCGCCAACTGGCCGGCGACAGTTTTTGCTCCAGTTCTTCGGCGCGCAAATCCCGGAGCAGATCGGGCAGGGGAATCTCAGCGGGGCATACCTCGGCGCAGCGTCCGCAGGTGGTGCAGGCGTTGGGCAGGGCGTTGGCTGTTTCCAGCCCTTTTAACAGCGGCGTCAGGATCGAACCCATGGGACCTGGGTACACCCAGCCATAGGCCTGGCCACCGGTGCCGATATATATCGGGCAGTGGTTGAGGCAGGCGCCGCAGCGCATACAGGCGAGCATGTCCTGGTAATTGCCGCCAATAATATCGCTGCGGCGATTGTCCAGCAGCACCACGTGAAATTCCTCGGGACCATCGACATCGTCCGCGCGCCGGGGTCCGCAGTAGTAGCTGACGTACTCGCTGGTCACCGAGCCAACGGCGCTTCGTACCAGTAGGCGGAGCAGGGCGCCGGCGTCTTCGGGGCGTGGCAAGACCCGATCAATGGAGGTGCAGACAATTTGCACCTTGGGAAGTGTGGATACTAAATCGCCGTTGCCCTCGTTGGTAACCAGCAGCGAGCTGCCATTTTCAGCGATTAGGGCGTTGGCGCCGATGATGCCTACGTCGGCCTTGAGAAAGCGCTCCCGCAAAATTTTGCGAGCCTCCTGCACCATGGCGGGTGCGTCTGGCAGTTCGCGCGGACCAAGATCGTGATGTTCCATAAACAGCTCGCGAATCTCATCGATACCCATGTGCAGAGCCGGACCCACAATATGGCCGGGTGGCTGCTTTGCGATCTGCATAATATATTCACCGAGATCGGTTTCGGTGATTTGCAGACCGGCTTTTTCCAGGTGCTCGGTAAGGGCGGTCTCCTCGGTGATCATGGATTTGCCTTTGGCGACAGTGCGCGCCTGGTGCTGCTGACAAATTTTTAAAACAATATCGTTACACTCGGCGCTGTCCCTGGCCCAGTGCACATGGCCACCGTTGAGTACCACCTGCTCTTCGTATTGGCGCAAGTAGTAATCCAAGTTGTCCAGAGTGTGGTCGCGTATCCCCTTAACATGACTGCGCAACTCCTTAAACTGCCCCAACTGACCGATAGCGTTGTCGCGCACGGCAGGAAGAAACCTGCCCAGCAAGCCCATATTTAGTTGCAGGGTCTGGTTGGCCAGCGCCTCGTGGGCATTGTCCAGAAAATGCTCGCTGGATAGCTTCACGACTGTCCCTCGCCGATGCCGGGCTCGCCCAACTCGCCGGCCAGTACTTCAGTGATGTGGCGAATCTCTATGGTCTTGCCGGTGCGACTGGCATAACCACTGATATTGAGCAGGCAACCCAGGTCGCCACCGAGTAATACATTTGCACCGGATTCCAGTGCATGGTTGAGTTTGTTGCTGACCAGCTTTTCGGAGATTTCTGGCATTTTGGCGCAGAAGGTGCCGCCAAATCCACAGCACACATCGGTCGCCTGCATCTCGGTGATCTCTATGCCACTGACCTGTCGCAGTAGTTGGCGGGGTTGCTGCTTGATATCGAGCTCGCGCAGGCCGGCACAACTGTCATGGTAGGTGAAGATGCGCGCCGTGGATGCCTGGGCAAACAGCTCGGGCCGATAGTCCAGTACATCAACCAGAAAGCCGGTGACCTCCCAGGTTCGGTCAGCGAGGTCGACGGCGCGGCTGTGCCACTCCGGCATTTCTTTGAACAGGCGAGGGTAGTGGTGCTTGATCATGCCCACGCAGGAGCCCGATGGCGCCACTACATAGGGGTATTCGACGAAGCGCTCAATCATCTGCCTGGCCAGTGGCCGGGTCGTGTCGAAATCGCCAGTATTGTAGGCGGGTTGTCCACAGCAGGTTTGTTGCAGGGGGACTTCCACTTCGCAGCCGGCTTGCTTGAGCAACTTGATAGTGCTGAATGCCACGGAGGGACGCATTAGATCAGCAAGGCAGGTAACGAAGAGCCCCACACAGGGCTGTAGTGATTCAGACATGCGACAAGCATACCGGAATCATCTGCTTTATGTGAGTAATACCAGGAGCAGAGCACAGGCAATTGCCAACACCAGGCCAAATATTCCCAGTAACATGGGATGCCGGTTTTGGATAAGTTTCACCTGCAAGGTAGTGCGATCGATCTTGATTCCGGTATGAACCACCGGTGCGAATTTTTCTTGCAAAGGCCCGCTGGCAAACTGCTTTAGCAGGGGATTGCCGAGATAAACAATGACATCATCGATCATGACATAGTTGTGAAAATACTGGATGTTGGGTCCCGTGCCAATCCGGTAGGTGCCGGTGTGGTCCACCACGATCAGGTTGCCATCGTGCAGGCCCAGGTGACATCCTGCGGTTCTATGCCGTGCAAAATAGTAGCCACCGCAGCCTGCCAAAATAATGCTGATCGCGATCATTGTCCAAATACTGAACTGGGCGATAAACGCACTAAGCAACAACAGTGTGGCAAAGCCGGCGATACCGTAGCCGGCAATGCGCATTTTTTTCTCAGAGTCTGGTGCCGGGTCCAGCCAGTCGATTGCTTCGTTGTTAATATCAAAACCGCGCTCGTTGCTGTCCGCCGGCGGTATGAAGACCTTGCCACGCAGTGACCTCAGTACGCCCAGCGCCAGCAGAGCGGCAGCAGCGACAAACAACATCAGCAGAATTAGTACCTGTAGTACCGATGACATACTGAGCCGCGACTGCCGTTCGCCCAGGCTGCTGCTGATGGATGCTGAGCTGAACTCTTTCTCTGCCCGCGTGGCGGCGTCAAAGCGGTAGATGGTTTCGCTACCGAGGTCACTAACCAGCATTTTGGCGGACCAGCGGGCCAGCGCCGCAGGATGTGCGGTGTCGGGCAATTCAACGCGGCGCTCAAATTTCCAGCGCGGGCTGAACAAATAGAGCCCGGCGGTGCTGCCATCACGGGATTGCATGATGGTCCACCAGCGCTCATTGAACCAGGCCATATCACCGGGATATATGTGCCCGGTCTGGCCGGCGTTTTCAACCTTGAGATTGATGGTGTCCAGTGCTTTGCCGAACTCCCGGTCGTCGGGCTTTACAACCAACACTGCATCCGTACCCGACTGGGTGAGATAGAGTATGCCTTCCTGCAAGTTCAAATGTAGCGGGTCGGTAAGTTCAATGGCGCGGCTGGCAATGGTCTTACCCGCCGAGCTCAGCTTGCGCAGAGAATCTGCCTGGGCATCGGCCAGGTAAATTTGATCGGTGCGCCGGTCAACCACGAATGAGGTCGGTCCCAGTTCTGCCAGCAAGGTCTCGCAGTTACCGCTTTCAATTTGGCAGCGCCGCAAACTGGCACCGGCGCGTTCTTGCATGCCCAGCCAGGTTTGTAGCCATACCGGTACGGTTGCCGGCGGCTCCTGCTGCAGGATGAGCAAGTCGCCATTGTCAAAGAAATCGAAGGCGGAGGCGTTCTCAAACCCAAAGCTTGCCAGGGCGACATCACGGGTAGCCAGCCCGGCGCGATCGTGGAACAGTAACTGCTCGCCGATCTGTACAACCGGTTGTTGGTGTGGGTCGACCGCAACCGTGCCGAGTCCGAAGTCCGGTTGGACCCGATTCTCCGCCCAGAATCGCAATCCCACCAGCATAAAGGCGAGCAACATGATGGCGGCGGCAATGATCGGCGCGGTGGCCAGAGATTTGCTGACGGAGGTCTGGTCTGCATCAATGCCGGCGCGCTCGGAAAGCTGCACATCGAACAGATTGGGCGCACCCGGCTGTCGTTTGCGACGGCGCGGAGCGGGGGCGGCCTGCTCCGCGCCGGCCAGTATGATTTCCTCAGCCTCGACCTTTTCGATATGGGTGACTATGCCCATTTGGCGGAGCGCGACGAAAACGCCGGCGGCTTCCGCCTTGTCGAGGTTACGTCTGAGAGTAATCTGTTGGCCGCTGAAAAATGCGTCTACACGGTGGCTTTCCTGGATGTGGAACCAGCGGGAGAAGCCTTGCTTGACGGTGGCCAGGTCGTGTTCTGGCAGCGTTTCGCCCGAGAAGCAGATATTGAATTTTTCCACCCTGTAAACTTACGCGTGAAATCCTTGCAGAACAAGGGGTTGCGGGGTATATTCCCGCGCTCTCGAGGTTTCTTCAATGCCGGAATAGCTCAGTCGGTAGAGCAGCTCATTCGTAATGAGAAGGTCGGGGGTTCAATTCCTCTTTCCGGCACCATTTATCTCCGGTATAGACCGGAGACATGGTTAACACTTTTCGGCCCAACGGATTGTCTATCGGTTCGACTCGCTGGTACGCCAGCCCGGCCACTTTCTCATCGAAAAACCTAAATCATAGTTTAAGCCTCTTCCAATACGACCGGATAGTTATACCGGCAGTTCGTAAGTCTTTGTTATTTCGGCTTATAATGCCGCCACTAATACCTCCATAAGCGCATCCACCACGTTTTAGGGCCGACACATGACAAGCAGCGCCTACAAGGGCGTCATCCTGGCCGGCGGTTCCGGCACCCGCCTGCACCCGCTGACCAGCACGGTGAGTAAACAATTGATGCCGGTCTATGACAAACCCATGATCTACTACCCACTGGCAACCCTGATGCTGGCGGGCATTCGCGAGATCCTGATTATCACCACGCCGCGCGACCAGCAGGCATTTTCCGAATTGTTGGGAGACGGCAGCCAGTGGGGCATCAGCCTGCAATACGCGGTACAGCCCAGCCCGGATGGATTGGCCCAGGCTTTTATTATCGGTGCGCCGTTCATTGGCTCCAGCCTGGTCAGCCTGGTACTGGGTGACAATATCTTCTACGGCGGTGGTTTATCCGCCAAGCTCAAGAGTGCCAGCCAGCGAGAGCAGGGCGCCTCGGTCTTTGCCTACTATGTGCAGGACCCGGAACGCTACGGCGTGGTTTCCTTTGACGCGCTGGGTCAGGCCATCAATATCGAGGAGAAACCCGCCCAGCCAGAATCTCACTACGCGGTTACCGGCCTTTACTTCTACGACAACCAGGTGGTCGATATCGCCCGTAATATCGCACCGTCGGTGCGCGGCGAACTGGAGATTACCGATGTGAACCTGGCCTACCTGCAACAGCAGTCCCTGCGTGTGGAAGTGCTGAGCCGGGGCACGGCTTGGCTGGACACCGGTACTCACAATTCCCTGCTGGATGCCGCCAACTTTATCCGCGTTATAGAGGAGCGCCAGGGGCTGAAAATCGCCTGCCCCGAGGAGATCGCCTACCGGCAGGGTTTTATCGACGGCGAACAGTTGCTGGCGCTGGTAGCGCCCTTGAACAAAAGCGGTTATGGGAAATATCTGGCCAAACTGCTACAACGCAGCGAAGTGGTATTCGATGAAGTTTGAGGAGACCCCGCTGGCAGATGTCTGGCTGGTCCAGCCGCGTGTATTGGGCGATGAGCGCGGTTTTTTCCTGGAGAGCTGGAATCAAAAAAGCTTCGCCGAGGCCGGTCACGACTGGAACTTTGTGCAAGACAACCACAGTCGCTCCCAACAGGGTATCCTGCGCGGCCTGCACTTTCAGACCCAGCAGGCGCAGGGCAAGCTGGTGCGGGTAACCAGCGGGGTTGTCTATGACGTGGTGGTAGATCTGCGCCGCAGCTCAGCATCCTTCGGCCAGTGGTTTGGTGTCGAGCTGCGCGCCGACCAGCAAAATATGCTGTGGATGCCGCCCGGCTGCGCGCACGGCTTTTACGTTATCTCGGAATTCGCCGACTTCCTCTACAAAACCACCGACTATTACCACCCCGCCTCAGAGCTCTGCCTGCGCTGGGATGATCCCGACATCGGTATCGAGTGGCCACTGCCGGCGGGCCAGGCACCCAGCCTGTCCGAGAAAGATCGCCAGAGCCTGGGCTGGCGGGACATCCCTTACTTTGACCATAGCCCAACGATGACCTAGCATGCGCATATCAATGTGCATTAATGAATGACTGCTATGACAGAGCTCTATGATCGCACAGCGGCAAAAAGGGCAACCAATCTGAGCGTGAACTCTGTTCTCCTGGCGAAGTCGCGGACACTCAAGATCAACCTGTCGGCTACCCTGAAGAGGGCACTTGAGATTGAATTGAAAGCTGCCGAGGCAGCACACTGGAAAAAAGGCAACAAGGCAGCAATCCAGGCCTATAATGAATTTGTAGATGAGCACAGGGAGTTTTAATGTCACAGTTTGACGTTTACGAGAATAGCAATAGCGCGACCGGGCAAGCCTGCCCCTACCTGGTTAATATCCAAAGCGAAGTGCTATCAGAACTGAACACTCGAGTTGTTTTGCCATTGGCAAGGGAGAAACAACTCAAGGTAAGTGGTATGGCGCGTCTCACTCCACAGGTTGAATACAGGGGAGAATCATTACTCATTATGACACCCCGGATATCGGCAATATCGTGCCGACAGCTAAATGAGCCCCTGGGATCGCCGGCTCACTTGCGGACAGAAATTATAAGGGTGCCGGATTTTGTGCTGGGAGGAGTGTAGTGAACTTATATAGCATCTTGCTGTGTTATATCACAGCACCCCGCCATCTAATAAGCTGTTATGACGACTGAATATAGGTTTATTGCCGGAGATATGATTGAAGAAAATTGATTTCCATATACATACGGTACCCACGATAAGTGACAGCCACTTCACTTTCTGTATGGAAAGCCTGAAACAGTATGTCTCGGTCTCCGATTTAGACGCAATCGCTATCACAAATCACGATGTATTCGATCGAAGTCAATATATGGAAATAAGGGAGGCTATCGATGTAATTGTTTTTCCGGGAATTGAAGTAAATCTTGAGAGTGGGCATGTGTTGATTATTAGTGATGATAAAAACGTAGACAGCTTTGAGAGTAAAACTGCGTTAGTGGAAAAAAAGATTCAAAAAGTTGGTGACAAAATAACAACTGATGAACTTGAAAACATATTCGGAGATTTAGACAATTATCTAGTGATTCCTCACTATGATAAAAAGCCAGCTATACGAGGTGACGAGCTTGAAAGAATTAGAAATTTTGTATCGGCTGGTGAAGTAGATAGTGCCAAAAAATTTATCAGAGTTATTAGAGATGAGAATAATCTGACACCAGTCTTGTTTAGTGATGTGAGAATTAGAGATGGTATGCCGGGGTTCCCAACTAGACAAACTTTTATTGACTGCGGTGACATAACTATTGGCTCAATAAAATCATGTCTCCAAGATAAGACCAAGGTAGCTTTATCTGAAGAGGACGGAAACAGTTTATTCCAGGTATTTGATGACAGTCAGCAACTGTCCACAGGACTAAATATATTATTGGGAGAAAGGTCGTCTGGCAAAACCCATACACTGAATCGGATTAACGAATCTATTGAACGGGTAAAATATATTGAGCAGTTTTCATTGGTTCAGCAGGACGAAGCCGCATACGAAAGAGAGTTCAGCAGAGATATAAAAAGAAGGCGTAGTCGTTTTGTTGAAGACTACCTACTAGAGTTCAAAAATGTATTAAACGAAGTTACGAGCGTTGACTTACATTTCAATGAAGGTCGAGTTAACGAGTATCTCAGTAGCTTGCTTAAATCCGCTGCGGAAGCAGAACGGAAGGACTCATTTTCTAAAACAGCTCTGTTTGATGAGTCACCATTTGGGATAAAGGAGGATAGTGTACTTAGTGATTTGATAGGATCAGTAAGACAATTAGTCGAGAACATAGAATACAGATCAATAATCGAGAGACATCTAGATTTAGATTCCTTAAAAAGTTTGGCTTGTGAGCTAATTGAAAAACTTTGGGAGAAAGAGAGCGAGAGAAAAAAGAAGAAAATTGTAAATAACATCGTTAAAGATGTTAGAGAGAGGTTAAGGAGAAGAACATCTGCCACACAAGTGGAGAACGTTGACTTGTATCAAATCAAGATGGATCAGATGAAGGTGGCGAGATTCGAGGAAATAACAAAATTCTTACAAACAGAGGCTGTAATTTCTAAAGAGAATGTTCAAGGTTTTAGCGTAGTTTCTAGCAAATTACCATTTTCTGGGGCGGGAGAAATAAAAAATGTATCTGGTCAGCAAATCGCATTTAGCGATGCCTACAAGGAGTATTCGCAACCCTACCAATACCTCCTCTCATTAATGGAAAATGAAATGCTTACACCGTCTGAGTTCTATAAATATTTTGTGAAAATAGATTACAAAATATTGAATAAAGATGGATACGAAGTATCAGGTGGTGAAAGGTCAGAATTTCGCCTTCTGCAAGAAATAAAGGATTCTCGCAATTTTGACATCCTACTTATTGACGAACCAGAATCATCGTTTGACAATATCTTTCTTAATAGCGAAGTAAACCAAATGATAAAAGATATATCCATGTCAATGCCCGTTGTAGTTGTCACACATAACAGCACAGTTGGCGCTTCCATTGGAGCGGATTATCTAATTTATGCCAGCAAGGATATTGAAGACACTGGTCCTGAATATCGCCTCTATTCTGGACATCCCACTGACAAACAACTAATTTCCGGCGATGGAAAGACAGTCGATAACTTTGAAGTAACTCTAAATTCTTTAGAAGCAGGAAAAGTTGCATATACAGAAAGAAAGGGAATGTATGAAACTATTGAAAATTAGAGAAAACCAAGGTTACTACTTGCTTGCTAATAAAGAGTATTCACCCGTAGATAAAATAACCAAAGACGACCTCCTAAGATTGGTAGATCTGGCACTAGAAGATGGCACCACTTATGATGAGTACAGTGAGGATAATCTCAAGAACCAAGCTCATCAAATAATATACAAAAGCGTTTTCGAGAAATTGAGTGCACTAAGCGAGAGAAAGGACGAATTTAGGGATGAGTCAGAACGGCTATTTCTAAAAGAGTATGAGAGATATCAAACGGAGTCGTCATAACAGGCGCATGCAGACGGATCAGCAAACCGCCCAGCGGTTTGCTGATCCGTCTGCATGCGGGGCGTTATAAATGCACCGCTGAGAAATTCATTTAATATTTATATCTGAGGATTGGCGGAGAAAGACATGAAAAAGCTAATTTTTTGTTTTGATGGCACTTGCAATGACCCTGAAGATTCAGGTGATTTTTTTGAAGATTCCAGTGTTAGCAATATACTCAAATTACACGCATTTTTTGGCGGTAAATTAAACCCATTTAATGGAGAAAATGCAAAAACACCCGACCAACACAGTTTTTATTATAGTGGTATTGGAGCACGTGGTTCGTGGTTGAAACAAAAGTTTAACGCGATGCTTGCTCCTCCTTACGGCGACATGGATGACATTCTTGATGAAGCTAATGAAGATTTAGACAAACAAGACTGCCAAGACGGTGATGAAATTTATATCTTTGGTTTTAGCCGAGGAGCGGCAATTGCTAGAATGTTTGCATCAAATATTGGTACAAAAGTAAAATTTTTAGGTGTGTTTGATACCGTGGCCGCTACAAGAGGCTCACTTGATTTAAACCCAGACAGTTACCCTGCCAGTGGCATTGTTTTTGAGAATGGTACCATCGGAAAGCATATTGAAACAGCAGTTCACTTGGTTTCAATAGATGAAAAACGCCTCGCCTTCCAACCTACCTTATTTAACAAAGATGGTAGAGTCACAGAAGTGTGGTTTGCTGGTGTGCATTCTGATGTTGGTGGGGGTTATTGGTTTGACGGTTTATCTGATATTACTCTAAATTTTATGATTGATCGTATCAGGGCAAATTTACAGGTATTCGGAGTAAATAAAATAAATTACAATGATTTAAAGATAAAGGGTGCTCAAGATATTATTTGTATTGACGATCTTAATATTAAGCCCCTACCCAATGGTAAATTGCACGAACAAAAGCGTTCTGGCATCAAAGCAAAAACTTTAGCACCGCGTTTAGTTCGAGTCAATATAGACGGCCATCAATCAAAAGGAGACATTCCAATTATTCATCATACTGTTTCTGATAGATTTCGTACTGTAACAGAGTATCGCCCCTATGCATTACGCGATGTGATTTATCGCACAATGGATAAATATGAAAAAATAGGTAAGAATCAAAATGGCATAGCATATCTTTAAATTCGGTCTGGTGTGATTATCAATTGGAATGTATAAAAAAGACATAACAATCACATGCACGCGGGTAAAATAGGGCTGCGCCGCTTCGCTCTGCTTTTTGTTGCCGATGATGTGAGGCGTTACGTATCGTTGGCCCCGTAGTTTGTAAGCGGAAACCGTGAGATGTGTGCTAAGCGAATCGAATTCACCAAATAGCAATTGACCAAAATTGAGGAAAGGTATAGAGCTGGTGAGACGCCATCCCGAATCGCAGCTGATATGGGATGCTCGCGTGACGTCATACGCGTTTGTCTCATCCAGAACAATGTGACACTCAGGCAGGCCCGCATCGACAAGACCTGCGTTATCTGCGGGGTGCTCCTAGACCGTTCAAATACGACTTGGTATCGACAAAAGAATTACATTTACAAATGTAACGCCTGCATGCGTGCTGAAAAGGCAATTGACACAAATGAGGCTAGAAAAAGGAGACTCGGGTATACAGGCGGAGAGAAGTCATCGTCACAATCAAAAACTTCGGGAGCAAAACCCAAAGCTCGACACCGCGCGTCAAATGCGAAGTAGTGCGAAGAAGAGGGCCAAGGCTTTGGGCGGGCTTATGATCTGGACGCTGAATACATAGAAGGAATATCGCCTGACGTATGTCCGATTCTAGGCATAGAGATTAAATACGGCGGAGGATCGAAAAAAAGGTCTTCTGCATCCTTGGACCAGATTGTTCCAGCACGAGCTTACGTGAAAGAAAACGTCATGGTGATATCGCAGCTTGCGAATACCATGAAGAATGAAGCTAATCCAAAAGAGCTTAGGGCATTTGCAAGGTGGGTCTTTGAAAATTACGAATGAGTCATGGAAATAACACATAACAAGTCGCCTCAGTCGGACGGCTGCGCCGCCGCTGGCCTCAAACGTTATATTTCTTGAAAGCACTCTGCGCGGGTTGCTAATATTGCTCACGATGTTATGATTACTTTAAGTACCATAACTTAAAGTCGAATTTATATGTTAAAACATGCAGAATCTTTGGATTTGTTCTCTGAAAGTGAGCAAGTTTTCAGACAATTTCTACCTATTATTACTCGTTTAAATAAAAAAACACCAAAAATAAATGAGTGGGATATTCCGTACACCATTAAGGAATTATCTTATTTTGTTCACAGCCATTATCGATATTATGGAAAATTCCCTTCTGTTATAGCTGGTCAAATCCTAGAGCAATACGCACCTCCTTCGAAAAAACACTATGTCTTAGATAATTTTTGCGGATCAGGTACAACACTTGTTGAGTCAAAGTTAAGAGGAATACAGTCTTATGGTTTGGATATTAGTTGGCTTTCTGTTCTAGCGTCAAACGTAAAAGTTACGACTTTGGATATTGCTAGTGTTATAAATAAACTTAACAAGCTAGTTAGTTGGTTTGAGAAAAATAGAGATTCTTTTAATGTGCCTGATAGTGACTTCACTAACAAATGGTTTGAAGATATTACATCTAGAGATTTGCTCGCTATACAGCAGTACCTTTTAAGCCTAGATAAATCCAGTGTACGTGACTTCTTGATAATTGCATTCATAGGAATTGTCAGAAGGGTGTCAAAGGCATATGACGGAGAAGTAAGACCGCATATTAATAAAGGGAAAAAGCAACGTGATGTTATTTCAGCTTTTGCAAAAAAAGTTAACGATATGTATAGCGATCATGATGACTTCCAAAGAAATGTATCAGAGGTTACCGCTGAATGCTGCTTAGGAGATAACCTAAATCTTCCTAAAAAATTTAGTGATGGAAAGTGCTATCTTGCTATTAGCCACCCTCCATATCTCAATAGCTTTAATTATGCGTCAGTATTTAATTTGGAATTTTATTGGGGGCAGGTATTTGAAGATGAGTATACTCAGGGTAAAAGTAAGCTATATAGAACAGAGATGAAGGCGCATCCAGCTAATGAAAGCATTACTGAAAGGTATTTTAATCATTTAAAATTATGCTATGAAGAGACTTTTAGAATACAGGAAAAAGGCGGGATTTTAACGGTTGTGATCGGTGACTGTACAAGAAATGGAAAGCTAGTGCCTGTACTCGATAAAACTATAGAGATAGTCGAGTCTATAGGCTATAAGCTTGAAGAAATAAATTATAGAACAACCCATTACGGCCTAGGGAAATATGCCTATAATCACCGTGCAGATTATCACGGTGATCAGGAAGAAAAGAAAGATGGGGTAATCATATTCAAGAAACTGTAGTAAAGAGGTTATCTGTTACGACGAACTTTTTATAAGTACTATCTTCAATATCAAAAAATATTTTCCCATCATGCTGATTTACTATTCTTAGAGCAATATCACGCACGTCAGCATCTTTTTCAAAATTTCCTTTAGTAATCTTATCGTAAAACGACTCTCCAAAATGCGCCTCAAGCTCCTCAAATCCTTCAACAATGATGTCGTCATGTACAACAAAGTTTTTATCAATGCATGACTTGATTATATTTTGGCTTTTTTCTTCCCAGTGAGAAAATTCTGTCAAAACCAGAACGCTCACCATTTCAGTTTCAGGCTCTCTTTTGTCAAAGCTACTAAATCTGTTTTTTCTTACATCTAATGCTACGAAAGAGGACTGCTTAGCTTTTTCTGGTGTTTGAGGGCCAGACAAGCAATCATTTAGCAAAGCGATAACGCAGTCATCATTAACTGACAATATCTCCAAAATCCTGCAATTAGACAATGTTGGGGCGTAGTCTCGCAAACTTCTATCGTTTCCAATTACTTCGGAAGCCCCTTCAGCACTGAGAGTGAAAATAATTCGACTATCATCAATCAGACTTTCTTGAAATAGAAAGGCGGGGTCTTCAGCCTTAATGATTTTAATACTTCTATCAGCCGTAAAAGAAACTTTGTATGTATGTCGCTCTCCACCTCTAGGTGCAAAAGAAATGTCAAATTTAGTGTCATATGGAACTTTATAATTTTTACTATTTCCATTTTTTTGGAATGTTTTTTTAAACATACCATTAACAGTTTGCTCAACACCAACCTTTTTGCATTCGATGAAGCTAATAACATCTGATGGATCGGTTATTGAACCTCCATTAATAACCTTCGGGTTCCCATCTTCATCAAAGTTGGTGGAGGAGAGCAAAATAAACTCTACCTTATGCCCTGCGCCTGAAAAGCCATGAAGCTTCGGTTCAACTTGCAGTCGTGATAACATATCACGATCTCTAGCAATAGCTGCGTATGTTAAAACTTCAAGCATGTCACCGACTTTACGTCCTACTTGGTGGCCCGCATGGCGAAAATGAGATATGTATTTAAAAGTATCCGATAAATTAGTCATCTAAATCCTTAAAGAACTCAGCAATATTAACTTTGAGAGCTTTTGATAATTTTTGTATGTTGTTCAAGCTGACGTTTCGATCGCCACGTTCCACGCCTCCGATATAGCTTCGGTCTAGATCGGCGAGATCTGCAAGAGACTCTTGAGAGAGTCCTCGTGATTTTCTGAGTTCACGGATTTTATTTCCAAAAGAAATAGTAATTGGTGTTTTAATCTTAGTAGTCATCCTGATATGATTATCGCAAGAGGACTATAAGTCCACGGACTATGCGTACCAAAAATGTGGCAAGGCGCTGCTGTCGGACAATTTTTCCGCTGCACTTCAAAATTGCCGCAG
This sequence comes from Halieaceae bacterium, assembly GCA_965247075.1. Taxonomy (GTDB): domain Bacteria; phylum Pseudomonadota; class Gammaproteobacteria; order Pseudomonadales; family Halieaceae; genus CBDFGK01. Next base: position 1,393,759 of record CBDFGK010000002.1, on the reverse strand, counting down.
AGCGCGGCGTTAGCTTTGGGATAGAGTTGATAGAAAAGTTACCAATTCATACAAAGATTTTTGAACAAAATAGTAAAGGAGGGTTTTTTCTTTGTGGTATTAATCAGACCTATGGTCAAATGTGGTGTTCAGCGATTCAAATCAAGCGGCGACCTGGTCGTTGGCTGGTACCTCGATCCCCTCTTTGAATTTCACTCCTCTGACGACTTTTTCCAGTACCTGTGGCCCTGAAATCTATGTTATCCCAAACAGGAAGTGTATGGGGTCAGGTTGACACACAGGGCTCCACCAGTGGTGCACGAACGTTAATCGCTCCAAAGTCGAGCCGATGAAGAAGGTGGCCGCTATGATCTGGGGCCACATGGAAGGTATTGTCCAGATGTGCTCTTCCTGATTGCGGGGAAGCTCGACCTTGCAGAGATCAATCCCCATGCTGTCTGACCCACACGAAATTCAAAAGAGCCAATAAATTCGACCCTGCGTTACTCGATAGAGAAGGTCAGCCCCGCATTTGCCTGCAATCGGTCAATCAGCGCCGTGCCCATGGCGGAGGCCGGTGTCCAGAAGCCTCCCCCACAGCTCAGCTCATCTTTGGCCAGACATACGGCTGCTTCACCCAGCATTTTGGATGTAGAACCGTAGCCGGGGTCGCGGTCGCCGGCGACGCGAGCTTTCATATCCTGGCTGCGGTCAGTAGGGTGTACAGCGTAAAACTCGATGTCGAAGTAACCTTTTGCCTGTTGCTGCGGCGTGGGGCCTTGGCCAGGCTTGGGCAAAAAACGTTTCATCAGTGACCGGCTTGGCCCGAAGGCGAGGGAGCCGGTACCGGCAGTCATTGCGGCGGCGGTCAGTTTGGCTATGAATGCGCCCTGGCCTTTAGGGGCGAGGCTGGCTTCGTCGTAGTTAAAACCTTTACCGTAGGCATTGTTCATCAACGCGTTGCTGCGGCGCACCACGCGGGTATTAATTGCCGCCATCACAAAGGGCAGGGTCCAGCGCCGAAAGTCCTCGTCGTAAACAGCACCAGTCTGGTCCCCAACATCGCTGCCGCGGGGGGCATTGAGGGGATTGAGGGCATAGGGATCGGCGACCCTGGCTTGCAGATCCGGGTCGCGGGCCGCCTCCTCAAACATATTAATCATGCTGGCAACGGTGCCGCCACTGAATGCACCGCTGAATCCGGCCACCCGGCCTTTGATGTGGGTGGCCGATACGCCGCAGCTTGCCTGCATGGCATTTTGTAAAAACAACACACCGAGATCGAAGGGAATACTGTCGAAACCGCAGGTGTGCACGATGCGGGCACCGCTGCTCTCGGCGCTCGCCTGGTGTGCGGCAATCATTTTTTGCATCCAGTGCACTTCGCCGGTGAGGTCGCAGTAGTGAGTGCCGTGATCGACGCAGGCTTTGACGAGTCCGTCGCCATACAGCGCATACGGCCCGACCGTGGTGCACAGTACCCGGGTGGATTGAACCAGTGCGGCCAGTGCGTGCTCATCATTGCTGTCCGCGACCAGCAGCGGCACACCATCGGCCTTCAGCTCAGTGGCAACCTGTTCCAGTTTGCTTTGGCTACGGCCGGCCATGGCCCAACGCAGCTCGCCCTGGGCAGCGTAGGTGTTTAGCAAGTACTGCGCGACTAACCGGCCGGTAAAACCGGTGGCACCGTATATGATGACTTCGTAGTCGCGCTCCATTGATTCCACCGCCGTGTCTCGAATTGATTAGTGAATACCGTGCATCCATTTCCTGAGCAGGGGTGATATCACCAGCATAAAGGCCCCTGTAGCCAGTCCCACCCAGAGCAGGTTGTTGAATAGCTCCGTATAACTGGCCAGCGCCGTGGCGATATCGGTTACCTGGCCGCCATTGGTTTCTACTGCCGCGAGTTTGGCCAGTTGGGCGGCAACAAATTCGGAATAGGCGGTGGCCAGGAACCAGGAGCCCATCATCACACCGACCACACTGGGCACGGCCAGTTTGGTAACCGCTGAAAGTCCCACCGGTGACAGGCACAGCTCACCCATGGTGTGTAACATATAGGCCAGGACGAGCCAGATGGCGGCAACGCGACCGCTCTCATCGGGCATGGTCGCGCCCACTACCAGTGCCCCGAAGCCCAGGCCCGCCTGGGCGATACCCAGTGCAAACTTGACCGGGGTAGAGGGCTCCAGCCCGTTCCTGCCCAGCTTGGTCCACAGCCAGGCAAAGCCCGGCGCCAATAAAAAGATAAACATGGAGTTGAGGGAACCAAATTGCGCTGCCGTCCACTGCACCCCCAGAAAATTGCGATTCAGCACCCGGTCGGCGTACAGGGTCATGGAGGCGGCGCTCTGCTCAAACAGGGCCCAGAACACCACCGTCGACATGGTCAACACGATCAATACCAGCATACGGTCGCGTTCTACCTTGTTGCATTTCTGGGTCAGGAACCAGGCCAGCCCGCCCAGTACCGCCAGCGACATGATATTGAGTGTGGCTTCAACCACGGCGTGAAATTGCAGCATTTGCCATACCGCGACTACACCTAGCAGGCCACAGAGGTAGATGCTTATTTCCCGGTTGAGGCCGATGAAAGTGTGCTCCTTGAGCAGGCTTGGATTTTTGGGCTCGGCGTGGCCCATTAAATGGCGCTGGCCATATATGAAGGTGGCCAGGCCGAACAACATGCCAATGCCGGCGGCGCCAAAGCCGTAGGCCCAACCGAAGGTCTCGCCGAGGTAGCCGCACAGCAGTGCCGCAGAGAATGCACCGAGGTTAATGCCCATATAGAAGATGGTGAAACCCGAGTCCCGGCGCGGATCGTTGGTGTCGTAAAGTTGGCCGACAATGGTTGAAATATTGGGTTTGAGGAAGCCCACGCCTATTACAATCAGTGCCAGTGAAAAGTAAAACACTTGCAGGGCGCTTTCGTCGCGGGTGATGACACCACCGACATTGCCAGCTTGCTGCCCTTCGAAGGCCATACCCAAATGACCCAGCACCAACAGACTGCCCCCAAAAACCACCGCCTTGCGCATGCCCAGGTAGCGGTCTGCCAGCAGGCCGCCAATTACCGGCATGGCATACACCATCGCCGCGTAGCCACCGAGTACATCCAGGCTCATGGAATCCGTGTACAAGTGGTACTTGGTGAGATAGAGCAGTAGCAGGAATTTCATGCCGTAAAAAGAGAAGCGTTCCCACATCTCCGTGGCAAAGCAAACAAAGAGTCCCTTGGGGTGACCGAGGATTTCGCTCATGTAACCGATCCAATTTTTGTTATAGTCACGCATGATAATAAGGACTTAGCCAAATGAACAGGACATTCCCCACCCTGGCACTCTCAATGTTGGCCGCATTGCTGGTCACTGCCTGCAGCGAAAAGCCGCCGGCAGTTGTCGAGGCGGTATCGCCAACCGCCCAGATAGAGGCCGACATACACCGCCACACAGCGGTGCTGGCCGCCGATGAGTTTGAAGGCCGGGCACCGGCCACGCGCGGCGAAGAGCTCACCGTCGCTTATCTCAGGGAGCAATTTGAGGCGCTGGGCTTGCAGCCTGGCAATGGCGATTCCTGGTTTCAGGACGTGCCGATAACTTCCGTTGAAGCCAGTCCCGCTGCGTTATTTTCCATCGGTGGCAGTGACTACAACCGCGTGCTGGCCTATGAATCGGAAATGGTGGTAACCACGCAACAGGCCGTGCCATCCATCACCGTGGAAGATTCACCGCTGGTGTTTGCCGGCTACGGCATAAACGCCCCGGAGCGTGGTTGGAACGATTACGCCGGCCTGGATGTAAGCGGCAAGACGGTGCTGGTACTGGTCAATGACCCGGGCTTTGCGACCCAGGATGCAGAGGTTTTTAACGGCAATACCATGACGTACTACGGTCGCTGGACCTACAAGTACGAAGAGGGGGCTCGCCAGGGTGCGGCTGCGGTAATTATCGTGCACGAAACAGCGCCCGCTGCCTACCCCTGGGAAGTGGTCAGCGTGGGTTGGTCTGGCCCCCAGATTGGGCTGACCGACCCGCACAAACACGCGGATAAATTGCCGGTGGAAGGCTGGATTCAGAAATCCGTGGCGGAGGATTTGTTTGCGGCGGCCGACCTGGACTACCAGGTATTAAAAGCCGCTGCCGCTCAGCCCGGTTTTACAGCGCTGCCGCTGAGTGATCTGAAAGCATCCATTACGCTGGAAAACAGCCTTGAAAACTCACTGAGTCGCAACGTGGTCGCTCGCTTACCCGGCACCAGACATGCCGATGAAACCATTGTGTACACGGCGCACTGGGATCACCTGGGTGTGAAGGAAGGCATGGAAGGTGACAATATATACAACGGTGCCAGCGACAATGCTTCGGGCGTGGGTGGATTGTTGGCGCTGGCGCACTTGCATGCCGAACAGGGATCGCTTGAACGATCCGTGGTGTTTTTGGCGGTAACCGCCGAAGAGTCTGGCTTGCTGGGCTCCAGGTGGTACGCTGAAAACCCGCTCTATCCATTGGCAAAAACCGTCGCCAATCTGAATATGGACAATCTTTACAAGGGCCGGGACGGGCGTGTGCGCGACGTTGCCGTGGTGGGCTATGGCAACAGCGAGCTGGAGCTTTACCTTGAGCAAGAGGCGACCAGGCAGGATCGAGTGCTGGTACCAGAGCCCAGCCCGGAAAAGGGATCCTATTATCGCTCTGATCATTTTAACTTTGCCAAACAGGGTGTTCCTGCCTTGTACCTGACGCCGGCAACAGACAGCCGCGAAAATGGCAAGCTGTGGGGCAAGCATCAGCTCGAGGCCTATGTCGCCCATGATTACCACAAACCCTCGGATGAGTACTCCAGCGACTGGGACTTAAGTGGCGCGGCGGAAAATGTGCTGTTGTTTTTCGGTATTGGGGAAGCACTCGCCAACAGTCGCGACTGGCCCAATTGGCATGAGGGCACTGAATTCAAGGGCAAACGCGATGAAACGAGTGGTTTGCGTGCTCAATGAATGGCGAATCCGGTGCCGCGCGGATCTGACAAGATTTCCTATACCCGCTATACCCTGTTCCTACCTGTTTATTACCCACGACTTATCCATTATTCCCACCCTGGCCCGCCGCGTCGGCGTTATGCAAAATGGCAAGCTGGTAGGGCAGGGCACAGCCGAACAAATCCTGACCAACCCCCAGCACGAATACACGAAAACCCTGCTAAACTCAGTGCCACGCATCGAGTAGGAATACACAATGACCGCACCCAATCCGGAGCTGTTGGCCCAACTGCGCGAGCTGCTGGGTGAGCAAGGTGTGCGTGAAGAGCCACATCCCTTTTGGCCGGACATTGTGCTCAAACCGGAGTCGACCGAGCAGGTCTCGAAGGTGCTGAAACTTTGCGACGAGGCGGGCCAGGCGTTGATTCCCTGGGGCGGTAAAACCGGCCTGGTAGATGGTCTCCATGAGACAGCAGGCGAGTTGGGTCTATCCTTGGAACGCATGAATGCAATTGAGGAAATTGACGAACTTAACCGCAGTTGCACGGTGCAGGCCGGCTGCATATTGCAGGTCGCCACTGAAGCCTGTGAAGAAAAGGGGTTTTTGCTACCCCTGGATCTCGGTGCGCGCGGTACGGCGACAGTGGGCGGCAACGTTGCCACTAATGCCGGCGGCAACCGGGTCATTCGCTACGGCATGATGCGCGACATGGTGTTGGGGCTGGAGGTGGTACTGGCGGATGGAACGGTGGTGTCCAATCTCAACAAAATGCTCAAAAACAACGCCGGCTATGACTTGAAACAGTGGTTTATAGGCGCAGAGGGTACGCTGGGGGTTATTACGCGAGTGGTGGTGCGTTTGCGGCAACTGCCCCGTTCACAAAATACGGCCCTGGTAGCCTGTGAAAACTTCGACAGCGTCACCCGGTTGCTGGGATGGCTGGATGCCAACACCGCAGGCACACTCAGTGCGTTCGAGTGTATGTGGCCATCCTTCTACAACCATGTGACCCGCGCCGGCAGCCTGCATACACCGCCACTGGCACAGGGCTACCCCTTCTATGTGCTGGTGGAAACGCTGGGGTCCAGCCCGGCAGAAGACCAGCAGAAATTTGAACAGGTGCTGGGTGAGGCGCTGGAAAATGAATTGATGGCGGATGCGGTGATCGCCAAATCCCAGTCGGAACGCCAGGCACTGTGGGAAATCCGCGACGACGTGCTGGGTTTCATGGCGCTGGGTCCGGTGGCGCTGTTTGATGTCAGCATAACCGTGGACCATATGCCAGAGTTTGTGGCTGAGGTAGAGACCTATATGAACGGCATTGCCGATTCCTTCAATGTAACTTTTGGTCATCTGGGGGACAGTAACCTGCACCTGACGCTGGGCAATACCAATCCAGAGGCATTCGATAAAGCGCACATCGAGGCCACGGTTTACAAGCTGGTAGAAAAATATGCCGGCTCCGTTTCAGCAGAGCACGGCGTGGGTCTGTTGAAGCGCGAACACCTGCATTGCACCCGCTCTGAGGTGGAGTTGCAACTTATGTACCGTATGAAGCGTATGCTGGATCCCAATAATATTCTCAATCCCAACAAAATATTTACTGCAGACAGGGTAGCCTGTAAATGAATGGAGCTGAAAGCCTGATCAAGACCCTGGTGGATAGTGGTGTTGAGGTGTGTTTTACCAACCCCGGAACCTCTGAGATGCATTTCGTTGCCGCCCTTGATGAAGTGGAGGGAATGCGTTGTGTGTTGTGCCTGTTTGAAGGCGTATTGAGTGGCGCCGCCGATGGTTATGCACGCATGGCGCGCAAGCCGGCTTCAACGTTGTTGCACCTGGGCCCAGGGCTGGGTAATGCGCTGGCCAATATCCACAATGCCAAGAAAGCCAACTCGCCGATGGTCAATATTATCGGTGATCACGCCACCTACCATCTGCAATACGATGCGCCGTTGACGTCTGATATTGAGGGCGTTGCAACACCTGTGTCGCACTGGGTATACACCTCGCGCGCTCCCGAAGATATCGCCGCCGATACCGCCAGGGCGGTGGAGGCAGCCGGCAATCACCGGGTTGCCAGCCTGATTCTGCCCGCCGATGTATCCTGGAGTGACAATCCCGATGGCTCTACCCGGGCGGCGCCGATACCGGAACCCAATCGTGTCCGCGAGGAGGCCATTGCCCGCGCGGCGGCAATTTTGCAGTCCGACCAGAATGCCATGATCATGATTGGCGGCGTGGAAATAACAGCCGGGCAAATGGAGTTGTTGAGCAAGTTGAGCAAAGCCACTGGCGCGCGCGTAAGCACGGATACTTTTCCGCCACGTATTGCCCGTGGTGCCGGCACCGCCAAGCTGGAACGCCTTCCCTACCTGGCCGAATTGGCTATTGATCATATCAAGGATGTGGAAAAGCTGATCCTGGTGGGCTGCAAGGCACCGGTGTCGTTCTTCGCGTATCCCAATGTGCCCAGTGTTATCAAGGCAGAAGCCTGTGAGGAGCTGGTGTTGGCTGTGCCTGGTGATGATGTGGCTGCATGCCTGCAAGACCTGCTGGCAGCCGTGGATGGTGCATCGGCAGAGCCAGAACTTAATGAACTGAGTTTGCCGGCGCTGGCCGGCGGAGATTTGTCGGTAGATAGCATAGGCGCGGCCTTTGCCAATCTCATGCCGGAAAACGCTATCGTTGCCGATGAAGGTATTACCTCGGGTATTTATTGCCAGGCCTATGCCGAAACAGCGAGACCTCACGCCTGGCTCAACCAGACTGGTGGTTCCATCGGTTTTGGATTGCCAGTGGCTGTGGGTGCTGCGATTGCCTGCCCGGACCGCAAGGTGATTTGCCTGGAGGGTGACGGCTCTGCCATGTATACCATCCAGGCCCTGTGGAGCATGGCGCGTGAGAACCTGGATGTCACCACGATTATTTTTTCCAATCGCAAGTACAGTATTCTCGAGCTGGAATTCTCGCGCACCGGCGCGCGCGGAGGCGTGCCCGGCCCGAAGGCAGCCAGCATGTTGGATATTGGCTCACCGGATATGGATTTTGTAGCCATGGCGCAGGGTATGGGGGTTAAAGCCACCCGCGCCACTACGGCAGAAGAATTCAATGAGCAATTCGCTGCGGCCATGGCGCAGACTGGACCCTGTCTGATCGATGCGGTTATTCCCACCGCCTGGTCCTGAATGTTGCCGGCACTTCGGTTTTTGCCGCCGCTGTGGTACAAGGCTTTATGCGCTTACAGGCGTTGCCGTTTCAGACCTGAATTTGTAGAGTTGCGGCGCTGGTAAATAATAATCTTCTGGAGAGGCTGTGCAAGAAACTCTCATTGCTCAAGGACTGGAACTCATGCTGTTCGGCATGGGTACGGTGGTGGTGTTCCTGATACTGCTGGTGCTTGCCACGTCGGCCATGTCGGCATTGATCCAGCGTTTTGCGCCCCTCCCACCCGTTATCGAGCCGCTGGCCGCCACCGCCGCCCCGGTCGATGACCCGGTATTGCCGGCCGTCATTACTGCCGTCATCAAAAAACATCGTTCGAGGCACTGACCTATGAGTAATAAACCGCTGGGAATAACCGATGTCGTGTTGCGCGATGCCTCACAATCTCTGCTGGCAACGCGGGTGCGGCTGGACGATATGCTGCCCATTGCCGAAAAACTGGATCAGATTGGCTTTTGGTCGCTGGAGTCCTGGGGTGGTGCCACCTTTGATGCCTGTATTCGCTACCTGGGAGAAGATCCGTGGGAGCGCATTCGTGAATTGAAAAAAGCGATGCCCGACACGCCACAGCAGATGTTGTTTCGCGGCCAGAATATTCTCGGTTATCGCCACTACGCCGATGATGTGGTGAGCAAATTTGTTGAACGCGCTGCCGCCAACGGTATCGACGTGTTCCGGGTATTCGATGCCATGAACGATATGCGCAATATCGATACGGCGCTAAAAGCCGTGCAGCAGGTTGGCAAGCATGCCCAGGGCACTATTTCCTACACGCTCAGCCCGGTGCACAACATTGATACCTGGGTGGAGCAGGGCAAGCGTATTGAAGACATGGGCGCTGACTCCATTGCCATCAAGGATATGGCTGGTTTGCTAAAGCCCTACGTGGGTTATGAACTGGTCACGCGGCTCAAGGCGGCCTGCGATATACCGATTCATATGCAATGCCATGCCACCACGGGTCTATCCACCGCCACGATACTGAAATGCGTGGAGGCCGGTATCGATAACGTGGATACCTCCATTTCTTCCATGTCCATGACCTACGGTCACTCTCCCACGGAGTCTGTGGTTGCCATTTTGGAAGGTACGGACCGGGATACGGGGCTGGATATACCGGCGCTGGAAGAGGTGGCAGGTTATTTCCGGGAAGTGCGGAAAAAATATGCCAAATTTGAAGGCTCGCTGCGCGGCGTGGATTCACGCATCCTGGTGGCACAGGTGCCAGGCGGTATGTTGACCAATATGGAGAGCCAGTTGAAAGAGCAGGGTGCGGACGACAAGCTGGATGAAGTGCTGGAAGAAATCCCCCGCGTGCGTGAAGACCTTGGCTACTTACCACTGGTCACACCCACCTCGCAGATCGTCGGCACCCAGGCGGTGCTGAATATACTGACTGGCGAGCGCTATAAGTCTATTACCAAAGAGACCGCTGGTGTACTCAAAGGAGAGTACGGAGCCACGCCGGCACCGGTAAATGCTCAGTTGCAGCAACGGGTACTTGAGGGCGGTGAGGTTATTACCTGTCGCCCGGCTGATTTGCTGAAACCCGAACTGGATGTGCTGACTGAGGAATTACAATCCCTGGCCAGCGAAAAGGGCATTGCGCTGGCAGCGGATGGTGGTTTGATAGATGACGTGCTGACTTACGCCCTGTTTCCGCAGATTGGCCTCAAATTTTTGCACAACCGCGGCAACCCCGATGCTTTCGAGCCGGTGCCCACTGGCCAGGAAGTAGTGACACCGGGCGCTGCTACGCCTGCAGCAGCCGGCGGGGCAGAAGTTTACACAGTTACCGTCTCCGGACAGAGCTACGTGGTGCAAGTGGAAGAGGGTGGCGATATTGGCAGCCTGGCGCCGGCACCCGTGGCAGGCAGCCCTGCCGCCGCTATTCCCAACGTGGAAGGAGCGCCCGTACCAGCGCCGCTGGCGGGGAATATTTTCCAGGTGTCTGTGCAACCTGGCGACAGGGTGCAGGAAGGTGATGTGATCATTATCCTGGAGGCCATGAAAATGGAGACTGAAGTGCGCGCACCTTGCGTTGGGAAAGTGGGTACCGTCAATGTTAAGGAAGGGGATTCTGTCGCGGTCGGCGATACACTCCTCACCCTGGGCTAGTTCGTGGACAATCTCTACAGCCTTTGGGCCGATTCTGGCCTGGCTCAATTGCAGGCCGGACAGGTGTTTATGCTGGCGATGGGCCTGTTGCTGCTATTCCTGGCGATTGTGGAAAACTTTGAGCCACTGTTACTGGTGCCGATTGGCTTCGGTGGCATCCTCGCCAATATCCCTGGCGCGGGCCTGGCCCTGTCCGGAGTTGAGCGCGCCATCCTCGGTGGCGATGCCGACCTGTTAATGCAAATGGCCCACGCCTTTGGTGTGAGTGCCTGGGAATCCCTTGAGCAGTTGCGACACGTCTATGAAGCGGCAGATGCCAGTAGTCATTTACTGGCCCAACAGGTGGCGTCAGATGCCGGCTTTGCCAATGGCATGCTGTACAACTTTTACGATGTGGCCATTGCCAGCGGGGCGGCACCGCTGATAATTTTTATGGGCGTTGGCGCCATGACCGATTTTGGTCCGCTACTGGCTAACCCCAGGACTTTGTTTTTGGGAGCCGCCGCCCAGTTTGGCATCTTCGCCACGGTACTTGGCGCTGTTGGCTTGTCGCAGTTGGGCATAATGGACTTCAGCCTGGCTGATGCGGCGGCGATAGGTATTATTGGTGGTGCCGATGGGCCGACGGCTATTTATGTTGCCAGTATTCTGGCGCCGGACTTGCTTGGTGCAATCGCCGTGGCTGCCTACTCCTACATGGCGCTAGTGCCATTGATACAGCCGCCCATCATGCGCACGCTTACCACCGAAGCTGAACGCAAGATCGTCATGGTGCAACAGCGTCCGGTCAGCAAACGCGAGAAAATCATATTTCCACTGCTGCTGTTATTGTTGGTGGCCATGCTGTTGCCCGCTGCCGCGCCGCTGCTGGGCATGTTCTGTTTCGGCAACTTGATGCATGAGTGCGGGGTGGTAGATCGCCTCAGCGATACTACCCGCAATGCCTTGATCAATATCACGACTATCTTTCTGGGGCTGGCAGTGGGTTCCAAGTTGGGCGCAGATAAATTTCTCGACATGAAAACCCTGGGCATTCTGGGTCTGGGTATTATCGCCTTCGGCATCGGCACGGCTTCCGGCGTGTTGATCGCCAAATTGATGAACAGGATGGGCGGTACGCCTATCAACCCGCTGATTGGTTCAGCCGGTGTCTCGGCCGTACCGATGGCGGCGCGGGTCTCCAATAAAATTGGCCTGGAAGCCGACCCCCATAATTTTCTGTTGATGCACGCCATGGGTCCCAACGTGGCAGGTGTGATTGGCTCCGCCGTGGCGGCGGGGGTGATGATTAGCCTGGTGGGCGGCTAACTGTTTCGTACGGGGACAGACTTACGTCTGTCCCCTCATCTGGCCGAATTTATTCGACCCAAACCGGGCAGCGATGGTGACCGTTCGACGGTGATTAGACCCGCCGTCAGAGCCGACTCTGACCCCACAACTGTAGATACAAACAAACACATACAAACGTCATCGCTTTCTATCCGTTATCATCAGCTACGCCGTACTACACTCAAATCATACGCGATAAAACACTTTTAAATACACGTTTAAAGATGTATTGTGGAATTATTGTTTTGCACGCTGGAGATGTTGCCAATGGAATTTTTACTGACCAGGAAGACTATTTCTGTTACCGAACTGAGGGCACCAAAGAAGGTCATTGAGAATGCGGGATCCCAACCGGTGGCGGTTCTCAATCGCTCCAACGTCGTTGGGTATTTTATTCCGGCCAGTGCGGTGGAGAAATTGGAATTCAGCGCCGCAACAAACGCGGAGCTGGATAAACTAATGAGTGCTTTGGATCCGGATGTGCTGGCGGTAAATGATTATCTAAAAGACAAGTGATGCGCTTTTTAACAGCCGACCAGGTGATTGCCATCCATGAGCGTGTGATCCTGCCGAATGAACTGCAGGGTATGGCTCGCAATAAGTCAATCGAAGCAGTACTTGGCCGGATAGAGAATCGATTGGCCTATGGCTTGATGGGTGATGCGTTTGATCTTGCCGCCGGTTATGTCTGTTACATAGCGATAGCCCATTGCTTTCATGATGCGAACAAACGCACAGCGCATACCTCGATGCAGTTGGTACTTGCATTGAACGGAATTGCGATTGAGTACGATGTGGAGCAAATGGGGGACAAAATCATCGCCGCTGCACAGGGGCTTATTGAGGAAGACGAGCTAGCGAACTATTTGCGCTCGTTGGCTACCTCCATCCCTGGATAGCGATGTTTTCTCCGCTTCATTGCATTAAAGCCCTGGCCGGTATTGGCAATTTAGCAGGCTCGGCTCGGTTCCCAGTATCATAAATACGATTACAAGAGGCAAAGTCACTGACCACGTGCACCAGCTGTACAACCCCTTTATCTGTCAAACCCACTTCGCGCAGACCATGGACCTCTATCAGGAAGTGATTGGGCGCTTCGCCCTCCGCTTTTGCGACCCAGTCAAACATCTCCAGCGTTGCCGGGTCGGTGATCGTCTTTGGGTCGACAATTTTTACGCGTGCCATTGCAGCTCTCCTCCCGGTGGCGCCTATATCGCGGGCAATTCGTGCAGGGCCTTTTCTGCCTCGGCCACTTCGTATTCGTGATCCTCCAGCAAGTCGGCATTGAAATCCATGTAGGCCTGCATATCCAGGTGCCCATGACCGGACAGGTTGAACAGGATAGCCTCCTGCTTGCCTTCCGCCTTGCAGCGCAGGGCCTCATTGATGGCCGCACGAATGGCGTGGTTGGACTCCGGCGCAGGCACAATACCCTCAGAGCGGGCGAAGATATTGCCCGCTTCAAAGCAGGTATTCTGGGCATAAGCTACCGCTTCAATCCGACCCAGGCTAAGCAGGTGGCTGACAATGGGGGACATGCCGTGATAGCGCAGGCCACCGGCGTGAATCGATTCCGGTATAAAACTGTGGCCCAGGGTATGCATCTTCATCATCGGCGTGAGGCCGGCCACATCGCCGAAGTCATAGGTGAACTCGCCCTTGGTCAGGCTCGGGCAGGAGGTGGGCTCGGCGGCAATGATGCGGGTGGTTTTGCCATTGCGGAGATTTTCACCGATAAAGGGAAAGCCCAGTCCGGCCAGGTTACTGCCGCCGCCGCAACACCCGATCACGACATCGGGATACTCACCGGCCATTTCCATTTGCAGCAGTGCCTCGCGGCCGATTACGGTCTGGTGCAGCAGAACGTGGTTGAGCACACTGCCCAGCGCATAATTGGTGTCGTCGCGCTCTCTGGCCACCTCCACCGCTTCTGAAATCGCTATGCCCAGGCTGCCGGGCGAATCGGGGTGTTGCGAGAGGATATCGCGACCGGACTGAGTCCGGTCGCTGGGGCTGGCGATAACATGGCCCCCGTAGGTCTCGATCATGGCGCGTCGGTAGGGTTTTTGGTGGTAACTCACCTTGACCATGAAAACCTGGACATCGATACCCATGGCGGCGCCTGCCAGGGAGAGCGCGGTACCCCATTGTCCAGCGCCCGTTTCGGTGGCGATATGCTTGATGCCCGCCTCGCGGTTGTAGTAGGCCTGTGCAATGGCGGTATTGAGCTTGTGGGAACCGACCGGGCTACTGCCCTCGTACTTGTAGTAAATGTGGGCGGGGGTATCCAGCGCCTGTTCCAGGCGGTGGGCCCTGAACAGGGTAGAGGGCCGCCACTGCCGGTAGTATTGCTGCACTTCTTCGGGAATCTCGATCTCGCGCTCGGTGCTCACCTCCTGCCCAATCAATTGCATGGGGAAAATTGCCGCCAGGTCCTCTGGACCGACCGGCTCGCGGGTCTGTGGATTGAGCGGGGGTGCCATCGGCTCGGGCAGATCCGCCATCACGTTATACCAATGGGTGGGGATCTGCTCTTCTTCGAGCGTGAATTTAACCTGTTGCATAGAGCTGTCCAGAATCAAGAGTATTGAGCTGGACAGCCTAGCAGGTCTTGCTATTGGTCTCCATATTCATAGCGCAATGTCAGGTAATACTCGGCGCTTGCCCGCTGGTCCCGGTGGCTCCCTTCGCAGCTCACACCCACATGCAGTGAATTCTGACCGGCGGCTGGGGGCTGCAGGACACCCCACAACTTGACGTGTTACCGGCGGAGCAGGTGACGCTTTGAATGCACTGTAGGTCAACTACCAGTGCACTTACAGTAAACCGTTTAACCTGCACGGCTGTTTAGTATATTCAGCTATAATCACAGCCATAAGACCTATCCTGGAGAGTAACATCATGAGCACACCGTATATCACTAAAACGCTGTTGGCCGTGGCCATTGCCAGCGCATTCGGCGCATCACCGGTTGTTGTCGCCCAAACCGGTAGTGTGTTGGAAGAAGTTATTATCACCGCACAGAAACGCGAGCAGAACCTGCAGGATGTACCCATCTCCGTCACCGCCTTCACCGGCGCGCAAATGGAGGCTCTCGGTGTTACCAACAGTTTTGATATTGCCGCATTCACCCCCGGCGTACATATCAGTGGCAACCTGGCTGGGCAGAACACCCAGTTTTCCATCCGCGGCGTCACCCAGAATGATTTTAACGACATTATCGAGGCACCCAATGCGGTTTATCTGGACGAGGGTTACATAGCCATTGCCCAGGCCCAGAGTTTTGCCGTGTTTGATATCGATCGAGTCGAAATATTGAAAGGACCGCAGAGCACCCTGTTTGGCAGGAATGCGACCGGTGGCCTGGTGCACTACGTTTCCAACAAACCTGATTTCGAGGAGGCGGGTGGCTACCTGGATCTCACCGCCGGGATGTATGACGTGGATAACGACGCCAATCGCTACACTGTAGAAGCCGCCGTCACCGGTCCGCTGGGCGACAACGTTGCCGGCCGGCTGGCCATACGCTACAACAAACAGGATGCCTACCTGAAAAACCTCTATCCGGAGGGCGCCCCGGCCAATCCACCGGGAAATACCCCCCCGGGGGCAGACGGCGGCAAGGATCTCGGCGATGACGATACCATCGCCGGCAGATTTACCCTGGCATTCAGGCCCAGTGATACCGTTGACGTCATCGTGTCCGCCAACTATGCCGACAGCGACGTCGCTACCGGCCCCTACCAGTCCAAATCCACTATCGGTATCTATGAGGGGGGCGAACTGGTCAATGTCATCGACACACCGCCGGATGAGACCCGCTTCAGTATCGCCGGCGATGGCGATGGCGGTGGCAACCCTTTTGATGGCAGCGCACCGATACCCGGGCTGGGGCTGGGACTGGCGGGTCGAGCGACACCGGGTGGCGACTTTTTTGGCTATCTGGACCCCGACGGTGACGATTTCACTTTTTCAGGCGATTCGGCTTTTGACAACCATGGCTTCACCGAGAGTGCCGGTATCAACGGCCGGGTAGAGTGGGATCTGGGCGACAACATGCACTTTACCTCTGTATCCGATTACAAAACGTACGAGAAGCTACTGTTTATCGACGTCGACGCCGCACCTGTCAACCAACTCACCAACTATGCCGGCGTGGATGCCACCAGCTTCACCCAGGAATTTCGGCTGGACGGCCAGACCGAGCGCATGCACTGGGTTGCCGGTGTGTTCTATTTGAACATCGACAACGAGTCTGACAATGGCCTGAAAGCACCGGAGAACAGCATTATCGCCAGTGGCGGTATTCCTATTGATATCGGTGTGGTAGCCGAACTGGAAACTGACTCTTACAGCGTGTTCGGTCAAGTGGATTTTGAGATTAGCGAAACCCTGTCTTTTACCGCTGGTGGGCGCATTATCCAGGAAGAAAAGGAGTTCAATCTTGGTATTGGTATTTTTCAGTCGATCAGTAACGACACCATAAACCGGGGTGGCTTTCTTGAGAGCCAACCGATCATTCGCTATGACGATGATAGCTCGGACACTTTATGGGCGGGCAAACTTCAGCTGGACTGGCGTCCCTCTGACGAGCTGTTGTTATATGCCGGCATTAACCGGGGTGTGAAGGCCGGCAGTTTCAATGCGCCGCTACTGGGCTCGTACTTTGGCTCTGGCGGCGATGCCGCCCTGCCCTATGATGAAGAAATACTGACAGCCTATGAAGGTGGTTTCAAAGCCACGCTGGGTAGCGGTAATACTCGTCTCAACGGTTCGGTGTTCTATTATGACTACAAAGACTATCAGGCCTTTCTGTTCGTTGACGTAGGGGGTGTCGTGGTTAACGCCGATGCCGAAACCTACGGTGCCGAGTTGGAGTTACAAACCTCTCCGCGCGACGGGCTGGATCTGCTCTTCAACATCGCCTACATCGATTCGGAAGTGCAGGATATTCCCCTGCGCAATGGATCACCGCTACCGCCACGGGATGTACAGCCGACCTATGCGCCAGAATTACAGTGGACCGCTATGGCGCGTTATGCATGGGAGCTACTGGGCGGCCAGATGGCGGTGCAAGGAGACGTCAGTTACTCGGACTCGTTCTTCTACAACTTGCGTAATTTCGACGCTGATGAGTTCGATGACTACACCATGGTTAATGCCATGCTCAGTTGGGAAAGTAGTGACCAGCGCTGGACCACCACTCTGGCGGCACGCAACATCACCGATGAGCGGGCTGGTATTCAGGGTTTCGACCTGGCAACGTTGTGTGGCTGTAACGAAGTGTCCTATCGCGCCCCGCGGTTCTACAGCCTCGGCCTGCGCATGAACTTCTGATTCAAGCCGTCAACTGAACAAGCCCCGGCAGGCAACTACCGGTTTTTTTTTGCTTCATCTCACCGCCCATTCACGGTAAGCGTTCATTCCGCGCAGTAATTGACGATCGCGCCACAACAGGTTCAGGAAGGATCAAATCTCTTCTTTTTCATGTCGATGACACAGGTGCAGGTATGAGCAACAGCGCTGGCAATCGCCTATGCCGCACCGGCTATTTCGACCGAGTGGAGTCTGTCCCCGCTGGCGGTTACCCGGCAATCTGAATCCACCCATCCTGTTCGCGCAGCGCCCAGCTTTTGCTTATCGGCTCACCACGCGCGACCTTTTTGGGTATTGACTGGCCCGGCGGTATGCCCGTGCAATGGCCCGCATTGTCGAAACGCCAGCCGTGAAATGGGCATACCAGTTCCTCGCCTCTAAGCAGTTCTTGCAATGACACTCCCGGGGCGAGACCGTTGGGAATGTAGTTTTGCAGGTGCGGGCAGTAAGCAGATAGCGCGCCCAACTCACCGGCAGCGGTACGAAATACCAGCAGGTCCTGCCCATCGAAGCTGAGCTCTTTAACGTCACCGTCACAAAGTTCATTGCGGCGGATCAAATTTATCCAAAGGCCGGTCAAAGTCTTTTCTCATTGTCAGTCAATAGACACTTCCCTATAGAACAAGACGCCGGTGGTCGAAGAGTCTATTGTTTTAGCGGTAACCACAGTCCCGGTAGAATATAGCAAGTAATGAGGCGCAAGGAATGAGTGTTTCCTTTCACGTTGGCTGTCTGCCCAACCGGCCAGTGCAGGATTGCCTGGCCATGGGGCGTCGTGCGGAGGAACTGGGTTACGCGGGTATGTGGGTCGCGGATTCACACTCCGTTATGCGTGACGCCTACTCGATATTGTCAATTTTGGCGACCCAGACCCAGAGCCTGATGCTGGCTAGCGGTGTCACGCCCACAGTAACGCGGCACCCGGTGGTGTTGGCCAACAGCTGGGCCACTTTGCAGGAAGTGTCCGAAGGCCGCGCCATCTGCGGCATTGGGGTGGGTGAGAGTGCGGTTCACAATCTGGGCCTGAGGCCGGAGCGTTTAGCGGCCTTTGAGGAAAAGCTCCAAGTCATACGCGCGCTGCTCCGTGGTGAGAAGGTCGTCTACGGGGGCACCGATATTCAGATGCCCTGGTCAAGGCGCGACGTGCCGCTGGTAATGGCTGGTTCGGGCCCAAAATCGCTGCAACTGGCCGGGCGTGTCGCCGATGGCGTGTTATTCCAGGTGGGCGCCAACCCCGGGTTAGTCCAGTACGCGCTGGACAATATTGAGACCGGCGCGTTACAGGCGGGTCGTACACTTTCTGATATTACACTCTATCAACGCATCGCCACTTCTGTGCATGAAGATCGCGCACTGGCCCAACAGGAACTCAAGGGTTATACCTCGGTAGCAGCCGGTACTGTTTTCAAGACGGTGCCCGGTGATTATCTCGATGAAGATTTATACGAAGATCTGCGCCTGATGAAAGAGTCATACGATTACGCCCGGCACGGCAGCAACGAATCATCGCACAGTGATTTGCTGACCGATCGTATCTTCGACGCGATTGCCATCGCCTGCCCGCCGGAGGAAGCCGTGCAGCGCTTCCAGGCGCTGGTGGATGTGGGGGTGCAGGGATTCGTATCGCCCTTTGGTATGGCCGCTCCCATACCGTACATGGAGACCTTTGCTGAGCAGGTGATTCCCCATGTGGTGTCACGCCCTGCCGAGGTAGCCTGATGACAGAAATCCACCTGGGTTATAAAGCCTACGATGTGCACGAGCTACTGTGCCACGGCATAGCCGATGCGGGTGGTCTATATACCGATGCCAAGCTGGCTGTGAAGTTGTTGGATACCACTTTTCTGCCAGATGAGGCCTTGCCGGAAAAAACCTTTCACGCTGCCTGTGGCGCTGCCCTGGCCGGTTTTTTGTCGGGCCACAGGCGCAAAGTGGTTTTTGTCGCCTGTGACCGGCCGATGTTCTGGTTGTACGGCCGCCGGGGTGTTGCATCCACGGATCAACTGACGCAGGCAAGGGTGGCCACATTCCCGGAGGCTGCTGCCCCGGCTAAATTCCTCAATCGACTCCTGGCGGATGCCGATGTGGCGCCGGGTCTGATCCCCTGCCGCGATGACGTATCACGGTTGGCCCTGTTGACCTCAGGTAGTGTCGATGCGGCGCTGCTTAGCTCCCGGTATATGCCGGCCGAGGTGCTGTCCAAAGGCTGCGCACAGCTGATGTTCGTCGGCGAAAAGCTGCGCTTGCCGAGCACCGGCCTGGCCATATCGCAGTATCTGTTCGAAAGTGAACCGCAGCTGGTTGCCGGCATGGTAGAGATATATCGGCAGGCGATGAAATGGGTCTTTGACGACGACCAGGGACTGTTGCGCAAGGTTCTGGTGGAAACCTTTGCTATGCCCGGGCACGGCCTCGACCAGGCCGTGCAGGTTATTCGGGATTGTTACACCCCGTTTGGTTATAGTGATGACAATCTGCTGCAACCTGCCGTGGACAATATGGCAGCCGGAATGGGGTTGTCCGCTCGTGTGGCGGGAGAGCTCTACGAGTTCAAATACATCAAGTCGTACCACTAGTATCTATCAGGAGAACCTATGTATCCCCCACCTTTTCGATACCACCGCCCTGAAAGCTTGCAGGCCGCCATACAACTGCTGGGTAAGTATGGAGATGACGCCGGGATTCTGGCCGGTGGTCAAAGTCAGATTCCCATGATGAAACTGCGTGTGGGTGATTTGTCAGAGTTGATTGATATCGCGCGCCTGCCTGATATGTCTCATATCGAGGTGCGTGGAGATACCCTGCACATCGGTGCATTGGCCACCCATGCTGAGATTGCCCGCTCTGATGTGGCGGCGCGTATTCCGGCGCTGATCGAAGCCGGCGGCGGTATCGCCGACAGGCAGGTGCGCAACCTGGGCACCATTGGTGGTGGGCTGAGCGTTGCCGATGCCAGCGGCGACTGGCCCGCCTGTCTGCGGGGCCTGAATGCCGGCGTGGTGATTGCCGGTCCCTCTGGCAATCGCACGGTGTCGGTAGCTGACTTCATCGTTGATACCTATACCACCTGTCTGCAAGCGGATGAAGTTGTTATAGAAGTCCAGGTGCCACTGCCCGCCGCCAATACCGGTAGCGCCTATGTGGCGTTCAAGCGTGCCGCGGCAGCGTTCCCAACCTGCGCAGCGGGCATTCAGTTGACTATGGATGGTAATACCTGCACGGCGGTGCGCCTGGTGTTGGGTTGTGCCGGCCCCACTGCGGTAGTGTCGGCCGCTGCCGAGGCGCAGTTATTGGGCAAGGCAATCACCCGGTCAGATCTGCAAGGCGCCGCCGAAATTATTGTGGCGGCTTCTCAACCGCCGCCCGATGCCCGCGGTTCGGAGGCGTTCAAGCGAGCTATGCTTACAACGCTGGTGGTTGAAGCAGGGGAGCGGGCCCTGGCGCGTTGTAGAGGGGAAGCAGTATCAGGAGGGCACCGTTATGCCTAATACAGTTGTTGTAGACATTGCCGTCAACGGGGTCAGCTACCAGCGTGAAATCGAGGCCCGCCTGTTGTTGGTTGAATTCCTGCGGGAAGAGCTGGGCTTAACCGGTACCCATATTGGTTGCGATACCAGTTACTGTGGCGCCTGTACGGTCACCCTCAATGACAGGGTAATAAAATCCTGCACCTGTCTGGCCGTACAGGCAGATGGTGGCAAGGTTGACACCGTGGAGGGGCTGGAACAGGACGGCAAATTACATCCCCTGCAGGAAGCTTTCTCTGCACACCATGGGCTGCAGTGTGGGTATTGCACGCCGGGTATGTTGATGGCTGCCAGGTCACTGCTGGCCGAAAACCCGCATCCCAGTGAGGCAGACATCCGCAAGGGCATTGCGGGCAATCTTTGTCGCTGTACCGGCTATGTGAATATCGTCAAGGCGGTTGATGCCGCCGCCGTCAAGATGCAGGAGGTATAGACCATGGAAATGTCATTCACCGGCGATTTTGAAGTGGGCATTCCACAGGCCGACACCTTCGAGTTGTTATCAGACCCCGAGCAGTTCCTGCCGGTGCTACCCATGTACCACAGTATGCAGAAGAAGAAATCAGACCCCACTACATCTATCGTCAAGGTCAGGATTGGCATTGGCAAGGTGCATGGCATTGCCACCACCGAGATGTCTCTGCTGGATAACGAACCTCCCTCGCGCGTCAGCTACGTGGGTACAGGCAAGGTGATGGGCGGCGCCTACAATATGGTGGTCGGCTTCCGGCTAATTGAGAGCGCCACCGGCGGTACCCGCGTTGATTGGGAGGGCACGACCCGGATTCACGGCAAGATCCTGTCCATCGCCGGCGGCGGACTGCGCGGTATTGCCGAGAAGGAAATTATCAAGGTAATCGGCAGTCTGCAGGATGCCCTGGTCAGCAGGGAGCACTTTGAATCCATTGCCCGCGCGGTACAGGCAGCGCCGGTCCGTGCAGGCTTCTTCGCGGCGCTCGCCAATTTCTTCCGCCGGCTGTCTGGCGGTGGTGACGTCGCCACGGCAGAGACACCTATTGATGCAGAACAGGCGCCGGACGTACGCAAACCCCTGCGCAAGGATGTGCCCCGACCGGTTGCCGGCCCCATGGGCTCCAGCATCCAGGTGGACGGCAATGGCAGTGGCACATGGTCCGGTCAGCGTTTGCGCCGCAAAGAGGATGAGCGACTGCTGCGCGGTCTGGGACGTTTCGTGGATGACTACCGGAGCAGTGACATGTTGCATATGGGCTTTGCGCGATCGCCCTACGCCCACGCCCGTATTGTAAACATCGATGTTTCCGCCGCCGAGGCGCTGCCCGGCGTGGTGTGCACCATGACGGGCCAACAGGTGGCCGCGCAGACCACCGCCTTTATGCAGATTGGTGCCGAGCCGGGCGCGCTGATCCAGGATTACGGTATGGCCCTGGACCGGGTGCGTTACCCGGGTGAGCCGGTCGTGATGATTGTGGCAGAGTCGGCGCGGGTGGTTGAAGATGCCATGGAGTTGGTGGAAGTGGAGTACGAACCCCTGCCGGCCCAGATACTTTCGGAAGACGCCTTACAGGATGACGTGATCATCCACGACGAGATGGGCACCAACCGTTCTTTCCAGGGCGACTGGCAACATGGCGACGTGGACCGGGCCTTTGAGGAAGCTGCCCACATTATCGACATCGGTCGCCTGCACTTTCATCGCTTTTCCAGCACGCCGGTTGAAACCTCCGGTTGCGTGGCCACCTGGTCGCCCCGCGGTGAGGTCGATCTGATCTGCAACAACGGCCTGCCGGGCGTTACCCTGCAGGTGTTGGCGCCGTTTCTGAATATCAGCACCGAACAGATTCGCCTGAAAAGCGAGGATGTCGGTGGCAATTTTGGTACCAAGACGGTCAATCACACCTTTCTCGGCCTGACCGCGGTGGCTTCACACGCGGTCGGTGGCCGTACCGTCAAGTGGATTGAGACCCGCAGCGATAACCTGGCGTCATATCACGGTGGTGAGCGAACCTTCCTGGATACCCAGGTGGCGCTGGATGCCGATGGGGTGATTACCGGGCTGCGCTCGCGGCATATTGATGATGCCGGCGCCTACCTGCGCTATGAACCGCTGGGCTGTTCGATCTGGTCACAGGTGTACACGGCGACCTACAGACTGCGCAATCTTCATATCGATTTTAACCAGGTGCTCTCCAACAAGGCGCCCTGTACGCCGAACCGCGGTTATTCCCGCATGCAGCACATCTGGTTTATGGAGCGCGTTATTGATATCTGTGCCCACGAGCTGGGGATACCCGCTGACGCGATGCGCCGGCGCAACTATATCAAGCCGGAGCAAATGCCCTATACCACGCCCAACGGCAATATCTATGACTCCGGCGATTACCCGATGATGCTGGACAAGGCCAAGCGGTTGATCGGTTGGGACGAGTGGCGGCAGAAGCAGGCTGCCGCCCGGGCGGAGGGCCGCTGGATCGGCATTGGCATCGGTTCAACAGTGGATTCAGGCACCAATAATTTTCAGCAGGTGCTGTACGTTAACCCGGACCAGGTTTTTTCAGGCAACAATGAGGCTTGCCGCCTGCGGATTGGCCTGGATGGGTCCATCATTCTGACGCTCGGTTCAGCGCCCCAGGGCCAGGGCCACGAAACCGTGGCCGCGCAGGTGGCGGCGGATGACCTGGGTGTAGGGCCAGACATGATTACCGTGCGCACCGGCTTCGATAGCGCCTGGAATACCCATGCGGGCCTGTCCGGGACTATTGCCAGCCAGTTTGTGGTAACGGGATTGTCTGCCGTGCACGGCGCTGCATTGAAACTGAAGGATCAGTTGCTGCGGTTGGCAGGGTCTGCGCTGGAAGCATCGGTGGACGAACTGGAGTTGGGTGTGGGCGAAATGGGTCCCCAGGTCAGCGTTATCGGCCAGCCCGAGCGCGCCATGAACTTCTGGATGCTTTCCAACCTGGCCAACTCCAATATCTCCAATGTGCCGGAAAGTTTGCAGGCTATAGATCTCAATGTGTTGCATGTCTACAAGCCACCTTTCGACCCGGTGGATGTAGAAAGGAAGATCGGCAACCAGACACTGACCTATGCGCCACAGATACATATTGCCGTGGTCGAAGTAGACCGGGCAACCTGCCAACCGACCATACTGGACTATGCCATCGTCGATGACTGCGGGGTGGCTATCAACCCGAAGATTGTTGCCGGCCAGGTGCACGGGGCCGCCTGTCACGGTATCGGTGCGGCCATGCAGGAAGCCTTCCGGTTTGATGAGGGCGGCAACCTGATCACCGGCAGCTTTACCGATTACGCCCCGCTCACGGCTCTGAATATGCCGCCGCTGAAGTGTGAGAGCACGGAGACACCCTCACCGTTCAGCTTCAATGGCGCCAAGGGCTGTGGAGAGGGCGGCGGTGGGCCTTTGCACTGTGTGTCAGCGGCAGTTCAGGACGCCCTGTATGCCGAGGGCGTTATTGTCACCGACTCGCACAACTCACCCTCGATTTTGCTGGCGGCGATTGCCAACCCAAACCGGGCAGCGATGGTGACCGTTCGACGGTGATTAGACCCGCGGTCAGAGCCGGCTCTGACCCCACAACTGTAGATACAAACAAACAGGAGGAGGAGGTTCATGAGCGACGGAGAGCACAGCTGCGGTGTACACTTCGGCATATTCAATATCGGCGGTGAACTGCCTATACAGGGAGCTTACCGCGATATCTGCTACCAGCCGGTACGCGACAATATCTGGACCGCCAGTGAAGGCATTTACCGAACCATCTTCCTGGAAGGAAATAAGGGCTGTATCGCCTTTGACACTTTCGGCACTCCCGGTACGGCGCAGGCCTACCGGCAGGCTATAGGCCGGGTATTCCCCAAACAGCCCATACACACAGTAGTGTATTCACACGAACACCTGGATCATACCGGTTACGCTGCCGACCTGGCGCCAGAGGCACGCATCATCGCCCACGACCATGCCAACCGGGTTATCCTGGGGCGCAAGTCAGACGGCCAATTGGCGGCTCACGACACCTTCCTTGATGAACGCAACGCCTATGATATTGACGGTTGCCGCTTTGAGTTGATTTACCCCGGACTAACCCACGGCGACGGCAATATCGCGGCCTATTTTCCTGACAGTAAAACGGTATTCATGGTCGATACGGTGGCCGATGGTGTCGGCTATACCACCCTTATGGACTGGCACCTCACTCACTATGTGCCGGTAATGGAACGTTTTCTCAGCCTGGACTGGGACATCTGGGTGCCGGGCCATTTCTGGATAATTACCCGGCCACGTTTTATCGAAATACTCGATTACTGGAAGCGCATGTTCGACTTTGGCCAGCAGGCCATTATCGACTGTGTGGACCCCCACGACTGGGAGGGCCTCAACAGCTACACCGATGAAAAACTGGGACCGCTGTATTCCAAAGAGTTCCGCTACTATGAGTACGGCGCCATGAACCTGTCGCGCTACATGCAGGAATATCTCACCGGTGGCTGGGGCATGGAAGGAAATCTCAAACCGACACTGGGGGATTTGTAATGTCTGAGAATCGCGGACTATTTACCCTCGACGCGGCCCGGGCCTATCTCGCGGCTGAGCCGGAGATGACCACTGAGCAGTTGTCTGGGCGCTTGTACACGGTCAGTGATGGCCAGGTGCGGACTGTTTTCCTGGCGGGCGACAGCAGCGTTATCGCCTTCGATACCTTTGGCACTCCCGGTCGGGCACGAGCCTACGGCAAGGCTATCGCCGCGGCGGTGCCGGGCAAGCCCATTGCTACGATCATCTACAGCCACGATCATCTGGATCATGCGGGTTTTGCCGCAGACCTGGCGCCGGCAGCGGAGATCATCGCCGATGAAATGTGTGCCAAGGTGATCAAGCTGCGCCAGGCCGAAGGGCAATTGCAGCCCACCCGGGTACTGACCGGCGAGCGCACCGAACTGAGCATTGACGGAGTAGAACTGGCATTACTCAACCCTGGCCCAACCCATGGTACGGGTAACCTGGCGGCGTACCTTGCCGCCGAGAAAACCCTTTTCTCCTCCGATACCATCCTGGCCAACGCCAAATACGGCTTTATGCCCGATTACCACTTTTGCAACTTCGTGCGCTTTATGCGCGGCTTCCTGGAGTTGGATTGGGACCGCTTTGTACCGGGCCGGTACGAAATGACGGAGCGGGCCGGTTTTAGCCGCGGTGTCGATTTTATCGAGGCGGTGATGACCGAGTGTCAGCATGCCTTCGTGAATTTTGTTCCCATCTGGGCCTACGAGCCCATGAAGGGTTATTGCATTGGCCGGTTAGGGGATCGTTTTGGCGATCTGGACGGATTTGAGGGCCATGTCGGCCAGATGGCTATCCGCATCGCGCACCACTACCTGATGGGTGGCTGGGGCCTGGAAGATACGCCCGAGCCGCGCCTGTTGCTGGCCGACCAGATCAGTCTGTAATTTTCCCATTTTCAAGTGCGCTACCAGACCATTGGTGGTGCACTGGCAACCTCACACCCAACCAGGGTGAGGCAACGGCCTCGGCCGGCTTATCCATCGTCGCCCTCGGTGGGTCCGCGGTGAAAGGCGATCACATGTGCGACCTGATCGTAGATGCCGCCCAGCAGATTGAGGGCATGTGTGGCCTGGCTGAGCATCTCCGTGTTGTCGGCAATAGATGACACCTGCGGCATTAATTGCTCACGTCGCAAGCCGGCGTAGGCCTCGGTCAACTTGATGCCGGCGGCGGTAGCCTGGTAGCGCATGCCCTTGCGTTTGCCACCCTCGCTGACCTTCTCCAGCAAACCGCTCTCCACCAGTTTTCGAATCGAATACTTGAGATTGGACAGGTCGGAACGATTCATCAGTTTGGATAATTCAGTGACCGACTTGGGTCTATCGTTCATGCGGGTGATATGTAGAACCACATTGTCGGTGGCGCTCACCTTGTGTCCGGCCACGGTGGCCAGGCACTCCTGTTGCCAGGCATTGAAACTTTCGATGCAGCGCATCAGCGCGTATTCAAAGTCCGCGGTGACCAGTTCCTCCTCGGTCTGACCCAGGTGCCAGTGCCGATCCAGGGCGAGTGTCTTATTAATCATGCCGTTATCCTCACTATTGTGTCAGCGAAAGCATTATAAAAAATGCTTTTTTAATATGTATTTTAAAGACTATAATGCGCGCTATAATAAATTATAAACATACGCTTTACATTATAATAACAATTGAATGAACAGCGACCTCTATCTACAAATCAGGCAAGGGTGAACCATGACTATAAATACAATGTTACTGCATCGAGATGAATATAAACCGGGACTCTTCGCCTTCATGCGTATACCAGTGAATGTTGCCACCCAGACCACGGGAAGTAATGCCGTGACTGGAGCGAGAAGGACTGCGTAGACTACGCCAGATGGTAGCCTGAGTAGTGTCAGCTGATACCATAGGCTTATGTCATTTCAGCTAGACAGCGCTCGTGGCTGGTGGAACGTGCTGGCCGCTTTTGTCGGCTTGGGCCTCAGTTACGCCATGTTCACGGTATTTGTATTCGGCACCCTGGTCACGCCGCTGCAGGCAGAGTTTGGCTGGAGTAGGGCGGAGATGTCTTTGGCCCTGACGATCACCAACATAACGGTGGTGTTCGGGTCGCCGGCGCTCGGTTTCCTGGTCGACCGGGTAGGTGTCAAACGGCTCTTGTTGCCCTCAATAACGTTGATGGGGTTGGCCGTGGCCGCCACGAGTCTCCTGCAGGGCAACATCTGGTATTTCTACCTGAGCTTCTTCGCTATTACCTTGTTGGGTCTGGGGACCCTGCCACTGAGTTATTCACGGGTACTGATTGGCTGGTTCGATAAAAAGCGCGGCCTGGCGCTGGGGGTGGCACTGTCAGGCTTTGGCGTGGGCGGGGCGCTGGTGCCGGAGGTGGCGGCGACCATGACCGAACTCTACGGTTGGCGCAGCGCCTACCTGCTGTTTGCCGTCATGGTGTTAGTGGTATCACTGCCGCTGGCGCTGCTGGTGTTGAGAGAGGCGCCAGTTGAGAGCAGCGCGCTACCAGAGAAGGATTTGCCAGTGAAGTTTGAATTGAGTACCGGTGCAGCGATGCGCGGCCGCAACTACTGGCTGATACTGGCTTCGTTCTTCCTGGCAGGTATCGGTATTACCAGCATCCTCAGTCATTTGGTGCCCATGCTAATGGACCGGGGGATGTCCTATCAGGGCGCTGCCCGGGCCATGTCCACCCTGGCCTTTGCACTGATATTCGGACGTATGCTGGCCGGCTACCTGATGGACCATTTCTTTGCGCCTTACATCACCGCTGCCTTCATCGTGTTCGGCCTGGCGGGCGGCATCGTGATGTTGGCGCTGGGTGCGGTGGGCTGGCAGGCCTATGTCGCGGCGGCACTGGTGGGACTGGCCACCGGCTCGGAGATATCTGAAATCGCCTATATTGTCGGACGCTATTTCGGCCAGATAGCCTTTGGGCTGATCTACGGGATTATGTTTGGGGCCTTTCAACTGGGCTCGGCGATTTCCGCACCGTTGATGGGCTATTACTACGACAGCCACGGCGATTACATCGGCGCCCTGTGGGGGGTCGTAGCGCTGGTCCTGTTGGGGGCGGTGTTGATTGCCAGGCTGTCGCCCTATCCGGACTGAGACGCTGCGCTCAGGGCCTTTAGGGTGTCGGAGGGGGACTCGCCGAAGCGTTTCTTGTACTCGGTGGAAAATTTTCCCAGTTGGGAAAAGCCGCAGGCCAGGGCGAGGTCCGTGACATTGTTGCCGGCCGGGTCGGCTTCCTTGAGTGCCAGGTGTACATAATCCAGGCGCGTCAATTTGAGTAACTTCATGGGCGACACATCGCGATAGCGCTTAAAGCCCTCCAACAGGGTTCGCTCACTCACGTTGGCCTGCTCTACCAGTTGCTCCAGGCTAATCGACTCGTCGTAATGTGTCTGAATGAATTGCTCGGTCTGGCGAATATAGTGGGGAGTCTGTGGCAGTTCCCTGGCGGCCAGTTCCTCCGAGAAATTATTGGGTTGGCTGTGCAGTAAGGTCCACATCAGCATGCGCTGATACTGTTGCGCCGCCAGGGGGGCGGTGTTAAGCAGGGAACCCACTTGGTCCAGCTCATCGAGAATCCACTGTACGGTGCGCAGCAGTGTGGCGGAAGAATCGGCGTTCAAGTCTATGCTCATATCAAAATCCAGGGCCCGGATCTGTCGCCTGCCGAGCAAGGTGCTCAGGTAGCTTTCCAGCGCGGAGCTTTCCAGCTTGATCAGAAGCTTGGAGCAATCGACAGTCCATTCGCTGGCGAATTGCTGATAGGGACCCGCCACCACCGCCTGCCCGGGCCCACTCAATACTTGCCCATTGCCACAATAGGTGGTGGAGGCACCGGAGAGCGGAATTTCAAGCAGGAAAAAGCCCAGTTGGGAAACATCCACCCTGAGTTCGGTGCCGTACACGAGGTAGATGATGGCGCCATTGGGCAGGGGGGCGTGGTGTATAAGGGCTTCCTGCTCCGGCTTGTCACCACCGGAAACAGCTAATTTATGGGGACACAAAATCTCCGTCACCGCCCTGTGTACGAGGTCGATATCGGTGCTTGCATGTAGCTGGTAGTGTTGCAGGGGTGCCGAGGTAAAGATATCCGTCATGCGGCCCAGTGTACAAAAAAACACCCCAAGTGAGAAATCACTTGGGGTGCTTACAATGAACTCAGAAGCTGTATTTGGCAGAGAAGCTCCACTCTCTTGCACGGGCATAGGTGCCGGTAGAGTAGCCTGAGCCGGTCGCGTAGCCGGAGCTACCGGCCACCAGGATCGTTTCATCGTTGAGATTGCGTCCCGCCAACATGAATTCCCAGCTACCATCATCACTCAGTAGAGTGATAGCGGCATTGATAATGTCATAGGAGCCCTGCCGCAATTGCGGTGTATTGACAGCGTTGTTGTAGACCTCATCGGTATAGACCCAGTCAACCCTGGGCGTGACGGTCCAGGTGGAAATCTGCCCGGTGTAGGCTACCCCCAGGTTGGCTGACCAATCGGGAGTTTGCGGCAGGCTGTGGTCTTCGGTAATGCCCACGGTTTGCACACTGTCATCGAGGTCGCTGTACTTGGCATCGGTATATCCCACGGCGGCCTGCACAATCCAGGAGGAGCTCGGAATCCAGGCGGTTTCGAGCTCGAAGCCTGAAATTTCGGCTTCCCCGGCGTTGAAGGTAATGGGCGCAAAACCCTGTCGCACAATGATCTGGATATCTTCGTAGTCCGTGAAGAATGCCGCCAGGTTGAGACGCAGGGTATTGTCCAGCCAGGCCGACTTCATACCTAACTCACAGGTTCTGGCTGTCTCGGGGTCGAAAGAGGTCGGCCCGTCCGGAAATGCCACGTTGAAGCGCTGGTCAAAGCCGCCGCTTTTGAAACCTTCCGAGTAGGAGGCGTACAGCATCACATCATCGTTGGCCTGGTAGGCGAGGTTGACCATCGGTGTCCAGTCATCGAAGTCCTCGCTGTATTCGCCTGCGGGTATCAGTCGGTCGCCATCGGTAAACAATCTGCCGTTGACGCCATCACAGCCCGGTTCCTGGCCGGTGGGGCAATCGTAGTAGCGCACGAAGGGACTGCCGGGACCACCCTGTGTGTAGGCGCCATCCGCCCAGGAGTAGGGCGAGAAACGCTTGGTTTCGTCGGTGTAGCGAAGTCCTGCGGTCAGCGCCCACTGCTCGGTCAAATCATAGGTGACCTGGCTGAAAACCGCGAAGTTGTCGTTGTCCATTTCGCCGCCGGAAATCAACGCGCCGATGGTGGGTTCGGGAAACTGTACCGGGTTGGGGTTGGTGGCCTCCTCCTCAAAATAGTACAGTCCCACCAGCCACTTCATGTTGTCGGTAGCACCGCTGAACTGCAGTTCCTGGCTGAACTGGTCCTGCTCGAAAGGGTCCTGGGTGTGAAAAACCCGGTAGGGCGTGCCGTCTGCATCTCGTGCCGAGTAGGCATCAATATCGCGGTAAGCGGTGATGGATTTAATCGACATCCAGTCGGTGACAACCCAGCCGGCTTCCAGGGAGACACCCCACATTTTCAATTCTGAGCTCACTTCGCCTGTGCCTTCGTTTTCAAACTCGTCGCGACGCCAGGTGTCGTTCAGACACCTGGGATCGTTGTTGGTGCCGCGCGCTCCCGATGGCAGTGTGGGGGGTGGGAAAAAGAGCGGACAGTTGCCGCCGAAAGCGGGACCGTTTTCAAAGGTATTGGCATGGTAGGGGAAGGTTTGCTGTTCGTTCAGACCCAGGGAAGTAGCGGGAGAGCCATTTTCGTCCTCGTCTGTGTAATCGGCCGACAGGAACAAGTTAAGGTCATCGCTGGCCTCCCAGACAAAGGACGCCCGCGCCGAGAGGGAATCATCGTCACCCAGGTCGACGCCGTCGGTGGCGGCGGCGATGCCACTCGCCTGCCGCTCCGCCAGTTGAACCCGGTCGTTATAACCGTCGCGATCGCGCTTGGTCACGCTGAACTTGGAATAGAGACCCTCGGCCAGCGGAATATTGACATCGCCGGTCAGGTAAATCATATCCTCACTGCCCACCTCCAACTCCACGCTGCCGGCGAAGGTATCATCGGGACGCCTGGTGTGCAGGGCGATGGCGCCGCCAATGGTGTTGCGGCCGAACAGGGTGCCCTGGGGACCGCGCAGGATCTCGATACGCTCCAGATCCAGGAAGTCCATATTGCCCCCGAAAGAGCGGGCCAAATAGACCCCGTCAATATATAGACCCACGCCGGGATCGGTTACCGCAGTAAAGTCCGACTGGCCGATGCCGCGAATATAGATCTGCGAGGAGGCGTTCTGGCCGGAAGAGGGCGCGTAGGCGTCAAAAGTCAGGTTGGGAGTGACATCCGCCAACTGATCGGTGGAGCGAATCTGGCGCTGGGACAACTCGTTGGCAGTGAACGCGGCGATAGACAGCGGTGTCCTCTGCAGGTTTTCTTCCCGTTTGCGGGCGGTGACTACAACTTCCTCCAGGACGAAGCCTGAACTACCCTGCTGTGCCAGGGCCGCGTCGCTGCCAAAAAGGCTGGCGGCGATCACTGCTGATAGCGTGGTTTTATAGAATTTCATGACGTCCCTCGTGCTTGTTTTTTCTATGGTTATGGTTGCTGTGTTGCAAGCTCTCGTTGTATCTGGGCTATTATTTGCCTTTTCCGTGCGGCCACTATTGAAAAACTGCTGCGGTAAAAGGTAAACAGCGTAATTGACGGCGTTTGGGTGAGGCGGCGCCCTCACAGTCAAAATGTTCTGCGTGCCTGGTCAAGTGAAACGCAAAAAAACTATTTAAAAGTCCGCTTAGCCCAAAATCGCTGCTGTATTGGCATATCGAACACGCTGGGATCGATATTCAATATCACCAACTTTTAAGGAAACAAGGGGCGATAATAATGGATTTGGCCGCCAGAAACCGCACAGACCTACAGTCTTACATAGACTTCCTGGAATCCAAACAACTGTTGCTGCGGGTTACCTCCGCAGTGGACTCACACCTGGAACTGGCAGCTATTGCCAAACGCTTCGAGGGCGGCAAGGCGATTCTGTTCGAGAATGTCAGGGGTAGTAATTACCCGGTACTCATCGGTCTGTATTGGAATCGCGACCTTATGGCGACGGTGTTTGATTGTGATTCCGACCGGTTGCCCTTTGTCTTGACCGATGAGATCAGGGCCTGGCAAAAGAATCCTGTGGAACCGGTCATCCTGAAAGCCGGGCCGGCCAACGAGGTGATCGAGACTGACATTGATCTCGGTACCCTGCCGATACCCCATCACGCCACTGGCGATGGCGGCCCTTATCTCACCTCCAGCGTGGTGATCGTCAAGGATCCGGACACGGGGGTCAGGAACCTCTCCGTTCATCGCATGATGGTCACAGGCAAAAATCGCTTTACGCTCTTGCTGGAAGAGCTGGGCCACGTGATGGATTATTATAAACGCGCCGAGGCCAGGGGCGAGGCGCTGGAGATCACCGTCAACAATGGTGTGGACTACCCGGTTCTTATGGCGGGTGCGGTACCTGCTTCGGCCGCGCCCATTGATGCGGATGAACTGGGTATCGCCAGCCAGATGCACGGCGCGCCCATTGAACTGATCGAGGCACAGACCGTTGGCGTGGAGGCCATTGCCAGTGCGCAGTTTGTAATAGAAGGCCGTATTTTGCCAAAAGTCAGGGAACCGGAGGGCCCCTACGCAGAGGTCACCGGTTACTACGCCGAGCGCGATGAACGGTGGGTGATGGAAGTGACCGCCCTGACCCGGCGCGAGCAGCCAATCTTTCATTCCATCCTCTCGGGTCGTGAGGTCGGCAATGCCTATGGGCTTATCGCCGGCGCCGGTGCTTTCGACAAGATTCACAGCATGGTTCCGGAGGTCACCGCTGTGCACTTCGCCGACGGCAGTGTGCCCTACCACCTGGTGGTGAGAATGAACAAAATACACGAGGGCAGTCAGCGCAACGCGATCATGGCCGCGTTTGTCTCATTGGCCTTTGTCAAAACCGTGACCGTGGTGGATGAGGACGTGGATATATACAATCCAGTGGATGTGGACTGGGCTGTGCAAACCCGCTGCTGCCATGATCGCGACCTGTTATTGATACCGGATGCGATCGGTCACCGTCTCAACCCCATGGTTGAGGATGACAAATGGACACGCCTGGGAATCGATGCCACGGTGCCACTGCCCCGGCCGGAAAAGTTTACCCGCGCCACCATGGATGATGTGGATTTATCCAACTATGAATTCAGTGAGTAACACATATGAACTCAAGGAGTAAGCAAATGCGTTTGGTGGTCGGTATCAGCGGTGCCAGTGGCGCGATCTACGGGATTCGCATACTGGAGATGCTACAGGCATTTGACGAGGTGGAAACGCACCTAGTGTTGAGTCGCTATGGCCGCCTCAATATTGAGCTTGAAACTGCTTATTCGATCAAACAGGTAGAAGAGCTGGCCGATGTGTTGCACTCAGATCGCAACCAGGCGGCGAGTATATCCAGCGGATCCTTTGGCGTGGACGGGATGATTGTCGCGCCCTGTTCCATGAAAAGCCTGTCCGCGATTGTCCATTCCTACGCTGACAACCTGCTGGTGCGGGCGGCAGATGTTTGCCTTAAAGAGCGCAAACCGCTGGTGCTGATGCCGCGGGAAACTCCGCTGCACACCGGGCACTGCAAACTGCTGTACGAGGCATCACAACTGGGAGCAATCATTGCGCCACCGCTACCCGCTTTTTATACCCAGCCACAAAGCCTGGATGACATCGTTAACCACAGCGCCGGCCGGGTACTGGACCTGTTTGGCCTGGACACGGGCAAGCTGAAACGCTGGCAGGGTGCCGAGGGAGCGCAAGAGTGAGTTCTTCTCCCGATATCACCAACATTGTAGTGGCAGGTGCTGGCCGTATGGGCCGTGCCGACTTTGTTTTTGGGGCGGTGGCGATACTGTCTACTACGCCACCCAATACCTGGCCGGCGCACTGGATGACAAGCGCTTTTCCGTGCCCAAAATTATCGAGACAAATATGCGCGAAAACCGCAACGGCATTCGCGATGGCCAGGGGTTTTATGACTATAGCGAGCGCGATGTGGATGCCTATAGACA
Organism: Halieaceae bacterium; assembly: GCA_965247075.1. GTDB lineage: Bacteria > Pseudomonadota > Gammaproteobacteria > Pseudomonadales > Halieaceae > CBDFGK01. The sequence continues at coordinate 1,359,578 of CBDFGK010000002.1, read as the reverse complement.
GGAGCGGCTGGGCGATTTTGTAAAACTGTTGCAGCACTTATCACTCTTGCCAGAGGCAAAATAGGGGGTTCGGTATGGTGAGTTCCACGAGTACGCGATGAATATCAATAACCAAGTGACGAAAAACCGAGGTTTTTATGAGTGATGTAAAACAGTCTGAACTGTGGATTGGCGGCGAACATATTGCGCCGTCTTCCGGCGAGCACTTCGATGATCTGAACCCGCAGGATGACTCTCTGTATTCCCGTGTCGCTGCGGCGACTGCCGAGGACATGGACAAGGCGGTACAGGTAGCGCACGAGGCCTTCAAAGCCAACCGGCACCTGTTGGCAAAAGACAGAGAGGTTTGGTTTATGAATGCCGCTTCCCTGGTGGAGCGGGATTTTCAGGAGTATGTGGACATACTGATTGACGAGGTAGGTTCTCCGCTGGGCAAGGCTGAGTTTGAAGTGAGTTACTGTATCAGTGCCTTACGTGCCTCTGCCGGGGTGCCCCGCAACCTGCGCGGCGATGTGGTGCCCTCGGATTATCCCGGGGTATACAGCATGGCGATCCGTGAGCCGGTGGGGGTGGTGGCGGCCATCTCACCGTTCAATGTACCCTTGCTGAAGGCCAGCAAGCAGGGCGGCATGCCCCTGGCCTGCGGCAATGCCGTGGTATTGTTGCCCTCGGAATTTTCTGCCCAGGTATCCCTGCGTTTTGCCCAGACCCTGCACGAGGCCGGGGTTCCGGCAGGGCTGTTCAACGTGGTGACTGGTGATCCTTTTGAAATTGGCGATGTGCTAACCACCCACAAACAGGTCAAGAGTATTACCTTCTGCGGCTCGCCGCGGGTAGGTACCCATGTGGCGGAATTGGCGGCCAAGGATCTCAAGCCGGTAACCCTCGAGTTGGGTGGCAAGAGCCCACTGATCGTGCTGGATGACGCCGACCTGGATGCGGCGGTAGAGGCTGCGGCCATGAGCACTTTCTTCTTCCAGGGACAGGCTTGCATGGCCTCCAGTCGTATCTTCCTGCAGCGCGGCATTGCCGAAGCCTTCAAGGCGAAATTTATTGGCGCCGCCGGGGGTATGGCCCGGGGAGCCATGGGGGACCTGCGCAATATGGAAACTGCGGTGGGACCTATTATCAGCGAGCGCCAGCGGGAGCGGGTACGTCGCCATATCAGTGATGCCAAGAGTAAGGGTGTCGAAATACTTGCCGGTGGTGAGTGGGATGGCAATCGATGCCGGCCCACCGTGCTCTGGGGTGTCACCGAGGAGATGGAAGTGTGCCGCAATGAGACCTTTGGCCCGGTCACCTCTCTGTATGTATTCGATACGGTGGATGAAGCGCTTGAACGAGCCAACGACACGGTCTACGGCCTGAGCTTTTCCATTTTTACCCAGGATATCGATACCGCCATGGATATCGCCCTGCGGGCGGAATCCGGTGCGGTGCATATCAACCGCCCCACCATCCAGGACGAACCCAACCCACCCTTTGGTGGCCAGGGGCTGAGCGGCTTCGGTCGTGAAGGCACCGAGGCCGACCTGGATATTCTCACCGAGTGGAAGTGGATCACCATGCGTTTAAAACACTTCGGAGCATAGCGCTGTGAATATCTCGAAGTATTTGCTGGCGCGGGTAAAGGCGCTGGGTGTGGACCACGTGTTCGGTATACCGGGGGATTTCATCCTGCCGTTTTTCCAGGCCATGGTGCACAGCGATGTCGAACATATTGCGACCTGTAATGAACTCAATGCCGGCTATGCCGCCGACGGTTATGCCCGCCTGAAAGGACTGGGGGCGGCAGCGGTCACCTATGGTCCGGGTTCTTTCAGTATCGTCAATGCGGTGGCCGGTGCCTATGCAGAGAGTGTACCCCTGCTGGTGATTTCCGGCGGGCCGACTGTTGAAGCCTACGAAAACCAACCGGTGCTACACCATACCTTGCCTGGTAAATACGATGCCTCCCTGAAGATATTCGCGCAGATCACCGCATACTCGGCACTGCTCAATGACCCTGAACAGGCCACGGCCCAGATCGATGAGGCCCTGCGGGTCTGCCTGTCACAGAACAAACCGGTATTTCTTGAAATACCCTCTGATATCCAGGTTCATCCCTGCGAGTCGCCTGCCACCTTCCATCCGGCCGCCCCCCTGCGCGATGACACAGAATTGGCAGCGGCGATCAGCGATATACTGGTGCGCGTGCAGAAAGGCCAGCGTACGGTGATTGTTCCCGGTCACGAGGTGCATCGTGAAGGCCTGCAAGACAAGGTCCTGCAACTGCTGGAAAAAACTGGCCTGCCGGCAGCGTCCATGTTTATTGGCAAGGCGGATTATTTGGAACAGCACCCGCAGTGTATCGGCGCTTACCAGGGAGCGGGTAGCCTGGCAGAGGTTCGAGATTATCTGGAGGCCGCCGATACGGTGTTGTTTCTGGGCGTGGTTCTGTCTGATTTCAATCTCGGTGGATTTACCGCCAACTTGTCTGCGGACCAGGTGGTAGTAGCACTCGATCAGCAAGTGAGCAGTGCGGCACGCACCTACACCGATGTGCCGCTGTCTGATCTGATAGATGGTCTGCTGGAAGCGCTGCCTGTCGGCGCGGCCGATGCCGCCGCCCCGCGGCAGCAATTTTCCCACCGGACCGAGCAGTCCTTCGAGGCGGTACCCGATGCGCCTCTGACCAACAAACGATTTTACGATCGCATGGCCCACTTTATCAGGGCTGGCGATATTGTGGCTGCCGATGCCGGTTGCGCCATTAACAGCACGCAGTTGCAGTTCCCCGCGGGTGTCACTTACCTGGCGTCCTGCTACTGGGCCTCCATTGGCATGGGATTTGGCGCTGCCTTTGGCGCCTGCATGGCAGCCGAACCCAGGCAGCGGGTCATCGCCCTGGAGGGGGATGGTTCATTCCAGATGTCTGCCCAGGAGTTGAGCAGCATGGCCCGCTATGATTGCCCGGCCATAGTCTTCGTGGTCAACAACAAGGGTTACACGGCGGAGCGATTGATTCACGATGGTCCTTTCAACGACATCGCCGATTGGCGTTACTACCGGTTGCCGGCCGCCTTTGGTGGAATCGGCGTGGAGGTCCATACGGAAGGAGAGTTGGAGGCGGCGCTGGCCGTGGCTGATCAACATACTGGCCCCGGTCCGTTTTTAATAGAAGTGCACATAGACCCTTGGGATGCCTCCGAGGCCTTTACCCTGATGAGCGAAACCCTGAGGAGTCATTGAGCCATGGAGCAAACGCTGGGTATGGATGAGGAGTCGACCGGCTCCCTGGCCTACCCCTGGTACATCGTGTCATTGTGCATGCTGGCCTATATCTTTTCTTTTATTGATCGGCAGGTGATTACCCTGCTGATTGAGCCGATTCGCGCCGACCTGCAGATTTCCGATACTCAGTTCAGCCTTTTGCACGGCTTGGCGTTTGCCATTCTTTACGCGATCGCCGGTATTCCCATCGCGCGAATGGCAGACTCCCGCTCCAGGCCGGTGATTATTTCAGTGGGTATATTTGTCTGGAGCCTGGCTACTGTCATCTGCGGCATGGCCAAGAACTTTACTCAGTTGTTTCTGTCGAGGATGGCGGTGGGCGTGGGTGAAGCTGCTCTGTCACCGGCTGCCTATTCCATGATCACCGACTCCTTCCCCAAGTCAAAACTGGGGCTGGCGCTGGGGGTGTATTCCAGTGGCTCTTTCCTTGGCGGTGGCCTGGCCTTCATTATTGGTGGCACCGCGATTTCACTGGTAGAGCAATGGGGTAGTCAAACCTTCCCTGTAATCGGCGTGGTCAAACCCTGGCAGATGACCTTCTTTATGGTGGGCCTGCCTGGCATCCTGGTGGCACTGCTGTTTTTCTTTACGGTGCGTGATCCTGAACGCAAGGGCGTGGCGGCGGGTGCCAGTCAGGGCTACAGTTTCAAGGATGTGCTGGCGTATATCGGTGGACATCGCAGGGCCTTTGCGTCTCACTATATCGGCTTCGGCTTGCTCTCCCTGAGCCTCTTTGCGCTGATGAACTGGGCGCCGGCATATTTTTTGCGCAAGTATGCGCTATCCATGCGCGAGGTAGGTCTGTACCTGGGGATGGTCGTGTTAATCGGCAATAGCCTGGGGGTTCTGGCCAGCGGTGTTAGGAACACATAGACTGTCCGCTGTTAAAACACATAATCTGTCCGGTTTATGCCAACTCTTGAGGAGAGTGGTTTATGAGGCGGACAGAAGTGTTACAGGAGATACGACGGATGAGATTTGAAGAGGCATACGGGAGCTGGACGGAGGGTCGTTTGAGCCAAGAGGAAGCGGCGCAGTTGCTGGGTGTGTGTGAGCGCACCTTTCGTCGTTACATTGATCGTTACGAGGAAGAAGGCCTGGATGGGTTGATCGACAAGCGGCTGTCTCAGGTATCGCACCGGCGGGCCCCGGTCGATGAGGTTATGCGCATGGTGGATCGGTACCGGAGCCGGCATGATGGCTGGAGTGTCAAGCACTACTACGCCTGGTATCGGCGCGGCGGCGGTGGGCGTAGCTACAACTGGGTGCGCAAGTCCTTGCAGGCTGCCGGAGCGGTGACGAAGGCCGCGGGCCGCGGGCAACATCGCAAGCGGCGTGAACGAGCACCGGTGCCGGGCGTATTGCTGCACCAGGATGGTAGCACCCATGCCTGGGTGCCGGGACAGACCTGGGATTTGATAGTCACCATGGATGATGCCACCAGCCGGCATTACTCCATGTTCTTCTGTGACCAGGAAGGCACCCGGAGCAGTTTCCAGGGGGTACGTGAGGTGGTTGAGGCCGAGGGCTTGTTTTGCTCGCTGTATACCGACCGGGGCAGCCATTACTGGCACACGCCGACGGCCGGCGGCAAGGTGGACAAGGGCAACTCGACGCAGTTCCGGCGCGCCTTGCAGCAACTGGGCGTGGAGATGATCGCGGCCTACTCGCCGCAAGCCCGAGGGCGCTCCGAGCGGGCCTTTAGCACCCACCAGAACCGCTTGGTCAAAGAACTGGCCGCCGCTGGCATCACCGATATGGCTGCCGCCAATGAGTATCTCCAGCAGGTGTATTTGCCCGCCTTCAACGAAGAGTTTGAGCAACCGCCGCGGGAAGTTGGCTCAGCCTTTGTGCCGGTGCCGGAGGGAGCGCAGTTGGACAACATTTTCTGCGAACACTACGAGCGCCGGGTACGCAAGGACAACTGCATTGAGTTCGAGGGCCGGACCCTGCAGATACCGGCAGACCGCCACCGTTACCACTACATCAAAGCTAAAGTGAAGGTGTTACGGCACACCGGCGGCGCCCTGTCTTTGTGGCACGGTCCCCGAAAACTGGCCTGTTATGACGCGGCCGGCCAGCTCATCCAGACTGACTTACCGGTGGCTGCCTGATGTCCGCTGCGCCATCAATAACGGGCACCTCAACAAGGTTTCCCGACATCGCCAAAAGCGGACAACTCATGTGTTCTAAAACCGGACATTTCTATTTGTTGCTAACAGGGGTTCTGGCCAGCGGTTGGCTCACTGACTATTTCTCCCGGAGCGGTTACCTGGATGCCCCAATGCGGGCGGGGATGATTGGCGGACTGGGAGTAGTGATACCCGCGGCCCTGTTTTCACAGGTGTCGGGATTTGGCGGTAGCCTGGCCCTGCTGACGGTGGCGCTGTTCTTCGCCAGCTTCCCGTTGGCCACCTCTGCGGCGGCACTGCAGTTGATGGCACCCAACCGGATGCGTGCCCAGGCCACTGCATTGTTTTTCCTGTTTATGAACCTGTTTGGGATAACCGGCGGCGCTACTCTGGTTGCCCTGTGTACCGATTACCTGTTCAAGAACGAGGCAATGGTGGGCTACTCCATGTCGCTGATCAGTGTGTTGGGTGCGGTCATCGGTGCATTTATGCTGCGCCGGGGTTGTAGTGCTTTTGCAAGTATAAGTGGCGTCCCTGCTGATTGAATGCAGTTGAGCTGGAATCCTTCCCAGCGAAAAGAGGCAATGTCTCAGGTGGTGATCTGGTCGGTGGTGCCGGCAGCGCCACGGTGGGGATGTCCTGTTCCCTACCGCGAGGATGACGACATCGCCATGATTACCTTTGGAATGAATATGATATTTTTGTATAATCGCTTTTATTAAGAGATATTGGCTGTTGCCAGCGGCTACCTTCATATAACACGCTTATAAAAATGTAAAACATTATGGACTATCGCACTGTATTTACTATCAAACGTCTGTGGTTCATTTTTGGTTTATCGCTAGTCTTTTCATTTTCTATTCTGTTGCTTGTCGGCGGGAAGATCTTCCAGGAAGCCCCACCCTTGCCTCAAAAAGTGGTTAGCGAATCGGGGCAAATCATCTTTACTAAAGACGACATTCAGCGCGGGATGGATACCTGGCGAAGGCTTGGAGGGATGCAACTCGGCTCTATTTGGGGGCATGGGAGTTATCTTGCCCCCGACTGGACTGCCGACCAACTCCATCGGGAAGCCCTCAACATGCTGGACATGCGTGCCAATGGGGGCGGCTATGCAGAAGGCGGCCGTGAAGAAGGCAGCTATGAAGCCCTCCCTGAGGTTCAAAAAGCGCTTTTAAGAGTGCAACTCAGCGCCGATATGAAACGTAATCGCTATGATCCGAATACCGGGAGCATCACCCTTAGCGAAGATCGAGCGGCCGCAATCAAGAAGACCACTGCTCATTATTCGGCACTGTTTGGCATTGATAGCACGACTCCATTTAAGGAGTTGCGCGAGGCCTATGCCATTGCCGACAACCCCCTCGGCGAGCATGTTAAGTCTGCCGACCTCAAAGCACTTTCCGCTTTTTTCTGGTGGACCTCCTGGTCGGCGGTAACGAATCGTCCAGATGATGATATTACTTACACCAATAACTGGCCCCACGAACCCCTCGTCAATAACAAACCAACGCCGGAAACTTTTATATGGACTTTCGTCAGCATCATGTTGCTGATTGGTGGTATCGGGTTATTGACTTGGTTTTTCAATCGCGAGCGAGAAGTTTGGAAAACAGAACAAGAGCCTGCAGAGGGTTTTGCGCAATCTAATCCCATAGAAAATATGCTCTCAACACCTTCTATGCGCGCCACGGAGAAGTATTTTTGGCTTGTTATTCTCTTGTTTGGGCTGCAAATTATCCTGGGTGCAATCACTGCTCATTATGCAATTGAAGGACATGATTTTTATGGACTTCCCTTATCTGAGTACCTGCCTTATGCCCTGACTCGGACCTGGCATACGCAACTTGCCATCACCTGGATTGCGGTGTCGTGGTTAGCGGCGGGGCTTTACGCTGCGCCATTAATCAGCGGGCGGGAAATGAAAGGGCAAAAGCATCTAGTCAATCTGCTGTGGGTCGCGTTGGTAGCGATCACGCTTGGGTCTATGGCGGGAGAGTGGGCGGCAATTCAAGGTTATATTACTGACCCGGTGCTCAATTTTTGGGTTGGTCATCAAGGTTATGAATACCTTGATCTAGGGCGATTTTGGCAGATATTGATGTTTAGCGGGATCCTCTTTTGGCTGCTATTGATGGCACGCAACATCCTCCCGGCGATTAGAGCCAAGCGGGATGACCGGCATCTGTTGATTTTATTGCTCTTAGCATCCACCGCTATTGGGCTTCTTTATGGTGCAGGACTGTTGTGGGGCAGAGAGACTCATCTTACGATTGCAGAATATTGGCGTTGGTGGGTGGTGCATCTTTGGGTGGAAGGGGTATTTGAAGTTTTTGCTACGGCTTGGATTGCATGGGTTTTTGTGCACATGCGTTTGCTCAATCCGAGAACGGCGGCAATCTATGTGATGTTCAGTGCGATGATTTTCCTTGGCGGTGGTGTGCTGGGTACCTTCCATCATCTTTATTTTTCTGGAACACCCCAGGTGGTGCTTGCTTTGGGTGCAGTATTTTCCGCCTTAGAAGTTGTGCCACTTGCATTGATTGCATTTGATGCTTATGACCACTGGCGTATTGAAAAGGATGCCCCCTGGATGCGTAGCCATCATATGTCGCTGATGTTCTTGTTCGCGGTTGCGTTCTGGAACCTAGTGGGTGCAGGTGTGCTGGGCTTTTTCATCAACCCACCCCTAGCCCTCTACTATATGCAGGGGCTACTCACTACCGCTGCTCACGGGCATGCCGCTTTATTTGGTGTTTATGGATTACTCGGTATTGGGCTACTGCTATTTTGTATGCGCGGGCTTAATTTGAAAAACATCGCCTGGTCGGACAGATTGCTTACGTATATTTTTTGGTTACTTAATGGCGGGCTGGTTTTGATGGTGTTCTTCTCATTGTTGCCTCAGGGCTTGATGCAGGCTTACACTTCTTTTGCGGAAAGTTATTGGACGGCGCGCTCTGCTGAGTTTATCCACTCTTATTGGATGGAGTTTGCCGTTTGGGTACGGGTGCCTGGGGATATTGTTTTTAGCCTTGGTGCTATCGGCCTATTTTGGTTTATTCTGAGTCTTTACCTCGCTCGTCGCGCCGAGCGCCAGGCAATCTCTTCCGGTCATTAATTAGTAACACTGTGGTAGTAGGCGGAGGAAGTCACTATGCGGAAGAAGTTCACGCGGCTAGGAAGAACAACCACCCTTCACATCCGCCACGTAGCTCTCAGGTAGTAGAACCCGCCGTTGAAGCTAAAGGGAGAGCCCTCTGGATAGATCAGACCCGCTGCATCGCCATTCGGATTCTTTTGCGGATACTCATCGAATAGGTTGTTCCCGCCGACCGTGAATGAGAGTGTTTCCGTCAGGTTATACCGGGCCTCAAGATCAACCAAGAGCTTGAGGTCGGGGAAGTAAGCGGCATCGGGGTCATTGGTCGGGGCATCGTAATAGTCTCCATAATAGCTGGCTCGCGCAGTGCCTGCGGTGAGTACCCGCATTGTTGGTCTTATAGATCTTTTTCGCTCACCTTGGAAACCTGGCACAAACAACTCTATACCAACGAATTCCTCAGCGGCGTCCCTGCTGTCTGACAGACCCACCGCAGCGGCCGCAAACCTCGATGTCGATGCTGAACACACGTTTCAGGCGCTGAGCCCAGGTCATGGCGGCGTGGCGCTCGGCGGGTGAGCGGATTTCCGTGCCGGCGATTCGCTTCACACCCTTGCCGCGTTTAGCCGGTGTGACCGGTCCGCGCCGGCGGTGGTTGAGGGCGAGAACACCGTGATAGCGGGTGAGGTTAACCTTGGCTTCGGTACGAGGGCCGCCGGGCGGGCGACGAAATCGACAGGGTCGAAGGCCACCCGGGTCGTCCCATCCCGGTAGGGTGTCTTCAAGGTGTAGAGAACCTTGCCTGTGGAGCTGAGTGACAGTCGGGGAACGGCCACCGGTGGGCGGGCGATATACCGGCAAAGGCGCTCACGTTTATCTTGCCGGTGACCATCGCAGCTCACACCTGCGTGCAGTGAAAATCCATTGGATTTGGCCAGACGTTCAAGCCCGGGGTCCGGCCGGTCCAGTGGCCCGATGGTGCGAATCATGAAGGCCTTGCGTAAGCGCCGTTAAATCAGCACCTGTTTTTCCTTAAAGGTTCGGGCCAGACTCTCTCCTGATGACCACACAGGAGAAAGCCATGAATGATGTAACCCATCCCCATCCCCAACCACTCGGAGTCTACTGGCAGCAGCAAGTTGATGCATGGAAACTCTCTGGGCTATCGCAGGCCGAATTTTGCAAAGTCAACGAACTGCTTTACCACCGCTTCGTCTACTGGCGCGGGAAGTTTGAAGGTATCAGCAGCAAGCCCCGGGTCAATCAAAGCCGAGGCGGATTTGCCGCAGTCAGTGTGCGGCACGATGTAGATCGCGGTTTGACCTTGCCACTGCCCAACCACTTGGTCGTACGGGGTATCTGCTCTGAGAATCTATCGGTGGTGCGTCAGCTGCTGGAGCAACTATGATTGCCCGCTATTTTCGTCCGGCCAATGACATGCCCCGGATCTACCTGTACCGGGACCCGGTAGATTTTAGAAAAGCCAGTGCCGGGCTGGCGGCCATTGTCGAGCAGGAGTTGGGCCACAACCCCTTTAACGGCGGCCTGTACGCGTTTACCAACCGGCGTCGCAACAAAATCAAGTGCCTTCATTGGGAAGACAATGGCCTTGCGCTGTATTACAAGGCCCTTGCCGAGGAAAAGTTCCGCTGGCCTCGCCGTGGCGATGAGGTTGTTTCACTGACGGGGCAACAGATCAACTGGCTCCTCGATGGGTACGACATCACACTGATGACCGGCCACAGGAAATTGCATTATGAGTCTGTATTATAGGGCTTTTTGTAGCCATAAATGTTACAATTAGGCCATGCAATCGGCAATAACAAGGCAACAAAAAGAAGGAGGTTACGAGGGCTTCAATGTCTCGGGTCCGCTTGCTGCTCTCGCCGAGAAAGAAGTGGGACCATGGAGAGTGCCAAACGACGCGTGGAGTCCCAAGAAATTCACAATCCTGTTAAAACGCGAGGGCGCTCCATCCGCTCCTCTGACGACCTGGATGGACGGGTGGGTGAATCTCGCAGATTGACCCTCTTTGGTGGTGCCAGCCTGGAATATTAAGGGGGTTCTTCTCCGGCCTTGTGAGTGAATATTAGGCCGCAACATAGAACATCGAGTCATTATCCGGTAGCGATGACTGCCTGATCTTGAGTTTGAAATACTCGGTATCCCTGATGCCTCTGGCGCGCTTGCGGATCATGCCGATACCGATGTTGCCAGCCTCGATCCTGGCGCTGGTGAGCTTGTGCTTCGCGTAATTGCAAATGCCCACACAGTGGTTTCTCAACGACTTTGCAAACTTCTTCAGGTAGAGCATGGTCGATTGATCGGCTATCCGGCACCGGGCTTCCAGTCTCTTTTGCATCAGTTCGACAGTCTTTGATTCCCACAAGGCCTGAAGCTGTTCCTTCAGGATATACAGCGTATTGAGATTGGCATTTTCATCCAATAACCGTTGTAATTTTTGAGCCTGGGATTCGTTCAGTTTATCGGCGTTTTTCAGCACCAGGTAATGTGTTCCTGCTAACAATTTCTTGCCCGCTTTATTGGCCTTTCTAAACTCAATTCGCCGCTGATTGCTCAGAGCCTTGCTGTAGTTCTTCATAACGTGGAAACGGTCAAACACAATGTCGGCATTGGGTAAGCAATCACGGACTGATTTCTGATAGGATGGCCCCATGTCCATCGCAACAGCCGCTATGTTTGCAGTGGTTTCTGCCGGAAGTTGCTTTAGAAATGCAGAGAACACATCAGCCGTTCGGCCCGTTTCCACCCCGATTAAATGCCCTTCGACCATGTCGTAAATCACCGTCATGTAGTCGTGGCCCTTCGCCCTGGCCACCTCATCAACACCGAGGTACTTCAGGCCGGTCAGCTGTGTCGGATCGAGCGCCGGGAGACTTTCCTCCAGATACGCCCTGTCGATCTTTTTCACCGTCTCCCAGCGTATCCCCAAATGCCTGGAGACAGCCTGAATACTCATGTGGCGGCACAGGCCACTGATCATGCGACAGAAGCGACGGGTGAAACGCCATCCCGTGTCAACAAACTCACAGCTCTCTATCCACCGTTCGTTCTTGCTGATACATACTTGGGCCAGCTCCATTTCAATCACGCAGGGATAGCCAAACAGCGGCACATCCCTGACCTGTCGGCGGACATACCGGTTGACCGTTCCCTGCTGCTCGGTAACGGGGTCTATGGCTTTTCTGCGCCTGTCCCGGCGGCAGCAAATGACGAGCTGTCTCTCCTCCTCGTCCAGTTTTATCTGATTGACGCACTGCCCCTTGAGGCCCAAAATATCCCTCTGGATGTCGATTCCCATATACCTGTTCCATCACTGCTGTCCCGTTAAGGAGAAATAAGGAGGTCTGATTCCGCCACAATTGATACAATGAGATTGTCTAGAAAACAGTGTATTAATAGAGGGAACCAGACCATGGCGCATTGTAATACGATCCTGTCACAAATACTAAAACTTGTTCCGAGACATGAATTTGAGACCCTTGCCAAACAACATCATTCTGGCCGTTCCTTTCGTAAAGCCTCCCGCTGGTCACAGTTTGTGTCGCTGACGATGGCTCAATTGTCTGGTCGAAACAGCTTGCGTGATATCGTGGATAATATGTCGGCGCAAATGCATCGCCTTTACCACCTGGGCAGCGCGAAGCTGTCGCGATCTAACCTATCGCGCATCAATGAAGATAAGCCTTATGCTCTGTACGAAGCGCTGTTTGGAAAACTGTTAACTCGCTGCCAAGGCGTGGCGCCTGATCATAGTTTCAGATTTACTCACCCGCTTTATTCGCTGGACGCGTCCACCATCGACTTGTGTTTGTCTGCGTTTCCCTGGGCTGATTTTCGCACCACCAAAGGAGCGATTAAGCTGCACGTCGGTTTGAATCATGCGGGTTATTTGCCGGAGTTTGTGGTCGTCACGGAAGGGAAGAAGCACGATGTAACAGTGGGTCGCACGCTCATATTTCCTAAGGGAAGTATTATTGCAATTGATAAAGCCTACAATGATTACGTTTGGTATAAGCAATTGACAGATAAGGGTATTTTCTTCGTCACCCGGCTTAAGAGCAATGCAAAATACCGCATTATCGAGCGTCGATCGGTGCTGAAAGGCAAAGGTTTGACGTGTGATCAAACGATAGAATTCACCGGCCCCCAGGTCTCCAAAAAATGTCCTGTTCGATTAAGGCGGGTTGGCTACAAAGATGCGGAGACGGGTAAGCACTATGTGTTTGTAACAAACAATTTCAAACTGGCAGCCAAGACGATTGCCGATGTCTACAAAGCCAGGTGGCAAGTGGAATTATTCTTTAAGTGGATAAAACAGAACCTGAAAATCAAATCGTTTGTTGGCACGAGCAAGAATGCAGTGATGACTCAAATATGGATAGCGATGTGCGTATACCTGCTAATTGCATTTCTGAAGTTTCAGTCTGGACTCACAAAGAGTATGCAGCAGCTATTGCGATTACTGCAGCTTAATTTGTTTGATAAGCGTGACCTGATGGCGTTGTTAAGGGGTGATCCGCCTGATGGCAGACTGCCCGATGTCAATCAAATGAAACTCATATGAAAGTTAACGGGACAGCAGTGCTGTTCCATATAAAGTTGTGTGAAGCCTTATATACCAACAGATTACGTGGGGATCGGCATCCTTTTTCACTCATAGAAGCGGAGAAGAGCCATTGATCGGTGGTTTCAAATTGCAAGATTTTGTATAATGGTAGCCACATTCCTTGCAATATCCGGATCAAAAAATGCGCCCCAAAGAGTCCGACCCTTCCCCTGCATTCGACCTGTTTCGCAACCGCCTTGAGAACATGCTCAATCAACGCCATGAGTTGTATCGCCTGGCGGACTTAATCGATTGGTCGACGTTTGACTCCGCCTTCGGTGAGTTATATTGCCCGGACAATGGCTGCCCCGCGAAAGCCACACGACTGATGGTCGGGCTGCAGTATCTGAAGCACACCTATGGTCTGTCCGATGACGCGGTGGTGATGCGTTGGGTGGAGAATCCGTACTGGCAGTATTTTTGTGGCGAAGAGTATTTCTTGCACCAGACCCCCATCGATCCGAGCAGCATGACGCGCTTTCGAAAACGCATTGGTGAATCGGGTTGCGAGAAGATCCTGCAAGCGACAGTGAAGGCCGGTCTCCAGAGCAAGACAATCAAGCCAGCGGACCTCAAGCGCGTCACTATCGATACCACCGTGCAGGAGAAGGCGGTGAGCTTTCCCACCGACAGCAAACTGTTGAATCGTTCGCGTGTACGGTTGGTGAAGCTGTGTCGGAGACAGGGCATCGTGTTACGCCAGAGCTACGCGCGCAAGGGACCGCAAGCGTTACTCCGGGCGAGTCGATACGCTCATGCACGACAGCTGCGACGCATGCGTCGCCAGGTGAAAAAGCTGAACACCTATCTGGGTCGGGTGGTGCGTGATATTGAACGCAAGATTGCAAGGCACCCGGAAAAACAAGCTGTATTTGCCAATGAACTGGCAATGGCGAAACGCTTGTTGAAGCAGAAGAAAACGGACCGCAACAAGCTGTACAGTTTACATGCGCCGGAAGTGGAATGCATCAGCAAGGGCAAGGCGCACAAACGCTACGAGTTTGGCGTCAAGGCGAGCATCGCGGCGACAAACAAGAGCAACTTTGTGGTAGGTGGATTGGCGCTGCCAGGGAATCCATTCGACGGTCACACCTTAGTCACTGCACTGGCACAGGTACGTCGGTTGACCGGAAGTGTGATTGATGAAGCCTTTGTGGACCGGGGTTACCGCGGTCATAGTGAGGAGCAGACGACGGTGTACATCTCGGGGCAAAAGCGGGGCATCAAGACGGAGCGATTGAAGCGATCGCTCAAGCGTCGGCAAGCGGTCGAGCCTGTGATTGGACATCTCAAGTCCGATGGGCTGCTGGGGCGCAATTACTTGAAAGGCACCCAGGGAGATCAGATGAATGTGATGCTGAGTTGTGCGGGTCATAACCTGCGGTTGATCTTGAGACAGCTCAGGTTTTTTTGTCGGCGGCTATTGGGCACTGCGATCTGCTCATCAGCCCTACGCCGACAGCTGGGTGAATCTGAATGCATGATTGCCCGGTTACTGGCGTGGATATCCGGCAGACCAGCGTGCAACAGCACTTCGACTCTGTATTCAGTGGCCGCTTGAAAATGGGGTTATTCAGAATCGACTAAGTAAGTACCCCTTGAAATAGTCCCGCGCAAATCCGGTGTTCTCAGCCATAAGCTATGATCAACGAGAACGACAATGCTTAAATCCCGATTCATTGAATCCCAGATTGTGAAGGTGCTGAAGGAAGTCGAAGAGGCAGGCAGGTCATGGAGCTCTAATGTCGCGAATACGGTACCTCAGACGCGACGTATTACAACCGGAAGGCAAAGTATGGCGGCATGGGGGAGGTCTCTGACATCAGACGACCGAATGAACTGGAGGAAGAGAACCTACAGCCCAAGCGGATGTTTGCTGATCTCAGTTGCATATTTCGGCCCATGGTGAACAGTCGTTCTCTCCCTCTGGGAGAATTGTGGCCGGATACGACAGCTCCGACGGGGGAGTCTTTGTAGCGCTTTTTAAAGGGCTTTCTGAAATCAAACGAAGCTGTTGATGATCGCCCTAATGGAGCCACCCATGATCGGCCTAATGGCGCCATTTTTTAGCGCCGATTAGTGGGTCTCAGACGGGTCTCTTTTTAGCGGTTTTTACCCGCTTTTGTAAACACTTATTTTCCCTCCTCAGTCAGCGGTCGTGGTGTGCGGTAACTTTCCCCATCAAGAACCAGTCGGTAGGCCCCGTGACGGAGTCGGTCCAGCGTGGCAGCACCCAGTAGTTTGTTCGGGAAGGCATCACCCCACTCCTCAAAATCGAGATTGCTGGTGATGATCGTTGCTGAGTTCTCGTACCTTTCATCAATCAGATTATGGAAGTCTTCATCATGGGGTGAGCGCATGGGCTTGAGCCCAAAGTCATCAACGATGATCAGTGGGATTTTCACCAGGCTCTGGAACCGTCTTTCATAAGCATTGATGGCACGCGCAGCGTGCAAGTTGCCCAGCAGTTTGGTTTGTGTAGTGAACAGGACATCGTAGCCGTGTCTGACTGCGCAGTGTCCCAGTGCCTGGGCAATGTGGCTCTTGCCGGTACCGCAAGGGCCGGCGATGAGCACTGAGACCTTTTCTTCAATAAAGCGGCAGGTCGCCAGATCCCGGATCAACTCCTGGTTCAGCTTTGGATGCTTGCCAAAGTCAAAGCCCTCCAGGGTCTTCTGGCCCCGGAAGCCAGCCCGACGCACCCGGGAGGCGAACTTCTTCTGATCCCTTCGCGCCACCTCATCCTGAATCACCAGCGCCAGGAATTCGGTGTAGGCCAGTTTGCTCTCAATGGCTTCACGGTTGCGTTGGGCCAGAGAGTCCATCAGGCCAGACAGGCGCAGTTGTTTGAGTAATGCCGCGAGCTCCGGCATGGGGTTTGGGGTATTCATGGTTGTATCCATCGTTAATATCCTTGTTCAGGGTTAGTGGGTTAAGAGTTTCTTGGTGTCGCGCGAGAATCGTCCTCGGCCGGTGTAAGCGTGACCGAGTTTGTCAAAGCCCGACTCATCCAGGGTTTGTTGATCCAGGCCATTCTCCAGAATGGTTTTGACTGTGCGGTACAGCGGACTGGCATAGGCCAGAGCTCGGGTAGCGGCAGCCTCCAGCCGCGCTGCGCCATAGCGTTTTTTGAAGCCCACCACGCCCTGAGCGGCGCGCAAGTTGTCCAGCACCCGGTCGGCAAAGAGTTGTTCAATCAGGGTATGACAGGCCGGGCCGATCTTTTCAGCCTGGCGTAAACACCACTGGGGATCTTTCATGGCATAGGCCTGGGCTTCAGGGGGCATGTGCTCTGGTACAGTTGAACGAGAGCCGGGGCGAAACAGGCGGCTATGAATGGCCACCATCTCCTGGTCCCGGAAGACCCGTACGGTGGTTTCCGAGGCGCGCAGCCAGAGGGTTTGCCCCACCTGCCGGTAAGGCACCGAGTATCGGCACTTTTCATATTGCACATGGCAATCGCCGTGGACTTTCACCTTGGCCCAGTTGGCCAGTTCCGGTGGAACGCTGGGCAGGGGTTTGAGTAAGTGCCGCTCGGTCTCGGTAAAGCGTGTCAGGGGTTTTTCGTGGGTCGTACCGTGACAGCGGTTGCCTGCCGTGCCCATTACCCACTGTGCCAACTGGGCGTTGGCATCACCCAGGGTGCGAAACTCGCGCAGAGGGAAGAAGTTGGCTTTGACGTATTTTACCCC
The DNA here is from genome assembly GCA_965247075.1 of Halieaceae bacterium. GTDB lineage: Bacteria > Pseudomonadota > Gammaproteobacteria > Pseudomonadales > Halieaceae > CBDFGK01. The sequence goes on along the minus strand of CBDFGK010000002.1, from coordinate 1,342,748 downwards.
CGACTCCACACGTCCTTTTTTCTTCGGATCTCTCGGCGGGTTCGCCATGATCAGGAAGGAGTATCCCTCTGCACACTCGGCGTAGGCCCGCTGAACCGTCGGGTCGTGGTAGCAGGCCTTGGTGATCGCGCATTTGGGATTGTCTATCATGACCCGAGCAGGCACTGAGCCAAAATGCTCAAACGCCCTACGGTGACAGCCCAGCCAGGTCTCCACCCTCTGATCGCGCACCAGTTCAGCGTACTGGTGCCGGCTCCAGGCCAGCACCATCACAAATACCCAGGTTTTGAATTCCTCTCCAGTGTGGACGTCGGTAATGACCGGCCCGGCACCGAAGTCGACCTGCGCAACATCGCCGGGCCCAAAGTCGAGCACGGTGGTGACTTGCGGGTGAGCAGCCTCCACTCCCTGGAGAAACCGCCTGACAGATGAATAACTGCCGGTAAACCCGTATTTGCGCCCCAGCGCCTGGTGGATGGTTGTGCCCTGGATGCCTTGGCCCCACCACTTCTCCACCTGCTCAGCATAGGGCTCCACTTGAGAAGTCATCTGGGCTCGTGGGGCCGCGGTGCTAAAACAGGTGTTCAGTTCGGTGTCATTGGGTAGTTCATTGCCTGGATCGAGCCAACCCAGGCAACTGGCCAGGTCACGTACCTCGCGCGCTTTCTTGCGCCCTATCAGGCCGGTCAGTGCAATAGCGCGGTCGGACTCACCCAGCCGCATGCGGACAATCACTTGTCGATATTCATACATCTCAAACCTCCGGTTTGCCATGGTGTTTTTCTCCTTGTTCCGGCAAAAGCCGGCAAGGTTACACCAATAAATTGGATGTCTGAGATCCGCTAGTCAGCGGCAAGTGGCTCCTTTAGGCCGATCCTGAGGTGGCGCCATTAGGCCGATCATCAGGTGGCTCCATTAGGCCGATCCCGGAATGGCTCCATATGGGCGATCATCAACAGTAGCCAAACAGCGGCACATCCCTGACCTGTCGGCGGACATACCGGTTGACCGTTCCCTGCTGCTCGGTAACGGGGTCAATGGCTTTTCTGCGCCTGTCCCGGCGGCAACCAATGACGAGTTGTCTCTCCTCCTCGTCCAGTTTTATCTGATTGACGCACTGCCCCTTGAGGCCCAAAATATCCCTCTGGATGTCGATTCCCATATACCTGTTCCATATAAAGTTGTGATGAGCCTTATATACCAACAGATTACGTGGGGATCGGCATCCTTTTTCACTCATAGAAGCGGAGAAGAGCCATTAAGGGATAGTAAACCTTATGAATTACAGGGGCTTACATCACCTGAGTGGAACGCCCCGGCTGCTTTTACGCGAAAAGCTACTATTGGTAGCGACTTTTTCTTGACGGGTATTAAGGTTCGTGGTATTTTTCCTCAAACGTTTGAGTAAAGAAGCCTTTTTAAGTTAAACCTCAAACGTTTGAGGTTGATTGAAAATTATTCGATTAGGATAATAAGCGAAGAGGTAAAGAGGTATGGGCAATGGACAGAAGATGTGCCGCGTTGTGGCACTGACTGCAACCGGTACTGCAATATTTGAGATTGCATTAAATAAAACTATTGGCACTGCATTAAACTGTGAACCTAAATTGAGAGGCGAAGCGTCATGAAGCTACCCATAGTCTCAAAGAAAAAAGATCTAGCGCGTCTAATCGGTACGGCAGTATCTCCGGTGGCGCTTTTGTTGTGTATCGCGGATGTTTCGGCAGCTGAGACCGGTACTGAGGGTGCGGTTATGGAAGAGGTTGTTGTTAGGGGGATTCGCTCTTCCTTGAACCAATCTCTGGACCTCAAAAAAGATGCTGTAGGGTCGCGTGACTCGATTATGGCGGACGACATTGGCAAAATGCCGGACCTCAATCTGGCGGAGTCGTTGCAGCGTATATCTGGCGTTGCAATTACAAGGCATAACGGCGAAGGTCAGACGATCAGCGTGCGTGGTCTTGATCCGCAATTTACCCATGTCAACGTTAATGGGATGGGTATATCCGTTGCTTCCACCGGTCCTGAATTTGGCGGACGAGCCCCCGGGCGAACCGTGGACCTGGATATCTTCCCGTCAGAATTGTTTGGTCGCGTTGATGTTAACAAAACGCAGACTGCCAAGATGGAAGAGGGGGGTATTGGTGGGGCTGTGGATATGTATACGCCAAAGCCGTTTGATTTTGACGGATTCAATGTTAGCGGATCGTTGCAGGGTGGCTACAACAGTTATTCCGAGGAGACGGATCCACGTGGCTTCCTGATGTTTTCCAATACTTTTGCAGATGATACCTTAGGATTGCTTGTTGCCGGTGCGTACCACGAGCGTTCCATTCAGGGTGAAGGGGCGAGTGCTGTGAGCTGGACATCGGCGGATGCCGGTGGTTTTATTTGGAACTATGAAAATGGCGTTCCTCCAGGGGTAACGGAAGATGAACTCAATAGCGCTTTTGTGCCACGTCTACCCAGATCTGAGTTACAGCAAAATGAACGGGACAGAGTGGGTTTAACGGTGTCCTTGCAATGGAGGCCGTCGAGTGATTTTGAACTTGGCTTTGATGTCCTCTATTCTGAGATGGAGACAGATACCTCCATCTATCTTCTCGATGCCGTCTTTCGCAACCAAAGTGATGTTATTCCTATCGCGGCAACGATTGAGAATGGAAATTTGGCAACCGGAACATTTGATAATGTAGACCGCCGAGCTGAGAGTGTTTTTATTACGACGGAAACGGACTTCTTGCAGACGGTGCTAAATGGAAGTTGGCAGGCGTCAGAAAACTTGTCTTTCACGGGTCTGGTGGGTTATTCCGAATCAAGCCAGGCAAGAACGAATGAAACAAGTTATCTGTTCACTGCATTCGATACGCGCGTAGATGCGGACTTCAGGGGAAAACTCCCTTCTATCACAACCGACGTGGACCTGTTGGACGCCGATAGCTACGATAGCAATCTAATACGCATTCGACCAAGTGACATTGACGATACGACCTTCACCGCCAAGTTTGACGGGATGTATGGTGACTATGCGTCAAATATCGAGTTTGGTATTCACTACAGTAAATTCGAAAAGGATAGAGTTGGTCGTAGAAATGATCTCTCCGGCCTTGAAGATGTCCCGGTATCGACGTATGCCGTAGGAATTCCTGAGTCAAATCTCGCCAGTGATCTTGGGGCGCCCGCTGGATTCCCTGGAACACACCTGATTGCAGACCCTAATCTTGGGGAGAGTGTATTTGGTGTGAAAAATGCCACTGCTACAGCGCAACCCAATGTTCTCGATACGAATACTATCACCGAAAGCCAACTTGCGGGCTTTGTAGCGGCTAATCACGAAGGGGAGTTTCTCGGTGGTACTGTGAGGTTTAATGCGGGTCTGCGGGTAGTCGAAACCACGAGTGAGGCGGTTGGCGGTGCACTGGCTGGCGGCGTGCCGACAACGAGTAAGCAGGAAAGAACCTATACGGATGTACTGCCGTCCGCAGCTGTTGCTTGGAATATTACTGACGAAGTGACTACCCGTTTGGCGTTTGGACGCACAATGACACGTCCATCTTTAAGCGCGCTAGTGCCTCGTACAAGTATTACAATTGGAAGAACGGTAACAACTGGAAATCCTGATTTGGATCCGTTTCGATCCAATAACGCAGATTTTTCAGTAGATTGGTATTTTCAAGAAGGAGCTTCCCTTTCCGCCGCGGTATTCTATAAGGAGATAGATGGATTTATTGTTACTGAAAACTCACAAGTGCCATTCTCTTCATTGGGTATACCGTTAAGCTCGCTAGACGCAAGTGGTTTTGCGGGCGTGACACCCGATGCCCTGTTTACGGCCAGTCGGCCAGTTAACGGCAATACGGGTAAAGTGAGGGGAGTCGAATTTTCTTATCAACAACAGCTGGATTTTTTGTTACCGGGGCTGGGAATTTTGGCGAATTACACCTATGCTGATTCTTCTGTAGATTTCATTAGTGGCGACACCACGGTAGAAGGGACGATGCCGGGTCTGTCGAAAAATTCCTGGAATCTTATAGCTTATTATGAAACAGATGCTTTCGGTATGAGGGTCGCTGTTAATGACCGATCCGAATTTGCCGAAGGCTCCGCAATTATAGACGCGACCGGGCAGGTTAGAACTCGCGGAGACGCACAACACGTCGATGCGTCTGCTTACTATAATATTACAGACAATCTCACATTGACACTTGAGGGCATCAATCTGACAGATGAGGAAGAGTTCACATACATAGGCGATGAATCAAGATCACATCGCTATATCGGACTGGGCCGTCAGTTTTTTGCTGGCGTGAGATGGGACTACTAAAGCAGCACTCTTATTAATAGTACTAACGGAAGAGATAGGCTCTGGTATTATGCCGGGCCTGTCTCTTTTTTTTGCTAGATTAGAGTGTTGTCCCACCGGCAGGAAATGGCTGGAGTGCTATGCATGAATAATTCGACGGGAAGGGATTAATGTATTTTTTTCGCAACAACCAGCAGTATGGGAAGATTTCTGAGATTATCCGTCCGCTGTTTCTGATATTGCCCCTGATATTCAGTCAAACCACTATTGCAGGAGAGACTAAACAAGGGGTCGATTTTCCAGTCGTGGCCTATCACGTGGACCTGCGCGTGCAGGTCATGCCGCTAAATGCTTTGAAAGCCTTGGCAAAAGAAGTATCGGGCTTAGGTTTTAATACAGTCATTATGGAGTGGGAGGCGACCTATCCCTATAAGGAGCACAGTATTATCTCCAGTCGTTATGCCTATACCCGGGATGAGGTCAAAGCCTTTATAGAGTACTGCGATAAGCTGGGGCTGGATGTCATACCGCTTCAGCAGAACCTTGGTCACGCCGAATACATACTGATGCATGAGAGATATGCCTATTTGAGGGCGGATAAGAGACGACTTTCGCAAGTAGACCCTACGAGAATAGAAGCAGCGCGTGAGCTATTTGAGGAGCTCTATAGCGATATGCTATCAGTACATAAGTCAAAATACGTTCATATCGGCGGAGACGAAACACGCATACTTGACTGCGATCGATGCAAGAAAGTTTGGGATGAGTATGGCGAGGAAAAAGGAAAATCGAAACTGTATGTCGAGTACCCTGTGTGTCAACCTGCGCCCATACACTCCCTGTTTGGGATAACATAGATTTCAGGGCTATGAATGCAGGAACCATGCAATGCCAAAACCACACTCAGATCCACTCAATACACAAGTCACACCAGAGCCCGCACTGGAGAAACGCACGCGCCGCCAGTTCAAGCCGGAATACAAACTGCGCATTCTAGCCGTAGCTGATGCCTGTAAGCATGGTGAACTCGGCGCCTTGTTACGCCGTGAGAAACTGTACAGTAATCAACTCTCCGCCTGGCGCCGTGAGTATGCACAAGGCGGTATTGCCGGCCTGACCAAGAGTGCTCCCGGCCCTGCACCCTCGAAAACGCCCGCTCAGCGTCGCATAAAGCAGCTTGTGAAAGAGAACAATCGTTTGAACCGCAAGTTGGAGATTGCCAACGACTGTCTGGATTTGCAAAAAAAAGCCTTGTCGATGCTCGATCGTTTGCGCAGTGGGAAAGATGTGTGAATAACGTGATTACGCATCGCCCTGAAAGACTGCCATTGACGCGGGCGTGTCATGCGCTGGGCCTCAATCGAAGCACGGTATACGCACACCGGAAGCGGGCCGCCAACGATGAACCCCCGCGGCGCTGTCGCAAGCAGTCAGTGCAGCCGCGCGCCCTCAGTACCCAAGAGCGTGCTACCGTAATCGAGACACTGCACAGCGACCCCTATTGTGATCAGCCGCCTGCAGAAGTGTACCAGCGCTTATTGGAGCAGGATAAGTACTTGTGTTCGGTCAGCACCATGCACCGTATTCTTCGTGGCCAGGGTGAAAACGGTGATCGGCGCCGGCAGCGGCCAGCCCGGCACCATGCGGTTCCCAGGCTGTTGGCCAGCGCCCCTACCGATGTTTGGACGTGGGATATAACGAAGCTCCCCTTGGTCCGCCGGGGTATTTATCTATCACTCTACGTTGTGCTTGACCTGTTCAGCCGGTTGGTTGTGGCGTGGATGGTCTCACTCAAAGAGAACAGTGCGTTATCCAGGCAACTGATGGGCGAAGCCACGGCCCGTTACGACATAGCGCCAGGTCAGCTCACGCTGCATCAGGACCGCGGATCGCCGATGATTGCGCACGGATACCTGGACCTGATGCGTGAACTGGATGTGACCTGCAGTCACAGCCGTCCCTGGGTGAGCAATGACAATCCGTTCAGTGAAAGCCAGTTCAAGACGCAAAAGTATCAACCGGATTATCCGGGCCGCTTCACGGATGTATCCCATGCCAGGCACTGGTGTGAGGCTTACTTTGACTGGTACAACGTCGAGCACCATCACAGTGGCCTGGCAGGCTTTACCCCGGAACAGGTCTTCACGGGCCGTTATCACGCGGTTGCCGTACAGAAACAACGCGTGCTTGATGGGCGCTATGAACGTCATCCGGAACGTTTTGTGCGGGGGCGACCAATCGTACCCATGCCGCCGGAGACGGTGGCTATCAACCCTATTGTTGAATCCGGCGATGACACCGTTATCGATGATCGCGTCAACTTCCCAACATTGACAGCCGCCGGCTACGTGAAATAGATGTTATCTTTTAAATGACTGTCCATATGAGGTTGACACCTTCCGGCGTGACCCAATGCGGCTGCAATATGTGTCTTACCGGTGCCGCTGGGCCCTATCAGCAAGACATTATCGGCACTGAGTGACCAGTCTATGTCCTGTTGCAGTTTGATCACCTTGCCCTGATTCGTCTTGCTGAAGCGATCAAGCTGGAGGCAGCTGAAGGTCTTGCCGAGAGGCAGCCGGGCTTCTCGAGTCCATTTCTGAATACGCCTCTGGTAACGGTCCGCGATTTCATATTCACAGAGGGTGGCCAGGTACTCGGGATGTGACCAGCCTTTTTCGGCCGAGGTTTCCCACAGGGGCTCATAGTGGCGAACGAATGCGGGCAGCCGCAGTTCTTTTAATAGGAGTGCAACGCTGTCAGTCATAATGTCACCTCCTGATATACGGACGATTGGACGCCCACAGAAGCCAATAAGTCATCGTAACCCGCTACATCATGCTGCGGCGTACCCCTCTGGCTAATCACGTCACCGGGGCGTAGAAACCGTGTCTGGATTTCCTTGCTATCGGGCAGCTTGTCTCCCTGCAGTTCGTCGAGCAGTTCTGTGGCCAGCTGAGACTCGCAGTCATATTCGTAGGCAAGACGCAGGACTGTAACGATCCACTTGCAGGCTTCGCGTTTTGGCAATGTCCGATCAGCATGCTCCCAGAGGATTTTGTATGCTTTGCCGGGTAGTAAATCATTACGTAGCTGAGAATATCGGAAGGCCTGTGGCTTCGCGGCCAATGCCCGGATGACGTGCTTGTAGTCGATCCGGCGCGCCCTGGATTCACCTGGCTTGGGGTAAGTACGGGGTAGGGTCAAAGCATGAGCCTGACCGACATAGGCTTCCAGTTTGTCCTGGTATAGGCGGATGTGCAGGCGCTCACCGATCAACCTGGAGGGCACTGTGTACACCACCCGTTTGACTTCAATCGTTGCCGAACGAGTTACCTTAATTGTTATATCCTGGTAGTCGGGAACACCGCTACCAGGCAGTGACTGGAGCGCCTGCTGTTCTTCTGCAAAGCGGTTTCTGACGCGCCGGTTTAGCTGGTTCACAACCTTATCGACAAAGGTCTGGTACTCTGCGACGCAACGGAATGTGTTGTCGCCGCGTAACCGCAGCTGTTGTGACAGGCGATGTTTGAAGGAGCCGTTCGCACACTCCACCACGCCATTTTCATGTGACTTACCCAAATTGTTTCGGGTGGGCACCATGTTGTAGTGTTTGCACAACGCCTCATAGTCGTCGGTCCAGACATTCTGCTTGTTGTTTCGAGCAGCACTCAAACTGTCAGTACGATGTTCCTCGGGGCTGCCACCGGCTAATCGCAAAGCTCGCTGTAAACCTTCAGATAACGCGACAAAACTCTCACCACCCTGCACGACGGTAACACTGCGCCAGCCACTGAAAGCCAGACGAAACTGGTAGAACAGGTGTTCAAAGGGCTTGTCATCAATGAGCACCAGCTCGCCTGGATGGCTGAAATCGGAGAACCCTTGTATCGCGACGACTGCCTGCTGCCGGAACACAATATCTTTATCCGGACCCTCCAGCGCCCGCCACTGCTTCACGCGCCGCTGCAAGGTGCGCAATACTGATTGATCATAATGTTCCGGATAGTGATCCAGCAGATACTCAAGTAGCGTTGTGCCGGTTAAGGATGGTTCTACGGTCAGCAATGGCAGCAATTCTGATTCCCAAACCGCGTCTAATGGGTCGTCACGAGTACGCCAATTACGACGGGGTGCCGGGCGCGGGCCTCCGGCTTTGTCGATTCGGCGTCCGCTCCGAACAGATATGCCAGCCTTTGCGGCGGCAGATTCCCGGGTTGAGCCTGTCTGGCGATGATATATAAACAATACCTCTTGTTGTCGGGTGATTATTTTGCCTGGCACCTTGTTCTCCATCAGGAAAAGAAAGTGCCTATTGTTACACCCAACCGGCCAAGATAATTGTCGTCAAACCGGCCATCCTAATTGTCGCCGAACACCTCCTGTTGCGCGACAGCCACCTCCTCACTTTCTCGTGCTTGTGGGTGCTGTAGTTATCAACTATTAGGTGCAACTCCATTTCTTTCGGCGTTTGCTTCTCTACAGTTTTTAGAAAAGATAAAAACTCCTGATGCCGATGTCGCTGCCTGCACTGTCCAATAACTTCTCCGGTCGCCACATGTAACGCTGCAAATAGCGTACTTGTACCATGTCGCTTGTAGTCGTGGGTCATCGTGCCGGCACGCCCTTTCTTCAGCGGAAGGCCCGGCTGGGTGCGATCCAACGCCTGGATAGAAGATTTCTCATCAACACAGAAAACCACTGCATTTTCCGGAGGAGATAAATAAAGCCCCACAACATCTTCCAGCTTTTCCTCAAACCGAGGATCATTGCTGACTTTGAATCCCATCAGCAGATGCGGTTTAAGTCCGGACTCCTGCCACACACGATTTACAAAACTATGCGTCGTCCCCAACTCTTTTGCCAGTGTTCGCGTGGACCAGTGTGTCGCATCTTTCGGTTTGGACTGCGTGGTCATCTTGATTATTATGGAACGCAACCTGGCTTGATCTGCACTCTTCCTACCCCCTTGATTTTTGCCACGGGGCAGTTCTCTTTTGATGCCGTCATAACCGTGTACAGCGTAGCGGTTTCGCCAGCGACCAACCTTATGCGCGGTTATTTTGAGTTGCTCAGCTATCTCAATATTGCTATGCCCTTTTGATGCCATCCAAATGATTTTGGATCGCTCAATCAAGCGTATAGGCGCTTTCCGGCTGCGGATCGTTTTCTTTAGTATGTTTTCCTCTTCCGGTGTTAACTGAATCTTTACTGCTGTGTTCATCGGATGCCCCCGGCAAATAACCGGGGCTATTATATATGATTAGTTTGTTTAGGACACTACACTAGGTGCGTGTCCGAGAATAGCTCAATCAGTGATATAATCTATCCAATAATATAATCCAGAGAGTAATACAGATGTCCGGTCCCTTCAAATCCGATCCAGTTGACGCCCGACAGAATCAACTGTTTCCAGGCAACGTGTTCGACCTGCTGCCGACAGACCATGATTGTTACCTGTTCCATGATCTGTTTCAGCAGCTCGATACCAGCAGTATTGAATCGCAGTATAGTCCCCTGGGCCAACGAGCCTACCATCCCGGAAAACTCGTGGGTATTTTGATTTATGGCTACAGTCACGGCGTGTTCAGTTCCCGTCAATTGGAAAAGCGTTGTAACGAAGACCTGTCATTTATGTATATCGCCGGCAAGAATTGCCCCAACTTTCGCGTTCTAAGTGACTTTCGCAAGGATCACGCACGGTTTTTTCACGACTGCTTTACGCAAACAGTCAAGCTTGCAATGGAAATGAAGCTGGCCTCTCTGGGGCATGTCAGCCTTGATGGTTCCAAATGTAAAGCCAACAGTTCCCGGCACAAGGCCATGACTTATACGTTTCTCAAAGCAAGGGAGCAGGCACTTTGTACCGAGGTTGATGCCCTGATAAAACAGGCCAATGCCTGTGATGCTGAGGAAGACGCCGCCTATCACGAAAGGACCGGCTATGAACTGCCGGAAGACCTGGCCTTCAAGCAGCAGCGGCTTAAGACGATCAAAGCGGCGAAGAAAGCGCTGGAAGCCCGCGAAGAAGCGCTGCATCCAGGCCAGCCCATTGATGGCAAAAAGCAGATCAGCTTTGCTGATACCGAGGCTCGTATCATGGGTAAGAAAGGCGATTTTGACTATCGCTACAACGGCCAAATCAGTGTGGACAGCGACCACCAGGTTATCGTCGGCCAACATCTGAGCCAGAACGCCAACGACAAACAGGAAGTGAAAGAGGGGCTGGAAAGCATAGAGAAAAGCACCGGACAGTTACCGCAGAAAATGAGTCTGGACAACGGTTATCAGTCGGGCAGCAATCTTGAGGCGCTGGAACAGGCTGAGGTTGAGGCTTATGTTGCGGTTGGTCGCGGGGAAAAAAGCCATACTGAGCCGCTGGATGAATCGACGCGCTCCCTGTGCAAAGCGGATTTTATGGCTATATCCGGATCTCCCAACCAATGAAATACGATCCTGATGCTGTTTTATAGAGATTAGGACCTTACTCACAGTGTACGTAAATCGCTGGGAATATGCGCAGGAATATCGAGGTCGCCAACGGTCAGGTAAATCATGTCGGCGAAGTTGTGCAGGTTACGATATCCAGACGCTCGGTTCTTGACGATTTTGACAATGCGGTTCAGGCCTTCACCGACGGCATTGGTCAGGTTTCTATCGGTGAACGCGACGATGTTATCAAAGTAATTTCGCACCGTGGTGACAAATTGGCGCAACGAGGGGATACGGCTACGCAGGGCGGTGGTCATCCAGCGTTTCAGGAACTTCTCAGCTGAGCCACGATAACGGTAATTCCAGATGTGTTCGAACTCGTCCTTGAGCACCCAGGCTCGGTGGATACGCCGATTGGAGTTGCGCAAGCTATTGAGGAATCGAGACTGTCTCTTGGTGCGATGGCTCGAGTGCATGCTGAGCAGCCATCGCAGGCCCTTGATCGCCTTGCGCCCCCCGGTATCGAGGGCACGCCACTCGTCCTTGCGCACCTCATCCACAGCCTGGTTCAGCGCCTTGACGACATGGAAGCGGTCGATGATGAGCGTGGCGTTGGGGCAGTGATGTTCAATGGCCCCGGTATAGGCGCGACTCATGTCACAACTGGCCCACAGGATGCGTGCTTTCTGCCCCTTGCTCAGGTGTTCGTTGAAGAAGCGGTCAATGGTCTCGCGGCCTTTTCCCAGGCCCACCCACAAGATACGAGAGCGGTCCAGATCATAGACGAGTGTGGCGAATTTGCGGCCCTTCAAGAAGGAAATCTCGTCGACGCCGAGAGTGACCAGGCCACGGATTTTATGGCCGTGGCGCACCCGCGTGATGATCCGGTGCAGCAGGTCGGACAGGGTGGAGGAAGGCATCACCAGAATCTCGGCGGCGGCCTTCTGGGTCATGATCTGGCACAGGGAGCAGATCCGCCACTCCAGTCGGTAGGTGATACGTGAATAGGCTGGCGCCCAGGGGATCGTCTCCTGCACCCGCCCGTGCGTTGGGCAGCAGATCTCCTTTGGGGCATACCAGAGCAAGACCTTCATCCCCATGAGTGTGAGATCCTCCCACCGGCGCAGCTCGGTCGTATGACGCACAATCCGGCAGCGCCGTTCACATTCGGGGCAGCGGCAGCCATTCTTGTAGGGCTTGACCGCCAGATGCAGTTCCTTGTTGCGGTTTTTGAACCAGAACTGGGTGATTTTCATACCTTTGAGGCGTAATATCTTATACAGCAACTTCAGGTTGCTCACGGGCTTCTCCTTTTTGTTGACGGTAATCTACAGAGGGGATGAAGCCCGTGTTTACGTGTGAATTCAAGTCATTGCATCAACATGAAATGATGGGGAAGTTCGGGTCCTCGGGGATAACTGTGGGTAAAAGAACCCCGACATCTGTCAGCCGGACTCCGTGTGGACAGGCCGTGGATTTCACCCCGCCATCCCTGGCGAGGTGATCATGTGGATAACCCGTGGAATGTTCGTGCCTCACATACCACCGGTTACCCACACTAACCCACCGCCTGCCCACACTACGCCGGGGAAAGTCCAGGGGTATTCGGATAGTTTTTCAATAACAGAATTTTTTCAAAAAACTCGTTGGGAAACCCGGATAGACCCGATTTTATCTATGATGAACAAGCCGATTGCTTTCATTGCCCCGGTGGTCAACGCTTGGGGCTGAAGCGCCAGGGTAAAGACGGTACCCGGTGCTATCAGGCACTGGCGGCGGTTTGTGGCCGTTGTCCCTATTATGATCGGTGCTGTAAATCCAAGCAGGGAGAAGGGCGGACGATCACAACCGATAGTTATGAAGGCTTACGTCGAAGCATGAAAGAGCGCATGGAGCAGGCAGACTCGAAGGCGATTTACCAGCGCCGCAAAGTCATTGTTGAGCCGGTATTTGGTCATATCAAGAACAGCGGGTTTCGTCGATTCAGCATACGGGGCAAAGATAAAGTCGCGGGTGAGTTTTCATTAGTCTGCGCGGCACACAATATGAAGAAAATGGTGCGAGCGATAATGACAGGATCAGTGTGCCCGGAATTTGGAAATACCTCGAATCAATGGGGATAAACGGGGGGAAATGGCGTTCGTGTTTGAAAATACGGATGTGCAGTTGGTAACGGGTCAAAAAACAACCAATTAACGACAGTATATAAAACTTACTTCCACAAAAAGATGTAGAGACAGGGTGCCCGCGATTACATGTGAGTTGTCGGACACGCACCTAGGAGTCTGTCGGGGTTGACCCGAGCGAAGCAGGAGTACATTGCGCCCACTCAAGTACCCATTCCAATTTTTTGTTTGAACTGCCTCCCAAGGTGCAAAATTGGGCACCATTGCTCGGGATAAGGCTTCCCTTATTCATGCTCTCAGCCTCCCAGGGCGTACATGCGCTTCAGATTCCACGCCATGCACACCAAATTCCATTCACCTTGCGCCGCATCCCGCCCGCGAAGGTGAAACCGCCGAAACCCCATCACCTCTTTAACTATTCCAAATACCGTTTCCACCGTGGATTTTCGTTTGGCATAGATTGCCTTACCCTCAGCGGTTCGCAATCGATATGCCATCGCTGTCACGGCATCGGCATCCGGTGGGCATGGGGGAGGTGTCCTGAATCGTTCATCCCAGGGAAGGTTGTGTCGCTCCCGATGATCCGAGATATAGGGTATGATCTCCGCGTCTTCACAGCGACCTACGTTATCAGCGCTGAAGTAACCCGCATCCGCCAATAAGGCCTCCGCCTTGCCCAACTGCGCTTCCGCATCCGCCAATCCGTTCAGGGTCGGCTCAATCTCCTGCTTGTCATTCGGCTGCTGTGTGATGTGATTTTCCACAATCAGGTATGATTCGATATCAACGGCAGCCTGTGCGTTGTAGCCCTGCACAAATCCCTCCGAAGACGGCATGATGCGTGATTCTCCATCGGTAAAATTAACCTGATCCTTATCCCGTGGCCCAGGCTCAGGTGGCTTTGGCTCACGCCCTCTGGCTTGCTTGCCAGTCTCGGTTTCCTTGTCCTTGCGACACTTGAGCTTTGCCTCATACTCAGCCTGCTCGGCCTCAAAGCGTTCTTGCGCACGTCGCTCAATCTCTTCCTTGGCTTGCTTGATGGCCGCCAGCCGATCTTCCCGGCGCGCCAGTTCATCAGGAATGTCGATCGGCGGCTTATCTTCAGTATCGGCCTGTTCCGCCCGCCTGAGCAGTTCCTGTACCTCTCGGCGAAGTTGCTCTTCCAGTTTGTTCGCATAGCCCCAGCTCATCGCCTTGTGCTTGCTGGCGTTGGCCTTGATCTTGGTTCCGTCCAGGCTGACCTTGCCCAGCTTGAACACGCCCATCACCTTGGCGACCACCAATATCTGTACAAACAAACCTTCCAGCTCCGGCAGAAAACGCTTGCGAAAGGTGGCGATCGTGTCATGGTCCGGGTGCGCGTCTGCGGTGATATAACGAAAGGCAACAGAGTCGTGGGTCGCCTGCTCCAGCTTACGACTGGAGAATATCCCGGTCGCGTAACCGTAGAACAACAGCGCTACTAACACGGCGGGGTGATAGGGCTGTTTCCCACCGCCACCATAGCGAGTTACCAGTTCACTCAAGTCGAGTTGATCCACAATATCCACTACAAAGCGTGCCAGGTGTTTCTCCGGCAACCAGTCCTGCAAGGAGGGCGGTAGCAGGTACGGAGTATCTCGATTGATCGGCTGGAATTTGGCTGACATGGTAGCCTCGATCTCTTCTTGGTACGATGGGCTTATTCTATCATTAATGCTGTCGCTAAATCCGACAGACTCCTAGTCAAAATACTCGAATAGCTGCACGACCTTTTGCACGCCGGCGCTGCTGCGGGTTGCTTCGGTGACACGCTTCGCTTCGGGATGGGAGACCAGTCCCATCAGATAAACAACGCCATCCTCGGTAACTACCTTGATACGACCGCCCTCAATGCCGGAATCTGACAACAGTGCCGATTTTACCTTGGCGGTAATCCAGGTATCGCTGCTGCGGGTCATGCCTGAGGAATTCCCGGCAACTTCCAATTCGTTATAAATGCGTCTTACCCCGCGAATTTCCCTGACGATGTCACTGGCCTGTTGCTTTCTCTCCTCGCTGGGAACCTGGCCCACGATCAATACATATGCGTTGTAGCTGGTGACTGAAAGGTGGCTGTTTTTAAGCTCCTCATGGGCGGCAGAAATATTGACTATAGCTTTGGTTTCTATCGACTCATCTTCTACCCGGGCACCATAGGTTCGCTCTCCGGGGTCGTCTTCAATCGGCTCTGATTGAATAGCTACCATAAAACTGCCACAACCGCTGCTCAGTAAAATGCCGGTAACAAGAAGAAGAGTGTGAATAGTTTTCATTGTTCGTAACTGCCAAATAGTGATTGGTCGATAAGCTTACACAGACAATGCACGATCATGGTCTGCAATTCAACAATACGGGCCGCATTATTGCCTGGTATGTGAATTTCAATGTCTTCGGGCAACAGCAAACTGGAAATGTCCGCGCAGTCTCCGCCACTGAGGACAATGGCGATCATGTCGCGATCGTGGGCTGCCCTGATAGCCTGGATGATGCTGCTGTTACCCTCTCCGGCCGCCACGCCCAGCAACACATCACCCGGTTGCCCCAGTGCGCGCACCTGGCGGGAATATATTTCGTGGCTGCCACTGGCTGTTGCTATGGCAGACAGGGTAGGCCCGTCGGCACTCAGACAGGTGGCCGGTAGCGCCGGGCGGTCGTGCTCAAATTTGTGAACCAGGCCTATTGTAAACAGCTGTGCCACAGCCGCGCCGGGGCCATTGCCGCAGCAGAGAATTTTATGCTCTGCCAGCAAGGCTTCCGTGCTGCCTGTTACCGCCCGTTGTACCGCTGCCCCGATCTGATCCACCGAGATGGAAATTAGCTCGATGACCTCCTGGAAGTCACCGGCAATAGTGTCGTAGCTATCCATGTGTTACATCACAAATGCATTTTTCAGCCATTGTATCTCATCATTGTCGGCGGTTTTTGATTTCGTTGATTTCGATATGGCAACCACATCAAATCGGCAGGCGCGGTCATTGGACCAACCTTTGTGTTGTAGATAAAACAGGGCGGTGCGAATCAGCTTCCTCTGCTTGTTGATAGTGACAGAGGCGGCCGCGGAAGCGAAGTGCCGATTGTGCCGGCAGCGCACTTCCACGAATACGATGTGAGCCCCGTCTCTGCAGATAATGTCAATTTCGCCCAGTTTGCAGCGGTAGTTGTGTTCAAGTATTTCCAGCCCGGCTTGCAGCAGCAGTCGGGCTGCCTGGATTTCGTAGTACGCTCCCTTTTGCATGGCAAGCCTCCCTGTTATCTGCGATGAGTCAAAGTATTTCCGGCAAACCACCGCGCATAATTGTGGGAACCAACTCGCGGTGCAAACGCCTCTGTTGGTCCATGTGCAGTAGCCCGGTCTGTCCCCGATACACATTGCCGGGGTCTGCAGCGAGTTGCTGCAATCGCCAGTTAACCATAAAGGCGTCGACACCCAGTGCATGCATGTTGGCCAGTGTGGCATCTGCACCGCTGTTGTACAGCGGTGTGGAAATGTCGGCGTCGGGGGCGACAATCCAGGGTATCTCGATTAGTCTGATGCCGTTGAGATCGCGATCAAGCCGGGGCTCCGCCCGGCCGCTAAAGATATGCGAGGTAGAGTACACTGGCAGGTCGGCAGCGTAGTGAAAGGCAATCAGTGGTTTTAGCGAGCGGGCGTCCCGGGGTTGGCCGGCGAGCAGAAATATCACGTCCAGGTCACGCCGACGGCGCGGCGAAAACTCAAGTGGTTCTCCCATCAACTGTCGTATGCGGGTGGCTCGCTGCCGGCTCTGTTGAAGATTGAGCGCAGCCTGCAAGCTGCTGGAATAATCGGCCTGGCCGGTGAAGGTAGCCACCGCTTGCACGGAACCTTCCAGCTCTTGCCATTGCGCCAGTAGGGCGGTGCTCGTTGCTTGTCCCCAACTGCCTTGTGGCCTGATAAGCAGGGCGTGGCGGGCGCCCCCGTCGAAGGCCAGTCGTGCCAGTTGGCGGGCTTCATCCACAGGGCTCAGCGCCATTTGCCCGCCGCCGGGCGTTGTGCCATCGAACCAATTGAGGCTTAGCAGCGGTACGGGCAGCGGTTGTTGCGGTTGCCACTGGTTCAACTGTTCCCGTTCCAGTGGGCCAATAACCAACTGGGCACCACTGGCCACCGCTGCGTTGTAACTGCCGTCAACATCGGCAAAGCCGGTGCTATCGATGACTGACAGCGAGATTGCGGGCCAGCCCTTGCGCCGGGATTCAAATTGGGCGGCGAGAAAGCCGTCCAGCACGGCTCTTCCCAGCAGCTCCAGCGGACCGCTTAGTGGCAGGATCAGGGCAATTTGTCGGGGCGCTTGCAGTTGTAGCTGAGGCAGTAATTCAAGCCCGCCGGGCAGAGCCTGTTGAGCTGGGTGATTGGTAAAGCGCTGCCGCCACAACTCCAGCTCAGCCACCTGGACGTCCGGGCTTGCTGTTACATGAGTTGCCAGCAAGGCCAGCTCTAGCCAGCCGCGCCAGTTGGGCGAGACACGCTTTAGTAGCTGCGTCTGCAGTTCTTGAGTGGTGCTGCGATTCAAATTAAGCCAGATAAACCGGATCAGTTGCCGGTGCTGTTCACCGGCACTTGTTGTCTCCAGTAGCTGCTGTGCCTGTTGGGCTGCAAATACCGGTCTCGAGTTGCTGAGCAATAGTCGTAAGTGCCATTGCTGCAACTGCCATTGCAGATCCGGCTCAATGTCGTCAAATTGCGGGAGTGCCCGCTGCAATTGTTGCAGGGCGGTTTCGCTCCTGCCTTGCAGGTAGAGTAACTCCGTTTCCAACAGTACCTGATCCGCACGCTGCTGCGGCGCCAGCTTGCCGGCATCAATATCCCTGAGTATGCTGGCGGCGGAAAGTAATTGCCGTTGCCGCAGTAGTGTGCCGGCTTGCTCCAGTAGCGCCGTGTATTCACTGGTTGCCGGCGGCTCGATGGTGACATCTTCCCCTGCATCCGGCGCCGGTCCAGTCGTCCCGGAATTATCCACCGCCCGCTGCTCTGCGCAGGCCGCGCTGAGCAGCAGTACTATCAGTAGCAGTGGTCGAATTGTTTTTTTCATTCAAATATATCGGAGTAAGGTCATGGAAAGCGGGTTATATGTGGTGGCCACGCCGATTGGAAATCTGGGTGATATGGTACCCCGAGCTGTGGAAATTCTACAGTCGGTTGACATCATTGCCGCCGAAGATACGCGCCATAGCGGTATTTTATTGCGACACTTTGGCATTACTACGCCCACCTTTGCCTATCATGACCACAGTAGTGAGGCTTCGATTCGCCGTGTCGCCCGGTGTATTGATGGTGGCGGGTCGGTAGCGCTGATCTCGGATGCAGGCACGCCGCTGATATCAGACCCGGGTTACCGGCTGTTGCGTCACGCTCATGAGCAGGGCTGGAAGCTGGTACCCATTCCTGGCGCCAGTGCGGTGATAGCTGCATTGTCGGTGGCGGGTCTGGCCACTGATCGATTCCGGTTCGAGGGATTTCTGCCGGCCAGGCAGGCGGCCCGTTGTGTACGCCTGCAAGAATTGGCGCGGGAGCCGGTTACGCTGGTGTTTTATGAAGCCCCACATCGTCTGCTGGAATCCCTGGTCGATATGCGCGACACCATGGGCGGCGCTCGCCTGGTGGTGGTGGCGCGGGAGTTAACCAAGACTTTTGAAACACTGCTGCGCGCACCACTGACTGAGTTGGTGGAGCGAGTAACTGCCGACCCCAATCAATGCCGGGGCGAAATAGTAGTGCTGATGGAGGCGGGCACCGGGCGCGACCGTGAGATGCCCGCCGAGTTGGAGCAGCTGTTGCTACTGTTGGCGGCGGAGATGCCTCCCAAGCGGGCCGCCGCGGTGGTGGCCAAGGCCTTTGGTCTGCGCAAGAAAGAACTGTACCAATACCTGGTGAACCGGTAGTCTGGCGCGCGGAGTTGGCCAGGCGGTCGCTGTGTTCCCTGGGGAGCGCAGAGGAAAGTCCGGGCTCCACAGGGCAGAGTGCCAGGTAACGCCTGGGGGGTGTGAGCCTACGGAAAGTGCAACAGAAAGGAAACCGCCGGTCTTGGGGCCGGTAAGGGTGAAAAGGTGCGGTAAGAGCGCACCGCGCGGTTGGTAACAGGCGTGGCGATGGTAAACCCCACTCGGAGCAAGACCAAATAGGAATCCTGAGCTGCGGCCCGCAGTGGATTCGGGTAGGTCGCTACAGGCAGGCGGCGACGTCTGTCGCAGATGAATGACCGTTCACGACAGAACCCGGCTTATCGGCCAACTCCGCCTTTTTTTACGCTCCTGCAAGTCCCCGCTCTACAGCTCAGGCTACGCACCGGTGGCCGCTTGGTACTACTCCCCGTGCAGACACGGCGTGAACCCATCCACGGGGCCTCCCGGGCCGTCGAGGATCGTTCTTATGTGCTTTTGGTATAAAAAATGGATGTTTCCATACAAAAATAATTTATAAGTTAATGCAAACTATTAACTAAGCGATATAGATGGCTGTTTTGTCTTTAATTTTGGCCAAAATTGTATCTGCCATTATCCAGTAATTTACTCGTAAACTGCGCTAATCAACTGAAATTTCAGCCTTTTTTCTTCTTCCCTGGGTTGACACTTGGTTTGCCTCGTCCCTATAGTGTAAAAAAGTGGAAATAAGTGGGTATTTTTGGTTTTTAGTGGTTTTTTAGGTTGAAGGGTGGGGAATCAGTACAATGTTCCGTGGTGTACAGCATATAAATATGGATGCGAAAGGGCGCCTGGCCATGCCGGCCCGTCAGCGCGAGCCATTGCTGTCCCAGTGCAATGGTCAGTTGGTGGTGACTATCGACACCCAATCTCGCTGCCTGTTCATTTACCCCCTCCCTGAATGGGAGAAGATCGAACGCAAAATCCAGCAATTGCCCGCCCTCAAGCCTGCCGTAAAGCGCTTCCAACGACTGGTCATTGGTTATGCCACTGATCTTGAGCTGGACAGTAATGGCCGCCTGCTGTTGCCTGCGCCATTGCGTGAATATGCAGAACTGGAAAAGAAGCTGGTGCTGGTTGGGCAGGGCAAGAAGCTGGAATTGTGGGCGGAAGATATATGGTTGGCAGAGCGCGAGCAGGCACTGGCAGAGTCCGGGCCTGCAGCCGAGCTACCCGAAGAATTGATGTCACTGACCCTGTAGGTGGAGGGTATGCATCAAACGGTTTTGTTACGAGAGGCGGTAGACGCACTGGTAACGACACGCAAAGGCTATTACGTCGACGGAACTTTCGGACGTGGTGGCCACAGTCGTGCAATTCTTTCGGTACTCGGGGCAGGAGGGCACCTCTTGGCGATTGATAAAGACCTGCAGGCTCGTGCAGCAGCGCTGGAGTTAACGCAGAGCGATGATCGGTTCGAATTCGAACACGATTCATTCGCTCGGCTTCCCCATCAACTGCATCGGTTGGGGATCGATGCAGTTGATGGCATTTTGCTGGACCTGGGTGTGTCCAGCCCGCAGTTGGATGACGGCGAGCGCGGTTTCTCCTTTAGTCACGACGGCCCGCTGGATATGCGTATGGATACCAGCCAGGGTCAGACGGCGGCGCAGTGGCTGGCGACTGCCAAACACGGTGAAATTGCCAGTGTGCTCAGAGAGTATGGTGAAGAGCGTCACGCCAGTCGTATAGCCAATGCCATTTTGCGCACCCGCGAGGCCGGGGCGCTCGATACCACGGCGAAGCTGTCAAAGGTGGTATCTGAGGCCAACCCCGGTTGGGAGAGACACAAGCATCCGGCCACACGCTCGTTTCAGGCTATTCGAATTTTTATCAATCGCGAACTGGGGGACCTCCAGGACCTGCTGGCGAGCGCGGTTCCACTGCTCAAGCCCGGCGGCAGGTTGGTCGTGATCAGTTTTCACTCCCTTGAGGATCGCATTGTTAAGCGCTTTATCCGGCGGCTCGCGCGCGGCGACAATGTGCCCCGCAGTGTACCCATAACCGATGCACAACTGCATCGTGAATTGCGGCCTGTGGGCAAAGCGCAGCAGCCGGGGGCCGCAGAAATTGCTGACAACCCGCGTGCCCGTAGCGCGGTCATGCGTGTTGCTGAAAAAACGGCGGTGGTGGCGTGAAAGCCCAGGCCAGTACATACGGCTGGTGGCTACTCAACCTGGGTTTGGGGGTGGCATTGTTGGCAACGGCTGTTGCGGTGATAGAGACCTCGCATCGCTGCCGGGTGATGTATGCACGCCTGCAGGAACTACAACTGGCCCAGTGGGATATGCAGGAGCAATGGGGCCGCTTGCTGCTGGAGCAGAGCACCTGGGCTACCCACCACCGGGTAGAGCAATTGGCCGGCAAGCAGTTGAAGATGCGGTTACCGACGCTGGATGAGCTGTGGGTAGTGTTGCCATGAAGCGTGCCCAATACATCCCTGTTTCGCCATGGCGTTTGCATCTGGTTGCCACAGTTATAGCGATACTGTTCGCTATGTTGGTTTGGCGTATATTGAGTTTGCAAGTGTTAAAGACGGATCGTGGTTATGAGTTTTTGCAGAATCAGGGTGAGGCACGCTATGTGCGCACGGCCGAAATACCCGCCTATAGAGGCATTATTTCTGATCGGCGCGGCGAGCCGCTGGCGGTAAGTACGCCGGTCATTTCGCTGTGGGCCAATCCGGGCAAAGTCATTGCGTCGGGGCGCAGCCGGGAGCTGGCACAGGCATTGTCAGTCACTGCGGACAAACTGCAACAGCGACTGACGCGCTACGCCGGCAAGGAGTTCATTTATTTACAGCGCCATATGACACCTGAAGACGCCCGGCGCGTGCTTGGCCTGAAGATTGATGGGGTTGGCGGCAGGCGTGAATATCAGCGCTACTACCCGGCTGGAGAAGTAGTGTCGCACCTGGTCGGTTTTACCAATGTCGACGAGCAGGGCATAGAGGGTGTGGAACTCGCTTACAATGATTGGCTGCAAGGCACGCCTGGCCGCAAGCAGGTTATCAAGGATTTGTACGGCGACGTGGTGCGGGATATAGGCGAACTGCAACCTGCCGGCCCGGGTCGTGACCTGCAGTTGAGCATCGACCTGCGGCTGCAGTATCTGGCCCACCGAGAGCTACAGCGCGCAATCACCATGAGTGGAGCGCGCGCCGGCACCGTGGTGACACTCGATTCTCATACCGGTGAAGTATTGGCGATGGTCAGCCACCCCACCTATAACCCCAATGCGCGCCGTGGGGTGACTCCGCAGCAGACCCGCAACCGGGCCATCACCGATGTGTTTGAGCCAGGCTCAACCATGAAGCCGCTGACCCTGGTGGCAGCACTGGAGAGCGGCCTGTTTACACCTGACACCATGATCGATACCTCGCCGGGGCGCATCAAGGTTGGCAGGAAGGTGCTGCTGGACCCTGTTAATTACGGTGAGATAAGCGTGGCCCGGGTACTGGCCAAATCCAGCCAGGTGGGTATTGTCAAAATGGCGCTGCAAATAAATGAACAGGCGGTTTGGAAAACCTTCAACCGGTTCGGCCTGGGCGCCAACCCGGGTACAGGCTTTCCGGGCGAGAGCGCCGGCATTTTGCCCTATCGTGAACAATGGCGTCCCATCGAGCGAGTCACCCTGGCCTATGGCTACGGACTGGCGGTAACGCCGCTGCAACTGGCCCGTGCCTACGGCGTTATTGCCAGCGGCGGTAAATTGCTAACGCCCAGCCTGTTGCGATTGACCGGCCAGTCTGCCGTCGCTCCGCAGGTGCTTGCACAAGGCATTGCCAGACAGGTACTGAAAGTATTGCACGGCGTGACTCTGGACGGTGGTACTGCCCGCCGCGCGCGGGTAGACGGTTACTCGGTTGCCGGCAAGACAGGCACCGCGCACAAGGTCAGTCGCAATGGGTATGCCGATGATCGCTATACGGCTTTCTTTGCCGGCATTGCTCCTGCGAATAATCCGCGCCTGGTAACAATCGTGGTAATTGATGAGCCACAGGGAGATCGCTATTACGGCGGTGAGATTGCCGCACCGGTATTTTCGCGCATTACGGCGGGTGCTCTGCGTTTATTGAACGTGGTACCCGATCAGGCCAAAAAAGCGGGTGCCGCGTGATGGCGCGGCCAATGGACCCGGCGAGGGTTGTAACACTGGGCACGCTGCTACCTCAACAGGCTGCGGCGCTAGCCGATATCCCGGTACGGGGGCTGCAGGTGGACAGTCGGGTGCTGCGGGGGGCAGATGTGTTCCTGGCCCTGCCTGGAGAATTGCATGATGGCCGCGATTACCTGGCCGCAGCAGCACACGCCAATGTCGCCGCTATCGTTGCCGAGACAGGACTGACAGAGCTGCAACGGGCCGCCGCCGGCACAGTGCCGTTACTTGAGGTGGATGGGTTGTCAGCACAACTGGGTGCTATCGCTGCACGCTTTTACAATTTTCCATCCGCATCCATGCACCTGGTCGGCATCACCGGTACCAATGGGAAAACCACCACTGCCAGGTTGCTGGCCCAGTTACTGCGCCGGCAATTCCATGCCTGTGGCGTCATCGGTACGCTGGGAGCAACACTGGCCGATGACGTCGTCGAAGCAGTAAACACCACCCCGGATGCACTCAATTTGCAGGCTCAGTTGGCGCAGTGGCGAAGCGAGGAGGTAGCGCATGCCGTGCTCGAAGTCTCCTCCCACAGCCTGGTGCAGGGGCGCGTCAGTACGCTTGAATTTAATACGGCGGTGTTTACCAACCTGACTCACGACCATCTCGATTACCACGGCGATATGGATAGTTACGGTCTGGCCAAATCCCGATTGTTTCATGCCAGGGACCTGGGGGTGGCAATACTGAACCTGGACGATCCCTATGCTGAAACCCTGCAAAGTCTGCTTGATCCAGCCGTCAAGGTGATTGGGTACTCGGTGGCGGGCACGCCGGCCGCGGTGAGTGCACACGATATCCGCTATCAACACAGTGCGCTGGAGGCCAGCATAGAGACACCCTGGGGTGCCGGCTTGCTGTGCAGCCCTCTGGCCGGAGATTTTAATCTCAGCAACCTGCTCGCCGCGCTCAGTGCTGCCTGTGTTGCCGGCGTGCCTTTTGAGAAGATTCTGCAACTGGCGCCCAAGCTGCGGGGCATTGCCGGGCGCATGGAGTACATTGCCAATGAACGCGGTCTGCAATTGGTTGTCGATTACGCCCATACGCCGGACGCACTGCAGCAAGTGCTGTCCGCGCTACGTGCCCATGTAGAAGGTGCGCTCATCTGCGTGTTTGGCTGTGGCGGTGACCGCGATGCCCACAAGCGGCCGCTGATGGGTCGCATGGCGGCGGAGAACTCTGATCGGCTAATCATCACCAGTGACAATCCGCGCGGTGAATCCCCGCTGGCAATCATCGAGGATATACAGCGCGGTATCGCCGCTACTGTCGATATTGAACCAGACCGTGCTACTGCGATAGCACTGGCCGTGGCCCGCGCGATACCGGGTGATTGCGTGCTTGTCGCTGGTAAGGGCCATGAAGCCTATCAGCAGGTCGGCACACAACGGCTGCCATTTAGCGATGCAGATCAATTGCGATTGGCGGTAATTGCAGGGGGTGCTGCTTGATGCGTTCCTTTGCCTTGTCAGAATTGGTAACACCGCTTGCCGGCAGCCTGCCTGGCATGGATGCCGGCTTTGACGCGGTCGCCACCGACAGTCGTTTGATTCAGCCAGGTCAATTATTCGTGGCCTTGCAGGGCGACAACTTTGATGGTCACCGCTTTGTCGCCGCTGTTTGCGAGCGAGGAGCCAGTGCTGCTGTAGTATCCACCGCAGCCAACTACCCGCTGCCGGTATTGCAAGTTGGCGATACCCGTCTGGCACTGGGGCGATTGGGAGCCCTGAATCGCCAGTACTTTGACGGGGAGTTAATTGCTATTACCGGCAGCAGTGGCAAAACATCCGTCAAGAATATGGTGGCTGCAATATTGGCTCAGCGCGGTGCGACCCTGGCCACGGCCGACAACTTCAATAATGAGATAGGCCTGCCCGTAACACTGTTGCAGTTGCGCCCTGAACATCGCTTTGCCGTGCTTGAGATGGGCGCCTCAGCGCCGGGAGACATCAGTTACCTGTGTGAGCTGGCGCGGCCGGCCGTGTCGGTATTGCTCAACGCGCTGCCGGCGCACCTGCAGGGATTTGGGAGCCTGCAAGGTGTAGCGCTGGCCAAGGCAGAGATATTCAGTGGACTGCCGGCTGCTGCTACAGCCGTTTTTAATGCTGACAGCGACTACGCAAGCCTGTGGCGAGAGCTGGCGGGAACGACCGGTACGATTGAATTCGGATTTACCGCCAAGGCACCGGTAAGTGCCAGGGATATTGAGCTCAATACCCCTGCCGGTAGCCGCTTTTTGCTGCTCACACCACAGGGAGAGATCAGCATTAGTCTGGCATTGCCGGGTCGGCACAATATTGCCAATGCCCTGGCGGCGGCGGCGGCCGCCCTGGCGGTAGGTACGGGCCTGGCAGAGATCGGGGCCGGGCTGGCGTCGGTGACGCCCGCGGCGGGTCGTATGCAATCAATAGCTACTCGCTCCGGTGCTGTTGTTATAGACGATAGTTACAACGCCAATCCAGGCTCGGTGAAGGCGGCAATCGATGTTCTCGCCGCCGCGGCGGGGCATCGCATGCTGGTGCTGGGAGCAATGGGCGAGTTGGGGGCCGATAGTGAGGCATTGCATGCCTCGGTAGGTCGCTACGCCTGCGAGCAGGGGCTTGATGCCCTGTGGACGGTTGGTGCTGACACGATGGCGGCGGTTGCTGCGTTTGGGGCCGGTGCGCGGATCTTTGACGATCGCCATGAACTCATTGCCTGCTTGCAGCGGGAACTGGGTAACACCGACGTGATCCTGGTAAAAGGATCGCGCAGTGCCGGTATGGATCTTGTCGTGACGGCGCTCACCGATGCAGCCGGGGCGGAGGTCTGACTCATGTTGCTCTGGCTATCTGAATATTTAACTGCCTATGCCAGTGGTTTCCAGGTGTTCCAGTACCTGACATTCCGCGGCATTCTCGGCGTTATGACCGCCCTGGCCATCTCTCTAGTGGTCGGCCCCTACATGATTCGTCGCCTCAATTACCATCAGATCGGCCAGGCGGTGCGTGCCGATGGTCCTGAATCCCATCTCAGCAAATCCGGTACGCCGACTATGGGGGGTGCCCTGATCCTGGTAGCTATCGCGATCAGCACGCTGTTGTGGAGTGACTTGAGCAATGACTATGTCTGGCTGGTGTTGTTTGTCACCGCTGTTTTTGGCGCAGTGGGCTGGGTGGATGACTGGCGCAAGGTTATCGAAAGCGATCCCCGTGGTTTGCCGGCTCGCTGGAAATACCTGTGGCAATCCGTCGCCGGGGTCGCCGCTGCGCTGTACCTGTACACCGCCGTGGATACCCCGGCGGCGACCCAGCTATTCGTACCTTTTTTCAAGAACGTAGCCTGGGATATGGGGCCGCTGTTCGTTGTGCTGGCCTATTTCGTTATCGTCGGCGCCAGCAATGCGGTCAACCTGACCGATGGCCTCGATGGGCTGGCCATACTGCCCACCGTGATGGTGGGCGCGGCACTGGGCATTATTGCCTATCTCACCGGCCATGTTGAGTTTGCCGGGTACCTGCATATCCCCTATATCGCCGGGGCCGGTGAATTAGTGGTTTTTTGTGGCGCCATCGCTGGAGCCGGGCTCGGTTTTCTATGGTTTAACACCTACCCCGCCCAGATATTTATGGGCGATGTCGGCGCGCTTGCACTGGGCGCGGCGCTAGGGGCAGTCGCCGTAGTGACCCGGCACGAGATTGTATTTTTCATAATGGGTGGCATTTTTGTGCTGGAAACCGGGTCGGTCATTTTGCAGGTGGCGTCATACAAACTGACCGGCAAGCGTATTTTGCGGATGGCGCCTATACACCACCATTTTGAACTAAAAGGTTGGCCGGAGCCGCGTGTGATCGTGCGCTTCTGGATCATCACAGTAATGCTGGTCCTGTTTGGGCTGGCCACACTGAAATTGCGTTGAGTTGAAGGAATGGGCCTGGCAGTGAGCAGAGAATTGACCGCTAATTGTACTTCCCCCCTGATTGTCGGGCTGGGGAATACGGGTCTGTCCTGCGCGCGTTTTTATCAGCGCAAGGGCCTGCCCTGTACCGTTATCGACAGCCGCGTTACGCCGCCCGGCCTGGAGCGCTTGCAGCAAGACTGCCCGCAGGCTGAAATAGTGCTGGGCGGAATCGATTTGCCGCATTTGCTGGCGGCCGACTGCCTGGTGATTAGCCCCGGTCTGGCGCTGTCTGAACCCGCTATTGCCCAGGCGCTGCAAGCAGGCGTTGCGGTTTGCTGCGATATTGATTTGTTTGTGCGGGAAGCGCGCGCACCTGTGGTGGGAATTACCGGCTCCAATGGCAAATCCACAGTGACTGAGTTATTGGGCAGGATGGCCCGGCGGGCCGGATTGAATGTGGCGGTAGGTGGCAACCTCGGCCCGCCGGCGCTGGATTTGTTGGCTGATGACGTGCAACTGTATGTGCTGGAGCTGTCCAGTTTTCAGTTGGAGCGGGTCGGTCAGTTGAATCTCGCACTGGCCTGCATCCTCAATATGAGTGCGGACCACCTTGATCGCCACGGCGATATGGAACACTACCATCGCGCCAAGCAGCAAGTGTTTGCCGGTTGTAGCGCACTGGTATGCAGCCGTGATGATGCACTTTCGCATCCCTTGCACCCTGGTGCGCAGCCCCGCTGGGAGTTTGGATTGGGTGAGCCGGATGCTGATGGCTTTGGTATCCGCCTGGTGGCGGGAGAAGAATGGCTTTGTCAGGGTGTGGATCCACTCATGCCGGTTGCCGCAGTGCGCCTGGTGGGTCGCCACAATGTCGCCAATGCCCTGGCGGCGCTGGCACTTGGCTCTGCTCTCGAATTACCGGTATCGGCAATGCTGGCGGAATTGCGAGAGTTTGGGGGGTTGCCACACCGCGCTCAGTGGGTAGCCGATGTCGATGGTGTGCATTATATCAATGATTCCAAGGCTACCAATCCAGGCGCTACCTGTGCTGCCTTGTCGGGATTGGCCGCCGCTGCACCGCTGGTGCTTATTGCCGGTGGACAGGGCAAGGGCGCCGACTTCGGCGAGCTCTGTGAAACAATTGTAGAGTGCTGCAAGGCTGTGGTTCTAATCGGTGAGGATGCACGGCTATTGCAGGACAAATTGCGCGGGCGCTTGCCACTGGTAGCGGCTCTGGATATGGAGGCAGCGGTAGCCGTTGCTGCCGAGCTGGCCCAGGCGGGTGATACCGTGTTGTTGTCACCTGCCTGTGCCAGTTTCGATATGTTCGGCGGCTTTGAGGAACGCGGCCAGGCGTTTGTGTCCAGCGTGCAGTCGCTACCGGCGGGAGGTGTGCTGTGAGTAGCATTGCTGCTGTCTTGCCGCGTCGTGGTATCGCTTTGCCGGTGCAGCTTGACAGCTATTTGTCTGGCAGCGCACTGGCCTTGATGATGATAGGTTTTATCGCCATTACTTCCGCCTCGGTGGAGTACGCGACAGTCAATTACAACAATCCTTTCCACCACAGTTCCCGCCACCTGGTCTATATGGGCCTGGCGTTGGCGGCGGCCAGCCTGGTTTACATGGTGCCACCAAAATTCTGGTTTGCCACGGGCTGGATCTGGTTGTTTCTGGGCCTCGCGCTGTTGGCCCTGGTGCTGATACCTGGGGTTGGTGTCAAGGTTAATGGCAGTCGACGCTGGTTGGCATTGGGGCCGATGACCCTACAGACCTCCGAGTTTGCCAAATTGTTTCTGGTGATCTACCTGGCGGGATATTTGCAACGCCGCGAGGAGCAGGTACGCAGTGAATGGCAGGGCTTTATCAAGCCGATGGCCGTGGTGTTCGCCGTGACCCTGTTGCTTATGGCGGAGCCTGACTTTGGTGTCACCGTGGTCACCGTGGGCACCACCTTTGGCATGCTGTTTCTGGCCGGCGTCAAGTTGGGACACTTCCTGCTGCTGGTGCTCGGTGGTGTTATGGCGTTGGTAATTCTTCTGGTCAGTGAGCCCTATCGCCTGCAGCGGCTGACGGCCTACGCCGACCCTTGGGCAGATCAATTTAACAGCGGTTATCAACTGACCCAGTCGCTAATCGCGTTTGGGCGGGGTGAGTGGTTCGGGGTGGGTTTGGGTAACAGCGTGCAAAAACTGTTTTACCTGCCCGAAGCGCACACAGATTTTGTTTTTTCCATATGGGCCGAAGAGACCGGTCTGCTGGGCGCGATTGTGGTGATGGGCTTGTTCCTGTTGCTGATTTACCGGGTCTTGTATGTAGGCAGGCGTCAAAGCAGGGCGGGTGATCGCTTCGGCGCGCACGTTTGTAACGGCGTGGCACTTATTTTTGCGGCGCAGGCGTTTATCAACATCGGCGTTAGTACCGGCCTGCTGCCCACCAAGGGTTTGACCCTGCCTCTGGTCAGTTATGGCGGCAGCAGCCTTATTGCCTGCTGTTGCATGCTGGCAGTGGTGTTGCGCATCGAGAGAGAAGGAAGGCGGGGAGGCAAGCAAGGTGGCCGCTGAAATTGCTCGCACAATGCTGATATTCGCCGGTGGTACGGGTGGCCATATCTATCCGGCGCTGGCGGTGGCACAGGAATTGAGCCAACGTGGCTATGACATCCAATGGTTTGGCACTGATCGTGGGCTCGAGTCACGGGCAGTGCCGGCTGCCGGTTTTCCCTTGCACATACTGGGGGCACAGGGGCTCAGGGGCAAGGGTTGGAACCAGCGAATGAAAGGTCTGCTCGCCATGGTTACGTCGCTGTTTGAGGCGTACCGTGCAATTCGCAAGTTGCCTTCGGTGTGTGCGCTGGGCATGGGTGGTTATGTATCTGGCCCGGCCGGAATGGCGGCCTGGCTGGCAGGTGTGCCGCTGGTTATACATGAACAAAATTCTGTGGCAGGCACCACCAATCGCATGCTGGTGCGCTTTGCCAGTCGCGTGTTGTGTGCCTACCCGCATGCCTTTCAGTCCGGCCCGGGTGCTAACGAGGTGGGCAATCCGGTGCGTGCCGACTTGCTGGGACAGGGTCGCTTGTCAAACTATGCATACCTGGGCGGGCGCCCACTGCGGCTGTTGGTGCTGGGCGGTAGCCTGGGAGCACGCGCTATCAATGAAGTCGTGCCGCAGGCGCTGGCCTTGCTGCGGCCCGGTTTAGAGGTGCAGGTACGCCATCAGGCCGGTGCAGCGCACAGTGAGCAGGTCGGTGTGGCCTATGGCGCGATACGCAATACAGAGGTAGAGATATTTCCCTTTATCGAAGATATGGCGGCGGCATACACCTGGGCAGACCTGGTGCTGTGTCGCGCCGGTGCCTTGACGGTGGCCGAACTTACCATTATGTCGCGGCCGTCGATACTGGTGCCCTTGCCACACGCGATTGATGACCACCAACTGCATAATGCCCAATGGTTGTCCCAGCGTGGTGGCGCGTTCCTGCTGCCGCAATCAGAACTGGAACCAGAGCTGCTGGCCGAACAACTCAAGGTGTTTGCCGCCAATCCCGCGCGGCTCGCGGCGATGGCTCAGGCGGCGGGTACAGCGGCCAAACCGAATGCCACCCACGACGTAGCTGATATCTGCGAGGAGGTGCGCCGTGGGCGATAAGCACAGCTCCTTCGCCATTCCGGAAATGCGACGTATCCGCACCATCCACATGATCGGTGTCGGCGGAGCCGGTATGAGCGGCATCGCCGAGGTGCTGACAAACCTGGGCTACCAAGTAACAGGTTCTGATATACGTGAGAGCGCTGTTACGCGGCGCCTGCAGAAGCTGGGTATCACCGTGCTTATCGGACACGATGCGGATAATGTTGGCAGCGCCGATGTGGTGGTGACTTCCAGTGCAGTTGATGCGAACAATCCTGAAGTCCTGACGGCAAGGGCAGCGCGGCTGCCGGTAGTGCCCAGAGCTGAAATGCTGGCTGAACTTATGCGCTATCGACACGGTATAGCAGTGGCAGGCACCCACGGAAAAACCACCACTACCAGCCTTATAGCATCGATATTTGCTGAAGCCGGGCTGGACCCGACTTATGTTATCGGTGGCTTGCTCAACGGTACCGGCAGCCACGCGCGTCTCGGTGAAAGTCGGATTCTCATTACCGAAGCTGATGAAAGTGATGCCTCCTTTTTACACCTACAGCCTATGGTGGCTGTTATTACCAATATAGAAGCCGATCACCTGGATACTTATGGAGGTGATTTTGAGCAACTGCGCAAAACCTTCCTGGAATTTTTGCACAACCTGCCTTTTTATGGGGTTGCCGTACTGTGTGTGGATGATCCGGTGATCGCTGAGCTAGTGCCCATGATTAGTCGTTCGATGCTCACCTACGGTTTTTCCGAACAGGCGGATTACCGCATCGTAGAGGTGGAGAAACACTCCCTGAGAACAGCGTTCACTATTCAGCGTCCGAATGCGCAACCACTGCCAATAGAACTCAATATGCCGGGCCTGCACAACGTCCTCAATGCCGCCGCCGCTATCGCTGTTAGCTGTGACGAGGGACTGCCAGACACCGCTATTGCCAACGGTTTGCGCGGCTTCCAGGGAGTGCAGCGGCGTTTCCAGGTATGGGGGGACATGGCCCTCAGCGAGGGCACAGCGTTGCTGGTGGATGATTATGGACATCATCCCACCGAGTTGCGAGCGACACTGGCGGCAGCGCGTCAGGCCTGGCCTGACCGGCGCCTGGTGTTGGTATTTCAGCCCCATCGCTACAGCCGTACCCGCGACCTGTATGAAGATTTTGTGGCTGTTTTATCGGCCGTTGATGTGTTGGTGCTGCTGGAGGTTTACGCCGCCGGCGAAGCGCCTGTAGCGGGAGCGGATGGGCGAGCCCTGAGCCGCAGTATTCGTCAGCGCGGCCTGGTGGACCCGATATTTGTTGCCAGCGTCGAAGAGGTGCCCAGTCTATTGGCGGGTCTGTTGCAGAACGATGATGTGGTGCTGACCCAGGGGGCAGGAAATATCGCCGGCTTGACCCAGCAGTTGCGCAGTTATGACTTTCGGAGGGCGTCTGATGAATCTTGATCGCCTTCGCGGCATGGAAATTGCCGTATTGCTGGGGGGGCTCTCCCCCGAGCGCGAAGTGTCCCTGCTCAGTGGCGCCACCGTGGCCGGCGCACTGGATCAACTCGGTGCCGGCACCAGCTTGCTGGACCCTGCGGAGCCGGGTTGGTGGGAGCGATTAGCCGGCACCGAACTGGCGTTTATTGCCCTGCACGGCGCCGGTGGCGAAGACGGGCTCATGCAGGGAGCGCTGGAGATCCAGGGCATCCCCTATACCGGTTCTTCCGTGCTGTCCTCGGCACTGGCCATGGACAAGGTTCGCAGCAAGCAGTTGTGGCAAGGCATCGGTCTGCCCAGTGCTGAATTTATAGAGTTGTCAGCAGACTGTGATTGGCAGCGGGTCATAGCTACCCTGGGAGCGGCCTTTGTCAAACCGGTAACGGGAGGCTCCAGTATTGGCACCGCCGGTGTGGAAACTGCCGAAGATCTGCAACAGGCATGGCAGCAGGCGGCCCAGTATGACGATCGGGTAATTGCCGAGCGTCTTATCAGGGGTCCTGAATACACGGTTTCGGTGCTGGGCGATGAGTCGCTGCCAGCCATCAGCGTGCAAACCGATAACGCCTTTTATGACTACGAAGCGAAGTACCTGTCTGATGATACGCGCTATTTGTGCCCCTGTGGTCTGACTGACGCTGAGGAACAGCAGTTGGCTGAACTGGCATTGCGTGCCTTTAAATCCCTGGGTTGCAGTGTGTGGGGCCGGGTGGACTTGATGCGCGACGAGGATGGCCGCTTCCTGCTGCTGGAAGTGAATACGGTACCGGGTATGACCAGCCACAGCCTGGTGCCAATGGCGGCCAATGCTGCCGGCATCGACTTGTCGGAGCTGGTAGGTCGCATTTGCTGCCTGAGCCTGGCGGGGGGGTGCTGATGGCACAGGGTGCAACTCGCAACAACAGCCGGCGCGAGCGGGGCAAGCGATTGCCGGTGCGCGGTATAGCCCGCCTGTTGCGCTCGCTGTTGGCAGCGAGCCTGGTGCTGGCAGTGGCGGTGGCGGTGGTGGCCGGGGGCTGGTACGCGCTGCAGGTTCCGGTGGAACGAGTGATGGTCAGTGGTGATCTGCAGAAGG
Source organism: Halieaceae bacterium (assembly GCA_965247075.1). Classification (GTDB taxonomy): domain Bacteria; phylum Pseudomonadota; class Gammaproteobacteria; order Pseudomonadales; family Halieaceae; genus CBDFGK01. Next base: position 1,309,697 of record CBDFGK010000002.1, on the reverse strand, counting down.
TCTCGCGCGAGCGTTTAACCGCAAGTGTTAACCGCTCCTTGCGCGGTGGCTTTTTGTGGGCGGATTTACAACAGATTCGCGCGGCGGTGGAAAACCTGCCCTGGGTTTACCGAGCCAATATCAGGCGACGCTGGCCCAACCGCCTGGAAATTCAGCTAGTGGAGCAATTACCCATCGCCAGGTGGGGCGATGAGGGTTATCTCAATCATGCCGGTGAGTTGTTCGCACCGGCTGTGATGGTTGTCGACGGTGCGTTGCCACGCCTGGCAGGCCCCGACGGCAGTGAGGCGGAGCTGATGCAGCACTACAAGCAAATACAGGATGGTCTGCAGCCACTGGGTCTGCAGGTGGCGCAATTGAGTATGGATAGCCGGGGCGGTTTGCGGGCCCGGTTGGTCAGCGGTAGTGAACTGGTCTTTGGACATGGTGATATCAGCGGCAAGTTGCAGCGCTTTGCCCGTGTTTTTCAGACGCAGCTTGCGCCGCGAGTTGCGCAGTTGCGCAGTATAGACCTGCGCTACAGCCACGGTGTGGCAGTGGCCTGGTCTGAACCGGCAGTGGCCGGTAAGCAAAGGACGTGAGGAGAACACGCCGATGAGCAGCGGACAAGACACAAGAATGATCGTGGGTTTGGATATCGGTACCTCCAAGGTGGTCGCCATTGTCGGAGAAATCGGCAGCGATGGCAGCATCGAAGTGGTGGGTATTGGCTCGCACCCCAGCAAGGGTTTGAAGAAGGGGGTGGTGGTCAACATAGAGTCTACGGTGCAGTCCATCCAGCGCGCTGTGGAAGAGGCGGAGTTGATGGCCGGCTGCCAGATTCATTCTGTGTTTGTCGGTATTGCCGGCAGCCATATTCGCAGCTTGAATTCCCACGGCATTGTCGCCATTCGCGACCGCGAGGTGTACGCCCTTGATGTAGAGCGCGTAATAGACGCCGCCCAGGCCGTTGCTATTCCAGCCGATCAGCGTGTTCTGCACATTCTGCCGCAGGAATATGTGATTGATAACCAGGAGGGGATCAAGGAGCCGATGGGCATGTCCGGCGTGCGCCTGGAGGCCAAGGTGCACCTGGTTACCTGTGCGACCAATGCCTCCCAGAACATAGAGAAATGCATACGTCGCTGCGGATTGGAAGTGGAAGACATCATTCTGGAACAACTGGCGTCCAGTCACGCGGTGCTTACCGAAGATGAGACCGAGCTGGGAGTTTGCCTGGTAGATATCGGTGGCGGAACCACAGATATCGCTATTTTCACGGAAGGCTCGATTCGCCACACCGGCGTCATACCTATTGCCGGCGACCAGGTGACCAATGATATTGCCATGGCACTGCGCACGCCGACTCAGCACGCGGAGGACATCAAGATCAAATACGCCTGTGCGCTCACCCAACTTGCCGGTGCCGATGAAACCATCAAGGTGCCCGGCGTCGGTGACAGGCCGTCGCGTGACCTGTCCAGACAGGCTTTGGCAGAGGTCGTTGAACCGCGCTACGACGAGCTTTTTACGCTGGTACAGGCCGAGTTGCGCCGCAGTGGCTTTGAAGATTTGATTCCCGCCGGCGTGGTCCTCACCGGTGGGACCTCCAAGATGGAAGGGGTCGTCGAGTTGGCTGAAGAAATTTTTCACATGCCGGTGCGCATAGGCTTGCCGCAATCGGTGATGGGGCTGACTGACATTGTCAGCAATCCAATTTATTCAACCGGTGTCGGGCTGCTGCAGTACGGGGCTTCCCAGCATGCAGAAGGCCCCGGTAGCGGTAGCCGGAGCCAGGCTCCGGCCGGTATTTGGCAGCGTCTGCGGGGCTGGCTGCAAAACAATTTTTGAGCGGTAAAAAGGGTCGTGCGCGAGTGCGGCAATATTATAAAAAGGGGAGAAAGACCATGTTTGAATTACTGGAAAATGTACCAGAGAGTGCCGTCATCAAGGTGATCGGTGTGGGAGGCGGTGGCGGTAATGCCGTTAAGCACATGATCGAAAACTCCGTCGAGGGTGTAGATTTCATTTGCGCCAACACGGATGCACAGGCCTTGGCGGATGTTGATTCCAAAACCGTGCTGCAGATGGGCGGCGAAATTACCCAGGGCCTGGGTGCGGGCGCTAATCCGGAGGTTGGGCGAGCTGCCGCGCTGGAAGACAGGGATAGAATTGCCGAAGCGCTGTCCGGCGCTGATATGGTGTTCATTACCGCCGGCATGGGTGGTGGTACCGGCACCGGGGCCGCCCCTGTGGTTGCTGAAGTGGCCAGGCAAATGGGCATACTGACAGTGGCCGTGGTGACCAGGCCCTTTGTCTTTGAAGGTAAGAAACGCACCATTATTGCCGATGAGGGTATGAAGGAGCTACAGCAGCACGTGGACTCGCTGATTACCATTCCCAATGACAAACTGCTGGAAGTCATGGGCAAGAACACCACTTTGCTGGATGCTTTCAAGGCCGCCAACGATGTGCTGTTGGGTGCGGTGCAGGGTATTGCCGACCTGATCATCCGTCCGGGAATAATCAACGTTGACTTTGCCGACGTACGCACGGTTATGTCCGAAATGGGTATGGCCATGATGGGCACCGGCACCGCCATTGGTGAAAATCGTGCTCGTGAGGCAGCGGAAGCCGCGATTCGCAGTCCGCTACTTGAGGATATTAACCTGGAAGGTGCAAGCGGTATTCTGGTGAATATCACCGCTGGCCTGGATCTGTCGATGGGTGAGTTCTCAGAAGTTGGCGATACCGTGGAAGAGTTTGCGTCTGAAAATGCCACGTTTGTAGTCGGCACTGTGATCGATCCGGACATGAAGGACACACTCAAAGTGACGGTGGTAGCTACCGGCCTGGGTTCAGAGGCGATGCGGGCGCCTCTTCAGGTAGTGGAGACTGCACAACTGAATGTGGATGTTGCCGCAGCGGGTGCAGCGATAGAAAAACGCAGTAGCGCCATTGACGCACCAGGTCAGCAGCCGGAAGTAGCAACGCCGCTGGCTCCACCTGTGGGGCAGGACGACTATTTTGATATTCCTGCATTTCTGCGCCGCCAGGCGGACTAGCCAGTGCGCATCTATAGCGTACCGGAGTTTGGTGAAAATCCCGCAGTCGTCGCGGACACCCCGGAAGTCACCCCGGAAGTCCGACTATTAAGCGTGTTTGCAGGGGACATGACAAGGCAAAGCCTGCAGTTTGCTCTCCAATTCAAAGATGATGAGCATTTCCGTAAGGTTTACCTAATGCCTGCGCTGGATGCAAGACTGATCGAAATGACCATCCCCGATAAGCCCACTAGCAGTAAACAAAGATACCGGCTGACTGAAACAGGCAAAAAGATCTTGGAGGATATGGAGTGATAACAGAAATGGTGCTGGATGTGTCCGCTTCGCTAGCTCGATCGGTAATTGATGTTGCACGATTGCACGATAAACTCAGCGAAAATGAAGAGCGGCGGTTGCGTCGCTACATTATCCAGAAATAATCAGCTACATCTCCAGGTGATACTCGGGTGTGCGTGACAGGTTGCCTCTAACGATGGTACAGCCGAAATCCGGCCGCCCATTAATAATGGGGCTCGCGTAGCCGCCGTTGTCGAAACCCTTGCGACTAAGAATCACTTTCATGGCTGTGGCCACTTCTACCGGCAGTGCTTTCAGTCACCTGTGCCTGCTTTATGTGAGCTCGCAAGCTGCGTCAGCAGTTTCTCGGCCAGTTCCAGATTCGCCACAGTCGATGCAAGGTCTATCGTCTCTGAATCGGGGATTGTCCTTCGATAGTTGTTTTCATCATGGGCAATAGTCATAGTCCGTCCGTACCCAAATCGATCTGGCCGCTTTAGTGCTAATGGCTTGTAACGGTCCCGCTCAGCTTCTCTAAGTGTACGCTCGCTCCAGAGATTGCGAATTTCTGACTTGTCTACATCTTCTGTCACTTCTATCTTGATACAAAGTTTTTGGGTCTATCCGGGTTTCCCAACGAGTTTTTTGAAAAAATCCTGTTATTGAAAAACTATCCGAATACCCTTGGACTTTCCCCGGCGTAGTGTGGGCAGGCGGTGGGTTAGTGTGGGTAACCGGTGGTATGTGAGGCACGAACATTCCACGGGTTATCCACATGATCACCTCGCCAGGGATGGCGGGGTGAAATCCACGGCCTGTCCACACGGAGTCCGGCTGACAGATGTCGGGGTTCTTTTACCCACAGTTATCCCCGAGGACCCGAACTTCCCCATCATTTCATGTTGATGCAATGACTTGAATTCACACGTAAACACGGGCTTCATCCCCTCTGTAGATTACCGTCAACAAAAAGGAGAAGCCCGTGAGCAACCTGAAGTTGCTGTATAAGATATTACGCCTCAAAGGTATGAAAATCACCCAGTTCTGGTTCAAAAACCGCAACAAGGAACTGCATCTGGCGGTCAAGCCCTACAAGAATGGCTGCCGCTGCCCCGAATGTGAACGGCGCTGCCGGATTGTGCGTCATACGACCGAGCTGCGCCGGTGGGAGGATCTCACACTCATGGGGATGAAGGTCTTGCTCTGGTATGCCCCAAAGGAGATCTGCTGCCCAACGCACGGGCGGGTGCAGGAGACGATCCCCTGGGCGCCAGCCTATTCACGTATCACCTACCGACTGGAGTGGCGGATCTGCTCCCTGTGCCAGATCATGACCCAGAAGGCCGCCGCCGAGATTCTGGTGATGCCTTCCTCCACCCTGTCCGACCTGCTGCACCGGATCATCACGCGGGTGCGCCACGGCCATAAAATCCGTGGCCTGGTCACTCTCGGCGTCGACGAGATTTCCTTCTTGAAGGGCCGCAAATTCGCCACACTCGTCTATGATCTGGATCGCTCTCGTATCTTGTGGGTGGGCCTGGGAAAAGGCCGTGAGACCATTGACCGCTTCTTCAACGAACACCTGAGCAAGGGGCAGAAAGCACGCATCCTGTGGGCCAGTTGTGACATGAGTCGCGCCTATACCGGGGCCATTGAACATCACTGCCCCAACGCCACGCTCATCATCGACCGCTTCCATGTCGTCAAGGCGCTGAACCAGGCTGTGGATGAGGTGCGCAAGGACGAGTGGCGTGCCCTCGATACCGGGGGGCGCAAGGCGATCAAGGGCCTGCGATGGCTGCTCAGCATGCACTCGAGCCATCGCACCAAGAGACAGTCTCGATTCCTCAATAGCTTGCGCAACTCCAATCGGCGTATCCACCGCGCCTGGGTGCTCAAGGACGAGTTCGAACACATCTGGAATTACCGTTATCGTGGCTCAACTGAGAAGTTCCTGAAACGCTGGATGACCACCGCCCTGCGTAGCCGTATCCCCTCGTTGCGCCAATTTGTCACCACGGTGCGAAATCACTTTGATAACATCGTCGCGTTCACCGATAGAAACCTGACCAATGCCGTCGGTGAAGGCCTGAACCGCATTGTCAAAATCGTCAAGAACCGAGCGTCTGGATATCGTAACCTGCACAACTTCGCCGACATGATTTACCTGACCGTTGGCGACCTCAATATTCCTGCGCATATTCCCAGCGATTTACGTACACTGTGAGTAAGGTCCTAATCTCTATAAAACAGCATCAGGATCGTATTTCATTGGTTGGGAGATCCGGATATAGCCAAGTTTTTCACCTTCCAGCTGCAGATAGAGCTCACAGTTATCAACCGGTATAAAACTCCAGTAGAAGGCCATAAACCCCCCACTGGCATTCGGAACATATTCCCAGTCACCATCCAGTTTGTCCGGGATATTCTGGAAATACTGAAAGAAACCCTGCCAGGCAAACCAACCATCCCACTTACGGATTGGTTTAGTTTTATACGCATTTACCTGTTCCGAAACCGATAACAAATGAGCTCTATAGTCTTCCAAAATTTGATTGGGACCCGAATATCCACGCAGTATTTCCAGAAAACCCTCTCTGGAAAATACCGTGTAGCCAGCGTCAACTACATCTTCTAGATCACTTTGTTCTTCAGTTTTAAGGTATATGGGGAGTACGGTTCTACCTCCGTAATGCTCTTGAACAACTTTTTTGTAGCGCTCCAATTGATCAGAATGCTCACTGGTGCCGACCTTGTCCTCTATCAGGATCGCGTGGTCATCATCAATCAGGCACAGAACATCGATGTTGTTAAACTGTTTCTGAACTTCTACTTTCCGAATTGGTATTGGCGGAGCAGGTTTCTTGCATTTTTCGAATAATGCTCGAATCAAATCCTGCCCACATGCATACAGTGCAGCATCTTCCTTCTCACATTCCTGGTCACCCCAGGCCAACAACCAGCAAATGAACGCATCTTGCGACAGTTCGCTAGTGGCATATTCAAATAGATTGGGACGGCTCATTTGATTTTCTCCTTTCGAATATCACTAATATCTTCCCCAAAACCCAACAGCCACCAATCCAGTTGGTCGGTATCATTCACGGTGGCCGATATCTTCAGGTAATCACCGGCCTCGATGACTTTCTGGTCCGGCGACAATGGAGATTCCGTGATGTGGAAACCGCGATCTTGCGTGATAGTAAAACTCAATTGTACCAGACTACCATCGCCAAAACCAAACCGCCCTTCATGGTCATAAGTCTTCAGGTCAAAATCATCTGGCCGGTCGAATTGCATCGATGTGGCTCGCGCTTTGACCATCCGATGTAACGCCAATGCCCGGTTATCAATGTATCCCTTGTAGCGGCATATCAGGTAGAGCCTCGGCCCCTGTTGCGCAAGCCCCAGAGGCTGCACCAGGCTTTCACTGCTTATTCCATTCTGGTTGAGGTACACCATGTCCAGCCAGTAGTCTCCGTACAAGGCATTACTTACGGCTTCAAAGATGCTGGAATCAACCGCAGGGGGCAGCATGGGCTGGGTCGTGCTGACCACGCGAACTTTTTCCAGCCAGTCGTGCGCCGGCTTGCTGCAACCATCGGGGAGCAGGCGGTATTTTGCCTGGTCAAAGAAGCCTTGCATGGAGTCCATCAGATTAGCCGGCAGCAGGTTGTGCAGATATTGCTCAGCCAGGGATAACACCAGCGACTCCTGCTCGGTAAGTATTGGCAGCGACAATCCTTCCGACCGATCCTTCCACCGGTAGCCATAGGGCTTGTTGCGATCGTCACGTTCGATGTCGAAGTGTTCACAAAGCATATTCAGGTGCCGTTGCACCGTTCGTATACCTCTTGCCAGACCCATATCTTCCAGTTGCCGATTGAGCTCTACCGCCGTTACTTTTTTATGCTTGGGAATACGCCGCAGCAACTCCAGCGAATAGATCAAGGTATCAAGGTTGGCGGGGCGCTCAGACATTGTTATAACTCCGTCCAGAGGGGTAAGCTACATTCGCTGGCTGCAAAGCGCTTCCACATGACCACCATGGCGAAGGTATCCAGCATGCAGTACTTTAGTAGCTGCTGTTCTATTTCCTGTTTACGTTCCATAGTAGTCTTTGCATCGACGGCCTCCTGGAAAGCGACAACCGCACCGCCGCCATCCTGAACCCCGTCAAGATCAGCATAGTTCAGTTCAGGTGCAATGGCGGGAAGAACGCTCTTAATACTCCAACTGCCCTGTTGACCGGGGTGGTAATAGCATTCTCTGGCTATCGGCAGCAGATCCACAAGGCGTTTATTGATGGCCTTGAGTTGCACTGCCAAATCTGCAAAGCACTCCGCCAGTTCGTTGATTCTGCCTCTCTCAAATTGTGCCGAGTACACAAACACCGGTCCCGAGCATCCGCAGGTATCCACCAGATGCAGGGCCAGCTCGCGACGCGGATCTTGCCCGGAAATATCCAGGAATTCTTCATGGGATAGCACACCCTTGCCATCAAGTATGTGCAGGCTGAACTGGACCACCAGTTGCGCATACGGACGCGTACCTTTCCAGATAGGCACCGCAAACTGCACAGATTCAAAGTCAAGGAAGTAGGCGGGAAAGGGGTATTGCGCTAATTGTGCCGACGTCGTTTCCACGTCAAAAAATGTTGCGCCTGAAAGCGTATGTGTCTTGACCATCAATTGCTGTTTATTGAGCAACTTATCCGGGATCTCGGCCATGTCTGTGACATCGTGCTCGGCTATGTAGGCCTTCAACGCGTTGCTACGTATATTGGGCAGCCAGTAAACCGGGTTCTCGGCTGCAGGCTCATCCCCACCGCAATACTCCTGAAATCCACAAGCGTGTGGATCATTGCAATGAGGCCCCATGGCAATATCAGGCTCTGCACTGCGGGCTATGACCTGTTGGCCCTGCCTGATCCAGTTTTTTACATTCGCCTCCCGTGCTCGCGCCTCAGCGGTCAGGTCCACCTCTTTCAGTAATCCCTGATAATTCCCATCGCCGGCGTACGTCCACCGGTTATCGATGTGCGCGAGCTGAATACTTTCCAGTTCAACATTAGACGCTTTGGCCAAATAACCCTGAACAGCCACATCTTCCAGGTAATAAGGCTTTACACTGGTCGCCGATTTAACCTCTACCATGCGCCACACAGACCCTTGCCCGGTTTCAACCCGTAGCATGACATCTGCCAGAGCGAGACCGCCCTGCGTTGAAAACACCGCCTCAAATATAGGAGCGCAACCCTGCAACAACTCATTGGTTTGCGCGATTGCCACGTCGAAGCCATCCCGGAAGGGATCGATTAACACCCCTGTACCTTCGGGGTCGTAAATATGCTGAGCGACCTCGCCCACTTTATGACCGGTCTCGAAACTTGCCTGTGTCTGGGCTGAATCCTCTTTCAGCTCTGGCCTGTACACTTCCAGCCACAGCTTTTTATGGCACTGCCGACCGGCAAGTATTTTGGATTTAGATAGCGGTCTCATACTCTGCTCCTCGATTCTCCTGAACACCTAGTGGACGAATCCGATTGACGACCTGGCATCCTCTTTAGCGTGGCACTCAGCTTGCAGTATTGCAATAAAGCCTTGCGGCGTTGCAATGGGATCAAAGTGATGTCGGCGCACCGCTGTGGCAAAATCCCCGGGGGTCAGGTTAGCGAGACTAGGAGTCTGTCGGGGTTGACCCGAGCGAAGCAGGAGTACATTGCGCCCACTCAAGTACCCATTCCAATTTTTTGTTTGAACTGCCTCCCAAGGTGCAAAATTGGGCACCATTGCTCGGGATAAGGCTTCCCTTATTCATGCTCTCAGCCTCCCAGGGCGTACATGCGCTTCAGATTCCACGCCATGCACACCAAATTCCATTCACCTTGCGCCGCATCCCGCCCGCGAAGGTGAAACCGCCGAAACCCCATCACCTCTTTAACTATTCCAAATACCGTTTCCACCGTGGATTTTCGTTTGGCATAGATTGCCTTACCCTCAGCGGTTCGCAATCGATATGCCATCGCTGTCACGGCATCGGCATCCGGTGGGCATGGGGGAGGTGTCCTGAATCGTTCATCCCAGGGAAGGTTGTGTCGCTCCCGATGATCCGAGATATAGGGTATGATCTCCGCGTCTTCACAGCGACCTACGTTATCAGCGCTGAAGTAACCGGCGTCTGCCACTAGAGCTTCCGCTTTGCCCAAGTGTGTTTCCGTTTCTTTCAGGCTCTGCAAGGTCGGCTCAATCTCCTGCTTGTCATTCGACTGCTGTGTGATGTGATTTTCCACAATCAGGTATGATTCGATATCAACGGCAGCCTGTGCGTTGTAGCCCTGCACAAATCCCTCCGAAGACGGCATGATGCGTGATTCTCCATCGGTAAAATTAACCTGATCCTTATCCCGTGGCCCAGGCTCAGGTGGCTTTGGCTCACGCCCTCTGGCTGGCTTGCCAGTCTCGGCTTCCTTGTCCTTGCGACACTTGAGCTTTGCCTCATACTCAGCCTGCTCGGCCTCAAAGCGTTCTTGCGCACGTCGCGCAATCTCTTCCTTGGCTTGCTTGATGGCCGCCAGCCGATCTTCCCGGCGCGCCAGTTCATCAGGAATGTCGATCGGCGGCTTATCTTCAGTATCGGCCTGTTCCGCCCGCCTGAGCAGTTCCTGTACCTCTCGGCGAAGTTGCTCTTCCAGTTTGTTCGCATAGCCCCAGCTCATCGCCTTGTGCTTGCTGGCGTTGGCCTTGATCTTGGTTCCGTCCAGGCTGACCTTGCCCAGCTTGAACACGCCCATCACCTTGGCGACCACCAATATCTGTACAAACAAACCTTCCAGCTCCGGCAGAAAACGCTTGCGAAAGGTGGCGATCGTGTCATGGTCCGGGTGCGCATCTGCGGTGATATAACGAAAGGCAACCGAGTCGTGGGTCGCCTGCTCCAGCTTACGACTGGAGAATATCCCGGTCGCATAACCGTAGAACAACAGCGCTACTAACACGGCGGGGTGATAGGGCTGTTTCCCACCGCCACCATAGCGAGTTACCAGTTCACTCAAGTCGAGTTGATCCACAATATCCACTACAAAACGTGCCAGGTGTTTCTCCGGCAACCAGTCCTGCAAGGAGGGCGGTAGCAGGTACGGAGTATCTCGATTGATCGGCTGGAATTTGGCTGACATGGTAGCCTCGATCTCTTCTTGGTACGATGGGCTTATTCTATAGTAATACTGTCGTTAAATCCGACAGACTCCTAGTAAGTATTCGCTTTAGATCCTGTTTTGGTTTGCTTAGGCGCAATAACTTGCTGTACTGCTCCAGCAAGGCCCAGGCTTGTTCCGGTCGCAGATAACCAAACTGCACCTTAAGATCAAAGCGTCTGAGCGCCGCTTGGTCTAAGCCGTGCATCAGGTTTGTTGTAGCAGCGAAGATGCCATCAAAATTCTCCATCTGAACCAACATTTCATTGACCTGTGTCACTTCCCAACTGGCCCGGGCACCCCGTCTGTCCTGCAGAAAACTGTCTACTTCGTCGAATAACAACATAGCCCTCTCTGTTTTGGCATGCTGAAATGCCGCGGCTATTTTTTCTTCGGTCTCTCCCACCCACTTCGAAATCAGATCGGAAGCGCGCTGTTCCATTATTTCTACCTTGCATTGCTCGGCGACCCAGCGGGCATACGCTGATTTGCCCGTTCCAGGGGGGCCAGACAAACAGATACGCCCCTTCTTCTTGCGGGCCAGGCCTGCGGCAATGCTCAGCAGGTCTACATCTGCTTCCACACAACCCGGATCATAAACCTGCGACAGGTTTGTCGGCACGGCAGAGATTCGAGGTTTGCCCATGCAGGACAGTGTGTTGTTTATCAATAGCTCCATCGCCGGCTGGCAGTTTTCTGCAGCAAGATCGTCGCGTATCAGGCTAACAACAGAGGCGGCTCGATTGATTACAGCCGGTGACAATTGACGCGATGCAGCCAGCCGGTTCAGCCCTGCAGTATCGATAAAATCGCTACAGGCCGCAGCCGCAATTTTGCGCCTTTGAGTTCTACCTGGAACCGCAAGCTTGATGACGACATCGAAGCGACGCCGATAGGCGGCATCTATACACGCAAGAGAATTGGTTAGCCAAAGCATGGGGACCGGGTTTTCTTCCAGCAATCGAATCATCCACGCCTTGCCAACCGGGGAAGCACTGTCAAACCCGCCGCGTCTAATAGAAGCAAATACATCTTCTATCTCGTCAAACAGGATCAACTCGTGTTGCCCGGACAAAAAACTCTGCCCACATCGATAACCTGTCAGTCGCTGCAGACCAGACAGTTCGTCTCCATTATTGTCTTCACACGACACTTCAAATAGCTTTGCACGCAGCTTTTTTGCAATAGCCTTGGCGAGTTGGGTTTTACCTGTTCCAGGCTCTCCGTGCAGAAGAATATTGACACCGATGCGTTTGCGGGCCAGAGACTGGCGCAGGTATTTTACGAGTATGTCGACCTCCGTCGCAACATGTTCATAGTCTGCCAAACGCAGGTGCGCCGGGCTGCTCATCTTTACGCTTTCGTTGAATAGGCGCAATGGACTACCGCTCTTTGAAAGCATACCAATGACAAAAGAAGCGGATAGCGGACTCAACATACTAGACAGACTGTTACGCTCATGGGGGATCGGTTGTAGCAAGCCGCTACCTATTAGCGCTGATTTACTACTCAGGGCTATCTGTATTTTTGCTTTTGGTGCACGCAACAGAACACTCAATATTTTTGGCAGGTCCACGGCGGAGACATGACCGAGCAAGTCTGCACATTCTTCAAGTAATTCCACCTGGTGCAGTAGCGTAACAAACTCCAAAATTTCACAATCCAGTTTGGTAAGGCCTAACAACGAAGCAACTTTTTTAATGTTTTCGGTGAGTATTCGGTTGCGAGGCGCTGGCCCGGGGTTTAGTTCAGCTTTACGGTGAAGCCTGCGTAGTTCTCTGGTCGCCTCTTGACTATCGAAATTCTTATGATTTATCCACCGTTCCAGTCCACAGGCCTCAGCAACGGTGTCGCTGACCATCCCGTTCCGATGGTAGAATTCGCGGCTGCCTTTAAGGGGAATGAGAATACGAAATAGCCAGAGTTTGTTAATGGATATAGCCATGCCAGTGCCCGGATCAGTGTGTCGATTACTTCATCCTCCATACGCATGCGACACTGTTTTGTATATAGGTGTGCCTCCGCAAATTGGTTCAAGCCGCATAGGCTTTACATGCAGCCTTCGTTAAACTACCTTTAAAATATGGGGGGCAACAAAGCCGAAGGTTTGGTTGTTGTTAAAAAAGTAGCCGCTGCTAATATGGCGTTGGTTCGGACAAAAACCGCACTGCGCGTTGTTTACGCAGCACAAATAAAACGTGAGGCGAGGAGAAAGTAAGTGGATATATTTTCTGAATTTGAAGGTCTGCGCGGTGAAAATTTGGCGTCATCGGTACTACGTTATCTGATTTTTAATTCCCACGAAATCAGAGATGCATTCCTTGCGCTATTGTCTGATCATTCTCCCATTGGGCCACTAAGCTATTCTACCCTCTTTGCATGTAGAACGGAGTATCCAACAAGTTCTGAAATTGAGGGTGGCCGTCTTGACATCCTGATTCAGCTGGATGATGTAATAATAGGAATTGAAAACAAGTTTTTTGCAGAGTTCCAAGATGGACAGCCTGAAAAATATTGTGACACGTTAGAAACTGCTGCTACGTCATTGGGCGTTATTAATCACACGAGTACCAAAGCACTGCTATTTGTTCTGTGCCCAAAAAGCAGGGAGAGAGAGGCGAAGGAAAAGATTAGTGCCTTAAAAACACATGCCAAGAAAACACCTGCCGCGGTGGTCTTATGGGAGAAAGTCCTAAAGACAATTAGTGACACAGAGACTGTGTCCAATCCAACAACAAAAATAGTAGCGCAGGAGTTTTGCAGCTATTTGGAAAGGCATCTTAGCTTTATTGAAAAATTTAAAAGCAAGGCAGCCCATTTGAAGAGAACATTTCCTGATTATGGCTCCCCGTATCAAAGAGAGTTAGTCAGCAGGTTATGGTCGATCTTCCCCGCTGCAGGTAGGAGGTTGAGTTTTGGAAAGACATGGCTAGGTTACTACTTTTATGATAACCCGGAGATAAAACAAGAAGGATGGTTCGGCTTTGTCCCCGGTGAGGAAATTACGATTGGTGGCAAGCAATCAAATAACAAGGCAGAGCTGCTAATTGCGAGTACATACGCCCCGAAATTATCGTCGTCTTTCAGAAGCGTGGAGTTCGAGTTAGGGGCCAATTGGCTTCGCACTTCTGTGAAGGCCAATTTCTGGGTTATAGAGTTTGATGCTGAGTGGGGTACCGTAGATGTTTGGAGAGAAAAGTTGCGGCCTTTTTGGCAAGCGGTTGGTGGTGATGTCACCTAATACGTTGAGGTCAAGCTCGTTCTGCGGCGCGGGGCATGAGTCAGCTCGAAGGCAATGCCCCGAGAATCAGCACAGGTCGTAAGTAGAGTTTTCTCGTAATTTGAACTCAGGAGATTCTGTGCAAACCCGACCGGGCAGAGAAGGCAGCGACTCATGACTTATTCCTCCCCGCTCAAGGTGTCTTTAGATACCTTTGACCCACATATAGCTCCCCAATAGTCCATATGATCTATATATAGATTATATTATCTTATATTGACGGATAGCTAGGGTCAGGCTACTATGGTTCGTGTAAAGACCATTTGAATGACATATGGTCTATATATGGAGCTAGAATAGCGAGGATTGTGCAATGCCAAAATCGATCACGAGAACCTATTCACACTACGCCCGAGATGCGGTAGCCCTGTTGGGCGGGATGATCCGTGCGGCGCGCAAGGAGCGCAAACTTACTGCAAAGGAGGTCGCAGATCGCGCGGGTATATCGCGAGGGCTGCTGCAGCGTATCGAAAAAGGCCACTTAAAATGTGAGATCGGCGCTGTATTCGAGGTGGCTACCATTATTGGAATCAAACTGTTTGATGCAGATCAGGCCACACTGACAATGCAACTAGGTCAGACTAAAGAAAAGCTGGCTCTTTTACCCAAATCAATTCGCAAGAAATCCAAGGCCGTACACGATGACTTCTAATTCGAACGACAACGAAGCCTATGTGTGGATATGGCTGCCTGGAGAGGTTGATCCCGTTGTGGCGGGACGTCTTGAGGCTGACAATGGAAGCGTCCTGTTCAATTACGGTAAGAGCTACATGGATCGTATCGTTAGCGGAAAACCTGCTATATCGATCTATGAACCGGAGTTACCACTGGTTGCCGGAATACTCCCTTTACCAAATGGTCTCACTATGCCCGGCTCGATTAGGGATGCTTCCCCTGATGCATGGGGGCGGCGTGTAATTATCAATAAAAAATTAGGGCGCACAGGAACTGGTGTCGATACTGCTGAATTACATGAACTGACTTATTTGCTGGAGTCGGGATCGGATCGAATCGGAGCACTTGATTTTCAGCGATCTCCGACCGAGTACATACCGCGCCATGCAAACAATGTAGGTATGGAGGAATTAATTGAATCTGCCGAACGTGTAGAAAAGGGTGTACCTCTGTCGCCTGATCTGGATCGGGCGCTGTTTCATGGCGGTTCTATTGGTGGTGCCCGTCCAAAAGCCTTGATCGAGGACATCGGCAAGAAGTACGTTGCGAAGTTTTCATCTGGCAGTGATCTCTATAGCGTTGTAAAGGCAGAGTTTATTGCCATGCGTTTGGCTGACATCGCAGGGCTGAATGTCGCGCCGGTTAAACTGGCCAGGGCGGCCAACAAAGACGTACTTTTAATAGAGCGCTTCGATAGAACGCCGAAAGAGAGTGGATGGACTCGCAAAGCTATGGTTTCTGCTCTTACTCTTTTAGGGCTCGATGATATGATGGCGCGTTACGCCGGTTATGAGGCATTAGCTGAGATTATCCGTCATCGTTTCGCTGGTCCAAAAGATACCCTAAAAGAATTATACTCCAGGCTTGTATTTAATATACTTTGCGGTAATACAGACGATCACGCTCGAAATCATGCCGCGTTTTGGAACGGCTACGAACTTTCACTCACTCCTGCCTACGATATCTGTCCCCAAGGCCGAACAGGTAATGAGGCATCGCAAGCTATGTTGGTGGCAGGCGAGAACAATTTGAGCCAGCTCAAGACCTGCCTTGCGGCAGCGCATAACTTCCTTCTTTCCAGGGAAGACGCACTGGGGATATTTGATAGCCTGGGTTCTTCAATCACAGAGAACTGGAAAAATGTTACTGAAGAATGTGAATTAAACGAAGTAGATAAAAACCTTCTATGGAGACGGCAGTTTCTAAATCCCTACTCTCTGGAAATAAACTAGTGAAAGCTAAGGTGGGCGAGCGCTTCTACTACCCCGTGCTTTTTGGATGGAAGTGCGTTCTTTGTGCGAAGCGGGCCGGGGATGGGTCACTCCATCTATAACTCTATGATTGCTATAGTAGTGGCCCGCCTGAGCCGATTCGAACGGCTGACCTGCCGCTTAGGAGGCGGCTGCTCTATCCAGCTGAGCTACAGGCGGGTGAATGAGGAGGCGGCAATTATTCCGTGCCGAGGCGAAGATGGCAAGCTCTCGACCCGTGCCTGTTAGCTCTGTTAGCAACAAATAGAAATGTCCGGTTTTAGAACACATGAGTTGTCCGCTTTTGGCGATGTCGGGAAACCTTGTTGAGGTGCCCGTTATTGATGGCGCAGCGGACATCAGGCAGCCACCGGTAAGTCAGTCTGGATGAGCTGGCCGGCCGCGTCATAACAGGCCAGTTTTCGGGGACCGTGCCACAAAGACAGGGCGCCGCCGGTGTGCCGTAACACCTTCACTTTAGCTTTGATGTAGTGGTAACGGTGGCGGTCTGCCGGTATCTGCAGGGTCCGGCCCTCGAACTCAATGCAGTTGTCCTTGCGTACCCGGCGCTCGTAGTGTTCGCAGAAAATGTTGTCCAACTGCGCTCCCTCCGGCACCGGCACAAAGGCTGAGCCAACTTCCCGCGGCGGTTGCTCAAACTCTTCGTTGAAGGCGGGCAAATACACCTGCTGGAGATACTCATTGGCGGCAGCCATATCGGTGATGCCAGCGGCGGCCAGTTCTTTGACCAGGCGCTCCTGGTGGGTGCTAAAGGCCCGCTCGGAGCGCCCTCGGGCTTGCGGCGAGTAGGCCGCGATCATCTCCACGCCCAGTTGCTGCAAGGCGCGCCGGAACTGCGTCGAGTTGCCCTTGTCCACCTTGCCGCCGGCCGTCGGCGTGTGCCAGTAATGGCTGCCCCGGTCGGTATACAGCGAGCAAAACAAGCCCTCGGCCTCAACCACCTCACGTACCCCCCGAAAACTGCTCCGGGTGCCTTCCTGGTCACAGAAGAACATGGAGTAATGCCGGCTGGTGGCATCATCCATGGTGACTATCAAATCCCAGGTCTGTCCCGGCACCCAGGCATGGGTGCTACCATCCTGGTGCAGCAATACGCCCGGCACCGGTGCTCGTTCACGCCGCTTGCGATGTTGCCCGCGGCCCGCGGCCTTCGTCACCGCTCCGGCAGCCTGCAAGGACTTGCGCACCCAGTTGTAGCTACGCCCACCGCCGCCGCGCCGATACCAGGCGTAGTAGTGCTTGACACTCCAGCCATCATGCCGGCTCCGGTACCGATCCACCATGCGCATAACCTCATCGACCGGGGCCCGCCGGTGCGATACCTGAGACAGCCGCTTGTCGATCAACCCATCCAGGCCTTCTTCCTCGTAACGATCAATGTAACGACGAAAGGTGCGCTCACACACACCCAGCAACTGCGCCGCTTCCTCTTGGCTCAAACGACCCTCCGTCCAGCTCCCGTATGCCTCTTCAAATCTCATCCGTCGTATCTCCTGTAACACTTCTGTCCGCCTCATAAACCACTCTCCTCAAGAGTTGGCATAAACCGGACAGATTATGTGTTTTAACAGCGGACAGTCTATGTGTTCCTAACACCCGTGCCTGTTAGCTCTTGTGTAGAATTTTATACACTTGTACTATATGTTGTACTTAAAAAGGAAACCCGTTATGGAATCAATGAGCTATTCTTCACTTCGCACTCACCTCGCTGGCACTCTGGACAAGGTGAACGAGGATCACAGGCCCGTTCTCATCACCCGGAAAAACGGCATGTCGGCAGTGCTTCTAAGCCTTGATGATTTCAATGCCTATGAGGAAACCGCCTACCTCATGAGCAATCCCTCAAATGCTATCCGGTTGCAGCAGTCCATAGGACAAGTTGAGGGCGGCCATACGCAGCAACATACGCTTATCGAAGAGTGATTTTGTCCTGGTCTGAACATGGCTGGGACGACTACCTGTTTTGGCAAAAGACCGACAAAAAAGTGGTACAGCGGATCAACACCCTGATTAAAGATGTGCAGCGCCAACCTTTCCGAGGCGTGGGAAGTCCTGAGCCTTTACAGCATCAATGGGCCGGCTATTGGTCCAGACGAATAGACCGGGAGCACCGGCTGGTTTACATGGTATGCGATAAAGCCATCGTAATAGTCCAATGTCGTTATCACTATTAGTGGGTACCGGGCCGTCATGGGTTCAACCATCATCGGCTGCCGGCGCCGATCGGTCATATTTCACTGTTAGCAACAAATAGAACTGTCCGTCTCCCCCAGGTTTGTCTCAATGGCGGCCACACCGAGAATATAGCCACAGACCACCGCCGTTACTACCAGGCGTAGCAGGCGTCTGGGCTGTACCGGGTCTTCACGCCGCTGGCAAGTCTGCATCGCTGTGGTCCAGCGGCAGTTTTATTTCGGTGAGTCTAAGCATGCACGCCCGCCACCCGCCATACGTCGTACACTAGGCGCTAAACCAGTCGACAATTTGCTGTTGTACCTGCTCGTCATCCAGCAGGTCAAAATGGTTTTTGTCGTGAAAAACCCGGCAGTTTTCCGCTTTAATGTTCAGCTTGCGAAGCTCGTCATCGTGGCAGCCCATGGCACTGTCCCTGCGAACCAACAGGTCGCCCAGCAAGCGTCCCAGCGGTTCCTGCCGGTGCTTGCTGAGGTTGGCGGCGGCGAAGTAGTAGTCGACATCGGGCAACAGGGGCACAATCCTGTGGGGAGTGGGGCGGGGTTGGTCCAGGTCGTGGCCCTGCCAATCTTCATCGAGAATATCGCCGTGACGCAAATCCTTGATACCGGCACTGCGATGCCGGGCAAATGCCAGCGGTGCTGTATAGGGAATTTTTTGCATAAAAACATCCAGCGCGTGACCGGCCTTTTCCAGCGGTGAGCCGTGATGCGGAGAGCCCAGGCAGGCCACCCGCTGTAGCTGCTGCAACCAGCTAGCTTGATCTCGCTGTGCATAACAACAGGCACTGCGAATGACCAGGCCACCCATGCTGTGGCCGATTAACGACAACGATTGCACGGGCACTGGCCAGGCCTGGCACAGACCTTCCAGTTGTTGCGCAAACTCCTGGCCGTTGGTGGAAATATGGCGTCCGCTGTTGTAGCGCAAATACAGCGAGGTACAGCCCAGTTGCTGCTCTAGCCGGCTGCCAATTGACGTTGCGCCGTTGCGGTTCCAGGCCAATTCCGACAGGCTCAGTCCGTGCACCAGTACTACCAGGTGAGGGCTGGCCTGGGGTAAGGCCAGGGCCAGCGAGTCGCTATCCAGGCTAAGCGTGTGATGGGGCGTCATCAGCGTCATGGCTGTGGCGAGCGGATTGCCGCTAGCCTCCAGGTGATCACCAAACACCCCGTTGAGCGCAGCGGTGGTGCGAATCTCGGCGCTGGACTGCAATGGCTTGCTGTCTGTAGCAGGCAATACGCTCAAGGACAGGTCGATGCCTTCACGCACCACGCTGTTTACCCCTCTGATCGTCGAGTACACAGCCGCAGCGGCAGTGCCGGCAATGGTTTTGTGCATGCCTTCAACGGCGTTGGTGATGCCCGCTATGGCGTCGAATACCAGCCCGCAGGTGCCTTGCAAAACCCGGTTTGAAGTTTTCATGTGCTGGTCTCCTCGGGCTTGTCATCAGCCAGCGCGGCGAGACAATCCAGGCACAGCATGACCGGGCGGGCCTGGGCGGGCACGCCAACGGCGGCGCGTTGCCCTGTTTTCAGAATGGTGTTACAGGTATCGCAGATGCCATTCAGGTTTAACACCGCTTCCTGCCAACCTATGGTGCCCGCCGTGTCTGCTTCCTTAAACACACGGGCCAGTTGGGCGCTGTCTGCCACCACACCTTCTACCAGATTAAAGGTGTTAAACAGTACATTGCGTACCACGGTTGAAACCGACAGGCCCAACTGCTCGGCACGGCCGCGTATTTCTTCATCGAGTTGTTCGGGGATGCGAGCCTGTAGTACCTTGTCTTTGGCCTGTCGGTGCTTGCGTCCACTGCCCTGGTTGGTTTTTGGCACGAAATTCTCCATCTCTTGAAACGTGGTGACGGGGACTGTATTACTAATGTAATACAAATGTCAAATAATGTAATACATTTGTTTCTATTGAGAGATTGGATATGGCGTTACATCGAAAAGTAGTTGCGGAAGTAGAAGCTGCACCGGATGGTCCGGGCATTGGAGCCTTGTTCGATTTTGATGGCACTGTCATATACGGCTATTCCGCGGTCGCTTTTATCCGTGAGCAGGTAAAGCGCGGTGACCTGTCGGCGCGCAATTTTATGGAGTTGGCCGGCGCCATGGCCGGTTTTGGCATGGGCAACATGGGCTTCTCCGCCATGATGGTAGCCACTGCACAGTTTATGCGCGGTATCAGTGAGCAAAGATACATTGAATTTGGGGAAGAGTTGTACATAAAGCACATCGCCAGGTTAATCTACCCTGAATCCAGGGCGCTGATCGCAGCACATCTCGCCAAGGGTCATACCGTTGCAATAATCTCTTCCGCCACCCCTTACCAGGTAGAGCCCGCCGCGCGGGATCTGGGTATAGAGCATGTGATGTGTACCCACCTGCAAGTAAAGGACGGCCAGTTTACCGGTGGCATTGAACGGCCTACCTGCTTTGGGCCGGGCAAAGTGAGCGCCGCCGAGGGGCTTGCCAGTGAGCACGGCTTTGATCTTGACCAGAGTTTTTTCTACTCCGACAGCTATGACGATATTGAGTTACTGGAGCGGGTTGGTAAACCGCGGCCACTCAACCCCAATCGCAAGCTGGCCGCTGCCGCCGAACAGCATGGCTGGCCCATTAGACGTTTTGCCAGTCGTGGTCGTCCCGGCATTATGGACTGGACCCGGTCCATTGCCGCTACCGGCAGCCTGGTTACCTCGTTTGCGGCCGGCTTGCCGATTTGGGCGCTAACCGGTTCACGCCGCAGCGCGCAAAACTTTTCTACATCTCTGTTCGCTGACACCGCCAGCGCGCTAATTGGGCTCAAGCTTGATATTGTCGGGGAAGAAAATTTGTGGGCACATCGCCCCGCGGTATTTGTCTTCAATCACCAGAGCAAGGCCGACGTGGTTATTATGACCAGCCTGCTCAGGCGCGATATTGCCGGTGTCGGCAAGCAAGAAATCAAGAAAATGCCACTGCTTGGTCAGGTGTTGGAGTTTGGCGGCACAGTGCTGATTGATCGGAACAATGCCGGCAGCGCTATTGAGGCGATGCAGCCGCTGGTTGACGCCATGCGGATAGAGGGCAAGAACGTAATACTGGCTCCCGAGGGCACGCGCACCGTGTCTCCCAGGCTGGCCCCCTTTAAGAAAGGTGCGTTTCACCTGGCCATGCAAGCGGGTGTGCCCATGGTTCCGGTCGTTATTCACAACGCACTCGACGTGGCGCCCAAGGGTGATTTTATATTCCGCGCTGCCACGGTAGAAGTTGAGGTGCTGCCGGCGGTGGACACCGGTGATTGGACGGTCGCCACCATTAAAGAGCATGTCGCCGAGGTGCGACAGATGTTTCTCGATACACTGGGTCAGTCTGCAACCCCGGCCAAGCCCAAGCCCAAAGGATCAGCTAAATGAATGCAGCGCCCTGGTTGACACACGCACCTGACAAAGTGCTGTTTATTCTCGATGCTGCACATCGGGTAGAGGAATCGCTATTGCGCGACTGGTTGGCGGCCCAGTCTGCGACTGGCGAATACGTCGCAAGCAGCTCTCAAGTGGTGGTGCCTATTGCCCACTCACCGGAAAATATCCCTACGCTGAACCTGACGCGCTGTCTGGATGTCTCTACAGATACCCTGATTGTTCCGCTGCGTGTGGTCTGGTTGAGTTCCATCGATGCCAAGGACTCCGCGCCGCGCTGGCGCGATCTGGTGTGGGGAAACCCGCGTCGTCCCGGTCTGGGTCGAGCGCGGCGGATTCTCAAGAAAACCCCTCAGCGGGCCCAGTGCATCGCTGCCCAGCCGGCTATCCTGGCAGAACTGCGGCAACGCTATATCAGTCGCCGCGGCGAAATTGCCAGTAGCGCACAATTGGGTGAGTTTGTGGCAGGCCAGGCCGGGCTGGCGCTGGACATTGCCGAACGCCGGCTACAGGGCAGTCGCTATAAAGTGCCGCGCCGTGTCGCTAAAAACCTGAGTGCAAGCGTGCGTTTCAAAACCGAGCTTCAGCAGTTGAGTGCCGAATTGGATCGTCCGGTACCGGAGTTGCGCGCTGATGCGGCAAAGATCATGAAGGAGTTGGTGGCCACACCCAGGACGTTCTGGCTGGATGTGATGGCAGTGCTCAATCGAAAAATTCTCTCGCTGGGTTATCACAATAACGTGGTGCTGGATGAGGATGGCCTGGCGCGGGTGAGACAGTTGACACGGGAACATCCCGCGGCGCTGTTATGGAGCCACAAGACGTACATCGATGGCTTTGCCACGCAGTACATTTTTTTCGAGAATGACTTTCCCGTCACCCATACCCTGGGGGGGGTGAACATGGCCTTTGCCGGCCTGGGCTTTCTCGCGCGCCGCGCCGGCGCCATTTTTATTCGCCGCAGCTTTCAGGACAATGCTCTTTACAAGATGATTTTGCGCCTGTACATCGGCTATTTGCTGGAAAAGCGCTTTCCGTTTTCCTGGTCGTTTGAGGGAACGCGCTCGCGGGTAGGCAAATTGATGCCACCCAAATATGGACTCTTGAAGTACGTCACCGAAGCCGCCCATACCACGGGTGCGCGGAACCTGCATATTTTTCCTGTCTCCATCAGCTACGACCTGATTGGCGATGTTGCCGATATGACCACCGAACAAACCGGTGCGGCAAAGGCGCCGGAGACACTGCGCTGGTTTCTGGGTTACCTGAGTGGTCTGCGTCAGCCCATGGGACGGGTTTATGTTGATTTTGGTGAGCCGGTAGTGCTGGAGGAGTCCCCTGCGCCCGACGACAGGCCGGCTTTGCAAAAAATTGCCTTCCAGGTTGGGGTGGAAACCAATCGCGTGACCCCGATTACCCTGGTGTCGCTGGCCACCATGATTTTGCTGGGGTCGGCACCGCGGGCAATGACCCGGCAGGAATTGCTGGCGCAGATTGACGAGTTGGTCGTCTGGGCACGAGCGCGGAACATACGTCTTACCTCAGATTTTGCACCGGAAAACCGGGAGAATATGGAAAACCTGACGCAATTGTTGGTGGGCAATGGGCTGATTGCCCGTTACGACGGTGGCCCGGAAATTGTCTATACCGTTGCGGCGGAACAACACGCCATAGCCAACTACTACCGAAACACCACCATTCATCACTTTGTTGATAAAGCCATTGCCGAATTGGCGCTGCTGCATGTAGCGGAGATGACAGATAATTGCCTGGTGGCGTTCTGGGACGAGGCAGAGCGATTGCGAGATCTTTTCAAGTTTGAATTTTTCTACGCACCCACAGAAGAATTCCGGGGCCACATAAGGGCGGAACTGGCGCGTTACCTGCCAGACTGGGAGCAAAAGCTGGCGGGGGCAGACAATGCAGCGCAGCATTTGCTGACCCAGTTCCGGCCGCTGGTGGCTCACGCCACCCTGTTGTCATTTACCGAAGCCTACCGGGTGGTGGCAGACGTGCTGGCGCGCCAGCCCGACGCTGCGGAACTGCAAGAGAAGGAGTGTATTTCACAAAGTCTGGCCTATGGGCGCCAGGCCTATTTGCAGCGACGTATCAGCAGTGAGGCGTCGATAGGCAAACTGCTATTCCAGAACGGCTTCAAACTCATGGAAAATATGGCTTTGACCAGGGGCGGCGACAGTGGAACGGGCCAAAAGCGCAAACAGCTCAGCCATGATTTGCGCGAACTCGCCCATCGCATAGACATCATAAAAACCACTAAAAAGAGGTAAGGTATATGGGCTTACGGGTAGGTTTGCTGGGCGGTGGTTCCTGGGGTACCACGGTGGCTGCCCTGGTTGCACGCAATACACACATCACGATTTGGGCGCGGGATGCAGAAACCGTAGCTGAAATTAATGAAAAACACAGCAACGAAAAGTATTTGCCGGGTGCGTCCTTGCCGGCCGGTCTCAAGGCGGCAGGGACGATTGAAGAGACCGTTGCAGATATAGATGTGTTGGTGATGGGTATTCCCTCACAGGGTTTTCGCGGTGTGTTGGAACAGGTCAAACCATGGCTGCGGACCCGGGTGCCGGTTATCAGTCTGACCAAGGGTCTGGAACCGGGTACCGGTATGCGGATGACACAACTTGTTCAGGAGGTGTTGCCGGGACATCCGGTGGGCGTGCTGACCGGTCCCAATCTGGCGCGGGAGATCATGGCAGGGCAGGCAGCGGCTGCTGTTATCGCCATGGATGACGAAACGATAGTTCGTCAGATGCAGGCGGTATTTCGCAGCGGCCTGTTCCGGGTTTACACCAACGATGATGTAGTGGGCTGTGAATTGGGGGGCGTACTGAAGAATATTATCGCCATTGCCGTGGGTATGGGCGATGGTCAGGGGGCCGGTGATAATACCCGCTCGGCCCTGATTACACGCGGTCTGGCGGAGGTGACCAGATTGGGTGTGGCGATGGGAGGGCGCGCCGAAACGTTTGCCGGTCTCGCCGGTATGGGAGACATGATTGCCACCTGCACCAGCGCCTGGAGTCGCAACCGGCATGTGGGTGTGGAGTTGGGCAAGGGCAGGCCTATTGAGGAGATAATCAAGCAGATGGTCATGGTGGCCGAAGGCGTAAAGAGTGCACCGGCGGTGATGGCGCTGGCGGAGCAGTACCGGATAGAAATGCCCATAGCTCAAGATGTTTATCGCGTGCTGACCGAAGGTGGCACCGCCCGTCAGGCATTTCGTGGACTGCTGCGGGTGACCGCGGGCGCTGAATCGGAGCCGGGTTGATGCAACACACACAGGGACACTTCACCGGGGCCAGGGATGCTTCCATATTCTATCAATACTGGAAACCGGACAGGGCTGCGCGCGCCGTCATACTGATTGCGCACGGTGCGGCTGAACACAGTGGTCGCTATCAACGTTTTGCCCGGCACTTCGTGGGGGCCGGCTATGCCGTCGCTGCGCTGGATCATTACGGTCACGGTCATAGCGACGGTGAGCGTTGTTGTATAAAGGGGTTTACTGACTACACCGACACCCTGGAGATTTTCAGGCAACAGGTGGAACGCGACTTATCCGGATTGCCAGTGGTGCTGTTGGGTCACAGCCTGGGGGGCTTGATCAGTACCGGGCTTCTGCTGCAAAACCAGCATGCCTTCGCAGCTTGCATACTGTCGGGACCGGCAATCAAGACCGACCTGCAACCGCCGTTGTGGCAAATTTTGTTAATCAGGTTTTTCTCACTGGTGGCGCCTGACATGGGTGTGCTGCAGTTGGATGCCAGTGGCGTCAGCCGTGCTCCGGCCGAGGTTGAGAAATATGTTAATGATCCGCTCAACTACGGCGGAAAATTGTCCGCCCGCCTGGTAGCAGAACTATTTACCACCATGCACGCGGTGCAGGCCAGGGCTGCTGAAATTCAGTTGCCGATGCTGATACTGCACGGTGAAGCTGACCCGATGGCGTCGGTAGAGGGCTCGCGTTTTCTAAATGAGCACATCAGCTCCAGTGACAAGACCCTGAAAATTTACCCGCATCTATACCATGAAATTTTCAATGAGCCCGAGCATCCAGAGGTGTTTGCCGATATAGAGCGCTGGTTGGATGTATTGCTAACAAACTGAACAGGTTCGATAGCGGGGTTATTATATTCATACAGCGCGGTATTATAGGCCAATGCTGGATACTCGCCCGTTATTGCTGAAAACTGATTTCCCTGTCATCCGCAGAGAGGCAATTTCTACCCTGCAGGTTAATCTGGGCTATGCGTGTAACCTGAGTTGCGTGCACTGTCACGTCAATGCCGGGCCGCAGCGTACCGAATCGATGGACGCCGACACTATCGGTCAGTTGATTGACCTGTTAGATCACCTGCGCCCGCAGAGCCTGGACCTTACCGGCGGCGCACCCGAGCTCAACCGCCACTTCAGGCGGCTGGTTTGTGCGGCCCGGGAGCGCGGTATAGAGGTTATCGATCGCTGTAACCTGACCATTTTGTTTGAACCCGGCCAGGCAGGGCTGGCGCGCTTCCTGGCGGATCAGTCCGTTACCATCACCGCCTCATTGCCCTGCTATCTGGAGGCAAATGTGGAACAGCAACGGGGTAAAGGTGTGTACGACGACAGTATTCGGGCCATTAGGGAACTCAACGCGCTCGGTTATGGAACCCAGCCGGATTTGCAGTTGCATCTGGTTTACAATCCGGTTGGCCCGGTGTTACCACCGCCGCAGCAGGCGCTGGAGGCAGATTACAAGCGCGAACTGGGTAGTCGCTACGGCATCGTCTTCAATCAGTTGTTTACCATCACCAATATGCCGATTAGCCGTTTTGGTGCGATCCTGTTGTCCACCGGCGAGTATCAGTCTTACATGGCCTTGTTGCGCGATAACTACAGTGCCGACAACCTGCCAACGGTAATGTGCCGCAGCCTGGTCAGCATCGACTGGCAGGGCTTTGTCTACGACTGTGATTTCAACCAGATGCTCCAGATGCCGATTCTGGCCAGCGATGGCCGCGTACATATCAGTGACCTGTTGCGGGACGATGCCATACAAACTGCGGCCATTCTCACCGGTGAGCACTGCTACGGTTGTACGGCCGGGCAGGGCAGTAGCTGCGGTGGCGCTCTGGATGGCTGAATCTCTCGTAACCGGGCGCGCACTCAGCATTATCATCCCGGTACTCAACGAGGCCGATTCGGTCGCCGATTGTCTGAGTCATCTGTCACCCTGGCGGGAGTTTGCCGAAATTATCGTGGTGGACGGTGGCAGCAGTGATGCGACCGTCCAGTTGGCCAGTGCTCACTGTGACCGGTTGCTAACTACAGACGCCGGCAGAGCCAGGCAGATGAATGTGGGTGCCGCCTGGGCGCGGGCCGACTTGCTGCTGTTCTTGCACTGCGACACACAGTTGGTGTGCGCGCCGCAAGATTTTGTCGACCAGCTCGGCGGGGCAGCGCGCTGGGGCTTTTTCGGAGTCAGGCTCAGTGGCGCAGACTTTCGGCTGCGTATCATCGAGTGGTTTATGAATTTTCGTTCTCGCCGTAGCCGTATCGCCACCGGCGACCAGGCTATCTTCGTGGCCCGGTCGCTGTGGCTTGAGTTGGGCGGGTACGCGGATATCCCCCTCATGGAAGATATAGAGTTGTGTAAACGCCTGCGCGCCACAGCCGCGCCGCAGTTGGTAAGTCCCCCGGTGGTGACCTCCAGTCGCCGCTGGGAGCACTACGGGGTTTGGCCCACGGTATTGACCATGTGGCGCCTGCGGCTGGCCTACTGGCTGGGCGTGACTCCTGAGCGTCTGGCGCGTAGCTACTATGGATGAGCGCGTGCTGGTTGCGCAACTGGCTCGTGAGCCGGTGCCGGGCCTGGTCAAAACCCGTTTGCAGCCCCACCTGTCGGCACTGGCGGCGGCGCAACTACACCAGCGGATGGTGGAGCATGTCTGCGCCATGTTGTGTAGCAGCGCAGCCGACACCATTGAGCTGTGGGTGGACGGCGATCCCGAGGCAGAGCTATTTCGTCGATGCAGGGAATTTGGACTCAGCGATGTACGGATACAGCAAGGTGCTGACCTGGGTCAGCGCATGGCGCATATATGCGAGCAGGGTCTGCGTGAGCACAATGCGGTGATCCTGGTGGGCAGCGATGCGCCGTCTATAGACAGTGACTATCTCAGCAGTGCCATGCGCAGCCTCACCGCAGTGGATGTTGTGCTTGGTCCGGCCCTCGATGGTGGTTATGTGTTGCTGGGCCTGCGCCGTTTTGCACCAGAATTGTTTGCGGGAATTAACTGGGGTGAGCATACGGTGCTGGCGGAAACGCTGGCGGTAATAGATCGGCTGGGTTGGAGTTACAGTCTGCCGGCTGCTCTGCCGGATATCGATCGCCCCGCAGATCTCCGCTTCCTGCCGGCTACCATCAGGGCTGGCCTCGCTGGAGCCGCTTAGGCGCTGGCTTTCTTTAACTCAGCTTCCACGCCACTCAAATTCGACCGGTCGTAGAGCAACCAGGCTATTGCCGTGCAATAGCTGAGGTTGGTCTGCAACTCGTTATCGGGATCGCTCAAGAACGCTCGCTGACTGGCCAAACCGCGAATACGCGAAGCCAGGTCGGGATTGAAAGCCAGGTATTTGTCCCAGATATCACGGTGTTGCAAGGGTGTAATGTGGAAAATGCCGAGGCCATCATTGCGCGGGGAGAACAAACCCAGCTCGGGCGCGTCGGTTGCGGCTGACAGGAGAAAGTTTTCGGTGGCGGCTGTCCATGCGCCCAGGTATTTCAGGGTAGGGTGAATCACCTGTTCCTTCAGGTGTTCTGCAGTAACATACATAGCTGACTACCTCTCAGGGAATGCTAGCCAATACGCTTCCGGTTTCGCTCGTTTGCTATTTTTCCAGTGGTCTTGCTATCGGGGGACACTTATTACTTGCGACTTGCCGATTTGTGCCTGTTATTGACTGTGAGTTTTAGCATAGAAATACTAAAAATCAAATAAAAATAACGGCTTATAGAGGTTTATGTAACTATTTTGTGGAAAAGTCACGTAACTTTGTGCCTATTGGGCAGTTTAGCTGCCGGCGAGGCTAGCGAGTCTGTCGGGTTTGACCCGAGCGGAGCAGAGCAGGAGTACACTGCGCTTCAGAACCATCTGCCGCAAATACACGCCTACGTTACGCGGGGCTCCTCATTGAACAAGCGGATGTAGTCCGTACGAAAGCCGGCGGGCTTATCACCCTCAAACGTCCAATACGCCGCAATCTGGCGCACCTTACTAATATCGATCTGGTTCTCTCGATACATTAGCTCCATCAACTCAAGGCTATTACGTGTATCGATCCCAAACTGCTTGGCCACTTCTCGCATTTCCAGGTCATCAGTAATCACAGTAATGCCCAGGACATAACCATAAGCGAGATACTGTGTATCAACCCTGGACGGTGTTTTTCCCCCAGAACGTGCTTCCTGCCATATGAACTCGAAAACCGTTGGCAGTTGCTTCTGCTCTTTTTTGGACAAAAGAAGTAACTTCTTGCGATTTTCCCGATACTCATCCTCTGAAACCCAAGCAAACTTAGTAGTTAGCCTCGGATTTCTGCTCCACTCCTCTTCAAGTTCTTTAAGAACATACAGACAATAGTTGTCCGCACCAAACTCTTCAAACAGGAGCGGGTGAAGACTTTTCGCTAATCGAAAATAGGAATTGGAATCTATCAAGAGCTTTGTCTGCGCCATTAGCCAAGCTCTGAATAGATTCCCTTTGCGTCAGAAATTGGTATATCAAGAAGCGTATGTACGTAACTCGATGACTTCTGCTCCGCGCGAAGAAATTCCCTCAAGGAGTTGAAGAAGGGCGTCTCGAACACATCCGCACATTTATCCATATATAGCTTTGGTGAAATCTCCTCATCATCAAACATAGTTTGACTGATGGTTTTGAATATCCTATTAAAATTCGTGGTAACTGGGAAAATATCTTTGCCCACACCAACATCGTCCAACCCTTGATGTTCGGCGTATCGATCTATTTCTTTCATTACGGAAATTGGAGAGATTGTATAGGTATCAGCCCAGCGGAGGACTTTGCTAATTTTTGTCGATTTCCTTTTGCCCTCAATCTCTCCGTAGGCTTTCGCCGCCGCAGTTTTTGGGAATAACAATGCCCCTGCGAACGCGTCCGCAAAATCTTCAGCTTCCTCACCGCGCAAATTGGGAGAAAGGGTATGCGCAAGCTCATGAGCCATCCAAAACTTAAAATCATGCACATCAACGTCTAAATTTAGATATATCCAGGTCGTCGTCGTATCTGGCAAATAGATATGAAGCGCATTTTCATGGTGCTTTTTCGCTCCCCAGAGGACGGGAACAATTACCGCCTGTAGCACATTAAATTGGCGAATGAGCTCGTGAAACTCAAGAACACCATCTGGCTGGGCTCCAATCTCCTTCCTCAATGCCCGGGTTGATTCCTGGAGATAGCCGTACTCTAGACTAGGGTGTTTCAGAGCGGGTGGCTGCGTATATGTAGCAAAAGGCAAATAGGGCACCAAGGACGATAGTAGATGCGCCTTTTCCTTAGCCGCCTTAACATGGGCTGACGTTGTCTTGACGCCTGCCCGCTTTCTGAACGCGATAACAGGCTCGGGAGCGTCCTCCACCACAGCCACCAGCTGGTCGAATGCGAGCTCAAGCAAGAGCGCCAACTTTAGTAACTTATCAGGCCGAGGAAGAGCAGCACCAGCTAGCCACTTGGAAACCATCGTCCTGGAAACATCTAGCTCGTTTGCTACGGAGGACTGGTTTAAGCCTTTTGCCTCCATGGCGGCTTGAAGCTCAGGAACTTTCAATGTCTTTGGCATGACGCGTAGTCTAACCGGATGTTAACTTTTGTCAACTTTTGCTTCGCCACCTATTGCAGCGCATGCACCAGAGTGCCAATCACCCGCCCCACTACATCCATTCCAGCGAGACTCTACTCCAAGCGGGTCTAGGTGCGTGTCCGAGAATAGCTCAATCAGTGATATAATCTATCCAATAATATAATCCAGAGAGTAATACAGATGCCCGGTCCCTTCAAATCCGATCCTGGGGCATGTCAGCCTTTTACCAGCATGGATATACATTTGACATATACAATGCGTTTTAATACGCTGTATATACACATAGCATATGGCGAGGTATTCAAATGGCAGAAGCATCCCTTTTCACCAACAACAAGAGCCAGGCGGTGAGAATTCCCAAGGCAATGGAATTCCCTGATGGTGTAAAAAAGGTCAGTGTCATCCCTGTGGGCAATGCTCGGTTGATCACGCCCCTGGACGCTTCTTGGGATAGTTGGTTCGATGACGGTGGGGTTACGCCTGATTTTATGAATGAACGCGAGCAACCGGCTGATCAGGAGCGGGACGCACTCTAATGCTGAAATACATGCTGGATACCAATATCGTGATCTATACGATCAAGAATAAACCGGCAAAGGTGAAGAAAGCGTTTAGCGCCCGAGCAGGCCAGTTGTGCATCTCGTCTGTGACCCTCATGGAGTTGCTCTACGGTGCCGAGAAATCCAGTGATCCTGCTAAGAACATAGCGACGATCGAGGGCTTGGGCGCTCGCTTGTCAGTACTCGATTATGATTCAGCAGCGGCCCATCATTCAGGCCAGATTCGAGCGGAGCTTGCGAAGGCAGGAAAGCCAATCGGCCCCTATGATCAGATGATCGCGGGTCACGTGCGTTCATTGGGGTTGATATTGGTCAATAACAATGTCCGGGAATTCAAGCGTGTTCCAGGGTTGCGTCTTGAAAATTGGGCTTAGTGAGGAGTTGTTACACGCACTTAGAGAGCCTCTACTTCCTCGGCCTGGGGTCCCTTGTCATTTTCTACCACAACATAGCTAACGCGCTGGCCGTCTTTCAGGCTGCGGCGGCTATCGTGGGTGCCAATGATTGAACGATAGTGAACAAAGATTTCCTCGTCGTTATCGCGACGAATAAAGCCAAAGCCCTTGCTGACATTGAACCACTTAACTTCGCCTTCTTCCCTGGCTGCGCCGGCAGGCTTTTTGGCAGGGCTGGGACGGGCGGGCTCCGGTTTGGAGCGAGCCAGGATAATCTTGTTCACTATGGGTGAGATCCAGGTGGCGGCGATTATCAGGGCACCTAGCTGAAGTGTTGCTGACAGTTGAAAATGGCCGGCGGCGAAGGTTGCGGCGATGGCAGCAACAGTGCCGACAACCAGTTGGGAAAACAGATTCATAAGACTACTCGTTGGTTAATTCGCGTCCACTATACCACCGAATCGACTTTGGTGACGTCTTCTGCCTGCAGGCCCTTGGGGCCTTCCACTACCTTGAACTCGACTTGCTGCCCCTCGTCCAAAGTGCGATAGCCATCGCCTTCAATGGAGCGAAAATGTACGAACACATCTTCTCCACTATCTTCTCCACGGGTGATGAACCCGAAGCCCTTGGCATTGCTAAACCATTTTACAGTGCCGGTTACCCGCTCAGTCATATCTGGTACCCTCGACGTCGTGCCTGTTACAGGTGCTGGATTTCCAATTTCTGTTGCTGCAGTCTGGTCAGGGCCTGTTGTTGGCCAGCCAGCTTTTGCCTCTCTTTGGCCACCACTTCAGCGGGGGCCTTGTCGACAAACGAACTGTTGCTCAACTTGCCCTGTATACGGGACAAATCATTTTCCAGTTTGTCGATTTCCCTGGAGAGTCTTGCAAGCTCGGCATCCTTGTCTATCAATCCCGCCATCGGCACCAGTATTTCAAGGTCGCCTACCAGAGATGTGGAGGCTACCGGTGCGGTCTCGTCGGGCGACAGAAAACGAATGTCTGACAACTTGGCCAGCTTCTTCAGGTACTGCGCATTCTCTTCCAGCCTGTTTTTATCCTTATCATCACCATTGCGCAGCAGTACGTCCAATTCCTTGCCGGGGGGTATATTCAACTCGCCGCGGATATTGCGCACGCCCACAATGACGCCTTGCAGCCATTCTATATCCGCGCTCGCGGCAGTGTCTATTTTTTTGTCGTCGCAGCGAGGGTAGGCTTGCAGCATGATGGTGTCACCTTCTACCCCGGCTAATGGCGCCACCCGCTGCCATATTTCTTCTGAGATAAAGGGCATTAACGGGTGTATCAGGCGCAGGGCGGCTTCAAGTACCGTGATCAGGGTGTGCCGCGTTCCCTGCTTCTTCTCGGGAGCCGCCGCCTCGTCCCACAGCAGCGGCTTTGACAGCTCCAGATACCAGTCGCAGTATTGGTTCCAGATAAACTCATAAATGGCTTGCGAAGCCAGGTCAAAACGGTAACCGGCGATGGCTTTCTCAACTGCCCGTTCAGTTTCCTGTAGCCTGGAGACAATCCAGCGATCGGCCAGGCTCAATTCGTAGATGGCATCGGCGGCTATGCGGTAATCTTCGTTTTCGCAATGCATCAACACGTAGCGGGCCGCATTCCAGATCTTGTTGCAGAAATTGCGAAAGCCCTCTATGCGCCCTATGTCGAACCGGATATCGCGACCGGTGGAGGCCAACGAGTAATAGGTAAAGCGCAGCGCGTCGGTGCCGTAGGCGGCAATGCCGTCGGGAAACTCGGCGCGGGTCTGCCGGTCGATCTTTTTCGCCGGCTTCGGCTGCATCATGCCCGCTGTGCGCTTGCTGACCAGTTGTTCAAGATCTATGCCGTCGATCAGGTCGATAGGGTCCAGCACATTACCCTTGGACTTGGACATCTTGGCGCCGTGGCTATCACGTACCAGTCCGTGTACATAGACTTTGTGAAAGGGCACCTCCTTGCGAAAATGCAGGGTCACCATAATCATGCGGGCGACCCAGAAAAATATGATGTCAAAGCCGGTGACCAACACCGAGCTGGGATGAAATAGTGCCAGCTCTTCCGTGTCTTCTGGCCAGCCCAGGGTGGAGAAGGTCCACAGTGCAGAAGAGAACCAGGTGTCCAGCACATCCTCATCCTGGCGCAGCGGCACGTCGTCAGCTAGGTCATTGTCAGATCGAACGCCGGCTTCGCTTGCACCCACGTATATATTGCCAGCCTCGTCATACCAGGCTGGAATACGATGTCCCCACCACAGCTGCCGTGAGATACACCAGTCCTGGATGTTGCGCATCCAGGCAAAATAGGTGTTCTCCCACTGCTTGGGTACAAACTCAATATCACCATTTTCAACGGCTTCTATAGCAGGCCCGGCGAGGGTCTTGGCATCTACATACCACTGCTTGGTGAGGTAGGGCTCGATGACCACGCCGGAGCGATCGCCGCGCGGAACCTGTAGCGTGTGATCGTCAATTTTATCCAACAAGCCGAGGGCATCCAGCTCGGCAACAACCTGTTTACGCGCGTCAAACCGATCCAGGCCGCGGTAGGGCGGCGGAACCTTGTCATTGAGGCAGGCATCATCGGTGAGGATATTGATCATATCCAGCTGGTGGCGCCGGCCCATTTCATAATCATTGAAATCGTGGGCCGGGGTAATCTTGACGCAGCCGGTGCCAAACTCCCGGTCTACATAAGCATCGGCGATAATCGGTATCTTGCGATCGGTGAGCGGCAGATCAATGGTCTCGCCAATCAAGTGGGCGTAGCGTTCATCCTCCGGATGCACCGCCACGGCGGTGTCGCCCAGCATGGTTTCAGGGCGGGTGGTGGCAACTATGAGCGCGCCACTGCCATTGCTAAGTGGATAGCTGAAATGCCACAGGCAACCCTTTTCTTCTTCTGAAATTACTTCCAGGTCGGAGATGGCGGTGTGCAGGGCGGGGTCCCAGTTAACCAGGCGCTGGCCGCGGTAGATGAGGCCTTCCCTGTGTAAATCTATGAATACTTTTTGCACGGCGGCAGACAGGCCCGCATCCATGGTGAATCGCTCCCGCGACCAGTCCATGGAGGAGCCGAGGCGGCGCAATTGACGGGTAATGGTGTTACCGGAGTGTTCTTTCCACTCCCACACCTGCTTGATAAAGTCTGCGCGGCCTATTTCCCGGCGGCTGCGGCCGGCTGCTTCAAGTTGCCGTTCAACCACCATCTGGGTAGCGATACCGGCGTGATCGGTGCCGACCTGCCAGAGAGTATTGCAACCACTCATGCGGTGATAGCGAATCAGCGCATCCATGATGGCTTCCTGGAAGCCGTGGCCCATGTGCAGGCTGCCGGTCACGTTGGGGGGCGGTATCATGATGGAGTAGGGCTGGCCCTCGCCACTGGGGGCGAAATAACCTTTGCTTTCCCACTCCCGGTACCAGCGGGTTTCAATATCGGCGGGTTGAAATGTCTTGTCCATGGATTTCTTTGAAGGGTGCTTCGAACGAAGCGTGCGATTATATCAGAGATTGTGCCTGGTGATGGGGTAGCCGTAGTGTTTGTAGTGCTGCCAGGATTCGCGCAGTGGGTCGCGGATGGCGGGCTCCTGCACCACAACTTCTATCACGCGCTTGAAGCGCCCGACAAAGGAGGGCACACACAGGTCAAGATTGATCATTAGCTCGTCTTGTTCACCGGGGTCCTCACCCCAACCTATTGCAATGGAGTCGCTATTGTCCTCTCCCAGTAGCCCGTGGGGCAGGAAACTGCCCGGCCTGTAACTCCACAACAGCCGGTCCAGTGCCTCGGCAGCCGGCCGGTCCGGGGTGTGCAAATAGACCTGCTGACCGCGTCGAAAGGCTTTGTCGGTCAGGCGGCAGGCCAAATTCGAGCGATCACTGGCCTGCTGCGCCTGCAATATATAGAAATCAACCTCGGTCATGGGCCGCTATACTCCGGCACGGTCCATCAGGTAGCGGGTTAACAGGCCAACCGGGCGTCCGGTTGCGCCTTTTGGTGCACTGTTCCAGGCGCTGCCGGCTATATCCAGGTGGGCCCAGTGATACTTCCCGGTAAAGCGAGCCAGGAAACAGGCTGCGGTAATACTGCCACCGCCGGGTCCACCCACATTGGCCATATCGGCAAAAGGCGTGTCGATCTGTTTTTGATATTCATCCCACAGCGGCATGCGCCAGGCCCGGTCAAAGCTCTGCCGGCCCGCCTCGGTCAACTGCTCGGCCAGCTTGTCATTGTTGGCATACAGGCCGGAGGCATGTGCCCCCAGTGCGACCACACAGGCACCGGTGAGGGTGGCGATATCGATTACCGCGGCGGGTTTGAAGCGCTCGGCGTAAGTGAGCGCGTCGCACAGTACCAGGCGACCTTCGGCATCGGTGTTAAGAACCTCAATGGTCTGGCCCGACATGCTGGTAACAACGTCGCCGGGTTTGGTGGCCGTGCTACTGGGCATATTCTCGGCGGCGGCGATAATGGCCACCACGTTGATGGGCAATTTCATGGCCAGCACCGAGTGCATGGTGCCAAACACACTGGCAGCGCCACACATATCAAACTTCATTTCGTCCATCTTGGCGCCGGGCTTGAGGCTGATACCACCGCTGTCGAAAGTAATACCCTTGCCGACCAGAACATAGGGTTTCTTACCGGCGGGCGCCCCCTTGTACTGCATAACTATCAATTTGGCCGGTTCGGCGCTGCCGGCGCTGACCGAGAGCAGCGAGCCCATGCCCAGTGCACGCATTTGCTTTTCGTCGAGAATGCGGGTGTGCAGTTTGCTGTGTGCCCTGGCCAATTTGCGGGCTTCACCGGCGAGATAGCCTGGCGTGCAGATGTTGCCGGGAAGGTTGCCCAGCTCTCTGGCCACGTTGATACCCTCACCGGTTTGCCGGCCGCGGGCCAGGCTGGCTTGGGCCGCCGGATTTTTGAGCGCCTTGCCACAGTCAACGGTGAGCCTGGTGAGTGCCAGGCCGGGCTTGGGCTTGCTGACGGTTCGTTGATACCGGTAACTGGCCCGGGCTACGGCTGTGCCCAGTTGTTCACAGATACTGGCCGGCGAGACCTTGCCGGTGCCCAGTTCCTGCAGGTAGATGGCGGTGTCCTTGCTCTTGCCGGCGCGCAGGCCCGTCACGATCGCGGTAGTGATCTGGCGCAGCGCCTGGTCATCGAGCTTGGCCGGATTGCCACAGCCTACCAACAAAATACGCTTGGGCCCGCTGGCGCGGCCGGTGTGGAGTAACAGTTTTTCGCCACATTTGCCGTGCATATCACCATTTTTCAAGGTGGCGGCGATAAGCCCCGTGCAGGCCTTATCCACCTGACTGGCGGCAGCAGACATTTTCTTGCCGGCCTGAATCAGTACGACGGCGCAGCCGCTATTTTGCTTGCCGGCGTCGACAATCGTGCGAGCTTGAATATCCATGGCCTGTCCTGTTTTATCCTGTTTCGGTTGAGGGGTCCAGATTTATCCTGAATTTGGGCAGCAACTCCAATTCTGTCTTTGACAGGTAGTCGTGCCAATAGCGACCCTGACGATCGAATAGACACCACCAGTAACCGGCGCCCAGTGCCGCCAACGATACAAGCGCCGCCAGGCAGCGCAACACTGTCTGTGACCAGGTGATATCTGCTCCGCATTGAGAACGAAGCCGAATGCGCCAGGCTTGCATGCCCAGGGTTTGACCTTGCCGGCGCCAGCAATGACCGTAGAAAGCGATCAGCACTACCACGGTAATCAGTTGGATCAGCCACGCGGGCGCGGTCGCTGCATAGTCATTGTTGCCGGCGTCCCCGGTAATGGCTATTTGTATGCCGGTCACGATCGCCACCGCCAGCATTATCATCGGCAGTATCAGTGCCGTATCGTAGACGATTGCGGCAATGCGGCGTGGCAGGCTTGGGCTCAGTGTTTTATCCATGGGGCATCTTTGTTGGCACGGGGGGATTCTATCATCAGTCCATGCTACATTGCCCGCCATGAAAGTGCTGCTGATAGAGGACGATCAAAGCGTAGCTCTCTATATCAAGGAGGGTTTAGGGGCGGCCGGCTACCAGGTTACCCATGCGGTTGATGGAGAGCTGGGCTTGCAGTTAGCCCAGGGCAGCCACTATGACGTGATGGTGGTTGACCGCATGTTACCCGGTCTGGACGGTGTCTCCCTGGTGCAGGAACTGCGCGCCGGTGGCGACGATACGCCCATTTTAATTCTCAGTGCGCTGGGTGAGGTGGACGACCGCGTGGGTGGTCTGCAGGCCGGGGCAGACGACTATCTGGTCAAGCCATTTTCATTTGCGGAGTTACAGGCACGCCTGCAAGTGCTGATGCGGCGGCGCGGGCAGGACACTACCCAGACCAGCCTGCAGGTGCTTGATCTGCGCATGGATATGCTGGCTCAACGCGTCACCCGTGCCGGGCAGCGCATACAACTGCAACCGCGTGAGTACAAGCTGCTGGAGTATCTTATGCGCCACGCCGGCCGGGTAGTAACGCGTGCCATGCTGCTGGAGCATGTCTGGGGTTACCACTTCGATCCACAGACCAATGTGATTGACGTTCACATCAGTAGATTGCGGCAGAAAATCGATAGGGATTTTGAGACGGTCCTGCTGGAGACGGTGCGCGGCGTCGGCTATCGACTGGGTCCGCAACCCAATGCAATTTAAAACCATTCTCACCAGTTTTACCTTCCGCTTCATGTTGCTGTATGTACTGGCACTGAGCGGCGTGGTATTTCTGGTCATGGCCCTGGTCTATGGAATTTTTACCTATAACTATTTCCATGACCTGCGCGTAGAAATAGTTGAGGAGTTGGAAACACTCAGCCTGATCTATGCAGGGCAGGGCGTCGCCGGCGTGGAACAATATGTCGATGATCACCGGCTTGCAACGTCCAGCCGGCGCTTTCACTACCTGCTGACAGATGCACAGTTCAACAAACTGGCCGGCACCCTGGACGCCTGGCCACACTACCGGGAGTTTGGAGACGGCTGGGTTTCCTTTGGTCTTTCGGTCACGGAGTTTGCCGACCGGGAACCGGCGCCGGCACTGATGGCGCGCCCGCAGGAACTCAGCGATGGCAGCCACATACTGGCGGCGCTGCGTTACAGCGATGTGCTTGCATCCATGCAACTGGTAACCAAAACGCTACTTCGCACCATGCTGGCGACGGTGATTCTGGGGATTGTGGGTGGCTTTTTCGCTGCTGCCGGCTCGGTGCGGCGCATCGAGAAGCTTAACGAGGGCATCAGCGATATTGTCAGTGGCGATCTGTCCAATCGTATTCCGCTGGGCAATTCGATTGGCAACATGCGACAACTTATCGAAAACTTTAATGACATGCTGGACCAGACCCAGTCGCTGATGAAAGGGGTTCGCACCGTGGCCGACAATGTTGCCCACGACCTGAGAACACCGCTTACCCGCATACGCAACCATCTCAGTTTATTGCAGCAGGAAGTATCGGCCCGGGATGAGGAGCGGGTGCGGCAGATAATCGACGAATGTGACGGTATTTTGTCAACCTTTAATTCCCTGCTGCGAATTGCACAACTGGAGGCCGGCAATCGTATTTCCAATTTTTCGACGCTGGACCTGGGGGCCTTGACCGCCGATGTGGTGGATCTTTACGAACCGCTGGCGGCAGAGAAAAATACCGCCATGCATGTCTGGTGTGATGAACTCAGCTACGATGGCGACAGAGACCTGATTTTTCAAATGTTGGCCAACCTTCTGGACAATGCGGTCAAGTACACCCCGCCTGGCGGCAGCATTAACGTCACCCTGACCGCACCGCCGGGCGGCAAGCCGAGCTTGCAGATCAGTGACTCTGGTCCCGGTATTCCCGTGGCGGACCGTGAGAATGTATTCCAGCGCTTTTTTCGGCTCGAATCCAGCCGCAGCTTACCGCCGGGCAACGGCCTGGGCCTGAGCCTGGTGCAGGCAGTTGTGAAGCTGCACCGGGGTGAAATCAGCTTGCAAAATAATCATCCCGGCTTGCGGGTGGTGATTGGTCTGGGGTAATGGCTATTGGACGATGGCATGAAATCTGATCGCGTCCCCACCCGTTTCGCCGCTTCACTGCTGAAAATAGCCAGCGAGCAGGGCTATGATTTTAGCGCGGTGCCGGCCAGTGCCGGCATTGATTTTGATCCACTGGACCGCGCATCACCGGCCTGGCGCGCGGAGATTTCTGCGCTGCAGTACAGCCGTATATATCAAAAGACCCTGCGCTTGCTGCAGGATGAGACCTTCGGTCTGCACCCTCGCACGGTGGTCTCACCCGGGGCTTTCAGAATGATGTGCTACTGCATTATTTCCTGTGGCAACCTGGGCAAGGCGATTCGTCGGGCCACCGAGTTCTACCGGACCTTCTTCGATGAAGACGCACAACTTTATGCCAATTTTAGCGAGCGTCATGCGCGGGTAGGCTACCGCGATACCGGCGGGCGCGGCGAGCACCGGGTCGATGCTGCCGATGCCTACGGGCTGTCCATCTGGCATCGGTTTTTTGGCTGGCTGACAGGCAGGCCTATCAAGCTGGAGCGGGTGGATTTCGTCGGCGCAGCGCCAGTCAATCTCGCCAGGTACCAGGCGCTGTTTGGCTGCCCATTGTATTTTTGTCAGCCTGCGAGCCTGTTGTATTTTGACAGCGATTATTTGCGACTGTCACTGGTGCACACCGAGCACTCCCTGCATGATTTTTTGCGTACCGCTCCCTATCAACTCCTGACGATGACCCAGCAAAGCCATGCGGAGAGCCTGACCTCCCGCGTCAGGGCGATGATAGGCCACGATTTCAGCCAGGGATTCCCCGGCTTTGAGACGATTAGCTCAGCCCTGAACATATCGGCGCCAACATTGCGTAGAAGGTTAAAACGCGAGGGCACGACTTTTCAGCAACTAAAAGATAGCTGTCGCAGTGATGCAGCACGCGAGTTGTTGGCTCGCGCCGATCTGTCCATTAGCGCGGTTGCCAAACAGTTGGGGTTTACCGACCCGAGTACCTTTCACCGCTCTTTCAAAAAGTGGACCGGACAGACGCCGGGCGAGTATCGCGCCAACCGGCCACGCGAATTGTTTTTATAACCGTTTCTCATCCCGCTGCAACAAAACATCCATCACCACAGGATATTCACAGTTCTCCCCGGCCCAGCGGGTAACGCAGGTTGTGGAGTCGACTGCAGGTGCCGCATCACGCAAAGCGTCTTCAGCCGTGGCTACAGACAGTGCAGAAAACTGAGGGAAGAAACTGGCCTTGAGTTGCTTTCCATCCGGTGTTGAAAACACCGGCTGCGCTTCTTCATAAGCACTGGTTTTCTCTACCTGGATACTGAAAAAGCCCTGGTGCAATTGTCGGTGATGGTGACCGCACAAATGCACCAGGTTATCCAGGCTGGTCTCGCCGCCATCGGCCCAGTGCTGAATATGGTGCGCATCGAGATATCTCGACTGGCAACAGCCAGGTACTCGACAAGTGGTATCCCTGAGGTCTAATGCGCGTTTGATGGCTGAGGGGATGATACGCGCTCGACGCCCGATATTGAGTACCTGGCCCCGATCATTCTCCAATACCGTCACCAGGCTGGCATCGCAGGACAGGCGTTTCGCAGTTTTGGGCGATATCCAGTGTTTGTCGTCCAGATTACAATGGACTTGTCCATGATGTTTCCGGTTGGTGTGCTCTTGCAGGGTATCTATGTCCACATGCAGCATGATTTGGCAGCGTTCAGAGCCTTTTAGCCCCTGCCATTGTCCACTTTGGTCACAAGTGGCAACGAAATGTTCGGCCATACTGACTATGGCATCGGCGCGCGCCTGACGGAAGGTCTTGCGAGGTTCGATGGTGTCTTCTGCGTCCAAAAAGGTTTCCGTTCCCGCGGGAACGTCTTGTTCCTGCTGCTCTTCCTGTTCGGAAGTAGCCACCGCTTCAATGGCTTTGACCACGATTGAACCGGCTTCAGCGGGCAACCGGGCATGGATCACCCAACTGCCGTCCTCATCCCGGTAATACACCAGCTCGCGATCCTGTTGCTGCTCAATCTCGACATCGTCTTCATCGATGCTTGTTACACTCCGATATTTTCTTACCACCTGTTCCACATGACTGGCAGTGCCGTGGCGGGCAATCAACAACAGGAAGTCTTCGTTCTCCAAAGTGGCGCTGCGGGTCATGGCGCGCACTTTCGAATAACTGATTTCTCCGGTGGCGAAGGCAGCATCAATCAGGGGCAAATTCTTCAAGCAGTGGGCCACCCGTACTTTCTCTCGCGCCGCCCCCTGGGCAATGCCACATTTCAAGTTTAGCCAATGGGCACAGGAGCGAATCGTGCCGCCACCAATCCAGGCCTCGCGATCGTCAAAGGTGGCGATGAGTTTGATCAGCCGATAATTGGCGGCGTTGATCTGACCGGCCAGCAGGGTGATTTCATCAGCGAGATTTTGATCATAATCGGCCTTGGATAGGAGCGGGAGCGGCGCGAGATTACTCATGGTAGAAGCCCTCGAATACTGTTTATTTATACAGTCACTGCTGTCCCGTTAACTTTCATATGAGTTTCATTTGATTGACATCGGGCAGTCTGCCATCAGGCGGATCACCCCTTAACAACGCCATCAGGTCACGCTTATCAAACAAATTAAGCTGCAGTAATCGCAATAGCTGCTGCATACTCTTTGTGAGTCCAGACTGAAACTTCAGAAATGCAATTAGCAGGTATACGCACATCGCTATCCATATTTGAGTCATCACTGCATTCTTGCTTGTGCCAACAAACGATTTGATTTTCAGGTTCTGTTTTATCCACTTAAAGAATAATTCCACTTGCCACCTGGCTTTGTAGACATCGGCAATCGTCTTGGCTGCCAGTTTGAAATTGTTTGTTAAAAACACATAGTGCTTACCCGTCTCCGCATCTTTGTAGCCAACCCGCCTTAATCGAACAGGACATTTTTTGGAGACCTGGGGGCCGGTGAATTCTATCGTTTGATCACACGTCAAACCTTTGCCTTTCAGCACCGATCGACGCTCGATAATGCGGTATTTTGCATTGCTCTTAAGCCGGGTGACGAAGAAAATACCCTTATCTGTCAATTGCTTATACCAAACGTAATCATTGTAGGCTTTATCAATTGCAATAATACTTCCCTTAGGAAATATGAGCGTGCGACCCACTGTTACATCGTGCTTCTTCCCTTCCGTGACGACCACAAACTCCGGCAAATAACCCGCATGATTCAAACCGACGTGCAGCTTAATCGCTCCTTTGGTGGTGCGAAAATCAGCCCAGGGAAACGCAGACAAACACAAGTCGATGGTGGACGCGTCCAGCGAATAAAGCGGGTGAGTAAATCTGAAACTATGATCAGGCGCCACGCCTTGGCAGCGAGTTAACAGTTTTCCAAACAGCGCTTCGTACAGAGCATAAGGCTTATCTTCATTGATGCGCGATAGGTTAGATCGCGACAGCTTCGCGCTGCCCAGGTGGTAAAGGCGATGCATTTGCGCCGACATATTATCCACGATATCACGCAAGCTGTTTCGACCAGACAATTGAGCCATCGTCAGCGACACAAACTATGACCAGCGGGAGGCTTTACGAAAGGAACGGCCAGAATGATGTTGTTTGGCAAGGGTCTCAAATTCATGTCTCGGAACAAGTTTTAGTATTTGTGACAGGATCGTATTACAATGCGCCATGGTCTGGTTCCCTCTATTAATACACTGTTTTCTAGGCAATCTCATTGTATCAATTGTGGCGGAATCAGACCTCCTTATTTCTCCTTAACGGGACAGCAGTGTTATACAGTATATCTTACTCCTGCCGGATCAGCCTAACAACACCAAACGCCTATTTTTATAGTATTTTTCGATAGGCATTATAATTCGCGTATAATGCGCGCCATGAATATCGAGACAAGCATATACGACAAGCTGGCGGCAGAGCTGGTGCCCGACCACCTGGAAGTGATAAACGAGAGTGACCGGCACAATGTGCCGCCCAATTCGGAAACCCATTTCAAGGTGGTGGTCGTCACCGCGGCATTCGATGGCACCCGTAAAGTCGCCCGCCACCAGCGCATATACGGCCTGCTGGCTGATGAATTGGCAGGCCCGGTGCATGCGCTGGCACTGCATACCTATACGGGTCCGGAATGGACCGAGCTGCGCGGCGCAGCGCCGGTGTCTCCGCCCTGCCTGGGCGGCAGTAAATCTGACTAAGCCCAGGAATAATCATGCCTGCAACCATATCGGAAACGATAGTCGCCGCACTATACAGATTTGTGACGCTGGCAGATTTTCACGAGCTGCGCGAGCCCCTGCTGGATGAATGTGTGGCAGCGGGTATAAAAGGCACTCTGTTGCTCGCCGAGGAAGGTATTAACGGTACTATTGCCGGCTCCCGCGCCGGTATTGATCAGGTGCTGGCATACCTCAAAAGCGATCCACGCCTACAGAACCTGGTACACAAGGAATCCTTCGACGACCACATTCCGTTCTACCGCATGAAGGTAAAACTGAAGAAAGAGATTGTTACCATGGGCGTGCCGGGAGTAGACCCCAATGTCATAGTGGGAACCTATGTGGAACCCAAAGACTGGAATGATGTAATCCGCGACCCGGAGGTGGTGCTCATTGATACCCGCAACGACTACGAGGTGGGTATCGGCACTTTTGAAGGTGCCGTGAATCCGCAGACCACTACTTTTCGAGAATTCCCTGCCTATATACGGGCTAACTACGACCCGCAAAAACACAAAAGGGTAGCCATGTTCTGCACCGGCGGCGTCCGCTGTGAAAAGGCCTCGACCTTCATGCTCAAGGAAGGCTTTGCAGAGGTGTATCACCTGCAGGGCGGCATTTTGAAATACCTGGAAGAAGTACCTGAGCAAGACAGCGCCTGGCGGGGCGAGTGTTTTGTGTTCGATAACCGGGTGTCGGTAGATCACAGCCTGGACAAAGGCCAGTACGACCAGTGTCACGGCTGTCGCCATCCCATTACCGAGGCTGACAAACGGCCGCCCCGGTATCAAAAGGGCGTCTGTTGCCCGGCTTGTTACGATACCCTGACCGATGATCAGAAATCCCGCTTTGCCGAACGCCAAAAGCAAATAGAGCTTGCTGCCGCTCGCAATGGGCAAGCCATGCAGGAACCGCATCCAGCGAGTGGTGACGGCAGCTAATGCCGGCTCGCACGATAGCCAGGCTGTGGCCGCTGTTTTTCGGCCTGTCACTGATAGGCCTGGCGGTTGGTGTGCAGGGCAGCTTGCTGGGCTT
The DNA here is from genome assembly GCA_965247075.1 of Halieaceae bacterium. Classification (GTDB taxonomy): domain Bacteria; phylum Pseudomonadota; class Gammaproteobacteria; order Pseudomonadales; family Halieaceae; genus CBDFGK01. The sequence continues at coordinate 1,265,225 of CBDFGK010000002.1, read as the reverse complement.
TCGGGCGGAGCTGGAAGGGTTTGGTGATGGCCTGATCGGCCTGGTGATGTCCGCCTATTTTGCAGGATTTCTGGCGGGGTCGATGCTGGCTCCCAAGTTAATTGTACGAGTGGGGCATATTCGCACCTTTGGCGCCGTGACGGCGCTCGCCTCAGTCACCATATTGATACATGCCGGCTTTGTGGAACCCTGGACCTGGGCGGGCATGCGCTTGCTGACCGGCTTTGCCTTTTCCTCGATTTATGTGGTGGCCGAGAGCTGGCTCAACCAGGCGGCCACCAATAAAAATCGCGGCCAGTTACTTTCCATCTATATGGTTATCCTGTTGGCCGGTATCAGCGCCGGGCAATTTATGTTGAACCTGGCCGACCCGGCCGGCTTCGCCCTGTTCATCCTGATTTCCGTAATGGTGAGCTTCGCGTCTATTCCCATCTTGATGACGGTGCTGCCAACGCCGTCGCTGGAGGAAACCGAGCGGGTCAGTGTTGCTCATCTGTGGCGACGTGCCCCGATGGGGGTGATGGGCATCATTTTGGTGCAATGGTGTACCAGCGTGGTGTTTGGCATGGGTGCCGTGTATGCGGCGAAGATGGGCATGACGGTGCTGGAAGTGTCCTGGTTTATGGGTTCTATCATGGCCGGTGGCATGGTCCTGCAATGGCCGCTGGGCAAACTGTCTGACCTGATTGACCGGCGCTGGGTAATGGGAGTGGCGAGTGTGTTTGCCGTGCTAGCGGCTTTGCTTGCCGGTGGGCAAAGAGAGGCGGGCTGGCAGTTGTATATCTACTCGTTTTTGTTTGGTGGTTTTTGCCTGTCCCAGTATTCCCTGATAGTTGCACTTATTCACGATCATTTGCGGCCGGCAGAAATTGTCCCGGCCAGCGGTACTATCGTGATGTTGTCGGGCTGGGTGTCGATAAGCGGCCCCCTGATGGTGGCCTATGGCCTGAGTGCCTTTGGCCTGGACAGTTTTTTCCCGATGATGGCCGGGGTATTGTTGCTGATGGTGATGATTAGTATCTGGCGCGCGATATTTGTGCCCGCCTTGCCGCCGGAATATAAAACCCAGTCCACCATGCAGGTGGCTGCGACCCCGGTGGGTTCGGTGTTGCACCCCGAAGAGAAGGAGGTGGTATGACCAGTTGTGGAGAGAAATTGGTGCAGTTGCTGGAGAACTACGGTGTCGACACTGTGTTTGGCATACCCGGCAATCACACGGTGCAATTGTATAGAGGGCTGGCCGACTCGACTATAGCGCACGTCAGCCCCCGCCACGAACAGGGCGCCGCCTTTATGGCCGATGGCTATGCCCGCGCCGGCGGCAATCCCGGAGTGTGCTTTCTGATTTCTGGCCCCGGCTTAACCAATGCTGCCACGGCGATGATGCAGGCGCTGGCCGACTCTATTCCCATGTTGGTCATTACCGCTGTGGCCGCGCGCCAGGATTTGGGTATGGGAGAAGGGCGGCTACACGAGTTGCCAGACCAGCGTGCGCTGGCTAGCCAGTGCTGTCGATTTAGTCACACCTTGATGCGCGCCGACGAACTGCCCAAGGTTCTGGCCCGGGCGTTTGCGGTGTTTAACAGTCAGCGGCCGGGTCCGGTACATATAGAATTGCCACTGGATGTGATTACCGCCGCGGCCGCGCACGTGTCGAGTGTGCCCTGGCCGGTGCCGTCTCGGCCAGGCCCCGATCCGCAGCTCATCCAATTGGCGGCGCAAAAATTGGCGGCGGCAAGGCGGCCGCTACTGGTGGTAGGTGGCGGCGCCGTCGCCGCAGGCAATGAATTATGCGCACTGGCCGAACAGCTCGATACACCGGTTCTCAATACTGTTAATGGCAAGGGGATTCTGGCCTGTTCACACCCGCTGGCAGTGGGTGGCAGCCCATCGCTGGGTGTCATTCGCGCCGAATTGGCGCAGGCCGATGTGGTGCTGGCCATCGGTACCGAATTTGGTGAGACCGATTACGACATGTTGTTCGTCGGTGAGCTGGACATACCCGGTGAGTTGATCCGCATTGACATCGACGCCCAACAACTGACCCGCAATATCCGGCCCAGCCTGGCCCTGGTGGGGGATGCGGGCCTGTGTATGCAGGCCCTGGTGCAGGCCCTGGTGCAGGCGTTGGCGCAGGCGTTGCCTGTGGCCGGCGACAAATCGGGAGCGGCCCGTGCGCAGCAACTGCGCCAGGCGATTAGCGGTGAGCAACATTATCACGCTGACTTTTCGCGTCTTTTCCAAACTATCAGGCAAGCCTTGCCCGGCCTGGTATTGGTAGGCGACTCAACCCTGCCCACCTATTACGCGGTATGGCAGTACGAGACCGAACAACCGCGCAGTTACTTTCATTCAGCCACCGGCGGCGGTACGCTGGGTTTTGCTATTCCGGCGGCCCTTGGGGCGAAATTGGCCCAACCTGAACTGCCCATCGTGGCGCTTATTGGCGATGGGTCCGCCCAGTTTACCCTGACAGAACTGGCGGCAGGCGTGGAGGCGCAACTGCCGGTAGCGGTACTAATCTGGAACAATGACGGTTACCGGGAAATTAAACAGGGCATGCTGGCGGCGGATATCGAGCCGACCGGCGTCGACCTGTACACGCCGGACTTGTTGCAGGTAGCGCAAGGCCTGGGCTGTCAAACAGCGCGGGTTGAGTCACTGGGCGAGTTGGCAGAAGTATTGCGGGACAGTCAGACTGAACAACGGCCGACGGTTATAGAGCTGCGACAGAAAAATTTTGTCAGCGGAGCGGTTGGGCAGTGGTATTAGAATCCGGGGGGATTGCACATGTTCTTTACATCTTCTTCGCAGGGCGTTGAGCAGATATCGACGGACCGCGCCGTGCGCCATCTGGTGGTGTTCCAGATAAAGCTGGCACTGGATGCCTTGCGCGACCTGGCGCTGAGCCCGATCAGTATCCTGGTATTTATTATCGATGCGATTCGCAAGCCGACTGTTGAAGACAGCTTGTATTTGCGCCTTATGCTGGCCGGGCGGGATTCTGACCGGGTTATCAATTTGTTTGGCGAACATTCCGAGGGCGATCACTACACCGTCGACAAGACTCTTACCGAGGTAGAGCAGGTAGTCTCCAGGGAAATGCAAAAAAAAGGCAGGACTCAGCGCAAGTAAAGGCGTAACACAGACGTGAAGCGGGAACTGGGGGCGAAATAGGTAAGCCCCTCGCCGTCGCCGGCAGAAATGACACCTACAATCTTGCCATCACTAATCACCGGTCCTCCGGACGCACCCTTGTAGGCCAGGCAGTTGGTTGCCACGCGAAACCTTTCATTGGCGGTGACCTGGCAAGCAGCTTGCCAGGTTACATTGGCGCCGCCATTGCCGAGGCCGGCATCTCGCGAATATCCTGCCATACTTATGGTGGCTTGTGAGGTTGCCTTGAAGTTACTGTGAACCGGTAGTGGAACTACGCCGATTACCGGCTGTTCCAGCCGCAGCAGTGCCCAGTCGGCAAGCATGCCATCGCCATCGATGAGTCGATTGGCGCGCCACTGGGGCTGCCCGGGCGCACCGGGCAGGGAGAACACGATCTCCCGGCTCAGGTCCCGGTAATGTTCGAGGCAGTGCCAGGCGGTGAGTATGGTGCTGGGTCCAACCAGGGTGGCGCTACAGTTTTCATTGTGGTGCAAGCGTTCGCCGGCTTCAAAGCGGCGGCCGGGTACAGACAGGACGCCGACGGCGGTCAGCCAGGCCGGTGAGTTTTTATTGTACAGTTGCCGCTGGTCCGACTGGCAATTGGCAGCAAAAAGCAGCAATAGACTGGCAAACAGGTAGGTCAATGGCGAACCGTGATCAGCATAGCGGCTATAGTATACCCCCCACCAACATGCAAATGAGGCGAGAGCATTGCGATGACCAACATTCTTTATCCAACTACCAACCTTAGCGCCACCGAGCAACTGGTTATCGAGCGCGGTGAGGGTGTCTATGTGTACGACAACCGGGGCAAGCAGTACCTGGAAGCAATGGCCGGCTTGTGGTGTACCGCGCTGGGTTACGGCAACGAAGAGGTCATTGAAACCGCCGCTGCACAGATGCGCCGGCTTACCTACAGCCACATGTTTGGTGGCAAGAGTCACCCTGCGGCGATGGAGTTGGCCGACAAACTGTCTGCCATGCTGCCCATGGATAACGCCAAGCTGTTCTTCGGCAGTTCAGGCTCCGATGCCAACGATACCCACATCAAGCTGCTGCGCTATTATTTCAATGCCATCGGCCAGCCCGGCAAGTACAAAATCATATCGCGCGAACGGGCCTACCACGGGGTAACCATTGCGGCGGCGTCACTGACCGGCCTGCCAGCCAATCACACCCACTTTGATCTTCCCTTCGAGGCGCTGGGCATATTGCGTACCGGTTGCGCCCATTTCTATCGCGATGGTCTGCCCGGAGAGACGGAACAGGAATTTGCCGATAGACGTGCCGGCGAGCTGGAGCAACTGATTCTGGCGGAAGGGCCCGACACCATTGCCGCTTTTATCGCCGAGCCTATTGCCGGTGCCGGCGGTGTGATCGTGCCGCCCACTGGCTACTTTGAAAAAATCCAGGCGGTGCTCAGCAAGTACGATATCCTCATGTGGGATGACGAGGTGATTTGCGGTTTTGGTCGCATCGGCGCAGATTTTGGCGCCACCGGTCTGGGTATCGTGCCCCGGCAGATGTCCCTGGCCAAGGGGCTGTCCTCAGCCTACCTGCCTATCAGCGCCGCGGCAATCACCGGTGATATGTATGAGGCACTGGTTGAGCCCAGTGCCCAGGTCGGTGTGTTTGGGCACGGTTACACCTATAGCGGTCACCCGGTGGCCTGCGCGGTGGCTGCCAAGGTGATCGATATTTATCAGCGTGACAAGCTGTTTGAAAACGCCGCCACTGTGGGTGCTTACCTGCAACGCCGCTTGCGCGAATTTGAATCTCACCCCCTGGTCGGCGAAGTTCGAGGCATGGGCTTAATCGGCGCTGTCGAGCTGGTTGCCAATAAAAAAACCCGGCAGGCCTTTGCGGACAATGCCGTGGGTGGTGTTTGCCAGAAAGCCTGTGAGGATCACGGCATGATTGTGCGGGCTATGGGTGGTAACAGTATCGCCCTCTGTCCGCCATTGATCATCAATGAGTCGCAGGTCGATGAGATAATTCACAAGTTGACCAAGGGTCTGGATGCGGCGCTGGCCTATGTCCAGCGAGAACAGCTACCGGTAGCCTAGCCCGAGTGTCAAGGTGGCGATCGTGTCATGGTCCGGGTGCGCGTCTGCGGTGATATAACGGAAGGCAACCTACTACCGTTGGCTAGAGCGTTATCGGCGGTGCGGCTGCACTCATGCCACCTAATATGCTACTTAACACCCAGACCTTTATTTTCTGGATGTCTTCCTTGTTAGCCATGTATCCGAGGTTGGCTTCTATTCCAGCTAGCCGTTCGCCATAATTTCCGCCGCCACTATTGGAACCGGAACCATGTCCATGCTGAAAGGGGAGAACATTATTGGGTTTGTCTGTCATCGGGCTACCCACAGATTTAACTTCTCCCACAAGGCCGCATCAAAAAAGCCATAGTTATACCCAAATCTGGTGTTTGAAGAAATTTGAAATATGCGGCGTGTCCTGTTGAAATCGGTTTACGACACTGATTTATAAACAACAAGGAGCACGCCACACATGACAAACAATAATGTGATTGATCTGGCATTGCCAGAGGAGAAAGACCTATTGGCCCCCGTGCTGCGAGAAGGTGCCAGGCAACTGCTTGATCAAGCGATCAGGGCTGAGGTTGCCGAGCTGTTGTCGCAGTACGAACAGGAGAAGACCCCTGGTGGTCACCAACGAGTCGTCCGCAATGGCTACCAGCCTAAGAGAGACCTACTGACCGGTATAGGCAAGATAGCGGTTCGGGTGCCCAAGGTGAGGAGCCGCGAGGGCGAAGCGGTGAGCTTTCAGTCTTCATTGGTGCCACCGTACATCAGGAAGACCGCCACTCTGGAAGCGGCCATCCCATGGCTGTATCTGAAGGGTGTGTCTACAGGTCAAATGCAGTCTGCATTGGAAGCGATTGTTGGACCGGAAGCGAAGGGCTTATCAGCCAATGTGGTAGGCCGCCTGAAGAAGCGGCGAGAAGCACTTCCTGGCGATAGAGGATGGCGTGCGGGAGTCGAAGCAGAGTTGGTGCGAGGTACTGTTATCACTCAAGCAGCGTGGTATGACGAAGCCCCCGAAGTTGGCTATCGGTGATGGCGCGCTGGGATTTTGGGCGGCAATTGACGAGGTGTATCCTGAAACAGCGACCCAGCGTTGCTGGATGCATAAGAGCCAAAACGTGCTGAACTACTTGCCGAAGGGCGTGCAGGAGAAGGCCAAGGAAGGGCTACATGACATCTGGATGGCGGCAACGCGAGCGGACGCTGAGGAAGCCTTTGACGGCTTTGTGAAGCGCTTTGAGGCGAAGTACCCTAAAGCGGCTAAGTGCTTGCAGAAAGACCGGGAGAGTTTACTGGCGTTCTATGACTTCCCTGCAGAACACTGGACGCACCTCCGGACGACGAATGTGATCGAGTCGAGCTTCGCTACGATCCGCCATCGAACAAAACAGGCGAAGGGATGTGTGACCCGAAAGACCATGCTGACAATGATCTTCAAGATGGGCGAATGTGCAGAGATGAATTGGAGGAAGTTGAGGGGCTTCAAACACCTGGCGAAGGTGATTGAAGGAGTGAAGTTTAAAGACGGAGTTGAGCAGACTGAAGCCAACAGGGACGCCGCATAGTCATGTCGTCATACACCAGATTTGACAATAGCTCGTCAGAAGCCTTATATACCAACAGATTACGTGGGGATCGGCATCCTTTTTCACTCATAGAACCGGAGAAGAGCCGGATAATGACCATAGATTTTGCATTAAACCGCGTAGCGTAAATCTCGGGGGCTTGCCCCCGAGTTGTTTATCTCTAAACTCCAGCTATATAACTTATAATGGGGGCGTAGATGCTTGATTCGATTGGAAGGATGCTTTTTGCATTGTGGGCGAATGACTTCAGCCAATTATTCTCAATAGTCATAGCCAGTTACTTCGTATTTGCATTGCTCCTGATTAACTCCACAAACACGAAGATAAGAGCATTGGTATCAAGCGCCCCCGGTGCCATGACTTCTTTAGGTATCCTTGGCACATTTATCGGTATATTCCTTGGCCTCCTGGATTTCGACATCCGGACCATTAACCGATCTGTTCCCTTGCTATTGGAGGGATTGAAGGTTGCATTTGGAACCTCTATTCTCGGTCTATTGGCGGCAGTTTCCTTCCGTTTGATAAGCCCTGTATTTACCCGAGAGAGCATAAGCAGAGAGGATGCGTCAGCGAAAGACATTGTTGATCAGCTGATTCAACTTGATGCTTCAATCAATAAGGCGGCAGAAGCAAATAGCGCGGGTTTTGAGAATCTACGAAACGCTCTAACTGATGACAAAGACAGTAGCATTGTCGGCCAACTACAAAGATTACGCACTAACGTCGGTGACCTTGAGAGCACTACCCGCCACGGATTTGAGGCTCAGATTACGGAGTTCAAAAAGTTTGCCGAGCATATGTCAGAAGCCTTTTCCAAGGCCATAATAGAAGAACTTCAAGCTGTTATTCGTGAGTTCAATGAAACACTTTCTGAGCAGTTTGGAGAGAACTTCAAGCAACTCAATGTTGCTGTTGGCCGTCTTGTCGAATGGCAAGATGAATATAGACAACAAATGTCAGAACTTAAAATCGCCATGGATAATGCAGTTGAAGGCATCCAGGCGAGCCAGAAAGCACTCGGGGACATCGAAGTGTCTGCGTCAAAGTTACCAGATCACTTGACCAAAATGGAACAAGCCAACAGCGCCCTAAATTCTCAACTCGAGAAAATAGAGGAGTCTTTGGGTGGTTTCGCAGAGATGAGAGATAAAGCGATCCATGCGTTTCCTGAAATAGAGAAAAATATTGAAGACATCACAGTTAATCTAAGCTCTACAGTTGAGCATCAAACAGGTGTCGTGAAAGAGATTGCTGCAAATTGTGAAAGCCTGGCCTCTCTACAAAAAGAATCTAACGAGAAATTGTTACAAGGTTTCGAGGAATTACGTTCCACGACATCCGAGACAACTCTCAGTCTTCAAAGCGACGTTGATCAAATAAGCAAGAAGCTCGTTTCAGAGCTATCAACTGCTAGCCAAAATCTTCATGAGGAAGTCGTCAAAATTTCTAAGGAACTATCAGTTTCAATTACTGATGCTTCTACCGGGATTACAGAACACCTTAAAACAGCAATTGCTGATCAGAAAATTGTTCAACGTGAAATGCTTGAAGGTCTTCAAACATCTTTCAACGAGACAATTTCGAATGCCACTAACCGAATGATCGAAACCATAGCCCAACTTGACGAGGCGATGCAAGGTGAAATTGAGAGTGTGATTCGCGCAATGGCCGAGAATTTGTCCGGGATTACCGAGAAATTCGTTGCTGACTATACGCCGCTTTTGGAGGCGACCCGTCGGATTGTAGAAATTGGGGAGAGGGCCAACCGCAATGAGCAATAGTAATACCTTCGCGTCACGACTAAGAGATGGCGAGGCAAGCTGGATTTCGGTCGCGGACTTAATGGCTGGCTTGATGATGGTCTTCCTTCTTATTGCGGTAATTTATGCTAAAGACGCGAATCAACGGGCGAGAAATGTCACCGAGATTGTGACTGAATGGCAGGATTCTGAACTCGCTATCTACTCCGCCTTGAAAAACGAGTTTGAGGATGACATGCCAAAATGGAATGCCGAAATTGAGAAAGAGACACTTACCATTCGGTTTCTCGCTCCTGAGGTCCTGTTCAAAGCAGGTAAATCTGATCTGGAACAGAGGTTTCAGGAGATACTTCTTGATTTCATGCCACGTTACATTGAGCTACTTCACAACAAATTCATAGATGAAATCAAAGAGGTCAGAATTGAAGGGCATACATCCTCAGAGTGGTCACGCAACGTCAGTGAGACTGAAGCATTCATTCGAAATATGAAGCTGTCGCAGGAGCGGACGCGAACGGTTTTGAGATTTTCAATGGATATTCTGGATCTGAAGCCTCTCAATCCGTGGATGAGAACAACGGTTAGCGCGAATGGTCTCTCCTCTGCTCGATTGATAATTAAGGATAATGTCGAGAACAAAAAGCGGTCTCGTCGCGTTGAATTTACGATCCGAACCAAGACGAAAGAGGCGATGTTTCAGATTTTGGACAAGGTAGCACCTGCAATCGAGAAGAGGATCTGATGAAACTGGACATCAATCTTCAGCGCCTTGAACAGGCTAGGGCGTCCATCAACGCTTCGAAAGCTGAACTCGGTAACATTAGTGGGAATGGAAGCATAGATCGCAGTCCAAGTGAACTTAAAGGTGAACTTTTCGGGCGAGGCTCCCTGGTCCTATCCGGAAAGGAACTGGATAAGGTTTTGCATTTCCCTGCTGGTATCGCCGCCATTGGAAATACACAAATTACTCTTCACATCTTCCACCCTTTTGCCGCTCTTGATGAATTGCAGGAAATTCCATCCCCGAAGCCTCGATACCACGTTGCCGATTGTCTGACGCTTAAACTAATGCGGCAGGCAGGACGTTTCGATCGATATGTTTCCACCGCTAAGACAGATGGTCGTTTCCGGGTTAAGCCTTGGGATCGTGAAACACGGACGAGGGGTGACGAAATGAGATCCAAACTCGCCCCATGTCAGAACTGTCTAAAGTTTCTGAACTATGACGGTTTTAAAGAAAAGACACATCCAGAGCGAAGGTTGATTCAGAACGATTTCGACATCCAAAAGTTTTTCAAGAATTATGAGCCCGTTTTCCGACGCCTTCCGCTCTACAATCCAGACAATTTTCCAGAGGGCAATTACACATCAGATTGGGCACGCATATCTGAGGGCTTGCGTATTAGAGCAAACTGGAAATGCAAGGACTGCCTCGTTGATTTGTCAGACCACCGTAACCTGCTCCATGTCCACCATAAAGATGGCAACCGTGGCAACAATAATTCGAGCAACTTAGAACCGCTTTGTTGCGTATGTCATCAGAAGAAGCCATTTCACCAGGGTATGCATATAGAATCGAAACATCGACGTTTGATCGAGCAACTCGTTTCGCAATAACCGTTTTGGCTAAATCCCCCGCCCAGCTGGCTCTCATTTCCTGCCTGCTTTAATGTGCTAAGAGACATTCCCAGATCGAGTGCAAAAAGGTGCCAGAGGGATTAAATATCAGGCAATCTTGAAGTTTGGATAAAGAAAAGTATTTGATTCATGCCCGACGAAAAAAACATTGTCGAAGCGCAGGTTTTTGATGCAGTCCAGGGCCGCTATAACGGGCCGCAACTGGAACAGCGCATACTCAAGTTTTGGGAGGAGCATGCTATTTTTGAACAATCCCTTGAGCAAAGCGCGGGCAATCCTCGGTTCAGTTTCAACGAAGGCCCGCCCACGGCAAACGGCAAGCCGGGAAGCCATCATGTGCTGGCGCGCGAGAAGTAAGATACAAGGAAATATTAACGGGGTGTGGCGAGCAACTTGTCTGCTATGGCATGGTTGCTGAGTTCCGGGATGTCACGAAAGGCTTACCGATCTTACTGAAATAGCGCCCGTGTCGGTAATCATGCAACTCATATCCGTTCATTCCTGAACGAGAGCACGCAACGGTCCATGTTAAGAGGTTTTCAGTGGCGTGCCTGCTGATTTATCGTTGTGGCTGTGGGTTCGCTTCCTGCGAAAAGAGGCAATGTCCCAGGGGGTGCCCGGGCTGGTTGGGGGCTGGAACGCCGTGATATCGGGTGAGGTTAAACCTTGGTTTCGGTACGAGGGCCGCCAGGCGGGCGACGAAATCGACGGGATCGAAGGCCACCTGTGCCGCTCCATCCCGATAAGGGGTCTTCAGGGTGTAAACCACCTTGCCGGTGGATCTCAGTGATAGGCGGGGAATGGCCACCGCTGGGCGGGTAATGTACCGGAATAACCGTTCGCGCTTGTCTTTTTGACGTCCTTTGCAGCTCACACCCGCGCGCAGGGAAAAGCCGTTGGCCTTGGCGGCCCGCTCCAGTCTGGAATCCGGTCTATCCAGTGGCCGGATGGTGCGGATCATGAAGGCCTTGCGCCCCTGCTGCGGGCCAACTGCGATCCGGTAGGAGACGGATCTACCCAAGATCCGGGGCATGGCGTCGATGTCTTCGGCGGGGTTGAGCGCGACACCGGTCGAGTTCCAGCGGCGCGCTCTCGGCATCCTGTTCCGGCAATCACTGGCGTTCTGACGCGTTGGAAGCGCGGCGGCGCGAAAATCGCGTAGGGTATGCACAAAGCGCACGGGCAGCAAATTGTTATTATGTATAGTTCGTATTGTTATGGGCGATAGAATAAAACAGGAAGACGGATCCCGAAGCCAAGCGGCCAAGTCAAGTTGTCGCGGTTGGCATAGTTCTGCTCGCGCACTATCCGTTTTGTCGGCAGTTCATGATCCACGACATGATTTTGCCACCAGCCGTCTGGCGATAAGCCTGGAAGATTACGGGAAAGAAATCGCGCCAGTTCCACAGTTGCGGTGTGAAGGAGGTCGTTCATGGTCGAGGAGTTAGTCGAATCTGACATTTTTCGGCGATCGTTCAATTATGGCATAATTCGATAATCATGAGGAGGCGCGACAATGCAAGCGCACAAACTCCCGCAATGCAAATATCGTCATGAAAATGTCCACATGAAAAAATACATGCGCCCCGTGTTGCGGCATGTTGCGCGCATCATCTGGCTCGTGCTCGGCTGCGTGGCGATGCCGATACAGGCTGCCGAACTGGTCAGTATAAAGGGTGTTACCCTCATCGATGCCGACCTCAATGATGGCGACAGTTTCAAAGTCAATGCGGCCGGGCGCGAACTTCACCTGCGGCTGTACTATGTCGATTGCCCGGAAACCGCCTACGGCAGCAAAGCCGACTTTGACAGAATCGGCGAACAGCAAGACCACTTTGGCTTGGACGACCGCCACGCCGTCATCCGCTTCGGCAGACGCGCCGCCGAATACGCCAATCAGGAATTATCCCTACCGTTCACCATCCACACCAGTTACGCCCGAGCGTTGGGGCGCTCCGCCATCGGTCGCTTCTACGCCTTCGTCGAAACTCACGACGGCAACGATCTTGGCCACCTCATGGTCGAACATGGCTTGGCGCGAATCCACGGCAAAACCCGCCCGGCGCCGAGTGGTCTGCCCAGCGATTTAGTGCTGGAAGAGCTTCAAGATCTTGAGGTCGCGGCAATACTTGAACGAGTCGGGATATGGGCCGAAGCCGACCCCGACATCATCGCCGAGAAGCGCAAGCGGCGGCGGGATGCGCAACAAGCGGAGCGAGCGGCACGGATGGAATTTCGGGACCAACAGAAAAAAATAGACGCGCCGTCAGCGACCGATCCGATGGACCTGAACACCGCAACCAGCAGACAACTGCAACGCATTCCGTATGTCGGCAAGGTCATCGCCGCCAAAATCATCGCCGGCCGGCCCTATCAATCGGTTGAAGACTTGCTGAAAATTCCAGGCATTGGCCCCAAGACCTTAGCGAGCATCGTGGATTATGTTAAGGTAGGAATTGAATAATGAACCGCCCAAGCAAGGCCGGAAATAATACTAACCGGGGAACCTGACGCATGACAACAATTCATCTAAGTGAAAATGCCTTTGTCGCGGAGCGGGAGGAATTTTTGCCAGTGGACACAGGTAGCGAGAAAAAGTTACTGCAAAAACAGGGAAAAGCAAATGGGCAAGTAAATTCTCCAGATTCGCAGGCATCGCAGCTGGATGCGGTGGAACAGAGGATCATCCAGAAAGTAGCCCAGACAGCACAGCAAACTCGAGCCGGATTAAGCAAACATTTCGACGGTTTTGTCGAACGCCTGCTGCCTATTGTGAGAACCTGGGACTCCAAGGCATTAATAAATACAATTCAGATGATACCGATGGGGGCGGAAAGTAGCCTGAAAAAGATGTTTAGCAGTTTTCAAACCGAATCTGCCCTCAGAGGGCCAGCATGGCAGAATGCGAAGGAAGATTATGACAAATTTCGCCAACACAACAACCTGAGTCGCCCCCCTGACTACCTTGCACTAAAGTGGATCATTGGGTGGTTTTCGATCTTAATCGTAGTGGAAGCAGGGTTGAATGCCACTTTGCTGTGGGAGGTCGTTCCGGGGGGCATGCTAGGGGCGTTTGGGCAGATGTTCCTTATCACCTTGGTTAATGTGTTGTTTGGAGCAGCCCTGGTTGGCTTGTGTTTTCGCTACAAAAATGAAGTTTCGTGGAAGGCTCTCTGGCTACCCTGGATTTGCGTCCCCGTTGTTTTAGTGGTGCTGGCATTTAATTTTGGCGTGGGGCATTATCGTGATGCGCTTGTCGAGGCCAAAGCGCAAGGGAATCAACTTGGAATCTCTCTGAACTGGGATGATGCCAACGCCGAATCTATTGACCTTGATTTTACTGACTACACGAAAAAGGCGATGGAAAGTATTATAGCCTCGCCCTTTGGCATTGAGTCGGTGTTATCGGTTTTATTTATTATCGTCGGCATCGGTTTTTTTGGCTTTGCCACTCACAAGTGGTATTCGATGTTCGACCCTCATCCGGGCTATGGCAAACGTGATCTGGTACTAAACAAAACACACAGAAACTATCAAGATTTGGTGGAAACCACTCGAAAAGAGATGAATCAAGAGATTAAGGATGCCGGGGATCGCGTTTCCGACGAACGCATCAAAGTGGCGACTATGCGAGCTCAGCACGAAGATTTAAGTAGTCGCGCCCAAACCCTGCAAGCAAGCTATGCTACCTGGATTGTAGTACTGGAGACAACACAGAACTACCTTCTGGCAGAGTATCGGGACAGCAATCGGAAGGCCCGAAGCGAGCCCGCTCCAAACCATTTCGACAACGCAGTACCCGTACTCATTAATGACACGCTCACCGAGCTGCCAGCCTGCAATCTGCCAAACCTGCAGAATGTTGACGAAGTGATAGAATCCGTGAGGGAAGCGGAGCATAAAATTCAGGAAATCGCCGACCAGATATGGCAGAAATTTGACCCGCTTGCGAATATGCAATTCAATGTCTGACGAATCACGGTTATATAGCGCATGATTACAGACAACAACAGATGGGTGTTCATGGGCATCTTGAGTATAACTCTATTGTTAAACGGCGTTCACGCAACTGAAAAAAACAATTCTTCAACGCTTTGCCCGGCCAGCGGAAGTGAGCAACGAACTATTTTGCTGATCGACACAACCGACCCATTAACGTTAGTTGCACAAGAGAAACTGAAAAATCTGCTCAAAGGGTTTTTGAGTCCAAAAAACAAGTATTATTTACAACCTGCGCATGAGCTTATCGCTTATCGTCTGACGCCTCAGGTGGGGAATATGGGCAAGCCTATACGGGTTTGCAATCCGGGCAACCCGAAAGATCGCACTTGGACAGATGACCTGACCAGCGGGGTGATTGACGCTCGGCGGAAGTGGCGGCATTTTGAACAGCAAATACGGCGAGTGTTGCCCCGGATTAATGAACAGGTTGAAGGAGAACGATCGCCATTGCTCGAAAGTATTGCCCTGATCACCGCCCGCCACGTGCCTAGTCTTGGCGCGGAAAAACAACGCAAACCGACTCGCCTGATTTTGTTTTCCGACATGCTGCAACACTCTGAGCGCTTGTCTCATTATGAATCCCTGCCGAAAATGAAGACATTCAAAGCACTGGTGGGCTACGCCGAAATGAACAGCGATCTCAGAAGCGTAGACGTCTGGCTTTTTTACGTGCGCCGAACCGGCCTTGAGCATATACAAACACCGAAACACTATTATTGGTGGACGCAGGCCATAGAGCTTTTTGGTGGACGCTTGATGGAGCAGGTGCCCCTATGAACAGCATGAATGGATTGCATAAACATTTGTTTGAGACGCTATTGATGGTTGGTGTAGTGTTGTCGGGGATAGTGCGCCTTTTATTGTTCGAGGACTCATCGCATGGATCTACGGCAGCGATCATTATCTGTCTTTTCTGTCTAGTTGTATATTTTATCATTGCCAGGCGAGATAAAGACGGGCAACATCATCCAGACAATCTGTACTATATGGGGTTGTTGTTCACCTTGGCTTCGTTGGTTTATTCCCTCGTTACTTTATTTTTATTAAATAGCGATGAGGGTGATATATCGGAGCGAGTCTATAATTTGACAGGCAGTTTTGGCATTGCGCTGATATCCACTTTCTTTGGCATTTTATTTCGGATTTTGTTGTTGCAGAAACGTGATGGTGGAATCCCGCCATTGAGTAAATCTGGGGCACAAAAACAGTCAGCGCAACAGGACGGCCATGCCGAATCTGAACAACAAAGACAATTCGCACACCAAAGTCTGACCGAAGCCGCTTTCAAGCTTCGCCAGGAATTGACACAAACGATTGCGGATATGAGCGTCTTTCGACGAGCCATGGGTCAGGCAACCAAGGAAACAGTTGAAGAGGCGGATAAAGCGCGTGCCGCAATGATTCAACAGGTGGAAAAGGCAGCGCACGAGCAAACCAGAATACTTTCAACGTTGTCTGCCACAACGGTTGATAAACTTACTGCAGCGATTGATGAAATCGTTGCGTCTATCGAGAATGTGCAGAAGCCGCTGGACGAGTTGGTTGCTCAGCAGACTGGAAGGGTGCGACACTCGGTTGTCCTCGCGGAACAAAGCGCTGATCAACTGGGGCGTAGCATCCAGGATTCATCGACAAAAATTATTAGCGGCGGAGAAAAAATAGGGACCGCTTTCAATTCCGTGCTGGAATCCTTGCAGGGCGTAGTGCGCGATCTACAATCAACGAGCGGAGATGTCCAGACCCTTGCCTCTAAATATGATTCCCTGAATGCTGGGCTTCGACAGTCAGCAACGTTATTTGCCAGCGTCGAAGGCGAAGTAGAACAGGCCACGAAAACCTTGATTACCGCCACCAAAGCATTTTCCGGCTCCCTTACTGAAGCGGCCGAAGTCACGCCGCAATACACCCAACAGTTTGAGCAATTAATTACGGCCTTGCGGCAGGAGGCGGAACAATGGCAGTCCATGACTCAGGAAGTTCGGATGTCGCTGGTGCAGGCGATCAAAAAATTAGCTGAAACCGTGAAGCATAGTTAATTGTTATGACCGAACTCGAGTCCGACACATACCGGCGCGGGTTGATCCTTGGCTTGACGATGGCTGAAATTTTTATCCTGGTACTGTTTCTGTTGTTATTGCTGCTGTTGGCTTTATATGCTGTTAACTCTAAAACCAAAGAAGCGTTGCAATCAGTGAAAGAAAATTTGGAACAAGCCCAAACCGAATTAGCAGCAACACAGAATGATCTTGAAGTCATACGAAGCCAATTGCCCAGGGAGATAAAGGCTCTCGAGCGCAGGGTTGCTTCGTTGGAAGAAGCTCTGGTAATTGCCGAAGAAGAAAACACCATAGCCAAAGCACTGATAGCAGGAAGCGGAGAAAAACTCGAAACAGAGAAAGAGGCGCACGAGAAAACCCAAACGAAATTGGCGAAAACAGAAAGCGCACTTGAAGAAGAGCGGGAACGATTGCCTGATGACATACAGACACTTAGGCAGAAAATAAACTCGCTGGAAGAAGCTCTTGCGAATGCCGAAGAAAAAGACACCGCCAGCAAAGAATGGCTAGAAAACATCCAGCAGACAAATGATCGTCTTCGCGCTGAGTTATACGTCAGCAAGGGGGTTGATCCACCATGCTGGTATGAAGTGACAGACCGCCCGGGAAAACGAGAAAAAGAGTATTTTCTACTGGATATAGCGGTGCATGACGAACACTTACTCATCAGATTGCATCAAGCACCGCCAGGCCGGGCCATTGATGAGCAAGGGCAATCCGCTGTCACGAGTTACGCCGAAGAATATGCAAAACTACCACTTGAACCATTAGCAACAACCGGGAAAGTTTCGCTTGTGGAGTTTCAAGAAATCGCTAAACCAATAAAACGTATGGGGAAAAACAAACAGATTCGTGATTATCCATGTGTGTTCTACGCCAAGATTTGGGATTTTACCTCGGCAACAGCGAAGAGGCGCTGGCAAGGAGCGCGCGGGAAAATAGAGAACTTCTTTTATCCTTTACTGATACGCAATGATTCGTGGCCCTACACCGATGTGGCAAACTGAAAAACAGGCGATGCTCTCAACTCCGGCAGACCTGACCGATGCACTGATGGCGTTCGAGAAAGCCGCCAAAGACAAGGTGCGGAGGGTCAAAATACAACGATTTTCACGGCCCGCCATCAAACGTCTAAAATTTTTATTGCTGGTGCTTTGTTTGACTTTGCTACCGGTTTGACCATACGAGTTTACCCTAGAGACAGAGCATTTGGATCAAATCGAATCGAATCAAAATGATGCTACTGCCGGCGCATTTATTCATCCGCTCGAAGATCGAACATTTAGTCTTCGCGAGGGTGCCCGGATTCAATCTTTTCCTGATCGTTTCAAATTTCATGGGTCACATACGCAAATTAGAAAGCAAATCGGCAATAGCATTGGGTCATAAAGCTCAGCAGCAAGCCCTTATCCGGCCCAGGCAGCTGATGATAGCGAAACCGAATCAGACTGCGACGAATAAACTCATAGCGCTCGGTTTTGGTTTGTTAAGGAGAATGTAACTGTATGGGTGCCTTCAAGAAAGGCATGCACCTGTGCCGACGTTTTTATGTGAGTGTCATTCATGATGGTATTTATCCTTCCATCATGCACAGAAATCGGGCTATGTCAGTATCATTTCGTGTTGGAAGAGGCTAGAACTTGACTAATGTATGTACATATTGTAAATATAAACAATGCTATTTGAGTGGGATGAACCCAAAAATCAGGCTAATCAGCAAAAGCACGAGCTTAGCTTTGAGGAAGCGGCACTGGTATTCGAATGCCCGGTACTGACCCGCATTGACAGGCGCACAGATTACGGCGAAGTGCGCAAGATCAGTACAGGCATGACGTTACCCGCATCATCTCCGCACGATTGGCAAACAGAAAAGAGAGGAGGGCATATGATGAGTACTGTCAGAAAATCGCTCAGTGACTTGTCGATCTCGAAAGAGCGATTAAAGGAGTTGAGTGAAAGATCAGATAAATCTATAGATTACAGCGATATCCCCCCGCTGCATGTGGATTTTTTTGCGCATGCGGAACTGGTCTACCCACCTGGGAAAAAGTCCGTCACTATCCGCTTGGACGCCGATGTTCTGGCGTGGATGAAAGCGCAAGGCCAAGGCTACCAGACCCGGATTAATGCCGTCTTGCGGGCCTACTACGAAGCGCACCGGCATGACTAAAGTTGATTGGTTTTTCTCCGGTCTTGTGAGTGAAGATTAGGCCGCAACATAGAACATTGAGTCATTATCCGGCAGGGAAGACTGTCGGATCTTTAGTTTGAAATACTCGGTATCCCTGATGCCAGTAGACTCCGAGTGGTTGGGGATGGGTTACATCATTCATGGCTTTCTCTTGTGTGGTCATCAGGAGAGAGTCTGGCCCGAACTTTTAAGGAAAAACAGGTGCTGATTTAACGGCGCTTACTTGGAAGAGGCTCAAATTCGTGTTTTGAATAGTTTTCAAATATACTTGCCTGAGCTACGCGGGTTTCTCGCATGCTGAATCCTCTTGTTTTTTCCGGTTACTGTTCGTACCTTTAACGTAACAAATTCAAGAGGATTTTTTAATTCCCTGCGAAAATATTTCCTTTTATTTCAATGGATTGAGAGTTTATGGATGCGCACTAACTATATACCTGAAAAGGAATTTACCCGTTTCCAGATTCTGGCAATCAGTCTGTGTGCGCTGATCAATATCTTTGATGGCTTTGACGCCTTGGCTATTGCCTACACGGCGCCGGCCATCGCCACCGAGTGGAGCCTGTCTCCGGGGGCTTTGGGCATCGTGTTCAGTGCCGGCTACCTGGGTATGGCCATCGGTGCCGTGACTCTGGGCACCTTGAGTGATCATATTGGCCGCAGGAACATGATCCTGTGCAGTCTGGTCGCTGTCACCATCACCATGGGATTGACCTCTACCGCACGGTCGATGATGGTGTTGCTGATGTATCGATTTGCCGGCGGTCTGGCCATTGGTGCGATGTTGGCTAGTATTACCGCTATCACCGCGGAATACTCACCGGATTCCAAACGTAACTTTATGATCTGCATTGTGCAGGGCACGTATGCTATCGGCGCCACACTGGGTGGCCTATTGGCGGCTTATCTTATTGAAGACCACGGCTGGCGTTCTGTCTTTGCGATAGGCGCCCTGTTGAATGTGGCGGTGTTCCTGCTGGTCTTTTTCCTGTTGCCGGAATCCCTGTCCTTTTTGCTGATCAAGCGCCCGGCCGGGGGACTGCAGAAAGCCAACCGGATAATCGCCCGCCTGGGTGGCAGTCGATTGGATGCATGGCCCGCAACAACAGTGCCGACGCCGGGCGAGACCGGCGTGCGGGCGCTGTTTCACGATGATATGAAAAAGTGGTCAATGCTGTTGTGGGTGGCCACCTTCAGCGCCATGTTCGGTATCTATTTCCTGATGAGTTGGATACCGAAAATCGTGGTTGATGCAGGTATGCCGCTGGATAAGGCAATCTGGATTGGTATGTCTATCAATGCCGGTGGTCTGGTCGGCATCCTGTGGCTGGGCTATCGCTCCGCCATCAGCGGTTTGCGCTTCATGGTCGCCGCGTTCATGGTGACAGCCGGGCTGTTGATGATTGTTTTCGGACTGCTGGAACACCAAGTGGTGATCTTGATGATCACAGCGGTAGCGCTGGGCTTTTTTGGGCAGGGTGGTTTTATCGGGCTGTATTCAGTGGCTGCCCGTCTCTACCCGACCCAGGTACGCGCCACCGGTATTGGCTGGGCAATAGGCCTGGGGCGAGTGGGAGCCATTATCGGCCCAGCCATGGCCGGTTTGCTGATCGGCCTGGGTTGGGACCAGGCGCTCTATTTTGCAGTACTTTCCATCCCCTTCTTTATTGGCGCCGTGGCAATCTGGTCTTTGCGATCCGGGGCTATTGAGGCTTGAAGCAGCGGTCAGTTAAAGCGCGGCACAGGGTTCTAACCAATATAGAAATTTAACCTACCAACGCTTCGGTAACCGACGTGAAGTATGCAATACCCGCAGTATTTCTACTTGTCCAAGCCACTTAACCTGCATTCTGTGTCCACTTTGCCTCTAATTTCCTGACGTCCCGGTCACTGGCAAAGTCGCCTTGGTCGGCTGCCCGGAGACCATCCTTGATTGCTTGGATCTGCCACTCAATTTAACTCCACAAAATCACGTACTGCCTCAGCAGCCAAAAAAGACTTGGAGCGACGCGTAACTTGAGCCAGTTGATCCAGTCGTTCTTTCAATTCAGGATCTAAGCGAACTGTCATGGTAGTAGACATAATGATTCTCGATGTATTGCTTTGTACACAACACAACACAACAAGAGCCATGGGGAACAATGTATAAAGCGAGAGTATTGGCGATTTGCGAGTGCGCCAGGCACTACAAGGATTTGAGTTCTGTCTCCGTACCGTCATAGACATCGATGGCGGTGCCGGACAGGGGCTCGCCGCCTTCAGCCGTCACGCGATAGGTTTCCTGGAAGTACAGGGAATGGGTGCGCTCTTCATTCATCACGTGGGGGTGCATGGAGCACACCATATTCTCCGGCAGCACGAAATCAAAGCCTTCACCGATGCGCGGCATTTCGATCATGGTCATACCAATAGAGTGGCCACAGACGTGGCCGCTGCGGTAACCGCGATCGACAAAGGGCTGCATGCAGACCTTGTGTACTTTCTGGGCGGTGTGACCCGCCTTCATGTTCTCGCGTACCAGAGCGTGGAATTCCTGCTGGGCATCCATCATGTCGCGGGTGATCTCATCCATGCCATTGGGCATCAGCGGACGGGAATACTCCACCCAGTGACCACCTTCACCGGAGATCTCCAGGCCGTACATCATGCCGTCAGAGGCATCTACCGGGCGGTTGGTGGGAAAAATCATCTGCGGCAGCAGGGAGCCATTCTTGCCCATTTGCACCATGTCCATGGTGTTGCGGCCACAGCCGGCGGCTGAAAATACGTGTTCGGCTACACCCATCAGCTCGGCTTCGGTTTTGCCTGGCTGGTAGGCCTTGATCACTTCCAGTACGCCCTGCTTGTTGATGTCCATGGAGTGACGCACGGAAGCAATCTCCTCATCGGACTTCTGGGCGCGGGCGTAGTCGAAGGGAATATCGAAGTCGATCAGGTCAAAGCCGCCTGCGGCCAGCCCTTTGAAATCGCGCACGTTCATGATGTATTCCATGCCGTATACACCCACCTTGTTGGCGCCCTGGCTCTTCAGGTAGTCGGCAATCCACTCGCCGCAGTGCACCGGCAGTTCGCGGCGGCTGATAAAGGTGGCGCTGTGGTCACCCACCCACGCGGCTTCCTTGGGGAAAACCACGATGGGGTCATCGTTGGGGGTGATGATCACGTAGGAGTAGCGATGCAGGATGTAAAAGCCCGCCAGGTAGCGGATGGCGCCTTCAAAGCCGGAGTATTCGCTGCCCGCTACCACTAGCGCGTCGAGACCATGGGCTTCCATGGCTGCCCGCACATTGCTGTAGCGCCTATCAATTTCAGTTTGCGAGGGACGAAAACGGTTGACGTAATCAACGCCGTCCAGTTGAGTTGCTGTATTCATGGTTTACGCCTCCAGTGTCCAGCTATGTTCCAGGCCCTTGACCAGTTCGGCAATGGCGCGGTTAATGGGGCAGGGCACACCGATGCTTGCGCCGATGCTGGCCACGCCGCCATTGATTGAGTCTATCTCGGTCGTTCTATGTGCTTCCACATCCTGCAGCATGCTGGGCTTGTGCATGTAAGCCACAGGAATGCTGTCATTAATCATGTCTTCCGGATCTTTCTCCAGGGTAACACCCAGGGCAGTGGCCACAGCTACGCCTTCCTGTGCAATGGCGCTGAACAGATCGCGCAGTGTTTCCGCCGCAACCCCATGGGGCAGTCCGGTGAGCGCAGCCACACCATTAGAGGCGCAGTTGAAAATAACTTTGGTCCACATCGGGCCGCGCGGATCGGCCACGGATTTGGTTTCCATGCCGCCTCGGGTGAGAGCCTCGGCGAGGCGATCACTCTCTTCCTGGCTGGCCGGCTTGGCGGCAAAAGGTCCAATCTGGGTGAGGCCCCTGGTGTCGTGGTTGCAGACGCCGGGTTCTGAAATGTGACCGGCGGGGAAGGTGGTGCCCATAATCACTCGCGGCACATACTCAGCGATTATTTCTTCGCTGCCGACGCCGTTTTGTACGGAGCAGACCGCTCCATCGGCAAAAATGTCGGCCACTGCTTCCATGGCGGAGCGGGTGTGCAGGGTCTTGGCGGCGATGATGCCAAAATCGCAGGCCGGAATCTCGCCGGCGTCACTGCGGACATTGATACTGACAGTAAAGTCGCTCTCGCCGGTCAGCCGCAGGCCGTTTTCGCTGATGGCATCGACGTGCGCCTGGAAGGGGTCGTAGGCCCACACTTCCACGTCATCCAGTCGGCCCAGGTGGGCGGCAAACAGGCTGCCAATGGCGCCGCAACCAACAATACATACTTTCATCGTTCTCTCCGTTAGAACTCAAGCCGGGCTGTTAGTGCTCAAAGCGGGCGTTGAAGGTCCAGCCCGTTTCAATTCCCTTGACCAGGCGGTACAGGGTTTCGTGTATGGGGGCAGGCACACCGACCTCGCGTGCAACTCGCACCAGGGAGCCGGTAATCCAGTCCACCTCGGTATAACTCTGCCTGCGGACATCATCCAGCATGGAGGTGACGTGGGCGTAAACATCGCCGCCGTGACTGCCACCCTGGGTGACGGCCTTGCAATTCATGGCCCAGGGATCGCTGCTTACGCTAATACCCTTGGCGCTGGCAATGGCAACTCCCTCGTTCATCATGGCCTCGACCAGGTTGCCGAGGTCGGAGAGGTTTTCGGTATCGGCGTAGAAAGGGGCGTGGGGCGTATTGGTAACCGCGCCGATGGCGTTGACAGCGGAATTGAATATCAACTTGGACCATTGCACGGGTCGCAGGTCTTCATAGGCCTCGCAAATAAGACCAGAGCGGTTAATCAATGCCTCTACCTGCTTGATGTACGCGTCGCCCGGTCGGCTGGCATCTTCATCCCAGGGGCCAATCCAGGTGGGGGTGTCCAGTTCGTAATCGACATGGCAGTCGGATTTGCGCACGCCGGACATAAAAGTCAGGCCGGCAATGATTGGCCAATCGCCCAGCTCTCGCACTACCTGTTCGCAGCCCAGACCGTTTTGAATCATCATTACCGTGGCGTTGGAAAAACAGCCCTGGAATTTTTGTACGCTGGCTGCAACGGCTGTGGTCTTGGTGGCCAGGATAACCAGGTCCACATCACCCAACTCGGCCGGTTCGGTGGAGGCCAGTACCCGGGCGCTGAGATTTGACTTGCCGGTTACTTTGAGTCCATTGGCATTAAGATCGGCAGCGTGCTCCTCGCGGCGCACCAATACGGTCATCTCCACGTCTTCCAGGGCGCCAATATGGCCAACCAGCAGGCTGCCAATAGCGCCGGCGCCAACCACGCAGACCCGTTTGATTTCGCTCAACAGTGAACCTCCATAATAAGGAGTAGATGGTAGAGAGAGGCTGTGGCGCCGTCTTGCCTGTTACCGCAGGATTAGTTGACTCCAGAGGCACCAGCTTGCTGCTCGGCGCTGATTTGGCGCAACTTGCTGGGCGATACGTCGAAGCGGTTCTTAAAGGCACGACTGAAGTGGGCCGGATCGTTGAAGCCGCGACGAAAGGCTATTTCGCTAACCCGCATATGGCTCATATTGGGATCCAGCAAGTCCTCCCGGGTCGCTTTGAGACGTCGCTCCCACATCCATTTTGAGACCGTCATACCGGCCTGCTGGAACAGGCTGTGCAGGTAGCGCATGGAAATCCCGTTGGCATTGGCAATTTTCTCGGGCGAGAGCTCGCAATCCATGTAGTTGGCTTCCATAAATTCCAGGATGCGCCGGAACAGGGCCGATTGCTTGGCGTGCTGTAACTCATACTCCTGATCGGCGTCAGACCGCAGGATGGCCGATGTCAATTCCAGGAGGCTCTCTGCCAGGGTGTATTGTTCGGTGGCGTGCAGTTTGTCGGCCTCAAAGGCCAGTGACTTGAGCATCTCGTGCACAATGGTGGCGAGTCCGCCGGCGGGCACCATGCGGGGGCGAAATGTACGGCCCTCCTGGTGGGCGAGAATACGCTCCCGGTAGACAGCGTTGGGGATGTGTAACACCAGGCGATGGCTGCTCTGGGTGTGAATAATGGTGTAGGGCTCGGCGGCAGACATGATGGAGAGGTCACCGGGGTGCTGGGTAAACTCCACGTCACCTTCTTTAACCAGCACGGTGCCCTCTACCTGTGTTGCCAGCAGGAAGTCGTCGTTGGAGTCCTTGTCGATATCTTCATGGCGGCGGTGAATAGCCACCGGGTCGATGAAAATATCAAACAGCTCCAGCCTGCCCAGGGGCAGCTCACGGCAACTGAAATGCTTGATGCGTTTGCCGTGCTGCTCAAGGTCCACAGCCACGTGCGCACTGCGTACATCTTCTATCAGTTGAGTGTTTTTTAGTTTGTCAGCTGAAGTCTTGCCAGCAGCCATTGCTATACCCGCAGAATGTCTGTCAGCGGCAGTATTGGCCGTGCTGCGCGCACAGTCAACCTTTTACACGTTAGCGGGCAAGCAGGCTTTGCCCTGCAAATCTATTATTCCTGGCAGCATATTTTTTAGTACTTTTGGTGGCTTATACACCGCTTCAGTAAGAGGAAACCCAAATGAAGTTAGCGACATTCAACATCAAGGCCAGTGGCCGGCAAACCGTGGGTGTTTATCAGGACGATAAATACCTGGATGTAGTGGCGCTCAGTGGTGGCGCCATTGCGGCCGGCATGCCGGCCATCCTGGCGGCGGGTCCTGCCGCACTGCAGCAGGTTGCGGATGTTGCTGCCCGGGCCGATGGCAGTGAGCACGCCTACCGCGAAGCAGAGGTTGAATTGCAGGTGCCAGTGCGCCCCGGCAAGATTATTCACACCTCCTGCAATTTTGATGCCCACCTGAAAGAATTGGAAGGTTGGGAAGCCAGTGAGTGGAAAGAGCACGGTTGGGACAAGTTCCACTTCGAACACCCTACCGGTTTCCTGGAAGCACCTTCCTGTGGGGTCGGTTCTGGCGCCACCATTGAGATTCCCCGGATTACCAGGCAGCTCGATTATGAAATTGAAGTGGCCATTGTGATCGGCAAGACCTGCAAGGAGGTCAGCGTTGAAGAGGCCATGGATTACGTTGTTGGCCTGATGATTTTCAACGATGTCTCTGCCCGCGATATCCAGGCTAGAGAGCACGCCAATAACGTGATTCTGTTGGGCAAGAGTTTTGACGGCTCATGCCCCTTGGGTCCCTGGCTGGTAACCCTGGATGAATTGGACGATCCCAACAAGCTGGATATGAATATGTACCTCAATGGTGAAAAGCGCCAGAGCTCCAGTACGGCCAACACCCATTACAACATCGCCGAACTGGTGTCCTGGTGGTCACACATGACCCTGGAGCCTGGCGATGTGATCACCACCGGCAGTCCTCCCGGGGTTATCTCCGGCATGAAAGAGCCGGTCTGGATGAAATCCGGCGATGTGATGGAGTGCCACGTACAGGGCCTGGGCTGCCTGGTCACCAAGGTCGCCTGAAACCGGCTCCCAGCTAAAGGAAAGATACTATGACGACTGTAAATCCTCAGTTACTGCAAAAGGCGATTGATAATATTGACCGCGATCGGCTGGTCAAGCTGGTCATGGACCTGGTGGATATCCCCAGCCCCACCGGTTACGAAGGCGATGTCGCCAGAGCACTCAACGAGGTGCTCAATACCACCGGCATCAAGTCTGTATTGCAGCCCATAGGAGATGAGCGTTACAACGCTCTGGGACGTCTGCAGGGGCAAGGTGGTGGCAAATCGTTAATGTTCAATGGCCACCTGGATACGTCTTTTGGCCCCGAGCAGGCGCACCGCGGCCTGGGTTACCAGTGTAAAGCCACCCTGGTGGACGATGCATGGATATACGGCATGGGCACCTTCAATATGAAGAGCGCCATGGGTACCTACATCAGTGCGGTGGAAGCCATCCAGAAGGCGGGTATCAAGCTGGCCGGTGATGTGGTTATTTCCGGTGTGGCCGGCGAGATCGAAAAGGCGCCGGTTAACGACCATGAAGGGCCTATGTACCAGGGCTACGGTGTGGGCACTAAGTTTGCCATTACCCATGGCGCCATCGCCGACTTTTGTATCCTCGGTGAACCCACCAATATGATGGTGATTCCGCGCCACTGCGGCAGTTGCTGGGTCAAGATTACCGTGCCCGGCCACCTTATTCATACGGCCTGGTCGGAAATTGAAAAGAACGCCATCAATAAATCGCGGGTGGTGCTGGATGCGATCCACGAGTGGATTCCCGATTACTGCGAGCGCAATTCGCTGGGCGATTTTCAGCCGCGGGTCAATGTTTCTGCGGTGGAGGCCGGCTGGAGCTGGCGCGGCGCCCGCACCCCGGATAATTGTGTCATCTATATGGATGTGCGCACCCTGCCGGAAGATCTTCCCATCAAGGCCTACAACGAGGTGCGCGAGATGATTGCGCGCGTGGTCGATGACAATCCGCAGCTGGCCGGCACCACGGTAGAGCCTTTTATGACAGTGCCGGGTACTTCCATACCCGATGATCATGAACTCATACAGAATATCGTGCAAGCACACACCCAGCAGTTGGGCAAGGCACCTGAATTTGCAGTAGAGACCTGGATGAGTGATGCTGCCCATATGAATCGCTACGGCATTGCGACGGTGAACTACGGCTCCGCCGGGCGTATCCGTACCGGCGGCGGCGGTTTCTCCACCCATCAGGGAGAAGCAACCCATATCGGCGATATGCTGGGCATCATCAAGGTGTATATACAGGTCATCATGCAGGTGTGTGGTGTAGTTGACTAAATGGCCGATTGGAAGAGTGGTCACAGGATAAAACAATGAGGAGACCTGCAGATCGCTTTGATTTTTCTGCCATCTCACAGCGACCCGCCTGGCAACTGCCAGAGGGTAAACGTATAGCTGTTTACCCGGTGGTGAATATCGAGGAATGGGATATCGATTTACCGGTGCCACGTGAGTACGTGACCTCACCGGCGGGTGTTACCACGGTGCCGAACATACCCAATTGGGGCTGGCACGAATACGGCATGCGGGTCGGCTTCTGGCGACTGTTGGATTTTTTTAACGCCAAGGGCTTCAAGGCCAGCGCGGCGATCAACGCACGCGCCTGCCTGGGCACAGGCGAACCGGTGGCGGCGGCGATGCGTGATGCCGGCTGGGGGTTTATGGGTCATGGCTATCACCAACAGGCTCTGCATCGCGTCGACGATCAACAGGATAATATCCGCAAGTCCTTTCAGGTATTGAGCGACTATACCGGCACGGCACCGCAAGGGTGGCTGGGTCCCGGTTTGCATGAAACCCTGGATACACTCGATTACCTGGCCGAGGCGGGTTTCAAATTTGTTGCCGACTGGCCCATGGATGAACAACCGGTCAGCATGCGCACCAGCAGTGAACCTATAGTGGCCATGCCCTATACCATGGAGTTGAGCGACCTGCCGATGATGGTAGTGCAAGGTCACGAGTCACATGTTTGGTACGACCGGGTGGTGGATCAGTTTAACTGCCTGTATGCGGAATCCACGACTCAGCCACGGGTGATGTCGATGAGTATTCACCCCTACATCACCGGCGTTCCTCACCGCTTCAAATATTTCGCCAAAGCCTATGAATACCTGCTTGAGCACGATGACGTGTGGTTTACCACGGCGGAGGAAATTTACGACTGGTACATCGCCAATCCGCCGGCATAAAAAGCTACCCTGTTAGTCAATAAAAGACGCACTAGCGGTCAAGACAGCCCCAGGGGCCTTGCGTAACATCGTTTGCTCACGATAGTTATGACAGGCCCGTACCATGAGCACCATCAGCAAAGAGCAAATCTGGACCAGCGAAATAAATACGCTGGATTCTGTTCAGCAAGGCTTTCCCCGCGACAAAACCATACGCTTTTACGACACCACGCTGCGTGATGGCGAACAGTCAGTGGGCGTGTGCTTTACGCCGGACGAGAAGTTTGAAATCGCCGTCAAACTCGCAGAGCTGGGCGTCAGCCGCATTGAATCAGGTTTTCCACGCGTGTCGCCAGAGGATACCGAGGCAGTTAAGCGCATACTGGCGGCCGGCCTGGATTCTCAAATATGGGGTTTTGCCCGCTGTGTGCAAGCGGATATCGATGCGCACCTGGAACTGGGTACCGAATACCTGCTGATCGAAATTTCCACCAGCGATGTGAAGATGGAAGCCTATGGCTTCACGCGTGACAAAGTACTGGAGCGGGTGGCCGGTTCGGTAAAACACGCCAAGGAAAACGGCATCAAACGGGTCAACTTTTTCGCGGTCGACGCCACACGCAGCGACCTGGATTTCCTCAAACAGGTCTATACCACGGCGCTGGCAGCCGGCGCCGATGAGGTTTCGGTAGTAGACACTATTGGTGCCTGCGCACCCGAAGCAGTGCAACACATTATTGGCCTGGTTCGGTCATGGGTCGGCGCTGGTGTAGTGCTGCACTGGCATGGCCACAACGACTTTGGCCTGGCCACAGCCTCGGCGATTGCGGCGGTGCGCGGCGGGGCAGATTTTATCCAGGGCACTATTAACGGCATGGGCGAGCGCGCCGGTAATGCCGATATCTGTGAGGTGGCGCTGGCCCTGCAAGCACTTTACGGCCAGCCGGTAGCCATGGATCTGACGGTGGCACGAGAAATTTCCAAACTGGTTCAGGATGCCGGCGGTTACACCGTCGATGGTTGGAAGCCAGTGGTGGGCGAATTTCTGTATACCCGTGAGAGCGGGGCAGTCGCCAACCAATTTCATATTCCCGAGGCGATTGAGCCCTACAGCGCCGATATCGTCCGCGCTGAACGCAGGATAGTGCTGGGCAAGAAAAGCGGTCTGGCCAGTATTAAGCTCAAGCTCAAGGAGTTAGAGCTAGAGGTCGCTGACGACACGCATGCCGCCATATTGAATGACGTCAAAGTACAGGCCACCGCGGCCCAGCGTTTGATGTCTGATGACGAATTCCGTGCTGTGGTTGCACGGTACATCTAATTGGCAAGTATAAAAAATTACTCGGAGAACAATTATGAGTGACGTAAACGTTGGTATCATTTTTAAGTCCTATGAAGCCCTGTCAGCCATCCGGGCCTATGCTGCCCGGACCGAGGCGTCTGGTTATAGTGGAGGTTTCTGGATTGCTGAGGCCTACCACTGGTTTCGCTCCTACGGACTGGAAGCGCGTGGTTGTTTCACCGCGCTGGCCGCGGCATCAATGGCCACCAACGAGATTCCAATCGGTCTTGGCATTACCTCACCCTACATGCGCCACCCCACCATCCAGGCGTCTGAGGCGGCGGGTATTGATGAGCTGTCCAATGGCCGTTTTATCATGGGTATCGGTGTCGGCAAGGTGGGTATTGAGTATCTCGAGTACGATATCGACGTGATGAAGCCGGTTCATGTGCACCAGGAATCTCTCGATATCATGCGCAAGGTCTGGAGTGGTGAGCAGTACGACTACAAGGGCAATTTCTACGAGTCCAGCATGCCTGCTTACGACCGTGCAGCCGATGGCTTGCGCACGGATATTCCAGTCTACGTGGGTGCCACCGGCCCCTTTATGCAACGCCTGGCGGGTCGTTCCAGCGATGGTATGTTGCTGGCGGGCCTGACCTCCCCGATATTTGTCGAATATGCCATCGACAACATGCGCAAGGGTGCGGCCAAAGCGGGTCGCGATATAGCAGCGGACTTCCCGGTCGGTGGTGTGATCCTCGCCGCTTGTAGCAAAGATGGTGCGAAGGCCAAGGAATTCACCCGCAGTTACACGGGTACCTATATTGTTAACAAGCTGCGCAATATCAAGAACGACGTAATCCTGGCAGGTTCCGGCCTGCCCGACGAAGCCTGGGACCCGTTCCGCAAGGCGATCGAAGCAGGCACGGCCGATAATGTAACGCATCTGGTTACCGGTGAAATGCAGCGCAAGTTTACGGTGATTTCCGGCACGCCCGATGAGTGTGCCGAAATTACCCAGGAACTGGTTGATGCGGGCCTCAATACGCCATTGTTGGAAGTGGTGGGTGAGACACAGGCAGACAACCTGGAAACGGTGCGTCTGTTCGGTGAAGCGGTTCTGCCGCAGCTCAAGGCCGCCCCGGCAACCGTTGCCGAAGCGAGTTGAGCAAACGCTACAAGTGTCCCGGCACTGGTATTAGAACCACATGCCGCATTCACCCAGGTACATTTTCAAAACATCATTCCGGCTTTCGTCGAGACCTGCCCCGAGATAACCCTGGAGCTATTTACCAGCGATGCCGGAAGATTTGCTGCAACACGAATGCCTTATTGAGGCTTTCAATCCGCACGATTACCACCGCTGGTCATTTCCCGAAGGGGAAAGAACCGGGAATTGACGATGCAGGGGGGCGCTATGTGACGGATTCTACCTTCATGGCGTAGCGCATGGTCGCGCAAGGCTGTTAATGGCAACTAAACTGACCCCCTACTGGCCATTGACAGTTGATAACCGTTTATCATGGCGTGATTGCCA
This sequence comes from Halieaceae bacterium, assembly GCA_965247075.1. Classification (GTDB taxonomy): domain Bacteria; phylum Pseudomonadota; class Gammaproteobacteria; order Pseudomonadales; family Halieaceae; genus CBDFGK01. The sequence continues at coordinate 1,234,328 of CBDFGK010000002.1, read as the reverse complement.
ATTCCGTAATTTTCCATTATTCTCTCACCTATCATTTGAGTGGATAAAGAAATGAGTGGTGAAATTATGACATTGAAAGAGGTCGCGGAATATCTCAAATTGAATGAGAAGACCGCATACCGTCTTGCCGCACAAGGCAAAATACCCGGCTTTAAAGCGGGTGGTAGTTGGCGCTTCAAACGAACGGATATTGAACAATGGATAGCCGATCAAATACCGAATGACAAAAAATAACGGGACAATTTGATGACAGCACTTCAAGGGCTACTGGCTTCATTCCGAGAAGCCGCAGTAACCGAAAGAGAGAAAGGCACTTATTTTGAAGAGCTGACGAGGACATATTTGCGCCATGAAGCGACCTATAATGACCTGTATAGCGATGTCTGGATGTATGCGAATTGGGCAAAGGAACAAGGTATTGACGGTAAGGATACCGGCATTGATTTGGTGGCAAAGACCCATGGAACCGAGAAATATCATGCCATCCAAAGTAAGTTCTACGCCGAAGATTATCGTATTCAAAAAACAGACATAGATAGTTTCTTTACAGCATCAGGCAAGAAGCCATTTACCCACCGCATTATTGTTACGACTACGAACAATTGGAGCAGTAACGCAGAGGATGCCCTGCAAGGCCAACAGCCACCAGTTTCCAAAATTGATCTGCATGATCTGGAAAACAGTCAAATAGACTGGTCTAAATTCCAGCCCGATCAAGAGCCTGTTCTAAAAGAAAAGTATGGCTTAAGACCGCATCAAGAAAAAGCGCTCAAAGAAGTAAAAGATAGAATAAAAGACGCAGATCGCGGCAAGATGATCATGGCTTGTGGGACAGGCAAAACCTTCACAAGCTTAAAAATTGCCGAGGAACTGTCAGGTAGCGGAAAGCGCGTTTTATTTCTAGTGCCGAGCTTGTCTTTGCTTTCCCAGACCCTTACCGAATGGACGCAACAAAGCGGTATTCCTTTGCATAGTTTTGCCGTTTGTTCAGATAGCGATATCGGTAAAAAGCGCAAGAAAGATGATGATGTTGTGCAAACCTTTATGCACGAACTTCGTTATCCTGCCACAACCAATGCACAGGCTTTGGCCAGTGAAATGGCTAATCGTCATGACGCTGCTCATATGAGCGTAGTGTTTTCTACTTATCACTCAATTGCCGTTATCAGCGAAGCACAAAAGAAACACGGTCTTGGTGACTTTGACCTGACTATTTGTGACGAAGCACACCGCACAACTGGCGCGACCTTTGAGGGCGAGGAAGAAAGTAAGTTCGTTAAAGTTCACGACAATGATTTCATTCGCGCAGATAAACGAATTTACATGACAGCTACCCCGCGTATTTATGGGGATAGCGCACAGGCAACAGCCGAAAAAGATAATATCGCTCTTTGCTCAATGGATGATGAAGCGCTCTATGGTAAAGATTTGTACGTTATTACTTTTTCGGAGGCGGTAGAGCGTGATTTGTTGGTTGATTACAAAGTTATTGTACTGACTGTGGATGAAGCCCATATCAGCACAAGATTGCAAAGCCTGTTATCCGATGAAAACAATCAGCTAAAAGTTGATGATGCCGCCAAAATCGTAGGGTGCTGGAAAGCGCTTGGTAAGCAAGAGCAGGAAGACGGTCTTGCTGATGATAGTGGCCCGATGCAACGCGCTGTAGCATTTTGTCAGGTTATTGAAGCCAGCACGGGCAAGAAAACCCACAAAGTAAGCTCGAAAAATATCGCTTCTATGTTTCAGGCCGTTGTTGAAGCCTATCAAGAACAGGAAGACGATCACAATACACTTGCCTGTGAAGCAGCGCATGTTGACGGCAGCATGAATGCCACTGAAAAGGAATCAAAGCTCCAATGGTTGAAGGACGAATCACCGAAAGACACATGCCGCATTTTAAGCAATGTTCGCTGTCTGTCCGAAGGGGTAGATGTTCCAGCTCTTGATGCTGTCTTATTCCTTACGCCGCGTAATTCACAAGTCGATGTTGTGCAATCAGTTGGCCGCATTATGCGTAAAGCGCCTAACAAGAAACGGGGGTACGTCATATTACCTGTGGTCATTCCTACCGGAATGGAACCCTCCAAGGCGCTTAATGACAACAAAATTTACAAGGTTGTGTGGGAAGTCTTACAAGCCTTGCGTTCACACGATGATCGTTTTGACGCGATGATTAACAAGCTGGATTTGATTGGTAAAGATAATCATAAAATAGAAGTGATAGCGATCACTAACAAAATCCAGCCCAAAGCCAAGAAAACTACAGGCACAAAAAACAAAGACGCTGGCAAGGGTGCATACTCCATTGGCAAGTCTGAACTTAAGAAATACACCAAAGACGACAACCTCAATTTGCAGTTTGAAATTGGAGAGGTCGAACGCGCCCTTTATGCCAAGGTCGTGAAGAAGTGCGGTAATCGTAATCATTGGGAGGATTGGGCAAGAGATATTGCCAAGATCGCCAAAACCCATATCACGCGCATCACAACGATTGTTACCAATTCAAAGAACAAGAAAGAGGTAGCAGCCTTCCAGTCCTTTGCCAAAGGATTACGTGACGATCTTAATGACAGCATTACCGATAATGAAGTCATTGAAATGTTGGCGCAGCACTTAATCACCAAGCCGGTGTTTGATGCTTTGTTTAAGGAATACAGCTTTTCCAGCAATAATCCTGTATCGCAAGCCATGCAACAGGTGCTGGATATCTTGCAAGAACATAAACTGGAAAAAGAAGCCGATACGTTGGACAAATTCTATGCCAGTATACAGATGCGCGCGGAAGGAATTGATAACGCGACAGGAAAGCAGAAGATAGTAGTTGACCTTTACGACAAATTCTTTCGCAACGCTTTCCCGAGAATGACCGAGCGCCTTGGCATTGTTTACACACCTGTTGAAGTGGTGGATTTCATAATTCACTCGGTAAATGACGTGCTGAAATCGGAGTTCGGGCAAACATTAGGCAGCAAAGGCGTTCATATCATTGATCCCTTCACAGGGACAGGTACGTTCATTACCCGTATGTTGCAAAGCGGGTTGATCAGTAAAGAACAATTGCCCCGTAAATACAAAAACGAGATTCATGCCAACGAAATTGTCCTGTTGGCTTACTACATCGCCGCCATCAATATCGAGGCGGTTTATCACAGCCTTGTCGGTGGAAACTATCAACCTTTTGAGGGTATCTGCCTAACCGATACGTTCCAGCTCTACGAAAAAGAAGACTTGGTTAGTGAACTTATGGTGGATAACAGTGCTCGCCGTACACGGCAAAAAGAACTGGATATTCGTGTAATCATGGGCAACCCGCCTTATTCGTCAGGCCAGACGAGCGCTAACGACAAAAATGCGAATGTCGCATATCCAAGTCTTGATGAAAAAATCAGTCAAACCTATGCAGCTAACTCTACTGCGACTTCAACAAAAAACTTAATGGATTCGTATGTTCGTGCAATTCGTTGGGGGTGTGATCGAATAGGTGATAGTGGCGTGATGGCCTATGTTTCTGGCAGTGCATGGATTGAGCGCTCGTTCGCTGATGGGATGCGCAAGTGTTTGGCAGACGAATTCAGCAATCTTTATGTATTCCATTTGCGAGGTGATATTCGCAAGAATATGCTGAGTAAAGGACTAGCCAAAGAAGGGGACAATATTTTCGGTTCAGCGAGCATGACGGGAATCGCTATATCAATTTTTGTGAAGAATCCAAACGCAAAAGAACATGGTCAAATTAGTTACCATGATATTGGTGATGATCTAAGCGAAGATCAAAAGCTAGAGATTATTTCCACATTCGAAAGTCTCAATGGCATAACAACGGCAGATGGTTGGTTAGACATAGTGCCAGACAAGCATAGTGATTTGGCTGAATCAGCGGGATGATCGTTTTGAGAAATTCATCGAGCTAGGTGATAAAAAGAACAGAGCGGACAAAAAGATATTTGAAAATTATTCCTTAGGAGTGGCAACTGGACGCGATGTATGGTGTTGGAATTTTTCGAAGGACATTGTTAAGAAAAATATATCGGCAATGATAGAATTCTACAATAAGGAAGTGACCCGATATAGGAAAGCAAATTTAGGCTTGTCAGGAAGTGACGTTGACGACTTTATACAGGCGGACTTGGCAAGAATTAGCTGGAACAGAAACTTAAAGTCAGATTTGGTGAAAGGGAAGACCCTCGACTACGATCCGTCACATGTAGCTAAAGGTATTTATCGTCCATTTGTTAAGCGATGGATATATTTTTCTCGTGAAATGAACGCGATGATTTACCAAGTTCCGCAGCTTTTTCCACATGATGGCGCAGAAAATCGAGTAATTGCGCTTACTGGTAAAGGTTCGAGAAATGGTTTTTCGGTGTTTATGACGGATGTTTTGCCAGACTTGAATATGTTAGAGGCTGGTTCCCAATGTTTTCCGCTGAAACTCTACGAAGACAATGAGGTGTCTTCGGGCGATGATCTCTTTGCATCCACAGATGTAGAAGCGGGCTACACTGTTAGAGATGGCATTACAGAGGCAGGATTGACGCATTTTAAGACAGCCTATTCAAATGAGAAAATCAGCAAGGAAGACGTCTTCTATTATATCTATGGCTTGCTGCATTCCGAGGAATATCGCGCTCGTTACGCTGACAACCTTTCCAAACAGTTACCGCGTATTCCATGCGTAAAGAAGGCTAAAGACTTTTGGGCGTTTGTCGAGGCTGGTAGAAAACTCGGTGAGCTACATGTGGATTATGAGAGCGCTGAGCTTTACCCTGTCAAGATAGAAGATAATCCCAAAACCGATAAGGATTACTACGTTACAAAAATGAAGTTCGGCAAGGTGGGCAAAGAAAAAGATAAAACCACTGTCATTTATAACGATCATATCACCATCAAAGATATTCCTCTTGAAGCATATGATTACATTGTCAATGGCAAAGCTGCCCTCGATTGGCTAATGGATCGCCAATGCGTAAAAACAGACAAGGCCAGCGGGATCGTCAACGACGCCAACCTTTACGCTACCGAAACAGTTGACGACGCCAGATATCCATTGGAATTATTCCAGCGCGTGATAACTGTAAGTCTGGAAACAATGAAAATTGTCCGGTCTTTACCATCACTGGATATTGACGTTTCTAATGAGGAGGAAACATGAGCAACGTCAATATCAAAAGAGCCGTAGAAAATATACAGTCTGATACAACTGTCTACACTCCATAGGAGGCTCTAAAACAAGGTATATTTCTGGTTTTTATTGGTCTTGTCGGGTACTATGCTGTGTTGGCGCACGCCTCTTATTTCACACCCTAAGTTAAACACAGCTACAGGCGTTCACCCTTACCTGAAAAGGAGGCTCACATTGACTCAGACTGCATTTGCAAACATTGAGTTGCACGAACCGGTTGCCAGCGACTCCCAGCGCATACTGGTAATCGGCGGTATTTTGCTGGCGGTTAGCGGCATGCTGCTAGGCGATGTCTTTGCCATGTTCGTCCTGCATCCCAATAACGGTCGTATTGGTGAGGCGATGTTTGCAGCTTCCCAGCTGATACCGCTGGGAGATAGTCAGGGAATACTGCAACACTTTATGGCGATCGGTGGCTTCCTGGAGAACAAAGGCACCAAAATCGATGCCCATTCGCATATTATTCACATGGGCTACATCGCCCTGCTATTGGCGATGTTGCAGCCCTGGGTGGCGTTATCCGAGCAGGCCAAACGACGCTCCGCCTGGCTGTTTATACTTTCAGCCTGGCTGCTGGCCCCGTCAATTTTTGCTATTTACTACGTTGGTCTTGCCTACAGCCCACTGCAACACATTGGCTGGGCCAGTATTCTGGCCGACTTGTGCGGCGCATTACTGGCCGTGGCCGTGGCCATTCAACTGTGGGGGATGTGGCGTCACCTACAGGGGGATGAGCGCATCGAGCCCAGCTATATCGGCACTGGCAATAGCGCCTCGAGTACCCTGCTGGTGGCTGGTTTATTGTTGATTGTGAGTGGTTTTTTCTATGGCATGGGGCTGGCGGCGGTAAGCAGCCTGGGCGGCTCACCCAGCGAGGTCGATATCCTCAAGGACATTGTCGTACAGGCGGCGGCGCAGGATGAGGTGGCGCTGGGCGCGGCCTTTGGCGAATATGGCAATTACCAGATGTTTCGTGCCATCAATATCGCCACCCATGCGCACATCAACGAAATGGGCATTTTGCTATTGCTGATGTCCTTCCTGCAGGGCTTTGTTCAATACACAGACCGGCTGCGACAGCGCTGGGCGCTGTGCGCCGCGATCAGTGGTATTGCCCTGCCGGCGGGGATTATCCTGGAAATTCCCTTTGGCTTCGTCGGCAGTATTATTGCCGATCTGGCGGGCTTCACAATGATCGTGGCGCTATTGGCGATGTTATTTGGCCTGCTGCGTCATACCGGGGCCAAGGATGCCTCGCAGGGAGGTGAGGCGTGAATACAGCACAGCGAATACTGATTCTTACCGGCTTGTTTTTGATTGTCTGCACCATGGCTTTTGGGGTCGGCTACGCCGTCTTCGACGAACACCAGACGCTGGTGGGTATGGGCACGCAAATGGCCACCGGCTTTATGCAGGCCGCCAATGGCGATATGAGCACCGCTTTTGCCGCTTTGGAAAGTTATGGTGCCATAAGTGCCGAATATCGCGCCGAGGTGCATGCGCACGGCCACTGGGGCATGTTGTCGCTAATCCTTATCGCGATTGGCCTGGTCTTTAAACAACTGGGTCTGTCCGAGCTACAGGGTGTCGCGCTGGCAGGGGTGTTGGCGCTCAGTGCGGCGCTGTTTCCACTGGGTGTGTTACTGCAGATTGGCCCCGCCGCTGCTATAGGCAAACTACTTGCGGTGCCAGCCTCAGCGGGCATGGTATTGAGCATGCTAATTACCGCCTGGGCGCTGCTGCGAAACCCTGCCTGAGGGGCCACTTTCGCCGGTTTGGATCTGCGCGCCGCGCCGGCCGGCGGCATTTGTACCGCTGCGCAATAATACTTGATTGCCAGTGCAGTGGAGTGACCGGGTGCTTCACAGACTGGAGAATCAGGTATATAAAATAAACGTTAAAATAAACAAAAGAACGTGAGGCGGGAACACTATGGCGACTAAGCAAGCTCGTGAACAACCGACGGCAAATTCTCTGAAGAGCGGTCGCTGGGTAGCGTCGAGCTGCAAGATGTGCCTGCACTCTTGTGGCAATATGATCCACGTCACCGATGAGGGTGTGATCAACAAGATTGAAGGCAACCCCACCAATCCCTCGAACAATGGCAAGCTCTGCCCCAAGGGCAATGCCGCCATCATGCGCCATTACGATCCGGCTCGCTTCAAAACGCCTCTGCGCCGCACCAATCCCGAGAAGGGTGTGGGCATAGACCCCAAATGGGAGCCCATTGCCTGGGACGAGGCCTTCGAAATTACCGCCCGGGAGATCAAGAAATCCCTGGACGAAGACCCGCGCAAAATTCTGCCCTCAATCGAGGACTTCCAGAAGTTCAATATCTGGGCCTGGCCCCTGGCGTTTGGTAATTTCAATTTTTACCAGTCTGGCGGCACCATGTGTGGTGGCGCCTACCACCCCGTCAACGGCATGGTTCACTCCGCCTTTGGCTGTGCCAACGATGCCAAGTACTGCAACTACTGGATCAACAACGGCACCGGTGATGGTTTTTCCTCACACCTGCACGCGGCGGCCCAGGCCAACTGGGTAGCCAAGGCGAGAATCGAACGCAATATGCGCATGGTATCCATTGAACCGCGGCTCTCCATTGGCTCGGCCAAGGCCGAGGAGTGGGTGCCGATTCGTCCCGCTACCGACCGCCACTTTGCCATGGGCATGGCGCACACCCTCATTAAAGAAGGTCTGTGTGATTACAGGTTTCTCAGGCGGGATACCAACGCCCCGTATTTGGTGGGCGAGGATGGCTATTTTATACGCGATGAAAATCGCCAGTGCTACATGTGGGACGCCAAGAACAATTGTGCAAAATTGTGGAATGACGAGTCTATCGAAGAGATAGCGCTTGAAGGCAACTACGTGGTCAACGGCAAACCCTGCCGCACTGCCTTCCAAATCTACAAAGACACGCTGGACGATTGTTCGCCCGAGGCGATGTCTGAGCGCACCACGGTGCCGGCGGAGACCATCAGTCGCATTGCCCGGGAGTTTTCCGAGGCGGCGCAGATCGGTGCCACCATGAAACTTGAGGATGGTCGTGAAGTACCGTTCCGTCCGGCCGGCTATAACTACTACCGCGGTGCCCAGGGCCATAAAACCGGCGTACAGACCAACCACAGCTTCAAGCTGGTGAATATGCTGATAGGCAACATCGATGTGCCCGGTGGCCACATGGGTGTGGTGCTCGATAGCAAGGAAGTAGACATCAATCACTGTCAGATGGGCGAGAGTGGCCTGCTGCAGACCACGCCGCACCAACTCGGTCCTATTCCCGGTTTTCACTGGCCGCCCAGCACCTTTCACATGATGGATTACTTCCCACTGGGCGTGCATCCCCCGCACCTCAATTTGCTGGTGCACGAAGATCCCGAAAAATATGGTATGGAGTTTACGCCGGACGTGATTGTGAACTGTCACTCCAATCCGGTGTGGGCGATTCAGGGACCGCGCCACAAGTGGTTCGACTTTATCAAGAGTATGCGCTTCATCGTCTGCGTAGACCTGATCGCCACTGAGATGACCGATTTCGCCGACATTATTTTGCCGTCCAGTGATGTGCTGGAGACCTGGAACTGCACCATGATCGAGCCGCCTCACACCGAGGGCCAGAGTTTCCGTCAGCCTGCGGTGGAGCCCCTGCACGATACCAAGAGCGAGGAGGAGATTTTCTACGAGTTATCGGAGCGGCTTGGCATTCTCGGGGCCTACAACAATGTCATCAACTTGACCCTGGGTTTTGAAGGACATCCGGAATTGATGCTGGACCTGGACAAGAAGTACACCGACAAGGAAATTGCGCGCCGCAAGGGTCTGCTCTGGAATGGCGAGGATATCGACTGGTACATGGAGCGCGGTCACTCGGTGACTGAGAAGCGCCTGGATAAATGGTACCGTCCCTGGGAGGGCTCGCGTCTGCACTTCTACATCGAGGAATACATTATCGAGCGGGACAAGCTCAAGCAGCAAATGGAAGATGCCAGGGTGCCCTTCCGCGACGAGTGGGAGTGGGATGATTACCAGCCTCTGCCCACCAATGTGCAGGACCCGGTTCACCTGGAGCCCCCCGAGTATGATATGTACGCGATCACCTTCAAGGATATTCAGCTTAATTTTGGTGAGAGCCTCTCCAACCCCTGGATCAAGGATATTGTCTACCGCGACCCGGTTCACACCGGCCTGCTACTGAACACCAAGACAGCGGCGGAGAAGGGGCTGGAAAAAGGCAGTATCGTGCTGGTCGAGTCGCCCTACGGTCATCTGTACGGTCGCATCAACCTCACCGAGGGTATGCAGCCAGAGACCATCGGTGTGTCTAACGCACTGTCGCGCATGAAGTCGCAGGACAGTGGTGTACTGCCCGCCGGTGGACACTTCAACGACATGCTGCCCTACGATTTACGCAATACCGACGCCGCCAGTGGTCAGCCGGAAACAGTGTGTAAGGTGATGATCACCAGGCTGGATGATTGGCCGGACTTTCTCAAAGAGGGGCGGACGGTGTATGACCTGGCGGAAGAACTGGAGAATGCCAGGAGCAGGGGAGGGCATCACTGATGGCCAGAATGGGAATGGTGTTCGATCTTAAGGCCTGCATTGGTTGTAACGCCTGTGTTATTGGCTGTAAGCAGGAAAACTCACTGCCCGATGGCGTTTTTTTCACCAAGACATTGAGTGAGGAGTACGGCGTTTTTCCGTTGGCCAGCCGGGTTTATATCCCGACCATCTGTAACCACTGTGAAGACGCGCCCTGCGAGAAGGTATGTCCCAGTGGGGCCACCTGGACGCGCGATGACGGTATCGTCATGGTTGATGACGACAAGTGTATTGGCTGTGGATCCTGTGCGGTGGCGTGCCCCTACGACCAGCGCACCGAGATGGAAGCGGAGAGCTTCATCAAGGGTCTGTTCGGCACCGGCGAGATCACGCCGTTCGAGGAGCAGGGTTACGGCCGTTACACGCCCGGCACGGTTACCAAATGTGATTTCTGTAGCCAGCGTGTCGATGCCGGCCTGGATCCCGCCTGCGTGGTGACCTGCCCGACCAATGCGCGCATCTTTGGTGACCTGGATGATCCGCACAGCGAGGCTAGCACGATGATTCGGGAGCGGCACGGGCGACCGCCGCTGCCGGAGAAGAACACCAAACCCAAAGTCTTTTACGTGAACTGATTGCAGGGAGAGAAGAACAATGGCCATTGCTGACAAGGTCTTTTCCGGTGATACCCTGCGTGTGGGTTATCGTTTTCAGCGCTATTGGGATAACTCCATGGCGTATGCATTTTTCTGTGCCGAACTGGGCGCGGGCATCTTTTTTGTTTCCCTGCTGCTGAACAACGTGACCGGCATGATTGTTGGCCTGATCCCGGTGGCAACAGCCAAACCCTATTTTCACCTGGCGCACATGGGTGTACCCATGCGATCCTGGCGCGCCATGTTGCGGCCCGATCGCTCCTGGATCAGCCGTGGCCTGTTGGGGCTGGGTGCCATGATTGGTTTTGGAACCCTGCTGGTATTGTGCCTGCTGTTTGGTGAGCAGTACTCCATCGCGCCCGACTCAGTGATGGTACAAACCCTCAAGGTGTCGGCCGGCGTATTCACATTGATGACCATGAGCTATCAGGGTTTTGCCATGTCACATTCAAGCGCCATAGCGATTTGGAATTCGGCCATTATGCCGCTGTCCAGTTTGCTGTACTCGCTGGTTACCGGTGTGTCGGTTGTGTTATTGATAGCGCCCTCACAGAGCCTGGTGGAAGTTCAGCTACTGCTGTTGCTGGGGGTAGGTGTGATGCACCTGATGTTTCTGCACGCGGGCTGGCATGGTAGCCCCGGCGCCCGCACATCGGTGGAATTACTGCTACAGACCTTGTACACCAAGTGGTACCTCGGGGTGACCATAGCAGCGGGTATTGTGCTGCCGGCGTTGCTGCTGTGGCAGGTGCCGGGCAGCAATGTGATAGCGGCGCTAGGCATAGTGGCCGGATTCATGTGCTGGCGCATCTTGATCTTCAAGATTGGCGTCTATGAGCCTATTATGAGCATGAATCCTTTTCACCACGGATAAGTGCATGACTGCAAACCCTGGCCCCAAACGGGGCGTTGTCGATGTCGACGCCCTGTACCTGGCTGATCTTGACAGCGATCCGGAGCAGGCTTCCATACAGGTTATCGAAGAAGATGCCCTGACTCTGGACATCGAGGACGTTGGTCAGTACATGCTGATGTGGACGCCAACGGTGACGGTGGAACAAGCGCATGGCTTCACCCTGGAGGATGGGGTGTTAGGTGATGTCGATGCGCCTGAAGGTCTGGCGCTGGCCATGGGTTTTGCGCTTTCCGAAGGTCTTATCGAGAGCCTGTCTGATATCAAGAGTGTGTCGGTGTGTGCCGACAGCCCGAAGGTTGTGCAAGTGCAATTACATGACCCGGCCTCGGTGCAGGCGTCCCGCAAGAATGTGGTAATCACCAGTTCCTGTGGTATCTGCGGTCCCCGGGATATTCTCGAAGATAACGCCCTGGGTTTGTGCGCGGTACCGCAGCGCTTGTCGATTAATCGATCCGCTTTTTTGTCTCTGATGGAACAAATGCGAGCAGGCCAGTTGATCTTTCAGGAAACCGGGGGATCTCACGCCGCAGCCATATTCGATAATTCCGGTCAGGTGTTGGCCGTGGCTGAAGACCTCGGTCGTCACAATGCGCTCGACAAGGCGATAGGCACTGTCCTGCTGGAGCGCGGCGATCTGTCCACTTGTGGCGTTGTTCTGTCCAGTCGACTCAGTCTGGAAATGGTTCTCAAAGCCGTGCGCGCAGGTCTTGAGATCATGCTCGCCGTTAGTGCTCCCACCTCGCTGGCCATAGAGGTCGCTAACAAATTCGGCATTACGCTGTGTGGATTCGTGCGCGGCAATCGCGCCACGGTCTATACTCACCCCGGGCGGATTCGCCATACCCCGTAGGGACTGGGCGTCCCGGACGATTCATTGCGCGTGACACCAGCGGCTGTGCACTATCAGTCATGGCATTCGGAACCTGCGGTCAAGCACCGTCGGCGGCGGCACGCGTATAATCCGAACTCCAGACTTTGAACCTACAAAATATTGCTGCGAGGATTGACATGAGCGCGACTATCAAATGGCCTGCCTTTAACTGGGAAGATCCCTTCCTGATAGAACAGCAACTGACGGAAGAAGAGCGCCTGGTGCGCGATACCGCCCGCGCCTACGCCCAGGACAAGCTGGCACCACGGGTGCGTGAAGCCTACCAGAGCGAGCAGACCGACCTGGACATCTTCCCGGAGATGGGCGAGCTGGGCCTGCTGGGGCCTACCATCGACGGTTATGGTTGTTCCGGTGTGAGTTATGTCAGCTATGGCCTGATCGCCCGGGAAGTAGAGCGTGTCGATTCCGGTTACCGCTCCATGATGAGCGTGCAGTCCAGCCTGGTGATGTATCCCATCTATGCCTACGGCGACGAAGAGCAACGTGAGAAGTATCTGCCCAAGCTGGCTACCGGCGAGTGGATCGGTTGTTTCGGCTTGACCGAGCCGGATGCGGGATCTGATCCCGGTGGCATGCAGACTCGCGCCAAGAGTGTTGATGGCGGTTACAGTCTGTCCGGTTCGAAGATGTGGATTAGCAACTCGCCGGTCGCCGACGTATTTGTGGTGTGGGCCAAGAACGACGAAGGCAAGATTCGCGGCTTTGTGCTTGAGAAGGGTATGGAGGGACTGAGTGCTCCCAAAATCCAGGGCAAGCTCTCGCTGCGCGCCAGTATTACCGGCGAAATTGTCATGCATGAAGTGTTCGTGCCGGCAGCAAACCTGCTGCCCAACGTGGAGGGACTGAAAGGCCCGATGGGTTGTCTCAGCAATGCGCGCTACGGGATTTCCTGGGGGGTGCTCGGTGCGGCAGAAGCCTGCTGGCATGCAGCCAGACAGTACACGCTGGATCGCACGCAGTTTGGTCGGCCGCTGGCCGCCAACCAGTTGATCCAGAAGAAACTGGCCGATATGCAAACCGACATCAGCCTGGCCCTGGTGGGCTGCCTGCAAGCAGGTCGTCTCAAAGAGAACGACTCACTGGCACCGGAGCTGATCTCATTGCTCAAGCGCAACAACTGTGGCAAGGCGCTGGATATTGCCCGGATGGCGCGCGATATGCACGGCGGCAACGGCATCTCCGACGAGTTCCCGGTGTTTCGGCATATGTGTAACCTGGAAACGGTTAACACCTACGAGGGTACCCACGATATCCACGCCCTGATTCTGGGTCGCGCCCAGACGGGTATTGCGGCGTTCTAGCGTGTCTGCGGTCAGGGAGTACTGCCGGCGTTATGCAATTCAGCAGATAAGCCTGCAGTTGCAGAGTGGGGTAGTCGACACGGCTGACCGCGTTTGTCACCTGGAGCTGGAATTCGACGCCGGCTACAAGGTGCAATTCAAACTGCACGGAGAGCAAGCACTGCTCGGTGAAAAATTGTGCCGGCTGCAGGGTGATGGCACCGTGATTTGTCTTGCCGGTGCGGACGCAGCCGGTCTTGAAAGTGAGCTGGAAAGTTTCTTCAAGTCTATCGAGGGACGCTTGCAGCGTATTCGCCACGAAGAAGACGTGCAAAACATTGAGTACCTGGGCAATACCTTTGAGCTCAATGGCAAAACGATTTTCGACGTGATGGCCGATGACAATGGCCGCCTGACCATCAGTATGCACCGGGGCGAAGCACGACAAGAGGCCATGTTGCCGGCCAGTTCGCTACTCGATGGTCTCTATGATGGTTCGATCCGGTTGCTGTAACCGCGTAGCGTAAATTTCGGTTGATTACCGTGTTAGCATCTTGTCCTGCTGACAATAACAACATAGAGGCGCAGACAATGAATTGGTACAGAATTAAAACTTCTCTGGTCGGAATAAAACGCTTGATTGCGTTATCGGATGAGGACAAGCAAGGTTGTATCGAAGCCTATAAATTTTTTCAACGGATGCAAGACGGCGAAGAGACGTCGACAGAGGACGAGACTCAGGCTGTCGCAGACTACTATAAAGTGTTGAATAACATGCTCTCGGTATTCGACCTGGAGAAGCTCTACATCCCGCCACAGCTAGATGACTCCCAAGGCCTGTATGGCAATCAGTTGTTAGTCGAAAAGGCGGTATTCGAAGAGCTTAACCTGCATCAGCCTGAGCAATCCCACCTGCTGGATATGGGCTGTGGCCGGGGCAGAATTGCGCATCACTTTGCTACCCTGTCCGGGGGACAGGTGTCCGGCTATAACATCGATCCCAACCAGATTGAAAATGCTATTGACTGGGCCGCAGAAACCGATATGAGTGATCGATTACATTTCAAGGAAGGTAATCATCATGACCCACTTGCCTACGAATCAGAGAGTTTCGATGGCTGTTTTTCCTTTCAGGCAGTTTGGCCCTTCTTCAAAAAAGAAGAGCTCGATGACCATGCCAGAGAAATGTATCGAGTGTTAAAACCTGGCGCCCGCTATGCCTGTTCCGAGTACTTGCTCTCGCCTTATTTCGATTGGACCAACCAAGAGCATGCCACACTGCACAAAACCTACCTGCCAACGCTGGCGGCGACTCAATCGATGTATCCGGCGGATGTGTGTGCGGCATTGGAAAGAGCAGGATTTAAAATTCTTGTTTCGGCGCCGTCAAAGAGTGAAGCCTGGCCCATCTGCGAACAAAAACGTGGCTTGATTCTGCGGGTACGTAGAGTTATCAGGGCCCTTGAGGCCATTCGCATTATGCCGGCCTGGGTCGAACAGTCGCTTGATTTACTTCAAAAAGGCGGCCAAGCCTGGACCGATGCTGAGAAAGCCAAAATTGCCGACCTTAACTGGAGAATCGTAGCTCAGAAGTAGAACAAAAAGGGGGCAGAGGGTATAGACAGGTACTGACAGGTTATCTTGTCAGTACCTCGAAGTGAATCAACGTATTTGAATATTACGTCTTCGTAAGCTGCGGATAAATAAACTCGGAATATGGCTAAAATCATTGTCGGCCGACAACGACAAATCGGCTGTACGCCCCAGAATAGTTGCAAGGGCGATGCGTGCCTCAGAGCGAGCAAGCGCGGCACCGATACAGTGATGGATGCCATAACCAAAGGCGAGGTGGGATTTGGACTTTACCCGATCCCGCCGAACAGACGCAACAACGCCATAGACCCCGTTACCGGGGAGAGGGGAACGGTCAACCGGTATGTCCGTCGACAGGTCAGGGATGTGCCGCTGTTTGGCTATTCCTGCATGATAGACATGGAACTGGCCCAGGTGTTTTATACAGGAGACTTTTGAGCGGATTCAACGGTTTTTTAATCAGTTAAAAACGAGTGCGCCGCAGTTGACGGTTACGGAACGTTGGTGCCGGATATTGAGTGAAGCGATGAAGAAATACCTTGCTACCGGATGAGGACTCGATGTTCTATGTTGTGGCCTAATATTCACTCACAAGACCGGAGCAGAACCATTCGCCACTCACACGGTATCACAGACAGCCGAGTAGCGTGTTTACCAATCGTTGCTTGAAGGCGTCTAGATCCTTCCAGGCAGTAGCACAATTAACGGGACGTCCATTCTCCCGATCAATAATCGTATAGCCGTCGTCTGTCACACGAATAGGTAGCCTTTCCATTTCGACCAGATCGCCCTCAGCCGCGAGATGGACCGCGACCGAGTCGAACAGGGTCGTGCTGACTCTGCGCATATCGTGATTCGGGGCAATGAACGGCGCTCCCGGGAGCCAGGCGCGGTAATTTGCCATTAACGCCTTGAGCCACAGATCGTCGCTCTCATACAGGCGGCGATAATCGTCACCGTCAAGGGCGATAAGGCCGCAGGTATCCAAGGGGGTAATCGTGCACTCCCAGGGCGCGGCGAATGCCGCCTGTAAGGATGCTGGGTCGACGCGTACGTTGTACTCGGCTGCGGGTGTCTCATCACCGAGGTAGCCTTTGTAGATCGATCCGTACATGCCGATAAAGTGGGCGTTACTGGCGATGGAAGGATCGCGCCGAAGCGCTTCGGCGATATTGGGCACGGGTCCGAGACACAACAGTGTCACGGGTTCCGGCGATGACTTTATCGTCTTGATGATTGCCTGCACGCCGTCTTCGTAGACCTCGCCCGGATAATCATTAAGCTGGTAGTCGCCCAACCAGCTGCTCTGCTGCCCCGGCTCGTCTGCCACGCCGAGACCGATACCGATTGGCACATCACTTCTGCCCGTGAGTTCGAGAAGCTTGGCCAGCAAGCGAGCGCGATACACGGCGTTGCCAAAGTCCCCGACGGCCAGCTTCAGATCCAGCGCTGGCATTCGAAGTAACATGAACAGGGCCCAGGTGTCGTCAATGTCATCACCGATGTCAGTGTCCATAATGACCGGCCGGCTGCCACCACTGATTGTGCTGGTGCCGGCTTTAGCGGCGAGGGCCAGTGCTATGGATGTACCGACAAATGTCCGGCGGGTAAGCATGTTGTTATCGCCAAATTTCATTCAGCCCCTCCGGGCACCTAATAAGAGATGCACTCTTGCCGTATTCACTACCAGCAATAGGCCCCATCGGTGGGCCGCAGAGGAATAGACAGGTCACGCTTGTGCCGCAGACCGTTCGCCGTCATAGCAGCAGATCGGGCACGAGTGCGTACCCGGAATGTCTCCAGAATCGGAGCATGCTCCTGCACATTTACCAAATTAACCCGTTCCTCAGGGTCACTGGCGAGATGAAACAACTGCTCAAAAGTCGGCTGCCGGCCAGAGAAATCGAGCTGCTCCTCAGTGTACGGGCAACCGCTTGGCTCCAGATAGCGGACATACTTCCATTCCTGCGTTCGCAGCGCCTCGATGAATGGATTGCCTTCAGCAACCGTCAGGCTCTCAAGAAACACCTCGTCACGCGGCGGATCTTCTGCATTGAGGTCTGTGCCCTGCATTGCCCCTGGTACTGCCAACCCTGCGTAGGCCAATATCGTGGCCGGCACATCGATGCTGAGCACCAACTCCTCCCGCACGCGTTCCGCGTCATCGCTCCGGTTCTGCGGATCGAAAATCACCAGTGGTATCTTCGCAACCAGGTCATACAACAGTGCCTTGCCGCCCGTGCCGTATTCGCCATTGAGCAAGCCATGGTCGCTGGCGAAAATGATGATCGTGTTTTGCGCAAGACCCAGACGTTCAAGCTGTGCCACAAGTTCCCCCACGACATGGTCGATGCCGGTGATCGTCTGGTAGTAACGAATCAGGTGCTCGGGCTCAAGGGCGGCATCGTAATTGTATGCATACCATTTTTGACGGGCGTTGTGATCGATGACGCCCTCGCGAATGAACTCGTATGGGGCGCGGCCGGTATCCGGCGAGATTTGAATTGCCCTGTCTCTATACAGGGAATCATAGATCGTATGTCCGGCCAGACGAGGATTGCCGCTGGCGGGATAAGCCATCACGCGGCAGGCATAATTGTCGCACTCCGGATCAGCGCCCTCTGTATACATAGAAGATACAACGGAGTTATGTGGTGCGGAGAAACTGACCGATAGGCTGAACGGTTCGTTTGCCGGGCGCTTGCTCAGGAAGTCCTGGATAAACTCGCCCATGATCTCTGTTGTGATCTCATGTTTTGCATCCTGATAAATGACCGTCGCGGGATTGTCTGGCAGATCCTTCGGGAAGAACGGCAGCCACCCATCATGCGCACGCCAGTAATCGAATTTGGACGCGGGGCTGTCAGCCAGCGCGTAGTACTCAACCCCGAACTTGCCGATAAACCCCGTGAAATAGCCCGCCTCCCTTAGCAATGCTGGGTATGTCTGTTGCCACTGCCTCTCTGATATCTGGTAGGGCGAGTTAAAGCCGAGACCGCTGGTGCGCTCATACTGCCCGGAAAGAAACGCGAAACGGCTCGGTGCACAAATGGGCTGAACCGTAAAGGCATTGGTATAGCGCACGCCGTTCCTGGCCAGCTGATCGATATGGGGTGTTTGTACATCCTGGTTGCCGGCGATCGACAAGGTATCTGCGCGCTGATCATCGGTGAGCAGGAAAATAATATTCGGTGGCTGGGTGGTTACCGCTTCGGATGGTGGACTTGCGGTGACAGGCTCCGGGAGCGAGTTCTGCTTGCAGGTAACAAGGCACATGACAGCCACCAGCGAGGCGAAGCCTGCACAGGTGGGCACGCCCGGAAAGCGTGGCACGAAAGTAGTAAGGATATTCATGCGCTAGAGGGTGCTCCGAAAATGGAAAGGCCCACATGAAGTGGGCCTTTGTGTAGTTTGTGGCTAACAGGCTAGAAGCTCCAGGAAGCCTCAACGCCATAGGCACGGGGTTCGTTGGTATAAGCCAGCAGGTTGGCGAAATCGATGCCGCCAATAATGTTTTCCTCGTCGGTGATATTCCGCGCGAAGAATCCGAGCTGGTAGTTATTCTGCAGGCTGCGATAGCCGAACCTGAGACCGCCTTCGAACTGCGTGTCTGTCGTGTATTCAACGCTCTCGTACAGGAAGTCATTGGTTTCGCCACGGAATTTCCAGTCTGAGTATGCATAAATCTCGGCGTTACCACCACTCAGCGGATAGACATAGTCAATCTCGAAGTTAGCCGTCCATTCCGGTGCGTGCTGGAAAGGGTTTCCATCGATCAGCGCCAGGCCATCGGCGTTCAGCGAATCGTTGACTGTACAAAGTCCGGAGCCACAGGGCGCGATAGCCAGTGATGAGTCGTTGATCTCCGTTTTGACATAGCCGAAACCACCGGATAGGGTGAGGTTATCAAGCACAATGTATTCGATCTCGAACTCGACGCCGTAGCCCGTGCCCTCATCGCCATTCAACAAAGTGGTTGAATTGCTGGCACCACCAACGGCTGTCAGCTGGATATCATCAATCACATAGTAGAAGGCAGCCGCGTTGTACCGCAATCTGTCGTACTGCGCTTTGTAGCCCATTTCATAGGAAAGTATGGTTTCTGAGTCAGCTGTAGTGACGGTAGGGTCGTCTTCGAGACGGTCCTGGATGGTCGGCGCCCTGAAGCCGGAAGCGATGCGACCGTAAAGCTGGCCTTCTTCGGTTGTCGCATAGGAGAAAGCCAGATCCCAGCTGATGTTGTCGTCCTCCAGGTTGATTTCCGGCAGGACTTCGGACGGAACGCCGTTCGCATAGCGAATATTGATTGCGTCTTTTTCGTCGTCTGTGTAACGCACGCCGGCGGTCACCGTAAGCCGGTCACTGAAGTCATAACTACCCTGACCGAAGAAGGCAATCGTCGTGTTCTCGATATCTGCCGTTGAGCCAATCTGGAATTCCGTGGCGCCGGCACTCTGGTTTTTCGAAGTGCCGGAAAAGTCATCCTCGAAGTAGAAGACACCAACCTGGTAGTTGATGGGTCCATCGAAATTACTTGCAAGCCGCACTTCTTGCGTGAACTGCTGGAGGTCGATGTCACCACCAGTGTCTACATTGACCACAAACGGCGACGCGAAGGGGGTGAACGGCGTGCTGGCCGGGCCTGCCGGCCCGCTACAAGTGAACAGGCAACCGAAGCCGCCGTCAATATCGCCACGACCGTATCGGTCAGTAACGTCCTGATAGGAGGTGATTGACGTAAGGGTATAGTCACCGATATCCCAGTCGACTTTGAGTGTGGTGCCATTGGACTTCATCCCACCCTCATTGCCGTCCCCGCCGTCCCAGGACACGGTATCGCGATCGTAATTACTATTCAGTCTATTGCTGCCCTGACTCAGAATATTGGCGCGGAACAGGCTGGTGGTGCTTTCTGAATCCTGACGCTGATGCATCAGCCAGAACGTCAGATCTTCACTGGGTGTCCACTGCAACTGGAAGCGCGCTGCTGCAATATCGAAGCCGCCCAATGCATCGCTCTCGCCTGTGAAGTCGTTATCGACCCAGTCGGAACGGTTCTGCGATACCGCTGACACTCGGCCAATCAGCGTATCGTCAATGATCGTGCCACCGATTGCCCCTTCGAGGTTGTAGGTGCCGTAGTTTCCGGCCGAGGCATTGGCATAGCCTTCGGTCTCTTCTGTAGGGCGCCTCGAATCTATCTTGACGATGCCGGCCGTGGTGTTGCGCCCAAATAGCGTACCCTGAGGTCCACGAATGACCTCGACGCTTGCCATGTCAAACAGCGGGAACGCCTTAAGGACTGACTTCTCCATAGGCACGTCGTCCATAACCAAAGAAACGGGCTGCGATGCAGCGGCTGTGAAGTCCGCGTTACCCAAACCGCGCAGGTAGAAACGCGGTGCCAAACGACCGTTTGACGATTCGATGTACAAGCCCGGCGCAGCGCTCGACAGTGCTAGTATGTCATCGCCGCTGGCGAATCTCGCAGACAGCCGGTCGCCGGTCATACTGGTGATAGAAATCGGGACATCCTGAATGTTTTCATCCCGGCGTTGGGCAGTAACCACAACCTCTTCCAGCTTCTGCCTTCCCTGCGCGTGCAGGGCTGGGCTGTCAAACACACAGGCAGCTACGGCGAGGCCAATAATCACCGATGTTTGTTGTGACGGTTTCCTGAGCATGTCTACCCCTTGCTTAAAGTGTTGTGTGGTACTGGAAGTCGAAGTATAGGAAGGGTTCCGCAGCGCCTAACTGAACGATTCGACACGGATGTCGAGTTTGTAACTCTGTTACAGGATAACGCTCATCATGGGCATGTATCTGACTAATCTAAATTAGACATCACATGCACAATTCCAGCATTGCTTGCCTCCGAGCGGATGATTCTAATGAAAACCCCTGGGTTTTCCAATGTTATTTGGTTTTATTCCTTACGTGCCTATCGCTATAAATGGCCACCGGACGGCCATGCTGGTCAAGCTGTTGGGCGAGCGTCTCCATATAAGCCCGGGTGGTCTCGGTGGGCGCAAAACGCAAGGCTAACAGCCGACTGGTCGCATCATCAATGAAGACAATCAAGGTGCAGCGCGGGCCTCGCCCTTCAAACCAGTCATGCGGTGAGCCATCAATCTGTACCAGCTCACCCAGCCGGGGCCGGCGGGGTCGACTCCGGTGGATTACCGCTTTTTTCCGTTGTTTCCCCAGCCATAACCCATCCTTGATCATCCACTTGCGCAGGGTCTCCACCGAGCAATGGCAAGCATGCAGTTCGGTGAGTTTCTCGTGGGCAAAGGTCGGCCCGAAGTCAATATAGTGCGCCCTGATGAGTGCCAATGCCTGCTGGCGAACCGCATCGCTAAGCGCGTTGCCGGGGCATTGTCCCCGGTGTTTAGAGACCATCCCGGCAACACCACAGGTTCGGTAGGCTTTACCCTGGAAAACCAGATGCGGTATCGCTATTACCCGCGCGCCGACAACAACTTTGGGCGGATGGTCAACCTCTTGGCGGCGTATCATTACCTCGGACTCGCGGCGGCCAAGGCGACCGTGGCGGCGGTGGCGAGTTTTTTCCGGCGCCTGCCCGGAGGGGGTTACTCGCTGGTTTCGCGGAGATCAGACGCCAGCGGTGCGGGCGTGAACAGCAAGAGTTATGCCACCGAGCGGGCAACAATGGCCTCTCTGAGTCTCTGGACGAGACCTGAAAGTCCAGCTATGCGCTCACTGAGGCTGGCAACCCGGGTATTCATTGCCTGTAGTTCTTCTTTGACCTCATCGCGCAGCGCGGCGTTATCGGCTTTCAATTCAGTACGCAGGCCGTTGATCTCTCTGCGGACCTCTATGATGTCTTCACGCAGTTCTGTGCGCAAGGAGCGGTTCATGGTCCAAGTGGCAATCAGGAGGGTCGCCGTCATACCAAGGAAGGTCAGAATTTCAGGGGACATGGCTACCTCCACGCAATATTGCCGTGCAGTATACCGCATTGTTCAGCGTGGGGGACAGCACCGGGTAAATCCTCGGCAAACGATCAGCCGAAAAAGCGCAGGCGCCGCTATGTGCCCAGCGAGGAAACCTTAACCCGGCTGGTGACATTGCACGCGACACGCTTGCGGTCTGTAATAAACAGGCTTGAGGAACAGCGGGTATACATCGGATGATGAAAAAAATGCGCTGTCTCAGGCAGGACTATGAGGCAAAGCTGGCCGATCACCAACTCCTGTCCCGCCCGCGAACGGTATCGTTGGTGGGTGCGTATCACGCGAATCCGGTGACAGAGCTTGGCAATGGTGTCTGGCAGGTGTAGCTGGATATCAAGATCAGGGATCACATCAATGGGCATTTGGCCAAGACAGCGGCGGTACGGTTTCCGTTGATCATGAGCGTGGATTCCAGGAGCTGTAATCCACTGGGGATTGCCATTGATCGCCTGGAGCAAGCCCCGATACGGATTGAATCCAATATTGAGGCATCCGGTATTACAGTATTAAGTGCTGTATCCCGCGAAGTCGCGCTGGTGCGCTACGCGGCGCAAACCCTTTAGTTCTTGGGTTGCGGCAAGATCCAATTGGATTTCTTACTCTGACCCCACCATGCTACTGCATGGTTGCCAGCGTGGCATTAAGGGTAGGACTGCAACGCATTACCGCCTTCACATTGTCACGATCGGCGTGGTAGTAGCCCCTAATGGGAGCGGGATTGCCCTGGGCTGCCTCCAACTCGCTGATTACCGCCTCTTCGGCTGCTGCCATGGCGTCTGCAAAGGGCGCAAATTGCGCTGCCAGTTCTGCATCTTCGGTCTGCCTGGCCACTGCCTGCGCCCAGTACAGTCCCAGGTAAAAGTGGCTGCCGCGGTTGTCCAACTCGCCGGTTTTGCGCGAGGGAGACTTGTTGTTCTGTAGCAGGGTACCGGTGGCTTCATCCAGGGTTTTGGCAAGGATGCCGGCGCGCGGGTTGCTTGCCTTGATGCCCAGGTCTTCCAGTGAAACCGCCAGGGCCAGGAATTCACCCAGCGAGTCCCAGCGCAGGTGATTCTCCTCCAGTATTTGCTGTACGTGCTTGGGAGCCGAGCCGCCGGCGCCGGTCTCGTACATACCGCCGCCTTTCAGCATGGGTATCACAGACAGCATCTTGGCCGAAGTGCCCAGTTCCATAATGGGGAACAGGTCGGTGAGGTAGTCGCGCAACACGTTGCCGGTTACCGAGATAGTGTCCAGTCCCCGCAACATGCGTTCCATGGAAAGGCGAATGGCCTCGCAATACGACATCAGGCGAATATCCAAACCTTCGGTATCGTAATCCTGCAGGTAGAGTCCTACCTTTTTGGCCAGCTCCATGTCGTGGGCGCGCTCTATGTCCAGCCAGAATATGGCGGGCATGCCCGATGCGCGAGCACGGGTCACGGCCAGCTTTACCCAGTCCTGTATCGCTTCATCCTTGGTCTGGCAGGCACGCCAGATGTCGCCTTTTTCAACTTCGTGCTCGCTCATGATCGTACCATCGGCGTCGACAATGCGCATGGTGCCGGCTTCGCTTATCTCGAAGGTCTTGTCGTGCGAACCGTATTCCTCAGCTTTCTTGGCCATCAGGCCAACGTTCGGTACGGTACCCATGGTGGTGGGATCGAAGGCGCCATTGGTTTTACAGAAGTTGATAACCTCCTGGTAAATACGCGCGTAGGTGCTCTCCGGCATCACCGCCTTGGTATCTTTGAGTTTTCCGTCCGCTCCCCACATCTGACCAGAGGAGCGGATCATGGCGGGCATGGATGCATCGACAATGATATCGCTGGGAACGTGCAGGTTGGAAATTCCCTTTACCGAATCGACCATGGCCATTTCCGGGCGCATCGCATAACAGGCCTGTATGTCCTCTTCAATTTCTTCCCGAATGGAGCGGGGCAAATCGGCAATGTGGTCGTAGATGCTGCTGAGACCATTGTTGGGGTTTACGCCCAGCTTCTTAAGCAGCTCGCCGTGCTTGGCAAACAGGTCTTTGTAAAAGACGGTGACCGCATGGCCAAACACAATGGGGTGTGACACTTTCATCATGGTTGCCTTGACGTGCAGCGACCACATTACACCAGTGCTCTTGGCGTCTTCCAGGGTTTGCTCGAAGAATTCTTCCAACGCTTTGGCGCTCATAAACATGGCGTCGATAATCTCGCCCTGTTCCAGTTGGAGTTCCTTTTTAAGCTCCGCAGGGCCACCGGAGGCGGGTGTGAACTCAATGCGAATATCAGTGGGTTTGTCCACGGTGGTGGATTGTTCGCTGGAGAAGAAATCGCCGCCGTGCATATGGTCTGCGTGGCTGCGCGAGGCCATACTCCACGCGCCCATAGAGTGGGGAAATTTGCGGGCGAAGGCTTTTACCGCTGCCGGCGCGCGGCGGTCGGAGTTACCCTCGCGCAGTACCGGGTTGACGGCGCTGCCCAGAACCTTTGCATAACGCGCGCGGACATTTTCCTCTTCGTCATTTTGCGGACTGTCCGGGAAATCAGGGATGTCGTAGCCCTGGCCTTGCAGTTCAGCAATACAGGCTTTTAGCTGTGGCTCAGAGGCGCTGATGTTCGGTAACTTGATAATGTTGGCAGCGGGGTCCTGGGTGAGATCACCCAGAAAGGCCAGTCCATCTACTACTTTCTGCCGGTCTGTCAGTTTATCGGGAAATGTCGACAGTACGCGTCCTGCCAGGGAGATATCGGTTATCTTCACGTCAATGCCGGCGGCATTGGTAAAGGCCCGCACTACTGGTAACAGGGAACAGGTTGCCAACGAAGGGGCTTCGTCGGTCAGTGTGTAGTAGATGATGGACTTGTCGTTACTCAATTTGTTCTCCCGTCAGTGAGGTCGGTTTTTTCAGCGCGGGTATTCTAACCGATTTGTGCTGGTGATGTGCGTACAACTGTCCGATCAATTGATCCAGCCGCGTTTGTTTTGAGTCATTTCCTCGCGCTTGTCGTCCAGTACATTCTGCATGCGCTGGGCCACCTCGGGCAACAGCATGGAAACATCGTAGGATTCATTGAAATAGCTCCTGCGCTACCCTGGAACTTTAACCAGCGCATTGTCAGCAGGTCCTCTGCTTGGGTTTGCCGGTGGATTCGCGAACGACCAACCGGTGCTCTAGCACCGTGTCATGCGGTGGAGTGCCACCGCCCAGCAGTTGCAGTAATTGCTCCATCGCCGTGCTGCCGATCAACTCCCGGGGTTGGTGAACGGTGGTCAACCCCGGTGTCATAAACCCGGCAAAGCGAATATCGTCGAAACCCACCAGTGATAGCTGTTGTGGAATTCGGCAGCGGCGTTCGTTGGCCGCGCGCATAACTCCGATTGCCATCGGGTCGCTGGCGGTAAAGATGGCAGTAGGGGGTCGATCCAGGGCGAGCAGTTGATGCGCGCGCACATAACCGGAGCCGGGACTGTAGTCACCCCGCGTGAGCAACGCTTTTTCGACGGCGACACCGGCGGATTTCAAAGCGCGCCGATATCCCTTGAGCCGATCTTTAGACAAGGGCGATGCCGCAGGCCCATTAATATAGGCGATGCGCCTGTGGCCCAGTTCCAGCAAGTGATTAACCGCGTCTTCAGCGGCCCGGGCATTGTCGATGCGAACCGTGGGGCAGGGCGATTTCGCCAGGTATTCGCAGGCCATTACCACCGGGATGTCGGCATCCACGGCGATAAAATTATCGATACCCTCAGCGGTCAGCAATATCGTGCCGTCGGCGTGCCGTTGACGCATGTAGCCGGCGTAAGAGTTGGCTTCGGAGCTGCCCGTGTCAGTTTCGCCCAGCACTACCCGGTAGTTACGTTGTTGGGCGCAGGTTTCTATGCCCTGAATGATACTGGAGAAGAAAGGGTTGCCAATATTCGGAACCACCACCAACACCGTTTCTGTGCGCTGGCGACGCAACTGGCGCGCGGCAGTATTCATCTTGTAGCCGCAGGCCTTTACGGCCTGCATAACCCGCTCGCGGGTTGCCTCGGCGACCTTGCTCGGCTCTGACAAAGCCCGCGATACGGTTGCTGTGGAGACCCCCGCGAGGGTGGCGACGTCTTTAACTGATGCCATATTCTTTTGCTGGCAGGTTGCAGACACACAATGTAATCGATTACATTGTGTAATTCAATCCTGACACCAAGATCAGCGAAACAAGGCATGTCAAAAATTAGAATGGGAATGGTCGGTGGTGGTGAGGGTGCCTTTATAGGCGCGGTGCACCGTATGGCGGCCGCACTTGATGGCGACATCAAGCTGGTATGCGGTGCCTTCAGCAGCGATGCAGAACGCTCCAAACGCTCCGGCGCGGCGCTGTTGCTGCCGGAAGAACGTGTCTATCCGGACTACACCGCCATGATGCAGGGCGAAGCCAAATTGCCCGCCGACCGGCGCATGCAGTTCGTGGCAATTGTTACCCCCAACAATACCCACTATCCCATTGCCAGGGCGGCACTGGATAGCGGTTTTCATGTGTTGTCCGACAAACCGGCCACGCTCAAGCTGCAAGAAGCGCTGGCGCTGCAAGCGCAGCTTCAGCAAACAGGACTATTGTACGGTGTAACGCATACCTACACCGGTTACCCGCTGGTGAAAGAAGCGCGTCAGCGCATCAGCGCCGGAGCACTGGGAGCAGTGCGCAAGGTACTGGTGGAGTATCCGCAGGGGTGGTTGGCCGACCCGCAGGAAGCCAGTGGTAACAAGCAGGCGGCCTGGCGGCTGGATCCATCCCAGGCGGGCATCAGCAGTTGTATGGCTGATATTGGTGTGCATGCGGCGAACCTGGCGGAATATGTTAGCGGTCTTAAAATTTCCAAATTGTGCGCCGATCTCACCTCCTTCGTTGGAGGGCGCACGCTGGATGATGATGGTTCAATGTTGCTGCGTTTTGACAACGGTGCGCGCGGGGTTCTCAGCGCCAGCCAGGTGTGCGTGGG
Source organism: Halieaceae bacterium (assembly GCA_965247075.1). Lineage (GTDB taxonomy): Bacteria > Pseudomonadota > Gammaproteobacteria > Pseudomonadales > Halieaceae > CBDFGK01. Next base: position 1,207,328 of record CBDFGK010000002.1, on the reverse strand, counting down.
CGAGGAAAACTCCCTGCGCATCCGGGTTTACGGTGAAAAAGGCGGGCTGGAGTGGAGCCAATTGGAGCCCAATACCCCGTGGCTGAAATGGCCGGATCGCCCCACCGAGATGCTGCGCAGCGCAGCGGAGTATTTATCGGCCGCAGCACGTATCAATACCCGCACGCCCATGGGCCATCCTGAAGGTTACCTGGAGGCATTCGCCAATGTGTATATGGCGTTTGCCGGACGGGTTCGTGCCCGAGTGCAAGGTGTGGAGCCGGACCAGCGATCACAGGATTGTCCCGGCATTGATGAGGCAGTGCGCGGTATGCGATTTATTGAGTTGGCGGTCGCCGCCAGTGCCAGTGATACCAAGTGGCATGACTTTGAGAGTAGTAGAACCTAAAAGGGAAGTGTTATGGGAAGCGCGATAAAAGGACCGGCAATTTTTCTCGCCCAATTTGTCGGTGAGCAAGCCCCCTTCAACAGCCTGCCGGCGCTGTGCAAGTGGGCGGCTGACCTGGGTTACAGGGGTATTCAGTTACCCGCCGACCCCGGTGCCAAGCTGGTCGACCTGAAACAGGCGGCGGAGAGTAAGGATTACTGCGAAGAATTACACGCTGTTGTGGCGGAGGCCGGCCTGGAAATTACCGAACTTTCTACCCACTTGCAGGGCCAGTTGGTGGCGGTGAATCCGGCTTACGATAGCCAGTTTGATGTTTTTGCCGATGCCACGGTGCGCGGCAATCCCGCTGCGCGCACCGAGTGGGCGATCCAGCAATTGAAATACGCCGCCAGGGCCAGCCGGCGCTTGGGATTGAAAACCCACGCTACTTTTTCCGGCGCCTTGCTCTGGCACACCCTGTACCCCTGGCCACCGCGCCCGGCGGGCCTGGTCGAAGCGGGCTTTGCAGAGCTGGCGCGGCGCTGGCGTCCTGTCCTGAATGAGTTTGACGACTGTGGTGTAGACGTCTGCTATGAAATTCATCCGGAGGAGGATCTGCACGACGGTGTTAGCTTCGAGCACTTCCTGGCTGCGCTGGACAACCACCCGCGCGCCAATATCCTCTACGATCCCAGCCATCTTTTGCTGCAGCAAATGGATTACCTCAGTTTTATCGATATCTACCACGAGCGCATCAAGGCGTTTCATGTCAAAGATGCCGAATTCAATCCCGATGGCCGCAGCGGTGTGTACGGTGGCTACCAGGGTTGGCTGGACCGTCCCGGCAGATTCCGTTCTCCCGGTGATGGCCAAATAGATTTTGTGGGTATCTTCAGCAAGCTGGCCCAGTACGGCTACAACGGCTGGGCTGTACTGGAGTGGGAGTGTTGCCTCAAACATCCCGAGCAGGGCGCTGCCGAGGGCGCGCCCTTTATCGAAGCACACATGATTCGCACCACCGACAAGGCCTTCGACGATTTTGCCGGCGGCGAGACCAGCGAAGCCACTAATCGCGCTATTTTGGGTCTCGACCAGGTGTTGGATGAGATCCCTGAGAGCAATAGGAATTGATCACCCGGCACATCTCCAGGCACCTAACAAATAACGAGAATGAGATTGTGAACGATCACATAGACCGCAAGCGCCTGTACCACGTTGGCAACCTGTCCATTTTTATGATCGGTCTGGGCTTTGCGGTGCGTGCCAATATCGCACCGGATTTGCAGCGCGACATATTCGACCAGATCGACCTGGCCAATTCGGCGACGATGCTGGGAGAGGCGCTGGGCGCTACTTTCACTGGTTTTGCGCTAACCCTCTTGTTCGGCAGTGCCCTGGTAGATCTGGTGGGTATGAAGCGCATGCTGTTGTTGTCGGCACTTGGTTTTGTCGCCGGTTCCGGCGGCCTGCTCGCTGCAACCGCAATGCCGGTGGGTGAGACGGTGGGAACCCTGGTGCTGGCCAGCCTGCTGCTAACCGGCCTGGGTTGGGGTGCGGTGGAGGCTGCTTCGAATCCCATGGTGGCGGCCTTGTACCCGGAAGAAAAAACCCACCGTTTGAATATACTGCACGCCTGGTGGCCGGCGGGTATCGTGGTCGGTGGTTTGATGGGGTGGCGATTTCCTCGCTGGGGCTGTCCTGGAAACTCAATATGTTTATTCTGATGCTACCCGCGCTGGTGCTGGCATGGATGGTCTGGAGCTCCGAATTTCCGGTAACAGAGCGTGTGGCCCAGGGCGTCAGTTACGGCGGTATGCTGACAGAATTGGTCAAACGGCCCCTGTTCTGGGTGTTCTGGTGTTGTATGTTCCTGACAGCCACCATCGAGCTGGCTCCCGGGCAGTGGGTGAATATCTCCTTATCAAACATTGTTGGCATGCAGGGAATTTTGTTGCTGGTCTATGTCAGCGCACTGATGTTTGTGGGTCGCCATTTTGCGGGACCGATCGTCAAACGCATCTCTCCCGTAGGCCTGTTGTTTGTCGGCTGCCTCGCGGCCGGGATTGGCCTGTACCTGCTCAGTCTGGCGACATCGCCGATTACCGCCTTCGCCGCAGCTACCAGTTGGGGCGCCGGCCATGGGATTGATGGGTTTTGCCGGTGGTATGGCGATTCAATTCGTATTGCCGATCATGGGTGGAGTGTTTGACAGTGCCAAGATTGAGGCTGCAGGAGGGGTAGACAGACTGGCAACGCTATCGGGAGATGCCCTGGCGGAGGTGGTTCGTTACGCCTCGGTCGAATCCTTCCAGTCCGTTGCTATCGCGCCGCTTATCCTGTTGCCGATTTTTGGTGCCATCTGGTTATATGACCGCAGGTAAACCGGGGCCGACAAATTCGGCCATTTGAATTGATGACAGGGCGCTGCAAACGCCAGGCGTCAGAGGAGATATGCTATGAATCGACGAGAATTTCTCGAATGTGCGGCCCTGTTGATTACCGGTGCCAGCGCCAGCCAGATGGGCTTCGCCCTGAGTGAAGAGCAACTGGTTTACCTGGCCACAGCGCCCAGTTATACAGAGCAGGAACTCACGTACCTGAATGAGGCTCAGCGGGCGACTGTAGCCGCGATGGCGGAAACCATTATTCCCAGAACCGAAACGCCAGGAGCAATAGATGCCGGTGTGCCGCGGTTTATTGAGTTGATGGTGCAGCAGTGGATGAATGACGAGGAGCGCGCCATTTTTGACAGGGGCCTGGCAGCAATGTTGAAAACTGTGGCTGCAGATACCGGCAAGCCCTTCGAGCAGTTAGACCAGAAAACCCGGACTGACATCCTGGCAGCGATGGAGGCCGAGGCCAGCGAATCCAGCTGGTATGACGTCGGCAACGTGACCCGGGAATTCGTCAGCGATGCGCCGTTTATCTGCCAGGTCAAGGAGCTCACCATCTGGGGTTTCTTTACCTCGGAAGTGGGCGGTACCCAGGTGTTGCGCTACGACCCCATGCCCATGCAATTCGAGAGTGATATACCGCTGGCACCGGATGTCGAGCCGGGCAAGGACTACCTCGGCGAGCACGCACCCGACTGGAAGTTACCCTTCCAGGGCAAGAAACCACGCGAGCTGTATGAAGAGGAGTATTTTATCCAGAGCAGCAGTTATGCGTTCAGCGAGGCCAATCGCCAGTATTGGAACAATGACAAGGAAAACCCCTATCACCGCGATCCGGACAAGCCGTTTAACTGGATGCGCACGCAAGTAGTAGGTGGCAAGTCGCTGCTGTGGGCGCGCCAGAGTTATCGCTGGAGTGAGCAGGACTTCAATGCCAATCGCGATGACGGCAATGGCATTCCCTGGCCCATTGGCTACCGGGATATGGCGCCCTGGTACGACCATGTTGAAGAGTTTGCCGGCATCAGTGGCCAGGCGGAGGGATTGCCGCAGTTGCCTGACGGCAGGTTTCTTCCGCCCATGGACATGATTGCGCTGGAGAAAACCATCAAGGGGCGGTTGGCGAAAAAAGCACCCGATATCACTCTCACCATGGGTCGCACTGCAACGCTGACCCAGGACCACAACGGCCGGGCGGCCTGTCACTACTGTGGGCCCTGTCACCGGGGTTGTTCCACCGGCAGCTATTTTTCCTCCCAGAGTTCTACCCTGCCGGCGGCGCGCAAGACCGGCAATATGACCCTGGTACCCAACGCGGTGGTGGAACGTTTGATTCACGATCCTGTATTGAGGCGGGTGACAGCAGTTGATGTTATCGATAGCGAAAGTCGCGAGCGCCGCCGTTACACCGCCAAGGCGTTCTTCCTCTGTGCCGGTGCAGTGGGCTCTACCCAGATAATGCTGAACTCTGGCAGTGAGCAATTTCCCACCGGTTTGGCCAATTCCAGCGGTGTGCTCGGACACTATCTGATGGACCACTACCAGAGTTTGGGTGGCATGGGTATGTTTGTCGACAATATGGATCGCTACTACCACGGCAATCGGCCCAACAACACCTACATTCCCCGCTTCCGCAATGTCGGTGGCCAGGACGAGGATGCGGATTTTGTCCGTGGCTATGGCTTTCAGGTGGTGCCGATACGCGCCGATTGGACAATGGATATGAACCGCAAAGGCTTTGGTGCAGACCTCAAGAACAGCCTGCGCAAGCCCGGCTTTTGGATGTGGATACTGGGCGGCTTCGCTGAGTGCCTACCCTACGAGAGTAACACCGTTAAACTTCATCCTGCCAAGGTGGACCGGTTCGGCATTCCACAGGTGGCTGTCGAATTTACCTGAGGCGAGAATGAGCGGGCGCTTGAGCGCGATATGCAACGCCAGGGCGATCGTATTCTCAAGGCGGCTGGTGCAGTCATGAACATGGCTGCCTTCGCTGGTGATGTTATCCGTGAACCAATCGGTGGTGGCGCCATTCACGAGATGGGCACGGCGCGGATGGGTGCCAACCCGACAGAGTCTGTGTCAATCCATCCCTGACCTATATGGCGCTGACTGCGCGGGCCTGCGACTATGCGGTAAAACAGCTGGGTGAGGGTGCGATCTGATCGGCCACCCAGATCGAGAAGTGACCCTGTTGCCGCGTCACTGGGATTGGTTGCGGGCCGCAGAATGCGGCCTATGCCAGTGATCTGGCGGCTGACGCATTTGTTGAGACTTCTCGTTGCCTGGCATAAAAAAAGGGGGGTTGATCCGTAGATCAACCCCCCAAAAAGACCTGAATGAGATGGTGACTTAAGCGGCTTTCTTGGCCGGGGTCAGCTTCTCTTTTGCAGTTTCTACTACGTCTTCGATCTGATCTTGCAGCTTGGAGATCTGGCTTTTAACGTCTTCAACAATGTTGTCAAACTCAGGTGCTTCGAGCTTGTCGAAGCTCTTGTTGAGTTCTTTACGCAGCTTGGCACCACGCTTTTCCAGATCGCTCATACGCTTTTCATTGTCTTTGCGTGAAGTCTTGATGTTCTCTTGAACGCGGTCGTAGCCTTTGCCGATAACACCCAGGTAGATGTTTACAGCTTTCTCGGCAGATGCCTTCAGGGAAAACTCAGGAGCTTTCTTCGCAGCAACTTTCTTGGGAGCGGCCTTCTTGGCAGCTACTTTCTTTGCAGGGGCTTTCTCGGCAGTGGTCATGGTGTATTCCTCTCTAATGAACGGATCAAATATCGGCTGCTATGGACAGCCACGGGTGCACATTAGGTTAAAAAATTAGAAAGCACTGCCTAAAACAGCAAAAAAATACAATGAAACCTGATTTGTTGCGTCCCCGATTGTGATAGCGGTCGTCCAGCCATAAAGTCAGGTGGCGAAAGCGACTAGCCGCAAGCTTCCGCCAGGCGCGGTTGTACCAGCGGCTGAAGTCCCGGTTGGCCCAGAATTTGAAACATTTCTCGGCCACCATCGCCGTATTCAATAGCACGGTAACCGCCTCCGTGAGACCATCAAAAACATTGTCCCTGAGCGGTTCCACTGCATTGTAAATCGCATTATTCTGTACAGGCTGAGTCATCCGGTGTTTCCTCTCGTTGGTAATCCATCAAAATCACATTCAGGGACAACCGGGTGGCTCAGCTCTTCAAGCCACCATGAAATTACAGAAAGAATGATGCACTACCCAGGTAAAAAGTCATTCACCAGTAAAGGAGCACACCATGGACAGCTTATTCGACCTCACCGGCAAGGTGGCTTTGGTCACGGGATCAACCAAGGGCATTGGGCGGGCTATCGTGGAGCGTATGGCGCAGCACGGCGCCAGGGTGGTTGTCTCCAGCCGCAAGGCCGATGCCTGCGATGAAGTGGCAGCGGCCATTAATGAGCAGCAGGGCGCAGAGGTTGCCGTGGCCATTCCCTGTAATATCGCTCACCGGGAAGAACTGGAAAATCTGGTTGCCAGGACTCAGGAAAAATGGGGCCAGATAGACAGCCTGGTCTGCAATGCGGCCGTAAATCCTTTCTTTGGCAGTTCCGCCGACATTCCCGATGAAGCCTTTGACAAGATCATGAACGTTAATATCAAGGCCAACATGTGGCTGGGTAATATGGTGTTGCCCGGCATGGTAGAGCGCAAGGACGGTTCAGTAACCATTATTTCTTCCATTGCTGGGCTCAGAGGCTCCAGCACCATAGGAACCTACGGTATTTCCAAAGCGGCGGACTTCCAGATCGTTCGCAACCTGTCGGTGGAGTACGGCCAGCACAATATCCGCGCCAATTGTATTGCCCCCGGGCTGATCAAAACCTATTTTGCACGGGCCCTGTGGGAGAATCCCGATATTCTCAAACACGCCACCGGCGGTGCGCCATTGAAGCGCATCGGCAGCCCCGATGAAATTGCCGGTGCGGCGGTTTTCCTGGCCTCGGCCGCCGGCGCGTTCATGACCGGGCAGAAGCTGGTGATCGACGGCGGGGTCACCATTGCAGGCTAAGAGACTGAATTATGTTTAAAAGGTGGCTGATCGGCCTGATAATGCGGTGGCTCGTGTTGCCGCGTTTCAATCAGAGAGGTAGATGAAGGGATGAATTTCGAATTTTCAGAGGAGCAAAATCTGCTGCGTGAACAAGTGCAGAAATTCCTGCGTGAACAATGCCCGTTGGAAAAAGTGCGTGCGGTACTGGACGACGCTGACAAGTCACACGATGCAGAAATATGGCAGGCCATGGTTGAGCTGGGTTGGACCGGCGTGAGTATTCCACAGGAGTATGGCGGTGTCGGGCTCGGTTACCTGGAGCTCTGTGTAATAGCAGAAGAGCTGGGTCGCAGTTTGGCGCCCACGCCTTACGCATCGTCTGTGTACCTGGCGACGGAGGCCTTGCTGCAGTTTGGCAGTGAAGCGCAAAAGCAAAATTATTTACCGCGCCTGGCGGCCGGCGAAATCATCGGCACCTTCGCCATGGCGGAAGGGCGCGGTGCACCCAATCCGGACAAACTGACCACGCAGCTTGCCTACGGCATAATCAGCGGTGAAAAACTGCCGGTACCGGATGGTGATATCGCTGATTTTGCCGTGGTACTGGTAAAGGATGGTGACTCGACCTCACTGGCGGTCGCCGACCTGACCGGCGCCGATGTTGAGCGGCAGGCGGTTGAGACCATGGACCCAACCCGCTCCCAGGCCCGCATCCGTTTCAGCGGTGTTGCGGCTGAACTGTTGGGGGAGGCCGGCAGCGGCTGGAGCAATAGCCGGCAACTGATTAATCGAGCCGCTGTATTGTTCGCCTTTGAACAAACCGGTGGCGCGCAAGCCACCTTGGAAATGGCCAGGGAGTATGCACTGGGACGATACGCCTTTGGCCGGTCTATTGCATCGTTTCAGGCTATCAAACACAAGTTGGCCGATATGTATATTACCTCGACCCTGGCGCGCTCGAACTGTTATTACGGTGCCTGGGCACTGTCGACCGATGCGCCAGACCTGGCGCTGGCAGCCGCCACCGCCCGGGTTACGGCTACCCAGGCCTACGACGAATGTGCCAAGGAAAACATCCAGACCCACGGCGGTATGGGTTTTACCTGGGAATTTGACTGCCATATGTACTTCCGTCGCGCCAAGGCGCTGGCGGTCAACCTGGGCGGTTTGACCGGCTGGCAAAATAAGTTGGTAACGGCACTTGAATCATCTCTTGAATCAGCCCAGGCAGCGGAGGCTTAAACCATGAACTTTGACGATACCCCTCAGGAAGCAGCATTTCGCGCCGAAGCGCGCGCCTTTTTGGTCGCCAATGCCACACTCAAGGCGGATGCTCCGCCGCGCAAGGAGAGCGAGCACGACCACATTCAGCGCGCCCGCGCCTGGCAGAAGCTAAAGTCAGACAATGGCTGGGCCTGCCTGCGTTGGCCCGTGGAATACGGTGGCCGCGGAGCCAGTCCCATGGAGCTGATTATCTGGGGCCAGGAAGAATCCAAATATGATGTGCCCACTGGCCCCTACGCGATTGGCCTGGGGATGTGTGGCCCCACCATGATTGCCTATGCCAGTAACGAACACAAACAGGCGCGCCTGCCGCGCATGTCGGCGGGTGAAGATATCTGGTGTCAATTGTTCAGTGAACCCGGTGCCGGTTCTGATTTGGCCAACCTGCGTACTCGCTGTGAGCGCGACGGTGACGACTGGATTATTAACGGCCAGAAGATCTGGACCTCCGGCGCGCATTATTGCGACTGGGGCATCCTGGTGACGCGCAGTGATCCCACCGTCGCCAAGCACAAGGGCCTGACCTTCTTTTTTCTGGATATGAAATCACCCGGCGTAGAAGTGCGGCCCATCAAGCAGATATCCGGAGATGCCAATTTTAACGAGGTTTATTTCACCGATGTGCGCATTCCCGATAGTCAGCGCCTGGGTGCGGAGGGTGACGGTTGGACCGTGTCACTGACCACCCTGATGAACGAGCGCCTGGCTGTGGGCGATGCCGGTGGCAGCGATGTGCCGCAGTTGATGAAGTTGTTGGGCAAGCTTGATATTGATGGTGCCCCCGCACTGGAGAATGCTTCGGTGCGCGAGAAAGTGGCCAACTGGTACTGCCAGATGAGTGGGTTGCGCAACACCAGGTACCGTGTCATGAGCGCCTTGTCTCGCGGTCAAACGCCTGGACCGGAGAGTTCTATCACCAAGATCATCAGTGCCAACAAAATGCTGGATATCGGTTCCTTCGGTATCGACCTGATGGATATGGGAGGCATCCTGGTGGACCGCGACGGAGATGAACTGGACAGCAGGCTGTTTCAGGGATCCTTTATGGGCGGGCCCGGTTACCGAATTGCCGGCGGCACCGACGAGGTGCTGCGCAATATCATTGCCGAACGGGTGCTGGGCCTGCCCCAGGATGTGCGGGTGGATAAGGGTGTCCCCTATAATGAGATTGCTCAGGGTTCCAATTAAATACGGGCTAACATTATGGGACACGGTCCGGGTGATTTACTCGATGGTATTGCAACGGTCGTCGATCCCACTGCACCGAGCACCACAATGTAAATTTCCGCTATACCCCGGCAGAACTGATTGACATCTTCGATAACTCTGCCAGCGAGAAAATTTACCCGGAAGAAGTCGAGGAAGTTTTCAAGGCTATTACCCGGTTTGCGATGGAAATTTTGGGTTGGGCTGCGGCGGCAATATCCTTGATGCGCGCCACCATGGCGCGCAGGCCATTGCCCCGCGTGGGGGTGAGGTGTTCCAGCAGATCCAGTGATGCGAAATAGCCTTCGATATCAAAGACCTGAATCTCAGCGGGCGCCTTGTTGTTGTAGGCCGCCAGAATAATCCCCAGTAATCCCTTGACGATAAAGGCATCGCTGTCGACCGCCAGTTGCAGCTTGCCATCGTCCATCCAGGTTTCAATCCACACCTGGCTCTGGCAGCCGCGCACCAACCGTTCTTGAGTGTGAAACTCAGCGGCCAGTGGTGGCAATTCCCTGCCGAGATCAATGATGTATTTGTAGCGTTCATCCCAGGCATCGAAGAAGCTCAGGGTATCGATAATATCGTCGCTGCCGATACTGTGGCCGAAGGGGTTTTGCGCCGCCGTCATCAGAAAAACATGCCCGTTTCCAACTGGGCCTCCTCCGACATCATCGCCCGGTGCCAGGGAGGGTCAAAAATCAATTCGACCTTGACGGATTTTACATTGGGCACCAGTGCCACGCGGTACTCAACATCGCCCACCAATACTGGTCCCATACCGCAGCCAGGGGCAGTCAGTGTCATCTGGATTTCAACCTGGCCGATAGCCTGATCGATAGTGACGGAATAGATCAGTCCGAGATTCACCAGGTCGACCGGAATCTCCGGGTCGAACACGGTGTGCAGGGCTTCCCACACCTGTTCTTCATGGATACTGCCATCGGCACTGGCTACAAATGCGAAGGTGAGTGGTTCCAACCCCAGGGCATCGGCATCGGTGCCATCGACCCGCACCATGTTGCCGTTATAGGTGAGGGTGTAGTTGCCCCCCAGCGACTGGGTCAGCGTGACGAATGTGTGAGCCGGAATAGTCAATGGATCACCCACCGGTACCAGTCGCGCGGGACAGTCGCGATTGGTGGTAAGAATGGTGCGTTCCCGGGCAGACATGTTTATTCCTCAGACGCTAAAGCTTTCACCGCAGCCACAGGCGGCGGTGACATTGGGATTGAGAAACTTGAGGGTGCGGTTGACGCCTTCCTTCACGTAATCCAGTTGGGTGCCGCGCAGCACGCCCAGGGAATCGGCGTCCACGTACACGTTGACACCATTGTCCAGGACTACCGTTACGTCGCTGGACTGGCCTTGCTCGACCTCTTCCATCACATACATGTAACCGGTGCAGCCACTTTCCTTGACGCTAATGCGCACGGCTGTTTTGCCCTTGGCCTCGACCTGGTTCTTCAGGTGCTGGGCCGCCTCGGCGGTGACCGACAGCACATCAGTGCTAACGTCAAAAGTTTCTACCGTCATCGTCATTTTTCCTTAACCAAACAGGCTCTTGGCCTTGCGAATACCAACGAATAAGGCCTCGACATCCGCATGGGTATTGTAAATCGAATAAGAGGCCCTGGCAGTGCCCGGTACTCCGTAAAAATCCATTAGTGGCTGGGCGCAATGGTGGCCGGTGCGAACGGCAATGCCCTGTTGGTCCAGCAACATGCCCAGGTCGGAGGGGTGCGTGCCCTCCAGCAGAAAGCTGAAGATGCCGGCGGCATGGTCGGGATTGCCAACCCGGTGCAATCCTTCGATGCCCGCGGCCAGCTCCAGTGTGTGCTCCAGCAGTGCGACTTCGTGGGCTGCCGCCGCTTCGCGATCCAGCGCATTGAGGTAATCAATGGCAGCGCTGAGGCCAATCACGCCGGCGATGTTGGGCGTACCGGCTTCAAACTTGAAAGGCAGTGTATTAAAAGTCGTTTCTTCGAAGCTGACTGTCTCGATCATCTCGCCACCGCCTAAAAAGGGCGGCATGGCGTTGAGTAAGTCCTGTTTGCCCCACAGCACGCCAATACCGGTGGGACCGAATAACTTGTGACCGGAAAACGTATAGAAATCACCATCCAGGGCCTGTACATCCACCGGCCAGTGAGCGACAGACTGGGCGCCGTCTATAAGAATTTTTGCGCCCACGGCGTGGGCTTTTTCGGCAATCATGGCAACCGGGTTGACCGTGCCCAGCGCATTGGAAACATGATTCACCGCTACCATCTTGACGCTTTCGTCCAATAGCTGGTCCAGCGCGTTGAGATCGAGATCACCGGCGGGTGTAACCGGTATAGCAACAACTTCGGCGCCCTGCTCAGCACAAACCAATTGCCAGGGCACGATATCCGAGTGGTGTTCCAGATAGGAAACCAATACCTTGTCACCGGGCCCGAGATTGCTGCGGCCCCAACTGTGTGCCACCAGGTTCACCCCTTCGGTGACACCGCTAACCCAGATAATTTGTTCTGAACCGGGACTGTTCAGGAAGCGAGCGACGTTTTCGCGGGCGGCCTCGAACTTGCCGGTGGCCCGATCGCTCAGTGCATGTGCACCGCGGTGTACATTGGCGTTGTCATGGCGATAGTAATCGGCGATCGCGGTGATAACCGCTGCAGGCTTTTGCGTGGTGGCGGCGTTGTCCAGGTAGACCAGCGGATGACCATTGACCTGTTGCTGGAGAATGGGGAAATCATCTCGAATCAAGGTTGCATCGAATGTCTGGAAGTTGTATTCAATTGCACTCATGCCAGGTGCCTCGTCAGGCTTGCATCGCGGCACAAACGACTGGCCAGTAGCGGGCGCAGGTAGTCGCGCAGCGCATCAATGCGGATACTATCGACAACCTCGTTGATAAAACCGTAGCTCAACATGACCTCCGCTTCATCGCCTGGGATACCGCGCGAACGCAGATAGTGCATCATCTCTGAATCCAGTTGCGCCACGGTGGCACCATGGGCGCACAGCACGTCATCAGCGTAAATTTCCAGTTCTGGCTTGGTGTTGATTTCGGCGCCGGCACTGGTCAGCAGGTTGCCATTGTGCAACTCGGCGCGGGTTTTCTGCGCATCCGGATGAATGTGTATACGACCGTTGAAGACGGCGCTGGCCCGGTCGCCAATAATGCCGCGAAACACTTCATCGCTGGTGCAGTGGGGCACGGCGTGCTCTATGCAGGTGTGGTAATCCACGTGCTCTTCGCCGCCCAATAAATAAATGCCGTTGAGTTCACAGTGGGCGCCGGGGCCCTGGTGGTCTACCACGATATCAAGGCGTTTCAGGTCGCTGCCCAGCGCCAGGTGAAAGCTGTTGAGCAGGCTGTCTTTGGCGAGGCGGGCGTGAACGCCGCCAATGTGCATGGCACCGGCTTCTTCCAGATGCAGGCGATGGTGATAGAGTTGGGCGCCATCTTCCAATATCAACTCGGTGATGCCATTGGTAAAGGCGGAGCCGTTACCTGCGCAATCAAAATGCTCGATCACGCTGGCGCGACTATGGGTCTGCGCAACTACCAGCAAGCGCTGGTTGACGGTAAATACCGCACCGCGGGTGGTGGTGAGCCAGACCAGGTGAATGGGTTCTTCAATATTGGCGTTGGCTGCAACCTGCAGGAAGATGCCATCGGCCAGCGCGGCATCGTTGAGGTTGGCAAACAAATGCCTGGAAGTGTCTACGGCGCTGCCCAGGTGGGCTTGAATCTGTTTGGCCTGGTCCGCATCGGCGTCGGCAAAACGCAGCAGGTCTACGCCGGCGGGTAACTCCATACGGGACAGGTCTTCGCGCAGAAAACCGTCGACGAAAACCAGCCTGGCACCGCCCAGGTAGGGGTAGTTGAAACCCAGTTCCTCTTTGGTGGCGGCGCTGGGTTCGGCAGCCTCAAACTGGCGGTTAAGCGTGTGCAGGCTGGTGTATTTCCAGGCTTCGGTTTTGCGTGTGGGCAGTTCACAGTTGGCCCAGGCCGCGCGGCCGTCAACTTGTCGTTGCTGCAGCCACTGGGGGGCGGCATCGCTGGCAGCATCAAGAACGCGGCTCATTAAAGTTGTCATCAGGCGACCTCGTCTTCAATCCAGGCATAGCCTTTATCTTCCAGCTCCAGCGCCAGAGACTTGTCGCCGGATTTCACAATGCGGCCATTGGCCAGTACGTGCACATAGTCGGGCTCAATGTAGTTCAATAGACGCTGGTAGTGGGTGATCAAAACGAAAGATCGCTGGCCGTCGCGCATGGCGTTAACGCCGTCGGCCACCACCTGCAGGGCATCGATATCCAGACCGCTGTCGGTCTCATCCATAATCGCCAGTTTCGGTTCCAGCATAATCATCTGCAGTAACTCGTTGCGCTTTTTCTCGCCACCGGAAAACCCTTCGTTGACACCGCGTTTCAGAAAGCTCGCATCCAGATCGGCAGACTTGCAGGCTGCGCGGGCCTGTTTCATAAAGTGCACTGTATCCAGCGCTGCCAGCCCCCGCTGTTCGCGCATGGCATCGACCGACGCCTTGAGAAATTCCATATTGCTGACCCCGGGAATCTCCACCGGGTATTGGAATGCCAGGAATAAGCCCATATGGGCGCGCTGCTCGGTTTCCATCTGCAGAATATCCTGGCCCATAAACTCAGCGCTGCCGGCGGTAGCGGTGTAACCGGGACGGCCTGCCAAAATATGACCGAGGGTGCTCTTGCCAGAACCGTTCGGGCCCATGATGGCATGCACTTCGCCCGGTTTTACGTGCAGACTGAGGCCTTTGAGGATGTCCCGGTCATCGACCTTGGCGTGCAGGTTATCAATTTTTAACATCTAGCCTTCTCTCGTTTCTCTTTCGATTAACCGACTGAGCCCTCAAGGCTCACTTCCAGTAATTTGCCTGCTTCCACGGCGAATTCCATGGGCAGCTCCTTGAATACTTCCTTGCAGAAGCCATTCACAATCATAGATACCGCCTTCTCCGCATCCAGGCCCCGTTGCTGACATAGGTACAACTGGTCATCACTCACCTTGGAGGTGGTGGCTTCGTGTTCAATAACCGCGGAGGGATTGCGGCTTTCGATATAGGGGAAGGTGTGGGCGGCACACTTGTCGCCGATTAACAGCGAGTCACATTGGGTATAATTGCGTGCGCCTTCCGCTTTCGGGCTCATGCGCACCAGGCCGCGGTAGGCGTTGGAACTCTTTCCCGCTGATATTCCCTTGGAGATGATGGTGGAGCGGGTGTTCTTGCCCATGTGAATCATCTTGGTGCCGGTGTCTGCCTGCTGGTAGTTATTGGTCAGCGCTACCGAGTAAAATTCGCCGACACTGTTGTCACCGCGCAATATACAGCTGGGATATTTCCAGGTGATAGCGGAGCCCGTTTCCACCTGGGTCCAGGAGACTTTGGCGTTGCGATGGGCCACCGCGCGTTTGGTAACAAAGTTGTAGATGCCGCCGTTACCGTCAGCATCACCCGGGTACCAGTTCTGCACAGTGGAATACTTGATTTCAGCGTCGTCCAGGCACACCAGTTCCACCACGGCCGCGTGCAACTGGTTTTCGTCGCGCATAGGCGCGGTACAACCTTCCAGGTAGCTCACATGGCTGCCTTCAGCGGCGATGATCAGGGTGCGTTCAAACTGGCCGGTGTTGGCCTCGTTGATACGGAAATAGGTGGACAGCTCCATCGGGCAGCGCACGCCCTCGGGTATATAGACGAAGGAACCATCGGAAAATACCGCACTGTTAAGAGCCGCGTAGAAGTTGTCTTTGCGCGGTACTACCGTGCCCAGGTGTTTGCGCACCAGCTCCGGATGACTTTTTACGGCTTCAGAGATGGAACAAAAGATAACGCCGGCCTCGGCGAGCTTGGCGCGAAAGGTCGTGCCCACGGAAACCGAGTCGAATACCACATCCACGGCAACACCGGCCAGCACTTCCTGCTCGTGCAGGGGAATGCCCAACTTTTCGTAGGTTCTCAGCAATTCCGGATCGACCTCGTCCAGACTCTGGGGACGGTCTTCCATGCTCTTGGGCGCGGACCAGTAAGAGATCTCGTTAAACTTTACGGCGGGGTAGTGCACCTGGGCCCACTCGGGCTCAATCATTTCACGCCAGCCGCGGTACGCTTCCAGGCGCCACTCCTGCAGCCACTCGGGTTCATCTTTTTTGGCCGAGATAAAACGAATAACGTCTTCGTTGAGCCCCGGTGCCAGGGTGTCGGATTCGACGTCGGTTACAAAGCCGGCGGTGTATTCCTGCCCAATGGACCTGTCGATTTGTGTCTGTGACATTTATATATTACTCAGGGATATAGAGGATTCTGACGATACCGACGCACTGGCATTCTGCCTGTTCTCCTGGTTTTTGGCGATATCCAGGATCTCTTGCCGCTGGACCAGGTCAGCCAGGCTGATATTACCCAGGAAGTCTCGGATTTGCTCGCTGAGATCCATCCACAGGTGATGGGTGAGGCAGGTGTCACCTTTCTGGCAGTCACCGGCACCCTGGCAACGCGTGGCATCTGTAGTTTCATTAACCGCCTCAATGACTTCAGCAATATTGATGCTGTGGGCTGCTTTGCCCAGGTGATAGCCGCCGCCGGGCCCGCGCACGCTTTGTACCAGCCCGCGCCGGCGCAATTGTGCAAACAGCTGCTCCAGATAGGACAGGGAGATATCCTGGCGTGCCGAAATACCGGCCAGTGGATTGGGGCCGCCGGTCTGGTGAAGTGCTAAATCCAGCATGGACGTTACGGCGTAACGGCCTTTAGTTGTTAGACGCATGGCTATCTCTTCTTTGTAGCCCAGTAAGGCAGGGGATTGTCACAAACCCGAGTGTTTTAGTCAAGTAAAAGACCCCTGAACCTACTGGGTTATATAATGGTGGGATGTAATTCTTACAGCGCGCCTCCATTATTGGGCATATTTGGTTGAAAATCAGTGTGTTAGCGTAGATGTGGTTATGTTAGGCTTATACACACTACTATACACATATATAGGTGTATTTATGCGTACCAACATAGTATTGGACGATGAATTGGTGGCCGAAGCACAACAGCTCAGCCAAATTAAGACCAAGCGGGAGCTAATTGATGTTGCGCTGAGGGAGTTTGTGCAAAATCGCCGTCGCCCGGATATCCGCGACCTGTACGGCTCGAAGCTTATTGACGAAGATTATGACCACAAACTGGCGCGGCAAAGCCGGCGTACAAGTTAATGTATCTGGTTGACACTACAGTCTGGATAGATTTCCTGCGCGGGAATGCCACTCAGGCAGTTGCAATGTTGAGGGATTTGTTAGGGCATCCTCAATCCTATGGAATCTGCGATCAAATACTAATGGAGCTACTGCAAGGCACACGTGATGAACGAGGATTCACTACGCTTGCTGAGTATTTAGGTGGCCAGCCGTTTTATGAGTTGGTGGATAGTAGACAGAGCCATATTGATGCGGCTGCTATTTACGCGCGTTGCCACAGACGTGGGTCAACCATCCGCTCAACGTTTGATTGCCTGATTGCACAGTGCGCCGTAGAACACAACCTTACCCTTTTACATCAAGACCGGGATTTTCTGGAGATGGCCGCAGTGGTGCCTGATCTGAAACAACATCACTTCCTCCATTTGCGCGGATGGGCAGGCTGACATCATAGAGGTCACCGGGCAGGATCGCTTCAAAGTCCTCACGAATATCCCACAGGGCCCGGCGTTCCGCCGTTGATTTTGGAATCACCGCATCGACGACGATGATGCCGCCCGTCAAAGCGTTTTCCAACAGCTGCTCGAAGCGTTGTGAGTCGGCCGCCTGGTCAGCACCTTCGGCTTCGATCATCACGTAGAACGGGTATTCACGATGCATGGGCGCACGGTGTCCATCGTCACCGGTAACCCCGCGAAAATACTCGCCCCACATCACCTCGTAGGCGCTGAGAGTGCCCGCCAGGTCACGCTGTAGCTGATTCAGTAGTGTGACCACGGCGGCAAAATTCTCGACAGCCACCAGGGCGCTGTCGCAGCTCAGTGGTTTGGGAAAGAGCTTTAATACCGCGCGGGTGACAATGCCCAGTGTTCCCTCGCTGCCGATAAACAGGTGTTTGAGATCGTAGCCGGCGTTGTTTTTGAGCATCCGGTTCGTTGTGTCCCCTTATTTCGGCGGCTCCGGCTTTGTGTCCGACTGCGTCGGACTCTTTACTCAACTAAATCCCCGTTTGCGGCGAGAATGAGGAAGAAACTGTCAGCGAATTAGTGAGCCTCTTATACAATTGCCGTCGCGCGTAGCGTGACTCCTCAACAATTCACAGCAGACCGATGTCGCCGGATTCGCCGGTGCGTATGCGCACCGCGTCTTCCAGATTCAGAACAAAAATCTTGCTCATATCAACCTTCTGTGCGTTGCGTTATAAGTGATAACTGTGTTCGCCGTGAGAACTGTAATCCAGACCCTCCAGTTCATCACGTTCATCCACCCGTAAGCCGACCAGTTTCCTGACCAACACGACAAGCAGGTATGAGGCTACGGCGGTCCACACGACCACCACCACCGTGCCTATTATCTGGTTGATAAGTTGTGCGGAGATGCTACGCTCAAGACCGAGACCGCCGAACGCCGAGGCACCGAATACCGCGGTCAACAGCGTGCCGGTGATGCCACCGACTCCGTGCACCGCGAATACATCAAGGGCGTCGTCAATGTGTAGTTTGAATTTAATCCACTCCACCGCAAGATAGCAGACTACGCCGCCGACCAGGCCGATAACCAACCCGCCGACCGGACCCACGAAACCCGAGGCCGGGGTAATTGAGGCGAGCCCGGCAATCAAGCCGGTGACCAGGCCGATGAGGCTGGGTTTGCCGAAGCGCAGTTTTTCGATGACCACCCATACCAGCGCGGCGGTTGATGCCGAGATATGGGTGACAAAAATCGCCATGGACGCAGCACCGTTGGCGGCCAGGGCGCTACCGCCGTTGAAACCATACCAGCCGACCCACAGCATGGCTGCGCCGGCCATGGTCAAGCCGGGATTGTGGGGCGGGCGCAGGTCGCCGGGAAAGTCGCGGCGCGGGCCCAGCATGATTGCCAGTACCAAGGCGGCCACGGCAGCGGTGGCGTGCACCACCAAACCACCGGCAAAATCCAATACGCCGAGGTCGGCGAGGAAGCCGCCGCCCCAAAGCCAGTGGGCGACCGGCGCGTAGACAAGGAGCATCCACAAGCCGCTGAACAACACCACATGCAGGAATTTAATGCGTTCAACATATGCACCGACAATCAACGCCGGGGTGATGACCGCGAAGGTCATTTGAAACACGCAGAACAAGATTTCCGGGATACTGCCCGATAGGGTGTCGGTGCCGATTCCGATGAGGAACACTTTGCCGAGACCGCCCCACCACGCATTGGCATTGCCGCCGTCACCAAAGGCGATGCTGTAACCGGCAAGCAACCACAGCACCGATGACACGCAAGCCACGGAAAAACACTGCATCATCACCGACAGGACGTTGCCGGAGCGCACCAGCCCACTGTAAAACAAAGCCAGCCCCGGCAGTGTCATCATCAGGACGAATGCGCTCGCCACCAGAATCCACGCGGTGTCGCCGCTGTCCAGCCCGGTCTGGGCGTACGCCATGCTTGGCAACCACATCAGCGCAACGGTGCAAAGCCCCGAAAATGGCGAAAAAACGCGTCGAACCCGCGCAAAAATATGCATGGATCGCCTCCAGATAAAAACCGATGGTGAAGTGTACAGCGTTATTCGGATACAGGGGCATTATGTATGAGCAGGCGGGCAGATATGCAACACGTTCATGCCGCCGGCGTTGGTAGAGATATTGCCGCCGATGGTGCAACTGCCGCGCGCACGACCCGGTTTGCATCCAGCGCCTGGAGCAGCTCGTTAATGAGTTCGGGCATAGCATTTTCCCAATTTAATAACTAAGCTGCTGATTATCCACCTTATAAGTCAGTATAAAACCGGCAAACAGGATATTTGAGATGACTGAACTAACACAAAGCTACTTCTGCGGCGCCTCTACCACCCAGATTATCTACCGGACTATTGGCGCTTACTTCGATGAAATTGCCGATCGTTATCCAGATGGAGAGGCGCTGGTGGTGCGGCACCAGAACATTCGCTGGAGCTGGTCTGAATTGCAGCGCGAAGTGAACCGACTGGCTGCAGGCATGTTGTCACTGGGCATTGAGCGCGGTGATCGAGTCGGAATCTGGGGGCCCAACAGTTACGAGTGGGTACTGGTGCAATTTGCCACCGCCAGGATCGGCGCCATTATGGTGTGTATTAACCCGGCTTACCGCTTGTATGAGCTGGAATACGCGCTCAACAAGGTGGAATGCAAGGCCATTGTCTCGGCAGAAAGCTTCAAGACCAGTATGTACCTGCAAATGCTGCAGGAACTTATACAGGCAGAGAAACTGCCCCACCTGCAGACGGTTATTCGCATGGGTGAGACGGCTACGCCCGGCATGTTGAATTTCGCGGCGGTCTGCGATGCCGGTGGTGATGCAGAATATCGGCGCCTGGAAGAGCTGAAGGGCATTCTCAAGCCCGATGATCCCATCAATATCCAGTTCACCAGTGGCACGACCGGTACCCCCAAAGGCGCGACCCTGACCCACTGCAATATTCTCAACAACGGCTACCTCACCGGTGAAGGTATGGCTTTCACGGACCAGGACAGGCTCTGCATTCCCGTGCCCCTGTATCACTGTTTCGGCATGGTGCTGGCGGTGCTGACCTGTATGACCCACGGTTCCACCGCAATTTTCCCAGGTGAGGCTTTCGACCCGCTGGAGACCCTGCAAACCGTGCAGGGCGAAAAATGCACGGCCTTACACGGCGTGCCAACCATGTTTATTGCTGAATTGGATCATCCGCAGTTTGCCGAGTTTGACCTGACAACTTTGCGCACCGGCGTCATGGCGGGCGCGCCCTGTCCGGTAGAGGTCATGAAGCGGGTCATCGGTGAGATGCACATGGAGGATATTCTCATCGCTTACGGCCAGACAGAACTCAGCCCCATCAACCATATGACCCGGCCCGATGATTCACTGCAAAAGCGCACGGAAACCGTGGGTCGCGCCGTTCCCTGGGTGGAGATACGCCTGATTGATGAACAGGGCAGGGTGGTGCCTATCGGGGCAAGGGGTGAAATTTGCACGCGTGGTTATTCGGTGATGCGCGGCTACTGGAATGACCCTGAGCGCACGGCGCAAACCATTGATCCCGCCGGCTGGCTGCATTCCGGTGACCTGGGTATTATGGATAGCGAGGGTTATGTGCAGGTGGTGGGCCGCATCAAGGATATGATTATCCGTGGCGGCGAGAATATTTACCCACGGGAGGTGGAGGAATTTCTCTATACCCACCCGTCTATTGTAGAAGTGCAGGTGTTCGGCATCCCGGACGAGAAGCTGGGAGAAGTGGTATGCGCCTGGATTCAGGTAGCCGAGGGTGCCGCGCTGACAGTCGAAGGCGTCAAGGATTACTGCAAGGACCAGATCACCCACTTCAAGGTTCCCCTCCATATCCGCTTCGTCGATGAGTTCCCGATGACGGTGACGGGCAAAATTCAGAAGTTTGTGATGCGCGACGAGATGCAGGAAGAATTGGCGGGTTAACGAAAATAGAGTATAGAAGTAGGCTATATCCGGATCTCCCAACCAATGAAATACGATCCTGATGCTGTTTTATAGAGATTAGGACCTTACTCACAGTGTACGTAAATCGCTGGGAATATGCGCAGGAATATCGAGGTCGCCAACGGTCAGGTAAATCATGTCGGCGAAGTTGTGCAGGTTACGATATCCAGACGCTCGGTTCTTGACGATTTTGACAATGCGGTTCAGGCCTTCACCGACGGCATTGGTCAGGTTTCTATCGGTGAACGCGACGATGTTATCAAAGTAATTTCGCACCGTGGTGACAAATTGGCGCAACGAGGGGATACGGCTACGCAGGGCGGTGGTCATCCAGCGTTTCAGGAACTTCTCAGCTGAGCCACGATAACGGTAATTCCAGATGTGTTCGAACTCGTCCTTGAGCACCCAGGCTCGGTGGATACGCCGATTGGAGTTGCGCAAGCTATTGAGGAATCGAGACTGTCTCTTGGTGCGATGGCTCGAGTGCATGCTGAGCAGCCATCGCAGGCCCTTGATCGCCTTGCGCCCCCCGGTATCGAGGGCACGCCACTCGTCCTTGCGCACCTCATCCACAGCCTGGTTCAGCGCCTTGACGACATGGAAGCGGTCGATGATGAGCGTGGCGTTGGGGCAGTGATGTTCAATGGCCCCGGTATAGGCGCGACTCATGTCACAACTGGCCCACAGGATGCGTGCTTTCTGCCCCTTGCTCAGGTGTTCGTTGAAGAAGCGGTCAATGGTCTCGCGGCCTTTTCCCAGGCCCACCCACAAGATACGAGAGCGGTCCAGATCATAGACGAGTGTGGCGAATTTGCGGCCCTTCAAGAAGGAAATCTCGTCGACGCCGAGAGTGACCAGGCCACGGATTTTATGGCCGTGGCGCACCCGCGTGATGATCCGGTGCAGCAGGTCGGACAGGGTGGAGGAAGGCATCACCAGAATCTCGGCGGCGGCCTTCTGGGTCATGATCTGGCACAGGGAGCAGATCCGCCACTCCAGTCGGTAGGTGATACGTGAATAGGCTGGCGCCCAGGGGATCGTCTCCTGCACCCGCCCGTGCGTTGGGCAGCAGATCTCCTTTGGGGCATACCAGAGCAAGACCTTCATCCCCATGAGTGTGAGATCCTCCCACCGGCGCAGCTCGGTCGTATGACGCACAATCCGGCAGCGCCGTTCACATTCGGGGCAGCGGCAGCCATTCTTGTAGGGCTTGACCGCCAGATGCAGTTCCTTGTTGCGGTTTTTGAACCAGAACTGGGTGATTTTCATACCTTTGAGGCGTAATATCTTATACAGCAACTTCAGGTTGCTCACGGGCTTCTCCTTTTTGTTGACGGTAATCTACAGCGGGGATGAAGCCCGTGTTTACGTGTGAATTCAAGTCATTGCATCAACATGAAATGATGGGGAAGTTCGGGTCCTCGGGGATAACTGTGGGTAAAAGAACCCCGACATCTGTCAGCCGGACTCCGTGTGGACAGGCCGTGGATTTCACCCCGCCATCCCTGGCGAGGTGATCATGTGGATAACCCGTGGAATGTTCGTGCCTCACATACCACCGGTTACCCACACTAACCCACCGCCTGCCCACACTACGCCGGGGAAAGTCCAGGGGTATTCGGATAGTTTTTCAATAACAGGATTTTTTCAAAAAACTCGTTGGGAAACCCGGATAGACCCTAGAAGTATAAATGGGGCGTCGAGAGTAATTGGTCGTCTAAAAGATAGTCTCGGATCCTGAAATGGTGGAAGACGGCTCGCGCAGTGCCTGCGGTGAGTACCCGCATTGCTGGTCTTGTAGATCTTTTTTGCTCACCTTAGAGACCTGACACGAACAACGCTATACCAACGAATTTCTTAGTGGCGTCCCTGCTGATTGAATGCTGTTGACCTGGAATCCTTCCCAGCGAAAAGAGGCAATGTCTCAGGTGGTGCCCTGGGAGGTGGTGTGAGCAGTGGCAGCAAGGTTGGGATGTCCTGTTCCCTATCGCGAAGGTGAGCGAGGATTCTATCTATGATGTTCTGGTCCTCAATAGAAAAGTTCTATCACGCTGACACCAACTTGCCGCTGTTAATCAAGATTGGGCTGGCTCATGCCCAGTTTGAAGCCATCCATCCCTTCCTTGACGGCAATGGCCGTGTTGGCAGGCTGCTTATTATCTTTATGTTGTGCGAGCGGGAAGTGCTACTCAAGCCGGCGCTCTATCTGTCCTATTATTTCAAGAAACACCAGCAACAATACTATGATGAACTACAATCGGTGCGTGACGCGGGCACCTGAGAGCAATGGCTCAGTTTTTTCTTGCGTGGCGTCGTTGAAGTAAGCAAAGAGGCAATCAAAACCGCGCGCGACATTATCCAACTCAGGGAGAAACATCGGGAGTCAATTACTGCGGGATTTGGTCGCGTCGCCGGTAATGGACACCGCGTATTGGAATACCTCTACGACCATCCGATTATTTCCGTCCCAGAAATACGCAATCTGATTGGCACAACCTATCAGGCGGCCAACAACCTGACGGGGCGTCTGGTCAAAACCGGCATCCTGCACGAGGTGACCAAGCAAGCCCGCAACCGGAAGTTTATATATCAGAGTTATACTGATTTGTTTCAGAATGTCGCGCCAGAGATAGAGCAATGATTAATGATAGCGACTAACGCCGCTGGGTTTAATAACTGGATTGCTCGATCGAGTTTGGGCGAATTGGATTACTTGATGCCCTGCCAGTCCATCGCCAAACTTTTGCCCGATTTGTCCAGTATGTGGTGGCATCATTGTTGCCTACCAAACAACAAAAGAGTATTATTTTTCTGTTCGGCAACAGTCCAAGTAAAAAATTTCATGTTATGACCATACCAATCGGCATGTTTTCCATTCAGCAGGAGTTTAATTGATGACTACACAACGATATTCCGTTACCCCGCATCCTGTTGATACCTTGCTCGCCTGGGTGAAATCCGGCGAGATTGCCATACCTGAGATTCAACGCCCGTTCGTCTGGAATGCGACCAAGGTGCGCAACTTGCTTGACTCACTCTATCAAGGCTATCCGGTCGGCTCCCTCATCTCCTGGCGTAACCCGACCGTCAAACTTAAGGACGGCTCACACTCTGCCGGCAAACGTGTTTTGATTGATGGTCAGCAGCGAGTGACCGCACTGATGGCATCATTGCTGGGTCGCGAAGTGTTGACCAAGGACTACGAGACGGTCCGCATTCGTATTGCCTTTCATCCCGGCGAGGAGCGTTTCGAAGTGCACAACCCGGCCATCGCCAAGGACGCCGCATGGATTGACGATGTATCGGTACTCTTCGACCCCGATGCAGACATCTTTGGATTAACCGAACAGTATGTCACACAAAATCCGACGACAAATCGAACAACCGTTGGCAAGGTATTGCAGAAGGTAGGCAAGATAGTCAATAACCATGTAGGCTTGATTGAATTGGCCGAGGATCTCGATATTGAGACCGTTACCGAAATCTTTATTCGTGTGAACTCGGCTGGTGCCGTGCTTTCCCAAGCCGACTTCGCCATGTCGAAGATTGCAGTCGACGAGAAATTCGGTGGAAACTTGTTGCGCAAGGCTATTGATTATTTTTGTCACTTGGCCGTGGCACCAGAGTATTTCTCCAAGATCGAGAAAGGCGACCCAAATTTTGCGCAGTCGGAATTCCTGCCGAAGATGCGCTGGCTCAAGGACGTCAATGACGATCTCTATGACCCAACCTATACTGACATGCTACGTGTCGCCTTCACATCCGAGTTTGGCCGCGGCAAATTGCAGGACCTTGTTGCTCTGCTCTCAGGTCGCAACTTTGAGACTCGCGAATACGAGGAGGCTATTACCGAAAAGTCTTTCGCCCAACTTAAAAGTGGCATTGATGCCTTTATGAGCAAGACCCATTTTGACCGCCTGACTATGATTTTGCGGTCGGCCGGGTTCATCACCAGTGCGCTTATCCGCAGTCGCAACGCGGTCAACTTTGCCTACATTCTTTATCTGCGCGGACGCAAAGAAAATCTGCCCGCCAATGACATTGAACACATGGTCCGTCGCTGGTATGCCATGTCGGTCCTGACAGGACGATACTCTGGTAGTCCAGAAACTACTTTCGATGTCGACATCCGCCAGATTACGGACCGGGGCGTGAAAGCCTACACAGAGACTGTTATTGAGAACGAGTTACCGGACACTTTTTGGACCGGGATGTTGTTGCAGGAAATGGATACTTCATCAGCCATCAGCCCATATTTTATCGCCTACCAGTCAGCGCAAGTGAAATTGGGGGATAAAGGTTTTCTCTCAACCGATATTACTGTGCGCGATCTGTTGATTAGCCGCGGTGACAAACACCACGTCTTCCCGCGCAAGCATCTGCAACGCCAGGGATTAAATCGCGGGCGTTATAACCAGATCGCTAACTTCGTCATCGCTCAAAGCGAGATCAACATCGCCATTGGTGATAAGGCACCTGAAGAATACTTCAGCGCGTTAGCCGAGCAGTGCAACGGCGGAAAGAAACGTTATGGTGGAATCACTAATGAAGCAGAGATGCGTGCCAACCTGGCCGCCAATTGCATACCCGATAATATGCTGGACGGCGGTTCATTCGACTACGAGGATTTCCTGGCCGAGCGTCGCAGGCTAATGGCACTCAAAATCAAGCAGTGGATCGAGGAGATGTCGTGATAACTGCCTTCAAGTTCTATTCCATGGCGAAGGGCTCCGGCCTTTAGCCCCTGAAGGAAAAAGATTTGGAAGGCGCGTCACCAACTTAACTCGCCACCACCCGTGCTTTGAGTATAAGAAGTATAAATGGGGCGTCGAGAGTAATTGGTCGTCTAAAAGATAGTCTCGGATCCTGAAATGGTGGAAGGCGGCTCGCGCAGTGCCTGCGGTGAGTACCCGCATTGCTGGTCTTGTAGATCTTTTTTGCTCACCTTAGAGACCTGGCACGAACAACGCTATACCAACGAATTTCTTAGTGGCGTCCCTGCTGATTGAATGCTGTTGACCTGGAATCCTTCCCAGCGAAAAGAGGCAATGTCTCAGGTGGTGCCCTGGGAGGTGGTGTGAGCAGTGGCAGCAAGGTTGGGATGTCCTGTTCCCTATCGCGAAGGTGAGCGAGGATTCTATCTATGATGTTCTGGTCCTCAATACATGCGATGACTCTGACAGGCCCACCGCAGCGGCCGCAAACCTCGATGTCGATGCTGAACACACGTTTCAGGCGCTGAGCCCAGGTCATGGCGGCGTGGCGCTCGGCGGGTAAGCGAGTTTCCGTACTGGCGATTCGCTTCACACCTTTGCCGCGTTTAGCGGGTGTGACCAGTCCGCGCCAGCGGTGGTTGGCCTTCAATGAAATCAGGATCACCTGATCGAGCAATAAAACACTCCACAACGACACTACCATTGTCTACCTGATCATGATTCGTATCAACCTTCGATACTCGACCATTCCTCATAAAATCATGCGCCATAGCTTCAATGGCTTCCCGAGTCATATAGTCACCCTGGGAATCAAACACATCAGGAACGTACACCTCGCCATAGACTAACTGGCGATCTGGGTCTAGTTTTGAGAACTGAACACGCTTTTCCATACCGCAAAGGTACAAGATTCAAACTTCATGCGCAACTTTTGGGAGAAAAGCGAAAGTACTACTGGAAGAAAACTGGATCATCAAACCAACGCGGTGGTTTGGATATTTTCGTGCCTGCCTTCAGCTCAGTCCGCTTATCCGAGGCTTTGAAATACGCCACAGGATCATCTAACACTACTTCTGGGTGGCCCCAGTCAGCACCAACAATTCCCATCTTCTTGATCTTAACAATATCCTCCGGTGAGAAGGGGGCATCATCAATAGCTACATACGTCATTTGTGAATTGTATCATTTGTTTGTGCGGATGTCTATTGCTGATACTGCACTGCCAGTGCACGTTATGAAGTTTCGTATGTACTCCCATTACTCTTCTACTTCAGCCATCTCAATAAGCCACTTAACATACTCCATTACATCTGGATCTTGATCTGACTTCTTGACACTAGTGTAGTGTTGCATATAAAGTATTCAAATGTAGTATAATCCAGTACAGGTTTTTGACTGGACGATCCTTGCTATGGGCGCACCTGTACCAATTGTTTTATCACGTAAACAACGGGAAGAATATGAAAAATTGTGTCGCAGCGGTAAGACATCAGTGCGGCTCAGGGAACGGCTTACTATCGTGCTGTTAGCCCGTGAAGGCCTCAACAATGGTGAAATATCCGAACATATGTCAATCAGCGCTCATAAAGCGGGCCGGTGGAGAAACCGGTTTGCCGAGGGCGGGTTGGCTGCAATAGAGAAAGACTTGCCCAGGGGCGGGAACTACGGCGGGAAAAACAGTCAAGTACAAGCACGATTACGTCAGAAGGTTATTGAAAAGACCACTCAAGAAGTTCCGGTAAATGCCACTCACTGGAGCACAAGAACGCTGGCAGCCGAATTGGGTACGAACTACTCATTTGTCGCCAGAGTTTGGCGTGACTGCGGGTTTAAACCGCACTTGATCAGTCAGTTTAAAATCAGTAACGATCCGCAGTTTGCGGAAAAGTTGGAAGATGTGGTGGGGCTTTATCTTGATCCGCCAGAAAATGCAGTGGTATTCTGTGTCGATGAAAAAAGCTCCATACAGGCGTTAGACCGAACTCAGCCGGGATTACCGTTGAAGAAAGGGCGAGCAGCGACCATGACGCACGACTACAAACGCCATGGCACCAGCACGTTATTTGCCGCACTCAATGTCTTCTCGGGGGAAGTGATTGGCGAGTGCAAGCAGCGCCATCGGCATCAGGAATTTCTGGCCTTCTTGAAAACTGTGGAAAAACAAACACAACCGGGCAAGGAACTGCATGTGATTGTGGACAACTACTCTACCCATAAACATCAAAAAGTGAAGAACTGGTTGAAGCGTAACAAACGCGTCACGTTGCATTTCATACCAACAAGTTCCTCTTGGTTAAACCTTGTCGAACGATTCTTCGGGCTAATTACTGACCAGCAGATACGCCGGGGCGTGTTTAGCTCAGTGACAGACTTGGAGGAAAAGATTATGAAGTTTATTGCCGCTCATAACGAGAATCCGAAACCGTTTGTCTGGACTAAATCAGCCGAAGACATACTGGCAAAAACAAACCGTGCTCGTCAGGCATTAGCTAAATGAGCAATTTATTTGCAACACTACACTAGCACCCAAGTTCCGTGAACCAACCCATCCCGGCGAAATGTTATTGGAAGAGTTTCTGCTGCCAATGTCGATTTCGCAACGCGACCTGTCGGTGGCGATCCATGTGCCATACCAACGGATTAACGAGATTATCAACGGTAAAGGAGGCATCACTCCCAGCACTGCACTTCGGCTGGCAAGGTTTTTTGGCGTTTCAGAAGATTTCTGGATGAATCTGCAGCTCCGTTGGGATTTGTCCCGGGCAAAACGTACCGAAGTAAACGAACTAAATACCATCAAGCCATATGTTTCTTTTGGGGAGTTGGCGCAGGGGTAGGGCAAACATCCGCGCTCATCATAATCATATATCAGCAAGCAAACTATTCAGAGATAGAACCTAGAGAAAAATGACTTGTGAATCATAAAATTGCCTATATTATGGGTTTCTACAACCTGATTATGTCTTAAAAGGAAAACAATGATGCAATATCACTGCTGTCCCGTTAAGGAGAAATAAGGAGGTCTGATTCCGCCACAATTGATACAATGAGATTGTCTAAAAAACAGTGTATAAATAGAGGGAACCAGACCATGGCGCATTGTAATACGATCCTGTCACAAATACTAAAACTTGTTCCGAGACATGAATTTGAGACCCTTGCCAAACAACATCATTCTGGCCGTTCCTTTCGTAAAGCCTCCCGCTGGTCACAGTTTGTGTCGCTGACGATGGCTCAATTGTCTGGTCGAAACAGCTTGCGTGATATCGTGGATAATATGTCGGCGCAAATGCATCGCCTTTACCACCTGGGCAGCGCGAAGCTGTCGCGATCTAACCTATCGCGCATCAATGAAGATAAGCCTTATGCTCTGTACGAAGCGCTGTTTGGAAAACTGTTAACTCGCTGCCAAGGCGTGGCGCCTGATCATAGTTTCAGATTTACTCACCCGCTTTATTCGCTGGACGCGTCCACCATCGACTTGTGTTTGTCTGCGTTTCCCTGGGCTGATTTTCGCACCACCAAAGGAGCGATTAAACTGCACGTCGGTTTGAATCATGCGGGTTATTTGCCGGAGTTTGTGGTCGTCACGGAAGGGAAGAAGCACGATGTAACAGTGGGTCGCACGCTCATATTTCCTAAGGGAAGTATTATTGCAATTGATAAAGCCTACAATGATTACGTTTGGTATAAGCAATTGACAGATAAGGGTATTTTCTTCGTCACCCGGCTTAAGAGCAATGCAAAATACCGCATTATCGAGCGTCGATCGGTGCTGAAAGGCAAAGGTTTGACGTGTGATCAAACGATAGAATTCACCGGCCCCCAGGTCTCCAAAAAATGTCCTGTTCGATTAAGGCGGGTTGGCTACAAAGATGCGGAGACGGGTAAGCACTATGTGTTTGTAACAAACAATTTCAAACTGGCAGCCAAGACGATTGCCGATGTCTACAAAGCCAGGTGGCAAGTGGAATTATTCTTTAAGTGGATAAAACAGAACCTGAAAATCAAATCGTTTGTTGGCACGAGCAAGAATGCAGTGATGACTCAAATATGGATAGCGATGTGCGTATACCTGCTAATTGCATTTCTGAAGTTTCAGTCTGGACTCACAAAGAGTATGCAGCAGCTATTGCGATTACTGCAGCTTAATTTGTTTGATAAGCGTGACCTGATGGCGTTGTTAAGGGGTGATCCGCCTGATGGCAGACTGCCCGATGTCAATCAAATGAAACTCATATGAATTATTGCAATTGATAAAGCCTACAATGATTACGTTTGGTATAAGCAATTGACAGATAAGGGTATTTTCTTCGTCACCCGGCTTAAGAGCAATGCAAAATACCGCATTATCGAGCGTCGATCGGTGCTGAAAGGCAAAGGTTTGACGTGTGATCAAACGATAGAATTCACCGGCCCCCAGGTCTCCAAAAAATGTCCTGTTCGATTAAGGCGGGTTGGCTACAAAGATGCGGAGACGGGTAAGCACTATGTGTTTGTAACAAACAATTTCAAACTGGCAGCCAAGACGATTGCCGATGTCTACAAAGCCAGGTGGCAAGTGGAATTATTCTTTAAGTGGATAAAACAGAACCTGAAAATCAAATCGTTTGTTGGCACGAGCAAGAATGCAGTGATGACTCAAATATGGATAGCGATGTGCGTATACCTGCTAATTGCATTTCTGAAGTTTCAGTCTGGACTCACAAAGAGTATGCAGCAGCTATTGCGATTACTGCAGCTTAATTTGTTTGATAAGCGTGACCTGATGGCGTTGTTAAGGGGTGATCCGCCTGATGGCAGACTGCCCGATGTCAATCAAATGAAACTCATATGAAAGTTAACGGGACAGCAGTGATGCAATATAGAAAAATGACCTCTGGTCTGGCAATGTTTTTAGTCGGATTTTTAGTATTATCAAGTTCAGCTCAAGCTGTCTCTCTATCGGACATTCAAAAAAATGAACTCACTCTATTTGGCATGAAAGCTATGGGATTGGATGTTGATATCGACCAAATAAAAAAAACGTTGTCTGCCGCCGAAGTTAACCAAATGGTAGCAACAGGTCTAAATCTCAACGGACATCTTTGTGCAAAGTTAGTTGCAATTCGTCCACTAAAAGCTAAAAGCACATACGAAGCCACATGTATTGCCTATCGTGGAGGTAGTGCTCAAAAGTCTTATATTATTGATGCTTTGATAGGAATCGCATTTGCTCTATAAAGCTCCGTGTTCTCTGGGAATTCAATTACTATGTGTTTTGTCAATGGCTGATTTAGGAAAACTTTAATTCACTGACACTTAGTCCTCGTCTTGCGGAATAGTGTCGCGGTTAAATTGATTACATCTAAGTAGTTCCTGACATAGTTCAATCATTTCCTGGCTGGCTTGTTCATCATTCTCTTTTCTTTTGGAGCCATCCGGATTCTTGCTTGCCTTATTTAAGGCCTCATGGTAGTGAACCAAGGCTTCTACTTAGCGTTTCCCAAATGGGGCTAAACGCTTGAGTAAAAGTCCTTTTTCCATGTTCTTAAAATTTCGTAACATTGCGGCCATATCCATTGCCTGAGTGATTGGGTCCATGCGAAGCCAAATCTTAAGGATAGTGCTGGGGAGTAAAGTATAGAAGTATAAATGGGGCGTCGAGAGTAATTGGTCGTCTAAAAGATAGTCTCGGATTCTGAAATGGTGGAAGGCGGCTCGCGCAGTGCCTGCGGTGAGTACCCGCATTGCTGGTCTTGTAGATCTTTTTTGCTCACCTTGGAGACCTGGCACGAACAACGCTATACCAACGAATTTCTTAGTGGCGTCCCTGCTGATTGAATGCTGTTGACCTGGAATCCTTCCCAGCGAAAAGAGGCAATGTCTCAGGTGGTGCCCTGGGAGGTGGTGTGAGCAGTGGCAGCAAGGTTGGGATGTCCTGTTCCCTATCGCGAAGGTGAGCGAGGATTCTATCTATGATGTTCTGGTCCTCAATACATGCGATGACTCTGACAGGCCCACCGCAGCGGCCGCAAACCTCGATGTCGATGCTGAACACACGTTTCAGGCGCTGAGCCCAGGTCATGGCGGCGTGGCGCTCGGCGGGTAAGCGAGTTTCCGTGCCGGCGATTCGCTTCACACCTTTGCCGCGTTTAGCGGGTGTGACCAGTCCGCGCCGGCGGTGGTTGGGGGCGAGAACACCATGGTACCGGGTGAGGTTAATACGTGGCTTAGGTACTAGGGCAGCCAACCGCGCAATGAAATCGACAGGATCGAAGGCCACCTGGGTCGTCCCATCCCGGTAGGGTGTTTTCAAGGTGTAGAGAACCTTGCCGGTGGAGCTCAGTGAAAGCCGGGGAACGGCCACCGGTGGCCGTGCAATGTATCGACACAATCGTTCCCGTTTGTTCTTTTGGTGACCATCGCAGCTCACACCTGCATGTAGGGAAAATCCATTGGCCTTGGCCACCCGCTCCAACCCGGGATCAGGTCTGTCGAGGGGACGGATGGTGCGAATCATCAAGGCCTTGCGCCCTTGCTGAGGGCCGACGGCGATCCGATAGGAGACGGAACTGTCCAGTACCTGTGGCCCTGAAATCTATGTTATCCCAAACAGGAAGTGTATGGGGTCAGGTTGACACACAGGGCCAGCAAGGCGGCGCTGGACCGATATACCCAGGCACTGGCGCACGAGCTGGTGGAAGAGGGCATTTTTATCAATGCCATGGCCCCCTCGAATATTGTGATGACGCCCGGTGCTTCCTATGTGCGTGACATCGCGCTGCGTCGTCCGGATATGGTGGAACCTGTTGAGATGGCGGAGGCCGCCTTGGAGCTGTGTAGCCAGCGCCATGTTGGACAGGTGGTACTCAGCCGGGATATTCTGCACGCGGTCGCCCGGCCAGTGCGCAGCCTTGATGGCAAGCGCATTATTGGTGATGCCTTTACCCTGGCGGAGATAAACCGATGAAGGTTGCCCTTATAGCTCTGTTCGCAACTGTTCTGCTAGCCGGCTGTGGAATTGAAATATCCACCGATCCCTGGCAGCCCGGACCCCAGGCAGCCCAGAAGCAACCGCTGATCCCCCGGCAAGACTGTGATACATCGGTGCCCGAGCGGCAGGCATTATTTGGCGACCTGCATATCCACACCGCCGTGTCCATGGATGCCAATAGCCTGGGAACCCGCACCACCCCGGCAGATGCCTATCGTTATGCGACCGGTGAGGCCATTGATGTGTATTCCGGTGACCCTCAACAGGGCATGCGTAAAGCGCAGATAGATCGTCCCCTGGACTTTGCCGCAGTTACCGACCATGCCGAGTGGATGTCTGAAGTTTCCCTGTGTACCACCCCTGGTTCTGCTTCCTACAATAGCGATGGCTGCAAAATTTACCGCGGTGAAGAGCAATCCTGGCTGGCCAGACTGTTGGGCTTGCAGGGCTTTCGCGCGCGTATCGGTGGATTAATTGGCATTGGCGGGCGCCGCTCAGATGTGTGCGGCGACGATGACGAATTATGCCGGGCGGAGCTGAGCGCGGTCTGGCGGGCCAACCAGGACGCGGCTGAGCAGTGGTACGACCGCTCCAGTGCCTGTGAGTTCACAACCTTCCATGCCTGGGAATACAGCCACTCGCCCAAATCCACCAAGGTGCACCGCAATATTATTTTGCGCAATGAAATCTCCCCGGAGTTGCCGATATCTTCGTTGGAGACCCCGGTGGCAATGGATTTACGCCACCAACTGGCAGACCTGTGCAACGACACCGACAGTGGTTGTGAGGCTATAGCGATTCCGCACAACCCCAATCTCTCCAATGGACAGATATTCAAAGTGGAATATGCCGATCTGCCGCTGGCGCGACAGCAGGAAGAAGCGGCCCTGCGAGCGCGGCTTGAGCCCATTGTAGAGATGATGCAGATTAAGGGTGAGAGCGAGTGCCGCAATGGCATGTACAACGTGATTGGCGTCGAGGATGAGCTGTGTAATTTTGAGAAAGTGCGAGACCTTGGGCGCCAGGAACTGGTCGACTGTAAGGAGGGAGCGGGTTGGGGCGCGCAGAAGGGCAAGGGTTGCATATCCACCGTTGATTACGTTCGCTATGCCCTGTTGGAAGGCCTGCGAGAAGAGCAGCGCATCGGCGTTAATCCATACTCCTTTGGTTTTATCGGTAGCACTGACAATCACATGTCTACCCCGGGAGCGGTTACTGAATACGATGTGCCCTACAAGTTTGGCCTTACCCCCGCGGCGTTGCTGAGCGTCGGCGAGAAGACGCGAGGTCCGGGCTTTTGGAACCCCGGTGGTTTGGCCGGTGTCTGGGCGGAAGAAAATAACCGTGATTCTATTTTTGATGCCCTGAAGCGCCGGGAAGCATTTGCCACCAGCGGGCCGCGCATAGTGCCGCGACTATTCGCAGCATGGGAGCTGCCGGCGGGTATGTGCGAAAGTACGGACTTTGCCAAGCAGGGCTACCAGGCTGGCGTGCCTATGGGGGGTGTATTGGGCGCAGCACCCGCGGGTTCCAGCGCGCCGGTGTTTGCAGTATCCGCCCAGTCCGATCCGGGCACGGCCGAGCAGCCCGGTGGATTGTTACAACGGCTGCAAATCATCAAGGGCTGGGTGGGTGAGGGTGGTGAGTTCCATCAACAGGTTCACGATGTTGCCGGTGATGCGAACAATGGTGCCGACGTAGACCTGGCCAGTTGTACGCTGCGTGGACCGGGTGCCACCAACCTTTGCGGTGTATGGCGAGACCCGGATTTTAACGCCAGTCAGGATGCCGTCTACTACGCGCGTATAGTGGAGAATCCCAGTTGTCGTTGGTCTGCTCGCCTGTGTCTGTCACTGCCGGAAAACGAACGCCCCGATGGGTGCCTGACGGATCAATTGCCCAGCACGATTCAGGAACGTGCCTGGACTTCGCCGATCTGGTACTCAGCAGGAGTTCACTAAACCACTCGAAAGCGCAAGGGTGTGTTGTTTTTGATAGCCAGGCAATTTTCTGCCGCCACGCTCATACTGCGTGCCCAGGTCTCGTTGGTTAACCAGCTGACATGGGGCGCGACGGCCACGTTGTTGAGTGCCAGCAATGGATTGTCTGCGGGCGTGGGCTCAGTCGCGAAAACATCCAGCCCGGCGGCGCTGAGCTTGCCTTCGGTGAGTGCCTGATAAAGGGCGCTTTCGTCGACCAGGCCACCCCTGGCGGTATTGACAAGAATGGCACCGCCTTTCATTTGTGCGATGGCTTTGTTGTCTATTAGCTGCGCCGTACTGTCGGTCAACGGTACATGTAAAGAGACAATATCTGCTTGTGCCAGTAGCGCATCGAGTGTGCGGAAAGGGTAACGATTGCCGCTACCGGCCGGCCTTTCGGCGCGTGCCGTGTAAATAACCCTGGCACCCATCGCCTCCAGCATGGGTGCCAGCAATTGTGGAATGTCGCCGAAGCCCACCAGTCCCACGGTTTTGCCGCCGATCTCTCCGAGACATTCCGTGCTGCCGGCATCCAGGTACCACTGTCCGCTGCGACAGGCCTGTTCCAGCCGGGGCGTTGTGCGCAGCGCCTGTAGCATCAACATCAGGCTCATCTCAGCCACGGCGCGGCTATTGGTGCCGGGCATATTGCAGACCGCGATGCCCTTGGCTTTGGCCGCCTCCAGGTCGATGGTATTCACACCCACGCCGATTTTCTGAATCAGTTTCAGCTTGGGAGCCTGGGCGATGATGTCTTTGTCTATGGGTTGAAGTACGTGCCAGAGCGCCTCGGCATCCTTTAGTTCAGGCAGAAACGGCTGGCTGGGACCCTCGGCACAACAGACCACCGCCAGTCCTTGTGATGCGAGGGCGGCAACGTCTTTTTGTAATCGCTTGCCGGCATCGTAGTGAAGCACTATTTTCATGGCGGTAAATATACATCAATACGATGAATGCGTTTAAGGGGTAGATATAGATGAGTCTCATTTTTCGACGCCCGGTAGATCTGCTGTTTATTGCGTTTTTTACCGTCTCCATCCTGTATGGTTTTTTGTTTAGTTTGCCAGAGGGGTTGGGGGGTGCCTGTTTCGCCTGATAGTCCCTGGCCGCCGCTACGTGAGCTGTACGGCTGGGCCGTTGCGGAAGAGCCCGCCCATCTTAACCCGCCGTCCAACCTGGTTTACTACATGGTGTTTAATTTGCCCTGGGCTATTGCGCCAATGGCTTTGGGGCTGAGTGCCTGGCCATGGACTCCGCAATTAGCGCTGACCAGCCGTGTCACCCCCTCAGATGTTGCCAACTGTCTGCCGGTAACAGGGCGCCGCAGTGCTGCAGGCACTCTGCAGAGAGACGCTGGCCCATTTCTGCAGCGATTGCCGGCGAGTGGCCCGCCAGTATTGAGGAGAGAAAGCCGGCATTGAAGATGTCGCCGGCGCCGGTGCTGTCGATAACGCGATGTACGGGTTTGACCGCAACCTCCACGTACTGACCTGCATCTAATATCCACATATTTTTACTGCCGCACTTGAGTACTGACAGCGGTACTGACAGCAGCTCCAACCAGTCAAAAAGCGCACTACCGTTGACGGAGAATGCGGCGGCGATATCTTCCTCGCCGGCAAAAAATAGATCGCAGTGTTGCAAGGTAGACAGATAGCACTGCTGGGCCTGCAGGGAGTTTTCCCACAACAGCGGTCGGTGGTTGCAGTCAAAAACCACACGGCCATTGTTGCTTCGATAGTTGTTCAGGAATTCCATCAACAGGTCGCGACATGGCTGGCTGGCGATAGCCAGGGTGATGCCTGACAGATATATCCACTGTGCCGGTGCAATGTGCTGCAATTGCATCGCCAACAGACCGGTATCTGAAAATAGCGCGCGGGCGGCGGAGTTGTCCCTGTCATAGCTAAAACTGCGCTCGCCCTGATCATTCAGGTGAATGGTGTAGCGGCCGGGAATTTTATCGGCCAGTGTGACTATAAGTTCTGTGCCTACATCCCACTGTTTACAGACAGCGTAAATATCGCCGCTTTCACTGTCCGCGCCCAGTCCCGTGAGGTAGCTGACCTGCTCACCCAGTTGTGCAAGCCCCACGGCCGTGTTGAACGTATCACCGGCCACGGCCACGCCAGCCCTGTTGTCTGCACCTGCAGAAAATTCCAGCATGGCTTCGCCGAGAACGCAAATCACCAGTTGCACATGGTGCCGTCTTCCAGCCGATTGACCGGCAGGTAGGCACGTTGGTAGGGGTATTTCGCGGCCAGCTCTTCATTGATGTCGACACCGTGTCCCGGTGTTTCGCCCGCGTACAGGTAGCCATCGTTAAAGGCGTAGTCGTGGGGGAATACCTCATCGGTCTGGGGCGTATGGCGCATATATTCCTGGATCCCAAAATTGGGGACCCAGGTATCGAAGTGCAGCGCCGCGCCCATGGTGATGGGCGACAGGTCGGTGGCGCCGTGGAAGCCGGTTTTCACATGATAGAGTTCCGCCAGGTGAGCGATGCGGCGCAGGTGGGTAATGCCACCGGCATGCACCAGGGTGGCGCGAATGTAATCAATCAACTGCTCGGTGATCAATTGCTGACAGTCATAAATCGAATGAAAAATTTCACCTACCGCCAGTGGGGTAGTGGTGTGTTGCCGGATAAGTCGAAAGCCTTCCTGTAGCTCGGCGGGGATCGCATCTTCCAGCCAAAATAAACGGTAGGGTTCAAGGTCTTTACCCAATCGTCCCGCTTCAATGGGGGTGAGGCGGTGGTGCACGTCGTGCAGCAGGTGGTGGTCGTAGCCATAGCTGTCGCGCAGCGCCTGAAAGAGCTGTGGGGCATGGTTGAGATACTTGCCGGTTGACCAGATGTTTTCGCTGGGCAGGTCTGCATCGGCGGGCTCGTAATACATCTTGTCGCCCGACACACCGTAGGTTGAAGTCAGGCCGGGCACGCCGGACTGGGCGCGGATGGCTTTATAACCCATATCGATATAGCGGCCTACCTCATCGACGGTTTCTTCAATGCTGCCACCGTTGGCATGGCCGTACACCATGACAGCATCGCGGCTGCGACCTCCCAATAGTTGATAGAGAGGGAGATTGGCGGCCTTGGCCTTGATATCCCACAGGGCCATGTCGATGGCGGCGATGGCACACATGCCCACCGCGCCGCGGCGCCAGTACGCACCGCGGTAGAAGAACTGCCAGATATCTTCAATCCGGTGGGCATCGCGACCGAGCAGGCAGGGAATCAGGTGATCTTCCAAATAGCTGACCACCGCCAGCTCTCGGCCGTTAAGGGTGGCATCGCCAATGCCGTAGATACCTGCATCGGTTTCAATCTTGATAGTGACAAAGTTACGCCCGGGGCAGGTAACAATGACGCGGGCGTCGTGAATCCTTACCATGCTTACAGCTTCCGAATTAAATTGGCCTTACCACTTGACCACACTAACATCATGATCGTAGCATGGTCAACCTGACACCATGGAGAAGACCGCATGCAGTTGGAAAGCGTCAGCGTCAAGCGACTCTACCTGCAAATCGCCGAACAACTCACTGAGATGATCCACTCGGGGCAGATTCCCGTGGGAGAGCGTCTGCCCTCGGAGCGCGATCTGGCCAGCCGCCTTGATGTCAGCCGGCCCACCATTCGCGAGGCCATGATCGCGCTGGAAGTCAGCAATCTGGTGGAGATTCGATCAGGCTCTGGCGTGTACGTTTGTGAAAGCCCGCATGAACACAGTCTCGGCAGTTCTCTCAACCAACCCGGCCCGTTCGAGATACTGGAGGCGAGAATGCTGGTGGAAGGAGAGGCCGCAGCCCTGGCAGCGCAGCGCATCAGTCAACAGGAGTTGCACCTGGCGCGTTCTCTACTGAAGCAGATGCAAGACCTGGCCGGTACCGATGCCCAGGCATCGGAGCTGGTAGATCAGCAGTTTCATCTGGTCATTGCTGAAGCCTGTCGCAACAGCGCCCTCAGTACCACCATTGAGTGGCTGTGGGGTTTGCGTAAGCAATCCGAGACCAGTGCCGCTTTTCATGCCAAGTTGCGCGAGCGCGGCTCTGAACCCATTGTGGCTGATCACCAGGCCATCTTCGTTGCTCTGCAGAAAAAGGATTCGGAACAGGCCCGTCAGGCCATGCACCAACACCTGCACCGGGTGATGGAAGAGTTTTCCGATTATTCGCTGCACTGATATGAGCGAGTCGCTGCGCGCTTGCCTGTTAGCCTGGCTGCGCAAATTACCAGAACATGGCGCACTTCAAACTGTCAATGACGGCTGGGGTGCACAGGATGAAACAGCGTTAGTGGAGATGAAAAATTGAAGCCGAAAATCAAGAAAGTGTTGAAGTGGGTGGCGATTTATCCCGCTTTGCCGTGGTGATTTTCCACAATGCCTCTGGCGACACACTCAGTGACGATCAGCATCTGGTATTTCAAAGCTGGTTGGAGAACGGCGGCGGCTGGATCGGTGTTCATGCGGCCGGTGACGGCTCGCACCAGGATTGGCCCTGGTATGTCGAGAACCTGATTGGGGCGAATTTTACTGCGCACATCATGGGTCCCCAGTTTCAGTCGGCCGATGTTATTAATGAAATACCACGGCACCGCACGATGCAGCAGCTTCCCCAGACCTAGTCGCACCGGGAAGAGTGGTACTCTTGGCAAGAGAGCCCCCGCAACAAGGGCTTTACCATTTTGGCGAGTATTGATGAAGACAGTTATACGCCCTGGCAAAAGATCGCCGGTGCTGAGACCGATTTGCGCATGGGGGATCATCCGGTGGTCTGGAGTCGTTGCATAGGTGACGGTCGTTCGCTCTATACGGCCCTGGGTCATCAGGCCGAGGCCTACGACAACACCGAGTACCGGTGCCTGTTGGAGAACGCTATCTACTGGGCCATGGATTCTCAGGCCTGCCGCGAGACCCAATGATGGTGAACCGTGCGCTGATAATAGCGGTATTGTCGGCGTTTTTTGTTTTCGCATGGCTCTCCCCACCGCCGCAGAGCAGCCAACGCCTGATGGCAGAGAAGGCGGGTATCAGCATGTCCTCGGTGGGCCGGATATGGAAAAGCCATGGTTTGAAACCGCACCGGATAAGTACATTCAAGGTATCGAACGATACAGAGTTTGCCGAGAAACTGGAGGCAATCGTCGGCCTTTACATATCACCGCCGGATAACGCCATTGTTTTCAGTTGTGATGAAAAGAGCCAGATACAAGCGCTGGATAGAACACAGCCGGGCTTACCGATGAAAAAAGGCAGGGCCGCGACAATGACACATGACTATAAACGTAATGGCACCACGACCTTGTTTGCTGCATTGAATACCTTGACAGGGGAAGTGCTGGGCACCTGCGCCGAGCGGCATCGCCATCAGGAATGGTTGTCATTTCTCTGCCAGATCAATACGTCGACGCCCAAAGATAAAGAGATTCATATTATCTGTGACAATTACGCGACGCATAAGCACCCGAAGGTAAAAAGGTCGATCGACGAATCATCCACTGGATATCGTGCCTTCGACTGGATCTATACAAATATTCGCTCAGCAGTCTCCACATCAATATCTTCACTAGGCAAAAGATTTTCTCGCTTCATTGACCGTTCAAGAACTTTTCGAAGACCCCTGAAAATATTGCGAGGGGTCATGGGAAGTGTTCTATCAAGCACGTATTCGATAGCATCCTCCTGAAATGGGTGGAACGGGTTGGGACTATTAAAGTCATCTGGTCGATACGTTTCCAAGTGTTTGATGAGGAATTCCTTCGCCTCATCCACTTTTAGCTCTGGCAGTTCTATATAATCTTGTGTCATCCTTTGAAGAAGGTTTTCGGGAAAAACCGCTCCCAAAAGCGCGGTATCACCCGAAAAACTGCATATAACGCACAAGTTATAAGGTAACTGGTTGATCAGCTGCAACAAGGCATTAAAAAAAGCCTGTGACTCGTTTACCTTTACCTCGAGTATCGCCTCCATTTCATCAAGAAAGAGATACGCTGCCTCAGCTAACGGCAGGTCATCTTGCCTACAAATTCTCATGCAGGCAAAGAATGCCCCCAAATACTTCACCGCTTCAAAATCTGAGCTGACTTCCTGGCTCATAGATTGAAAAGGCGTCCTATCTTCAGTAACGATGCCCCCCAAAATTTTTAACATCGGAACTAGTTCTCGGTCAAATTCTTGCAATGCGACATCTCGCAACTTACCTTCTTTTTGTAAGTCAAGAGCGTTCGGAAGGTTATTTTCTATTGTCACGAGACAAGCTTCAACTTTCTTCGCTATTTCTAGGATATAGTCGTCCCCCAACTCTCGTAGGACTTCTCGATACAGCGCAAGAAAACTAATCTTGTCTTCAATTCGGATGCTTTGAATATATACCGCCCGAGCGTGGTACGCGTCCTCCTTTGAGCTAATTACACTTTTAAGATATCTCAATGCATGTGATTTACCTGCTCCGTAAGAACCATGTAATACCACGAACTCGCTCAAACCAGTATCACACTCTCTTACGCTTTCAATTACATCAACGACTTCTCGGCGGAGAGCATCTCTTCCCGCCCAATGAACCACGCTCTTGCCGGGAAAAAGAGGAAATGGAACCTCTGTAAGCCCAAATTTAGTGATGTCATTCATACCTTTCTCCTATTCATTTGGCACAGACCTAGGCTGTTTTCTCCAATGATGGTACGGGAATGCTCCCTTTGATTTCAATCTATTTACTTCCTTCAAGATTTCAGATTTGTCGCTCGCTGTACGTAACTGTGCCACAGTTTCATCGTTTGTACTAAAGCCACCTTTTGTAAAATTTGCTGAGCCGATATAAGCTGTATAGTCGCCTTGTTCGTACTCAAAGAAGTATATTTTTGAATGAAGTGTGGGCTTATTTCTTATCTTAAGATCTACCCCCATATTCGCAAGGCCATCTGCGTCGGCAGGACTTAACAATGCCAGATCCGCTCCTGGCGGGCGCGTGACTAGAGTAAGTCCAGATCCATGCCGTTGCAAAAAAAATCTGGCGAAATCAAGAACGGAGCTCCATGGTTTTACCGCAGTTATAAATGGACTAATGATAGTCAACCTGCATTGCCGAGTGAGTGACGAGTGGAAGCTCTTCTGGAATGCCCTAGTCTGCTGTATCTGTAACGAATCCATATTCCTTTTCACTTTTTCAATGCAAACACACCTGGGCGCACCTTTCGAATCTCACACGCTGGATTTTCTCGCACCTCCCGACTCAGTCTAGATCCAAAGTTAATGTAGATATGTGTAGAGTTAGATTCGATTAGCCCCCTACGCAGGGCAACTTTGGCAATTTGCTCAGAGTGCAATGGTCTTCCTGCGCTCTTTAAAACCATCACTGCGGCCTGATAATGGGATACATTTCCCTTCAATTTTTTGCCCTAAGTTGATAGTAACCTACCTTTGCATTTCTACTCGACATCACCGCAAACCGGTTTGAATGCGCTTTGACTATTTTCTCTATCATATCACTTGTATTGAATTTACTGCAAGTGCGAGATTCCATAAAATTGATATAAAGCACTATAGTGCCGATGGAGGCTTGATTCGCCGACGACAATTTGAGGTACGGGTACGCGCTCGTCATATACTTTCGTAATTCGACCAGCTCCGCTTCAGAAGGAACTGAAACGGACCTGCCATCATTTTCTGCTTCACCTCGAATCAACAACGAAGGGGGACCGATCAGCCCCCCCTCGGGTACGCTGACAATTTTGAGTTTTTCCATGGCCTCTTGCCCTGGACCAACCCAAGAATATGCACCATTCCTACTCAATCTCGCGAAGAAGGATGCCCCTTCAACAGTAAGCTGTCTTTTCTCTGAATCAATGTGTCCAATCTCTCTGGCCCATCCTTTTCTCGGAGTCATGTGGTGCTTCAAAAAACTCTCTGGAATCGTAGACTGCTTAAGAGAGGCAAACCTCCCCTCTGGCTTAATCCAGCTAATTCCACTTACGATCTTGTCCCTGAGAAACCGATGGCTTATTGCACTGTTTATCCACTCTATTCGAGACTCTCTCTGCTCAAGCATGCGGTCTTGCACGAAAACATGCAAATTCGGAAGCCGCTCCAGAGAAAAATGCTCAAGTACTAGGCAGTATAAATCTGCGTCATTTTCCGCTAAGAGGGTGCCGAGCAAAAATTTTCGAAAATCTCGAGTTCCCAATTCACACGCCGCCCGCAGTGACCTACCATGTACAGTCAGCTCAAACTTTGCCAGTTTAGGATTAATTTTTGCACCGCGGTCGCCAATAGCATTGGCGATCAAGCCAAGTGCCGCCGCGACGTCTATTATTCCTGCTGCATACTTATCCGTTAGCGCTTCTCCGGCCTTCCCGGAATGGCCCAAATTTTTCAGATGATCGACTAACTCAAAATGGTATACGAACGGTTTTTCGGAAAAAAGATCTAGAATCTCGACGAATCTATCTATTCCATATGCTCCCGTTGTATAGCCTATATATCTGGAAAGAGAGTGCGTGAGTTCCTGCTCTAGAAGATCCCGCCCATTCATTTTGGTGTATTACCGCCGTGCGCAGAAATTCTGGGACGGAATTTAACTAGCAAAGTACGTGGGCTACAGGAGTCTGCCATTATCGCCTCGCCTGTCTTCAGTGAACGGATTAAATCAGCATTCGCCACTTTCCTCGCTCCCGCCGTTTCATAGGTCACGTTCGACCTCGTCGGCATCCGATCGGTCGCAGCGACTAAATCACTTTCGAAACCAAGCCGATGGGTGATAGTAATGTCAACTTGGCTCATCAGTTTTCGATCTACCGCTGAGGGCTGTTGTGTAGCAAATATCAAAGAAAGTCCAGCGTCGCGGCCTCTCTTTACGTAGTCAATAATAGGCGATGTAGCAGCGGTAGCTCCTTGGCTAGGAACAACAGTGTGTGCCTCATCGATAATAAGCCACACTCGACTAGGTAAATCTTGCTCCTCATAAGCATGGCCCGTTCTTCTCGAAATTCGTTTGGCCTTGTGTATCTTGCCCATTTTATCCCCCACGAGCCTAGTGACAACACCCACCACGAGCGCTCTTTGCTCATCCGACAATTCTCGCAATAGTAGGATAGAGACTACATTTATCTTCAATAGCGAATCAATATTTGTTCCATTTGTCCCAATAATTTTGGTATTTCCAAGGGCATCTAATCGCCACCTGAGAGCCTCAACTGTTACGCTTTGAAAACTAGAAAGCTGCTCTTCCACACATTGTTGGGCTAGTTCCGCAGGGCAAGTATTTGGAAAGGCTCCAAGCAGACTTATCAACGCCTGCCCCAAAGATGAGTACCTTTCCAACTCTAGCAAAGAGAGCCAATCTTCGCTGGCAAGCAGATCGGGTGAAATAACGAATTCTTGCGTGTTGTCACTGGGAAAAGAGCAACCTGATGGCAACCACAATGCTATTTTCGACACCACACTTGGATCCAATTTCCAATCTAATAGATCGCTAATCTGAGCAACATCCTCCTCCAAATTCTCATCGGGGGAATATCCAAGCGTCCAAAATTGATCTTGGATATCGAAGAGAATAACTCCGCCATC
The DNA here is from genome assembly GCA_965247075.1 of Halieaceae bacterium. Lineage (GTDB taxonomy): Bacteria > Pseudomonadota > Gammaproteobacteria > Pseudomonadales > Halieaceae > CBDFGK01. Next base: position 1,163,140 of record CBDFGK010000002.1, on the reverse strand, counting down.
AAACTCAGCGCCGGTAGCCACCTCCCCCGCTGCCGCGCACTCAGCCAGCACCCCAAGATCAAAACTCTTTCCTGATCCACGAGTACCGAAAATTCCAATGACATGCGGGAAGCTCATGTCCAACCATACTGAATGATCCAATAAGGACCTAGTCGTTCCAGATTCAATGACCTTCCCGATGAGACCATGCCGTGACCCGGGATTGTCGGCTCCGCCAACCACTAATGCACGATGTGCTTGATTTACTTCGAAGTCAGTGCTGGACTCTGTCGTCTTATATCTGGACTTGGTGATAACCTTTCCAACTTCACGCGTCATGTCTTTCTACCCTCACCTCGTCCGTCGAGGTCAAACTCACTGTAACAGTTGGCCGGATATAATCTCGGACAAACTCTGGTCTAGCGGTGGCTACAACACATCCAAAGCCGTATTTCTTCGATGCTTTGCTGATGCTCCGACAAACTGCAATCGTCGAAAATCTATCGAGGGATTCACAGAACGAATCTGCAAATAGATATTTTGGTTGCTCGGCCAGCGCTATTGCTATGCTCAAGCGATATGCCTGGCCCTCGCTCAATGAGGATGCGGGACGAACAAACACATGTGGTTCCGCCAAGCCTGTAATGGAGAGTACCTGCATTATTGTTTCTAAATCGAGAGTTCCGAACTGATCCACTGGCGCAACATTCATCTTCGGCTTAGAGAGCGTACTGCATGTCACGCCACCACCTGTGCACTCTGCACTCAAATCAATGTAAGAAGGTAAGTCGCTCGTCCCAGTTTCGATAAGGCGTCTAAAACAATCCAGCAAAATGCTTTTGCCACTCCCGCTAGGACCTGAGATAAGGCACACGTCACTTGACTTTAGGCTCAACTCGAAGGGGCCAGCTATGGCCGTGGTGACAACCCTACTCACAAACCCAAAAGATTCTTGCACACCTCTAGATCTAGAAGAGCTTGATGGCGCTGCCGTCACTACTAAATGGTTGACCGCGAGCTTTACCTCACGGGTCGATGAAACTTCCTTGAAGAGTCGAAACTGACTGACGGGATCAGAAATTGCCAGTTTCTTTCTCCGTTTAACAATGAAGCGGTGCACAGATTTAGTAAGTCCTATCATGTAATTGGGCTTTGGTTTTCTATACACCTTGTGCAATGCAATCCATTCCTCGTCTGAAAGCTTCTCGGGAGATTTTCTCAACGTATCGACCACTTCCTGCAGCGACATCCCGGACGTAGTCATCATTTTTTGCAAGGTTTCGGTATAGGAAATTTGGAGAGCCATTATCCCACCACCACCTTTGGGTAATCCCTTCCTACCACCGACTGCATACTTTCGCATAAGGTAATTCATATCCCTAATTAGCCTGTCTGCGTTTCCTCCCGTATCACCTATAAACTCAAAACCGGCGGTTCTCACAAATGGGTGGTATCGAAGCATGTCTGCAGTAATCTCAAGAAAAAGGGGCTTCAACCCCGCAATGTGCCAACGTTTTTGACAATACTCAATAGCAGCCTTACACAACTCTGTAGCCAAGCCAACTCCGCGCAATTCAGGAAAAACCACACATCTGGAAATGCGCGCGACGACATTGGAATATTTTTTAGATGTCTTGTTGTTCCACTCAACCCAAGCAACACCGGACGCGACGTCCGAAAAATTGGAATCAAATAGCTTCCTTCTCGCTGCATTTGCGAGCAGTGATGAGGTGATCTCAATAAAACCAATCACTCTTGGTAATTCTGGAGAGTCCGCTGTTACGATCAAAGGAACTGCCCTCCCGACACCTATATTACCACGGTAGTGGTATTGAGTGAGCCGCAGATAACCCTCGAATTCTTCGATTGTCTCTATCTCCTTGAGCACTATATTGGTCGTGCTGCCTCCAATCGAGGCGGTTCCAGTTCTCCGCCATGCTGGCATTACTTGAACTACTTCTTCCGAGGTAGGTAGCACTACGCTTATACTTTTTCCTTTCTGACGGACATAATCGTCTTTACCAAGCGGAGCGAAACGCCTTACCTTCAAGACCTTGCCATCTTCCAATCGAATTTCTGCAGTATGACCTCGCATCTTCCTTGATACGACTCTGCTGCAATCTCCGCGGGTATTCCTTTTAACTCTTCCCAATCTAGCATGTCCTTTGTTCGACAACGACTCTTATGAATTCCAGCCGCTTTGACTCCGCCTGAGCTCCTAGTACCAGCCTACTTGGGCCGTGAAAGCCTAGCGCAATCCTGGAATAAGCGGTAGTAGCGAAAGTACTAACATCTCCTCGCTGATTAGCGCTTTTCTGGGATAATCTCCATCGCGGATTGCACATAATTCCGAGAGATGACCCATGTGTACCCTGTCCAATGTAACAGGAGTTGCATCTTCCTCTCAATTATTCATCAAGACCGCCGGATAAAGGCATACGGATGACAGCCCCCAAAACACTTCGTCGACCACTCCAGTTAAACCGAAAGCACATCATGGCCCGAACAACATTTATTTTACCCCGATCCTCACTAAGTGGGTATAGACGAAGATAGGATCACGGAAATACGACCTAGGCTTTTGATTTATAAAGATAAATATGCTGGAGCTAGGCTCTTCTCCGGTCTTGTGAGTGAAGATTAGGCCGCAACATATGTTACGACAACATAGAAGAGGCAGAATCGGAAACGACAGCGCGGCTGGGACTGCTGGCAAATTTACCCGGTGGCAACACGGTGTTGCGCGCCAACTGGGGGGAGGGTTTTAAGCCGACCAGCTTTTTCGCCCTAGCGCACCCGCTGGTAGGTAACCCGGACCTGCAGAGCGAAACTGCCAAAGGCTGGGATATGGGGTGAGGCAGCAATTTGGCCAAGCTGTTTCAATAAACCTGGTGTACTTCGATACTACCTATCGGGATTTGATAGATTTTGATGATGAGTTGTTTCTCAATGTGAATCGGGACCGGATAGATAGTAGCGGGATAGAGCTGGATCTGAATCTCGAATTACAGAACTTTGGCAGCTTGCGGGGTCATGCGACCTACGCGGACCTAGATGTGGTAAATTCCGACCAGCAGCTCAGAGGCAGGCCAGAATGGAAAGCTGGGCTACAGTGGTTTTACAGCTTGGGGCAGAATATAGATATGAGTGCTGACTACCTGTGGGTGGATGAGGTAACCGAGGCGTCGCGCCACCCGCTGGAAAGTGTAGACTACACACTGGATGCCTACAGCACACTGGATCTCAGCCTCAACCGGCGGGCCAGTGACTCGCTTACCATCTGCGCGACAGTTAGCAATGTACTGGATGAAAATTACGAGCAGGCGGTGGGCTTTCCCGCTGCGGGAATTTTTCCGCGGCTCGCTGTGGAGGTGAAATTATGAGTCAGTCAGCGCCTATTCGGGTAGGCATAATGGGCTTTGGCCAGATCGGCAGGCAGATTTACCGGCTGGCCAGCCAGAGCGATGACATTGAAATTGTGGCCATTGCTGATATTGGCGATGCCGCGATATTGCACTACTTGCTGTGTTCGGAGTCCGGCGCAGATGAACACTATCAACTGGATGGGAATTTCCTGGTTGCCCCACGCTTTCGCAGCCGCATGATGCCGGCCAGCCGGCCCGCGGAAATGCCCTGGGACTTGTTGCGGGTCGATTTTGTTATCGACTCCACGCCGGGACACCGCCGTCGCCAATACATGCAGGACCATCTCGAAGGGGGTGCGCCGCGGGTGTTGTTGCGCGGCTTGCCGGAAGATCATATCGACAGAATTGTTGTGCCTGGAATTACCGGTAACAGCATTCACGCCAGTGACCGGATGTTGTCGGCAGGTTCGCCGACCACCACGGCGCTGGCGCTGTTGTTACATATTCTTTCCACTGGCTTCGATATCGAGTGCGCCAGCCTGACCACCGTACACGCCTATACCAGTGACCAGCCCCTGCAGGATTACGCCGGCGTTGATTTTCGGCGCTCGCGCTCGGCGGCAAAAAATATCATCCCCAATACCCACGAGGGAGCGGCCTGGCTGAGCCAGTTGTTGCCGTACCTCGACGGCAAGCTGATGATGTCGGCGCTCAATGTGCCGGTACAACAAGGTTGCCTGTTGGATACCAACCTGGTGTTCGCAGATTCTGCGGTCGGTGTCGATGAGGTCAATAGTGCCATGTGTGCTGCCGCCCGGTCCCTACCAGGCATTGTCGATGTGGTGGAAGACCCCATTGTGTCGTCCGATGTGATCGGTAATGCCCACTCCCTGTTGTTTGATACCCAGGGCACCATCAAGGCGGGCGAGCATACCATCAAGGCATTGGCCTGGTATGAAAGCCTGGGACACGCGGCCCGCTTGCTGGATGTCATGCGGCTCTATGCTGATCTGGATCAACGGGAGGAGGCAGCCTGATGGGAACTCAGACGTTGAAAGTTGCTATAAATGGGTTTGGCCGCATCGGCCGCTCCGTGTTTCGTATTCTGGAAGAAGCAGAGGGTGTCGATGTCGTTGTTATCAACGATTTGTTTGATCACGATGCGCTGCGCTACCTGCTCAACTACGACACGGTCATGGGTAATTTTGGTAAGGCGCTTGTTCTGGAAGGCGACCATCTGGTGACCCCCAAGGGCCGCGTCGCCATGATCAGTGAACGCGACCCGGCGGCCTTGCCCTGGGGCGATATGGGTGTAGATGCCGTGGTAGAGGCCACCGGTGTATTTCGCTCTCGCCAACAGTTGCAGGCGCACCTGGATGCGGGCGCGAAACGGGTACTGCTGACCGTGCCGGCCAAAGACGAAATTGATTACACGGTTGTGTTGGGTGTGAATGATGAGGGCCTCAGCGTCGAGCACCGTATTATTTCCAATGCCAGTTGCACCACCAATTGCCTGGCGCCGATGGCAAAAGTCTTACATGAGGCGTTTGGCATACAGGAGGGCGTGATAGACACCGTACACGCCTATACCAACGACCAGCGCCTGGCCGATGTACCGCACTCGGATTGGCGCCGCAGTCGCGCCGCCGCCGAAAATATTATTCCCACTTCCACCGGCGCCGCCAAAGCGGTGGGGCAGGTATTGCCAGAGTTGCAGGGCCGCTTGCATGGCATTGCCGCCCGGGTGCCAGTGGCAGATGGTTCGGTGGTGGATTTATTTGTCACCCTGGCCGGCAAGGTGACCATTGATGATGTGCACGCGGCAGTACGGGAAGCTTCAGAATCTGATGCCCTGCGCGGCATTTTGCACTACAGCGAACTCCCCATTGTGTCCTCTGACATTATCGGTAACTCCCATTCATCGATATACGACGCCGCGTTCACCTCAGTCAGCGGTGGCAAATATCTGCGCACGCTAAACTGGTACGACAACGAATGGGGCTATTCCAGCCGGGTCTGCGACCTGCTGCAGCGGATCAGGGGCTGGTAGAGTGGTACAACGAACAATCAGTGGTCGGGTAGGGTAGATGCCAGTTCCTCAGGTAACAGGGAGTGCACAATTTCTCTGCTCAATGCGGCTATGGTTTTGAAGTCTCCGGCGCGCAATGCATCCGCGGGCACAAACCAGGAGCCGCCCACGCAGGCCACAGCCGGGCAGGCCAGGTAGTCGCGGGCATTGTTGAGGGTAATGCCGCCGGTGGGACAGAATCGCACTTCCGGTAATGGCGCCGACATGGCTTTGATTTTGGCCAACCCGCCGGATTGCTCAGCGGGGAAGAACTTCTGTAATTGATAGCCGTGCTCCAGCAGGCCCATGCATTCAGAAGGTGTGGCAGCACCGGGCAGGTAGGGCATATTCGCGGCGGCCAGCAATCGCTCGGAATGGCCGGGGCTCACGGCAAAGTGGGCGCCGGCATTGGCAATGGTGGTGAATTGTCCGGGCTGGCGGATACTGCCCGCGCCGAGCAGGATATCGGGTACAGCGTGGGCAATTTTTTCCATGGCTGCCAGCGCGCATTCGGTGCGCAGGGTGATTTCGATGGCAGTGATGCCTGCTTCCAGTAGGGTTTCCGCCAGTTGTACGGCGTGGCTGTCATCTTCGATAACCACTACCGGCATCAGCCGTATGTTTTGCAAAAGTTGACTGGCATCCATGGGGTGTTCTCCTAAAAAATACTGGCGCCGGCTTCGGCTGAGCTGGTGTTGGAGCGAAAGGCACCAAACAGTTCGCGCCCCATGCCCTGTTGATTGGCACCGAGGTCGGGCGGTGTATCGGCCCGTGAGGTCAGCTCGGCATCGACTTCCAAAATACCCAGATCGGCATCAATGCGGATCATATCCCCATCGCGGATGCGTGCGATCAGCCCCCCACAGGCGGCTTCCGGGGTTACCTGTATGGCGGCCAGGACTTTGCCCGAGGCGCCTGACATGCGTCCGTCGGTGAGCAGGGCGACCTGGTAACCCCGGTTCTGCAAGACACCCAGGTAGGGGGTGAGTTTGTGCAATTCGGGCATGCCACTGGCGCGCGGACCCTGCAAGGGAACAACCGCCACCAGGTCGCTATCCAGTTCGCCATTTTCAAAGGCGTCGACGAAAGCCGCCTGTGAGTTGAATACCCGGGCCGGTGCCTGCACCGTCCGGTGTTCTGTCGCCACCGCGGACACTTTTACAATCGCCCGGCCAATATTCCCCTGTACCAGTTGCAGGCCACCTTCTGCCTGGAAGGGGTCGTCGGCCTTGCGCACAATGGTGCAGTCGCCGGGCTCGGTGGCGGCGGCTTGCCATTCGATAGGCCATTCGAGCTGCTTGTCGGCCAGCTTCGGCACCACCGTAAAGCGATCCAGGCCGCGCCCGAGGATGGTGTTTACATCCCGGTGCAAGAGTCCCGCTTCCAGTAACTGGCCGATCAGGAAACCCAGTCCACCGGCTTCATGAAAGTGATTCACATCGGCCATTCCGTTGGGGTACACATGGGCCAGCAGGGGAATGACCGCAGACAGATCGGAAAAATCCGACCAATCTATTTGTATGCCCGCAGCGCGAGCCATGGCGACCAGGTGCATCGTATGATTGGTGGAACCACCGGTTGCCAACAGGCCGATAATGCCGTTGACGATAACGGCCTCATCAACCAGCTGGCCGACCGGCGTGTAGTTATCGCCGAGGCGGGTCAGGGTCAGCGATTGCCGTACCGCTGCTGCGGTGAGTGCGTCGCGCAGTGTGGTACCCGGATTCACGAACGAACCGCCGGGCAGTTGCAGGCCCATAAATTCCATCAGCATCTGGTTGCTGTTGGCGGTGCCGTAAAAGGTACAGGTGCCCGGGCTGTGGTAGGCGGCGGATTCAGCGGCAATCAGCTCGCCGGTGCCGACCTCGCCGCTGGCATAGGCTTCCCGCACCTGTGCTTTGTCCTTGTTCGACAGACCGGATGTCATGGGACCGGCCGGTACGAACACGGTCGGCAAATGGCCGAAGGAGAGGGCGCCCATCAGTAAGCCGGGCACGATCTTGTCGCAAATGCCCAGGCACAGCACGGCGTCGAACATATTGTGTGACAGTGCGATGGCGGTAGACATGGCAATCACGTCGCGGCTGAACAGGGACAGGTCCATGCCATCCTGACCCTGGGTGACACCGTCACACATGGCCGGTACACCGCCGGCAACTTGCGCGACGGCACCGGCCTGCTCGGCCGCCTGACGGATCAGGGCCGGGTAAGACTCATAGGGTTGATGGGCGCTGAGCATCTCGTTAAAGGCGGTGACAATGCCGATATTGGGCACCACATTATCCGTTAGCAGGGACTTCTGTTGTGCGCCGCAGGCGGCAATACCGTGGGCCAGGTTGCTGCAGGATATGCCAGAGCGGTTGGGGCCGTGTTTGGCCGCTGCGGCAATTTTCTTGAGATAGTCGGCGCGCGTGTCAGCGCTGCGTTGCCGAATGCGATCAGTGATCTGTTCTATGCGAGGGTTGATATTCATGGCGTGAGCTCAGGGTGCCCAGATAACATGCACGGGCGTACGTTGCTGTTGCAGCAGCGCAGCGACCGGGTAGCCGTCTGGGGATTCAATAATGGTGCGTTTGGGTTCGCCAAAGGCCAGCAGGTAAATGACCTCGCTCTGCAATAGCAGGGCGAGACTCATGCTGACCCGGGGCAAGGGGCTGGCCCCGGTGGCGACCGGAAAGCACAGTTCGGTGTTGTCCAGGGCCAGGGCAGTCGGAAGATTCACGTTATCCGGAAATATAGAGGCGAAGTGTCCGTCTTCGCCGACGCCAACCAGGGCGCAGGCAAAAGGTTTTGCCAGTAACTCCAAGGCGTGTTTTTCCAGTGGCACAAATTCCGCCGCCGCCGCTCTGTTGGTCAGCAGTGTGCGGTGCAGCATACCTGCATTGCTGTTTTCATTCGTCACCGGCACCGAGCGCTCGTCAGAGAGCGTAACTTTGACCCGCTCCCAAGGTAGTTCAGACTGTGATAACAAGGTAAAACACTGCTGCGGACTGGTACCGCCACTGGCGATAAAGGTAGTTTCGGGCTTTGTTTCAAGATGGTTCTGCAGAGCACACTGGATGTGCCTTGCAGTGGCTTCGGAGGCCTGTTCGCGATCGCTAAACTCTTCAATCACCATTAGTCACCCGCCTGCCAGGAGCGCCCGTCCCGATCCAGTAACAGGGCCGATGCGGTCGGCCCCCAGGAACCTGCCACGTAGTCTTCGACCTCCTGGTGGGTCTCATCCCAGCCGGCCAGAATCCGGTCGATCCACCGCCAGGCTGTTTCAATCTCGTCGCGGCGCATAAACAGGGCCGGGTTGCCGCGTAATACTTCCATGAGCAAGCGCTCGTACGCATCGGGGTAACGGATACCAAAGGTCTCCTCAAAGCTCAGGTCCAGCGACACCGGCTTCAAGTTGAACCCACCTGGCCCCGGTTCTTTGGCCATTACCTTTAGCTGCACGCCTTCATCGGGCTGCAACATGATGGAGAGTTGGTTGGGCTGCGTGCTGTAGTGCGCTTCATCGAATATGGCGTGTGGCACTGGCTTGAACCGGATGACAATCTCCGAGCGCTTGGTGGGCAGTCGTTTGCCGGTGCGCAGGTAGAAGGGCACACCGGACCAGCGCCAGTTGTCGATTTCCATTTTCAGGGCGACAAAGGTTTCAGTGTCGGTGGCGGCGTCCAGTTCCTCTTGGTAGCCAGGTACCGCGGTGCCGTTGATAGCGCCTGCCTTGTATTGGGCGCGCACAGTATGGGTCTTTACGTCCGCCGCGCGGATGGGTTTGAGCGCGCGCAATACTTTGAGCTTTTCATCGCGCACCGCGTCATCTTCCAGGCTGCTGGGCGGTTCCATCGCCACCAGGCAGAGCAGTTGCAGTAAATGGTTCTGCACCATGTCACGCAAAGTGCCGGTATCGTTGTAAAACTCGATACGGTTGCCCACACCCAGTTCTTCCGCCACGGTAATCTGCACATGGTCGACCACCTCGCGCCGCCACAGCGGTTCGAACAGGGAGTTGCCAAAGCGCAGCGCCAGCAGGTTCTGCACGGTTTCCTTGCCCAGATAGTGATCGATACGAAAAATCCGGTTCTCAGAAAAACAGGCACCGACCTGGTCATTGATCGCCCGGGCCGAGACATAGTCGTTGCCGACCGGTTTCTCCAGCACAATGCGCATGTCATCAGTCATTAATTGATTGACCTTAAAACCCTGCGCTACCGGCCCAAACAGTGCCGGTGCAGTGGCCAGGTAAATAGCCCGAACCTTGGCTTCGTGTCCCGCCAGCAAGGCTTGTAAATTTGACCAGCTGCTGTGATCACTGGCATCGAGGTCCAGGTAGTGCAGGCGGTTTGAAAAACGCTGCCATTGGCTCTCGTCCAGGTCTTCCTCAAGGCTGGCCTGTAGTGCTTCTTTCACCGCCGCTACATAGGCATCGGGTGCCAGCGGGCTGCGGCCTATCGCGATAATACGACTGTCACTCGATAGCTGCTCATCGCCATCGCGGTGGAACAGCGCCGGTAACAGCTTGCGCAAAGCGAGGTCGCCACTACCGCCAAAGATAATAAGATCAAAGGGAGCGGCGGGAACAAGTTGGGCCATAGGTGTTTATCCGCAGAGTCAAGAAACGTAATTTGACTACATAATAGCCAGAATATCAAGTTAAATGTAGTTTTATGGGGCTTAATAATGTAGTTTTACTACATGTCTGGATATATCCTCGATAAAATTGAGCGCGCGCTGGATGGCTTGAGTCGCAGTGAAGCACGGGCGGCGCGCTGGGTTGTGGCCAATCCACGCGCTGTGATTGATCATTCGATTGCCGAGGTCGCGGCGGCGGCCGGCGTGAGTGAGCCGACCATCATCCGTTTTTGTCGCAGTGTGGGCGTGTCCGGTTTTCGGGAGTTGAAGAGCCGCCTCATCGCCAATCTGCAGCGGCCAGAGAGTTACCTGCACCATGATGTAAACACCGAGGACAGCACCCTGGATGCCGCCGGCAAAGTGCTGGAGCGGTCGATACGCGCTCTGGTCGACCTGCGCGAACACCTGCAGGACTTGCCGCTGGAGTCGGCGGTGGCCGCCATGGCAGAAGCAAGACAGCTGATTTTTGTGGGTCTGGGTGCCTCCGGCATTGTCGCTCAGGATGCCTGTCACAAGTTCTTCCGCCTGGGTGTGCCCTGTAGCACGGCGCTGGATTCGCAAACTATTTTGCAGCGGGCGGCCATTGCGGAGCCGGGGGATGTTTATATAGCAATATCGCACACCGGCACCTGGCCGGAACTGGTGCGGGCTATGGCGCTGGTTAAATCAAATGGGGCAACGGTGATTGTGCTGACCGAGCCTTCTGCGCCGCTGGCGCAGTCGGCAAGTCTGGTGATCGAGTGCCATCCGCCGGAAGACACCAACGTGTTTACACCCATGAGTTCAAGGTTGGCGCAACTGGCCCTGTTGGATGCCCTGCAAGTCGCCCTCGCCTTGCGGCGAGGGGAAGATGCAGAAGATTCTCTCAGGCGCAGTAAGGCAGTTCTGCACTACCAGCGGTAGCGCAGCTTCGCGCCTGCGCGCTTTCAATATCACCATGGCCGTCACCCTTGTGGCCTCGCTGTATCCGGTGATCACACCTTTTTGATAAGCTGTCGCGCATGTCTTCGCTAACAGCCTCGCTGCGCTATATGATCCCCACGGATGAGAAGCCTATTTATGTTGCTTCCCAGGGGGGCGCGCAGGCGCAGCTCAGTATCAGCGTGGAGTTTGAAGAGCGTGAGGTTGAAATACACGACGCGCGGCTGTTGGAGAGCCCGCCCGGTCTCGATACACAGGGATTCACCTTGTGCCAACAGGACACGCGAATAACCGACTTTTACCAGCTCGATAAGATACAGGAGCAGTATGAGGCGGAGCTGGGGGAGCTGCTATTGCGCCAGGTCGGTGGCCGCGAGTTATTGATCTTTGACCATACCCTGCGTGCCAGTTCCAAGGGGGTGCGGGCTGAGCGCAGTACTCGCGAACCGGCCACGCTCATTCACAACGATTACACCGATGCCTCTGCGGAAAAACGGCTGCGTGATTTGCTGGATGACGAAACCGCCACGCAACAATTGGCTCGCCCCTATGCGATAGTCAATGTGTGGCGATCGATCGCCGGGCCTGTACTACAGCAGCCGCTGACCTGCTGTGATGCCAACACACTGTCAGTGACGGACTTGATAGCCACGGAGCGGCGCGCCGAAGACCGCACTGGCGAGTTGGAACTGGTTATCTGGAATCCCGCTCACTGCTGGTACTACTACCCGGAAATGCAGCGCAATGAAGTGCTGCTGATCAAGACCTTTGATTCGAGAATGGATGGCCGGGTCCGGCGTTCGATTCACAGCGCCTTTGACAACCCCCTTGCCCCGCCGGGCGCCGCGCCTCGGGAGAGCATCGAGTCGCGGACCCTTATTTTCTTCTGAATATGACCGAAATAAGCGGGCATTGACAGTAGTCGTTTTCATGGTTATGGTCGTTTACATGTTAAGCATGTAAGCGTGATACATATATGTTGGATATTGGTTTAGAAGCGTGGCATATCTGGGTGATGGTGGGGATCTTGCTGTTCACTGCTGAGATTTTTGTGCCTGGATTCGTGCTGGCAAGTCTTGGCATTGGCGCTTTTACCGGGGCCGGTGCCCAGGCGGTATCTGGCGACCTGGGCTGGGCGATTGCCGGCTTTATTGCCGGCGCTTCGATAGCCCTGATGGCTGTTCGTCCCATCCTGGTCCGTACCTTTATGGATGATTCACCTTCGCCTTTTGGCGCTGAAGGCATGAAAGGCCAACTGGTTACCATCATTGATGCCGGGGATGTGGGTGGTCAGTTGAAGACACAATTTCGTGGCTCAATCTGGAGCATTATCAGTGACGATGATTTGCTGGAAGGAGATCATGCCGAAATAATTGACGTGGACGGAGCGACTCTCAAAGTCGTGCGGGTTCCCAAAGAGTAGAGGAAATGGATATGTCTGTTGCATTCACTGGAGTACTTACAGTACTCGCGATATTTTTCATCATACTGACGGTTAAAGGTATTCGCATCGTCCCGGAACAATCGGTCATGATAATCGAGCGGTTGGGCAAGTTTTCTCGCCAGCTCAATCCGGGTTTGAACATTATCATCCCGGTCATTGATGCGCCGCGAAGTGCATTGTGGCGCAGCACCCACAAGGACCAGGCTGGGGGCAAGGTACACGTGGTTCATGCGGTAACAAGTCTCGATTTGCGCGAGCAGGTGTACGACTTTCCGGCCCAGCAAGTAATTACCAGCGACAATGTCGGGATTCGGGTCGATGCGGTGGTGTACTTCCAGGTGGTTGATCCCAAGAAAGCCACCTACGAGATCGCCAACCTGCCCACGGCCCTGGAGACATTGACGCAAACCACCCTGAGAAATGTTATTGGCGACATGGAATTGGATCAAACCCTGAGTTCCCGCGATGCCATTAATACCTCACTGGTAACCACCATTGATGAGGCTGCCTGTGGGTGGGGGGTGAAAGTCAATCGTGTAGAAGTGCAAGACATCGAGCCCCCGGCCGATGTCACGGCTTCCATGGAGCAGGTCATGAAGGCCGAACGGGAACGTCGGGCGCGCATCACCGAGGCCGAGGGCATCAAGACAGCCGTCGTATTAAAGGCCGAGGGCGAGCGCGATGCCAGAATTGCTGAGGCCGAGGGTGAACGACAGGCTCTAATCGCAGAAGCCAAAGGGCGTGCTGAGGCTATCCGGGAAATTGCCGAGGCCAAAAAGAAAGAACTGGAGTTGTTGGCGGAGCGCCTGGGTTCCGACCTGCCCAGCTATCTGGTGGCACTGCGCTACATGGAGTCGGTGGACAAGATGGCGGAGAACCAGAATGTGGTGTGGATGCCCCATTCCGCCGGCGATTTAGGCTCCTACCTGGGTGGGTTTAAACACCTGCTGGCGAATAATGCCTGAGGTCGTCCATCCCGGGGCTCTGCTGGAACCCCTGATTCTGCAGCCGGCCGGTTTATCCCAGTCGACGTTCGCCCGTATCATGGGATTTAACCAGCCACAGCCCATCAATGAGTTGGTGAAGGGCAGGCGCGGTATTACCCCGAAGATGGCCCTGTACCTGGAGAGGGCTACCGATAGCCTTTATCCGGCAGAGTTCTGGCTGTTGGCCCAGTTGCGCTGGAACCTGGCGCAGGTCAGGCACTCGCTGCCCAGTCATCGGGCCGCGCTGGTGCAAAGCGCCGCTATCGAAAAGAACCCGGCGTTGGTGGAGGGAGTGGGGCAGCAGGATGTGTTCCAGCTCAGTCAGAAGCTATTGAAACTCGTCTGACGGCGGATCACCTCACGGCCACCTCGGTCAAGCCAGCTGCACCTCGGCGCTTACAGCCATCGCCCCGTCCGGCCGGTAAGCTGCCAACTTGACAACGCCATCAGTTGTCGCCGGCGCGCCGCGCAAACGCAGTGTATCGCCGACATACAGCGGTGCCCGCGCCCTGCAACTGAAGCGGCGCAATTCACAGCCTGATTCTCTACGGGCAAGATCTGCCAGCAATATCGCGGTCATGGGGCCATGCACAACCAGATCCGGGTAAGACTCTTCGCTGCGGGCGTAATCGCGATCATAGTGGATTCGGTGGCCGTTAAACGTCAGCGCGGAAAATTTGAACAACAGCACGGGATCAGTGGGCACCTCCCTGCTCCAGCTGCCGGCTATCTCTGTGTAATCCGAGCAGACGGGTTCTGGCATCTCCCCTACCCGGGCAGGCAGATAAATAAAGTCCCGCTCTTCTTCCACGCACAACTCACCCAACTGACGGTAGTGGTAGCCCACCGTCACGATCGTCATAGCGCCGTTGCCACCGGACTTTTCTTCACAGCGTAGTATGGTTTCGACCAGTTCTGCCGGTTGGTCCAACTGCAGGGGCGTATGTAGCGTGCTACGTCCACCGGCAAACATACGCCGGGGCTTGGCAATCGGCGGAAAAAACTCGCCCTTTTGTGGGTGGCCATCTGCGCCTTGCATGGCCCGCTGCGGAGCTTCCAGAAAATATATCCAGTGCCACAGCATCGGCAAGCCGCTGCCGCCTGAATGTGGTTTTAGTTCCAGGCTGGCTGCCAGCGCCTGGCTGCGCCAACTGTCTATCTGGCAGTGGTGGCTGCGCGAACGCCCCAGCCATGCATCCCATTCATTCATATTTTGACCGGCACCTTACCGCGGGCACGAATGGCATCTTTCATAGCCATCATGTGCAAGAGTCCAAACAAAAACACATTCAACAAATTCCAACCTACACCGCCGGGTGCCTGCTGGATAATCCCTCTATACAGGTAGCATTCCAATAGGTGTAGTGCGCATAACAACACCAGCAGGCCAATGGAGAACTGTGACCAGACGGTGAGCGGAAAATTAATGGCCATGTAAGTGAGAATGACGTATAAAATAAGCGTGCAAATCTTGATGCCTGTCACAGCGAGCGCCTCCATCTGGGTTTATTATGAACAGGCTACCATAGGGGCGCTTCGAACCAATAACGAGTAATGAAAACCAGACAGTGAAGAAATGGATTGCCCGCAAGATACTGGGGTTGGTGGGATGGAAGAGCGATGGCGTGCGGCCGCCGCACGAGCACTACGTGTTGATAGCTGCGCCCCATACCTCCAACCGGGATTTACCTCTACTGCTGCTGTTTGCCGGCCTTCAACATCCCTCCACGTCATCTTCGATATTGGACATCACCATGAAACATCCCAGCGCCTCGGGATTGTTCATCCAGCGCCGGGTGCCGGCAATCGACAGGGAAGCCCCGTTACGTGAATCCCCCATGGTGGGATGAAAGGCAATCAGCGTCGAAGTCATACCGCCCAGTGATATACCGGCCAGCATATGCGATTCGTTGTCGCTCTGCGCCAACAGCCGGCACTCCCACCACGACAACGGCGATCTTCATAGGCTTACCCATAGGCTTCAGGATCCAGTCGGTGCATTTCAGCCTCTATCCAGGTTTCAACTTCTCTCATTAATTCGTTCTGCTCCCGCCCGGCAGAGGGAATAGGTGGCGCAATCGATACATCGATAATGCCCGGCCGCAACCGGAAGCTGCGCCTGGGCCAGCAACGCCCTGAGGTGACCGCTATGGGTACCACGCTGGCGCCGGTGGTTATCGCCAGGCGACTGGCACCCGACTTGTAATTGCCCTTGCCGCCCCGCGCGGCGCGCGTACCCTCGGGAAACATAATAATCCAGGTACCCTTGTCCATCAGGGCCTGACCCTGCTCGGCAACCTTGTTCCAGGCATCGGCTCGTTTACTGCGATCGATGTGTACCATGTCCATTTGGGCCATTGACCAGCCGAAAAAGGGGATCTTGAGCAATTCCTTTTTGAACACATAGGCCAGCGGATGTGGCATCAGGCCCGGAAAAGCAAAGGTCTCCCAGGCTGACTGGTGTTTCGGGCACAGAATCACCGGCTGCATGGAACTGGCATCCGGTAGGTTCTCCATGCCCTGCACCCGGTACTTAACCCCACAGATCCACCGCGAAGAGACTGTCATCAAGGTCAGCCAACTCACAGCGACCCGATACACCGGTTTGCCACTCGCAACCACCGAGGTCAGCATGACAGCCAATGCAAAGGGTATGATGGTGATTATCAGCCATAGTATATACAGTGTGCTACGGCTCATGCGGCCTGCGCTCCGTTTGCGGCCACGCTGTGAGTCTTGGGGAAGGCGATGACACAAATCAGCAACGCCGCGACCAACCAAATCATTGAGGACTCCACTTCACAAAAACTGCTGACACGATATACCCTGGAATGACTACTGGATGCAATGCGAATGCAAAATGAGTTGGGATTATAACAAAGGTTTGCACGAACCCGGCAATGGCGGCTGGGCCTGGCTGGCACACGGGTTATTTTTACTGCTGGCGGTCTTTCTGATCGTGGTCGGTCTGTGCGACCCGCAAATAAACCCGATTAGCACCCCCACCCCTGTCGATGCCGTGGCCATCACGCCGGCGGCAGCTCCACTTCCGAGCACACCTCAAGCACCCCCGCTGGATTTTTTGAAGCTGGTCACGGCGCCGCAAAAACCGGATTTTGACGGCATGGTGGCGGCGAGAACCATCCGCGCCCTGGTGGTACGCAGCAAAACCTTCTACTTTCTCGACGGTGCGGTCCAGCGGGGCCTCTCCTATGATGCACTGATCGCTTTTGAGAAATTCGTCAACCAACAACTCAATACCAAGACCCTGCAGTTGAGTGTCCATTTTATCCCAGTAAGCCGCGACCAACTGTTACCTGCACTGCAGGCCGGCTATGGAGATATTGCAGCCGCCAATATCACCATCACCCCCCAGCGCCTGCAAAAAGTTGACTTCTCCAAGCCGATGAAAACCAACGTTCGTGAAGTACTGGTTACCAGCGTCACTGACAAGCCCGGGCTGACTCTGGAGGATTTGTCAGGCCGCACCGTGCACACCCGGCTTTCCAGTAGCTACTACCAGAGCTTGTTGGCGCTCAATGACAGCTTCGCATCGGCGGGAAAAAAGCCGCTAACAATTGTCACCGTAGACGAGCATATCGAAGACGAAGAGCTGCTGGAGATGGTCAACGCGGGGCTGATATCGGCCATTGTTGTCGACTCCCATAAAGCCGAATTCTGGGTGCAGATCTTTGCCGGCATCGCCGTACATAAGGACATCGTGCTGCGCGAGGGTGCACAGGTGGCCTGGGCCATACGTAAAAACAGCCCTGTGCTGGAAGGCATGGTGAACGCCTTTCTGAAGAATAACAGCGAGGGGACCCTGCTGGGCAACATACGCTTGCGACGCTACCTCAAAGAAACCCGCTACGTGAAAAACGCACTCAGCTCACCCGAGATGAAAAAATTTAATGCCACGGCGCTGTTGTTTCAGAAATACGCAGAGCGTTACGATTTTGATTGGCTGATGGTGATGTCGCAGGCCTACCAGGAGTCACGCCTGGATCAGGCTGCGCGCAGCAAAGCCGGTGCGGTTGGCATCATGCAAATCAAACCCAGCACCGCCGCTGACAAGAACGTTAACATCGCCGACATTGACAAGCTGGAAAACAATATACACGCCGGCATCAAGTATTTACGCTTTATCCGCGACCGGTACTTTGCAGGGGAGGCCATGACCGAGTTGGACAAAACCCTGTTCTCCTTCGCCGCCTACAACGCCGGACCGGCGCGAATAACCCGTCTGCGCAACAGGGCTGCCAAGCAGGGATTGGATCCCAATATCTGGTTTGACAACGTGGAGGTCATTGCCGCCAAGCGGGTGGGCAGGGAGCCGGTGCAGTATGTCAGCAATATCTACAAGTACTGGATCGCCTACCGGCTGAGTCGGGAGCACCTGGACGGTGTGGCAGCTCTGACTGCATCCATGTAGTGCCGCTCAGGCGTTGCGTGTGGTCAGGCCGCCTTCTACCACCAGCGCATTGTGCTCACCCCGCCGCGGCAATCATGCCGCCGTCCATGGCCAAGGTGTGGCCTGCGCAATACCATTGATATTGATGTTTTCCGGCGCCAGGTCAGCCGCCATATGTCGCGTCAACTGGATAACAGCGGCCTTACTGGCCGAGTAGGAATAGTTGGGCATGTGCGGATGGGTGATACCGTTAATTGAGGCAATGTTCACGACCCGGGCGGGGTCCTGTGCTGTAGCCGCCGCCCACCAGTTACAATGGCTACCTTGCCGGCGACGGAAAATAAATTTTTCATTGCATGATCCCCGCGTAAAAAACTAAATCAAATCCACCGGTACAGTGATCGGTAATGATAGCAACTGCTGCGCCATAGACTTACCCTGCGCATCGGTACGTACCGATGCCGTACCACCACCACCGAGCGCCTCTGTCATAAAGAAGTTAAAGGCGCCGAAACCCGGCAGTTCAAAGCGTTCCACCTCACCCTGTACCAGGTGCGCAAAGTAGTCCTCCACTGCCTGCGCGGTAAGCTGCTCATGAAGGTAGGGCAGGTACTCTGACCGGCGCGCCATAACACCAATATTGGCATTGTTGCCCTTGTCACCACTGCGCGCAAAGGCCAGCGTCTCCAGGGATACCTGGCTGGTCTCAGCGCTGGGCTCCACGTCAGTCACGCTCATTTTGACCTTGGCAGTGGACTCACTGCCGGCGGTCAGATAGGTCTTGTCAGCAATAGATTCGCTGCCTGCCTGCACGGTTACCGGCACCAGGGCCTTGTCGATTAATGTTGAATGAACACGCATCAAGCCACCGGGACGGGCGCGCCCGCCGCCAAGGCCATAAAAGCCCGGCACACCGGAAGTACCCAGGTACACCATCTCGTTGGCGGCAAACTGCAGCGCCGCGGGGTCATCGTGATGTAAACCGAACTTGGCTACCACTTCACGGGTAAGCCGCAGAGCAGGATTGGCGTGTGGCCCATAGGTGTGTTCAACACCAAAGTACTCCAGATCCACCGCGCGGAAATCGGCAATATTATTGGCTGCATAATGCCTGCGCACGCGCTTGATCCAGGCTTCCATATCGGTTCTGGCCTTATCCAGCGCTCGCAGCCCACCGATCATCACCGAGCCCTTGATCTGGAAGCCGTCGCGCCAGGTGGCACAGACTTTGTACTTGTCGCCCGGCGCACGACCACGCGCGCCACTGATGCGCACCCGGTTCTCAGCCAGTTGTTCCAGTTGCACGTGACTAAAGTCGCAGGATACATCGGGCAGTAGATAGTTGGCGGGATCGCCGAGCTCGTAGAGAATCTGCTCGCCGACACTGCCAAGTGTTGCCAGGCCACCGGTATCGCGGGGAATGCCAATGACAAAACCGCCATCGGCAGATACATCTGCAACCGGGTAACTGATGTCAGAAAAATCGGGCACCGTGTGCCAATCGGTATAGTTGCCGCCGGTGCACTGCGCACCGCACTCGATAACATGCCCACACAGGGAGCCCTGCGCCAACTTATCGTAGTCGTCTTCGGCCCAGCCGAATTCATGGATCAGCGGACCCAGCATAACCGCGCTATCCACTACACGCCCGGTTACCACCACATCGGCTCCGGCGGCGAGCGCATCGGCAATCGGCCGGGCACCCAGGTAAGCGTTCATGCTGGCCGGCTTGGCCGGCAGTGCCTCCCCGGTTTGGTTCTCGCTCATGTCCGCGACAGGCAAGTCTGCCCGGCCCATCAGGTTGTCGCCATACACACCGCCAATCCTGAGGCTGAGATTTTGATCAGCACACAGTTGTTCCAGCGCCTTGATACAGGCGGGCACGTTCACTCCGCCGGCATTGGCAACCACCTTGATGCCCTTGGCGGCGCAATCGGCCAGTACATCTTTCATGGCAACCGTTACAAAATCTATGGCAAAGCCCAGATTGTCATCCCGCGAGCGCGCCCTGGCGAGAATCGCCATGGTGATTTCGGCCAGATAATCAAATACCAGGTAGTCGATATCGCCCTTGTCCACCAACTGCCGCGCTGACAGCTGACTATCTCCGTAAAAGCCGGAGGCACATCCGATACGGATGGATTTCTTCATAGTTTTGCTCACTCTGTATCTGCCGGCGAGATGCTCACCAATAGCTGTCTGGATTTAACCTGCGCACCCACAGTTGTCGCAACGCTGGCCACCGTACCGGTAATGCCGGCTGTAAGTGGGTGCTCCATTTTCATGGCCTCCAATACGACCAGCGTTTGGCCCTGTGCAACGATATCGCCCTCGGCGATCAGTACATCGATGATGGCGCCATCCATGGAGGCTTTGACATCACCGCTACCGGCGCCACTGACTGCAGCAGCGGGCGCGTGTGTGTCGTTTTCATAGATGTAATGGCCGCTGCCATCATCCAGGCACAGCTGATTTTTCTGCAAACAGAACTGCAACTGTTGCCGCACGCCATTGATAACCACTGTGCAGATATCGTTATCTATCTTTAGCAGCCGCACATCAATCAACTGTTCCACCACTTTCACGCTGAAGATGTTTTCGTTCTGCAGCAGATAACTATCGTACTGCTCGCCCGCCACACGTAACTTGTAGTGATAGCTGGCGGCGGTGGGATTGTGCCAGGGGGTGCGGGCGCCGCGCTCACAGAAGAACAGCACCGCTGCCAGTGCCTGGCTGGCGGCACTGGGACTCTGCTGTTTGATACTGTCATCATCCTGAAAGTGTTGTTTAATAAAAGCGGTGGTCGCCTCGCCGGCGACAAAGACCGGATGGCGCAATATATTCTGCAAAAACAACTTGTTGTTGTTCACCCCCAACAAAACCGTGTCCTGCACGGCGCTGGCCAATTTGCGGCAGGCCTGCTCTCTATCTTCACCCCAGGCGATGAGCTTGGCGACCATAGGATCATAGAAGGGAGAAATCACTTGCCCCGGCGCCAGGCCGTGATCAACGCGGATGCCATCGCGCGACGGATACCGCCACTTGTACGCTGTGCCGGTTTGCGGCAAAAATCCAGTGCGGGGGTCTTCCGCGTACAGCCGCGCCTCCACCGCGTGGCCTTTGAGTTCAATCCGGTCCTGCTGCAGCGGCAACGCCTCACCGGCGGCCACAGCAATCTGCCAGGCCACCAGGTCCTGCCCGGTAATCATTTCGGTAATCGGGTGTTCAACCTGTAGCCGCGTATTCATTTCCAGGAAATAGAAGTTGCGATCCTTGTCGACCAGAAATTCCACCGTACCGGCGCCGCGATAATCGCAAGCGCGGGCGGCATTGACGGCGGCCTCACCCATGCGGGCACGCAGCGCCTCATCAACAAACGGTGACGGTGCTTCCTCCACCACTTTTTGGTAGCGGCGCTGAATAGAACAATCACGCTCGCCCAGGTACACCACGTTACCGTGGCTGTCTGCGAATACCTGAATTTCAATATGACGCGGTTCGATGACGGCCCGTTCCAGAATCAACTCGCCATTGCCGAAGGCATTTAACGCTTCCGAGCGAGCCGTCTTGATCTGGTCGGCCAGTTCATCGGCTGTATTGACCAGCCGCATACCGCGCCCCCCGCCACCGGCGGATGCTTTTACCATCAACGGAAAGCCGACCCCTGCTGCCTTTTCAATCAGCGCCTCATCCGACTGGTTGGCATCCTGGTAACCTGGAATACAGGGCACCCCCGCCTCCATCATGGCGATTTTCGAAAGCCGCTTACTGCCCATTAATTCTATAGCCGCCGAAGGTGGGCCAATAAAAGTGATCCCGGCGGCCTCACAGGCGGCGGCAAAGTCGGTGTTTTCAGACAAAAAACCGTAACCCGGATGTACCGCATCGGCGCCGGTAAGCCGGGCGGCCTGCAAAATATTATCCGCCACCAGATAGGATTCATTGACCTGCGCCGGACCAATATTTACCGCCTCATCGGCGACCTGCACATGCAGCGCATCTACATCCGCATCGCTATATACCGCCACGGTTCGATAGCCCATTTCACGTGCAGTTCTGATAACCCGCACGGCGATTTCACCACGGTTGGCAATGAGTATTTTCTGGAAGTTTGCCACGGTACCTCCTCAATCCAGCAACAGGCTGGCCAGTCTTTTGCGGTGGTGATAGGCATCGCCGAATTGCTGGCGCGTCCACTGCGCGCGCCGAATATACAACTGCGCATCGCATTCATAGGTAAAGCCCATGCCGCCGTGAAACTGCACGGCGCGATCACCGGCAAATTCCAGCGCATCGGTAGCCTGTGCTTTTGCCATCCGGCAGGCGATCTCAGCATCTCCATCCAGCGGGCCGTCAGCCAGCACGCCGGCTGCGTGATAAATATGCGAACGGGCAGAATCCATGCCACAAAGCATATCCGCGGTCGGGTGCTTCAAAGCCTGATAGGAGCCGATCAACTTACCAAACTGCTGACGGGTTTTTAAATACTCGACCACGGTATCCAGACAGGCCGCCGTGCTACCGGTTGCTTCAGCGGCAACCAGTAGTGCACCCAGCAGGCCCACATCACGCAGCGCCGCAGTAACCTGCTCGCCTGATATCAACGCTGTTGCAGCTACCACAACACCACTGAAATCGACCTTGGCGGCGCGCTTGGTTTCATCAATAAGTGTGTGCGGGCGAATCGCCGTGTCAGCCAGCTCTGATCGCTCCACCAGCACCAGCACGGTGTCGCCATCACAGTTGGCCTTGACCACAAAGAGCTCGGCGCTGCCTGCATCGGCCACGTAGCATTTCTCACCCTGCAGGGTCACTTGATCACCCTCAATGACGGCTGTTGTCGCTACCGTTGCGTCGCCCCAGTCCTCGTTTTCCAACAGCGCCAGGGTGGCAACAGTGCCAGTGGCTATATTGGGCAACCAGGCCTTCTGCTGCGCTGTGTTGCCGGCGCGAAGCAGCGCCTGTGCCGCCAGTGTGGAAGAAAAGAACGGGGTAGAGAGCAGGCTGCGTCCCATACACTCGGCAATAGGCACCAGTGCGCCCACACCCAGTTCAGAGCCACCATGTGCCTCTGGAATAGCCAGACCCAGCCAACCCAGGTCAACCATTTGCTGCCACACAGCCGTGTCGAAACCCTGCTCATTCGCCAGTAGTGCACGCACTGCTGCAATGGGCGATTTGTCACGGCAAAATTCGCGCGCGCTGTCCAGTATCATGCTTTGCTCATCACCAAAGGTGAGCGTGTTATTTGCTGCAATACCCATAACGATCTCCTTAGGACTTGGGCAGGCCGAGCACATGCTCGCCGACGATGTTGGCTTGAATTTGGCTGGTACCTCCACCGATAGTGGTGGAGAAGTTATTAAAGTAAGCACGCTGCCAGAAGCCGGCCGCCACCGCATCTTCATCACCCACATACAAAGAGCCCTGAGCACCCTGTGCGGCGATAGCAAACCGGCGCATGCGTCGCGCGTATTCGGTACTGCGCAGCTTGCTGGACAGGTTAAGTGAGAATGGATAATCCGAGGTCAACGCCGGTATCGATGAGCGGCGATCACCCAGGCGTATGGCTTTCTCCTCCATGATGAACTGCACCAGCTGGTCTCGAATAACCGGATCATCCAGCAAGGGTTCACCATCGCGCTGTATGCCGCGCAGATCGTTTATCACATCATCGATAACCACCCGCACCGCCATGAGGCCACCGGCTGCACCCGCTGCGGCGCCACGTTCGTACTGCAGGGTTTGCATGGCAATCTTCCAGCCCTGCCCCTCTTCCCCCATCAGGCAACTGGCGGGAATGCGTGCGTCGGTAAAAAAGGTCTCGGTAAAACCGTATTCGCCGGTAAGCTTCTGAATGGGACGCGGGTCGATACCGTCTACATCCATAGGCGAGAGAAAGTAGGACAAACCATCGTACTTGCGCTCGGCTTCGGGATTGGTGCGCGCCAGCAATATCATGTATTTCGCGTAGTTACCCATGGTGGTCCAGATCTTGGTGCCATTGATTACGTACTCGTCACCATCGCGTACCGCGCGGCACTGGGCGTTGCCCAGGTCTGAACCATGGTCCGGCTCTGAAAAACCCTGGCACCAGACGTCCTCACCGCTGAGAATACCCTTGATGTATTTTTCCTTTTCCTTCTGACTGCCAATATCGAGTATCAGCGGCCCAGCCCAGCCCAGCCCGATTACGTTAAAGGCGATGGGCACGCCGGCGTTGCGCATTGCTGAATCAGCGACAAGCTGGAATGCTGTATCGACACCGCCGCCGCCAAATTCCTTGGGCCAGGCCATGCCCAGGTAGCCTGCGCTCCAGATCTTGTACTGCCATTCCTGCAGAAACTCCATCTGTTGATCGGAGCCTACCTCCATAAAAGTCTGCGGCATCAGAAAGCCGGGAGTCGCGGGTTTATTGTCACGCATCCACGCACCTGCTTCCGCGCGAAACTCTTTCAATTCCTGTGGTGTAGCACTCACTATTTGTTCTCCTTCACTTTATTTTTTCTGGGCCCAACCGGGCAAGCGTTTTTCAACAAAGGCGGTAGTGCCTTCCTGGCCTTCAGTACTATTGAGCGCCGCTGCGAAATCATCGGCAGCGCGGTTCAGCAGTGTTTCCAGATCGGTGGAGCCGACATCCAGCATCAGTTGCTTGGTGGCGGCGGTAGCGCCGGGAGCGCAGCGTTTCAGTTTTGCCAGCACATCCTGTAACAATCCATTCATCTCATCCGCGCCATCCGTGGTGTAGTGAACAATACCCAGTTCGCGAGCAACGTCACCGTTAATGCGCTCACCCAATAGTGCCAACTGCCTGGCCCGGGTAATGCCAATGCGCATCACCACAAAGGGCGCTATCTGCGCCGGGATAATGCCCAGTCCGGTCTCGGGCATCCCAAACCTTGCATTGATGTCGGCGATCGCCACATCGGAAATACAGGCGAGACCAAAACCACCGCCGAGTACCGCGCCTTCCAGTAGCGTTATCACCACCTGGGGAGCGCGATTAAGCTGCGTACACATGCGGCCAAAGATGCGGTTGAGCTCCCAGGCGGCCCGCTCGGCTTCCTCCCGATTGCTGGTTTTGTGCATGCCGGAGATATCACCGCCGGCACAAAAATGACCCCCGGCACCGCGCAAAACCACCGCGCGTATATCGCGGTTATCGGCTATGGCGTCGAAGGCCTGCATGATGCCGTTGACCACCGCATCGTTCATGGCGTTGCGTTTGTGGATACGGTTAATGGTGATGTACAAGACACCGTCGTCCTCGCGCAATAACAATTCTTCTGACTGTGGTAAATCCATTAGAACCTCGCTATACCGAAACTGTTGGCCTTGACCTGCCGGGCATTGGCCTGCGCACACACACTGAGTACAAACGCCAGCACCGCGCGGGTATCCTGCGGGTCAATGATACCGTCATCCCAGACCCGGGCAGTATTTGCCAGCGCATGAGATTTGCTTTCCATGGCGCTGACGACTGCACCTTCCATAGCGTTAAGCTTGTCTTCATCTACCTCGCCGGCACGCTGCGCCTGTGCTTCCCACACCTGGCGCATCACTTGTCCCGCCTGGGCCGGCCCCATCACCGAAACCACACTGCGCGGCCAGGCGAACATAAAGCGGGGATCCATGCCGCGCCCGCACATGGCATAGTTGCCGGCACCGTAAGAACCGCCGACCACAATACTGATCTTGGGTACGGTGCTGTTGGTCACCGCCTGAATCAACTTGGAGCCGTGTTTGATGATGCCGGCCTGCTCAGACTCGGTACCAACAATAAAGCCGGTGGTGTTGTGCAGAAACAATATGGGCGTGCCCGATTGCTCGCAGAGCTGTATAAACTGTCCCGCCTTGGCGGCGCCGTTGGCGGTGATTGGTGCGTTGTTGCCGATCACACCGCAGGACTGGCCCTGAATTTCGATGTGGCCACACACCGTGCCGCTGTCGAATTCGGGTTTAAAATCGAGATAGTCGGAACCGTCGGCGATGCGGGCGATAATTTCGCGCACGTCGTAGGGTGTCTTGGGATCGGCGGGAACAATGCCACTCAATTCCTCTTTGCCGTATAAGGGCTCCCGGTATTCCGGGGTTACCTTTTCCACGGGTGCACCGGGTGCAGAATTCCAACCCAGCTTTTGCACAATTTCCCTGGCGATGCGAATACCGTCGGCATCGTCCTCGGCCAGGTAATCAGCCGTACCCGCGATTTGGCTGTGCATGTCGGCACCGCCGATTTCTTCCTCGGTGGCAATTTCGCCGGTGGCAGCCTTGAGTAAGGGCGGACCCGCCAGATACACCGTGGACTGCTCGCGGATCATTACAATGTAATCAGACAGACCGGGTTGATAGGCGCCCCCCGCAGTGGCACTACCGTGCACTACCGTAATCTGCGGCACGCCAGCCGCCGACAAACGACACTGATTGGCAAACATTTCACCCGAAGTGCCAAACACATCACCGGCGGTAGTGAGGTTGCCACCACCACTTTGCGCCAGGGTGACCAGCGGTAATTTTTCCGCCAGACACAACTTGTGCATGCGCTGGCGTTTGGCGCCACCGAAGGTGGTCATAATGCCGCCCTTGGTCAGATAGTCGTCTACCATCACTCCACAACGGGTACCGGAGATGTAACCGATGCCGGCGATCACCGAACCACCGGCAAAGGAACCGTCGGTATCCTGGTCTTGCATATAGCCACACAGGGTTGAGAGTTCCAGAAATGCTGTGCCGGGATCCAGCAGGCGACTGAGCCGTTCCCGCGGCGGCAGATAGCCGCGATCGATATAGCGCTGCGCCTTGCCCTGGGCCCGGTCTACAACGGCCTGTTCTATCGCCCTAACTTCATCAACAGCGGCACGCATCAGCTTCGCACTAGTGTCAAAATCGTCGCCGTGTGCGTCAAGCTGCGATTCAATAACTGCCATGGTGTTACTCCTCAAAGGTGGCGGGCTGGCCGCCATCCATTGCGTCGGCACGCTGAAAGGCGGGACGCTCGATAAGTCGCGCGTACCAATCCTCAACCTGCGGGGTAAATTTTCGTTCGACTAACTCCGTGAGGTTCGTCTCTTTAGCCAGGTAAATGGCGTAACCCACCGCGATGTCAGCGATAGTAAATCGCTCGTCACACAGGTATTGCCGATTCTCCAGGTGCGCATCCAGGCGCCGCAGGCGCGCAAAAAACCACTTGGCGTAATCAACCGCCACCGGTTGCTTTTCCGGAGTCGGCTCCAGGCGCAGGTAGCGCATGGCAATCGTCTGGGGAAAGGTCAGCGTGGCATCGCTGTGATACAACCAGTTGAGGTAATCGCCATATTCAGAATGAGCGGGCTTGAGCCCAAACTCATACTGCCGGTAACGCCCCACCAGATAGTGACAAATGCCCGTAGACTCCGTCATGGTGGTGTCGCCATCTTCAAGATAGGGAATGGTGCCCAGCGAGTTGGTCTGCAAATACTCCTTCTCAAGGATGCGTGGCGGAAACGGCATGATGTGCACATCGTAGTCGAGGCCCATTTCTTCCAACGCCCACAGGGCACGCAATGAACGTGCGCCTCTACAGTGCCATAGCTTCATTGTCATCTCCTTATAGCCCGTATTGGCGTGCTGCCAGATCGCGCATGATTTCTTCTGAACCGCCGCCTATGGCGTTGACCCGCACTTCCCGGTAAATGCGTTCAACCCGGTTGCCACGCATATAGCCGATGCCACCCAGAATCTGCATGGCCTCGCGGGCGCAGAATTCCATGGTTTCACTGGCCTGCACCTTGAGCAGGGCAATATCGCCCGGATTGGGATTGCCCGCTTCAATAGATTCATAGCAGGCGCGTATATAGCATTGCGTGGCATTGAGCTTTTGCTTCATCTGGGCAATCTTGTGACGGATAACCTGATGATCCGCGAGGCGCTGGCCGAAGGTTTTGCGCTCGCGCGCCCACTCAACAGCTTCTTCAAGACAAACCCGACCCAGGGCTTCCATCGCCGCGGCCATACCCATACGCTCGCCGTTGAAATTAGTCATAATGACCTTGAAGCCGTGATTCTCCTCGCCGATCAGGTTTTCCACCGGCACCCGGACGTTGTCGAAATAGAGGGTGGCGGTATCAGAGGCCCACCAGCCCTGCTTTTTATCCAACTGGGTGCGGGAGAAGCCTTCACTATCGGTGGGAATAAGCAACATGGATACGCCCCTGCCGCCCTCACCGCCGGTACGCACTGCGGTGGAGACCCAGTTGGCGCGCATGCCACCGGTGATAAATGTCTTGGAGCCGTTGACGACGAAGTGATCACCGTCGCGCCCTGCGGTGGTGGTCAACTGGGCTACATCCGAGCCGCCACCGGGTTCGGTGATACCCAGGGCAATATGCTTCTCGCCGGCAATAACCGCCGGTGCGACCATCTGCTGCATGGCCTCGCTGCCCCAGTTAATAACCGGTGGCAGACCTATGCCGTGCACCATCAGGCTGGCCGGTATGCCGCCGACACCGACGCGAGCCAACTCTTCATTGGTAATCAGGCTGTGCCAGGAATCAATACCCTCTTTGGCACCGCCAAATTCTTCCGGGTAGCCCATACCCAGCAAGCCGATCTGTGCCGCCTTGGGCCACAGTTCGATGGGTATTTCGCCTTGCTCGTCCCAGTCTTCCGCATAGGGCATAATTTCCGCGTCAACGAATCGACGCAGTTGGGTACGCCAGGCCTCATGGTCTGCGGTGAAATTGGGATTGGGTAATCGCGCCGAATCAAAATCCAGTGACATGACAAACTCCTGTAACAGCCAAGAAAAGTGTCCGTCATGGTATGTTCAGTGCATTCCTATGGCCTGTGATTAAGCGCCATTCGTTTTGGAAAGTGCGCCAAAGTGTCGAGAAGCGAGTGTTGATCCATTGACTGAACGGCTGGACAAGGAGCAGTGGGCCTATATCTGGGCCGATGGTGTCTACAGCGGCCTGAGAGCTGAACAGGGCAGGCTGTGCGCCCTGGTCATCATGGGTGTCAATGAATTGAAACCGCCTCCACAAACGACTAGGATTGATAAATCCCTCCAGGAGCACTGTCATGACTATGAATATTCTCTCTCCCCGCAGCTGGTTGCGATTTCTGTGGAATTCACTGAAAGCCGCGCAGACCCTGGTATTCGGACTCTTGTCAATAATTTTGATTATTGCCGTATTGGTTTCCATCAGTGAACAACAGGGGCCTGAAATTCCCGATGGTGGCGCCCTGATACTCAATCCCAGCGGCCTGCTGGTCGAGCAAAAAACCGCCCTCGAATTCGAGGCTCTGCTGCAAGCTCGAGGGAAACCTGACGAAACGTTGGTCAAAGACATTATCGACGCCTTGCAACTGGCCAGGGACGACGATCGCATTCAGTCGCTGGTACTGCACCTGGATGAACTGCAAGGTGACCCGTTGCCAAAACTGCAGCGCATCGCCAACGCCATCGTCGATTTCAAATCTTCTGGCAAGCGTGTGGTGGCGATAGGCATGGCTTACAACCAATCGGCTCTGTTATTGGCCGCCCAGGCGGATGAAGTTTTCCTCAATCCAGAGGGTTTTGCCCTGCCCCAGGGATTTAGTATGTATCGAACCTACTACAAGACCCTGCTGGAGAACTTTGATGTATCGATTAACCTGTTCAAGGTAGGCAAATACAAATCGGCGGTAGAACCCTTCTTCCGGGATAGCATGTCCGATGAAGACAGGGAGGCCAGGCTGGGCATCATCAACAACTGGTGGGCCGCCTATACCCAGAACCTGGAAGCGGCCCGGCAGTTACCCGACAACAGCATCGACGATGCCATGCAAAACATACCGGGCCTGTTGGCTGAGTCCGGGGGCAATCTCGCCCGCATTTCGCTGGCCGTCGGACTGGTAGACAAACTGGTCACCAATGATGAAAGCCGTGCCATGCTGGTAGAGCTGGCGGGTGAGGACGAAGAATCCGGTGACTATCGTGGCATTGGTTTCCTGGATTATCTCGCCCTGGCTAGAACCCCCGAGGCACCAAAGGCCAATAAAATTGCCGTCATAACCGCCGTCGGTACAATCGTCGATGGGCACGCCAAGGCCGGCACCATCGGCAGCCTGTCGCTGACAGAGCTAATCCGCCAAGCCTACGATAACGAAGATGTAAAGGCGATAGTACTGCGCGTCGATTCCGGTGGCGGCAGTAAAACAGCATCAGAAATAATCCGCCGTGAACTGGAGTATATCCAGGAAGATGGCATTCCCGTGGTGGCCTCCATGGGTTCGGTGGCCGCCTCCGGCGGCTACTGGATTTCTGCCACAGCAGATGAAATCTGGGCTCTGCCCACCACCGTGACCGGATCGATTGGCATTTTTGGCGTGATACCCACCTTCGAAAAAACCCTGGCCCGTTACGGCATTAGCAGTGATGGGGTGTCCACCACGCCGCTGGCCGGCGGCGCCAGTCTTGAACGCGGCATTTCGCCACTGGCCGCTGAGGTTATCCAATCGGTTATTGAAGCCGGCTACCGTGAGTTTCTTGCGGGCGTCGCGCGGGGTCGTGACATGACCACCGAGGCCGTGCATGAAATTGCGCAGGGCCGTGTCTGGAGCGGTGAAGCGGCCCTGGAGATAGGACTGGTAGATCACCTGGGCGACCTGGAACAAGCCATTGCTGCGGCGGCGGCACTGGCAGAAGTCGATGACTACTCGGTCTGGTACGTGGAGCCGGAGCAGAGCACCCTGGACATGTTGTTACGGGAGCTTATGGCGGCGCAGGCCCCGGTATTGAAATCGCCCCTGAGTATCGACCCCATTGCGAGGATTACCAGCCAGCTCCGGCAGGATATGGAATTTCTCAGCAAGCTCAATGATCCACAGGGCGCCTATGTCATCTGCGGCAATTGCCCCATGAATCCATAAACACAAGAAAACTGCAGGAAGCGAATAGCACCTACTGCGAAGCAATCATGGTCAGCGTGGAGAAAATCAGTGAGCGTTACCTTATCCCTGCGTGTGTTGATGCGTGGTCGGGCGCCAATATCAGGTTCCTGCGGCGGCCTCAACAAAATTGGCCTTGCCGGAGCCTGCGGGATTTGCGGCGGCGACCCTGAGCATTGCGAGAAATAGAAAAAATAGTGTTAGCAACAAACAAATAGGTGTAATCCAGTGGAATTATTGATACATAATACCCTGATACACTATAAGGCAAACACCATGAACAAACTCATCACCCATTTCGTTTATGCCTCTGCGTTGCCGGTAGCAATAGGTATCACCCCCCCCCCCCCCCCCCCCCCCCACTTTTCTCTCGCGAAGTTGCCGGCTCATCCTCCTGATGCTGGCGATTAGCACCGCCGTCCCGTTCACTTTTGGAATAAACACGGCACACGCGCAAACTGCACCGACGGCGACGTGGCTCACCCCTGCTACGATTCCTTCGATTGGTAGCGAAGGGATTATCGGGCTTACCTTCAACGGTATTGTTAACGGTCCTAATGTTGCTACTGCGATTCGGGGCTTAACACCACAAGATTTCTCTTCTACTGGCGGTAAACTGACAGACCGCCTTAGTTCTACCGGCAATACAGCTTTCATCCGCTTCACCCCGGAAGAGGATATTTTCACCATAACCCTTGCCGCGAACTCCGTAAGCCTTAACGGCGTCTTGGGTCCCGCTAACGCGGTGACCTATACCTATAAAAAACTTATCCAGCCCCCCACCATCGCCCTGGCGGGTCCGGACACGGGTGCCAGTGATAGGGACCGCATCACCGGACAAAGAGGGATACTTATTACTTTGGCGAGTAATTTTGATGCCAGCAGGGGGGACACCTGGGGAATATCCATCGATGGCGGTGCTGATAATTACGCTCGCACTAGAGTGGACAACGCTAATGCCGCCCCCGATCTTCGTTTCGGATTGCCCGACGGCAAATATACCGACGATCAGGTGCGAGTGCGCCAGACCGTGAATGGCGTTACTTCCGGTTTTGCCGGTCTTGCCGCATTTACCTTTGATTCCACGCGGCCAACCATCAACCTGAATGGGGGAGACATCACCCTGACTGCGGGTCAAACCTACACAGAGCAAGCCAGCGTCTCGGATATTCTGGATACCAGCGTCAGGCTCAGGGTGGGTGGCGATACACTGGACACCACCACCGCCGGCACCTACGACCTTACCTACGATGCGCAGGATACCGCCGGTAATGATGCCGTGCAGTTGACCCGCACCGTGACCGTGACCGAGCCGGTGACCCTGTCGGCTTTGACTGTTTCGCCTGGCACCTTGATGCCCGACTTTGATCCCGCCATCACGGCCTACAACGTCATCGTGGGCACTGGTGTGAACAGTATCAGCTTTACGCCAACCTTCCGTGTCGGCACCGTGGTCATTGAGGTCGATCGGGTTAGTGGTGGTGTGATTCGTAGTGGATCGACATCGACACGCGTCTTTGCCGGTACCAGCGCCACCTACAACATCGCGGTTACCAATGGCGGTGTCTCAACAACCTACTCCGTTACCGCGACCCGCAACACCGCGCCGGTGGCAGATGCCGGGGACGATGACGCTGCGGCTACTAATGCGCCGGTAGCCCTGGACGGCTCTGGCAGCAGCGACCCCAATAGCCATGTCGGCGATACGCTGAGTTATGCCTGGGAGCATACCTTGACCAATGGCACCACGCCCGCCACGGCAATTACTTTGCCTGATGCCACCGCGGAAAGCCCGACCTTCACGCCGACTGCGGCTGGGGCTTATACCTTCACCCTGACCGTCACCGATTCGGTCGGTGCCAGCCACACCGACACGGTAGTCATCACCGTAAGCGCGCCGGTCGACACCACCGCGCCGACGGTTGTAACCTTTGACGACCCCGCCGCAGGTGTGATTGGCACGGCGCAGGATCACGACATTACCTTCGACGAGGCGGTAACCGGTTTGGCGGTGGGTGATTTCTCCGTTTCCAACAACATTGTGGCATCCGGCGACCTCGTGGTGAATAGTGTGACCCCGGCCAGCGGCCCCGGCACCACCTACACCATCAGCATCACCCCGCAAGCGACAGCCTTCACCCTGACCCTTGCCGCCGACAGTGTGATGGACACCGCCGACACCCCGAACATGGGTCCCGCGAACGCGGCGAGCGCGAGCGGCAGTGCCACCGCCGCTCTTGCCTTTACCGCAGTGCCCGCGCTGACTACCAACAACGCCGACCCACAACGCGCCAAAGCAGGCGACACCCTGACCCTGGCTTTCGCGGTCAATGTGGCATTGGCAAGCGTCCCGGTCGTTACCATCGCCGGGCAGCCCATCACGCCGACTGGCACAGCGGGCAATGTGTATACCGCAACCTACACGGTGGCCGCGGCAGAGGTTACTGATGAAGGCGCGGTGGTGAGTTATAGCACCGGCACACTGACAGCCGCTGGGCCCGCCGGTAATACCGCACAGATAACTGACGATAGTGCGATTCGAATTGATTTGACCGCGCCCACTATCACCCTGACCGGTGGCGACGCGCCTGTCGTTCTGGCTGCGGGCGAGGCATACACAGAGCAGGGCGCCACCGCCACGGATAATGTGGATGTCAGTGTCCCCACGCCCACCCCGAGTGGCGCAGTGGACCCCAACACCCCCGCCGACTACCCCATTACCTACACCGCGACCGACCGCGCCGGCAATGTCGCCACGAAGACCCGCACCGTGACCGTGAGTGCGCCGGTGACCGCGACCGCGCCTGAACCACCTATGCTTTCTGCGGGAACAATCACTGATGCCAGTGTAGTGCTTGAATGGACTGCAGTGGATAATGCGGACAGTTATACCCTGACCAGAGTTGTTGCCGGCGGTGCTAATGTAGCAGTGGCAACAGCAACCAATGAACTGACTGCCACTGATACTGGCCTGACTCCTGAGACAACGTATAAGTATGTCGTTACCGCAACAAATTCTGCCGGGACAAGTGATAATTCCAACGAGGTTGATGCAACCACTCTTGCTACACCTGCACCTGACTTAGCGACACTTGTTATCAAGGCAACTACTCATAACAGCATAACGCTCTCATGGGTCGCAGTGGATAATGCCGACCGTTACACCGTGACCAGAGTTGTTGCAGGCGGTGATGTTAATGTGCCAACAACCCCTGAACTGACTGCCACTGATGAGAACCTGGAGGCTGACACAGAGTATAAGTATACCATTGCAGCAATAAACTCTGCTGGGACAAGTACTTCTACAGAGTTTTCTGCAAGGACTGATGCAGCACCTGTCACTACACCTGCACCAACGGTAACAGTTGAAAGACTACCTGATAATTCCATCAAAGTATCTTGGGATAATATAGGTGGTTCCGATTTTACTATTTATGCAATTAAAACAGGTGTGGCTGATGCGGAAATTATTGATCTTGTCACTAGTCCACATACTTTTGCCACTACTGATCCACTTTTTGACACAGTAAATGATGCTGATGCAATTGGTATACGTGGTTTTGCTGAGGGTAACCCTGTTGGTGACCATTCAGCGCCGATAACATCTGACGAAGTACCTGATGAAGCACCTGCCGTGACGGACACCACTCCGCCGACGGTGACCCTCGGCACCATTGCCGAAGGTGTGATTGGCACGGCGCAGGATTACGACATTACCTTCTCCGAGGCGGTAACCGGTTTGGCGGTGGGTGATTTCTCCGTTTCCAGCAACATTGTGGCGTCCGGCGACCTCGTGGTGAATAGCGTGACCCCGGCCAGCGGCCCCAGCGCCACCTACACCATCAGCATCATCCCGCGAGCGACAGCCTTCACCCTGACCCTTACCGCCAACAGCGTGATGGACACCGCCGCCCCAGCGAATATGGGTCCCGCGACTGCGGCGAGCGCGGTCGGCAGTGCCACCGCCGCCGTGGCACTGACCGCGCCGGGCACCCAGAGCTATACTCTGGGCACGGCGGTCGACCTGACCCTGCCGGCGGCCACCGGCGGCACCGCGCCGCTGACCTACGTCCTGACCGGGCCGGCGGACGGCGCCCTGCCGACGGGTCTGACCTTTACCGCAGCCAGCCGCACGCTGTCCGGCACGCCGGGCACGGAGGCGACCACCACCCTGACCTATACGGTCACCGATGCCACCGCCGCCACCGCCACGGCCGACTTTACCGTCACCGTGAACGCCGGCCTGGTGCTGACCGCGCCGGACAACCAGAGCTATACCGTGGACACGGCAATCGACGCGCTGATCCTGCCAGCGGCCACCGGCGGCACCGGCACCCTGCGCTACGCCCTGACCGGGCTGCCGGCGGGCCTGAGCTTTAACGCCGGCACCCGCACGCTGTCCGGCACGCCGACCGCGGCGGCGGCCACCGAACTGACCTACACGGTGACCGACACCAATGATGCCAGCACCAGCCAGACCTTCACCGTCACCGTGAACACCGGTCTGGCACTGCCCGCGCCGGACGACCAGTTCCATACCGTGAACACCGCGATCACCGACCTGCAACTGCCGGAAGCCAGCGGCGGCACCGGCCCCCTGAGCTACACCCTGACCGGCGCCCTGCAAGCGGGCCTGAGCTTTAACGCCGGCACCCGCACGCTGTCCGGCACGCCGACCGTGGCGGGGACGACCACCCTGACCTATACGGTCACCGATACTAATGGCGACACCGCCAGCCAGACCTTCATCGTCATCGTGAACACCGGCCTAGTGCTGAACACACTGGGCGACCAGAGCTATACCTTGAACACCGAGATCACCGCCCTGGTTCTGCCGGAGGCCACCGGCGGCACCTTGCTCCTGACCTACGCCCTGACCAATCTGCCGGACGGGCTGGCCTTTGATGCCGTCAGCCTCACACTGTCCGGCACGCCGACCGCAGCGGCGAGCACCGAACTGACCTACACGGTGACCGACACCAACGGTGCCACCGCCAGCCAGACCTTCACCGTCGCCGTGAACACTGGCCTGGCGCTGAGCGCGCCGCCCGCCCCGAGTTATACCGTGGACACGGCGATCGACGCCCTGGTCCTGTCGGCGGCCACCGGCGGCACCGGCGCACTGACCTACACCCTGACCGGGCCGGCGGGCAGCGCCCTGCCGGGCGGACTGACCTTTGCCGCCGGCACCCGCACGCTGTCCGGCACGCCGAGCACGGCCGATGTCACCGTGCTGACCTACACGGTCACCGATACTAATGGCGCCACCGCCACGGCCGACTTCGCCGTCACCGTGAACGCCGGCCTGGCGCTGACCTCGCCGGGCGCCCAGGGCTATACCGTGGACACGGCAATCGACGCCCTGGTCCTGCCGGCGGCCACCGGCGGCACCGCGCCCCTGAGCTACACCCTGACCGGGCTGCCGGGCCTGAGCTTTACCGCCGGCACCCGCACGCTGTCCGGCACGCCGAGCACGGTGGGGAGCACCGCGCTGGCCTACAGGGTGACCGATGCCAATGGCGCCACCGCCAGCCAGATTTTCACCGTCACCGTGAACACCGGCCTGACGCTGACCGCGCCGGACAACCAGAGCTATACCGTGAACACGGCAATCGACGCTCTGGTCCTGCTGGAAGCCAGCGGCGGCACCGCGCCCCTGAACTACACCCTGACCGGCCTGAACAGTGCCGATTTGAGCGAAGTGCCCGGGCTGACCTTTACCGCCGGCACCCGCACGCTGTCCGGTACGCCGACCGCGGTGACGAGCGCCACCACCCTGACCTATACGGTCACCGATGCCAACGGCGCCACCGCCAGCCAGACTTTCATGGTCACCGTGAACGAAGCCAGAACCCCGCCGCCACCCAGGCCCACTGACCCCACTCCCGAGCCTGACCCAGAGCCCGAGCCCAACACCGCGCCCGTGGCCGATGCCGGGGCACCCCCCATCGCGGCCGAGGGGGCTACGGTCACTCTCAACGGCAGGGGCAGTTCTGATCCCGACGACGATACCCTGACCTATGCCTGGAGACAGACCGGCGGCACCTCCGTCAGCCTGAGCGGCGCCAACACCGCCACGCCCGGCTTCACCGCGCCCAGCCTGCTGAGCGCCGATGCGGAGCTGGTCTTCCGCCTGACCGTGAGTGATGGCAGTCTCTCGGCCACCGACACCGTCACCGTCACCGTGACCCATGTGAACGATGCCCCCGGCGCCGATGCCGGGGAGCCCCAAACCGTAGCCGAGGGGGCTACGGTTACCCTGCGCGGCACGGGTACCGACCCGGATGGGGATGATGCGGCGCTGCGCTATGCCTGGAGTCAGACGGATAATGACGCACCGCGTGTCAGCCTGAGCGGGGCAGACACCGCCACACCCGGCTTCACCGCGCCCAGCCTGCTGAGCGCCGATGCAGAGCTGGTCTTCCGCCTGACCGTGAGTGATGGTGCCGTCTCGGCCACCGACACGGTAACCATCACCGTGACCAGGCCACTGGACACAGTGGCCCCGGTGATTACCCTGCTCGGAGACAGCCCCCTTGATGTCAACCAGGGCACCACCTACACCGACCCGGGTGCCACGGCAAGTGATGATACCGATGGCGATCTCAGTGCCGGCATCATCGTTGGCGGCGACACGGTGGATACCGACACTATCGGGGCATACAGCGTCACCTATGATGTATCCGATGCCGCTGGCAATGCCGCCGCGACGGTCACCCGCATCGTCCGCGTCGTCGTAGCCCGCGACCTTGCTGCGCTGAATGAGGCGATTCTGCCCGAAGTGGCGCGCGACATAGCGGACCGGAATGTCAGTGCTATTGCCCGGCGCATTGAGCAGGCACGGCTGCCCTCAAGAGTGGGTAGCAGTGCCAGCCTCGGCGGTGCTTCCAGCCTGGCGGAAATCGCCACATCCCAGGGCAGCACCGTCGCCGATGGCCGGTTTGACCTGAAGCGGCTCCTCAACAATTCCAATTTTGTCCTGCAACTACACGAAACCGGTGCAGGCGCAGCAGACGGCACCCAACTGACCCTGTGGGGGGCGGGCGACTACCGCGACCTGAAAGGTGCTGATGGGGTGCGTTGGAGCGGCGACCTGTTCAGCCTGCAACTGGGTCTGGATGCACGCCTGAATGAGCGCACCATCCTGGGTGTATCTGTCTCTGGGAGCAAGGTGGAACTGGGCTACACCAACCCCGGCCCGGCAGCCGGCGGCAACTATGACCTGGATATGACCAGTGTTCATCCGTACCTGGGCTGGTCAGCAGGGGGTCTGGACTTCTGGGCAACCCTCGGCTACGGCGAGGGCGAACTGGAGATCAGTGCAGACGGGGCGCAAGCGGATATCCCCTCAATCGACCTGAGCATGCAGACCCTGGGGCTGGGCGCCAATGGTGTGTTGATGGCAACCGGCACCACCACCGTGCTGCTCAAAACCGAGGCATTGAGTACCCAACTGGAAGTGGATGCAAGCGAAGAGATAACCGCAATCACTCAGCAAGCCCACCGTGTGCGCATGACCCTGGAAGCGATTCGCGGCCACAGCCTGGATAGCGGCGCACGATTGGAAACCAGCCTGGAAGCCGGCCTGCGCTATGACGGCGGCGACGGCGAGACCGGTGCCGGTGCAGAGCTGGGTGGTGGCCTGCGCTATGCGAGCGATAGCGGGGGCCTGGTGATAGAAGGCAGGGCACGGGCGCTGGTCGGCGGCAAGGGTGATACCGAGGAATGGGGACTCAGCGGGCTGATCAAACTCAGCCCCGCAGCGAACGGGCGCGGCCTGTCATTCAGCCTGACGCCCGGTTATGGAGTGACCGCCAGCGGTGTAGAACGACTCTGGCAGCAAGGGCTGGATGATGGCCTGGAGGCTCAGGGCGGTACTGATGGCAACAACTACACCCCAAACCTGGACCTCCGTTTGGATTACGGCATGGATGTCTCTGCGATGCCCGGCCTCGTAACGCCCTACAGTGAGTTCAGCTTCGGTGCCACCGGTGACACCTACCGCCTGGGCCTGCAGTGGCAGCGCAGCAAGTGGTTTGATCTGAAACTTGTCGCCGAGCTCGAAGCAGGCCAGATTACCGCTGACCACCGCATTTACATAGAGGGCGAGATAGTCTTTTAACCCTGTCATCCCCGCCGCAGGCAGGGATGAAAGAGCGGCGCAGCCGCGTATCATAACGTGGTGGAAACACGGCCCCCGTTCAGGCTCATTTCATATTGGAAAAGGCTAGGGCTTGCTCTCAAGTAGAAAGGGAGATTATGCTGTTGCGGCCTGAATCTATAACTATAACTTTCAGAGGTGTCTTCATGTTTGTATCACCCGTGCAGCGCAGTTTACTGGGCGCAGCTATCGTGGCTGTTTTGTTTCCTTCTGCTTGTGTAAATGCGCAGGGCTCTGGCCCGGTGTTGGAAGAAGTCATTGTCACGGCCCGTAAACGGCAAGAGAATTTGCAGGAAACGCCTGTTGCTGTAACAGCCCTCAGTGCCGCCGCCCTGCGAGAGGCGGGGGTGCGCAATCTCTCAGATCTGAACCGGATCGCGCCCAATATCGAGGTGCAGCCCGGCAACGGCAACGCGGGGATGGCGAATATCTATATTCGCGGTATTGGTCAACGCAATACCGGTCCCAATATCGACTCCGGTGTAGGCATATACATTGATGACATCTACCTGGGTCGCCCGGATGGCGGCCTGTTGGATATCATTGATATACAGTCGGTGCAGGTGCTGCGCGGCCCACAGGGTACACTGTTTGGCAAGAATACCACGGGCGGCGCATTGGTGTTCACCACCAACCGGCCGGTTGACGAATTTGAGGGCTCGGTCGAAGTACGACTGGGCAACTATGACCGCCAGGACCTATCGCTGGTGCTGAATGCTCCTGTAACCGATGCGCTGATGACGCGATTCTCGGTCAACTCCATAGCTCGTGATGGCTATATTGATAATCACTTTGATAGTGAGGAATATGTCGATGAAGATCGCATCAGTGCTATCTGGCAGTTGAGATACCTGGCCTCTGATGATCTGACTCTGGATGTAAACTTTAACTATTCCGATACCGACCAGACCGCCAGACCGCAAAAATGTGTGCCGGTAGCCGAAGTTGTGGGTTGGCAGGCCGTGCTGTTTGACGGCATAGCGGTTGGACCGGCTACCGGGCGGACTTATGATGATTTCTGTCAGGATGCTGCTGACATAGGTGGTTCCTACGACGTGATCTCTGATCTGGGCGGCAGCTACGAGGCGGAGACCAAGGGTGCGTCATTAACTGCCGAGTGGGATATCAATGATTCACTGTCGCTGAAAAGTGTCACCGCCTGGCGCTATACCGATGCGGCCCAGGATGATGAACTGGATCACACTGCTGTGCCTTGGTTGCACCGCACCCAGACCACGCACCCAAGCAGCACCAATCGGGAGACTGATCAGTACACCCAGGAATTTCAGCTAACTGGCTCGGCCTTTGACGATCGCATGCAATTTGTTACCGGCGCGTTCTGGTTCAAGGAAACCACCGATGACAACCGGGCTGTAAATTTCTTGGGTCCCTTTGATCCGGGTATTGGCGGGTTGTTTATGCTCAACAGCAGTTCAACTTTGCTGGAAGCGGAAAATGAAGCCTGGGCAGTATTTTCCCAGGTTGAATGGTCTTATACCGACAATTGGCGCAGCACCTTCGGAGCGCGCTATACCGATGAAAATCGTGAGTTATATCGCCGCCGCTGGACACCGGACCCAAGCACTCTGGGAGTCAATGGTGGTGTCATCGGAGCGGCGTTTAGCGGTGCCTGGATCGTGGATCGCAATGTGTTTGAGTACAACCCCAATTTCGGTTGGTTGGACCGGGATGTGTTCGAGGACAGCATTGGTGATAGTGATACCTCCCTGATGGCTAGCATTCAGTACCTGATTACCGATTGGGACTGGGTTGATAACGGCAGTATTTACCTGACCTACAGCGAAGGCTTTCTGTCCGGCGGTTTGTCTGAGGCGCCTTCCGATGCGTTTGATATATACGAGCCAGAAGAAGTTGAGAACTGGGAGTTGGGTTTCAAACTGGACTTGCTGGATCGTCGCCTGCGTGTGAATGGGGCTTTTTATTATTCCGAGTACACCAATAGACAGCTGACTACGCTGGTGGTCAACCTGCAAACCAACTCGCCGGCGGGTGCAACCATCAACGCGGCCGAGTCCACCATTTCCGGCTTTGAGTTGGAAACTACCTGGCTGGCAAGCCCCAACCTGGAATTGACTGCCAATGTGACCTTCAATGATGGCGAGATCGACGAATTCATCGATATGCAGGTGTTGGCGACTGATCCGAACATCCCCGTTGCCGATGGTTGTGACCGGGTTAATCTGACCTTTGTGGTAATTGACCAGTGCCAAAACGACCGTTCCAACGAAAATTTGCCGCGCCTGCCTGAGGCCACCTATTTTCTGGCGGCCCAGTACCACTTGCAGACCGACTTCGGCATGGTGATCCCGCGCATTCAGGCCAGCCTCAAAGAGGATATTGATTATTGCTTTGACGCCACCAGTTGTAATCATGGCGGTTGGCTGGAGGACGAACAGTTCGACCTCAGTGCGCGCATCACCTGGATATCTAAAGATGAGCAGTGGGTGGGTGCGGTATACGGCAGCAACCTGACCGAAGAGGATTATTCGATTGGCGGCACCGCCCTGCTGGAATCCGCCGGGGTCGGTGGGTTTGTGGCGGTGGCTCCGCGCATGTACGGTGCCGAGCTCAAGTACTCTTTTTAGCTGCTCATTCCAGCGATCAGGCTGGCAACTGCGTTCTCCACCCGCAATATGCGCGGGCCCAGGCTCACCGGCGTGCAACCCGCTGCCCGTAGCTGCTCGACTTCGTAGGGGATAAATCCGCCCTCGGGGCCTATCGCCAACAGGGTTGGCAGGGCATCGGCACCGGGGCAGGCTGGGTAGTCACCGGGATGGGCTACCAGGGCGCGATGGTTCTCGATTAGCCCCGCCAGTTCGTCTTCAACAAAGGGTTTGAAGCGTTGATGCAGGTGTAGCGTTGGCAACACCGTATCGCGAGATTGCATTAATCCTTGCTGGAAGTAGTCCGCTACTGCAGTCGCATCGAGCACCGGCGTTTGCCAGTAACTCTTCTCTACCCGATAACTGTTGATCAAATGCAACTCGGGCACGCCCATCTCCGCCACCGTGCGCAGTATCCGCCGCAACATCTTGGGCCTGGGCAAGGCCAGCACCAGTGTCAGGGGGATTTTGGCCGGTGGACTCTGATCCAGGTTCACTGCCAACACGGCTTCATCTGAACTCAGCTTCAGCAATTCGGCAGTGCCCATAAGCCCATTAATTTCGCCGACCCGAAGGCTATCGCCTTCGCTGGCTGCGATTACTTTCTGTAAATGTTGCAGGCGGAAATCGGTTATGCGAACACGGTTGTCTTCCAGCCGGTCTTGCTGGGAAAACAGCAGTAGGTTCATTCAACCCACATGTCGTATTCATCGGCGGCGGTTATTTCTGCCTCGACAAAATCGCCGGCTTGCAAATCAGTGATGCCTGGCAGATGCACCTGGCCATCAATTTCTGGCGCGGCGGCCATCGACCTGCCAATGGCGCCCTCAGCGTCGACAGTGTCGATCAATATTTGCTGGGTAGTGCCGATCTTGGCCTGTAGCCTGGCGCGGGCGCCGTCTACCGGTGAGTACTGAAAACAACTGACTCGATCCAACTGCGCTGCCTGCAGGAAATCGAGCAGGATGTCGAAGTCTGCGTCAGTCTCGCCGGGAAAACCGACGATAAAGGTAGAGCGCAGGGTGATATCCGGGCACAGACTGCGCCAGATATGGATGCGCTCCAGTGTGTTTTCCGCGGCGGCGGGGCGCTTCATGGTTTTTAAAATACGCGGGCTGCCATGCTGAAAGGGTATATCCAGGTAGGGCAGAATTTTTCGCTGCGCCATCAAGGCAATAACGTTATCCACGTGTGGGTAGGGGTACACGTAGTGCAGCCGCACCCAGATACCGAATTCGGCCAGCGCTTCGCACAGTTGCTGCATATGGGTCTTGAGTGGACGCCCATTCCAGAAACCAGTACGGAATTTGGTGTCTACGCCATAGGCGCCGGTATCCTGGGAGATGACCAACAGCTCACGCACACCGGCCTTTACCAGTCGCTCGGCTTCTTCCATCACATCACCGATAGGCCGGCTAACCAGTAGAAGCTGCAGCGGTGATTGCAGCCCTCGGATATCTTCAAATAGGCGTAGTGGCGGGGGGTCAGCTTGACACCCTGGGGCGGCACAATATCGTAACCGTCCATTTTCAATTGGGTGAGGATGCGCTCGGAATCAACCAGCGCCTTGGGACAGCCGAGGCTGACGAAGCCGACTTTGTTACCAGTGTTGCTCATGTGTGAACCAATGGTGCTGAAGAAAGAGGGGATTATACAGAACGGCGCCGAAATGTAGGGTCGAATTCATTCGACCTATTTCATTCGGCCGCCCGGCATCGGTTAAGTACACTGTCCCCGCAATTGCAGGGCTTTGTATTACCTTCACTTCTTCAAGTTTGGTATCGCACCTTGCTCAAGCTTTTCGACTATTTCTTTCAATTGCCGTCGGATTATATAGCCGCTGGCTGCAAGGATTGCAGGCACATCCCGAGTCTGCCGGATTAGAGAAACAATCACGATGTAGTTGTCAGTGATTGGCACATACACGAGATAGTGTTCCCGGATGGGATGAATACTCAATCCGGTTGTGCCCGCAAGACGTTCCATTGCAGCTAAGCCCTTGTGATTCCGGGCAATACTCTCGACGCTTTCATGCAGGTCAATGAAAGACTGCCTGGTCAGATCCTTACCCCACCGGGATAATGACCACTGCCGTGCCTCTTGAAAATCGCGCTCGGCTGTTTCGGTTAGAATGTAGTGTCTGCGCTTCCTTGCCACCGCCGTTAGCCTTCGGCCGCAATATCAAGAATAGACTTATCAGAGAAACGGCCGTGAGCGAGATCATCCAGGCCGCTCATAACGTGCGCTACGGTCGCCTGATTCTCCATATCGCGACGGATCAAATCGCGGAGGTATTCGCTTGGTGTTGCATAGAGGTCTGTGTCGCCGGTGCGACTGTTTACGAAATCCCGCAACTCGTCAGTCAACGACAGGTTCATGCTACTTGGCATCTTGAGTGCCTCCCGATTAGTGTTCCTGATGACTCTAGGAGTCTGTCGGGGTTGACCCGAGCGAAGCAGGAGTACATTGCGCCCACTCAAGTACCCATTCCAATTTTTTGTTTGAACTGCCTCCCAAGGTGCAAAATTGGGCAC
Source organism: Halieaceae bacterium (assembly GCA_965247075.1). Lineage (GTDB taxonomy): Bacteria > Pseudomonadota > Gammaproteobacteria > Pseudomonadales > Halieaceae > CBDFGK01. The sequence goes on along the minus strand of CBDFGK010000002.1, from coordinate 1,119,115 downwards.
CATTGCTCGGGATAAGGCTTCCCTTATTCATGCTCTCAGCCTCCCAGGGCGTACATGCGCTTCAGATTCCACGCCATGCACACCACACCATTCACCTTGCGCCGCATCCCGCCCGCGAAGGTGAAACCGCCGAAACCCCATCACCTCTTTAACTATTCCAAATACCGTTTCCACCGTGGATTTTCGTTTGGCATAGATTGCCTTACCCTCAGCGGTTCGCAATCGATATGCCATCGCTGTCACGGCATCGGCATCCGGTGGGCATGGGGGAGGTGTCCTGAATCGTTCATCCCAGGGAAGGTTGTGTCGCTCCCGATGATCCGAGATATAGGGTATGATCTCCGCGTCTTCACAGCGACCTACGTTATCAGCGCTGAAGTAACCCGCATCCGCCAATAAGGCCTCCGCCTTGCCCAACTGCGCTTCCGCATCCGCCAATCCGTTCAGGGTCGGCTCAATCTCCTGCTTGTCATTCGGCTGCTGTGTGATGTGATTTTCCACAATCAGGTATGATTCGATATCAACGGCAGCCTGTGCGTTGTAGCCCTGCACAAATCCCTCCGAAGACGGCATGATGCGTGATTCTCCATCGGTAAAATTAACCTGATCCTTATCCCGTGGCCCAGGCTCAGGTGGCTTTGGCTCACGCCCTCTGGCTTGCTTGCCAGTCTCGGCTTCCTTGTCCTTGCGACACTTGAGCTTTGCCTCATACTCAGCCTGCTCGGCCTCAAAGCGTTCTTGCGCACGTCGCTCAATCTCTTCCTTGGCTTGCTTGATGGCCGCCAGCCGATCTTCCCGGCGCGCCAGTTCATCAGGAATGTCGATCGGCGGCTTATCTTCAGTATCGGCCTGTTCCGCCCGCCTGAGCAGTGCCTGTACCTCTCGGCGAAGTTGCTCTTCCAGTTTGTTCGCATAGCCCCAGCTCATCGCCTTGTGCTTGCTGGCGTTGGCCTTGATCTTGGTTCCGTCCAGGCTGACCTTGCCCAGCTTGAACACGCCCATCACCTTGGCGACCACCAATATCTGTACAAACAAACCTTCCAGTTCCGGCAGAAAACGCTTGCGAAAGGTGGCGATCGTGTCATGGTCCGGGTGCGCATCTGCGGTGATATAACGAAAGGCAACCGAGTCGTGGGTCGCCTGCTCCAACTTGCGACTGGAGAATATCCCGGTCGCGTAACCGTAGAACAACAGCGCTACTAACACGGCGGGGTGATAGGGCTGTTTCCCACCGCCACCATAGCGAGTTACCAGTTCACTCAAGTCGAGTTGATCCACAATATCCACTACAAAACGTGCCAGGTGTTTCTCCGGCAACCAGTCCTGCAAGGAGGGCGGTAGCAGGTACGGCGTATCTCGATTGATCGGCTGGAATTTGCCTGACATGGTAGCCTCGATCCCTTCTTGGTACGATGGGCTTATTCTATCATTAATGCTGTCGCTAAATCCGACAGACTCCTAGATGGGATGTCGAATAATGTCAATATTCGACACTATGAATGGCATTTACAATCGGGCACTCAGGGGGGTGCTGAATCCACCAGGGCCTTGGGGCACCCTAGGTGCGTGTCCGAGAATAGCTCAATCAGTGATATACTGTATGCTTGTACCTTGATAATTGTTTGCACCAATCTCGCCGGGGAGAAACCGGCAAAGCTGGCTGAGTTGATTGAGCTATGGCGCACCCAACACCGGCAATTGGGCATCATTCTGCCGGAGGATCTGTAGTGATGAACCGGGTAGCGACCGTGGCTCTGCTGTTCTGTCTGGCGATGCTCGGTGGCTGTGCGCAGATACAATTGCGCACGGCTTGAGCATTGAAGGACGTGGTTTTACGACTGCCGGGCTCGCGCCTGGATGACAGGGAAGGATACCTGCCGCTCATCGGAGACAGCGAAATTACCAGCGTAATCAATGCGCAGACTGAGAGTTTTTGTCCCCAGGCAGTGATTACTGGCCAATCATCCTGGAAGGATCCACGATTTCGTCAAACTGTGCCTCGTCCAAAAAGCCCAGCGACAGGGCGGCGTGTTTGAGGCTGGTGCCATCTGCATGGGCTTTTTTGGCGATTTTGGCCGCGTTGTCATAGCCAATATGGGTGTTGAGGGCGGTGGCCAGCATCAGAGAATTATTGAGGTTTTTGGTGATGTTGTCCCGGTTGGCTTCAATGCCTACAACACAGTTTAAACGGAAACTGTCACAGGCCTCGCTCAACAGCCGCACTGATTGCAAATAGCTGTAGATAATTACCGGTTTGAAGACGTTGAGTTCAAAATTTCCGGACGCTCCGGCCAGGTTAATCGTGGTGTCGTTGCCCATCACCTGAGCGCAGACCATGGTCATGGCTTCACACTGGGTGGGGTTCACTTTGCCCGGCATAATGGAGGATCCGGGTTCGTTGGCGGGCATGGAGATTTCGCCAATGCCGCAGCGGGGACCACTGGCCAACCAGCGCACATCATTGGCGATTTTCATCAGGCCGGCGGCCAGGGTCTTGAGGGCACCATGGCCGGAAACCAGGGCGTCATTGGCGGCCAAAGCTTCAAACTTGTTGGGTGCCGACACAAAATCCTGTCCGGTAAAAGCGGCAATTTCCGCGGCGACTTGCTCGGCAAAACCCTGAGGGGCGTTGAGGCCGGTTCCCACCGCGGTGCCACCGAGTGCGAGTTCCGAAAGATGGGGCAGGCTATGCTTGATATGAATGACGGCGTGCCGCAGTTGACTGGCATAGCCTGAGAATTCGTTACCCAGTGTGAGCGGAGTTGCATCCATTAAATGGGTCCTGCCGATCTTGATTACGTCCTCGAAGGCGGCGGCTTTTTCTTCAACAGCGTCGGCCAGAGCGTTTATCGAAGGGATCAGCGTGCCGACGATTTGTTCCACGGCGGCGATATGCATGGCCGTGGGAAAGACGTCATTGGAGGACTGGCTTTTATTGCAGTCATCGTTGGGGTGAATGGGATTCTTGGTGCCCATGGGCTGGCCACAGCAATGGGCAGACCAGTTGGCGATCACCTCGTTGATGTTCATATTGGTTTGGGTGCCACTGCCGGTTTGCCACACCACCAGGGGGAAGTGATCATCCAGACGACCGGCGATAATTTCATCGCAGGCTTTCAGAATCAGTTCTTTCTTTTCGTCGTTGAGCGCGCCCAGTTGGTTGTTCACAAGCGCCGCCGAACGCTTGACAATTCCCAGGGCGCGAAGGAACTCCCGTGGAAATCGCTCCTGCCCAATTTTGAAGTTGTGCAGGGAGCGTTGGGTCTGTGCCCCCCAAAATCGGTCGCCAGGGATATCGATACTCCCCATGGTGTCACTTTCGCTGCGTGTCTGCGCCATTGTCGATCACCGGGATAATGTGGATTGAAATCCCGCTCCTCTCTGGTCCGGTTATTTCGCTGTTTAGACTCTGGTTTCGGGTTTCAGGTTCATTTCCCAATAGGAATAAAGGGGCAGGCGTCGGGCGAGTATGATCAGCAGCGCCAGGAATCCGGCCAGCAGTCCAAGCGCTAAACTCAGGTCCAACCAGCGGTCAAAGGGCGTGTCATCCGCAGAGAAGACTGGCACTATCATCAGGTATTTGTTAATCCAGGCGCCCAGATTTATCCCAAAACCAATAATGCACAAGGACACCAGCGAGCCCTTGATGGAGGCGAAGACAAGCGCCGCAAAAGGTACGAAGAAGCAGCCCGCCATCATGGTCCAGAAGTAGGGGGCGTAGTGGCCGTACATTTGTCGCCACAGGGGCTCCGATTCCTGGGGCAGGTTGCCGAACCAGATCACAAAAAACTGGGCCCAGAATAAATACAGCCAAATCAGGGTAAAGCAGTGAACGACCCGGCCCAGGTAGCGGACCTGGAGGGGACCAAAGAAGCCGCCCCCGGTGAGAAGTGCCGGGAATACAATCAGGGCGGCGGTGCCGGCCAATATATTGCTGAACCAGAAGAATATCGGGAACACTGTGCTGTGCCAGTGGGGCGTCAGCATCATGGCGAAATCCCAGGCAAAGAAAGTATTGCAGAGGACAAAGGCGAGAATTACCAGTGGCGACAGGACATAAAGTTGGCGCTCTACCTGGCGATGATCGAGCGCCGCACCCTTTGATCGGCTTGCCAGGTCCGGCTTGAGACCCTTGAAAACATACACTGCGGCCAGCCCGTAAAACAACAACAGGCTGAACAGGTTCCTGGCCAGCAACCAGCGAATGTTGAGCCACGGGCTCAAATGTTCATCACCGCTGGCTGCCAGCCAATAAAACAGGTCGTCTCTGGCGTAGGTATACACCAGCAGGAACCCGAGGATGGCGAACGGAAGAAAAGCCAGGGTGCTCAGCTCGGCAAGTCGATAGTAGGGCTTGGCCCACTCGGCGCGAACAATACGGGTGATGGCACAAAACACCACACCGGCCTGGCTCACACCCATCAGGAACAGCAGCGAGGTGGTGAACAAGGCAAAGTCGGGTCGCACCGTTGCGTTGCTCAGCCCATACACGAGGCTCGCAAGTCCAAGCACAAACAAGGCGATGAGCGCCCCCAGGGCGACCGACGCTGAAGCCGGTGGCGAGGATTGCATGGCTGGAGTAGTTGCGCCGGTATTCATGGTATGTCACTCGTAGCTGCCATATCCTTTACACTGCCGTTTCCGAAGCTATCCCTGATGAAATTTATCAGGTCCCAGCGCTCCCCTTGATTCAGGGCGTCTCGGTAAAAGGGCATTTCGATGCGACCGCGGGTAATGGTAAAAAATAACTGACCGTCGGTCTGGTCCTGGGTATGGGCTTCATTTAGGTCCACCGGCGAATTGTCAAGAAATTTTACGCCCACCGGGCCATCGCCGTGGCCCTGCTGCCCGTGACACACCCTGCAGTTAGTTTGGTAAAAGGCCGCGCCGCGGGCGATCGACTCTGCTGTTGCCGGCACCGGATTGGGAATGCTTGCCGCAGCGTCCTTGGCGGCAAATATTTCCTTTTCAGTGCTTGGGGAGGGCAGTGTCTCACCGCCTTTTACAGGCACGGCATTGGGCTCGGCCGGTGTTATCGATTCCTGCGGTTTGACCGATGGTTGGTCCACCATATCCTGATCCCAGGGAAAGCCCCAGGCCGGGGCAGTCGCTGCCAGGAACAGCAGCGCAAACAGTTTGTGCGGGCAGTGCAGCTTGACCTTACTCAATTGCATCAGGTCATCCCCCCTATGGTGCGAATTTCCTCCGCGCCCGCGCCGCGCAGTATCGCTGCCGCGCGGTCAAGGTCTTCGCGGTCGTTACAGGCCACTGTTACGGCAAACTTGTCCACCGAGACCTCCGGCGCGTAGACACGATCGCTCATGGCGGGCAGTCGCGCGCTGATAAAAAAACCGATGACAGTGGCGAGAATGCCGAACAGAATTCCCATCTCGTAAGTAATAATAAGAAACGGTGGTATCGTGATAATAGGTCTGCCGCCGGTGGGGTGCAGGTAGAGTACGGCGGTACCTGCCGCCAGGCTAAAACCGAAGCACGCACCGAAAATCCCACCAAAAAATGTAAAGCGCTTGATGGCGGACTTATTTTCTCCCAGCACCTCTTCCACACCCTCGATGGGGACTGGCGACATCAGTTCTGTGGTGGTGAAACCGGCAGCTACCAGTTCTTTCGCTGCAGACAGCGCCAATTCGGGTCCGGCAAAAAGTGCTACTGCGTTGTCGGCCATGGGTCAGTTCCTTGTTCCAGTGATTCTTTTGCGGGCGTGCGCATCGTTTCCTTTACCTCATACATGGATACGCTGGGGAAAATTTTTACAAACACCAAAAACAGCGTTACAAACATTGCCAGCGACCCCACCAGGATCGATATTTCAACCAGGTTGGGTACGTACAGCCCCCAGGCGTCCGGCAGGTATTGCCGTGACAGCGACGTGGCGACAATGAGAAAGCGCTCGGTATACATGCCGATATTGATGGCGATAGACAGGATCAACATGGGCACCAGGGAAGTCCTGAAACGAGTGGAAATCAGCAACAGCGGTGCCACGGCGCAAAACAGAATCATTTCCCAGTACAGCAGCGCGTAGTAGCCGAACAATTTGAACTTCAGCGCCTCCTGCTCGGTAGAGCTGCCGCTGTACCAGCCCGTAAACAGTTCGACCGCGTTGATATAGGTCCACATCAACGACAGCGCCAGTAACAGCTTGCCCAGATTGTCGAAGTGCAGTTCGGTAATGTACTGCTCGAATCTCATACTTTTCCTGAGAATAAACATGACGGTGACAATACCGGCGGTGCCGGAATAGATGGCGCCGACCACAAAATAGGGAGCGAATATCGTTTGGTGCAGCGCCGGTACTATGGACATGGCGAAGTCCCAGGACACGATGCTGTGTACCGAAACCGCAAGTGGAATAATCAGCACGGCCAGGAATGTGTAGGCCCAGCCCAGCCGATTCCATTCCCGGTCTGTGCCGCGCCAACCCATCGACAGCAACACGTACATATGGCGACGCCAACCCGCGGTGCGGTCCCTGGCGGCGGCGAAGTCGGGAATGGAACCCAGGTAAATAAAAATCGAACTGCCGGTCAGGTAGGTGGCGATGGCCATGACGTCAAACAGTAGTGGCGAACGGAAATTTGGCCACAGCTCCATTTGGTTGGCGTAGGGTAGGGCCCAGTGGATAAACCAGGGTCGCCCGACATGCACCATGACAAAGGTGGCAGCCACCATCAGCGAAAACAGGGTCATGGCCTCGGCGCTGCGGTACATGGCCTTGCGCCACGGGCTATTGGTCAAATGCAAAACGCAGGATAACAAGGTGCCGGAATGGCTCAGTCCAATCCAGAAGATAAAATTGGCGAGATAAGTTCCCCATACCCCCGGGTGGTTCATGCCGGCGGCACCCAGTCCATAATACAACTGGTAGAACCAGGGGAAGAAAAAACACGCCAGGGTCAGCCCAAAAGCGCTTGCCAGGGCGATATAGTAGCGCGGCCCGGTCTCTACCAGAGAGCGAATTACATCCCGGTTGACGTCGGCGTACTGTAGCGGTTCGCCGTTAACTTGCATTGTCATCCACCTTCTTGAGGTAGACCACCGAGGGCGATGTGTTGAGCTCCTCCAACACCCGGTAGGCTCGCGAGAGTTGCATGGTGATCTTTTGGGATACCTGGCTGTCTGGATCCTTGCGGTCCCCGAACACCAGGGCCTGGGTGGGACAGGTCTGTACACAGGCCGGTTGCACCTCGCCATCGCGCACACGGCGGCCACCGTCGTCCTTGGCCTGGTCCTTGGCCTGGCGAATGCGTTGAATGCAGAAGGTGCACTTTTCCATCACACCCTTTTCCCGCACTGTCACATCCGGATTGAGTTGCTGCTCCAGTGGAGCGTCCCAGTGATGGGTGGTGAAATTGAAGTAACGAACTTCATAGGGGCAGTAAACCGCACAGGCCCGGGTGCCGATACAGCGGTTGTATATCTGGGTATTGAGACCGTCCTGATTGTGATAGGTGGCGTTCACCGGACACACAGTCTCGCAGGGGGCCGCATCGCAGTGCTGGCACAGCATGGGAATAAAGCCCAGCTTGACGTTGGGGTACTCTCCGTCCCAGTAGCGTTCTATCCGCATCCACTTTATCTCCCGTCCCTGGGCAAAACCTTCCTCGCCGACGATGGGCAAATTGTTCTCGGCCTGACAGGCGGTCACACAAGCCTCGCAGCCTGTGCATTTGTCCAGGTCAATGCTCATGGTCCAGGCGTAGTCGAACTCGTCGTAATAGCCGGGCTTGCTGTATTTCTCCCAGCTCTTGCGTAACTGCTCCAGTAGGCTCATGAGGGTAACTCCCTGGTCGGAATAAGAGTCGGCACAAGATCCGGCCCAGCGCGTGCGTGTCCTGCCGTCTGCGAGCGCGTGGTCTGGATGATGTCGCGACCGAGATCGCGCGATGTACCGCCGGTTTTAACCAGCTTGCGCTTGCGACCCGTGGCAATAACATTCACCCGCGTCGCGCCCCAGGCGAGGCTGCCGATACGGGGTTCTATTTGCGGCGCGAGTATTTTCAGCGGGTTGGCGCCGCGGTCCCTGGCATAACGGCCATATTCTGCATGACCCTGGCCGATGGGCATGGCAATGACATCCGGCCTGATGGCCGGGTACACGAATACCGGGGCAACAATTGATCCGTGTGGGGACTGGACTTCGACCAGATCCCCCTCGGTCAGCCCCAGTTGCCCGGCAGTGTCTGGGTTTATCTCCACCCATGAGCCGTAGACCACGCTGGTGGTTGGGTCGGGCAGTTCCTGCATCCAGGGCAGGTTCGCGTTGCGGCCATCGCGCAGGGTGGGCGACAGGTAGGGGTGCAGAACAAAGGGGTAGATCTCGCTGGCGCCGGAAAACTCCGGTGCCGGCACAGCGATACTGTCGATAACAGATCTGGCCAGGGTAAACGGTGGGTGTTCGCGCTGCGTCTTTTTTCCCCACACACCGGCCTTCAGTACCGACCGCCAGAAAGACGCAAAGCTCTGGTCGGCAGTTGTGGAACCGCGCTGATAGAACTCGCGCCAGCCCTGCTGCAGGTACTCTTCCATGGTATTCCAGGGCAGAGTCTCCTCAAGACCGAGTTGCTGAGCCAGCGCCAGTATGATGTCGCCGGTGGCCCGGGTGTTGTACAAGGGTGATACCACGGGCTGTGCGAGTGCGCCGACGGGGAAGCCGACCCCCGGTTCGGGCGCATCGTCACCCCAGCTTTCCAGATAGGTATGGCTGGGTAAGATTACGTGGGCCTGGGCGGTGGTTTCATCCATAAAACTGGAGAGGCTGACAATCAGGGGTATCTCTGCCAGCGCTGCCTGGAAGTCCGCCGCTTCCGGCAAGGTAAACAGCGGGTTGGTGCCGTTGATGATTAACACCTCGATGTTGCCCTGGCGAGCCTGCTCGGCGAGTTCAAGCAGACTGCGATAGCTGGCCTGGCGGGGATGGGAGGTCGTGAAACTCGGCGCTGGATTAAACACCAGGCCGCCGGCCTTGCCCAGATTGCCGACCAGGTAATTTAGCGCGTTGACGGCTATCAGGGTGTTGAGTCCATTGCTGAGATTGCCTACCCCGTCGCCACCGATGGCGAGACTGGGTTGGGTTTGGGCGAAGTCCCCGGCGAGGCGAACGACAGTTTCCTCCGGTACGCCAGTCTGGTCGGCCACTCGCGCCGTCGAATAGGGTGTGAGCACGGCGGCCCAGTCGTCTCGATCAGCACCATTGTAGTAGCCCGCAGTAACCATATGATGGGCTAGGCCCAGTGCCAGTAGTCCCTCGGTGCCCGGTTTAGCGGCGATCCACTCATCGGCGGCGGCGCCGCTGAGAGACATGCGCGGTTCGATTTGCACGAAGTGACCTCTTGCCGCCTGCGCCTCGCGGCTGTGGCCAAAACCGAGGCTGTGATGCACCGGGGAGAGCCATGTGCCGAGATAGTCGGCGCCGAAAGATAGCAGGTAGCGGGTGTTTTTCAGGTCGTAATAGGGCAGGTTTTGCTCGCCAAAGAATTGTTCATTGGCAGCATAAAGTGTGTGTGGGTGGGCGAAATCGTAGTGAAGTAATCGCTCAGAACCCAGTTCTGACATAAATAACTCGAACAATTGAGCGAGATGTCCGCGCACGCCGCTGGTAAGCAGACACATGCGGTTAGCTTCGTTATGCGCGCGCAGACCGCGCAGACGTTCGGCAACGCCGGCGAGACCCTCGCTCCAGGTGGTTGGCGAAAATGCCCCAGCGCTATCAACTCCAGTGCGCAACAGCGGCGTGGTAATGCGATCAGGGTTGTACAACTGCTGCAGACCGGCCTGGCCCACGGCACATAGCCTGCCCTGGTTAACCGGGTGGGCCGGATTGCCTTCAATCTTCTTGGCGCGCCCCTCGCGGGTGCGTACGGTAATTCCGCAGCCGGCCGGGCACATGTTGCACACGGTGTTATACCAGGTGGCGATACCGGCGCTGAACTGCTCCGGGGGTACCACTTCGGGAATGAGGTACTCCACCGGGTGCTTGATGGATTCTGCCAGCATAAACCCGGCACCCACGCCGACACTGCCGGCACCTACCAGCTTGAAGAACTCTCTGCGATCTATATTAGTCAAATTCCTCTCCAGCTTACGCTTTTGTCAAGCGGCCCTTACTTGTGGCAGGTCCAGCAATCCAGTCCGTTCTCGACCTCGTGCTGCTTGTGACAACTCAGGCACTGCCCCATTTGATGCGGTGCCAGGCGGCTTACTCTGTCCATGGTTTCAACTGGCCCGTGGCAGGTCTGGCATTCCAGCCCGGCCGCCACGTGGCGTTTGTGGGGGAAATGCACAAAATCCGGCAGATCGTGCACCTTGATCCACGGAATCGGTTCCCGATTACGCCAGTACTGCATTACCTTGCGTATCTGCGGTCGTTCAGTCGCAATGGACTTGTGGCAACTCACGCATTTGTTGACGCTGGGTACTCCTGCGGAAATGGATCGGCGAGCCTGAATGTGGCAATACATACAGGGAATTTCGTACTCACCTGCGTGGATTTTGTGACTGAAATTAATCGGTTGCTCGGGGCTGGTTCCCGGAAAGTAGGCCGCGTTGACCCAGTAACCCAACAGCAGGCCGACAAAACCGACAGCAATGAAGCGGGCCGCCGGTTTGAAGAGTCGCAATGTCGGAACCAGGGAAATGCTCATCTGTTAACCGCTCTCGCGTGGCGCGGTAATTGCCAGCCCCAGTGTTTTGCTAAAGCCATCGCCGAATTCGTGAATCACATCCGCTATCTCCCTGTCCCTGGTGGCTCGCCAATAGCTGTCGGCCAGCTTGTGAATCATCTGGTAGACATGGAGGTTCATATCGTCGATGGTCATTTCCTGGGTCCAGAGATCGATGGACGCGGTGGTTTTTGTCTCGCTGTCCCACAGTGAGATCATGGCCGACTGGCAGTCTGTCGGGCCCAGGTGCTCTGCTTCCGAGGCTTGCCAGGCAATGCGCGTCGGCAATTTGTCGCCGTCCAGGTCTATCGTCAGTTTGATTTCGGCACTTCTTGACATCATTTTCTCGCTCTGATTGTATGCACTGGTATTCATTTGTTGGCTACAGCCAGCCTCGGCGCAGCATGTACAATTTGGTGATACTTGCGGTTATGCTCGTCATTCTTGTCAGTTTGGGCAGCGGCCTGTTCTTCCTGGTGCGAGACCGTGGCAAGAGCCAGCGCACGGTCATTGCACTGAGTGCGCGGGTGGCCTTCTCGATACTGTTGCTCGCGCTTCTGGCCGGGGGTTTTGCGTTCAAATACATGCCTTAAAACCAATACACAAAGGTAAATAAAAATAGCCAAATCACATCGACGAAGTGCCAGTACCAACTGACCGCTTCAAAAGCGAAGTGATTATCCGCATTGAAATGCCCTCTCATACAACGCAGCCACATGACTATCAACATGATGGTCCCCATGGTGACGTGGGCACCGTGGAAGCCGGTCAACAGAAAAAATGTGGAGCCATAGATGCCGGAACTCAGCCTGAGTCCCAGTTCCTCGTAGGCGTGCAGATATTCCACCGCCTGCAGAGTGAGAAAAATCACGCCCAGAATCACCGTGATGCCGAGCCAGATTATCAGGGGCATTCTGCGGTTTTTCTTCAGCGCCCAATGCGCAAAGGTGACGGTAAGACTGCTGGTTACCAGGATAACAGTGTTGGTAAAAGGTAATCCCCAAGCCTCCATCGCTTCTGTCAGGCTGCCGCCGGGGGTCATAAACAGGGGCCAGCTATCAGCGAAATCCGGCCACAAAATCAGGTGGGTTAGCAGATTGTTATCGGCGCCGGCCAGCCAGGGCACGGAAATCATTCGCGCGTAAAAAAGCGCGCCGAAGAAGGCGGCAAAAAACATCACTTCCGACACGATGAACCAGAACATTGCCATGCGGTAGCTGCGGTCGAGCTGGTCGCTGACCATACCCTTGAGTGATTCTCGGATAACAGTTCCGAACCAGCCAAACATCATAAACGCGATCATGGCCAGACCGACATAGAAAACCGGCGCGCCGAAGCTGCCCTCGGCGGCAACTTTCTCAGTGCTCTGATGGATAAAACTGACTGCGCCAAAGGCCGTGACGGCCAGCGCGATGGATCCGACGATGGGCCATAAACTGCTGTGTGGCACATAGTAGCGGGGAGTGCCAGAGTAGCTGGTGGAGTCGCTCATCCGCCTGCACCTCGAAACAGTGTATAGGACAAACTGAAGGTCTGAACTTCTTCCGGCAGGTCGTTGTCGACAATAAAAGTTACCGGCATTTCCATGGTTTCTCCGGCTTCCAGGCGTTGTTGCGTGAAGCAGAAACACTCGGTTTTATGCAGGTGTAGAGCGGCCTTTCCCGGCGATACGCTGGGCACGGCCTGTCCTGTTACCGCCTCACTGGCACGGTTGCGCACGTAAAAATGCGTGGTATAGCTCTGGCCCGTTCGAACGCGCAGTTGGCGCACCATGGGTCTAAATTCCCAGGGCATGCCGTTCCCGACCTGGGCCAGAAACTGTATGGTCACGGTACGATCGATCACCTCATTGCCCTGTTCATAGGCCCCTTCGTAGGCCTCTTCATAGGCCAGGGGACTCTGCGTAGCCGCAGTACGGGCGGTTTTACCATTGAGTCCGGTCAACTGGCAGAACACCTCGTACAGCGGTACCAGTGCAAAAGCAAAACCGAACATGCCTGCGGCCAACAGCAGCAACAGGCCGGTATGCCTGCGTTGGCGTTGCCGGAGGCTCATCTGTCCTCACTCCCCTCAAATGGCGGCGGTGTGGCAAAGGTGTGTAGCGGTGCCGGGGAGGGGACAGTCCACTCCAGGCCTGTTGCGCCCTGCCACACCTGCGCCGTTGCCGGCTCTCCGCCACGGATAGTTTTAATCACGATATACAGAAACAGGACCTGGGTAAGACCCAGCAGTCCCGAACCAATGCTGGACACCATGTTGAAATCGGTAAATTGGATAGAGTAATCCACTATGCGTCGCGGCATGCCGGCGAGACCGGAGAAATGCATGGGGAAAAATGTCAGGTTTACGCCGATCAGCGCGGTCCAGAAATGGAGCTTGCCAAGGCGCTCGTCGTACATGTGGCCGGTCCACTTGGGCAGCCAGTAATAAATCGCCGCCATGGTGCCAAAGATGGCGCCCGGGTATAACACATAGTGGAAGTGTGCGACGACAAAAAAGGTATCGTGGTATTGAAAATCGGCGGGCACCAGGGCCAGCATCAATCCGGAGAAACCGCCGATACTGAACAGCACGACAAAACCGACGGCAAACAACATCGGGGTTTCCAGGGTGATTGAGCCGCGCCACATAGTCGCCACCCAGTTAAACACCTTCACCCCGGTGGGTACCGCGATCATCATGGTTGCATACATGAAAAACAGTTCACCCGCCAGCGGCATACCCGTGGTGAACATGTGATGGCCCCAGACAATAAAGGACAAAAACGCAATCGAAGCGGTCGCATAGACCATGGAGTGATATCCGAACAGGCGCTTGCGCGCGAAGGTGGGAATTATCTCTGAGGCGATACCGAAACTGGGTAAGATCAGGATGTAGACTTCGGGGTGCCCGAAGAACCAGAAGATATGTTGGAACATCACCGGGTCGCCGCCACCGGAGGCATTAAAAAACGCGGTGCCAAAGTGGCGATCCATGAGCATCATGGTGACCACGCCGGCCAATACCGGCATCACCATAATCAGCAGGAAGGCGGTGATTAGCCAGGTCCACACAAATAGCGGCATCTTGAACCAGGTCATGCCCGGCGTGCGCAGATTAAAAATGGTGACGAGAATGTTGATCGCCCCCAACACCGATGATATTCCCATCAGGTGAACACCAAATATAAAGAAGTCGGTGCTCGGTGGACCATAGGTGGTTGATAGGGGGGCATAGAAGGTCCAGCCGAAATTGGGGGCGCCGCCTTCCATAAACAAGGAGCTGAGCAGTAGCGTGAAGGCGAAGGGAAGAATCCAGAAACTGAAATTATTGAGCCGCGGCAAGGCCATATCCGGCGCGCCGATCATCAGCGGAATCATCCAGTTGGCCAGCCCCACAAAGGCCGGCATCACCACGCCAAAGACCATGATCAAACCGTGCAAAGTCACCATCTGGTTGTAGAAATCGGGCTCGGTAAATTGCAGGCCGGGTTGGAACAGTTCGAGGCGAATAACCAGGGCCAGTGCCCCGGCAATGAAAAACAGCGTGAAGCTCAGCCACAGGTACAGGGTGCCAATTTCCTTGTGGTTGGTAGTCAGCAACCAGCGAGCGAGGAATGCCGGCAGTGGATGACGACGTGGTGTATCGATTTCTGCGTAAGTACTCATAGTTAACGCGCCAGGTAAATCGTCATGGGCTGGATAAGATCCCCGGTATTGTTGCCCCAGGCGCTGCGCTCATAGGTCATGACCGCGGCCAGATCCACATCGGAAAGTTGTGGCGCCCAGGCCTGCATTTCAGTATCGGCTTTGCCGTTCATCACCCGGTCGATGTGATCTTCGATGGCACCGATGGTAATGGGGCTACCGGCCAGGGCAGGGTACTTACCGGCTTGTCCGGTGCCCTCCGGTTGGTGGCAAGTGGCGCAATGTTCCAGGAAAACCGCCTCGCCTCTAGGCAGTAGTTCGGCCATGCTCCAGGTCTTGTTGCGATCTGCCACGGCGGTTTCTGACGCGAGTGCAATGGCCAGTCGTTGCTCATCTATCCAACTGTCAAATTCCGCCTCGGGTATTACCTCTACAACCACCGGCATAAAAGCGTGACCTTTGCCGCACAACTCAGTGCATTGTCCCCGGTGCACACCAGGTTGATCGACCCGAGTCCATGCCTCGTTGATATAGCCCGGTATAGCGTCTTGTTTTACCGCAAAATCCGGCACCCACCAAGAGTGGATCACGTCTTTCGACGAGGTTAGAAAACGGACCTTTTTGTTGGTGGGCAGTACCAGTGGCTTGTCCACTTCCAACAGGTAGTTGTCAGTTTTGGGAGCCAGGTTGTCTATCTGTTGCTGGGGTGTGGCGAGAAGGCTGTAATAACCGAAATCAGCTTCCACATAGTGGTAGTACCATTTCCACTGGGAGGCAGTGATGAGGACAGTGAGATCTGCATCACTATTGTCTTCGATATCTATCAAGGTGGAGGTAGCCGGTATGGCCAGGCCGACCAGAATCAGGATAGGCACCAGTGTCCACATCACTTCCACCAACAGATTCTCGTGAAATTTGGCGGGTTCGGGCCGCCTCGAGCGATGGTGGGCAAAGAGTGTGTAAAGGATAGCGCCGAAGACGATGACGCTGATGACGATGCAGACCCCCAGGCTGAGGTGATGCAAGGCCTGGATGCGCTGACTCATATCGGTGACGCCTGCGCGCATATCCCACTCAAGGGCAAAACTGGACTGGGCGCACAGGCACAGGGCAGTTAAAACACCCGCATTCCTAAGGCCGGTTGAGAGATGGCTCCAGGTGGCGGTCACGTATTTTTATCCTCTATGGTCATCCCTGTATTAGCGCCGTAATTGCAGTGTGGTTCGCAGTTTATTGTTGCCCTGCCAGTCGCGATAGCGAATCGCCTCCACACGCTCGGTGGCGCCTGCCCAGTCGCCTCGCTGGGCCAGTAAGAAGGCATCGCCGGAAATCTTTGCCTGCCAGGCTTCACCATCCCAATCGATGAAGGCAAGACTGGGGTTGGCGTGGCGGCTCCACTTTTGAGTATTTTGCGGAAGTTGCTCGAAGGTATCGTGGCGAATCCAGGCGCTCCACCGCTCGTGGTTCCAGGAAACGAACTGCATGGTGTAGTGAGCCCAAGGTCGATTGACGGGCTCGTTATCGGTATTGACGGTTGACTCAAACGCGAGTTTGGCTGCGACCACAGTGGCCAGTATTGCTATTACCAGACTGAAACCAACTTTGTACATCGGCCTCTCCGTGTTCCATCCGCAGACAGACGTTGAGCGTAGACTTGAGTCTACACGCTAATTTCAAGGCCTGCATTTTTTTTTACAGACTGGTGGCTATTCCACCAGGTCGAGGTAGGCATACCAGGTGGCATGCCCCAGCAATGGAAATATCAGCACCATAGCCACCATATAAGTCGCCAGGCCGATACCGACGAAGATCATGCACAGGGCGCCCCAAACGACTATTGCCGGCAGGTCCGCCACCAGGGCCACACGGAGACTGGTGCGCATCGCAGTGATCGCATCGACATCGCGGTCGACAATCATCGGTACCGTCACGACCGACAGGGCAAACACGATGGTGGACAATATCCCACCGATCAGTAGATAGGCGAGTGTTTGGGCGGTACTTAAGCTGTGGAGTACATCGCCCCATACCGTGTCTGTGAGGCTGGGGCCAATGCTGCCGAAAACCGCGTAGAGCACCATGCCGGAGAGGAGGAACCAGGCGATGCTGAGCAGCAGCAGGAGAATCGCGAGGCGCGTTAAACTCCGGCGATGACGGGCCAGTGTTTTCAGCGAGGTATCGAAATTTGATACTTCGCCTCTGCTCCGCCCCCGGGACAGCTCACACAAGCAGGCAGCGATGAGCGGACCGACCAGCATAACGGCGGAAATCACGCCTGCAAGAAATAGGGGATTGCGTTGATACATCAGTGTCAGACCGCCCAACGCGGATATCAGGGCGCCGTAAGCCAAACTGCCGGCCCGGTGGTGTAGCAGGTCGTCCCATCCCCTGCTTAGCCAGGTGAAGGGTCGAGATGGTGGCACACTTCGCACCTGCGGCTGTTTGCCCGCAGGCTCACTCATATCGCTTGTTGTATTCATCGCTGTTCCTCCTTCGTGCCAGGCAGCGAAACGCACCGCGAGGTTCCCCGCGAGTGTGCTCTGCTTAAGATTATAGCTCACTGACAGAAGGAGGCCCTGATAATTCTGCAATTGTTCAAGAACCGTGTGTCTTCTGGAATTTGGGCGACCTGAGTCAATACATCACCGAGGCCGCTGTGTTCGCCGCCGACAAATTGACGCTCAGTGACAGGCGAACAGTCGCGGTGGATGCGCAGATGCAGACCCTTTAGCTCCCCGCTGCGGCAGTATCGATGCGCTGCAGCCCTGGCAGCCTGATGTACATGGCGGTCCAGTAGGGTATCCAGACTTCGGGCGTCTCGTGGAACTGCAGCCGCAAGCCATCGCGATCATCGTGCACTTCCCAGTTGTTGCCGTAGTCGTCGCGGTAATGGTCGCCGGCTTGGGCTTCATCGTTGAGCAGAACCTGTTCTACACTTCCTTCCAGGGGGGTATGGCGCATGGGTTTGTCCTCTTTACAACACTGGTGACGGTAAACCAGCGCAGGTCTAAAAAAAGTAGTCCAAACCTGCGCGAAGCACAAGCGCCATAGTTGCAGTAGCTTGACCCTGTACTATGCTGGAATGGAGACCTTGGGGCAGCTGAACTGTTTGATCAAGGGAGGAATAAATATGAGTGCATTCCAAAACGTGGTCATTGGCATGGATCTTAGCGAAGCCAACGCCAGGCAGTTACTCAGCCGCGCCTGTCAGCTCGCTGACCCGGCGAATATCGAAGTCCTTCATGCCTGTGATCATCTGCATCACGAGCACGCCGAGTACCCCCACGGTGCCTTCAGTACCTCGGAGGAACTCGATGCGGCGGTAATCAGAGAGGCGGAGCACTTTCTGCGGGGCGTGTGCCAACCGCTGGGCATAGAACGGCACAAAGTGCTGGATGGTCGCATCACGACTGCCCTGCATGATTATGCGGAACAAAATGCGGACCTTGTGGTGGTCGGGTCGCATGGGCGACACGGCCTTGAACTGCTGCTGGGTTCCAAGTCAAACGAAGTGGTACACGCTACCCCCTGTGACGTGCTGGCGGTGCTGCTGCCGCAGGAGGGCCAGGTGCCGGAAGGCGGGCGCTACAAGCGGGTATTGGCGGCGGTGGATCTGTCGGCTGAGTCGAATCAGGTAATGGATCATGCGCGTCGTGTTGCGGATGCGTGTGGCGCGGAACTGGTGCTTTGTCACGTCTCCAAGCACTTGTTGGAGGCGGGTAAGCACGCGGACTGGGAGCGTCTGGCGAAGTTTGCGCAAGACTACGGTCTTGCCGTTAAAAATATACATGAACTGGCCGGGCGTACCGCGCTCGCGGTGCACCGTTTGGCCAAGGAGATCGAAGCCGACCTACTGGTGGCGGGTATCCACAACTATCACGGCGATGAATTCTTCACCGGTTCGACCGCGAACGCCATGCTCCACGGCGCGGATTGCGATGTCCTGTCTGTGCATGTGCGCGGCGCTGCGTAGAGACCTCCGCTGCGTCAGTTGCCGGGCAGGGGCACCACCCGCAAATAGGGTTTGATGGTTTTCCACCCGCCGGCACGATGATACAGTCCTCGCCACTCTTCCAGTTAACCGGTGTTGCAACCTGGTGCTGGGCGGTCAACCGGATACTGTCCAATACCCGCAGCACTTCATCGAAATTGCGGCCCTCCGATGTTCCCTCCTCGTCGGCGGGAAGCATGTTGTAGAGCTTCGACACGGCCAGGTCGGTATCCCCGATCATGGGGTAATTCACCGCGTGGCCCTGGGTCTCTTCGATGTCCGCGGCCCAGGCGGTGTGAAATCCTTGGGATGGGAAAACAGGATGGCGTAGCCATCGCCAATCCACTCGTGAAAATTGATTCTGCCCTTGGTGGTATCGGCAGTGAAATCGGGTGCTTCATCGTTGATGCGTAATGACATGACTTCCTCCAGTGTGTGTACGGCGTAGCGACGGGTCAACGCAATCCCGCTGCCGGCATTAACCCATATGGAACGCGTTCAGTTTGTTACCGTCCAGGTCACGAAAATAGCCGGCATAAAATCCCTCTCCCCGCGCCCCCGGTGCGCCTTCATCGCTAGCACCCAACTCCATCGCTTTGGCGTAGAAGGCATCGACAGCATCTGTAGATGCCATGAGGATTGCAATCATTACGCCGTTGCCCACCGTCGCCGGATTGCCGTCGAAGGGGCGGGTAATTGAAAACCCCGGTTGGTCCATTGAAGTTCCCCAAACCATGAAGTTTTCGATCTCCATAATTCGCGTCTCGCCGATGCTGCCAAGCAGTGCGTCGTAAAATTCACAGGCGCGGTCAAAGTCGTTGGTTCCCAGAGTGGTATAGCCGATCATGAGCAGGTCTCCTTTACTCGAGTTCAAAGTTCGCTACCTAATAATAGGCGACAATGGGGTTTTTGCCCGTTCGTTTAATCGAGCCTGGTACCGGGCGGGAACCTGTAGATGATGTTTGCTCCGTCATTCGCTATGGTAATACCTTCAGGCAGAGTCAGCTCAGTGGCAACAGCCTCAGGTGGTACCAGCACTTCACCATCCCGAATAAAAGGTTGGCCTTGGGCTTGGTGAGTTGATGTTCGCAACTACATCTTACCAACCTGAGGCCAGTCTGCTCATATTTTTCCAGCACCGGGGCACTAATCAGATCTACCCTTAGAGCTTAAGTAAGTGCCATTGCCCCTACGGGCTCCTCTACCGAGTCATGCGTAAATACACCGGATATTTTGGCATGCCCTTTTTGCTTAATCCATAGTATTTAAAGACGATTTCACTGCCAATGCGGGGCGGATTTTCTCTCTCTTTATCGCTAAATCCGGTGCCGATTTTAATCCGTTTCCCGTTGTTCATTTGACATGATATTGCCCCCATTTTGTTTTTGTATTTGCCTTTGCCCGCCAATATTTCTTGCACAATACATTTGGCGTCTAAGTGCTGCTTGACTTTCACCGCGGAAGATAATCGCCCGGTTTGATAGGGCGTGTCGGGGTCGCGCAGCACAATTCCCTCGCCGCCTTTTGCGACGACTTCACGCAAAAAAACATTGACTTGGAGTTGCTTGCTTATCGGTATTTGATTGATGATGCGAATCGGCGTGTTGCGGTGGCGTGCTAAATAATCATCCACTATCGACAGCCTTTTCAACAAGCCGCCGGGCTGATCAGGCGCTTCAAATATTTGGTGGGTGACTTGGCGCCAGCGGTGGTCGGGTTTTTCAGTGCGCACGATAGACACAATATGCTCAAAATCCCCGCGCTTGGTCCACAACTCGCCATCAATGGCAAACGGCGGATAATCCGCCACAAACCAAGCTGGCGGATGCAACGCCTTACCGCCTCGGGTCAATAATTGCTGACCGTCCCAAAACCCCCTGACGCCATCCAGTTTCTCGCTCATCACCCAACCCACAACATTTTGGCGATGGTCATAGGTTTTAAGCAAGAACAGATCGGGCTTATCCGCAAAAATAGCGGGCGATAATAATAGGGTTAAAAATAATACGATTGGCGATGCGATGAATTGGCGCGTCGCGCACCGCTTCGCTGCATCATAAAACCGCTTGCCACCACCTTGAGTTGCACCTGCATTGCGCGATGATTTTTCCATGATAACGCCTCCCTGCTATGGTTAATGTCCTTGTTAATGCCCCGGCAATCATACCACTTTCTTGCGTCTCAGCGCATCATCCCCCATTAACCGCAGGCAAGCGAGGCGGCGATGGCAAGGTAGGGGTTGACATCGCCGCCGCATGGGCGCGCCGCCGCACGGTTCCGCTGGTGATCTTCCGGCCGAACTGGGCGGCCTTCCAAAAGCGCGCGGGCTTCCGCTTATCGCCTATACTTGGTGTTGGATATATTCAGCCGCAAGATTGTTGGCTGGGAGGTCCATGAGAGTGAGTCGGCGGAGCATGCCGGCGACACTACAGAAACTGGGTCTGGGTCGGCGCGAACCGCAATGGCGCTAGTCCTGTTTCTTCAAACCTTCGAGGAGGTCGATGGGCAGCGGAAAAACAATAATGGAGCTTCTCTCGCCCGCCACCTCGGTCAATGTCTGCATGTAGCGCAATTGCATAGCCTGGCTTTGTTTGGACAACACCTGGGCCGCCTCCAATAGTTTGGTGGAGGCTTCCAGTTCACCTTCGGCATGGATGATCTTGGCGCGTCGCTCGCGCTCGGCTTCGGCCTGCTTGGCAATGGCCCTGATCATGCTCTCGTCGATGTCGATGTGCTTGATCTCAACGTTGATGACCTTGATGCCCCAGGACTCGGTTTGCTCGTCCAGCAGTACCTGAATACCCCGGTTCAGCATGTCGCGCTGGGCCAGCATCTCGTCCAACTCGTGCTGGCCGAGAATGGAACGCAGCGTTGTTTGGGCCAACTGGCTGGTTGCCTCAAAGAAATCTTCCACCTGGATGATGGCGCGCTCGGCGTCGGTGACGCGAAAGTAGATGACCGCGCTAACCTTGACGGAGACATTGTCCCGGGAAATTACGTCCTGGGTGGGGACGTCGTAGACCATGGTGCGCAAATCGACCCGTACTATCTGCTGGATGCCTGGAACCACAATGATCAAACCCGGTCCCTTTACTCGCTGGAATCGTCCCAGGAAAAAAATCACACCGCGTTCGTATTCCCGCAATATACGAAAGGTGTAAAAAACCAGCGCCAGAATCGCTATTGCTATGATGGGCCAGAAAAGTTCCATTAGCTGTTCTCCTTCTCTACTGATAACCATAAACCGGAAACGTCTTTAACGATCACATGATCGCCTTGCTGTAAGGGTTGATTGCAACGTGCCTGCCAAATTTCTGCGCCGACCTGCACCTGGCCCTCGCTATCGAAGTCCGCCAGTGCCGTGCCCGCTTTCCCCAGTATCAACTCAATACCCGTGCTGATGGATTTCCGGCGCATGCGCATTGCCAGGGTAATCGTGATGATGAGAAAAGTGCCGGTGGCCAGGGCGACCGCAAATAACAGCGGCCAGCCCACCCGAAATGCCTCGAGGTCTGAGTCAAATAATATGATGCCACCGATCGTGAAAGCAGCCAATCCGCCGACCCCGAGAATACCGAAGCTGGGTGCAAACGCTTCGGCGGCCATGAGTCCCATGCCCACCAGCAACAGGGCCAGGCCCGCATAGTTCACCGGCAGCAATTGCAGGCCATAGCCTGCCATGATCAGGCAGATCACACCAATGGTGCCAGGCACCAGCGAGCCGGGACTATAAAATTCCAGAATGATTCCATAAAAGCCGATCATGCCCAGAATTAACACCAGGCTGGGGTTGGTGATGGTAGCAAGAAATTCGGTGCGCCAATCGGGTGCCGCATGATGGATCGGTGCCTGGCCCAGTTGCAGGATTACTGTGCTGTCATCCAGCAGCAATTTGCGGCCATCCAGTTGCGCAACCAAGTCATTGATGTCTTTGGCGATCAGGTCGATAACGTTTTGTTGCAGTGCCTCCTGCGCCGACAGGCTGGCCGCTTCTCGAACGGCGCGTTCTGCCCACTCGCTGTTGCGATCTCGAAGCTCGGCCAGCCCGCGAATATAGGCGGACGCGTCGTTAATTAATTTGCGTTCCATGGCTGTTTCCTGAGCGCCACCTTCATCCTTGGCTGTTGCTGCGTCTGGCTCTGTGGACGGTGGGCTAAAGCCTATGGATACCGGCGTGGCCGCGCCGAGATTGGTGGCCTGGGCCATGGCTGCCACATGGCTGGCATAGAGGATATAGGTGCCTGCGCTGGCGGCGCGGGCACCTTGCGGTGAAACAAAGGTAGCGACGGGAACAGGGGAGGCCAATATCGCGGCAATAATGTCGCGCATGGCACCATCGAGGCCACCGGGGGTGTTCATGCGAATAACCACCAGTTGTGCCCGCGCAGTGGCGGCATCGGCAATCCCCCTGATCAGGTAATCACTGGTAGCTGGCCCCACAGCGCCGTCGAGTTCCAGAACCCAGATTGCATCCGGGGGCGGTGCCTGTTCAGCCCTTGTCGCGAGAGATAGCAGCAGGGCAATCAGGGTGAGTGTTACCGATATGATTCTCATCCACAAATTATAGCAGGTGGCTTTAATATTGCCGTCAGAAAGCTATCATCGTGCAATTAATTTACCGAGTGGACCCTATGCGGGATTATTTCTCGGCATCGCATCGGTTTTGAGGCATCTGTGACTCTCAATACCCTGGATTTTGATGTGAGCTTGCCGCCCTCTAACAAGGTGTTAATGGAACTCTATATCGAGGGAGTAAAAAAGCCCTGGCTGAATGCTTCAGTGGTATAGGTCCACACCTGCATATCGTTACTCCAGCCCGCCGCTGATAAGCCGGTCTTTTTGCGTAGCTCCGAGACAAAATTCTCGGGTTCGGCGATCTGCGCCCACACGCTGGGCAGGTAGGTGGAGCGGTGCTCACCCTGCTGCAAGATCAAGCCGTCGATGCCGGGCCGGAGCTTTTCCAACAGCTCTTCACGTGATGCTACAGCCAGCACACTCGATGGGCTCAACACAGAAATATGTAGCTCTATCTCGGGGTATTCCTGCATTTGCAGGGGCTGAAAGCGGGAGTCCTTGAAGGCGGCGGCATTGGCATTGTGCGCCACGTCCACAACCAGGGCCCGTGAGGCTGTCAGGCTGCCAATACAGCCCCGCAACCGACCATTGCGATTGATGGTGACAAAGCAGCCGCGCTCTTCGTGCAAGCTGGGGTGATAGTTTTTGAGGGCGATATTGTATTCGCCACCGCCTTCCAGCTCGTGCAATATCACGGTTCTGGCAAGGTGGAGCAGCTGCTGTCTCTGGGCGGTGGGGATGGTCTGGGTTTGCACGTTTGTTTCCTCGACCACCCATGCACCGTAACCAACCACCTGATCGCGGGTGCCAGCGGTATCACCGGAGTTTTTGACCTGCACGGTCTCGATACCCAGCTGACGCTGGCGTAACACCTGCAACAGGCCGTTGAGCGGCTTGCAGCCACAGGCCTGGTCGCCGGTGATACTGGATGAACGCTCTTCTATCAGCCGGGTGGTCTGGGAATCCTTTCTATTGGCGTCCTCATAGTGCAAGTGGTGACTCAAATCTGAGCTGACAACGATGAGAGTTTCGGATCCACCCCACAGCTTGTCGATCACCTGCGCCACCCTCGCCGGGGGGCTCTGTCCAACCACCAGCGGTACTAACGTGAAAGCCGGCAGGCAGCGCTGTAAAAAGGGCAGATGAACCTCCAGGCTGTGTTCCTGCGCGTGGGCCTGGTCCAGCGATACAACGTCGGGTAACTGCTCCAGCTCACCGATGGCGGACTTGTCCAGAGGGATCTGGCCCAGCGGTGTGGTATAGAAATCCGCTGTGGTGGTGGCGATGCCTTCAAAGCCAACCCGGTGTGAGGGCCCCAGTAGTACCACGCGCGATATCTGTTGTGCGCCATTTTTGACCCTGGCATACACTTGCGCGGCGATAGAGCCCGAGTAAATGAAGCCCGCGTGAGGCGCCACCAGTGCTTTGGGGCAAGGCGCCGCCGTACATGCCTGCGACAGCATGTTGTCTACATCCTGCTGGAGTTGGGTTGCGTCGGCCGGATAAAACTGGCCCGCGACAGCCGCTGCTCTGACTTGACTCATAAGAGTATTGTATACTGCACTCACCATGAATGCTTCGGTGGTTCCCACCCGCTACTGGCACAGTGTCGGTGATGGCCGTATTCAGTGTGATCTCTGTCCGCGTGCTTGCAAGCTGCGTGATGGCCAGCAGGGACTGTGCTTTGTACGCGCCTGCGAGAATCAGCAGATTGTGCTCACCACCTACGGTCGCTCCAGTGGTTTTGCCATAGATCCCATAGAGAAAAAACCGCTCAAGCATTTTCTGCCGGGGACGCCGGTGCTCTCCTTTGGTACCGCCGGCTGTAACCTGGCATGCAAGTTTTGCCAAAACTGGGATATGAGCAAATCCCGTGAAATGGATACGCTGAGCCAGTCAGCATCGCCGCAAACCCTGGCCAACGCGGCGCGTCAGCTCGGCTGTCGCTCCATTGCCTACACTTACAACGATCCTGTCATATTTCATGAGTATGCAATCGATATTGCCGTTGCTTGTCGGGAGCAGGGGGTGCGCTCGGTGGCGGTAACGGCTGGTTATATTTGCCCCGAGCCACGGGCCGAGTTTTTTGCTGTTATGGACGCCACCAATATCGATCTCAAGGCGTTTACCGAGTCATTTTATTATCAAGTGTGCGGGGCGCACCTGCAGGAAGTTCTGGAAACTATCGAGTATGTCCACCACGAAACGGACACATGGCTGGAGTTAACCACCTTGCTGATACCGGGTAAGAATGATTCTCCGGCCGAATTGGAGGCGATGTGTCAGTGGGTGGTAGAACACCTGGGGCCCGCAGTGCCTATGCACTTCACCGCCTTTCATCCGGATTGGAAAATGCGCGACATTCCGGCTACACCGGCTCATACGCTCACCCAGGCCCGGCTGATTGCAAAACAGGCGGGCATTCATTACGCCTACACCGGTAATGTGCACGACCCCAAGGGCAACTCCACCTATTGCCACCAGTGTGGCGATTTACTGATAGAGCGAGACTGGCATCAAATGGGTGCCTGGAACCTAGACGCGCAAGGCTGTTGTCCGGCTTGCAAGACCCCACTGGCCGGCGTGTTTGAGGCTGAGCCGGGTGACTGGGGATCAAAACAGCAACGCGTCAACTTTGTTCAGAACTGATATGGCGAAAAAGGATCTATTGGCACAGTACTTGCCGATCAGTTGCCTCGGATGCCTGGGTCGCCACAAGTTTCGCTTTTGTCGCTACCATGAAACGGACATGTCTTACCTTGAGATAACGCTAAAAAACAACAAGCTGCGCACCATCAAGAACCTGTGCATGCCTGGCAGGACGAGAAGCCAGTAGCGCCCAGCCTGTATGTGAACTATAGACGTGTCACCCTGTGGAACCATAGCAGCAGCGAGCGCCTGACCGACTCCGGCGCATTGAAGAAGAATAAATTCAAGCCCATGCTCAGGCGCCTGGGCGCCACCTCTGTGTTGGTGCGATTCTGCTATTTTACTTTTGCCTGGCACCGAGCCTATGCCGGCTCATTCATCTGCTGATGCCACTCATAGAGTGTACACAGCAGGGTTGCCCAGGATTTGCCGGTGGGTTTGGCCATCGGTGCAGGGTACTGCAAAAAGTGGGGGTAGGCTGTACATTTGATACCGTCGTTAGCGGAGATGCTGTGATAGAGTAATCCCCCCCAAAAAAGAAAGACCTGATCCCAGGTCTCGGGCCCTGTATATCAAAGAAGGAGAATTGAAATGTTCAGTCACATAATGATTGGTGCAAACGATGTCGAAGCAGCAAAGACTTTTTACGATGCCGTGTTGGGCACCATGGGCCACGCGCCCGGCGTAATCGATGATAAAGGCCGCTGCTTTTATGTCACCAAGGCCGGCATCTTCTCGATTACCAAACCCATCGATGGCGCACCCGCCAGTGCGGGCAACGGCGGCACCGTAGGCTTTGCGGCGGCAGATGCAGCGACAGCAGATGCCTGGCACGCAGCCGGACTGGCCAATGGCGGCACGACCTGTGAAGAACCCCCCGGCGTACGGGAAGGTGGCATGGGCCAGCTTTACCTGGCGTATTTGCGCGACCCCTCCGGCAACAAAATTTGTGCATTGCACCGGGTAGGGTAAGTCTTTTTCAGGTAAACAAATAAGCCTGTAACGCCGCAAGGTTTTAACTGCACAATTTATGTATCAATGCGCAGTGCCTGCAGGTTGAGGTTCTCGCACATGCAGGCCAGATCGTTGTTGCGCGCCATCCGCACAACTTAACGCAAGCCAACACGCCGTGCGCAAAAATCATCCCAATGAGCCTGGAGAGGTGCGATGTATCCGGTGGTGCCTCGGTGATGTAGCCTGGCGTGAGTGGAATTTCCCACTAATCCCTGAAATACTTGATGCCCAAGTAAGAGTTTACAGAGGAGCCGGCACTGTGCCTGAGTTTATCCCCGCCGAGACGCTCAAACAGCACTATCAGGTGTCTGGTCATTTCTACCGTGTGGATTTGCGCAGCGGTGAGCAGGTGATGTGCCGCAGTGTGGTGGAAATTTTGCGACGGGAAAAAATACCCGCACACCCTGACGCCATCCTCATCATGATGAACCCCGGCTCTTCCGAGCCCGTAGAGCCCGTGCAGCAGTTGGTAAAACCTCGCAACATCGCCCGCATGAAAGCCTCACTGGTGGCGACCAAATCCGACCCCACCCAGTACCAGGTCATGCGGGTGATGCAGCAAATGGGCTGGGGCTATGTCAGGGTGTTGAATCTATCCGACCTGATCAATACCCGGGGCGCTGCATTTGCGAAGCAGTACCACGAACTGGAGTCACAGACCGGCTTTGATGCACATTCCATCTTTGCCGAAGAGCGCAAGCCTGAGTTAACGCGGAGGCTAAAACGCCAACGCGGCGCGGCCATTATTCTCGCCTGGGGTCTGAACGAGGCGTTGGACCCACTGATTCATCAATGCCTGCAAAGCATTGGGCACCTAAAGGGCATTACCGGACTGCTGACCCTGGGATCGAAAAAGAAATATCGCCATCCACTGCCAGCACTGCTGACCCAGAAGCAGCAGTGGGTGACCGATATTGTCGCTAAGCTGGGCGGCCCTGCCCACTCAGATAAGCCCCAAGTGATCTTTGCCCACGGCAAGGAATCAGGCCCCTGGGGCCACAAGATCAGGATGCTGGCAGAGCTGGCGCAAAGCCGGGGATGTGCCGTCGACAGCATCGATTACACCGACCTGGTGGATGAGCCCGATGCCCGTGTGCGACGCTTGCTAGAGGTATTGAACCAGGAAACTGATCCGGTGATTCTGGTGGGCTCCAGCATGGGTGGCTATGTGTCGCTGGTGGCATCGGAGCAACAAGCCGTAACCGGTGTATTTCTGCTGGCGCCGGCGCTGCAGATGCCGGGGTACGAACGGCAATCGTACCAGTCCAAAGCCAAACGCATTGAGATCGTGCATGGCTGGTCTGATGATGTGTGCCCCATCGAGCATTCCATTAAGTATGCACAAGGCGCTAACTGCGAGTTACACCTGATCGAGGGGGATCATCGGCTCAATAGTTCGCTGGATGAGGTGCTGAGATTGTTCGCTCTGTTTCTGGATCATGTGCTGATGAGTAGCGTTTAAGCTATTGTTTTTATTGAATTTACTCACTTAAAGTAAATTCTATGTCGGCTGCTCGAAAACGCAATACACTTAGTGAAACAAATAGGTCTGCAACGCATCAAAATTCTCCACAGTAATCTGCTGCGCCTCGGTCAGGCGCGGCTCCGGTACCACACGAATGGTCACCTGCTCGTGCCAGCGCAGGCCGGTATGCACAATGGTGTGCGGCACAATAATACGGCCATCTCTATCTGGGTTGTGTATGGACACATAATCCACTCCCAGGCGCTTTTGCCGGCGGGCCGCCGTAACCAGTGGGCGCAGTAACTCGGGCCGCACATCGCGCAACGGCACCGACAGCACCTCGATATTGGCCGAGTGCAGGTTGAGGTTCTCAAACATGCCGGCAAGATCGTTGTTGCGCGCCATCAGGTGCAGGTATTCATCGGCAATGCCCTGCGTGACCTGCGGTGTGAAGGTGGAAGTGGGCTTATAGCCCTTGAGATACTTGTCGTAGTCGAGGTTGTCGGGCCCTACCTCGCGCAGGTAGGCGTTGGAAGCAAACACAAGCCTGAGGATTCACATATGAAGTTACCCATCCTGATTCGGGCCACCTTGTTCGGCGCCAACGCCAACGCCTACGCCGACCAGAAATACAAGCCAGGTCCGCGCCTTGATTATAATTACAATGTAGTTATAGTGTCGTTATGAGTCATCTACTGTTTGAGTGGGACGAGTCAAAGACGATATTTACCGATCAGTTCGCTCGCTTGATTGCCGACCCAGATAATTCTGACGGCGAAAGGTTCGTCCTTCTTGGCACGAGTATCAACTCGAAATTGTTGGTTGTTTGCCACTGCATACGATCACAGGACAGCATTCGAATAATTTCCGTGCGCAAAGCGGATAAGCACGAACGCTTTATTTATGAGGAATTCCGCCATGCGTAAAAACTACGACTTTTCAAATTCTGTACCCAATCCATACGCCCAGAAACTGAAGAAGCAAATTACAATTCGCCTTGATGAGGACACCATATCGTACTTTAAAGTTATGGCTGACGAGAAAGGTATCCCTTATCAGAGTTTAATTAATTTGTATCTTCGCGATTGTGCACAGTCTCATCGTGACCTCCAGTTGCAATGGCAATAGTGATCACAGCATGGCGTTTTCGGATTCATTGCGACCCATGTCCTGGCCATATTTCCCTCCATCGGATTGCGCACATTCAGCTGATAATTGGGAACGC
Source organism: Halieaceae bacterium (assembly GCA_965247075.1). Lineage (GTDB taxonomy): Bacteria > Pseudomonadota > Gammaproteobacteria > Pseudomonadales > Halieaceae > CBDFGK01. The sequence continues at coordinate 1,089,888 of CBDFGK010000002.1, read as the reverse complement.
GTGCAGCCTTGTCCATTGCGTACCTTGTCATTCGTAGGTTTGTGCCCGAATAGGCTACACATATATGTAGCCGGCATATACATGTAATATGAAGTTACCCATCCTGATCCTGGACACCTTGTTCGGTGCCAACGCCTACGCCGACCAGAAATACAACTCGTACACCGGCAAATGGGAAACGGTAAAACCACATTCAACCCTGCAATACAACTCCGTGGAAAATGAGCGCGACTATGTCGATCCGGATGAAACGATTGAGTACAACGCACATGAAGATGCGTGGCAGTTTCCCCAGGACTAGCCCAATGTACTAGTACACAGTATAACTTAAAATTTCGGATATAATCGCTTCAGTTTGACCCGCGCTTCATCGGTACGAAATTGCCAATCAACCTGGGTTTGTCGATGATTTCTGTCCGTATTCCACGCAGCCACTTCAGAGCGCATTTTTTCAATGCAATCAATTCGCCCCGCAAGACATTGTCGTTTCAAAACACTGAGCTCAATTTCCGCTATGTTTAGCCAGCTCCCATGTTTTGGCGTGTAATGTATCTCAAGACGTTCGGCCAACTGTTTGGCTTTCTCAGGTGGAAAAGCCGAGTACAACGATGCCGTATTGTGTGTATTCAAATTATCCATAACCAGGATGACTTTTTCGGCATCCGGATAGCGTTCTTCAAGCATTTCTTTGGTGAAATGGGCCCAGTCAATCCGTGTCCGTGTGTTGGTAATTTTTACCTGACGGTGCCCTGCAAGTGGGTTGACCTCAATAAATATATTTGCGACTCCGTTGCGGACATATTCGTCATCCATCAAAACAGGATGGCCCGGAGCTGCCGGGATAGGTTCGTGCACCTCTCCAATCAATTGCATGCTTGATTCATCCATACAAACAACCGGAAATTCCGGATTGTAAGGGCGCGCATAAATATCAAGGACATCCTCCATCGCTGCTACGAAATCAGCATTGTAGTCCGGTGGTATTTTCCAATACTTACTCAGGTGAGGCCTAAGTTCATTTTTTTTAGCGTGTTACATACCGTCATTGGAGAAACACTCGGTACAATTTTCAATTCAACCATCTTCTCCGCAAGTAACCGTACCGTCCATCGCTCTCGACCTTCCGGCGCTTCTGAACACGCCAGTGCCAATAGCCGAGCTTCAAATTCACCTCCAAATTGAATTGCTCGCGGAGGTGTCTCGCGCCTCTTTCGCTCGATGGCAGCGTTAAGCCCTTCTTCAATAAATCGTTTTTTTAAATGTTCGAGGCTTCGGGTCGTTTTCCCCAAGGCTTCTGCAACTCTTGCAACAATCCATTTGGGTCCAAACTCGCCTGCATCGAGCAGGAGCAAGGCGCGAGAGGATATCACTGTTCTGGCCGCCCTCGTTCCCTTAGTTGAAATAGCCTCCAATTCATTCCGTTCTTCTTTTGTCAGTGTCACTTTGTAGCGCGGAGCCATGTCGTCACCCTCATTATTGGTTATTGAGGGTAACTATAGCAAACAACCAAGTTATATACGACGTATTAAGATTTATGTTGTACTAGTATGTATGGTACAAGGCGAGGGGGTCCCGGCAATGGCATTGCTTCACGCAGAACTCAAGGCACGTCAGCGCGATGAAAGAGAGAATCATCCCGAGAGCATCGCGCTGCGCATTCACCGCGCGCTGAGTTGGCTGGACAGGGCCGAGCAGTGTGACGACGCCGATGCCCGCTTCATCTTCTTGTGGATTGCCTTTAACGCCGCCTATGCCAACGACCTTGGTGACCTGGGCCATCTGTCCGAGCAGCGCGTATTCGAGCACTTTATTCAGCGCCTGGTAGATCTGGACAAGGAAGACGCCCTCTACGAACTGGTATGGACAGAGTTCACCAGCAGCATTCGTATACTGTTGGATAATCAATATGTGTTTGGACCCTTCTGGGAATTTCAGCGCGGCAAGCTGACAAAAGAACAGTGGAGCAACAGTTTTAGCAAGGCCAAGGTGGCCGCCAATCGGGCTCTGGCACACCACGACACGGTACGAGTACTTTCTATCGTATTCTCCCGGCTCTACATACTTAGAAACCAACTGGTGCATGGCGCTGCCACTTGGAACGGTAGCGTTAACCGGGAGCAACTCAGAGATAGCGCCAATATCCTCGGCAAGGTGGTGCCGCAGGTAATCAAGATTCTGCTGGATCATCCCAATGAAGTGTGGGGTGATGCTATGTATCCGGTGGTGTCGGACTAGGAGTGCAGGTGTCCAATGACATCCATGGATTGATGGGGTATACCTGTCACATCGACCTGGCCATCGGCGAACGTGTAAAAGATCAGATGCCTTCCCCATTGAAATCCTCGACGACGGGACTATTTTCACCAGCGGCAAGTCTTGCTCTGAGGGCGGCGAGCCTGGATTCGTCTTCCTCCAGTTTTCGAAGGCCTGCCCTGACAGCCTCACTGGTGGATTGATAGCGACCCTCTTTGATTTTGCTTTGAATGAATTCCTCGAAGTGCTTGCCGAGGGTAACGGACGTGTTTCTGGCCATGAGTCTAGCCCCGTTTTGGGTGTGTATTAGATATTAATACAGGCTGGCAAGCGTGTGAAGAGTTTGCAGATGCCCAACGGCAGGCCAAGCAGCTGTGTGAAGAACACTCCCATATGCCACCCCTAATCGACACTAAGTCCTATTTTTTTCCATCAAATTGATATTTATTCCAAATATTGCCTTTTAAATCGACTATATTTCCCATAGAGTAGCTCAAGAATAGGAATTAGAGCCAAATAGATGGTAATTACTGCAGATTTGATACTTCCACAGGATACGCCTGCTTCGAAAAAGGCCAGCTACCGCCACAAGGCTGGGCAAATTACCCAGGTGCGTCGCGGTGTGTACGTAGATAGTTTGGATCCGGAGGTCGTCAGAGCCACCGTAAACGCGAAATGGCTCGCTATTGCAGAAGCGTTGTGCCCGGAAAACTCAGTGCTTGCGTTTCGCACTGCCGCTGAGATGGCCCCGGCAGAGGGCGAAGTCTTCATTGTTGCGCCGGGCAAAAGTCGGCGGAAAATTAACGTGGGTGACTATTTAACCATCCACCTGATTCCGGGAGTGGTGGATGCGGGTGTACAACCACTGACACTACACCTTTCTACTACGACAACTGCCCGCAAGTGCCTGGAGAACCTCGCGCATTCCAGCGGTCGCCGCCAGGGCGTGGACAAGGCCCTCGGGCGAGTATGGGTTGAGCAACATCTGACCCACGAATTTTTGAAGAAACAAGGTGAAGACGGCCTCAATGCTCTTCGTGATAAGGCGCGACAATTGGCGCCAATCCTTAAATCGGACCGAGAGTTTGAGGAGATGAACAGTATCATTCAGGGCTTGTCGAATTCCCATCCCTTTGGCGAGCGTGTTTTGGTGACCGATCTCGCGATCGCTGCAGCGCGACAGGCGCCCTATGATGCCGCGGCATTGGAACGCTTTCAGCACTTTGCGCATTATCTGGCGCGCTGCGAATTTGAGGTCATCAAGAGGGATTACTCTAATAGAGAGTGGGGAAATATCGCCTTTTTCGAGTCCTACTTTTCCAACTACATCGAGGGAACTGAGTTCACCATCGAAGAGGCTGAGGAGATCGTGTTCGAAGCTAAAGTGGATCATGATCGCCCCAAAGACTCTCACGACATCCTGGGAGTATTTGAACTGGCCTCTGATCGCCAGGAAATGCTGCATACACCCGCATCAGCACATGACCTGATTGCACTGATTCAGCATCGTCACGCGCAGATGATGAGAGCCCGGCCCGAGGCAAACCCCGGCCATTTGAAAACACGCAGCAATCGAGCCGGAAACACCACCTTTGTCGCACCGGACGATCTCGTTGGCACCTTAACGCAAGCGCTCCCCATATATAGAGAGGTGGCCCCGGGTTTTGCTCGCGGGTTGTTTATCCACAATGTGATAAGCGAATGCCATCCTGTACAAGATGGCAATGGCCGCTTGAGCCGGCTGTTCCTGAACGCGGAGCTGCATTGTGCCGGGCTCGCTAAGGTTATCGTCCCAACTGTACACAGAGAAAGTTATCTCAATGGCCTGCGGCAAGCCACACGCGCCAATAGGTTTCGTACGATAAGCAAAGTTTTACACCAGTTGCATCACTACTCAGCAAGCCTCCCCTGGGAGGAATATGGGGAGGTGCTGCATACCTTGCGTGAGCAAATGGCAGACAGTGAAGAAAGCGCTGGCCTGGCGGTTTTTAACCGGGTTCTTTCGCAATGGCGCTTCAATTACGCAGCAGATTGATGTTTTATCCGCGCTTTTCTTGATACTCTACTATGACTGCCCGAGAAGGATTTCAGAGCATGCAGACAAATTACGTCCTCATCGATTTCGAGAATGTTCAGCCCAAAAACCTCGAAATACTCTCCAACCATGATTTCAACGTCCTCCTGTTTGTAGGAGCGAGCCAGACCAAACTCAGTTTCGAGCTTGCTGTGGCTATGCAGGAACTGGGTGAGAATGCGCGCTATATCAAAATCGCCGGCAACGGCCCAAACGCGCTCGACTTTCACATTGCTTATTACATCGGTGAACTTGTCAAAGATGATGCCAAGGCGTACTTCCACATTATCTCAAAAGACACTGGCTTCGACCCGCTGATCAAGCATTTGAAGTCCAGGGGCGTACGCATACAACGTGAGCAACACCTCGGCGAAATATCGGTGCTTCAGGTTTCCAGCGCGACCAGTGACAGTGAGCAGATAAATGCCATTGTAAAGAACCTTATCGGGCGAGGTCAGTCCAAGCCGAGAAAGATGAGCACGCTTGCCAATACCATAAACAACATCTTTACGGAGAATTTGGAGGCGCGTGAGCTGGATTCCCTGATTAACAAGCTCATCAAATCCGGGTACATAGCTGTGAGGGATGGCAATATCTCGTACAAACTCAAATAGTTGAGAGCTCCTCGGTGATACGGACTGAAGGTTGGCCGTGCCAGCCTGATTTCACTACATGCACAGTTGGAAATTTGCGTGGCCTGCTAGTGTAGGTCGTCAAACAGTTTGTAACTTATTAAGTTTCTCTCTGCCACGCTTTACTTTCTCCAGAATGTCACTCGCAGATTTGGTCCAGATATAAGGCGCCGGCGCTTGGTTATGAGTCTCAATGAACGCCATGACTGTTTGCTTAAGCTCTTCCACACTGCTAAAGACACCTCGTTTCAATTGCTTTTCAGTTAGCTCCCGAAAAAACCGTTCCACCATGTTTAACCACGATGCGCTGGTCGGCGTGAAGTGCACATGGAATCGCTTGTGATATTTCAGCCAGCTTTATTACCTTCGGGTGCTTATGCGTCGCGTAATTGTCACAGATAATATGAATCTCTTTATCTTTGGGCGTCGACTTATTGATCTGGCGGAGAAATGACAACCATTCCTGATGGCGATGCCGCTCGGCGCAGGTGCCCAGCACTTCCCCGGTCAAGGTATTCAATGCAGCAAACAAGGTCGTGGTGCCATTACGTTTATAGTCATGTGTCATTGTCGCGGCCCTGCCTTTTTTCATCGGTAAGCCCGGCTGTGTTCTATCCAGCGCTTGTATCTGGCTCTTTTCATCACAACTGAAAACAATGGCGTTATCCGGCGGTGATATGTAAAGGCCGACGATTGCCTCCAGTTTCTCGGCAAACTCTTTATCGTTCGATACCTTGAATGTACTTATCCGGTGCGGTTTCAAACCATGGCTTTTCCATATCCGGCCCACCGAGGACATGCTGATACCCGCCTTCTCTGCCATCAGGCGTTGGCTCCAATGCGTAGCGGTTTTCGGTTTCTCTTGCGTCGTGAGTCTGATCACCTGTGCAACCTTACGTGAACTGATTTTCGGTTTGCGCCCCGGCCGATACGCATCCCGGCGGATGCCTTCAACTCCACTCTCTGCATAACGTTCTCGCCAGCGGCCGGCTTTCTGTCTCGTAATGCCCAGTTCAAAACCGATCTCTTCATTGGTCATGCCCTTGCCGGCCAGAAGAACAATTCGTGAACGCTCCGCCAATCGGACCGACACTGAACGCGATTTAGAGAACTTACTCAAATCCACAACTTCGTCATCAGACAAAACAATTTCTACGGCAACACGCACGACAATCTCTCTATATAGGGGAAGAGGCTACATGTTACACTATTTATAGCGACCTACACTAGCGCGACGTAAGGCCTGGTCACATAACTTATGAGGGCCTTCCCCAATCGTAGTGGGTCATTCAGGCCCTGATTCCTTCCGGATAGAGCTGTAATCCGCCCAGGTGGAAGTACATTGCATTACGGAATCGCTCCCTGTTTCTGAAACCCCGAGCACGGCTCTTCAGCGTTTTGATACGACTGTTCATACTTTCAGCGTGACTGTTGTCGACCTTACGAATCACCGCATTGAGAATACCCCAAAGGTGATTCCGCAGGGTTTTTGACGTCGTTTGCATTGGTTTGAGCCGGCTACGGGCCATCCAGTTGATCAGGCGTTTCCAGCCCTTCTCAGCCCAGGTGCGACTCCGATAGTCCCAAAGGCGGGAGGCTAGATCCTTGATAGCCCACGCCCTGGCGGTCTTCAGGGAAGATTGTCGTAGTTCGCTGAAACTGCGCTGTTGGTGCCAGCTCATGTTGCCCCGGTTACGCAGCCAGTGGTATTTACTACCCTTCATCCGCTCATCGCCCTGCTTGATCAACTGCCGATGTTCCTGTCGGCGCACCTGATCCACAGCCTTGCCCATGTATTGCGCAACGTGGAAACGGTCAAAGGCGATCTTGCTATCCGCATCAGGCAGCGCCTCTCGAGTTGCCCTGATATAGGCCGGCCACATATCCATGCACACGCTCTCGATACCCTTTTTCTGGTCCTCAGACAGCAGGTCGTAAAATTCAGCCAGGCTATCGGTCTCCCGATTTTCGGCAACATGCAGCACTACCGACTGCTCCTGATCCGTCACCACCGTGACATAGTCATGGCCCTTGCGGTAAGAGGTTTCATCCACACTGATTTGCCTGGGTGACAGCGCCTCTGCCGCTTGTCGTAACCGGAGCAGGCTTTGCCACACTTGGGACATGTCAATTTACCGCTCCCATGATCTACGGTGACTTCCACTTCATCGTTCGCGAGTGAAACCTGCACATCGGTCACCTTCCACGGCTTCTCGATACCCAATATCTGGCTGTATAGCTGTGTATCTTTCATGGGGCATCAGGCTAAACTACCCACTCGATTTGGGGAAGACCCGCAACAGTAGACCGTGAACGGGTAGCGGAAAGAGAACGAGTAATCCGAACAGAGCAGCGAGCAGCCCAAGCGGAAAGGGAACAGAGAGCGGAAGCAGAGCGACTAGCCCAAGCAGAAAGGAAACGGAGAGAGGAGGCTGCGCAAATAACAACGGCACAGAAGTGCCAAAACTATTACAACAATAAGGCGTACGCCAATGCATTGGACTCGTGTCTCCGGGCAGCAGAACAGGGGGATGTGTCCGCTCAGAACAACCTCGGTGTGATGTACCAGAATGGCCATGGCGTTGCTCGGGATGACGCCAAAGCAGCCAAGTGGTATCGCAAGGCAGCAGAGCAAGGAAATGCGGAAGCCCAAATTGCACTCGGCGTGATGTACTTGATAGGCAAAGGTGTTTTTCGGAATGACACCGAAGCGATTAAGTGGTTTCGTAAAGCAGCGGAGCAAGGGCATGCACAGGGTGGTGCTATGTATTATAAAGGCAAAGGTGTATCTCGGGATTACACTGTTGCAGTCAAGTGGTTTCGCAAGGCAGCAGAACAAGGATATGCAGATGCCCAATACATCCTTGGGGAAATGTATTCAAAAGGCGGAGGTGGCCTCCCTAGAAATACCAGAAAAGCGCACGAATGGTATCGCAAAGCGGCAGATCAAGGACACGCTGGTGCCAAGAAAGCACTAAGCAAATTCACTGCTGTCCCGTTAACTTTCATATGAGTTTCATTTGATTGACATCGGGCAGTCTGCCATCAGGCGGATCACCCCTTAACAACGCCATCAGGTCACGCTTATCAAACAAATTAAGCTGCAGTAATCGCAATAGCTGCTGCATACTCTTTGTGAGTCCAGACTGAAACTTCAGAAATGCAATTAGCAGGTATACGCACATCGCTATCCATATTTGAGTCATCACTGCATTCTTGCTCGTGCCAACAAACGATTTGATTTTCAGGTTCTGTTTTATCCACTTAAAGAATAATTCCACTTGCCACCTGGCTTTGTAGACATCGGCAATCGTCTTGGCTGCCAGTTTGAAATTGTTTGTTACAAACACATAGTGCTTACCCGTCTCCGCATCTTTGTAGCCAACCCGCCTTAATCGAACAGGACATTTTTTGGAGACCTGGGGGCCGGTGAATTCTATCGTTTGATCACACGTCAAACCTTTGCCTTTCAGCACCGATCGACGCTCGATAATGCGGTATTTTGCATTGCTCTTAAGCCGGGTGACGAAGAAAATACCCTTATCTGTCAATTGCTTATACCAAACGTAATCATTGTAGGCTTTATCAATTGCAATAATACTTCCCTTAGGAAATATGAGCGTGCGACCCACTGTTACATCGTGCTTCTTCCCTTCCGTGACGACCACAAACTCCGGCAAATAACCCGCATGATTCAAACCGACGTGCAGTTTAATCGCTCCTTTGGTGGTGCGAAAATCAGCCCAGGGAAACGCAGACAAACACAAGTCGATGGTGGACGCGTCCAGCGAATAAAGCGGGTGAGTAAATCTGAAACTATGATCAGGCGCCACGCCTTGGCAGCGAGTTAACAGTTTTCCAAACAGCGCTTCGTACAGAGCATAAGGCTTATCTTCATTGATGCGCGATAGGTTAGATCGCGACAGCTTCGCGCTGCCCAGGTGGTAAAGGCGATGCATTTGCGCCGACATATTATCCACGATATCACGCAAGCTGTTTCGACCAGACAATTGAGCCATCGTCAGCGACACAAACTGTGACCAGCGGGAGGCTTTACGAAAGGAACGGCCAGAATGATGTTGTTTGGCAAGGGTCTCAAATTCATGTCTCGGAACAAGTTTTAGTATTTGTGACAGGATCGTATTACAATGCGCCATGGTCTGGTTCCCTCTATTTATACACTGTTTTTTAGACAATCTCATTGTATCAATTGTGGCGGAATCAGACCTCCTTATTTCTCCTTAACGGGACAGCAGTGAAGCAAATTATAACCACGGTTCAACTTCTCTGGCCAAGTATTCCCGTAACAAGTGATGCTGATACACTTATGAATGACCTACGAGATAGTAATAAACTCACATGACTGACCATCTCCACGCCCTGCCCGCCGGTCACCGGCTAAATGAATATCGCATAGAGGATGTCATCGGTAGCGGCGGTTTTGGTATTACCTACAAGGCATTGGACACGCGGCTTGATAGGGCTGTTGCTATCAAGGAATGCTTCCCTAATGACTGCGTAGTGCGCACAGATGTTGCGATCGTTCAACCTAAATCCACAGATCTGTACGTCTTTGCATGGATCAAAGACTGAGTTATAATAAAAACCTAACAAAGGAAATTCAGCCGACTGCTTCCTCGGCGGCTGATTTGCGCCGTTAGTGCTTAATCAGAATCTACGACAACGGAGAAAACCAAATGGGATCGTATGTTGAATTAAATCTCACCGAAGATGAGAAAGTGCAGTACGAAGGAAAGATCAGCCTCTGGTCATTACTTCCAAAGATTTTACTAGGAGTCTGTCGGGGTTGACCCGAGCGAAGCAGGAGTACATTGCGCCCACTCAAGTACCCATTCCAATTTTTTGTTTGAACTGCCTCCCAAGGTGCAAAATTGGGCACCATTGCTCGGGATAAGGCTTCCCTTGTTCATGCTCTCAGCCTCCCAGGGCGTACATGCGCTTCAGATTCCACGCCATGCACACCAAATTCCATTCACCTTGCGCCGCATCCCGCCCGCGAAGGTGAAACCGCCGAAACCCCATCACCTCTTTAACTATTCCAAATACCGTTTCCACCGTGGATTTTCGTTTGGCATAGATTGCCTTACCCTCAGCGGTTCGCAATCGATATGCCATCGCTGTCACGGCATCGGCATCCGGTGGGCATGGGGGAGGTGTCCTGAATCGTTCATCCCAGGGAAGGTTGTGTCGCTCCCGATGATCCGAGATATAGGGTATGATCTCCGCGTCTTCACAGCGACCTACGTTATCAGCGCTGAAGTAACCCGCATCCGCCAATAAGGCCTCCGCCTTGCCCAACTGCGCTTCCGCATCCGCCAATCCGTTCAGGGTCGGCTCAATCTCCTGCTTGTCATTCGGCTGCTGTGTGATGTGATTTTCCACAATCAGGTATGATTCGATATCAACGGCAGCCTGTGCGTTGTAGCCCTGCACAAATCCCTCCGAAGACGGCATGATGCGTGATTCTCCATCGGTAAAATTAACCTGATCCTTATCCCGTGGCCCAGGCTCAGGTGGCTTTGGCTCACGCCCTCTGGCTTGCTTGCCAGTCTCGGCTTCCTTGTCCTTGCGACACTTGAGCTTTGCCTCATACTCAGCCTGCTCGGCCTCAAAGCGTTCTTGCGCACGTCGCTCAATCTCTTCCTTGGCTTGCTTGATGGCCGCCAGCCGATCTTCCCGGCGCGCCAGTTCATCAGGAATGTCGATCGGCGGCTTATCTTCAGTATCGGCCTGTTCCGCCCGCCTGAGCAGTTCCTGTACCTCTCGGCGAAGTTGCTCTTCCAGTTTGTTCGCATAGCCCCAGCTCATCGCCTTGTGCTTGCTGGCGTTGGCCTTGATCTTGGTTCCGTCCAGGCTGACCTTGCCCAGCTTGAACACGCCCATCACCTTGGCGACCACCAATATCTGTACAAACAAACCTTCCAGCTCCGGCAGAAAACGCTTGCGAAAGGTGGCGATCGTGTCATGGTCCGGGTGCGCGTCTGCGGTGATATAACGAAAGGCAACCGAGTCGTGGGTCGCCTGCTCCAGCTTGCGACTGGAGAATATCCCGGTCGCGTAACCGTAGAACAACAGCGCTACTAACACAGCGGGGTGATAGGGCTGTTTCCCACCGCCACCATAGCGAGTTACCAGTTCACTCAAGTCGAGTTGATCCACAATATCCACTACAAAGCGTGCCAGGTGTTTCTCCGGCAACCAGTCCTGCAAGGAGGGCGGTAGCAGGTACGGAGTATCTCGATTGATCGGCTGGAATTTGGCTGACATGGTAGCCTCGATCTCTTCTTGGTACGATGGGCTTATTCTATCATTAATGCTGTCGCTAAATCCGACAGACTCCTAGGACTAATTGGACTTCTGGTGATGGTATGGACTTCGTGGCCTTGGTGGATCGGTGGTATTGGCCTTTTGTTTGGGGTATCGGCTACAATCACGTATTACACCACGGAACTTGCCATCACTAATAAGCGAGTAATTGCTAAGTTTGGTTTCATTCGCCGAAATACTGTTGAAATAAACATCTCTAAGATTGAAAGCATCCAAATAGATCAAGGCATTCGCGGCCGCATCTTCAACTTTGGTAGCATTATAGTGTCTGGTGCAGGTAATCCCGTAGCTCCAATCCCCGGCATTTCAAGCCCTCTAGAGTTCCGCAAAATGTTCTTTAAGGTTCAGGAGGGTGGCAGTGCTACTTCATAAAATAATACAGCGTCAGAAGTCGCATAAAGCACTAACAAATCGGTCATAGGGACATTTTTTGCTTCGCTCCCTTTTGGGATGGCTTCGCCACTTTACCCCAAAACTACACTACACAAAAAATGCCACCTTTAATACGGCGTTCCTTGGCGTTGCGATATCGGGAGACAGGGGCCGTCCGTGGTTGTTACCGGGAATTGTCGGTGCCGCCAGAGCAAGGGATAAAGGACACCTAGTGTAGGTCGTCAAACAGTTTGTAACTTATTAAGTTTCTCTCTGCCACGCTTTACTTTCTCCAGAATGTCACTCGCAGATTTGGTCCAGATATAAGGCGCCGGCGCTTGGTTATGAGTCTCAATGAACGCCATGACTGTTTGCTTAAGCTCTTCCACACTGCTAAAGACACCTCGTTTCAATTGCTTTTCAGTTAGCTCCCGAAAAAACCGTTCCACCATGTTTAACCACGATGCGCTGGTCGGCGTGAAGTGCACATGGAATCGCTTGTGATATTTCAGCCAGCTTTATTACCTTCGGGTGCTTATGCGTCGCGTAATTGTCACAGATAATATGAATCTCTTTATCTTTGGGCGTCGACTTATTGATCTGGCGGAGAAATGACAACCATTCCTGATGGCGATGCCGCTCGGCGCAGGTGCCCAGCACTTCCCCGGTCAAGGTATTCAATGCAGCAAACAAGGTCGTGGTGCCATTACGTTTATAGTCATGTGTCATTGTCGCGGCCCTGCCTTTTTTCATCGGTAAGCCCGGCTGTGTTCTATCCAGCGCTTGTATCTGGCTCTTTTCATCACAACTGAAAACAATGGCGTTATCCGGCGGTGATATGTAAAGGCCGACGATTGCCTCCAGTTTCTCGGCAAACTCTTTATCGTTCGATACCTTGAATGTACTTATCCGGTGCGGTTTCAAACCATGGCTTTTCCATATCCGGCCCACCGAGGACATGCTGATACCCGCCTTCTCTGCCATCAGGCGTTGGCTCCAATGCGTAGCGGTTTTCGGTTTCTCTTGCGTCGTGAGTCTGATCACCTGTGCAACCTTACGTGAACTGATTTTCGGTTTGCGCCCCGGCCGATACGCATCCCGGCGGATGCCTTCAACTCCACTCTCCGCATAACGTTCTCGCCAGCGGCCGGCTTTCTGTCTCGTAATGCCCAGTTCAAAACCGATCTCTTCATTGGTCATGCCCTTGCCGGCCAGAAGAACAATTCGTGAACGCTCCGCCAATCGGACCGACACAGAACGCGATTTAGAGAACTTACTCAAATCCACAACTTCGTCATCAGACAAAACAATTTCTACTGCAACACGCACGACAATCTCTCTATATAGGGGAAGAGGCTACATGTTACACTATTTATAGCGACCTACACTAGAACCACCGATCTGGAGTGTTTCGCGGTAGTGGGCGTGAACATCGGCACAGTCAATGGTTTTGCAAGTGAAGCACACCAACGCATCGCCGATGCACCCGGCTGGAAGATATACACGGATACGATACCACCCATGCCCGGCGGTGCACTCAACAGCCGATGGCTGGTTTTTGAGGAATCGACCCGGCCCGAACTGGCTCAGAGAAAAGACTGCGTCTGGTACCTGGATCTTTCGGATGCTGAATCCCCCGAACTACTGCTGAATGAGGGTGTCCCCAAGTTGCGCCAGACACTGGAAGTTGAAGGCAAAACCGGCAAAGCGGCTCGTGTGAGGGACACCTTGATTCATTCAATATTGCAGGGCGTAATTGGTGAGATGGCAGTATTTGTGCTGGCTTCGAACGCCGGTACACCTTTGGAAGAAGTTCCGGATTGGCAGAGAAAGCTGCTTGTGACCCTCGCGAGGCTTGAGCCACGTGCAACAGAGGAAGTAGTTGCAGAGAGTTGGCTCGATAATTGGGCTGACAATGCGCAGATTGGTGGTGTATTGAACAAGGTTACAGCGGCCGTGCAGCGTCATCTAAACCTGTGCCACTCAAGTCAGTATCTGGCTGATTCGGTGGAAGCGGAGGTGGCCAATGCCTGACATCATGCGATTGAAAGACGTGGCGAATTCGACACTGGATCAAGCCTTTCTGGCATCGGATCAGCCATCTGCGCTTGAGCCGGTAGTGGCGGCGGGCGACATCGAACCGACGGCTGTTGAATTTGATATACAGCAGTTCGACGCCGTACTGGCACACACAGTCAAGTTTCGCTCAGTTCGATACCGCTATGGATGCCGCCATGGTCGTTGAGCTGCGCCAGGCGCTTCCGCTTTCTCGCCAGCAAGCTGCTGACAAAAAAATATGGCACTGGCTGGGGATTATTCATGCACCGGACTTTGTTGCGTGGAGATGGAGACCATCCGGAGCAGAATCCACCCGTAGTCCAGCGCGATTTACGGGTGACCGCGTGCGACAGACATATGCTAAGCTGTGGTGGGTGGCGGAGCTGACCCGCGAGGGGGATGACGATGCCCTCACTAACCAACTATTTGCCCTGCCAGGATTTCAGGATGTTTACGAAGCAATTTTTGGTCGTGCAATAGCAAACTACCGCCCGGCGGTGGAAGCATTTCTGGTGACTGTAGCGGGTAGAAGCGAGCATTTTATCAGGGAGTTCTCCAGGCAACTCGGCTATATATTTCCCCTTTCATTGCTGGAAACGATGAGCGAAGAAGAACTGGTACCTTTTATGAAGCAGCTTGCCGCTGATATGGACTCGTGAGTTACACCGCCAGATGATATCCACCAGTCAATCAGGAACATCTGCCAGGGCGTATATCCTGGATGCTGCGCACTTGCAGTCCATAGATGATACTGATGGCGCGTTGGATGTACTGGCAAGAGCCTTATTGGAGTATCCCGAAGATTACTCTGTCTTGCAGACCTATGGTGAGTTGCATCTTGCAGTTGGGTCAAAACGTGCCGGTGAGCGATACCTCGAAAAAGCCGCCCTGTTGAAACTGGATACGCTTGAGATTATCTCGACAGAAACCGTCCCCCCAAGTGAATTTGAGCAAGATAAAGTCTATCTGGATACTGTCAGTGCAGAGTATGAAGAGGATGACTATCGTCTGGAAGACGGAGGCGATAGAGCAGCTTCTCCCCCACTCGCAACGCGGCTGGAACTGAGCAAAGATCAGAAAGAGGCCAGGGCAGGCGCTTTCGGTGGTACCAGGGTAACCAGACTGCACCGTGACTTTACGCGGCATGAGACTTCGGAGAAAGAGGCAAGGCTTGAAGGTTCTGATGAGCCGAAGCTTGAAGAAGCGGTGGATGCCGCATTGCAGGAGTCAATGGCCGCATCTGAAATCAGCTCCTTTGCAGCAGAATCCAGTGAGGATTCTCCAGCACTTGATCCTGATGCGCTCGATGATCTTCTGGATACTGATGCCGGACTGGCACTTCGTGACGCTGAATCGGAGCTTTCAGAAGAGTCGGTTCTGAGCGGAAGCTTTCCGGCAGAAGAAACTGACGTTTCATTCGTAATGCAAGGCGGTGACGAGAACGAGTTCGACGAATCGCTGTTTGATTTCTGGCAGGAAGAGCCTGAAGAAGTTGACCTCGAAGAAGACATCAACGAACTGGCTGCGGTAGTCAGGATCGGCCGTGAGCAACGCGCGCGCCAGATCGCCGCTGAGTGCCTGGTTGAGTGGGATTGGGACAAACAAGAGCTGGAAATGCTCTCCAATCTGTTCGTAGAGAACGGTTGGGCGCGGTGCAGGCGCACCATAGAGAGGGAAGTAAAGCTTGGCTTGTCTCCGGCAGAGCTGGCGTTGGCTGCGGATATCCGGCGTTACTGGAAGGACTGTGAGCGGTTCTGGGCTTTTTTCCCCTGGAACGTAGATCAGACACGAAATGCAATCGCGCGCTACTCCAACATCAGTTGGATTCAGGTAATCGAGATGATTCGTTGTTTCTATAACCTGCCGGACCTTGACGAATTACTGGAGTTACTGGATACAGAATTCGAGTGCTGGTACGCCAGCGATATCCTGCGAGGCCGTTATCCGGCATTTGTATTCTACCTGCGCTACTATCGATTCAATGGAGACTTCCCGAACCTGCCCGTCGAGGAGGCGGCAAGTTTTGATGTAGCGGTAGTTCGTGATGGGTTGAGTGCGCCAGAATTGACACAACCCGGATCTGATGAGTGCAACAAGCTGATGGAAATGGGCGTGGACGTATACAGGTGCTATCAGCCTCGCAACGGCGAGTTTGGGAATGGTGTCCAGATTCCCGCAGACGCTAGAGTTAGCCGCGCTGCTACCGTTGCTGAGCCTCTGGGAGTGGAGAATAGCACCGAGAAGTCTACCGACAATCCGCCAGATGACAATCCAGAACTGGACTTGGTTCCAGTAAATCAGTCTCGAAGCAAGGTACAGAAAGTGATTCCAGAATGGATAAGAACACGCGAATTCTACCAGTAGCTAATTGCTGGGTAAAAGACTCAGCTGGCAACCGAGGCGTGGTGCTGGCCTCCATGATGGGTGCTGACGGTCCCAATATAAAGGTCCGTTGGACCCAGGGTGCCAACGAGAGCATAGTTCCACTTTGTAGTTTGAGTGGTGGTTTCCAGCCGGGTATGGAAGTGCTGCATAAACCCGCACGTAAGGGCGTCAAATCCTTGGGTGAAGGCATCGTACTCAAAACGCGTACACTTGGTGAGCGTGATCAGGTGTTGGCAGACTTCCCCACTACGGGTTTGCAGCGATGGCTGCCCTACGAGACGCTGACGTGGATCAAGGGCGCCAAACACCGTTTTCTTACCGGTGATACCGGCCCGGAAGACAGTGCGGAACGCTTCCGGCTCAAGGCGCTGGCGCATGCCATAGAAACCTGGGATGAAAATACCGGTTCCCTGTCTCGCATGGATATCGACCCGCTGCCTCACCAGATACATCTGGTGCACCATATTCTTGCCTCGGGGAACCTCAACTGGCTAATCGCTGATGACGTCGGTTTGGGCAAAACCATTGAAATCGGCATGCTGTTGGCTGCCTTAAAGCAACGCGGACAAATCCGGCGCATTCTGCTGGTAACGCCAGCCGGATTGACCAAGCAGTGGCAGGAAGAACTGTTGCACAAGTTCGGTATGGGAGAATTTCAGATCTATGGTGAAGACTTTCTGATTAACGAGGCCCGCCACTGGAAAATGTATGACCAAGTCATCGGATCCATCGATCGCTTCAAGGATGAAAGACATCTCGAAACACTGCTGAGGTCGGAGCCCTGGGATCTGGTGATTTTTGACGAGGCACATCGCCTCAGCCGGCGCCAGTATGGAATGACGTACGATGCCTCACAGCGCTTTCAATTGGCGGCCGCGCTGCGGCCGGTTGCCGAATCGATGGTGCTGCTGACTGCCACACCTCACCAGGGCATGCAGGACAAGTTTCAGGCCCTGCTGCAGTTGCTGCGTCCGGAAAGAAGCGACGAAATCGAAACTCTTGCGCTCAATCCACAAGTGCTCGCCGATATGGTGTTCCGCAATAACAAGGCCGATGTCACTGACCTTGAAGGCAACTTTATCTTCAAGGGCAAGACTACCCGTGCCATTCGAGTAAATGTAGACGAATCAGCGTTGAAATTCGATACTTCCCTTCAAAAGTACTTGCGCAAGGGCTACGCCGCTGGCAGCGCAAGAGGTAACAAGGGCCGTGCTATTGGTTTCGTGATGACCGTGTACAGAAAGCTGGCCGCTTCCAGTGCAGTCGCTATTCTGGGCGCACTCAAACGCCGCAAGGAGCGCATTCAAAACCAGTATCAGGAAGAGATGTTGGAATTTGATTTGGACAATGCTGATGACCGCTATGCGGGCGAACTGGAGGAAAACACCGTTACTCAGGCCGCCGAGTTTTTTGAGGGCGAGCTCGAACTGCTGGACGAGCTGATTGTGGAGGCACAGGAAGTTCTTGAAAAAGACTTGAAGATAAAGTTGTTCATGGATCAGTTGGTGCAGCAAGTGCTGGCAACCAATGCAGCAGAAAAGGTGCTCGTGTTCACGGAATATCGAACGACCCAGGATTACATACAGCGCTTTTTGGCTGACAAATTTGGCGCAAACAAGGTAGCGCTCATCAATGGTTCCATGAAGCACGCGGAGCGGCGTAAGGCTATCAACAAATTTGAAGACGACGGGCAGTTTTTGATTTCCACTGAGGCTGGTGGTGAGGGGATTAACCTGCAACGACGTTGCCACGTGATGGTGAACTACGATCTGCCATGGAACCCGATGCGGCTGGTGCAGCGAATCGGCAGGCTCTATCGCTATGGTCAAGAAATACCGGTAGTGGCATTCAATGTCAGTTCACCGGGCACAGCTGACGAACAGATCATCCAGTTGATGTATGACCGTATAGATCAGGTGGTAAGCGACCTGTCGGCCATCGGCAACGAATTCAGCGACAGGCTGCACGACGATATTCTGGGTCAGTTTGCCGACATGGTAGATGTGCAGAACATCTTGGAAGAAGCGGCTACCACTAATATTGATCGTACCAGTGAGCGGATTGATGACGCGTTGGACAGGGCTAAATCGGCGGTTTCGAAGCAGCGCGAGCTATTTGAACACGCAGCCAGCTTTAACCCGAACGAGGCACGCGACGAATTGGTAGTTACCTCTGAGCATATAAGCGCTTTCGTCGAGGGCATGTTTGCATGCGAGAACATTGAAATAGTGGAAAAAACGCATGCCGATGCTATCTGGCGTATCCGGCTGCCCGAAGAGCTGATCGAGAAGCTGGGCATCCGACGGACCCGCTGGGAGGTGACGCAAGATCGCGTTCTGGCCGCATCACGTCCTGGCACGCACATGCTGGATACCGATTCGTTTCTGATGCAGTACCTGTTGGAGATCGCCAAATCCTATGGCTTCCAGGGGCATTCTGCGGTAATCAGCAATACCGCCTTCAACGGTAACGCACTGGTCACCAGCTTTCTGCGTTGGCAAAACGACTCCGGCGCCAGACAGCGACAGGAATACACCGCGTGGCTTGTTCAGGATGAGGGCAAAGTAGTCATCAACCCGAAGGAATTTGATGACTGGCTAAAGCGAAGGGCGGACACTGGATCCATATTGGTGGATAAAGCCAACGCGAAAAGCTGGTTCAGTGCCGTCGAGTTGGCTGCTGAGAACAGGTTGAAGGAGATTGGCAATCGCTGGCTACATCCGGAGAATCATCAACCAATAGCTGGCGGCTGGATTGCTACTCGCAGGGAGAGTTGAAGTACATGAGTGAGCAGAGAAACGGCGGCCTGATTATTCAAGGGCAGCACCCAGGCGAAGTGGTTCTCGGCAGGGCAGCCCCGTGGAACATTGGGAGGAGGGCGTTAATGCCTCTGAGAAGACCATCATATTGGACTCCCAGCTACTGCAATTCGTGCCTGCAGAGTTCGACAGGCTTCGGGAAGCTGCATAATGCCAGTACCTGATACTATCGATCCGGGAAATGCCTGCGGAAGCGTACGCCTGCCTGGGCGGATAGAGGTCGCCCGCCGGCCTCCGACTTATCCCTGTGACCAGTGTGATCAGGTGTTCAGGAATATTGAGGCTTTACGCACACATCGGCTGAATGAACACCGAATCGAACGCCCCATGTTGCTTGTTACTGGTATTGTGAAACACCTCGATCGGTACAGCATCACGCGCCCCTTGCTTGTTAACGAACTGGTTTTTTTTGAACACGGAGGAGGTCAGAATCGATGGCGCTGGGCCGTATTGCATTGCGACCGCGTCCCGGATCATTGCTGAGAAAAAAAGGGCGAGAGTCGAAATCGAGTTATACAACAAAGGATACGCTGTAAGCTATAGCTTGGTTGTTGATGTGATTTCCGAAGAGATAGCCAAAAAGGTTGAGGAGCTTTTTCTGCAGTCTTGTAAGAACGCCATTTGTCTCCACCACTTGCCTGATCAGCTATGACCGTATATCGCTACAGTGTACCTGCCCGCTTTGCTGGCAAACTGCTCACCCTGCGAGCCTATGCAGGCCAGTTGGTCCTGATTGGCGAGCACCAAGTGGTGGCGGAACCTCAGCAGCACTTCACCCAGGACCAGTGCTATTTTGAACCTTGACATTATGTCCCCATTTTGCGGCGCAAACCCGGTGCATTGCGCAATGGTGCCCCGTTCAAGGATTGGGATATTCCCCGGTCGATACAGCGCATCCGGTCACGTTATCTGAAACGTCCTGGCGTGGATCGCGAGTTTGTTGAACTGTTACTGATGGTACAGCGCCATGACCTGGAGACCGTCAACACCGCGTGTGAGCTGGCGCTCTCTCAAGGCACCGACAATCTGAGTACCATTGTGAACCTCTTGCACCGGCTTACCGAGCAACAGCCACCAGCGGCATTGAATGTGGTGAATTACCCACGGATTGATGCCTTGCCGGAAGCCAACTGCCGGCGCTATGACGGTTTAATGTTGGAGGCGACCCATGCAGAACCTGATTGAGGATTTACGTGAGTTGCGGCTGTACGGGATGGCGGAGACCTTGCCAGAGATCCTGGCCACGCCACGCACGGGAAGCACACTGAATATCCTGCTGACCCAGCTAATCCAGGCGGAGCTATCGGACCGCCAGGTACGCAGCCTTCGCTACCAGATGAACGTGGCCAAATTCCCCCATCCCCGGGACCTGGCGGGCTTTGACTTTGCCGAATCACCGTTACCGGCTGAGCACCTGCAAACCTTGGCAGCCAGCGATTTTACCGACGCGGCACACAACTTGGTCTTGATTGGTGGTACGGGTACCGGTAAAACCCATTTGAGCATCGCCCCGGGCACATCCCTGGTTCACCAAAGTAAACGAGTTCGCTTCTTCAACGTGGTGGAGCTGGTGAATACGCTTATCAAGGAGCAGACCGCTGGCAACCCGGGTCAGATGGCACGACGACTCAGTCAGGTGGATGCCGTTGTCCTGGATGAACTGGGCTACATGTCATTCCCTAAATCCGGCGGCGCATTGTTGTTCCACCTGATTAGCCAGTTGTATGAGAAGACCAGCCTTATCGTCACGACTAACCTGAACTTTGGAGAATGGGTGCAGGTGTTCGGTGACGCCAAGATGACAACAGCATTGCTCGACCGGGTGACCCATCACTGCGAGATACTGGAAACCGGCAACAATTCTTACCGCTTCAAGGAAAGCCAGGGGAAGCAGAAAAAGCGCGTCAAATCACGGCATTAGACTGGACAGTTTTGGGCGCCAACGGGTGGACACTTTTGGATGCCAATTGACACCTTAGAGTAATTGAGCAAACAAACCTTGCGATGACGCCTAATATGCGCGGTATTGCACGCCACTTTAACGTTGGTGTTGCTACCATCGATCGAATAAAGAACAGCAAGGCCGCGGCCTGAGGCTAAACATTGCCGTTTTGCACAGCTTCGTGTGCATTGGGCCTTATTGCGCAAAAAGCGAAATATTACTCGACACATTAAGCGAATTATAGTACAACACAATAAACGATAAATAGATCGGCTTAATAAGCGAATTTTAACACGCTGCTGGAAAAGCGAAGGGTTAAGCATATGGCAACACCATCAGAAAAATTGTCCGAATCCCTAGAGGCCCTCAAAGAACTACAGGACCAAGGCACAGTGGCCATTCGGTCCCGCGATCTGACGCGTACCCATAGGGAGCGCCTGGTCAAGCACGGGTTCTTACAGGAAGTTATCAAAGGGTGGTATATACCGAGTCGCCCTGATGAGAATACAGGCGAAAACACAGCCTGGTATGCCTCATTCTGGCAATTTAGTGCCTCCTACCTTGAAAGCCGGTTCAATGAGGATTGGAGCCTCTCACCCGAGCAATCACTATCTATTCATGCTGGCAATTGGACAGTGCCACGTCAGTTATTGGTCCGGGCTAAAAAGCCGCGAAACAATATTACTGCGTTGCCGCATAACACGTCATTACTCGATGTGCGGGCAGAACTGCCGGAAAAACAAGACACCGCGATTATAGAAAAGCTAAGACTGTTTTCGTTACCAGCGGCGCTGGTCGCTACAGCCCCATCTAGCTATCGCCAAAAACCCACCGATATACGAAGTGCGCTCGCCATGATCGGGGATGCCTCCGATATCCTGAAGCGGTTGTTAGAGGGCGGACACAGCACCATAGCAGGAAGGCTGGCCGGAGCATTCCGCAATATTGGCAGGGACAAGCTTGCAGATGACATCGCAAGCGCTATGAAAGCCGCAGGCTACGATGTCAGAGAGAAAGATCCTTTCGAGTTTCCAAGCCCGACACTCTTCGCTGAGAGGGAAAGATCACCGTATGTGGGCCGCATAAAACTCATGTGGCAAAACATGCGGGAAACTGTACTGGAGGAGTTTCCTGAAGCCCCGGGTATACCGGATGACAGGAAGTCCTACCTAAAGAAAATAGAGGAACTTTACACCTCGGACGCCTATCACTCCTTATCCATTGAGGGCTATCGCGTTAGCCCTGAACTCATCGAGCGCGTACGTAGTGGTGACTGGAATCCGGATGATAATGAAGAAGACCGTAGCCATCGCAATGCGCTGGCAGCACGCGGATACTGGCAAGCCTTCCAGACCGTGCAAGATAGCATCAAAAAAATACTAAGCGGAGAAAGTGCCGGAGAGAGAGTAGGCGACGACCACGGTATCTGGTACCGGGAGCTTTTTGCGCCCAGTGTAACCGCAGGTATTCTACGCCCCGGTGACCTTGCGGGATATAGAAATGCTCCTGTCTACATCCGCCGATCCATGCATGTGCCACCGAACAAAGAGGCAGTACGTGATCTCATGCCCGCCTTCTTCGATCTCTTGGAAGAAGAGGCGGAAGCATCAGTGCGCGTCGTCCTCGGCCATTTTATCTTCGTCTATATACACCCTTATATGGATGGCAATGGGAGAATCGGTAGGTTTCTAATGAATACAATGATGGCCTCAGGAGGCTATCCTTGGACAATCATCCCCGTGGAAATGCGGGATGAATATATGGCAGCACTTGAGTCAGCAAGTGTCGATCAGGATATCAGGCCCTTCGCGAAGTTCCTGGCCAACAGCATGAGGAGCGAAATAGGGTAAATAGTTGCGAGTGACCCGATTCTCACAGCTCAGTGCTAAAGTCGAAAATACAAACCAAATTTGAAGCATTTTCGGTATGGGTTTTGCCGAAAAATCTTTCTCACCAGATACGGAAAATGCTTTATCTGAACCGCGTCGGGTTTCCCGGAGACCTAATGACTTGAGAGAATTAGGTTATGAATACCACAAAACGATACCCCCCGGCGGTCCGGGAAAGCGCGGTCAAACTCGTACAGGAGCATCAGCATGAACAGGCTTCCCAGTGGTTGGCTATTCAATCTATAGCCAGCAAGATCGGCTGTACCGGCGAGTTGTTGCGCCAGTGAGTTCGCCAATATGAACGCGATACCGGGCTGCGAGACGGCATGACAACGGCTGACCGAGAACAGCTAAAGTCCTTGGCGCGTGAGAACCGTGAGTTAAAGCAGGCCAATGAGATCCTGCGCAAGGCTGCCGCTTTTTTCGTCCAGGCGGAGCTCGGCCGCAAACCCAGGTGATGGTAACGTTTATCGATAATCATCGTCGTCAGTACGGGGTCGAGCCGATCTGCAGGCAACTGCCGATCGCCCCGTCGACTTACTATGAGAACAAGGCCCGAGCACGTGATCCCCATCGCTTGCCAGCCCATGTCCAGCGGGACTAGGCCCTGGCGATTGAGATTCAGCGAGTGTGGGAAGAAAACTACCGGGTGTATGGGGTTCGCAAGGTCTGGCGACAGCTACTGCGCGAAGGTGTTCAGATGGCTCGTTGTACGGTGGCGCGCCTGATGAAACACCTGGGAATACAGGGTGTTGTGAGAGGTAAGCGATGGCGGACCACGATCAGTGCCGATGAAGTCAATAGGCCCATGGACCTGGTTAAGCGCCAGTTCAGCGCCACCTGTCCAAACCAGCTATGGGTAGCAGACATCACCTTTGTGGCGACCTGGGTTGGCTTTGTCTATGTGGCCTTTGTCATTGATGTCTATGCCCGACGTATTGTGGGCTGGAAAGTGAGTCGGTCTCTGAAGACAGGCCCGGTGATGGATGCCCTGGAGCAGGCCTTGTGGTCGCGCCCGGAGCGGGATGGGCTGGTACATCACAGTGACCGGGGAGTCCAATACCTCTCCCTTCACTATACACGGATCGACTACTGGAAGCGGGTGTGGTGGCCTCGGTGGGCAGTGTGGGTGATTCCTATGATAATGCCCTGGCTGAGACGATTAATGGTCTTTACAAGGCGGAAGTTATTCACCGGTATGGCCCCTGGCGCAACATTGATAAGGTTGAATACGCGACTCTGGAATGGGTTGACTGGTTCAACCACCGTCGACTGCTGGAGTCTATTGGCAATACCCCACCGGCGGAAAAAGAATGGGTGTATTATCGCCAACTGAAAGGGTCAGCCGTAGGGGCATGACTCAAACAAACCGGTCTCCGGAAAACCCGGGGCGGTTCAATCTTTCAACAGAGTACACCGCATCTTATTTTCAGGTCATACACCAGAAACCATCATAGCTCGTTTGGTGTTGGGACGTGACGTGGTTACCCGGCTCTGCCAAGGACATCTTCTTCTTATCCTGGACATATACAGTCGCAAGATTGTGGGCTGGGAGATCCATGGGGAAGAGTCCAGTGAGCCAGCATCAGAGTTGGTAACAAAGGCCTGTTTGTGTGAAGGCATTGCCGGGGTATCGCTGGTTTTGCACTCAGACAACGGCAGCCCGATGAAGGGGGCATCATGAAGTCCTATAGCCGCCACGGGTGAGCAACGACAATGCCTGTGCCGAGACGATCTTCCGAACCTGCAGGTACCGCCCTGATTACCCTCACAAGGGCTTTGCCACACGGGATGATGCCCGGACCTGGGTGCGCCGGTTTGCGACCAGGTATAACCGGCAGCACAGGCACAGTGGATTGAAATTCATCACACCGGCGCAACGGTACAATGGCCAGGCAGCGGAAGTCATGGGGCAACGACAAGCAGTTTATGAGGCAGCAAAAGCCGCCCATCCGAAGCGCTGGTCAGGAAGAACCCGGAACTGGGGTCTACCGGAAGAAGTCTGGTTGAATCCCGAGATGGAGAGCAGTGACTTAAAGGCCGCTGCGTAAAAAAACATGTCAACTATGCTGACAAACAGCGCCGTCTTTCCGGACATATCCAAAAAGGTCGATAATGCCACCAGAGGTATGTCATGCAAAAATGAAGAAAGTACTCCGAAGAGTTAAAACGAGAAGGCGTGTCGCTCGCCAACCAACCTGGCGTCCATTGTGTTAGTGTAAATCCGGTTCTTGCAACAGGTATTCCAATCGATCTGTGCCGGCAGCCAGGGTGTAAGCGCAGTAAAGGAATTCTTTTAACGTCATGCCCTGGATAGGATGCACGGCGCGGCCGACTATTTCGATTTTATCATTGAGCATAAACTCGACAATATCGATGAGTTTATTGCGCTGCCAGGTAAACCTGATGATTTGGTCAACACTGAGTTGGGCGACTTTATCGGCAGAGGCGGCGATGGCGATAAACACACAGCGTCCATCGGCTTCATATATCTGAACGCGGTGTTTTCGCTGCAGTGGGCGTTCGCCCAGCTGGATTATCAGCTCCAGACAATGTCTACGCTCCTTGCAACGAATCTCAACGGCGTGTTGTCCGAAATCCTTGAGGCTGCGATTGGCAGATTTCTGCCAATGTTTGTGAATCTGACGAGATGCCGGTTTGGTATAGTCGGCCGGATTGTGCACATTGCTAAAGCGTTCGAAGAATTTGTCGAGCTCTGCCGGGGTGGTCGTGTGCTGACTACCCACCAACATTTCCGCATCGTTATACAGCTTAAATGTTCGGTGTGCGGTTTCCACCGCATAGGTTCGTTTGAACGTATGCCAGGAATGCTCTTGCATTAACTTTGTTAATGTCGTTCTTTGCAGGCCATGCGTCGACAGTTCGATATCAGGTACTTTTGCTGTTAGCAACATCTCGCCACTGGCACGGGCTGAGCGTAACTCCACCGTTATCTTGCGATCCATGCCGGGCAATTGTGTGTATTCGGCGAACACGTCAGACCCAAATTTTAGTTTGAGCAGTGAGGAAATATGGCTGATAACGCCGGATGATTTGATGGATTGATCGCGTATAAATGCTTCTCGATTGTCCCGCATTGAGCGTTTATTGACGTCGGGCACATAAGGGGAGCGCAATCTGGCGAGAATCTGAGGCGGGATGCTGGATCGGTCTTGCATGGCCACATCCAGGTCGTTGTTATCATCCACTCTTGCCTCGCCAGATCCGATTTCATGCAAGTCTGCGATGAATTCGTTGATATCTGTGCACAGTTTACGCACCTGCAGCAGCTCAATGCTTTCCCTGATAAATGGGAAGGTGACCTGTATCAAGTTGTCATCATCGATTGCTTGTGGCGATTCAATGGCGAGAAGGCACCGCTGCGCTCGGGAGGCCACTCGATCAATGCGTCCGCTTTTTTGCTCGATGCTGACCGGTGAACCCGACAGACCATAGTGGATGACGCTGTCGCAAAAGGTATGCAGGTCTTCACCTTCCTGGAATACATCGGTACTGATGAGCACCAAAGGATAGCCGGGCATGCGAAATTTTCGCGCCTGGGCAGAACGACTACTCACGGTTTCACCACTGGCACCGATAATGGGTGTGACGGGATTGAGCATGTGGCTGAGGTATGTGCGTAGTTCACCGGCGCTCTTGTCGTACACCTCAGGCAGGTTGGTCTTAATAATCAGACCAAGCTGATCCGCCAGGTGCGCAAGTTCAGTGTAGGTAGAAAAAGCGATTGAACCGCCTTGTTCCACAAGTAGTTGCACGAATTGGTACATCCACTGGGCCCGGGTCGCTGCGGTCAGGTTGGCAGTGCCCAGCTTCAACCTGGACAAATAGAGATCTACCGTCCCATGACCGCTGCGCAGGAGCACAGACACCAGCGCAAGATGGACGTCGAGGCGTTGCAAGTGGTGTAGAGTTGGCTGGTTGCCGGCAATGATTCCAGCCAATAGCATTCGCGGCTGCGGGAATAATTCTTCAATGAGGTCAGCATCTGCCATGGCGTCAAAGAGGGTCACTGTTTGTAGATTCTCAACGAGCTGGTCCGGCCCTATATCAACGTCACTTTCCGATTCAGCATTGGGGGATAGATGCTCTAAAAGTACCTGCAACTCGGGTAGTTTGCGACTAAACTGTATCCACTCGATGAAACCTGACTGACAAGCGGTATAGCGTTCCAGCAGGTCGTTTTGTAGCGCGCCGGTGGTGTACTTTCTGGCGTGCCGCGCAATATCACCGGCGTGGATTTGTAGCACAACGGAGAGATCTTCACCCAGCAGTAAGCAGAGCTCCCTGGCCCAATTGATTTCTAACAGCGAGGAAATGACCTGGTTCTTGGCACCCAGGCCCTTGCGCATTGCTTCCGGTGTTGTGTACTCATCAATGCCGTCGTTGAGTAGCGCTTGTGCTGTATCAGTAGGCGCGCCGCGAAAGAACCAGGTAAACAGATTGTCGGTCTTCGATAGCTGGGCGTCTTCAGCATCGCCGGCAGCGGAAGCCCGAAAGTCACCGCCTGATATATCTTCATCCCGGTCGCGGCTAACCTTCAGGTAGGCGGTTATAACGTTGTTCATGGCTGTCAGGGCCGAATTGTGCTGCGACAGTTGTGAACGGATATGGGAAATTAGCCGGACATTATAGTGATCATCCAGCTTGTATTTGAGTTCCTTGACGCTTTTAACACGTCGCACAAATAGGATTTGCTTGCGACCGGTATCGAATACGTGTTTAGCCACCTGCTCGGTGACGGTGTCCATTTTGGGGTGGGGCAGGGTGCGGCCCAACTCCGATCGGATGTAGCTGTCGACAATTTCTCCGATGACGTGACGGTCGCGTGCATCTGGTGTTTTTTTCTCGGCTTTGTCACCGTCAAACTCTACAGGCTTGGATTTGGTTGTTTCAGCGTAGCTCTCAAAGGATGCAAGCAGCCCGGTTTGAAACGACGGGCTGGCCCCCTTCTTGTCGAGCATCTCGCCGACATTTTTCTGAACCAGCGCCGTAACGAGCTTTTGCTCATCGGATTTGAGATGAATCTCCGCTTTGTCGCCGCTGCGCCATTCTCGCCGGTACATATTGCGGGTGTGCGGAATGCCGGCAATCTCCAACTCGTTTAAGCGACGTACCAGGAACCTGGAAAGGTGATGTTTAACCTGTGCGTCATCCGCGTAGATATCCTCAGGGAGCAGGAGACCTTTGCCCACCAGGTTTAGTTGGTTGCGTAGTTGGCCCAGATTTCGGTCAAAAGGGGTCGCCGACAACAGCATCGCGTGTTTAACCCTTGGGATGAGTTTTCCTTCACCTCGAAAACCCAGGACCGCAGAAAGTACCTTGTTGCGATCACTGCTGTTGAAGTCATGCTTAAACTTGTGGGCCTCATCAATGATAACCAGGTCGAAAGTAGGCAGGGCATAGTTAAGTGCGCGTGCAAACTGGTCCTTCACTGACATCTTTGAAACGGCTTTGCCGTCAAAGCGGTAAGCGGGCAGTTGCTCTTTGAGCTCATCAAGTTTGCGTTGCCAGTGTGATTCGTCGTCATTAAGACTCATGCTGAAGGAGTTCATGCCGACAAAGAAGTCGGCGAAGTAGCCTAATGAAGCAAAATGAATAAGCTCGCCTACGTTGCGACAGCTTACCCGTGGCGCTGCCGGTTTGCCGTCCAGTGTGCGAATGCGAAATTGATTCACGATGACATTGCGCTGGGTAAAGCTCCTGTACTCGCGGTTGTACCACTTGTCTTGCACGTTATTGCTGGGGCAGATGTAGAGCACTCTGAGCGATGGATTGAAATAACGCATCAGCGCCACTACACCCAGCGCCACGTAGGTTTTGCCCATACCCACTTCATCGGCCAGGTATCCCATGCCGATCGCCGGGTCGGCGATCATGTTGTGGATGGCGACGGCGCCCTTGAGCTGCAGTTCTCCCAGGTTTTTCATGGTGGGATCACCACCAGAGAAATCCAGTATTTGTCTGGCTGTGGCGAGATCCAGTGGCTTCATATACCAGCCTCCGGCTCGAGCTTTTTGTACTCCTTAAAAAACTGGTTTTCGAACCAACAGAAAAACCGGCGCCGGTTGTCAGGGCTGTCGTCTTCAAGCGTGATCGAATCGCTGGAACGGAGTTTTCGAAGTTCGCCACTCATCGATTGCAACTGTTCCTTGCAGTGTGGCCTGGTTCCAAATTGAGGCTGTTGAAACACCTCTTTACAGCAGAGCATCAGTAGGTACGCCGTAACGCTGTTATGCTCACTGTTCTTATCTGTAATTCGTTCAATGAGCGCAGGCAGGCTGTCCATGCCCGCGCCGCTGAGGTAGTAGTCAAGGCGCGACCAGTTCTCCAGATCGACCGTTTCTTGCAACTGTTCCTTGAGCTTGCGAAAGGCATAGAAAATCTCCGCGTACTCACTGAAAAATTGCCCTACAGCGAAGTCGTCATCAGCGGCGGTCATTTCACCGGCTGTGCCTTCCAATATCAATTTTCGAATAGTGGCGTTTACCAGTAGGAGCTGGCGGCGCTCTGCGCTCATGCCGGCGTAAATCGCCAGTATTTGCTCCGGGGTCAAGTCGGGCAGGTCCAGTGGTTTGTGCGACCAGCCGGTTTGCTGCAACAGCACCCGATGTTCAGGAAATACCTCCCCTGACCTGGACAGGTGACCGTTAACTTTTATCAGAGAGCCATTTTTCAGCAGCGCTTCAAGCGCTTCGGTCTTGCCCGCAAAGGTGCTTTCTGTGCCGGTGATGTGCCAGCCCCTGATCGCGGCGCTACTTTCGGGCGTCAACAGGTTAATGGTGTAGCTATGGTGCTTCTCAGTAACGCCGGTGAGACATTTTTGAACCCAGTCATAGGCCAAATGGATTTGCGGGA
The DNA here is from genome assembly GCA_965247075.1 of Halieaceae bacterium. Lineage (GTDB taxonomy): Bacteria > Pseudomonadota > Gammaproteobacteria > Pseudomonadales > Halieaceae > CBDFGK01. Next base: position 1,060,240 of record CBDFGK010000002.1, on the reverse strand, counting down.
GGCGCGCCTGGTCACTGTTATCCTCAGTACCGGGTAACAGCTCTGTTGGGTCCCTGCAGACCTCAATAGCTGAAGTGTTTTTGATGGGCTTGAGCAGTGGGCCCGCAGAGTCCAGCTTTACAAAGAAACCAGCTTCAACATTGTCCCACATGGCTTTGTGAGAAAAGTTTACTGAACCGACGAAAGCCCACGACTGGACCTTGTTGTAGAAGTGGTAAATCTTGGCATGGAGTGGGCGGAAGAGTTGGCCGTTAACTCCCAGTTCTTGAGCGGGGTCTGAAGCCCATGCCGCCCAATGAATATCATCCTGTCCATCAATGTGATCAAAGTAGTCCTTCTGGCAGGTGGGGATGCCTTCCTGGTCCATGGGTAGTAACAAGTGGATTTCTTGCACGCCCAGATCATAGAAAAACCCGTGATTCATATTCTCGGCGTCGTCGGCGAAAAAGGGCGATATGATCTCCAGGGTCCAATTGCTGTAGGACCAGTTTTTGCGCGCTTGTCGGGTTAGGAATCGATGCAAATTGAGATTACGCTCGGGTGAGATGCCGTAGTAGCCCACGGCTGGCGCATCATTCGAGGCGCGACAGCTCTCCAGGTAGGTTTCTATACGAAGCAGGGCGTTGTCGTTGGTGTCGGGCCGGAGGTGTTGTTGGCTTTGTAAGTAGGCCACATCCTCCTGTAATCGATTTAGAAAGCGCCGGGAAGCGCCGGTAGACCAGACGGCCTCCCAATGTTGGCACTCGATGTTGTCCCACCATCCAGCCCTGGACAAGTTGTTAGAGCCCGCGCCCACCAGCAGGCGTTCACGGTCTTTGTTGTGATCGTAGGTTAGTATCAAATTGAGCTTGGCATGAAACGCATTGTTGCCGTGGCTCACGCCATGACACAGGTAGGGCATGGCTGGGGAGGTATTGGCTTCCTGCCTGGCGAGGTTGAGATCGTAGAAGACCTCGAGTGGGCAATCTGTACGCCGCAATGCTTCTCTTACCTCGAACTGTTTTACCCGCTCGTCACTTGAATAGGCGTTTTTGTTGTCTAGCAATAGTGGAATAACTTCTAGCTCAAAGAATTCCGGTTCGAAGGTGTAAGTGGTGAATGCGGCAGCGAGTACATCGCAATTGTCGAGTAACTCGCGGACCTTGTTTGATATGACATCGGTTTCCATGTTCATGTAGGTAGCGGTGCCTGGTGAGCGATGCTGAGATAGGAAGTAAAGAAATACTCGTAGTTCCAGCTTGTGATTAACTGCTTTTGCGTGAGGAGCTCACTGGTTTCACTTGGCACGCGAACTCTCAGCTTTTGGTTAGGTTCCAGTTCTACCCAGGGGGCGCCGCCGCGTTGTTCCATTACCCGCTTGTTTAGTTCGAAGATATGGATGAGAGCCTGTCGATTATTACCGCGTATCAGCGAACCGCGTATGCCCTCCAGCGTCTGCGCGTGTGGCAAATTGGATAGCGACTGTGACTCAGCGAGATGAGCATAGTTGTAGTTGATGCCAGCCAGGGCGGTTAGTATGTCTTTACGTTTCTCGCCGTCCTTGCGTCGGCAATAGTGGAACAGGTTATTGGCAGCAACCAGTAGCCGTTCTATCTGTTCTATTTCTATCAATCGCGCCTTCAACTGCGGGTTCCGGGTCTTATTTTTGATAGTGTCGATAAATTCGGGGACTGCGACTTTCAGTTTGTCTTTTTCACGCAAGGAGCGGGTAAGCTGCCAGAGTTCCTGCTGAATCCGATTTGCCTCACTCCCGCCCATTAGCGCCTCGACGAGATTGCTTTGTATGGAGCGATTTTGTATCGCTCGCAGGAACGGTTGCGCGTGTTTTTGGAGTACGTCGTGGTGTAGACCCCCACCTTTTCTCATCAGGTCCAGTAGTGCGTGTTTGTCCAGCTTCGCTTCAATGGCCAGCGCGAGCTGATCTCCCAGAGGCGTTAGCGAGCGCTCTCCCCCGCGAACCAGGCCCGTGTCTCGCATGGCTGATGAGTACAAGCCCCACATGCCGTAGCTCGCCTGGTCGATCAGAATCATCTCGTCGGCATGCAAGCCCAGTGATATTGAAAATGATGGGTCCTGGATTCTCTTGGCGACTCGGGTGATACCCATCAGGGCGGTATTGCCGGCCATGTATCGCAGATAGCCGGTGAGCTGTTCGTAGCGGAGAAAGGTTTCTCTAATCTGAGACTGGCGCTCGCCGGCAGGGAGATGAGCGCAGAGCTCATTCGCCCATTTGAAACCGAGCAGTGCCACGGCGAAATTGTTCAGTGAGGATGTAACTGTGGTGAGGTTGCCGATCACCCGGCGACCATAATGCGTCCAGACCAACTCAAATCCGAGTGGGTCTCGTGAACCTTTGGGCTTTGCGCGGTCGTCGAGTAGCGAGAGAAAGGCCAAAACTGATTCCTGTATGCCTTGTATCAAGGCAGTGGTTTTATTCTAGCATAGCCGCTGTGAGACATTTTGCATTTTTCCATGATTCAAAGCGCAAGCATGAACACTGGGATCCCAGTCAGGGGGGCTTGTCGCATTTCCCGCCGTTGGTGATTCACTATATTTTAGCCAGTAGTCTCCATTGGCAAGAACGATTAGTGCTGGTGCTATTGACGCAGGGTTGAAATTGAACCTGTTTCGGGATGGTTGCCTGGCTTTTGCTCGTAACCTTCATGTGATGTATCCCCGTCAAAAGTATTACCCAGTAGTATTACTTTTTGTGACGGAGATATATGCGTTTTTCACAGTTCTGCCAGGCGATCCTCAATGCGCTTGAGTGCCCGCACGGATAGCCCGGATAAGGCACCTACATAAACCAGTGTCATCAACAGTAGTACATGCATTTTCAGTACCTCATCCAGTGGCATGAAGAACATCAGACCAGCCACGCACAGTGCGTATGAGATGTACAGAAAGGGGACCCATTTGTACTCGAGGTTTGGACTGCTCATAGTGCTGTTCCTTTTGCCAGGTTGCTTAGTGGTAAAGGCTCATATTCATAATTAAGTTCCTTGTATTTGAAAAGTGGCGACGCAATCCATGAGCCACTTTAAGTATAGGTTCTGGCAGACATTCAACAAGCGCGTTTTTCCACCATTGGCGCGCAACTGGGGTAGAACGTTTAGGCTGCTGTGGAGTAGTGCTCAGTCAGGTAATCCATGATTTCTTCCGATTCGAACAGGCCGGTGCCGGTATTGGAATCCCACAAATAGGGAATGCCCATCCTGCCTTCCTTTTCCATCATGGCTATGCGGTTGGGTAGTACCGAATCGGGTTCGATTTCCAGTTTTTCCCGCAACTTGGGCGGCAACCACTCTTGCTTATTGCTTCTGCCACAGCTCCTGAGTATGTAGGGAATTTCCATGCTGCACAGCAGTTCCCGCACGGGGCGGGCGAAGGGGCTGGCCTCGAAGCTGTACAACTCCAGGGTCAGGTCGGGCGCTGTAGATGGCTTGGCAGTCATGCCGGCGCTCAAGCGCGCCGCACTGGCCAGGCCGGAAGTGAGTTCTTGCAGCGGGCCCAGTCGCCATTTCAAAGGCACGCTGGTACTGGCGTAGGTCTCGTACAGGTACTTGATGATGTCGATGCTCTCGTACATCTCGGTATGGGTGTTTGGGTCGATCAGGAAGGGAAACCGGTGTTTGCCACCGTGTATGAGTACCTCTGGCCTGAACCGCATACCACCCTTGGGGCAGGGCAGGATGATGGCATCCAGGTCCAGCTCGGTGAGAACCTCGCGCACAATACGGCAATAAGGGCAGTTTTCGATATCGTAAATACGCAGTAATTGCGCGGGTTTGTCGCTATCGGTACGGGAGTTAATACCCTGCCAGCCGCGGAGGGTGGAGGCGAGGGTGGAAGAAGCCAGGTTCAGGGCTGAAGGCATAGCATCTGTCCTTTGGTAGTTTGCCGTAAAGTATAGCGCGTGTTTCATGTATAATGCGCGCCCGTCACACCGGCCCTAACATCCCAACCTCATGGAAGTACCACTCCAATGTCATCGGAATCCGCGGTAACCGGTTTTTCAGAGCTGGGTTTGCCAGCGCCGCTCATGCAAATTCTTGATGAAGTGGGCTACGAAACCCCCTCTGCCATTCAAGCCCTGACCATCCCTCATTTGCTGAATGGCAAAGACCTGCTGGGCCAGGCCCAGACGGGCACGGGTAAAACCGCTGCCTTCGCCTTACCGATCCTGTCCCGACTGGATATGAAGCAGAAAGAACCACAGGTATTGGTGTTGGCTCCGACCCGCGAACTGGCGATCCAGGTGGCCGAGGCATTCCAGCGTTATGCCACGCACCTGCCCGGTTTTCATGTGCTGCCCATATACGGTGGCCAGGATTACCGACCCCAGCTCAAGGCCCTGCAACGCGGTTGCCACGTGGCGGTGGGTACGCCCGGACGGGTCATGGACCACATGCGCAAGGGCTCGCTGAAGCTGGCCAACCTGAAAACCCTGGTGCTTGATGAGGCCGATGAAATGCTGCGCATGGGTTTTATCGATGACGTGGAATGGATTCTTGAGCAAACCCCCGATGAGCGCCAGGTAGTGCTGTTTTCGGCCACCATGCCACAGGCCATCAAACGCATTACCCAGCGCTACCTGAAAGACCCGGAAGAAGTCATTATCAAGGTCAAGCAGACCACCGCCGAGACTATCCGTCAACGGGTGTGGATGGTGGCAGGCCTGCACAAGCTCGATGCACTCACGCGCATTCTGGAAGTGGAAGAATTCGACGGCATCATCGTATTTGTGCGCACCAGGATTGCTACCGCTGAGCTGGCAGAAAAGCTCAATGCACGGGGTTACACCGCTGCTGCCCTGAATGGTGATATTCCCCAGGCGCAGCGGGAAAAAACCATAGATGGCCTCAAGAAAGGCCGACTGGATATCCTGGTCGCCACCGACGTGGCGGCCCGCGGTTTGGACGTAGAGCGCATCTCCCACGTGATCAACTATGATATTCCCTACGATGTAGAAGCCTATGTACACCGGGTGGGACGTACCGGCAGGGCCGGGCGCAGTGGCGAGGCGATTCTGTTTGCCTCCAATCGAGAGCGCCGCCTGCTGAGCGCGATCGAGAGATCCACCGGTAAGAAGATAGAGAAAATGGAGCTGCCCACAGCGGCGGATGTTTCTGATACCCGCGTGAAACGCTTCAAGGCCAGAATTAGCGAAGCCCTGGATAGCCATGAACTGGACAAATTTCGGGTGTTGGTGGAAGAGTACCAACACGAATATGGCGTACCGGTTATTGAGATCGCTGCGGCGCTGGCGAACCTGTCACAGGGCAAGCAGCCGTTGTTTGAAAAAGAACGTCTGCATAAAGACAAACCTCGCAAGGAACGCGGGGAACGTCCTGAGCGTGGAAATCGGCCGCCGCGTCATGCGGACAAGCGCGAAGAAGACCAGCCGTCCCCCGATAGGCGCATGGACCGGTTTCGTATTGAAGTGGGTCACACTCACGGGGTAAAGCCGGGCAATATCGTCGGCGCTATTGCCAATGAAGCGGAGATTGATGCGGAATACATTGGTCGTATCGAAATCTATGAGGAATACAGCACGGTGGATATGCCCGACGGCATGCCCCGGGAGATATTTGATCACCTCAGCAAGGTGCGGGTATCCGGTCAGCAGTTAAGAATATCCAAGGCCAGCGGTGGCGGTGCAGGTAAATCCAAAAGGCCTAAGCCTAAATTGGATAGCAAACCGCGCAAGAAGGCCAAAAAGCCCAAGAAATAGGAAGGTGCCCATTACCCGCAGGGCAATTGTGGTGTCGCCCATCCTGAAAGTGTCGGTACGTTCGTTGAGCACAATTGCAAAACGATCACGGCCCGGGAGGGGTCGCCTGTAAAGATACTGGTGATGTCAGCCACTCTGGACGGGGCGGCGGTAGCCAGTGTGCTGGGCGGCGCGCGGGTGATTTCCTCCCAGGGCAGGGTGAAATAAAACGGGTGCAAAAGGGTCAGCAGGGGTTTTATATAAAGCGATAAATACGCTCGAAAAGTACTAAACTCAGGGAAGTAAAAATAGCCCTGCTTATTTATCCGATGAAGAGCTACGATTGGGTCTGGTGCCTATTTGATTAAAACATGAAGGATTAATTGTATGGGTGGCGTGGAGCTACAGGATCGTGAAATCTACAAGAAAGAACATGTGGTTGACGTTGACGATACGCCGCTAGCTGTCAGAACGTACATGGAACAACGTGATTTACGTCGCTGCTTAAACATTGTGAACTTTGGGAAAACTATCGAATCCGCCGCTGAATTCGGTTGTGGGTTTGGACGAATGACCCAAGTGTTGGCCGAATTTACATCTGATGTGACAGGCTTAGAACGTGAGCACCTTCTGGTCGACGATGGCAGAAAATATATACCTGATGTCACTACTGTCCGGTTAAAACTTCGACAAAGCGGGATTTTCTCAATGGCCACAATGAGTTACAGCAAAATTAGGGTGTCCCCGACTTGAACGCAAATCCGATAATGTATTCTCTTGGTAGACCCTTGTTGCCGAGACGATTCGATGTATACCGGAAAGACGCTGTTTGCACAGATCATGGACTTTCTTCCGTGGAAAACTTTTCACCGGCTCGTGTCCCGGTACGATGGAGATCATCGTATTCGCACACTTCCTTGCGCCGAACATTTTCGCGCTCTGGCGTTTGCGCAGTTGACCTACAGGGAGAGCCTGCGCGATATCGAAGCGTGTCTCTCGGCGCAATCGGCCAAGCAGTACCACATGGGCATTGGTTCGCCGATCAAGCGCTCTACCCTGGCCGATGCCAACGAACGAAGAGACTGGCGAATCTACGCCGAGTTTGCACAACGGCTGATCACGCAAGCTCGAAAACTCTATGCCGAAGAGGATCTTGGGTTGGACCTGACGAACACGGTTTATGCGCTGGACTCCACCACAATAGATCTCTGTCTGTCGCTGTTTCCATGGGCGCCATTTCGCAGCACCAAGGCGGCGGTGAAGATGCATACGCTGTTGGACCTGCGTGGCAATATCCCGAGTTTTATACATGTTTCCGATGGCAAGGTGCACGATGTCAACGTGCTCGATCTGATGATTCCGGAACCCGCGGCAATCTATATAATGGACCGCGCCTATCTCGATTTCGAGCGGCTCTTCACACTGCACGACTCCGGCGCGTTTTTTGTCACCCGCGCCAAAGCGAATTCCGACTTGCGAAGGATATATTCGGCGCCGAGCGACCGGGCGCAAGGTATTATCTGCGATCAGACGGTGGCCCTGTCGGGGTTTTACAGTCAGAAGAGATACCCCCATCATCTGCGCCGCATTCGCTTCAAAGATCCAGAGACAGGGAAAACGCTCATCTTTCTGACCAACCTGTTTGGTCCTCCACCGACGACCATCTGCGAACTATACAAAGCCCGGTGGCAAGTCGAGTTGTTTTTCAAATGGATCAAGCAACATCTCCGTATCAAGAAGTTTTACGGCACGTCAGAGAACGCCGTCAAAGTGCAAATCTGGACTGCCGTGTCGGTGTATGTGCTGGTGGCCATCATCAAGAAGCGCCTCAATCTGGATGCCTCGCTCTACACTTTGTTACAGGTATTCTCAGTCACCCTTTTCGAGAAAATCCCTTTAAACAAGGACTTATTCGATACCAATCATATCTTGGAGGATGACATGGTTTCTAACCAACTGAATTTATTCAATAATTAACCGGACACTAGTGACCTGATGTCACTGCTGTCCCGTTAAGGAGAAATAAGGAGGTCTGATTCCGCCACAATTGATACAATGAGATTGTCTAAAAAACAGTGTATAAATAGAGGGAACCAGACCATGGCGCATTGTAATACGATCCTGTCACAAATACTAAAACTTGTTCCGAGACATGAATTTGAGACCCTTGCCAAACAACATCATTCTGGCCGTTCCTTTCGTAAAGCCTCCCGCTGGTCACAGTTTGTGTCGCTGACGATGGCTCAATTGTCTGGTCGAAACAGCTTGCGTGATATCGTGGATAATATGTCGGCGCAAATGCATCGCCTTTACCACCTGGGCAGCGCGAAGCTGTCGCGATCTAACCTATCGCGCATCAATGAAGATAAGCCTTATGCTCTGTACGAAGCGCTGTTTGGAAAACTGTTAACTCGCTGCCAAGGCGTGGCGCCTGATCATAGTTTCAGATTTACTCACCCGCTTTATTCGCTGGACGCGTCCACCATCGACTTGTGTTTGTCTGCGTTTCCCTGGGCTGATTTTCGCACCACCAAAGGAGCGATTAAGCTGCACGTCGGTTTGAATCATGCGGGTTATTTGCCGGAGTTTGTGGTCGTCACGGAAGGGAAGAAGCACGATGTAACAGTGGGTCGCACGCTCATATTTCCTAAGGGAAGTATTATTGCAATTGGGCTCTTCTCCGCTTCTATGAGTGAAAAAGGATGCCGATCCCCACGTAATCTGTTGGTATATAAGGCCTATCACAACTTTAATATGGAACAGGTATATGGGAATCGACATCCAGAGGGATATTTTGGGCCTCAAGGGGCAGTGCGTCAATCAGATAAAACTGGACGAGGAGGAGAGACAGCTCGTCATTTGCTGCCGCCGGGACAGGCGCAGAAAAGCCATAGACCCCGTTACCGAGCAGCAGGGAACGGTCAACCGGTATGTCCGCCGACAGGTCAGGGATGTGCCGTTGTTTGGCTATCCCTGCGTGATTGAAATGGAGCTGGCCCAAGTATGTATCAGCAAGAACGAACGGCGGATAGAGAGCTGTGAGTTTGTTGACACGGGATGGCGTTTCACCCGCCGCTTCTGTCGCATGATCAGTGGCCTGTGCCGCCACATGAGTATTCAGGCTGTCTCCAGGCATTTGGGGATACGCTGGGAGACGGTGAAGAATATCGGCAAGGCATACCTGGAGGAAACCCTCCCTGCACTCGACCCGATACAGCTGACGGGCCTGAAGTATCTTGGTGTTGATGAGGTGGCCAGGGCGAAAGGCCACGACTACATGACAGTGATTTACGCTATGGTCGAAGGGCATTTAATCGGGGTGGAAACAGGTCGCACGGCTGCTGTGTTCTCTGCATTTCTAAAGCAACTTCCGGCAGAAACCGCTGCAAAAATACAGGCTGTCGCTATGGACATGGGACCATCCTATCAAAAGTCAGTCCGTGATTGCTTGCCCAAGGCCGACCTTGTATTGGACCGTTGCCACGTTATGAAGAACTACAGCAAGGCCCTGCGCAACCAGCGGCGAATAGCGTGTAGAAAGGCCACTAAAGCGGGCCAGGAATTGTTAACAGGAACCCATTACCCGGTACTGAAAAACGCCGATAAACTGGACGATTCCCAGGCTCAAAAATTACAACGGCTAGTGGATGAAAATGCCAATCTCAATACGCTGTATATTCTGAAGGAACAGCTTCAGACCTTGTGGGAATCAGAGACTGTCGAACTGATGCAAAAGAGACTGGAAGCCTGGTGCCGGATAGCCGATCAATCGACCCTGCTCTACCTGAAGAAGTTTGCAAAGTCGTTGAGAAACCACCGTGTGGGCATTTGCAATTACGCGAGGCACAAGCTCACCAGCGCCAGGATCGAGGCCGGCAACATCGGTATCGGCATGATCCGCAAGCGCGCCAGAGGCATCAGGGATACCGAGTATTTCAAACTCAAGATCAGGCAGTCATCGCTACCGGATAATGACTCGATGTTCTATGTTGCGGCCTAATCTTCACTCACAAGACCGGAGAAGAGCCTGCAATTGATAAAGCCTACAATGATTACGTTTGGTATAAGCAATTGACAGATAAGGGTATTTTCTTCGTCACCCGGCTTAAGAGCAATGCAAAATACCGCATTATCGAGCGTCGATCGGTGCTGAAAGGCAAAGGTTTGACGTGTGATCAAACGATAGAATTCACCGGCCCCCAGGTCTCCAAAAAATGTCCTGTTCGATTAAGGCGGGTTGGCTACAAAGATGCGGAGACGGGTAAGCACTATGTGTTTGTAACAAACAATTTCAAACTGGCAGCCAAGACGATTGCCGATGTCTACAAAGCCAGGTGGCAAGTGGAATTATTCTTTAAGTGGATAAAACAGAACCTGAAAATCAAATCGTTTGTTGGCACGAGCAAGAATGCAGTGATGACTCAAATATGGATAGCGATGTGCGTATACCTGCTAATTGCATTTCTGAAGTTTCAGTCTGGACTCACAAAGAGTATGCAGCAGCTATTGCGATTACTGCAGCTTAATTTGTTTGATAAGCGTGACCTGATGGCGTTGTTAAGGGGTGATCCGCCTGATGGCAGACTGCCCGATGTCAATCAAATGAAACTCATATGAAAGTTAACGGGACAGCAGTGACCTGATGTAAACTTTATAAGGATAGATGACCTGTCAAACACGGGGTTAGAGACAGGCAAGTTTGACGTCATTGTCACATTTACATTCCTTCAGCATCTCACTGACAAATTTGCCGAACAGGTAGCGCATGAGATGCTTCGCTGTTTAAAACCTTATGGGCACATAATTATATGCGAGGAAACCGATATACATCATATGATGGGGGATCCAAAGGACCCCAACAAAATATGTACAATTGGGCGTAGCATAAAGCAGTATGAACGACTATTTCCTTCTTTAAATTTAATATTCTCCGCTAAAAGAAAGATCGAACCCGGTTATCAGAGAGAGGACACTGGGGACTATATGGTTTTTGCACGAGCCTAACCTCATTGGGATGATTAAGCGGTCTCATAACCCTAATTCTCTGTTCAAATGCCCCCGCCCGCACGGCACGCATAAAAACCGAATCTGCTTCGGCTGTTGTTTACGCTCAACCGCCACCTGCTGGGTGCGCTCAGGGCCCTTATGGGCTTCGGTACGGAAACGCCCAAATTCCTTTTGAAACTCACCTGATGTCACTTTGGTCATAATGAACCTCCATAGTAGTGATCAGGCCATAAATCCATATTGCCCGCAAAATACGGATTTTACAAAAAAAAGCATATTCCTGTGTTCATTTATCTCGCAGGCCGGAAAAGCACTGCCTCAGTTCACCCACAAATGCCTCGGGTTGTTCAAAAGCAGCAAAATGTCCGCCCTTGTCCATGGTATTCCAGTGGATGATATTGCTGAAGCGTCTCTCGGCCCAGCGGCGCGTGGCGCGAAAGATTTCCTTGGGAAAGATGGAGGCTCCCATGGGCATATCTACCGGTGCCAGGTTGGGCTTGGCAAAGCTCTCCCAGTAGAGGCGACCGGAGGAGGCGGCCGAGTTGGTGAGCCAGTACATCATCACGTTATCGAGCAGCTCATCTTTGCTGAGCACATTTTCCGGGTGCTGGTCGGCGCCTTCGCCACAGTCCATCCAGCTCCAGAATTTTTCCACGATCCAGGCCATCTGGCCTACCGCCGAATCCGCCAGGCCGTAGCCAAGCGTCTGGGGGCGGGTACTTTGCTGCTTGGAGTAACCGGAATCCCACTGCTCGTAATGGGCCATGCCGTTGAGGGCCTCCACTTCAAATTCAGTCATATCCTGCATACCGGCCTCATCGGGCGGGCAGATCGGCATATTCACGTGGATGGCGGCGCAGTGCGTGGTTTCAGTGGTACCCATGCACTGGGTTATCAGGGCGCCCCAGTCACCGCCCTGTGCCACATAGCGGTCATAACCCAGGCGGGCCATCAACTGGCCCCACATTTTGCCCACCTGCTCTGCGCCAGTGCCGGGGCCGGCAGGTTTGCCGGAAAATCCGTAGCCGGGAATGCTCGGTATCACCAGGTGAAAGGCCTGCTCTGGATTATCCGGGTTGGTGAGTGGCTCTATTATCTTGTGGAACTCGACGATGGAGCCGGGCCAGCCATGGGTGATGATCATGGGCAGCGCCTCGGCGTGGGGGCTCTTAACGTGCAGAAAATGAATATCAATACCATCTATGACCGTGGTGAACTGGTCCCAGTTGTTGAGTTTGCTCTCCCAACGGCGCCAGTCGTAGTCATTGGCCCAGTACTGTGCCAGCTCCTGTGTGTAAGCCAGGGGTATGCCCTGGCTCCAGTCGCCTACCACTTCCTGTTCGGGCCAGCGGGTATTGGCAATGCGACGTTTCAGATCGTCCAACTGTGATCGGGGAATGTCGACAGTGAAGGGGCTTATGGCGTCGTTCATGGTGAGTCCTTTTATTTCGGCGGTGCTGAGCATAACATGCAGTATTGGTGGTCGAATAAATTCGATCCCGGTAATGACAGAGGTGAACTATGACAACCCTGCACGGATTTCCATCCAGTAATTACTACAATATCGTCAAGCACGTGCTTTTATACAAGGGCATCCCCTTTGAAGAGGACCTCCAATACGGTGGCACTGATGAGTTCCTGGGGCTGAGCCCGGTAGGAAAAATACCGGCGCTGACTACAGAACACGGGGGCCATTTGTCGGAATCCAGTGTGTGTTGTGACTACCTGGAAGAAACCTGCCCCGACCTACCCCTGTACCCCACAGACAGCTTTACCCGCAACTACGTGCGCCAGATTATGAGGGTTTCCGAGCTTTATCTGGAGTTGCCCTGCCGCCGCCTGATGCCTTTTATTTTCAGTAATACACCGGCACCGGAAGTCCTGCAGGAAGAGATTCGCGGCGTGGTTGAGCGCGGCCTGGGCGCAATGACCAGTCTCTGTGAATTTGAGCCGTACCTGGCGGGCCCGGAGATGACCATGGCGGATATTTACGTGCGCTACGTGTTAAAGGTTGTGGATATGGCGGGCGCCGCAAAATTGGAGTGGGACATTATTGGCAGCGTACCGGGTATGGCCGAGTGGAACAAAATGATGGCCGATTGCGCTATCTCTCGCATCGTCGATGCAGACCAGGCGGCCAACATGCCAGAGTTTCTGGCCGTGATCAAAGAGCGTTTTGGCTTGTAGCGAGAATCCATTTCTTCAACCATGTTGAAGTTATGTCCATAACGCACTTCTCTAATCGTGTTGCCGGGCTGCTCTGCCGGCTGTCCCGATCACGCGGCTCTGTTAATCATTCGTCTACCCATACCCTGCGTATGGGTTCCCCAAAATCGTCGTAGACTATTTTGCGGCGCGGTTGGGGTAGCCGTGTGCGTTTGCGAACGGCGCGGCTTTTGCGCGCGTTTTTACGGCGCGCTTCAATCGCCGCTACCACCTCGGGTACAAAGGTTCGTTTGCTACGCGGTAGGGTGAACAAACTGCCGGCCTGGAAGTTGCCGGCGCTGAGCGGATTGGTACCACTGGCGCCGTGCGGAAATTCACTGACTTTACCACCGGTGCTTAGAAAACGTCTTGTTTCCCGTTCAAGTTGGGCGCGCAGTTCTTGCTTGGTGGGTAGTTTCTTGACCATAACCGACCGAGTATAATGCCGCTCAGGATGGCTTGTCAGTTTTTTTCCTGGCGGGCTTTACCGATTCTACTGCTACTTTGGGCACTCTCTTGCGGCCTGGTTTTTTGCCGGCGGCCTTTTCTTTTTGCATGACATCCAGCACCAGCTTGGTAGCACTGTCCACATACTCGATCAGGCGGTCGTACTCCTCGTCGGACAGGGTTCGCAACACATCGTGCCGGCGATAGAGATTTATCCAGCGTCGTTCCCGTTCGTATTGCACGGGCAGCGCCATGATGCCCCACTGCTCCAGAGTTGCCCCGAGGGCGGGGTTGTAAGTGCGCATAAACTTGATGAGAAAGGGAATAGGGTCGTGGCGGGCGATCAGTGAGGCGCTGCGAAACAGCGGCTCCAGCGGCATAACACGCTCACCGCTTTCAATATCCTTCAGCAAACTGTCGTCTTTGAGACCCAGCGCCTTGGTCAGTTCCTTGAGGCTGAGGCCTGCCGTTTCCCGTGCATCGCGCAGCAAGCGACCGGCATCGGCCATGGCATCCAGGCGTTCGGGCTCAAAGGTTTTCATGAGCGCAGCCTGTAACCGGCTGTCCCCAAACATGCTGGCCATGGTGGCCGTCATGGATGCGGTGTTTTTGGCTACATCCAGGGTTTGGCCGGCAACCTGCCCGGTCAGGCGGGTGAGTTGTTCCAGTATTGACAGTTCGCGATCTTCGCTCATGGCAGTGAGTGTAGCCTAGAACTGCGCTTCGGGTCCGTGTACGCCCAGGTAATGTGAAGCCAGTGATGGATTTTCATCCAGCTGCCGGTTTATTTCGTAGAGGCGCTCGTAGCGAGTCTCACTGATCAGCCAGCGCCCGTCTACCTTCTCATAATTGTCCCAGTAAATTGCCGTGCCCGTGGTAAATGCCTTGTGATTGAGAATCCACATGTTGTCGGCGAGGTACCAGATACCGGTAGCCTGTGTGTCGCTGAGTATCTGGATTTCCGGGTGATGGCCATTATGGTGCCCGATGGCCTGATTGCTGAAGGACATGCCTACATTCTCCAGGTACTCTTTTTTGCCGGTCAGCTTCCACTCGTAGTTGCCGCCGATAAAGTGCACCAGCACATCCTCGTGAAACAACGTGGACAACTCGTCCAGGTTAGCGGTGTCTAAACAACGGAAATAGGCGTGTTTGAGTTGCTTGATAGCCTCGATATCCATCAGCCGCTGGATGTCCTTGCGCAGCTCTGCGATGCCGCCCTCGGAGGCCTGCAGGGGCAGTCCTGCGGTGATACCCATGTTGGCCTTGTTCAACAGCCGGCGTTGTTGGTCGCTCATGATTATTGCTCCTTCTGAACGGGGGACAGACTTACGTCTGGCCCTTATCAAGTTGTCACTATGAGGCGTAAACCCTGCATCTGTACACTAGCATGACTGATATGCGCAGCGCATTCCTCAATCAGGTATTGCAGGTGATCGATTTCGACCTGGCGAATACTGGGATTAATTTCGCGCAGTGCCTGCAGGCGCGTTAATTCTCCGCCCAGTTGCTCGCGCATACGCACCTGGGTGCTGCTCAGCAATTTGTCCATATGTGCTGCGGCCAGGTCGCCGGCGCGGTGCATTTTTTCTTCTACCTGCGATTGCACCTGCTTGATGATTTGCAGGGCGACTGGTTTTTTCACTGGCTCGGAAAGTTCATTAAGGCGGGCGTGGGACATGATGGCCGCCAGATCCTTGCCGCGATGGTCTACCAGCAGGCGCATGGGTGAGAGGGGCAAAAAGCGCTCCAACTGCAGCTCTTTCGGCGCCACACAGTTAATGGAGTAAATGCATTCCAGCAACATGGTGCCGGCAGGAATTCCCTTCAGCGACAGGGTGACGATGGCGGCATTGCCCAGTTCAGTAGAGGCCACCATTTCCATGGCTTCAACAATCATGGGATGTTCCCAACTGAGGAACTCCATGTCTTCACGGCTCAGCGCCTGTTCACGACTAACAGTAACCGTGGTGCCATCTTCCGGCAGGCCGGGAAAGTGTCCGGTTACCATATGTTCGCTGGGCCGCAATATGGTGGCGTGCTCAGAGTGGAACTCCTGGTCAACACCGTAGCTTTCGCACAACATGTCCAGATAGCAGACCAGCTCACTGCTGCGTTCAGCGGCACTGATGGAGTTAATAAGCTCGGCGGCGATCTCAGGTTTGCAGGAATTGCGCTCCAGCAATTTGTCGCGACCCTCGCGCAGTTCGGCACGAGTCCGGGCGGTAAATTCGGCACTGTCTGCTATCAGTGCAGGCAGGGTATCATCGGGAACGGCCAACTGGGCCAGCAGGCGATCACTGAACTGCTGGAAAATGGCATAACCGGCGGAGCAGCTTTCTTCAAACTGGTTGAGCCCCTCGTGGTACCAGTGCAGCAGGGTTTGCTGGGCAGTGCCCTCCAGGTAGGGCACATGAATGTCCACTCGCTCGCCCTGGCCAATACGATCGAGTCTGCCAATACGCTGCTCCAACAGATCGGGATTCAGCGGCAGGTCGAACAACACCAGATGGTGAGCGAACTGGAAGTTGCGCCCCTCGGAACCAATTTCTGAGCACACCAGGGTCTGGGCGCCGGACTCGGTGTCGGCAAAGTAGGCGGCCGCCCGGTCCCGTTCGATGATGCTCAAACCCTCGTAAAAGGCGGCACTGCGAATGCCGGCGCGCAGTTGCAGGTGATGCTCCAGGGCAATGGCGGTACTCGTATTGGCGCAGATCACCAGCACTTTTTCCGGGCGCAGTGATTTGAGCTGCCGCTCCAGCCAACTGACGCGGGGGTCCAGTGCCAACCAGTCTGCCTCGCCGAAGGCCGTTTCCGGGTGCAGTGAGCCGGCATCGTAATCTTCAGGCACTGGCAGTGGATAGCTGTGCAGTTTGCGCTCCGGAAATCCCTGCACGGCGGCGCGGGTATTTCGAAACAACACCCTGCCGGTGCCGTGGCGGTCCAGCAGGCCGGCGATTTCAGCTTCACTGCCAGGCTGCTGCTCCAGTTGCTGCAGTGTAACGTTGAGGGCGCGATAGCCTTCTTCCTCGGCGATAAACTGCTCAAGATCGTGAAAGCGATTGGGATCGAGCAGGCGCAAACGGGCAAAGTGGCTGGCTTGTCCGACTTGCTCGGGAGTTGCGGTCAACAGTAACAGGCCGGCACTGCGCTGTGAGAGCGCCTCTATAAACAGGTAGTCATCGCCCGCCTGCTGTGGGTTCCAGCGTAGGTGGTGGGCCTCATCGAGTACCGTCAAATCCCATGGGGCAGCCAGCGCCTGTTGCTGTAAGCGGGACTGTTGCTGAAACAGGTTCAGGCTGCACAGCACCAACTGTTCGGATTCAAATGGATTGCCATCCGGGTGGGCGGCTTCGATAGCTTCAATACGCTCTGTATCAAAGAGGGCAAAACGCAGGTTAAAACGCCGCAACATTTCTACCAGCCACTGGTGTAGCAGACTGTCCGGCACCATTATCAATACCCGGCCGGCGCGACCGGTGAGCATTTGCTGCTGGATGATCATGCCCGCTTCGATGGTTTTGCCCAGTCCCACTTCATCGGCCAATAGCACGCGTGGTGCGTGGCGGGCACCGACTTCAGCGGCGATATATACCTGGTGAGGCAGCAGGTTGGTGCGCGAGCCCAGCAGGCCGCGGGCCGGCGATTGTTGTAGTTGATTCAGTTGTTCCAGCGTGGCCACACGCAGGACGAAATCCTTGTTGCGGTCAAAGTGGCCGTTAAGCAGGCGCTGCTGCGGGGTGGTGAGCTGTACAAAACAATCCAGCTCCAACTCGCTGATGGTGCACTCCAGATGGTAGTGATCCAGACCGGTATAAAACAGAATGCCGCTGGTTTCGTCGACGTCGGTTACTGTCAACTCAACATCGTCCAGTGTGGTGATGTCGTCACCAACCTTGAAGCGCAGTCGTGTCAGCGGTGCGCTATCGGCGGCGTAAGTGCGCTCTTCACCGATGGCGGGAAAACTGACGGTTACCCGGCGTCCATCCAACTCGGCGATAATACCCAGGCCCAGTTGCGCATCGGCGTGGCTGACCCAGCGTTGTCCAACAATGTATGCCACTGCTATAAGGTCTTAGGCCGTTTTTCAGAGGGCGCGCATTCTAGCATGATTCACTGCTCTGGAAAGAACAGTTGCATGCTGTTGCGCCAGGTTTGCGCCAAAACCAGTTCCACCTCGCAGGCTTTGAGCTGGGCGATTTTTTCTGCGATAAAGGGCAGGTAGTAGGGAGCGTTGGGCTTGCCGCGGTAAGGCACGGGGGTCAGGTAGGGCGCGTCGGTTTCCAGCAGTATCTGCGACAGCGGCGTGGCTGCCACGACCTCGCGCACGTTGTCGGCCGCATTAAAGGTGGTAATGCCGTTAAAGCCCAGGCTGAATCCCTCCGCCAGGCAATACTCTGCCAGCGGTAAACCAGAGGTGAAACTGTGGATTACGCCCCGGCGGGCTAGCTTGCCGGAGAAGTTCCGCAAGATGGCGCGGGTGTCATCATCGGCATCGCGGGTGTGGACCACAATCGGCATACCGGTGTCGGCGGCTATCTGCAATTGCTGCTCGAAGACCTGGCGCTGCACCTTGCGGTCGGCGTGATCGTAGTAATAGTCGAGGCCGATTTCACCGACCGCCACAACACGGGGCTGCTCCATACGCGTGCGGATGATGGCGTCCACTGCGGCGTTGTATGTGTCCGCGTCATGGGGGTGTACACCCTGGGTAGCCCAGACCTCGGTGTGGCTGTTGGCCAGCTTCAGCACGGTATCCAGGTTGGCCGGGGTCACCGCTATGGTGATAATGCGCTCAATACCGACCTCATGCGATTGTTGCAGGGTCGCCGGCAGAGCGTCCTCATCGAGATAATCGAGGTGGCAATGGGTTTCGATAATCGGGTGTTTGAAGCGCGGAATTTCGCGCCGTAGTTTCTTTTTCGACATGGCGCGCTAGCCTTAACCGTTAGTGATTTTTAGCTTGGGCGCTACGCTGCCGGTCTTGCGACGGGCACGCAGTGCCTTGACCCGCGTCCTTTTTGCTGCGGTTTGTTTCCTTGCCGCTGTTTTGGCTTTGGCTTTGGCTTTGGGCTTGGCTTTTGCCTGGCGAGTGCCAGCGGGCTTTTGCACCGCTGCCAGTAACTCTGCGTAAGAATCCTTCAGGCACTCGATGTAAAAGGAGGGGTCGGGGATGATGTCGCGGTCGCCCAGGATAGACATGTTGACCCGGTCAGACAGGGAGAACACGGTGTGAAACAAACCGACACCTGGGGTCAGCACACCCAGGCCGTGGTATTGCACCAACCTGGCGCCGGCACAGTACAGGTCAAAGTTGGGACCGGGTACATTGGTGATAACGGTCGAGGTGTTGGCCGGAATAAAGCGCGCAAGCCGGCGTTCAGACCAGAGGCTGGCGGCGGCCTTGCTAAAGGCGGGTGAAAAGATGCCGGCCAGCTTCATGGCGTCAACCAGGGGGCTGTTCTGGCCGAATTCCTTGGCTTCGACGGTGCTGCCATAAACAGCCTTGAGCCGTTCTATGGGATCGCTGATATCTGTGTGCAGCGAGGCGAAGATAGCACCGGCCTGATTATTGTCGGCACTATCGTCGCGATGGGCGCGCATGTTCACCGGCAGGCTGGCAGCCAGGGGCGCTGGGGGTGTTTCATCCTTGGAAACCAGGTAGCGTTGCAGGGCGCCACCGACAATTGTCAGCGCCACATCGTTGAGTTTGACTCCGGCAAAATCCTTGATCATCTTGAATTCAGCCAGTGAGAAATCAGTGGCATCAAACACGCGGTGCGGGCCTACCGCATTGTTAAAGCGTGACTTGGGCGACTGCATGTCAGGCATGGGGATTTCCTTGCGCGCCACTTTCAGGGCGAAGGATCCTAGATCTTTGGTGAGGCCGACGGCGCCGCGCAGCAGGGCAACCGAATTTTTGATCCGGTTAATGCTGGCCCGACCCAATAGCTTGGAGGTAGATGGCTCGCGGTCGACCAGCAGTGGCTCATCCGCTGCTGGGCTGCTGTCAGGGCTGGGCACCGGCTCCAGGTCGTGTAGGGCCGCCATAAATGAAACACCACCGGCACCGTCTACCAGGGAGTGATGCATTTTGGTGTAAACAGCAAAGCTGTCCGCGGGTAGGCCTGCAATATTACCCAGTCCCTCAATGATATAGGCCTCCCACAACGGGCGGGACATATCCAGGGGGCGCGCGTGCAGACGGGCGATCTGAATGCACAGTTGGCGCCAGTCTCCCGGCTCGGGCAGGGCGATGTGGCGCAAGTGAAACTCCACGTCAAAGTTGGCATCTTTAATCCAGTAGGGACGATCCAGTCCGCCGGGGACTTCGACCAGGCGGGTGCGAAACAGGGGCAAGCCCTGCAGGCGCTGTTCAAAATTGGCGATAACATCCTTGAAGCGCACAAATTCCCCCGGCGCGGTAGAGGGGTCGTAGATGCCCAGCCCACCGACGTGCTGCGGGGTATTACTCTGTTCAAGGTTGATAAATGCCGAATCCAGTATGCCGAGCTGTTTCATGTGTCCTAACCCTCTGTATTTGTTACTCCCGGCAGGGGAGCGCGGCGCGCTTTTTAACACAGTCCTGTCAGTATCGCAATATTCAGTGTACCCAAATCCCCAGATAGAACTTTGCCAGTGCGTCAAAGCACTCTGAAGACCCCTTTTTAGCTCGCACGCAAGCGGCCACTGACTGCATGGCCGGAAAGTACCGTCAAAAACTGTATTCCAGGTTGAGGAGTGCCATATGTATCTGAGCTTATGCACGTGTCCAGCGGCTGGAGCGCGTCCGCGCCTTGGTAGTTTAGGAACTAATCGTTGCGTTTTGTTTTGCATCGCCTGTTGCGCTTTGCGGAGAAGAACCGTTTGCAGTTTTGGAGCCAGCTGTGTTTCGTGTCATCACCCAGCCGTCCGTGCCATCAATAACCATTCATCTTTCGATATGTCTCATATTTTCTCGGCCCGAATAAACTTCTTGGAAAGGCCGCGGCGTTGATGAACGACTTGACGCTACGCCAGCGTTGACTGGGCAGGAATATCGCGAACGGCAACAGGACAACGCCTTTGACAAAATAAAACAACGCGCCGGCCAGGATGTGTCGCTGATTTTGCGTTGTTGAGTGGAATAGATACGTGGCGATGCTTGCAGAAACCAGCATATTTATTAACAAACTGAAACCCTAAGAAATACAAATTTTCGGCAATGCTTGCTTGTTTTTGATATGACGGATACGTTTCGTTTTATTACGTAATGAAATCTTTTCGGTGGTTAATTGTCTGCGTGCTGATGGGCTAATGCCCCTGGAAACCCAAACGGGCATAAAATCGAATGCCGAACAATCAAGAGCGGGATCGTTATTCAGAAAAGTACAGACAAAAGTGGCACCACCTTGTAATTGTGCTTTTACTTTCGTTACATCAGAGATGTTAGTTTTTCTTTCTATCAGATAAATTCCAGTGATGTTTTGGTTTATATTGAAAAAGATTAATTCATCACATCGTTTTCCAGTAGTATTTCGCTGCATACGAAAAATACAATCCACACAAAAAACAACAGGTCTTGTTACATTTTTCAGTTGGTATTCTGATGGAAGTTGAATTGTGCAACTTGTATACCTCGCACAAAATTCCTGCTTAATCATCATTGTTATCCCTTTCGTCTAGCAGGCTAATTGTCTGATTATACAAAGCGGAAGAAACCTCTAAATGGTCTTCGGTTAAAATGCCGGTTTCACGATCAAACTGGATTTTCTTGACAGCGGTATTTTTGTACTTGCTTCTTTTTGGCTGATTAAATAAATAAACAGAAATTTTTTCTTTGTTTAGTGTTTGTCCGTTAATTTCAGTACTCGATAGTTTGGCTTGCTTGTTTTCTTTAGCGTTACGTATATCCGCCGCGAGCATACAATTGCCGATTTGCTCCAATATGTTGTCGCTATGGGTGGTAACTAATACATGAACACCAGCATTGACCAACTGCACAAGAATATTGGATATTTCCACTTGTGCGGCGGGGTGCAGGTGGGCTTCCGGCTCTTCAACAATAAATAGATCGTCGCAATTAACATGATGACGAACGAATAAAGAAACGGGGGCTAGCTCTGAAACCATGGATGACACGCTCATTAACGGCAAATCATGTTTTTTTCCATCGATTTCAAACGCATAGCGGAAATCCGGGTAATGCGTCTCAGACATTTGCACATCTATTTCCCCTCCCATGATTTTTTTCTCTATTCCCTTGCCAATTTCATCAATTTTCTTTCTCTGTTTTTCTCGATCATGATTATAAAGAGATTTTTGATAAAATCCATATCTTCTTTGAAATCCTCTATTTGCGGAGACATCCATGTTAATTAATTTTTGCATGAAATCCGATAAAACGCCGTTAAAAAGTGGAATGGGTGATACTTTGCTTAGCCCTGCCATTGGAGCGCGCTCAATTAAAGCACTGACAAGGGTTCGGTGACTCTGCATGATACCACCACGGATTGCAGGCAAATAATGAGGCACAGTGTGTGCACTAATCCCTTCTTCTTTGTCTAATAAAGAAGTAGAAAAGTGCTTGACGAGTATCTCTGCATAATAGCGTTGCATAATATGCCGATGGAGTATGGGTCTTTCATCTGGCTCTTCCTCATCAAAATGATCTCTAATAAAGCTTAACAAATCGTTGTTTATCAATGTGCACAGTTTCAATTTATTTTTAGCAGCTAACTTACTATTGTTTGGGGAAGATAAATCTAAAATAAGTTGGTTTTTGCTGTCAGAAATTACGATGGAGATTTTTCCATTTTCGTTCATCATCATCTTTCTACCCTCTTCACCGAAACAGTAAACAAACTGCTCTTTCCAGGAGGTACTGAAAATGTTTGCCCATAGAAGAAAGCGTTTTTCTATTTCTTTCGCAGTTAATGTGACTCGATTTTTTTGTGATTTGGCTAAATCCGATTTCTCCTCCTCACCCATTTCCCTTCGAATTTTATAATGCATGTTCTCCCATATGTCGCCGCCATCCCCAAACACTTTGATAATTGAATAAATCAATATCGCTAGATAGGATTTTCCCGTATTACTGGGGCCGACAAAAATAGTCATAGGTTTAACATCCACCTGTGCTGTCCGAATAGGTCCGAAATTTTTCACAATAAGTTTCATTTCATTTCTTCCCGTGTTTGATGCGCTGTAGTATAAATCAGAAAATACGAGAAATGTAATCCACATTATTCATTGTAGACGAGTCTGTCTACAATGAGATAGCTCAAATGCGGTATAGCTACACTGACCACTTTTTGATCAAGTCACCTGTTGTAGAATAATTAATTTGGAGATCACTGTGAAGAAAGTACTGATAGCGATAGCCCTGCTGGTTGCCGTCGGCCTGATCTACAACAGGCTGTGCGGGGGTGACTTGCGGCGCAAGGCCCTGATCGAGGCGGGCAGCATGGCGGGCAATCTCGCTGCAGACACGATGAACGCAGCCGATGATGAGCGCGCTAACCAACTGCACAATGTGCCGATCAGGGTGGAGAAAATTAACGACTTTATCTACCAGGCCCGCGGTATAGGCAACACCCACGTGATTACCACCAGCGAGGGTCATGTCATGTTTGACAGCGGGCTAAGCCTGCAGGCCGCTAACCAGCTCAAGTTGCTTAAAGAGGTAATGCCGGCCGGGGACATTACCCATATTATTGCCAGTCACTCCCATGCCGATCATATCGGTGGCATCAAATTCTGGCAGCAGGGGGATACACAAATCATCGCCCATGCCGATTTTGATGAAGAGCAGCGCTACCTGGCAGATTTGCAGGATTACTTCTGGAGCCGTAATCGGCTGCTGTTTCCGTTTATGCCTGAACAGCCGCCCACGGATTACATTTTTGCCTACGGCGGCATAGTGCCCACCATCACCGTGCAGGACTGGCAGGTCTATAAATTTGAGCAGGGTGGAATCCAGTTTGAGGTGTATGGCACACCGGGCGCCGAGGGCGCTGACAATGTCATCCTGTGGTTACCGCAGCAGAAAATCCTCTTTTCAGGTGATACCTTCGGGCCGCTGTTTCCGCAATTTCCCAATGTGTTTACCATGCGTGGTGAAAAGGTACGCAAGCCGGTTGAGTATATTCGCAGCCTCGATCTGATGATTGCCCTGCAACCGGAAGTCATAGTGCCCAGCCATTTCTCGCCTGTAGTCGGTGTAGAGAATACTGTCGGCGGAATGACGTTGATCCGGGACGCGCTGCAGTATGTACACGCTGCCGTCATTGCCGGCATGAACGCAGGTAAAAGCATGTACCGGTTGATGGACGAGATCCGCCTGCCGCCGCAGCTGGAACTGACCCAGGGCCACGGCAAGGTATCCTGGGCGGTGAAATCCATCTGGGAGTATTACTCTACCTGGTTCCATTTTGAATCGACCACTGAGCTTTATCACGTGCCGGTGCGCGAGGTGTATGCAGATGTCGCGGCGCTGGCCGGTGGCGATGCACTCGTGCAGCGAGCGGCCGAATATCGGGCCGACAGACAATGTCTGCAGGCGCTACACTTGCTGGAAATGGCGCTGGCCGCTGAACCGGGCCTGACTGCTGCATGGCAGGAACAGGCGACTTGCCTGGATATGATGCTGGAGGATGCACAGGTGCTGAACAACAGCTACGAAGTGATGTGGCTGGAGGTCGAGATCGACAAGACCCGGGCTGCGCTGGGTGCACTGGCTATTACACCGGTAAATATGCCACATTAGGCACTGTGAGTGTTCGCCTAACAGTCTTGTTATTTGTGTCATTGTGCGTCGTGTCCCCGGCCGGGGCACGCGCTCGCGACCAGGTGCCCGAAGCATACGGGCGCACCTTTATTCGCGCCGATGCCGTGCCGACCAAGCAGATACCGCCATTGCAGAGTGCACCAGAGCGGGCGGCCTATTTGCAGCGTGTCCAGCAGCAGGAGTGGCTGGGTGGACCCTACGGTGCCAGCCTTTCACAGAGCTTGCTGGATGCGGCCAATTATTTCCAGAGCAGGGGTGATTCCGAGCAAGCGGTGGCTTTGCTGAAACGCTCGGTGCACCTCACTCGCATCAACAATGGTTTGTACAGTTCCTTGCAATTGCCGATGCTGAAAAGCCTGCTGAAAAATTACATCAATGTTGGCGACCTGGAGGCGGCCAGTGAAATACAGTCGTGGATATTTCATTTGCAGCAGGAGAATTACCGGCAGGATGACGCGGCCTACATTCAGGCCGCGATCGAGTACGCCGCCTGGCAGCGTAAGTTATGGATTCTCAACCCCGATCCCGATGATCCCGATCGACTGTACCGGGTATGGCGGTTGTTGGACCAACTGGAACCCCCGGAGGAGGTCGCTCCGCTGGCGGTGACCGAATTGCAGGCGCTGGTCTATGCCCGCTTGCAGCTTTTGTACCTGGTCAGCGTGGCAGATTTTGGCTTGGGTCCGGAGAGCGAAATGATGCTGGGTCGCCGCTATGCCAGGGAGCAGACTCAGCCGAACGTGGCGCGCAGCCAAATGCAGCATCTCAAGAAAGCGGCATTCTCCAGGGGTGTTGGTCTGCTGGAGTCCTTGCTTGAGAGGCTGGCGGCTAGTCCTGATTACCTGGCGCGTGCCGAAGCGCAGCGCCGGCTGGGAGACTGGCAGTTGTGGTTTGCGCACCAGGGCCGGGCCGCTACCCATTACCGGCAAGCCTGGCGCACGCTGGATGCTGATGCCGGCGGACGACTCAGGCAAATCTGGTTTGGAGAACCCACCGAACTGCCTGCCGGCGGGATTCTCTATGCGGGAGCTGCCCCGCAGGGTGAGTTGCAGCAGGCAACGCGATTAACCGCCGGCTTTTCGGTGTCGGCCCAGGGTCGCCCTCGTGAGATAGAAGTACTATTGACCGACGCAGGGGAGCAGGATGGCCGTTACCGCTTGTTGCGGCTGTTAAAAAAGACCCGCTTTCGTCCGCGCATGGCAGCGGGAGAGTTGGTGGCAACACCGCACCTGCAACGTGAGTACGAACTACTGTTGTAGGGTCGCGGGGACAAACTTACGCCGATACGGATGCTGGCCATGATTCAGCTCAGGCGTTCTCAATAACCAGCAGGGCGCCGCGCGCCTGCACTGGCCGGCGGGTTTTCCACTCGAGAATCTCCGCGCAAAATTTGTTTTCGCAGCGCTGCGCCATATCAAAGAAGGTGGAGCGCTCGGGGTCGGCGATGACTATTTTCTTGACGCCGGCATTGACGGCGCGCTTTACCAGGTTAAATACGGGGTTGACCAGTTCATCCCAGAAACAGATGTCGGCGGCGATTAACAGGTCCAGACCCTGCAGTTGTCGCGTGGTAATTTTCTCAAAACGGGATTGCAGAGTTTGCACGGTGACGCCGTTGGCGTCGGCATTGGCCAGCAGGTAGGGAAAAACATGGCCGTCAGCATCCACCGAGGTCACCTCAGCAGCAAAGTGTTTGGCGCAGAAGATACCCGAGGTTCCCCAGCCACAGCCGGCGTCCATTACCCGGCTGACATACTCCGGCGGATGTTTTTTCAGGTAATCCATTAACAGGAAACTGGATTTCCACAGCTTGTTGCCGTGCAGGGACGGGTGTGCATCGGTTCTCTTGATGCGCCGGATGGCGGGGTGGGAGGTGGTCAGCATTTTGATGCCGTGAAAGCGATACTCGGTACGACGAGCAGTCATGGGATTCCTTTAGGGTGGGGACATTGCCTGGTTAGGTAATAATGCCCGCGAATGTTACCGGCATGAAAAGCCTATGACCAGATTTCTGTATTTCCGCTAGTTTTCCTGCCTCCAGCGCTCCTCGCGGTCACTAGACCAGCTCTGAACATACTCCGGTGAAACTCGCACAGACTCGACCTGCTCGTATACCATGAGGTGTAGATGCTCCACCCACGGCGACGCCTTTCCATGGGCACTTCTGAACGCCGTGGGAGGAGTAAGTTCCCCAAGAGTCTGGGGCGTTCCATTAAAGGTGCAACCTGTTTCGAATCATCCAATAATTCACATGCCACAGTTTGCTACTAAGAGGTCCCTTGGTGTCAGGAACCGGTCCCCCTTTCTCTTTGCTTACCATTGTTGGAACCTGCTCGTCCGTCATCACTAAAAATGGCACCCAGTAGGCGGTAGTAAACACACAAGTAGCTTCTTTCGTATTGGAAGAGACTCCACCATTGACATGCACGGTCAGGTGGTCGAAGATCGAAGCCATGCGAGCGAGGGATGGTTATCAATGCCCTTCCGCACCTAGTGGGTGAACGGCGTTTACCATGGAAATTGAAATTGGCAAGCTGGCTGAGGAAGTAGTTGTATTGCTGGTGTGGCCGGCCCCTCTGGCCTTTTGGGGCTTCTGTTTCTGGGCTTGGCCTAAGCTGTGTCGGCGGCGCGGATTTACGGTCACTGCGGCGATTTTGTGTTTCACGCCAGTCTTTGTTTATTATGGGGCGGTGGGCTATGGGTTTTGGCCGTTAGCGTTGAGCATACCCTTTCACATCATGACATTTCCGGTTCCGGGCAGTCTGAAACATATCACTTTCTCGATTTTACCTTTTGTAATAATGATTGGTTTGTGCGCATGGTTTTTGTGGGGGATCGTGCAACAAGATACTAAAACGAATAGGGCGATGGGCTATCTCGCGCTCTGGCCACTGGCATTGTGCGTGCCCTTTTATGTCATGATGTGCTCCCTTCCAAAAAGTCTGATATTCTTCTCCTACATGAGTGTGCCTATTGTAACAATATACGGTTTGTGCGGATGGTTTCTATGGAGATTTATGAAACAAGGCGTTGAAGCGAAATAGGCGGTTTCCTGGGTTGGGTCTGAGGGCTGGGTGCGGAGCACATTGGAATCATTCGGAGCCTAACTCCGCAAGCCGTCTAGCCGGCCTGAAAAGATTCACTCGAACGGACGAGCGGTCACCGATCCACTCTCTTTCGACCGATCCGCCGCCTTAGATTTCGTTTGATGGCTAAAAGCTCATGGCGTAGGAGAGCAACTGACGAGACCGCGAAAACCAAGGGCAAGGGCAAGAGCATAAGAGATACACCTGAGTTAAAATGTGTGAGAATGCTCAACAGCGAGTAGAGAAACAAGCCTGCAAACACTAGGATGGCGACCATGACTATAGCGGGTATGTCGTCTTCGTAGAACGCCTCGTTCTCCTTTCGGCGGCTTTGCCGCCGCTTCTGGGCAGAAGCTATTCCGCGGTATAGGAAGAAGATGACAAAATAGAAGACTACCCCTGCCAGAAACGCGGTTAGGATATCGAAAGATTCACCATCGAAGAGATTCTGTGCGATGAGGTTATTTGTTTGATTCAAGGACGTAAGCAAGCAAGTCCCTCCTATAGCGGCGCTGAACATCGAGAATCGGGTTTCTTCTTTGTTCATTCCATTCGCCCTCCAAGTTTTTAGAAGTCCGCCCATATCCCAGGCTTTTCGCCATGAATCGAGTTTGGTGGGGGCCGATGCACGGCATTGTGCGGACCCTGTACATTTCGGAATTTTTTGATCAGGCAGCTAAGGAGAGCTTGCGCGGAAATTCGGCCGGAGTCAACAAGCAGCCTATTCCAATACGAAATGATACTGAACGGGGGAATATACTGATTTCTGTTTATTAGACCTGTTTCACAATAGTGTGGGCAACCTCCATGCTGACCCTGATTGCCTATCGCTTTGCCATGTTATCGGTGCTGCTACCGGTTAGCGCTTACGCTTTTTACGCCTGCAGCCTGGTACCAGATGGGTGAGGTCCAGGCGCGCTCCTGAATGACAGGGGAATAGAAAGGTTGCTCAGACGGGTCCAGGCAACACTTGCCATACACATCACCAATGGCACCTTCGTCCTGCAGTTGTGCGGTGGCGGCAGCGGCCTGGTCGGCGCAGTTTTGTGCAAAGGGGTTCACGCCGGCAGCTTGGCACTGCAGCGTCGTCCACCGACAACTGGGATTTTCCAGTACGCGTGCGTAGTAAAAGGCGTCTTGTGATGGCTCGAATTGCGGGTCTTGCCAGACGCTGCACAAGTTATCAAAACCGGCGCCGCGCGGTGCGCAAGTCAGTGGGTCTACAGCGGCGTCATTATTGGCATTGCCCGCCACATCAAACACTTGCTCGTGGGTATTGCCCTGCGCATCAAGCCAGCCTTTGATAATCTGCAGCCGCTGTAAATCAGTGCCGGGATTGCCAATGCTGCCGGGATCTTTCAGCGCCGAAACCAGAAAGCGTGGTGCCTGCTCTCCAGATAGTTCTCCAGACAGTTCGCCACCCATGGGCACGCCATTGGCGTAGGCCTGTTCCACCATGTTGTCTGCCTGGCAGATATCTTCAGGTAGTTCGGCACCGGCAAAGAAGCGCACCACCGGCCTGGTACCGCTGGTAGCATAGGTCTCCTTGCGACGTATAGCGCTGAATATTGAATCGCGGGAATTTTCTTCTGCCCACACTACGGCCAGGCCACCGGGGTTGTCGAAGAAGTGATCCTGAACATTACGATAGCCGGCGTCGCGTCTTCCCAGGTGGCCCACGTAGTTATTTTCCTCGGCGCCGCCGGAAGTGGCAGAGTGGGTATCGGTGCTGCCGATAAAACCCATTTTGAAAGGGTTGGTGCCGCTGCTGCGCCCCAGTGCCAGGCCGTCCTTGAGCGCATTGCGAACCATGTTGCGACGACCGAATTTCACCAGTGGCACCGCTGCGGCGGCCTCGGTTTGCACCTCGCCGAACACCGTACCCAGCATGGAGAGGTTATCTGAAACTACCTGCTCGAAATCGCAGGCTTCATCCTCTGTGTCCAGCCCGCGCCCGGCCAGCCGATCATAGCGGCACTCGGAGGAGGCCTTGTGCTGTATCAGTTCGACCACTGGTTCAAAGAACAGGCGATCCTGTGTCTGCTGTTCATTGAGAGGGTCGGGGAACATCAGCCCGCCACTGAGATTGGAGTTGTGCGGAATAGACATCACATCGCAACCGGCGTCAGCGTCTGTGCACTCCGCACGCAGTCGACGCCACAGGTCTGGAAAGTTCATGGTGCCGGTATCGTAGGCAGAGATGGCAGTATCAGTGACGCGTTCATTGCGGAAAATTACATTGCGATGCAGGTTTTTGAAGTTGGGTGCATCGGTGTATTCATAGCCCACGAAAGTGGTAAAGGAGCATTCGCTGCTGCGATCATAATGCTCTTCTGCCGCCTGTTGGATTTTGCGCCAGGTTTCCCTGTGAGCGGCATCACAGTCAGACAGGGTACAGGCAAAAGACTGCTCCTTGGCAGCGCTGTCACCAGCCACGCCGAGGCCAGACCAGTAACTGGCCGCCAGGAGCTGCACCATAAAGAATTCACTGCGCGTCATTATGCACATGGGAAACCAGTAACCCGCTTTGCCAGAATCCCGGGTGCAGATATTGATGGGGCCCAGAAACTCGGAGTGGTCGGTTACGCTGGTAAAATCCAGCGGTCGCTGAATTTGTGCGCGCAGGGTCTGGTTCGAATCGGGGTCAGACAGCATGACAGGTTCACCCTTGGCGTAGCGATAGGCCGCCCAGGGGTCATTGCGCTGACTGGAAATATAAGAGTCGAAGGAGTAACTGGTGTGAACATGCAGGTCGCCGAACAGGGGCATGCGCGTGTCGCTGTAGTGCGCGCAGGGCTGACGCTGCTCGGTGCGCTCGAAGGCAGTGGCAGGCGGTGGCGCGGCGGCCGCCAGTAACATGGCCAGAGTAAAGGAGAGTAAGGTAAATTTCATGCTGTGGTCGCCTGTTCCAGTGAAAAGCTCAGCCGGCAGTGTAACCCGAACAGGCTATGCCAGCGCCACTCAGCCTACAGGAAGGTAGAAAAGCGCCGACAATAATAGTGATCATTATCATAATATGGGGAGGTCAGTTGGGGTAGCCTGTATAGGCGGGGCGCCTGCAGAACCACCGGGATATTGCCCCTGCGACCGGCCCCTGGCTGGCTGACCTGTTGATGGGAGCGGCGGCATGAAGACAATTTTGAAGAGTGTAGCGCTACTGCTGGTTGTTGTGGCTGTGCTGGGCTGGTATTTCCTGACGCCGTCCGCGCCGCCGCAGCATCGCATTTTTGTGAATGGCCAGGTCTTGTCCATGGACGGCGACAGCAGCATATTCCAGGCTCTGTCGGTGCGTGGTAAGCACATCGATCAACTGGGCAGCGATGCGGAAATTATGGCGCTGGCTGAGGGCAGCACCATTATCACCGACCTGCAGGGCCAGACCCTTATGCCCGGTTTTGTCGATGCCCACGGCCACTTTCCCGGTTCGGGAATGGCTGTTATTTCAGCCGACCTGAACAGTCCACCTATCGGTACCGTTACCACCATGGCCGAACTGCAGGATCGCCTGCGGGCGAATCTGGATGGCAAAAACGATGACAACTGGCTGGGCGGTTTCGGTTATGACGATACCCTGCTGGCTGAACAGCGCCATCCCACCCGGGATGATCTCGACGCAGTGTCCAGCGAAGTGCCCATCTATATCATGCATGTGTCCGGACATATGGGGGTGGGTAACAGCCGCATGCTGGGGTTGATGAATATTACTGCCGACTCACAGGACCCGGTGGGTGGTGTCATTGCGCGGTGGCCGGGCAGCCGGGTCCCGATTGGCCGGCTGGAGGAAACAGCGCATATGGCGATAACGGACCGCCTGCTGGATTTTTCAGTTGTCGATGGTATTTGCATGACCATGGCCGCTAACGATGAGTACCTGGCGCAGGGTGTTACCACGGCCCAGAGTGGTGGTGTGGACGCTTCCATGGCGCTTGGTATGGGTAGTCTGTCCCGCTTCAATATCATTGAACTGCGGCTGGTGTTGTTTCCCTTCTACCACACGTTAGGACAGGAACTGCTCAGCGGTGAATTCGATCCCGCCGACATCGAGTCAGACCGGCTGGATGTAGGTGCTGTGAAGATCGTCGCCGATGGCAGTATCCAGGGTTATACCGGCTATCTCAGCGAACCCTATCATGTGCCGTTCAAGGGTGATGTCACTTACCACGGTTATCCGGCGGTACCGCGCGATGACCTGATCAGGGCTGTTAGCGATTTTCATGGCGCGGGCTACCGGTTGGCGATTCACGGCAACGGCGATGCCTCGATTGATGATATCCTCGATGCCTTTGAATTGGCCCAGGCCCAGCACCCGGTTGAAGATCCGCGGCTGATTCTGATTCACGCGCAAATGGCCAGAGAAGATCAGTTAGTGAGAATGAAGGATCTGGGCGTGACCCCCAGTTTTTTCTCCGCCCACACCTACTACTGGGGTGACCGCCACCGGGATATTTTTATGGGTCCGGAGCGGGCGGCGCGCATGAGCCCCACCAAATCAGCTGAAAATATCGGCCTGCGCTACAGCGTACACCTGGATACACCGGTGGTGCCCATGCAGCCCTTGCAGATGGTGTGGAGTACAGCCAACAGGATATCTACCGGCGGTGCCGAGATCGGACCCGAGCAGCGGGTCAGCGTGATGAATGCGCTGCGTGCGACCACCATTGATGCGGCCTGGCAGGTTTTTCAGGAAGATAGAATCGGGTCGTTGGAGCCAGCTAAGTTGGCGGATATTGTTATCCTCAACGGCGATCCACTCACCGCCGAGGATGTGCGCCAACTCAAGGCAGTAGAAACTCTAATTGGCGGCAGGTCGGTGTATTTGGCCGAATAATACCCACCGGGCATGATGATTCTGCGGTCCGCATTCGGAGCAGGCTTATCAGAAGCGGTAACCGGCTGTCAGGCCATACGTGCGTGGCTCAAGCAGTTGGTAGTTGCGGTACAGGCCTACCGCCGCATCTTGCAGATACTGGCCGGTAATATTCTCTTCGTCACCGATATTGCGTACCCAGGCCTCTGCGTACCACTTGTCATCCGCCGCAGTTAACACCGCGGAGGCATTCCAGACATCCCAACTTTCCAACAGGTCGTCCTCGCTGTTGAAAATACGCGAGTAGAACTCTTCCTGGTAATAGAAGCTGCCGGAAAGGTCCACCCGCATGCCGTTGTTGAGATCGAAACCGTAGGTTACCGCCAGGTAAACTGTGTACTCCGGTGAGTTGGGCATCTCATTACCATCTACATCCACCTCAATACCGGGACAACCACAGGCTAACAGAATATTGGAGTTGCCGGCCGAGACGATGCCTTCGGTAGTTCCCATCTGGTTGGGATCGGCGGGGTCGAAGGTTAGCAATGAACCCAGCTCGGTATCCAGCCATGACAGGTTGAGCAAGAAGTTCCAGTGCTCATCCGGCGCCCAGATAAATTCTGCCTCAATGCCCTGGATATCGGCGTCCATATTCTCGTTGAGGGAGGTCTGGTTAACGATTTTGGATACCTGCAGGTTTTCAAAGTCATAAATAAAGTAAGTCAGGTTGGCCTGCAGGGTGTTATCAAGTAGCCGCGTTTTGGCACCCAGTTCCAGGGAGTTGATAAACTCCGGCTCGAAGGTGGTAAATTTGGGGTCGCCGCCCAACTCCGGGTTGAGTAGATCGGATTCTGAGCTGATGGGGTTGAAGCCACCACTCTTATAGCTGCGCGCGACCGTGCCGAACAGCATAATATCGTCGTCCCAGTGATAGTTGATATTGACCTTGCCGGTGGTTTCCTGCCAGTCGTCATTGAAGTGCTGGTAACCACCGCCCTCGGCGGTGGGGTCATCCAGAAAAGCGAGATAAATTGTGCGCTGGATGGATGTTTTCTCCTCGTCGGTGTAACGAATTCCCAGGGTCACCTGGGTTTGGTCGTTGAGGTCGTAGTAGAGCTCACCAAATATGGCGCTGGTCTCCAGTTCGTAGTTGTGCGTATCGTTGTCAAATTGCCACTGATCTTCGGGTACGCTCAGGGTCTGTCCGAACAGGGACAGCACTGAGGAATAGACATAGAAATGAGTTTCAGTTTCATAATCGAGATAGAAGACACCCAGCAGGAAGTTCAAATCGCCATCAAAATCCGAAGTGATGCGAAACTCCTGGCTCCACTGCTCCGGTTCTGAGGTCGAGCGGTCATTCTGCTGCAGATAATTGACAGTACTGGGGCCGTCTGGGCCACGCTGGTAGGTCGTCGTAATGGGCCACAGCTCAGATACAACAGTGAAGTCATAGTCATTGCGCGCATCCAGCGAGGCGGTCTGGTAGCCCGTCAGGGAGTGCAGGCTTAGCCCATTGTCAAAGTTGTGGTTGATTTCCAGGCTGGCGATGGTCTCATCCGCCTCGTACTGGGGCGTGAAATCGAACGCTACCTCGCGTTCGTCGTTGGGACGAAACGAATTGGCGTTGTCATCGGCGGGGAAGGGCAGGCCAGTGACGGCACTGACAATGCCGGTGAGCAAACCACCCACGGTGCCACCGGTATGGGCCGTTCCCTTGGGCTTGCCCGCGTTGGGTAGGCAACCGAGCACGCCATCGGGGTCTTTGGCGCAGTAAGTCTGCGAGCCGCGCATACGGTTACTGTCTTCTTCGAAATAGTTAATCATGAAGGTGGCGTCGGTGGAGTCACCGATATTCCAGGTGGTGGACGAGCGAATCGCGAACATATCGCGGTCATCAATCTCATCACCGTTAAATACGTTGTCTACATAGCCGTCACGGCTGGTGTAAAACATTGAAAAGCGCTGCCAGACGTTGTCTGTCAAAGGAATGTTTAGCGCGCCACGGGTGCGTATATAGTTATAGTCACCGTAGGATGCGTCAACGTAGCCACCGAATTCCTCGGTGGGCTTTTGGGTGATAACGTTGACTACGCCGGCCGTGGTGTTGCGGCCGTACAGGGTGCCCTGCGGACCACGCAACACTTCCACACGTTCAGTGTCAAAGTACTCTGTCTCAAAAATACGTGCGTTGTTCAGGTATACGCCATTCATATGCACGCCGGTGCCGGCGTCTGCCGCCGAACCTACCGCCAGGTTGCCGATGCCGCGTATGGCAATATTGGCGGTAGTGAAAAAGCCCTTGGTCATCAGCATGTTGGGCACCGCCATCTGGATGTCCATGTTGTTATTGATGAGGCCGCGTTCCAGGTCATCCTGGCTAAACGCGCTTACCGCGATAGCGGTGTCCTGCAGGGTGGTTTCACGTTTCTCAGCCGTAACGATAATCTCCTCCAGAAAACCACCTTGGGCGACGGCGATCTGGCTGTGTATGGCTCCGGCGAGAAGTGTGACGAGCAATGGTGCTGTGCTGTTGCGTACTGCCATAATAGTTGCCTCCAGGGCTTTATAGTTATAATTGTAGGGTGCTACATACTCAAGGTTCAAAAATAGCAACAAAATGCGCCGGAGTCTAGCGCAAAGGAGCTATTGGCTCGATGTAGTACTCCTCCAGCCAGGCATCGATATCCACTTCATCAATCCGGGAACTGTCCGGATGCTCCTCAGCGCAGTTGAGGTAGTCCCCGGACTTGAGAAAGATTTTCATCAGTTCGCCGTCGAGGGTGCCGCGCTGAATCAACAGGTTGGCTTTTTCCCACGCGTCCACCGGCATGCCGGTATCGGCGCTGCGCTGGATACTTTTTACCGGCGGCTGCTCGTGTTCTATGACCACTTCGGTGCTGTATTCGCGGTTCACTGGAATCTGCGCAAAGCGTTCAATATTTCCGCACACTACCTGCGGGCGATGCGGGAGAACCGGGCGGTGAACGCTATCGCCGAATTACTTGGACCCAACCTCAAGTTTCACCACTGCAAGATCAACGCCAAATTGCCGGGCACCGGAACCGAGGTGAAATTTCACCAGGATTTTTTGTATGAGCCGCACTCCAATGATGACTTGATCACCGCGCTGATGTTTATCGACGAGGTAACCGAACAAAACGGCCCCCTCGAAGTGCTCCCCGGCTCCGATACCGGGCCGCTATACGGTTTATGGCACGATGGTGTTTTTACCGGAGCAATCGACCGCCGCATCGCCGACCGGATGGCGCGAAAGACGGTCAAGTGCACCGGTGCGGCAGGCGCCGCATGCCTGATGCACACCCGCTTGGTGCACGGCTCCGCCGCCAACCTTTCAACCCATCCCCGCACCCTGTTCATCGCGGTCTACAGCGCGGAAGACGCCCTGCCCCTCTGCCCCAACCCCCTGCCCAGCCGCTATGCCGGCGAAGTCGTGCGCGGACGGCGAACCAACCGCGTGCGCTACGGCAGCTATGCAATGGATTTGCCCGAGGTACCCGAATCGGCGTCGTTTTTTGACCAGCAGGCGAAACAGGAACAATGTTAGCAACAAATAGAAATGTCCGGTTCTGTAGCACATAGATTGTCCGCTTTTGCTTTGATCGTTGGAAGGCTCCCGGGGGTGCCTCCCAACTACCGGCTGAGCCGCAGACATTATGCTGCAACCGGAAGTTCATTTGATAGTACCTGTCCGTTGGCGTCATACCTTGCCAACTCCCGAGGGCCGTGATGAATTGCCAGGGTGTTATCGGTGTAGCGCAACACGTTAACCTTCGCCTTCACATAATGGCAGCGGTGACGATCCGCCGGGATCTGCAATACCCGTCCTTCAAAGTGCACACAGTTGTCCTTTCTCACCGTCCGCTCGAAACGCTCGCACAGGATGTCATCCAGCACCGATAGATCCCGGCACGCCACAAAAGCCGAGCCTTCTTCCGGCGGTGGCTGTGTAAACTCCGCGTTGTAAGCCGGCAGGTAGGTCTCTGCCAGATACGTATTGGCCTCTTCCATATCCGTGATGCCCGCCAGAGCCAACTCCTTGACCAGGCGATCCTGGTGCGTGCTGAATACGCGTTCTGAACGGCCTCTAGCCTCTGGCGAATAGGCCGGGATCATCGCCATGCCCAACTGGCCCATAGCCCGCCCAAACTGGGTTTGTCGACCTTCCCGCCGGCGGCCGGCGTAGTCCAGTAATGGCTGCCCCGATCTGTATACAAAGAGCAAAACAGCCCCCGACCTTCGATGACGTCACGAACACCCTGAAAACGGCTCTGCGTTCCCTCCTCATCGCAGAAGAACATCGAGTAGTGCTCATTGGTGGCATCATCCATAGTGACAATCAGGTCCCAGTACTGCCCCGCCGCCCATAAATGCTGACTGCCGTCCTGATGCAACATCATCCCCGGCCAGGCTGACCGATCACGCTGTTTACGGTGCACACCCCGGTTAGGGGCCTTCTTCACGGCGCCGGCCGCTTGCAGCGTATGTTTTACCCACGAGTAGCTGCGCTGGCCGCCGTCTCGTTTGTACCAGGCGTAGTAGTGCTTCACATTCCAGCCCCGGTGTCGGTTGCGATACTGATCCACCAGGCCCATGACCTCGTCGACCGGGGCGCGGCGGTGCGATATCTGCGATAACCGTTTGTCGATGAGGCCATCCAGGCCCTCGTCCTCATATCGATCGATGTAGCGACGAAATGTCCGGGCACAGACACCCAGCAATAGCGCCGCTTCCTCCTGGGTCAGACGACTCTCCGCCGGCCCCCATAAACTTCCTCGAATCTCATCAGTCGAGTCTCCTGTAGCCACTCTGTCCGTCTCATAAGCACCCCTCCTCGGGGCATTATGAAAACCGGACAGATCATGTGTTACAAGACCGGACAGTTTATGTGTTACTAATAGGCGAAACAGGAACAATAGGCAACCTGGGCGAAGTGCCTTATAATCCGAACATGGAAAATACTCTGTTTGACAAACTTGCCAAGGATGCCGCCAACTGGCGCAAGGACGGATATGGCTGTGCCGACCACCCGCTGATAGGTGAAATCCTTACCTGGCAGAGGGAAGCGCAGGAAGACAGCCCAACCCTCAAGTTTCTGCGTGAACCCCAGTTTCTTGCCCTTGAGGTGTACTGGTATGTCCGCCTGAAACTGGAAACGCCTCATATTCTGAATCTCTATAAGCATTATTACGGAGATGACAAAGAATCCTTATTTGATGCTCTCGGCATATCGCTTTCCAGGGATGCTTTGAGATATGCGAATGTCGACGAGGTAATTGAACAAGTTAAAACAGACCCAGAATTTGTCAGCGAGAAGAAAATTCAGGCGTTGCATGAAGCTGCGGTTTTAGATTACCCGAGTTATATCCTCGCCCTGGCGATGGGTGCCGGGAAAACCGTGTTGATTGGCGCGATTGTTGCCACCGAGTTTGCCATGTCGTTGCGTTACCCTAAGGGAAATTTTATGAAAAATGCGCTGGTGTTTGCGCCCGGCACCACGATTATAGAAAGCCTGCGCGAACTCAGCGAGATACCTTACGAGAAAATTTTGCCGCCCGATCTCAACCGCGATTTTCTTGCCAACCTGAAGATCGAATATCCGAGCAAAGGCAAAGACATACAGGCGCAGAAAGGCAGCAGTTACAATCTAATTGTGACCAATACCGAGAAGATCAGCCTGCGGGTCAATAAGAGAAACAACCAACAACAAGAGGCGTTTGAAAAAGCAGAACTGCAAGCAAATTTGAGATTGCAAACAATCGCAAGCCTGCCGGATCTCGGTGTCTTTTCAGATGAAGCGCACCACACTTACGGAAACACTTTTGACCAATTAAAGCGGGTGCGGGAGACCATCAATTACATCCATCAGGAAACACCCGTCGTGGCGGTGGTCAATACAACCGGAACGCCTTACTACAAGAAGCAGACCTTGAAAGAAGTGATCGTCTGGTATGGGCTTGGCGACGGCATCAAGGATAATATTCTGAAAGACCTCAACAACGGTATTCATCAATACGACATCGGGAATCGACCGGAGCATGAAGTGTTCGAGGACATCGTTCGGGAGTTTTTCCAAACTTACGGCAATGTTTCACTTCTTGACGGCGCGAAAGCAAAAATAGCTTTTTATTTCAAAACGCAACAACACTTGGACGATTCTCGCCAGTTGATTGAACAAGCAATGACACAAGCCGGGGAAAATGTCTCTCAGATATTAGTGAACACGCAAACATCGAGTTCAGCGGAAGTCGATGAATTCAAACGCCTCAATAATCCGGACAATCAAAAGCGAGTCATCCTGCTGATCGGCAAGGGCGTGGAAGGATGGAACTGTCCAAGTCTGTTTGCCTGCGCACTTATCAAAGAGCAGACAACCAGCAACAACTATGTCCTGCAAGCGGCGACCCGATGTCTGCGGCAGGTGCCGGACAACCCACACTCGGCAAAAATATTTTTGGATTACAAAAACGCAAAAACTTTAGACAAAGAACTGCAAAATAATTTTGGCACTGACCTCGACCGCCTCAGCGCGCAAGAGCCGGATAAAAAAATCGTAACCCTGCGTATTCTAAAAACGGAACTGCCGAAACTGGAAATTACCCGCACGATCAAGCGGGCGGTGCGGGCCGAAACACCGAATGGAGCAATCACGCTGAAAAAACCAAAAACCGCAACAAGCACCGGGATACTGCGCACTATCCTGACTCCGGACTTCAGCGGCCCGCGAGAAATCCTGATGCCCACGGGCGACACCAAAGAACTGCCCGCTGGAAAGAAAACGACGAATTGCCATACCGCCGCCTGGAAAATCGCCACGAGATACCATTTACCGATTATGCCGATTTTAAAAAAAATTGAGGGTTTGTATCCGCAAAGGGAAATGCCGAACAGTCATTTATACGGACTGTTTCAGCAGGTTGAGAAGCAACAGGCGAACTACAAGACCATTGAAGAGCAAGTAACCGAGGCAATGGCATTGATTCGGATTCAAGACGAGAATGGAAAAGATATTTTTGAGAAGGGCGAGGATGGCACATATGTTCACCACCTGCGGCTGTTGAAGCGAACTTATGACAGAATGAAAAGCGACGGCCTGTTTGCCGGAAAAGATAAGTATGAAGACAAACACGATTTGAGTTTTCACTATGACCCTTACAACTTTGACAGCGAACCGGAGCGTTCCCTGTTTCGGCAGGTTTTATCCTTCCTTGATACAAACCCCGATGAAGTGGAAGCGTTCCTGTTCACCGGCGGAATGACCGACCCGAAAAAGACCGACTTTCACTTTGAGTATCTGGGCGAGGACAAGCGATATCATGCGTATTTTCCCGATTTTGTGCTGGTGAAAAAGACCGGTGAGTTTTATATTATTGAGGTGAAAGCGGAGAATGAACGCACGGATAAAACCGTGGAAATTAAGCGGAAAGCCGTGGAAAAACTGCAAAAGATGCAACCGGATAAATTCAGGTATCAGGTTGTTTATACTCCAACCGCTACTGTGGGGGTAACAGAAATGAAACCGATGAATGATTGGATAAAAGGTATATTGATATGAGTAATAGCAAAAAATACCATGTCGCTCTGTCATACGCAGGAGAACAAATAAAATACGTTGATCAAGTTGCAAACTTTTTGAAGTCTCACAATGTACGCTGTTTTTATGATAAGGCTGAGGAAATTAATCTTTGGGGAAAGAATATTCTGGAAGCACTACAAGACGTTTTTGAAGGTAGGGAATCTCATTTTGTTGTAATTTTTATTTCTCAAGAATACGTCAACAAGGCTTTTCCCAGAGCAGAAATTCAATATGCTTTATCGCCAGCGGTAAATCAAATGCACGAATACATCTTACCCGCACGATTTGACGACTCTTCCGAAGTTCCGGGATTACCTAAACTTGTTAAATATATTAGTCTTAAAGATAAGACGCCAGAATGTTTTGCTGAAATGGTTATCAAAAAAATGACTGCAATGGGACTCTATTTAGGCCCAGATACTTCAACTGGGAAATCAGAAGTTACAATCGTCCCCAAGGCGGATAAATCTGAAGCTACCTTAGCAATAACAATCAAGGATGAACGGGGAAGCCCCATATCCCAAGCTAACATTTATCTTATTCATAGCAACGGAACGCATCGTTCTTGTTGGTCGAATGAAAGCGGGGAGGCGATTTTTTCATTTGATAATATCAGTAAAAATTATTATACAATTTTTATAGCACATACCTGTTTTTCTGCTTGTATCATTGAGAATATCCAATGTGATGTAGACATTGAAGTAAAATTGCAAAAGAAAAACAGCATCGGTTCAATTATATTTCCCAATGGAACTGGCTATATTCCTGAAGTAAATGGTCGGTTGAACCCAATATTAGATAGCAACAATCGAACTTATCTGTATGCAGATAATATTTCAATAAACAGTAACGCTCGCCAACCAGCACCCTTTCACTTTGGAGAAAATATCAGTCTTGAAGATTGCTCAGGAAAAACTGCTGACATCAGCATTCACCGTATTATCCAACAATGCATCATACTTGACTACATTGCTCACAGAGTAAGGATAGATGCCGATGAATGAAAAAATAAAACCCCTCAAAATCACCCCGCTCAAGGGCCGCCCGATGTTGCATTGGGTTGGCAAGAAGCCGCTGGAGGTGGTGCGGCATTTTCCGGCGCAGTTGAGCGAGACCGTTGGCGTTGAGAATCCGCCAACCGAGCCGTCTTATGAGGCATTCGCCAAAAGCGGTTATAACCTGCTATTTCACGGTGACAACAAGGAAATTCTCTCTTCGCTTTTGATTGCCGGGTTTCGAGGAAAGATTGATCTGATTTACATTGACCCGCCGTTTGATTCGGGGGCGGATTATGTGCGCAAGGTCAAATTGCGCGGGGTGAATAATGGGAATGGGAACAGCAATGGAAATGGGAACAGCAATGGAAATGGCAACGGTGGAAAAATCGCTGGCGAGGGACATACTTCTATCGAGCAAGCACAATACACCGATATATGGGCGAATGACAATTATTTGCAATTTATGTATGAACGGCTGATCTTGATGCGGGAGTTGCTGAGCGACAAGGGGAGCATTTATCTGCATTGTGATTGGCATAAAAGTCACCATCTGCGTTTCTTGTTGGATGAAGTTTTTGGGGCTGAGAATTTTATTAACCAGATCGCATGGTGCTACACCGGGCCGACCAACCAGAAGGGAAATTGGCCCCGAAAGCACGACGCTATTCTCTTGTATGGAAAAAACTGTGAAAGCCGCTTATTCAATGATGATGCCGTTAGAGTTCCATTTGTAAAAAGTACGAAGACAGGAGGGAAAACTGCTCTCACGGGCAAAAAAACAGACACTGTTTTGGAGGAACTAGACCGAAAGGGGAAAATTCCTGAGGACTGGTGGCCTGATATTGCCGATATGGGGAAAGTTCATGTTGCTGAAAGCCTTAGTTTCCCCACCCAAAAACCCGAAGCCCTGTTAGAGCGCATCATCAAGGCTTCAAGCAACAAAGACTCCATCGTCCTAGACTGCTTTTGTGGTAGCGGCACCACCGCCGCCGTTGCCGAGAAGTTAGGGCGTCGCTGGATTATGGCGGACTTGAACAAGGGTGCGATCCAAACCACCATCAAACGATTGCAGGGCATCATCAAAGAAAAGAATGGCGACCTTGTGGAGCAGAACGGGCACGGATTGATTCATTATCGGGTGAATAACTACGATTATGCCAAACAGGCTGAACTCAAGAAAATTATCATCTCGAAGTATGGCATTCAAACAGACCGCAACGATCTATTTTTTGACGGCACGGTCGGCGGACAGCTGGCAAAGATTGTTGACCTGGACAAACCGCTGACCCGGCTGGATATTCAAATCATAAAAGACGAGATTGAAAAAAATCGCCCGGATGAAACGCGCGACATCGCTGTCTTCTGCAATGGCTCAGAACTGGAACTCATCACCGAACTTGCCAAAGAGAAAAAGCCGATCAATAAAATCACCGTCCGTGATATTCAGCAGGATGGAATGATTACAAATCAACCCGCGCAGGCGGAAGTGAAAATCACCAAAAGTGGAAAGAGGGCAAAGATCCAAATTATCGATTACATAAGCCCTTCTATTCTCGCAAGAATGGACACTGACCGCACACTTTTTAACGAACAGATTGACGACTTTCGGGCACAGATTGACTGCGTCCTGATTGATACCGATTACAACGGCAAAAGTTTCAACATCGTGGAAAGCGACTTACCGAAGCGGAAAACCGATTTTGTCAAAGGCCAATATGAGCTTGTCCTGCCCCGCCCCAAATCCAAAGTCGCGGTAAAAATTGTGGATATGCTAGGCGAGGAAACCCTGATCGCCAAATAAATAATGACCGAAAACCACCCAACCGTTTCCAGAGCGCAATGGCTCAAGGCGCGCAAAGCGTTGCTGGCCGAGGAGAAGGAACTGACCCGCCTGCGCGACCGGATTGCGCGGCTGCGGCGCGAGTTGCTGCGGGTTCGGGTGGAAAAGGAATACATCTTTGACGGCCCCGACGGTCGTGAGTCCTTGGCCGATTTATTCGCCGGCAGCAGCCAGCTGGTGGTCTATCACTTCATGTTCGACCCGGACTGGGAGGTGGGATGCAAGAGCTAAGTATAAGGAGTATTAATGGGGTGTCGAGAGTAATTGGTTGTCCAGAAAATAGTCTCGGATTCTGAAATGGTGGAATATGCCCCCTTCGCCGGTAATGCTGCCTGTTTTGAAAAGTACCGGGACTACATCATGGTCATCAACGGTATTGATGCCCAGACCAATTCTCACAGCGCCGATGTTACCAATACCTGGAGTGGCCGCCTGTCGGAGGGCTATCCCACGGTGACGGCCCTGGCGGCGAGTATTTATGGTCCCGAGTTACCCATGGGCTTTGTCTCTGGCGGTGGCTACCGGTTAGAGCGGCTGGCAGCACTCATGGCCAGCGATGACCTGATCCCACGGCAGCGGCACGGTATGGAAACCTATTACCAGG
This sequence comes from Halieaceae bacterium, assembly GCA_965247075.1. Lineage (GTDB taxonomy): Bacteria > Pseudomonadota > Gammaproteobacteria > Pseudomonadales > Halieaceae > CBDFGK01. The sequence goes on along the minus strand of CBDFGK010000002.1, from coordinate 1,017,168 downwards.
CGCAAGTGGCATTACTGGGTTTTGAGGCGGGTGTCGGCGCGGCGGCGGATTTGCGGGTGGGCGGGTTCGACACCCACGCCAATCACAATGCCGGGCACGAACCGATGTTGCAGCACCTGACCGAGTCCATAGATTACCTGTGGAACACCGCCGAACAGTTGGGGATAGCTGATCGCCACATTTACCCGGGCGATGTACAGCGTGCAAGGTGCGTATTGGCGGGTATTGATCAACACGAAAATAGCTTGCTGTTCCCCTTAAATACCGGCGGGTATATGGACTTCTTTGCTTGACCGTGAATACCGGAACGTGAAACCTGGGGCTGAAGTTGTGGTCAAAATCGTATAGGTGCAAAATTCAGGAGTGACGCAATGCGTTGTAAACAGGGGCTGGTGATTTGTGCCGGCGTATTGCTGGTGGCTTGCAAGCAGGCGCAAATTGACGGTCCCATCGCCGGGGGTAGTGTCACTGTGGAGGAACTGCGCAGCTCTTCCGTGGTGGTCTCCAATGAGAGGACAGTCGACGCGGTGCTGGCCGGCGCGTTGGACGGCTGGGATGAGTTTGAACCACTGGTCAAGCGGGCGCTGCTGGGCATTACCCTGTTGAATACCCAGGACTTCGACGCTGACACCTGGTACCTGATGACGGTACAGGGTGGAGAGGATTACGGCAGCGCGGGTGCTATTGTACCTGCCCAGGTATTTGGCGGCGTGCACGCCTTGCTCAAAGGGTCGCGACTGGATGGGCAAAGCACCACCTTGTCGCCTCTGACGGAGGCCGCTTACCGGTTCGTCAAAGAACATATCGATACTTTCACCAATGATCAGTTGCAAGCGGCGCTGGACGATTTGGCGATAGAGTTGGTGGGCGATGTGAATGCAGACGGGGTCATAGACTATGCCGACGTACTGTCCTGGAATCGCCTGCTACACAATAACCCTGAGCTGCTAAAGGCGGCAAGCGCATCTGTTGATAGCCTGACCCAGGGCATGAGAGAAGGTGCCGGCGATGCGCTGCTGGAATCCAGGGCAGCAGACTTTTTCGCCGCCGGTGCCCCCAGTGGTGTGGCCGAGGCATTTTTTGCCGCCAATGTGAATACACCTATTTCGCAGGGCAAGTGCCGCGCCTGTCACAACAGCTCCGGCATCGCCGGAAATACTCGCCATATTGTCACCCGCGGCAGCAGTGAGGCCGCACTGGCGGCCAATGTTGCCATGTACACCGAGCTGGCTACAGCGCTGGGAGTGGACCGCATTTTAGATAAGGCGTCCGGTCAGGTCAGCCACACCGGCGGCAGGAGCTTGCCGTTTGGTTCCGCTAACTATGATATCTTCAAGGAGTTTCTGGAACTGCTTTGAGGTTGGCGCTTGGGGTACTGCCAAATAAACGTACTGAAATTGATAGAACCCGCGAGCCATAATATTCACACTGGCAATTGTTGGAACTATAGAGCATCGTGGTCAGAACAAGTAGGTAGAACAAGCAGACAGAGGCAGTTCGGTGAAGTTTGATCAATACCAGGTAAGCGCGTTTACCCGCACACAATTCGGCGGCAATCCGGCCGCTATCGTACCCTTGTCCGAGTGGTTGCCCACAGACATAATGCAGGCAGTAGCGGCCGAGAATAACCTGTCAGAAACAGCCTTTTTTGTGCCGGAGGGTGATGGTTTTGGCCTGCGCTGGTTTACGCCGGGAGTGGAGGTGGACCTGTGTGGCCACGCCACGTTGGCGGCGGCGCACGTGTTGTTCAATGAGCTGGACCACCAGGCTGATGTGCTGCGCTTTCATACCCGCAGTGGCGAGTTGCCGGTGAGCCAGGACGAGCAGGGCATTTGTATGGATTTTCCCGCTTACGATGTCGTGGACAGTGAGCTGGACCCGGCCATTGTCGCGGCGCTGGGTGGCCAGAGCGTGGCTGCCTATGAATCGCCATTCCGGTTGTACCGTTTTGATAGCGAGGCCCAGGTGCTGGCGCTGGCTCCGGATATGCGTGCATTGCTGGATGCGACCGACACGGCGGTCATCGCCACGGCACCCGGCGACCGGGTCGATTTCGTGTCGCGTTTTTTCGGGCCGCAGGTCGGTATTGATGAAGACCCGGTTACCGGCTCTGCGCACTGTGCGCTGGTGCCCCTGTGGGCCAAACGTCTCGGTAAGAACCAGTTGCAGGCCAGGCAGGTGTCAGCTCGCGGCGGTGACCTGCTGTGCGAACTCAAGGGCGAGCGAGTGGAGATGCGCGGTCACGGTCTTACCTTTCTGCGTGGCCAGATAGAACTGTCCCTGTAGTTGGGTGCACAGTTGGGTGCACAGTCGGCGTCACAGTAAGGGGGCCAGTGCCGGCCAGACATTGGTCAGCAACTGCTGCTGCGCCAAGGGTTTTGGATGAATCCCATCGGCCTGCATCAGCTCGGGCTCGGTGGCAATGCCGGCCAGCATGAACGGGGTCAGCGCGCTGTTGGTTTGCGCGGCGACAGCCGCGAAACTATCGCGAAATTGTCTGGTATAGCGGCTGCCATAGTTGGGCGGAATCTCCATGCCCAGTATCAACACCGATGCGCCGCTCTGCTGGGACAGGACCGCCATGCTGCGCAGGTTGTCCCGCAGCCGCTTGATCGGGTAGCCGCGCAGACCGTCATTGCCGCCCAGCTCTATCACCACCACGCTGGGTCGGTGTTGTTGCAGCAGGGCGGGCAGACGGGCCGCCGCGCCGGCGCTGGTTGCTCCGCTAATGCTGGCATTGACTACCGCGTGCGGTGTCGGTGATTGTGCAAGCTGCCGCGCCAACAGGGCAACCCATCCCTCCTCTAAAGACATGCCATAGGCGGCGCTGATACTATCACCGAGTATTAACACCGTTGCGGTTGTGGCGCGTTGCTGGTCAGTCGCAGGGCGTTGCGCCAGTGAGCCGGCGCCACTCAACAGGCCCACCAACAAACACAGGCAGCACCACAGGGATCTCAAGGGATTACGTGAATTCATGATCAAAACAGAACAACTCCTGAAACGGGTTCCCCTGGCAAGTGGGGAGTTGGAAATACTGAAAGGTATCGACATCGAAATCAAGGCGCACGAGTCGGTGGCTATAGTCGGCGCCTCCGGCTCCGGTAAATCGACCCTGTTGGGATTGCTGGCCGGACTCGACGAAGCCACCGCGGGCAAGGTCTGGGTCGACGGGGTTGAACTGGGCGCCCTGAATGAGGATGAACGGGCCAGGCTGCGCGCTGAGCAAGTGGGTTTTGTGTTTCAGTCTTTCCAATTGCTGCCCAGCCTGACGGCGTTGGAAAACGTCATGTTACCGCTGGAGTTACACGGCAGCGCCGACCCGCTGGACCGCGCCAGTCATTTTTTGCAGCGAGTGGGCCTGGCGGAGCGCTTTGATCATTATCCCAGGCAGCTATCCGGTGGCGAGCAGCAGCGGGTGGCTATTGCGCGGGCCTTCGCGGCCGAACCAGCCATACTGTTCGCCGACGAGCCAACCGGCAACCTGGACACGGCTACCGGTGCCCAGGTTATAGACCTGCTATTTGAAATTAACCGCGAGCAGGGCACTACCCTGGTATTGGTCACCCACGAGCAGCGGCTGGCCGATCGTTGTGACCGGCGCATATTTCTCGATGCCGGCGCCATGGTCGGCGAGGATTGAGGCGTGATCGCATTTCGCATGTTGTTACGTGACTGGCGTGGCGGCGAGTTGGGTGTGTTGCTGGCTGCACTGGTAATTGCGGTGGCGATTGTTGCCGGCATCAGCGCGTTTACCACGCGGCTGCAAAACAGCCTGGAGCAGGAGAGCCACCGTTTTCTCGCCGCCGACAGTGTCATCGCCGGTTCCGCGCAACAACCTGGCGCTTGGTCCTCTTACGCCGGCGGGCTAGGATTACACACCGCGCAAACCCTCACTTTCCCCTCCATGGTGTTTGCCGGCGAGGAGGATATGTACCTCGCCTCCATCAAGGCGGTCAGCGACGGGTATCCCCTGCGCGGGGAATTGATCATGAGCGCCGAACCTTTTGGCGACACCCAGTTGCGCAGCGCCGGTCCGAGCGCTGGTAATGTTTGGCTGGATTCGCGCCTGTTTCCGCTGCTTGATGTTGAGGTTGGCGAGTTAGTGACCATCGGCGACGCCGAATTTACCGTGACCGCGGCGGTGCGCAGTGAGCCCGACCAAGCCAGCGGTTTTTTCGGCTATGGCCCGCGGGTGCTCATGCACCTGGAGGATATTCCGGCTACCGGGGTCGTGCAGCCCGGCAGTCGGGTTGAATACCGCTTGCTGTTGGCGGGAGAGCCGGCCGTGCTGGAGGTCTACGGGGAATGGTTGGAGCCGCGCCTGCCAGCCGGTCAGCGTCAGCTCGATGTGAATAATAGCCAGCGCGGCATCGGCAGCGCACTGGACCGGGCCGAGAGTTTTTTGTTGCTGGCCGGCAGCCTGGGTGTGGTGTTGGCCGGTGTCGCTATATCACTGGGGGCGCGGCGATTCAGTGAGCGGCACTATGATTACGTGGCCATTATGAAAAGCCTGGGTGCAGATTCTGCCGCTATCAATCGAATGTATGGCGCCAGCCTGTTGTTGCTCGGGGTGATAGCTACCACTCTGGGCGTGACTCTGGGTTGGTCTATGCAGGCGCTGTTTTTTGTGTTGTTCGGCGATGCGCTACCGATGACCGCGGCGCCCTCCGGCCCGAGGCCGTACCTGATTGGCGCCACCACGGCGATGGTATGCCTGTTGAGTTTTGCCTGGCCACCGCTGGCTCGTCTGCGCCACGCCGCACCGCTGCGGGTGTTGCGGCGGGATTTGCCCAACGAGACACGGCGCACGGTACTGGATAACGTGATCGGGCTGGGCGCCGTTATGTTGCTGATGTTGTGGTATAGCGGCGACCTGAGTTTAACCCTGGCAGTACTGGCCGGGCTGGCGGCGTCGGCGGGCATGGCCGCAGCGGCGGCGCTGTTGATGTTGCGCGGTGGTCGCCTGGCCGGCATGCGCGCCGGCAGTATCTGGCGCCTGGCTCTGGCTGGCTTGCAGCGCCGTGGGGGTGCCAATACCCTGCAGGTGGTGATTTTTTCCCTGTCCATTATGTTGCTGCTGATATTGCTGCTGGTGCGTACCAGCCTGATTGACGAGTGGCAGATGCAATTGCCCGCGGGTACGCCCAATCATTTCCTGGTCAATATCGCGCCCTCCGAGGTCAACGCAGTGCGCGAATCCCTGCACCGCAAGGCGGTGCTGGCGCAGCCCCTGTACCCGATGATCCGCGCCCGCATTACTCACATCAATGGCGAGGCTTTGGGGCGCAGCGATAATCCAGAGCAGGGTCGACGCGAACGGGAAACCAACTTGACCTGGTCGGCGCAACTGCCGCCGGACAACGACCTGGTAGCGGGGCAGTGGTGGCAGCCGGAAACCGACCAGGCCCTGGTCTCCATAGAGGAGGGCATGGCCGAGCGCATGCAGTTGCAGGTGGGGGATTCGGTGCGCTACATGATTGGTTCCCAGACGCTGGAAGTGACCGTGGCCAGTATTCGTCGGCTGGACTGGGAGAGCATGCAGCCCAATTTTTTCATGGTGTTTCCAGCGGCGGTGTTACAGGGTTACCCGGCTACCTTTATGACCAGTTTTCACCTGGATTCTTCTGACAAGCGCTTTCTCAATGATTTCATCCGCGCTTTCCCCACGGTGTCGGTTATTGAAATGGATGTGGTGATCGCCCAGATTCGCGGCATCATTAACCAGGTGTCAGCGGCGATAGAGCTGGTGCTGGCGGTGATTCTTGCCGCCGGCGGCCTGGTGCTGATCGCCGGTGTACAGGCTAGTGTCGATGCACGCCTGTTTGAAGGGGCGATACTGCGCGCCCTGGGTGCCGGTCGCAGCCTGATTCTGGGGGCTGTGGTGATTGAGTTCGCGGTGTTGGGCTTGTTCTCAGGTCTGTTGGCCACCGTGGGGGCAGAAATTTCGGTCTACATTTTGCAGACCCAGGTGCTGTCCATGGACTACCGACCACACCCGTTACTGTGGCTGGTGGGACCGGTGGTCGCTGTACTGATGATTGGTGGGTTGGGCGTGTGGAACTGTAGGCGGGTGGTGTCGACCCCGCCGCTGTTGGTGCTGCGGGAGATTTAAACCCGGATACCGGTGATAAAAACCCGCACAGCCAGATCAACCTGGCGCTGCAGGTCGATGTGGCGTTCAAACAATTGTGGAGTGTCGAGTTTCAGTATGGCCAGGCCGTGAATGCCGGACCAGCCGGTGTTGGCCAGGTAGTGGTCGTCCTCGTCGCGGAACAGGCCCTGGTCGATGCCGCGCCGCATGATCTGCCGGACCAGTTCATAGGTATTGCGGCTGGCCTCATGTAACTGCGGGTATTCCTGCAGTGGTTGCAGGGCCGGACCGAACATAAGTTTGAACAGGTCCGGGTGCGAAATCGCGTAATTGACATAGGTATGCGCAAAGGCGTGCATTTGCTCGACCGGGTTGGCGTCGGCGCGCCGGCCGGCCGCTTCCAGCTCTTCCAGCAACTTGCGATAACCGCGCACTGCCAGCGCCGCCAGCAGTTCACTTTTGTCATTGAAGTGCCGATAGGGTGCGGTCTGGGATACCCCGACCGCACGGGCCAGCGCCCGCAAGCTCAACTCATCCATACCGGCGTCCGCCAGGTGTGCCTCGGCAGCATCGAGTAACTCGTTGCGCAAGTTGCCGTGGTGGTAGTTCTTCGGTTGAGCTTCTGTCATGGTGGCCGGCAATCCTAGGGCAGCAAGTGCTGAACAGCGTCGCGCTCTTCCGCAAGTTCCTGTTCGGTAGCGCTCATCCTGGCCTGGCTGAACTCACCCACTGCGACGTCCTGCACAATAGACCAGTCGCCATTGCTGCAGCGACAGGGAAAGGAGTAAATCAATCCCTCGGCGACGCCGTAGGAACCATCCGAGCAAACGCCCATGGAAACCCAGTCGTCTGCTGCGGTGCCCAGCGTCCAGGAACGCATGTGACCGATGGCGGCATTGGCAGCCGAGGCGGCAGACGATGCGCCGCGGGCGGCAATAATGGCGGCGCCGCGCTGTTGCACGGTAGGAATAAAGTCGCTCTCTAACCATGCCTGGTCTACCAGGCTGACAGCAGACTCACCCTTGACTTTGGCATTGAACAGATCGGGGTACTGGGTGGCCGAGTGGTTGCCCCAGATGGTCATGTTGGTGACATCGTTAACTGTTGTGCCGGTTTTAAGGGCGATCTGGGTCTTGGCGCGGTTGTGATCGAGGCGGGTCATGGCGGTGAAGTTGCGGGGGTCTATGCTGGGTGCATTGCGCTGGGTGATCAGTGCATTGGTGTTGGCCGGGTTGCCCACTACCAACACCTTGATGTTGCTGCCGGCATTGTTATTGATGGCCTTGCCCTGCACCGAGAAGATGGCGGCATTTGCCGCCAGTAAATCCTTGCGTTCCATGCCGGGGCCGCGCGGGCGCGCGCCTACCAGCAGTGCGTAATCAGTGTCCTTGAAGCCTTCGTCCGGGTCGTCCGTGCAGACTACGCCGGCCAGCAGTGGAAAGGCACAGTCTTCCAGTTCCATACGCACGCCGTCCAGGGCTTCCATGGCCGGGGTAATATCCAGCAGTTGCAGGATGACCGGTTGGTCATCTCCCAGCATGGCGCCGGCGGCGATGCGGAATAAAAGAGCATAGCCGATTTGGCCGGCGGCGCCGGTAACAGTGACTCGAACGGGTGCTTTCATGGTGAATGTCCTCGCTTCAGGGATTGCCAATAGTCAGCGTTTACGGGGCGCACATTCTAGTGTGCTCGCGCTTTAAAAGCTACTCGCGTAGAATTCGCAACCGCAAAGGCTATTGGGCAGAGAAGACGGTGCGAGAGCTGTCAAAAAAGGAAAAAACCGGGTTCAACAAGTTGCAGAAGCGACTGCGTCGCAACGCCGGCGCCGCTATCGCCGATTACAATATGATAGAGGCGGGGGACAGGGTGATGGTGTGCCTGTCAGGCGGCAAGGACTCCTATGCGATGCTGGATGTATTGATCAGCCTGCAACGCAATGCCCCTGTGCAGTTTGAACTGGTGGCGGTGAACCTGGACCAGAAGCAGCCTGGCTTCCCCGCACAGGTGTTGCCCAACTACCTGGAGCAGCGCGGGGTGCCCTACCATATCCTCGAAAAGGATACCTACAGTATCGTCAGGGAACTGGTGCCAGCGGGGAAGACTACCTGTGGACTGTGCTCGCGCCTGCGCCGTGGCAGTCTGTACGGTTTTGCCCGGGAAATTGGCGCCAACAGGATTGCCCTGGGACATCACCGCGACGACATCGTCGAGACCCTGTTCCTCAATATGTTCTTCAATGGCAAGCTCAAGGCCATGCCGCCCAAGCTGTTGAGCGATGACGGGGCCAACGTGGTCATCCGGCCCATGGCCTACAGTAAAGAGAGTGACCTGGCCGCCTATGCCCACTACATGGACTTCCCCATAATTCCCTGCAACCTGTGTGGTTCCCGGGACAACCTGCAGCGCGTGCAGATCAAGCGCATGCTGGCCGACTGGGAGCGACAGTATCCGGGCCGCACTGAAACGATCTTTCGGGCCATTCGCAATGTCGCACCCTCGCAGTTAGCCGACCGCAAGCTGTTTGATTTTGGTTCGCTCAGCGCCACCCACCAACCGCTTGAAGTGGACTCGGATCTGTATTTCCCGGCCATTAACGTGGTCACCGTTTGAGTATGCCCAAGACCCTGCTGAGCACCCATGAACTGTGCCTTGAGCGCGGTGGCCGGCGCCTGGTTGACAAGCTGACGCTGGAAATTGCCGGCGGTGAACTGGTGCTGGTAGAGGGGGCCAATGGCGCCGGCAAGACTACCCTGTTGCGCAGCCTGGCAGGTTTGTCGTCCATTGGGCTGACTGGCTCCATTGCCTGTCACAGTGAAAAACTGCTGTTCCTGGGACATAAAGCCGGTGTAAAGCAATTGCTGACAGCGCGCGAAAACCTGGCCTGGTTTTGCGATAGCCACCTGGCGCCACACGCCGGTATTGATGCCGCTCTGGAGCAGGTGGGCCTGTACGGCTATGAAAATGTGCTGTGCCGGCATATGTCTGCCGGCCAGCAGCGGCGCGTCAACCTGGCGCGGCTCTATCTGAGCCGGGCCGATTTGTGGCTGCTGGATGAACCGTTCACCGCCATCGATAGAGAGGGCGTCAAGGCATTGACCCAGACCCTGGTGGAACGGGTGCAGGCCGGCGCGGCGGTAATTATGACCTCCCACCAGGATTTGCCGCTGGACTATCCGGTGCGGCGCCTGCAACTTGGCGTGTCACCGTGAGCACGTTTTTGTGGGCGAGTTTGCGAAGGCAGTTATTGCCGGCGTTGCGGCGACCGGCCGATATTCTCAACCCCATCCTGTTCTTTCTGTTGGTGGTGGCGCTGTTTCCCCTGGGTATAGGGCCAGACCCGGTGCAGTTGCGCGAGTTTGCACCGGGTATTTTGTGGATCGTGGCCCTGCTGGCGACGCTGATGGCGGCGGAAACCCTGTTTCGCGGTGATTACGACGACGGTTCGCTGGAGCAATTACTGCTGTCACCACAGCCGCTGTTTCTGTCTTCCCTCAGTTACATATTGGGTCACTGGTTGATTACTGGGTTGCCGCTGACCTTGCTGTCGCCGGTTTTTGCAGTAATGCTGCAATTGCCAAGCGAGGCCAGGGCCGCGCTGGTGACGAGCATGGCACTGGGTACCGCGCTGTTGAGCCTGGTCGGTAGCATCGGTGCGGCATTGACGGTCAGCCTCAAACGCGGTGGTATGCTGATCTCGTTGATCATCCTGCCGCTGTACGTGCCAGTGCTGATTTTTGGTGCCGGCGCGGTACAGTTTGCCGCGCGCGGTGGCGACCCGACCCCACAGTTGCTGTTGCTGGCGGGGATGTTATCGCTGGCGATAGCGCTGGCCCCCTTGGCGATTGCCGCCGGCCTGCGCATTTCTGTTGATGCAGGTTAGGATTTGTGGCCGCAACCTCGCTATAATCACCGCTTGCCAATCAACGTTATCTGTAATGTGGTCTTTCTTTCATAAATTGGGTTCACCGCCCTGGCTGTACCGGATCTCTGGAAAAATCCTGCAATGGCTGTTGCCCCTGACCCTGCTCCTGCTGACGGTGGGTATTATCTGGGGGTTGTTGTATGCACCGGCGGATTTTCGACAGGGAAATAGTTTTCGCATAATTTACTTTCATGTGCCGGCGGCTATCGTCGCTCTGGCTGGATACTACGTGATGGCCACGGCCGGCGCGGTGAGTTTGATCTGGAAAATGAAAATGGCCGATGTGGCCATGAAAAGCTGCGCGCCCATAGGCGCAGCGCTGACTTTCCTGGGCCTGGTCAGCGGCGCCATCTGGGGCAAGCCGACCTGGGGGACCTGGTGGGTGTGGGACGCCAGGGTGACCTCCATGCTGGTATTGTTTTTCCTCTATCTGGGTGTCATAGCGCTGTACCAGGCCTATGAGAATGAAACCACCGCCGCCAGGGCCTGCGCGGTGTTAAGCCTGGTGGGCACGGTCAATATTCCCATTATCTACAAGTCTGTTGACTGGTGGTACAGCCTGCACCAGCCGGCCACCATCAAATTTACCGGCGAATCCGCCATGCACAGCGATATGCTGAATCCGCTGCTGCTGATGATACTGGCATTTTATTGCCTGTTCGCCTGTGCGCTGATGCTCAATATGCGGTGGGAAATATTGCGCCGCGAAGCCGGCACTAACTGGGTCAGGCAACTGATCACTGGAGGCAAGTCAAATGCAGTTTGAATCTATGGCGGCGGCCTGGGAGATGGGCGGACACGGACCCTATGTATGGGCCGTGGCGCTGCTTACCGTGCTGGTTGCGGCCTGGTTGTTGCTGCAGCCGGTGGCGGGCAGCCGACGGCTACTGGTCGAGCAGCGTGCAGCGCTGCGGCGGGATGAAAAGTCGCGGCGGCATGAACGACTACGCCAGCCACAAAACTCACAGGAACAGAAGGACCACAATGCACCCGGTTCGTAAACAACGCCTGATGGTGGTTACTTTTATCGTGGTCTTTTCCAGTATCGCGACCGGCCTGGTGACCTATGGCTTGCGAGGCAACATCAATCTGTTTTTTCCACCGGTGGATATCGCGGCTGGCAAGGCACCGGTGGGTCAGCCCATCCGGCTCGGCGGCATGGTGGTGGAGGGTAGCGTCATACGTATTGGCGACGGGCTTAAAGTCAGCTTCGATGTGACCGATTACAAGGCCACGGTTACCGCCGTTTACGAAGGCATATTGCCAGACCTGTTTGCCGAGGGTCAGGGTGTGGTCGCCGCCGGCAGGCTGGACGCTAACGGCGTCTTGCAGGCATCAGAGGTGTTGGCCAAGCACGATGAAAATTACATGCCACCGGAGGTGGCTGATGCGCTGGCTGAAAACTACCCGTCCAGCGGCAACGGAGCGGGCTATTGATACCTGAATTTGGACATTTTTCCCTCACGGTTGCGCTGGGCTTGGCGCTGTTATTGGCGTTCATCCCCCTGTGGGGCACTTTCCGCAATGATCGCACGGCCATGGCGCTGGCCCCGGCACTGGCCATCGGCTTGCTGGTCTTTGTATCCATCAGCTTCGCCTGCCTGGGCTACGCCTTTGTGAACGACGACTTTTCAGTAGCGCTGGTTGCCAATCACTCCAACAGTAAGATGCCCACCATCTTCAAGTTTTCTGCCCTGTGGGGCAATCACGAGGGGTCGCTGCTGTTGTGGGTGCAAATATTGAGCCTGTGGACGGCGGCAGTGGCGCTGTTTAGCACCCAGCTACCCCTGCAGGTACTGGCCCGGGTGTTATCGGTAATGGGCTTGATCGCGGTTGGTTTTCTGTTGTTTTCGGTGCTCACCTCCAACCCCTTCGAGCGTTTGCTGCCGAGTGTTCCGGCCGATGGTGCCGACCTCAATCCACTGCTGCAGGACCCAGGTCTGATTATTCATCCGCCCTTGTTGTACATGGGCTATGTGGGCTTTTCAGTGGCTTTCGCCTTTGCCGTTGCCGCCTTGCTGGGCGGCAGGTTGGATGCTTCCTGGGCGCGCTGGTCGCGGCCCTGGACCAATGTGGCCTGGGCCTTCCTGTCACTGGGTATCATGTTGGGAAGCTGGTGGGCCTATTACGAACTGGGCTGGGGCGGTTGGTGGTTTTGGGACCCGGTGGAAAATGCTTCGTTTATGCCCTGGTTGGCGGGCACGGCGCTGGTACACAGCCTGGCTGCTACTGAAAAGCGCGGCCTGTTTCGTAGCTGGACCGTGTTATTGGCAATATTTGCATTTTCACTGAGCCTGCTGGGTACATTCCTGGTGCGCTCCGGCGTGCTGACCTCGGTGCACGCCTTTGCCACGGACCCCGCCAGGGGGATATTTATCCTGATTTTCCTGGGCGTGGTGATAGGCGGTTCGCTGACGCTCTATGCGTTGCGGGCGCCGGCGGTGCACAGTCGCATTGGCTTTGCCTGGATATCCCGGGAGAGCCTGCTGCTGCTCAATAACGTGGTTTTCCTGGTGGCGACATTAACCGTGCTGTTCGGCACCCTGTTTCCGCTGATCACCGATGTATTGCAACTGGGCAAGTACTCGGTGGGGCCGCCCTATTTCAACGCGGTATTTATGCCATTGATGGCGGTGTTGATGCCGTTTATGGGCATTGGGCCGACTGCGCGCTGGAAGCGGGACAACAGCTCGCGCTGGTTGGCTGAATTGCTGGTGCCGGCGCTGGTGGCGGTCGGCGCAGGGCTGGTCTTCCCATTTGTCTATGGTGACAGCTTTAACATCTGGACCGCTCTGGTAGTGGTGCTGGCCAGTTGGGTACTGTTGTCCATGTTGCGAGACCTGGTTTACCGGGTTCGCCACGCCGCCAGTGTGGCGGCGGGTCTGCGCCGCCTGTCACCGAGTTACTACGGCATGCAGCTGGCCCATATTGGCTTTGCCGCCGCTGCGGTAGGGGTGGTGCTTACCAGTCAGTATGCGATAGAACGCGACGTGAAAATGTCGCCCGGCGACAGCTATGAAATCGCCGGCTACCATTTCGATTTCGCCGAACTGGCACAGGTCAGAGGCCCCAACTTTATAGCCGATGAGGCGCGCTTTATCGTCTCGACGACTGCGGGGGGGCAGCCTGTAGCAAGACTCAATGCGCAGAAGCGTCGCTATCTTGTCGCCGGGCAGACCATGACAGAAGCGGCCATTGATGCCGGGCTGTGGAGAGATTTGTTCATTGCTATGGGTGAGCCACTGGGCGGGGGTGCCTGGGCGATACGCTTGCACTACAAGCCTTTTGTCCGCTGGATCTGGGGCGGAGTGATAGCCATGGCGCTGGGCGGGTTTTTGACCCTGGCGGACCGGCGTTATCGTACCCAGCGCTCGCGTGTGTCAGCGGCGGACAGTACCGGGGGAGTCAGCAGTGGAGTCGCCTGAGACGGTGCCGGAAAACACAGTTCCACGGCGTCGCCTGATCCTGTTGTTGCCACTGGTGTTATTTCTGGTGCTGGGCGGTTTTTTACTGCGTGGATTGCAATTGGACCCGCGCGCCATGCCTTCAGCGCTGATCGATCAGCCCTTTCCGGATTTCCGTTTGCCGGTGCTGGGACCGGAGAGAGTCGTTGACCGGTCCGCCGTTACCGGCGCGGTGGCACTGTTTAATGTGTGGGCCACCTGGTGCGTCTCCTGCCGGATTGAGCATCCCTACCTGATGCAGTTGGCGCGGCAAGGGGTGACCATTTTCGGCATCAACCACACGGATGTTGATGCCGAAGCACTGCAATGGTTGCAGCAACTGGGGGATCCCTATCGATTCAGCATCGTTGATGCCGAGGGCAGCCTGGGCCTGGATCTGGGCGTTTATGGAGCTCCGGAGACCTATGTGGTGGATGCCGGCGGTATTATCCGTTACCGCCATGTAGGGGTGGTAAATGAACAGGTCTGGTTGCAGATACTGCAACCCATCATGTTGGAATTACAGCGAGACAGCGGCCCATGAATATAGTGCACAAGCTACTGGGCGCCGCGTTGCTGATGGTATTGAGTGCCGCCGCCGGTGCCGTGATCGAGAGTCATGAGTTTGACGACGAGCTGTTGCGTGAGCGCTACCGACAGCTCAGTGCTGAGCTGCGCTGTCCCAAGTGCCAGAATCAGAATATTGCCGATTCCAATGCCCCGATTGCCGCCGACCTCAGGAAGCAGTTGTTTGTGCAGTTGCACGCCGGTCGCAGTGATGCAGAAATTGTTGACTATATGGTGCAACGCTACGGTGAATTTGTGCTGTACCGGCCGCGCTGGAGCGCGGTGACCATGGGGTTGTGGCTGGCACCCCTGATCCTGCTGGGATTGGCGCTGTGGGTGCTGCCGGCGACCCTGCGTCGCGACCGGGCGCAGGCCACGGCAGCACCGGCCTTGACTGCGGCAGAGCAGCACCGTTTGGACGAATTACTGGGCGGAGATGACGAGTGATTGAGTTTTGGGTGGGTAGCGCACTGTTGCTGGGCTTGGCGGCGGTGTTTTTGCTGTTCCCGACGATTTTTCTGCGGACCCGTAAGGTCGGTAGCGCGGCGCAGTCGAACCGCGACTGGTTTGAACGGCGCCGGGCCGAGTTGACGGCTGATACCAGCCCGGACGATGGTGAATTGTTACAGGACGCCCAGTTGCGCATGCTGGAGGACGCCGATGGCAGTATTGCCGATGTGACGACGCGCAACGATAGCAGTGCCGCCACGCTGGCGCCGGCTTTGTTGCTGCCGCTGCTGGTATGGGTGGTGGCCATGTATTGGCAGTTGGGCGCGGCGCCCGATGTGCAATTGGCACGCACCCTGGAGGGCTTTAGCGCCGACAGCAGCGAAGAGGATTACCGCGCGCTGATGCTGATGGTTGAAGACCGGGCGGGCCAGCGCCCCGATAACCTGCACTACCAGGCCATGTTGGGTGGTTTCTATATGAATACCGCCGACTACGGACGGGCCAAGAGCCTCTATGTGCGCCTGGCGCAACAGGCCCCCGGCGATGCTTCGGCGCTGGCACTGGCGGCACAGGCCAGCTACCTGGCGGCCGACCGGGAATTGGATAACGACAGCCAACTGCTGGCGGAGCGGGCACTCAGTGTGGACCCGCACCAGCGCACCGCCTTGGGTTTGCTGGGCATGGCATCCTACGAGAAAGGGCAATACCAGGCCGCCATCGGCTACTGGCGACGATTGTTGGTGATGGAGCCGCCGGATTCTTCAACGGCGCAAATGATCGCCGCTGTTATCGCCCGCGCCGCAGCGGCGCCGTCAGCGGCACCTGCGGCGGTAGACCATAGCGCCGGGATTTCAGTGCGACTGGAATTGGCCGCCGGCAGCGCAGTGGCACCCACCGATACGGTATTTTTGTTTGCCCGCAACCCGGCCCTGCAAACGCGTATGCCAGTTGCCGTGCGGCGCCTGACAGCGGCTGAGTTACCGATCACCCTGCGTCTGGATGACAGTAATTCCATGGCGGGGCAGCTAATCTCGCAATTGGCGCAAGTGACTATCGTGGCGCGGGTCACGCCCGGCGGCCAGCCCGGCGAGGAATTTGCCACCCTGCAAGGCCAACTGAGCGCAGTACAGCCCGACACCAGTGAGCAGGTGTACCGGCTGCTGCTTGAGCCGCTTGCCAACTGAGTGGCCGGGGTCAAAAAACTACAAAAAACTCTCTGTTGCCACTGCCATGTATAGTGCTGTCAGGTTACACTAAACCCCTACATATTGTGGTTGTGATAGGCGCTACACACTTGTCTAAATCATGTAAAGATAAGAAAATGAAAGGGTTAAGAGTGTTTCTTAAGGTTTTATGAGATTAAAGTCAATAAAGCTGGCCGGGTTCAAGTCGTTTGTCGACCCAACCACCGTTCATTTTCCCAGCAACATGTGTGCTGTGGTGGGTCCCAACGGCTGTGGTAAATCCAATATCATCGACGCGGTCCGCTGGGTTATGGGCGAAAGCTCAGCCAAAAATTTGCGCGGCGAGAGCATGGCTGACGTCATCTTCAATGGCTCGGTCAACCGACAGCCGGTCGGGCAGGCCACCATCGAGCTGAATTTTGATAACAGCGATGGCAAGATTGGTGGCGAATACGCCGGCTACGCGGAAATATCCATCAAGCGCCTGGTCACCCGTGAGGGCCAATCCGAATACTTTCTCAACGGCGGTAAGTGCCGGCGACGGGATATTACCGATATTTTTCTCGGCACCGGGCTGGGCCCACGCAGTTACGCCATCATAGAGCAGGGCATGATTTCGCGCTTGATTGAATCGAGGCCGGAAGAGCTGCGCATATTTATTGAAGAGGCGGCGGGTATCTCCAGGTACAAGGAGCGCCGCAAGGAAACCGAAAGCCGTATGCGTCGGACGCTGGAGAATCTCGAGCGACTGACCGATATTCGCGATGAACTGGAGCGCCAGTTGCAGCACCTGCAGCGGCAGGCCCAGGCGGCCGAAAAATACGCTGAGTTCAAGCGGGAAGAGCGGACTCTTGAAGCACAGTTGCAAACCCTGCAGTGGCGCGCTTATGACGAGCGCAGCAAGGATTTCAAGCATGCTATCGGCAAGTTGGATATCAAGCTGGAAAGCGTTATTGCCGAACACCGCCAGGTCGATGCCCGTATCGAAGAGCTGCGCCTTACTCACACCGAGGCCAGCGATGAATTCAACGAGGTGCAGGCGCGTTACTACAGTCTCGGCTCTGAAGTTGCGCGTATCGAACAGACCATCAAGCACCAGCAGGAGCGCGCTCGACAGTTAACTGAAGACCTCGGCCAGACCGAGTTGAGCTTTGAACAGGCCCAGACTCACCTGCAAGAGGACCGCGTCAAACAGCAGCAGCGGCAGTCAGAATTGGCAACCGTATCTCCCCGGCTGGAACAATTGCAGGCCGCTGAAGAGGTGTCCGCCGAGACACTGGTGCAGGCCGAAGAGGGCATGCATAACTGGCAGCAGGGCTGGGATGAGTTCAACCAACATGCCGCACAGCCGCGCCAACAGGCCGAAGTGCAGCAGTCGCGGATTCAACACCTGGAGCAGGCACTGCAGCGACTCCAGCAGCGCATATCCAGCCTCGAGCAGGAGCAGGAAGGGCTCTCCGCCGGTCCCGCAGAAGAGGTCTGCGAGCAATTGGGTGAAACTATCGCCGAGTTAGCACTGGGCATGGCCGAGCACCAGAATCGGGGCACGGAGCTGTTGGATCAGGTCAATGACACCCGCGATCAGCGCAACCGGCGGTCGGCACAGTTGGACAGTGCGCGCGGAGAATTACAGGCCCAGCGCGGTCGGCAGGCGTCGCTGGAAGTGCTACAACAGGCGGCCGCCGGGGCGGGCGACGCGGTGGAAAACTGGTTGTCGGAGCGACAATTGCAAGCGCGGCCGCGCCTGCTTGAGCAGATCCAGGTGGAGCCCCAGTGGCAGCGCGCCGTGGAAACAGTATTGGGCGACAGCTTGCGGGCGGTCTGTGTTGAACAGATCGACCAACTGGAGGCAGACCTGGCGCGGGCACCTCGTGGCAAGCTGATCCTGATAGACCAACACACTGGCGACAGCGCAGCGGCGGATAGCCTCGCTGCCAAGGTGAACGGTGTGGGTAATGCCCAGGCGCTACTGGGAGACGTGCTGGTGGCCACTGACCTGGCCTCGGCACTGCAGCGTCGCAGCAGCTTGCCAGCGCACCAGTCCCTCATTACGGCGGATGGTATCTGGGTAGGTGCCAACTGGGTACGGATTAACAACGCAGCTGAAGAAGCCGGTGGGGTTATCGCCCGGCAGCAGGAACTCGATCAGCTTCTGCAAGCTCAGCAGGCCACCGAGCAGCGCTGCGGTGAGCTGGAACAAACGCTGGAGGGTTTGGCACAGCAGCTCAAGCAATTGGAACAGGAACGTCACCAGGCACAACAGCAGTTACAGAGTGTGACCCGCGAGCAAGCTGAGAAGGCCGCTTTACTCAGTGCCGAGCAGGCCAGGATTGAGCATATCAGCAAGCGCCGTGAAGCCATTAACCGCGATATCGACGATTCGCGCCTGCAGTTTCGCGATGAACAGGAAAGCCTGGCGGAAGCTCGCCAACTGTTGTCAGCGGCGATCGAATCAATGGAGCAGGATTCACGCCGGCGCGAAACACTGGTGTCACAACGCGACAGCGCTCGCGCCAAACTCGATGAGGCGCGCCAGGCCGCCCGGCACGACAAAGACAGTGCTCACCGGACTGCAATGCAGCACCAGTCCCTGCAGGCTCAGTTGGATTCGATGGCACAATCTATCGAGCGCACCGGCACACAGGTGCAGCAACTGTTGGAGCGCAAGCAAAGTCTGCAGGAAAGTATCAGCAGCAACGATTCGCCCCTGGATGGTTTACAGCAAGAGTTGGAGAGCCAACTGGAACAACGCCTCAGCGTAGAAACCGAACTGGGCGAGTCGCGTTTCAAAGTGGCAGGCATTGATCACGACCTGCGCGAATCAGAAACGCTGCGGGCAGCGATAGAACAGCGCTCTGGCACCGTGCGCAGCGAATTGGAGAAACTCAAGCTGGATAACCAGACCCTGCAGGTACAGCGGGAAACCCTGGAAAAACAGCTCAAGGAAAGCGGACACCAACTGGACGATGTGCTACAGGGGTTGCCGGCACACGCTGGCGAAGACGAGTGGCAGCGGTTGTTGGAGCAGGTTGGCAATCGTATTTCCCGGCTCGGCCCCATCAACCTGGCCGCTATCGATGAATACAGTCAGCAATCCGAGCGCAAAAACTACCTGGACGCCCAGCACGAAGACCTGGTCAGCGCACTGGAAACCCTGGAGTCCGCCATTCGCAAGATAGACCGCGAGACCCGCAAGCGTTTCCGGGAGACCTTCGACAAGGTAAATGCCAGCTTGCAGGAGTTGTTCCCGCGTGTGTTCGGAGGAGGCTCCGCCTACCTGGAAATGACCGGTGAAGACCTGCTGGATACCGGCATGACCATCATGGCGCGCCCGCCGGGCAAGAAAAACGCCACCATTCACTTGCTGTCCGGTGGTGAGAAAGCGCTGATAGCTATTGCCCTGGTGTTCTCGATTTTCAGGCTGAACCCGGCGCCTTTCTGTATGCTGGACGAGGTAGATGCACCGCTGGATGATACCAATACCGGTCGCTACGCGCGTATGGTTCAGGAAATGTCAGACAAGGTGCAATTTATTTTTATTACTCACAACAAGATCACCATGGAAATGGCAGATCAACTAATGGGTGTCACCATGCAGGAGCCGGGTGTTTCCCGTTTGGTGACGGTCGATGTGGAAGAGGCGGCGGAACTGGCGGCGAGCTGATGGACATAAGCATACGTGATTGGATGATCATCATTGGGGCGCTGCTGATAGTGGCAGTGCTGCTGGATGGCTATCGGCGCGTGCGCAACAACCCCAAACGTGTGCGCGTTGCGCTAACTCCGGTACCGGAGGCGACAGCAGGTGAAGAAGAGCACCGCTCGGGTGCTGAACTGCCCAACGGGGGAGCCAGGGTCATTAACCGGCCCGGCAACGCCGCCAGTGATTCAGCTACCCATCCCGGTACCAATGAACCACCCCTGTTGACTGATGCGCCGCCGGCAGCAGAGCAGTTGGCGGGCGTGTCAG
Organism: Halieaceae bacterium; assembly: GCA_965247075.1. Classification (GTDB taxonomy): domain Bacteria; phylum Pseudomonadota; class Gammaproteobacteria; order Pseudomonadales; family Halieaceae; genus CBDFGK01. The sequence continues at coordinate 997,538 of CBDFGK010000002.1, read as the reverse complement.
CGCGCCCCGGGGAAACCCTGGATTTGCCGGCCGGCATCCGTGCCAGTACCGAGACGCCCGCAGCGCCGGCACCGGCGGTTGACCCGGTGGACCCTGAGGTGGTCATATTGCACGTGGTAGCGCGCAATGAAGCGGGCTTTGCCGGCGACGATATACTGCAGATACTGCTGGCCTTCGAATTGCGTTTTGGCGCAATGAACTTTTTCCACCGTCACCAACAGGCAGCAGGGCGTGGTGCTATCCAATTTAGCGTAGCCAATATGCTGCAGCCGGGTGTGTTTGATATTGATGCTATGTCTGGCTTCTCCACTTCCGGCCTTATTTTCTTCGCCACCCTGCCCGGGCCGGAAGACATGATGGGTGCATTTGATGTGATGGTGGAGACGGCGCAGGGGGTGGCAGAGAACCTGGACGGAGACCTGCTCGATGAGTCGCGCAGTGTCGCCACGCGCCAGACTTTGGAGCACATGCGCCAGCGTATTCGCGATCTGGAGCGGCGTATGTTGGCTCACTCCAAGCGCCAGGGATGATATGGCCGCCGCCGCAGTTGAGGTAGAACAACTCCACGCGCGTTTGCGCCAGCACAACTATCGCTACTACGTTCTCGATGAACCCTCCATACCCGACGCAGAATACGATCGCCTGCTGCGGCGCTTGCAGAAGTTGGAACAGGCTAACCCTGAGCTGATCACTGTCGATTCCCCCACCCAGCGGGTCGGTGCGCAGCCGCTCAGCGAATTCCGACAGGTGCGGCACGAACTGCCAATGTTGTCCCTGGACAATGCCTTTAGTGCCGAGGAGATGGGCGATTTTGAGCGGCGGCTGCAAGACCGCTTAAAGTCCAGCGCAGCTATTGAATATGCCTGTGAGCCGAAGCTGGACGGCATCGCGGTCAGCCTGCTGTACCGCGACGGCGTGCTGGAGCGCGGCGCCACCCGTGGTAATGGCAGCAGCGGCGAGGATATTACCCACAATGTGCGCACCATTCCCTCGATACCCCTGCGCCTGCTCGGTGAGGATTACCCTGCGCTGCTGGAGGTGCGCGGTGAAGTCTATATGCCCAGGGATGGATTTGAAGCGATGAATGAGCGGGCCCGCGCCGGGGGTGAAAAAGTATTTATAAATCCCCGCAATGCCGCCGCCGGTAGCCTGCGGCAGTTGGACGCACGGGTTACGGCGGCACGCCCACTGGAAATGTGTTGTTACAGCGTGGGGGTAGTGGAAGGCGGGGCGCTGCCGAGCCGGCACCACCGGATTCTCAATGGGTTGCAGCGCTGGGGTCTGCGCATCAACGCGCAATCGGCGGTGGTCACTGGCGTGGATGATTGCAACAGCTACTACGATCGCCTCGCGCTAAAGCGCGATGAGCTGGCATACGATATCGATGGCATTGTATTCAAGGTCAATGACCTGTCCCTGCAGGCCGAGCTGGGTTATGTATCGCGGGCACCGCGCTGGGCCATCGCCAGGAAATTCCCGGCCCAGGAAGAAGTCACCCGTTTGCTGGATATTGAATACCAGGTAGGGCGCACGGGCGCGGTGACCCCCGTGGCGCGCTTGCAGCCGGTCTTTGTAGGTGGCGTAACCGTTAGCAACGCCAGTCTGCACAACCGCGATGAGATTGAGCGCCTGGGCGTGATGGTGGGTGACTCGGTGGTGGTGCGACGGGCCGGTGATGTGATTCCGCAGGTGGTATCTGTGGTGCTGGAGCAGCGCCCGGCGGACGCGCAGGCACCGCAATTCCCCAGCTTTTGTCCGGTCTGTAATTCACCCTTGGAGCGGCAGGAGGACGAGGCGATCTTTCGCTGCCCGGGCGGACTGGCCTGCGCCGCCCAGCAGAAAGAGGCGATCAAGCATTTCGCATCGCGCCGGGCCATGGATATTGATGGGCTGGGAGACAAACTGGTCGAACAACTGGCCGATGCGGGCATGATTAACTCAATTGCCGATCTTTACACCCTGCCGGTCGAGCAACTGCTGACGCTTGAACGCATGGGAGAAAAATCAGCCGAGAACCTGATCTCAGCGCTGCAGAAAAGTCGCGCCACGACGTTGCCGCGGTTTATCTACGCGTTGGGCATTCGCGAAGTAGGGGAGGCGACGGCATTGAGCCTGGCCGGGCAGTTCGGCAATTGGCAAGCGCTGGCCCAGGCCAGTGAGGAACAACTGCTGGCCGTGGCAGATGTCGGCCCGGTGGTGGCCGACCATTTGCGACAATTTTTCGATTCCGCAGACAGTATGGCTGTGGTTGCCGCCCTGCGCAGTGCCGGTGTGCACTGGCCGGATGTGGAGGTGGTTGCCGGCGCTGCACCGCTGCAGGGTGAAACCTGGGTAGTGACCGGCACACTGGAGACCATGTCCCGGGACCAGGCCAAGGCACACCTGCAGATACTGGGCGCCAAAGTGGCGGGCAGTGTCTCTGCCAAGACCCATTGCGTGGTGGCGGGATCCGGTGCCGGTGCCAAGCTTGCCAAGGCCTTGGAGCTGGAAATTAATGTAATAGATGAGGAACAGTTGCTGATTTTACTCAAATTCCATGGAGTGTGAGTAATGCGCTATAAGTTATTAATAATTATCATTTTTATGGTATCTGGCTGCACCACCAGTCCGCCCTCGGATGTGAACAATATCTGTGCCATTTTCCGGGAAAAAGATGGCTGGTATGGCGATGCAGATGATGCCCGGGATCGCTGGGGCAGTCCGATTCCGGTGATGATGGCAATTATGCACCAGGAATCCAGATTCCAGGCCAAGGTCAAACCGCCGCGCAAGCAGATTCTCTGGGTGATACCAGGGTCGCGGCCGTCCTCGTCGTTTGGCTATACCCAGGCGCTGGATGAAACCTGGGATACCTATATACGCGATGCGGGTAATTACGGCGCCGATCGCGATGATTTTGGTGATTCCATTGATTTCGTTGGCTGGTACAACCATCAATCCTACCGGCGCAGTGGTATCAGGAAGAACGACCCCTATCACCTGTATCTCGCTTACCACGAGGGGCAGGGGGGGTTTAACAAACGCAGCTACAAAAACAAGCAGTGGTTGATCGGGGTGTCGAAAAAGGTGTCCCGCCGCTCCGCCAGCTACACCAAACAGCTCAATGGCTGTGAGAAGGAGTTCGAAAGCAGTGGCTGGTGGTTTTGGTAGCAGGGCAATGTTATTTGCAGGCCCGTTGTGACACACTATATAGTTCGGTTGCCCCTTGAATAAAGGCCAGGAATTAACTGTGAACGTAACAGATATCGGAAATCCGGAGTATTTCCACAAGGTGGTGGACTGCCAGTTCGCCTGTCCGGCGCACACTCCCGTGCCGGAATATATTCGCCATATCGCCGCCGAGCGCTACGACGAAGCCTACATGATCAACTGGGAATCCAACGTCTTTCCGGGCGTGCTGGGCCGCACCTGCGATCGGCCCTGCGAGCCGGCCTGCCGGCGCGGTCGCGTTGAAGAGGAACCGGTGGCAATTTGTCGCCTCAAGCGCGTCGCCGCTGACAACAAGAATGACGATGTAATCGCCGCCCGTATGCCGGAGATACCGCGCCATAAAAACGGCAAGCGCATCGCCCTGATCGGCGGCGGTCCGGCGGCGCTGACAGTGGCCCGCGACCTGGCCCCGCTGGGCTATGCCATCGACCTGTTTGACGAGCAAATTGAAGGTGGCGGCATGATGCTGAGCCAGATCCCTTCCTTTCGCCTGCCCATAGAAGTATTGCGCCAGGAGGTGAACTACATCCTCGATATGGGCGTCATATCCACCTTTGACCATTACATCGATAGTCTCAGTAATGTCATGGACAAGGGCTACGATGCCATCTTTGTCGGCACCGGCGCGCCCCGGGGCAAGGATCTGCCCAATCTTCCCGGCCGTCAGGAAGCCGCCGGCCAGACCTACATTGGTATCGATTTCCTCGCCAACGTCGCCTTTGAGCACACCGGTAGCATCGGCAAGAAGGTGTTAGTACTCGGTGGTGGCAATACCGCCATGGACTGCTGCCGCACTGCCCGGCGCATGGGCGGTGAAGATGTGCGGGTGGTAGTGCGCAGCCCCTTTGCCGATATGAAGGCATCGCCCTGGGAGAAGGAAGATGCCATGCACGAAGACATCCCTATCTACGATAACCACGTGCCCACGGAGTTTGTGCTGGAGGCGGGCAAATTGGTGGGCATGAATTTTGAGAAAGTGGCGGCGGTTTACGATGACCAGGGCAAGCGAGAGTTGGTGCCCACCGGCGAAGACCCGGTATTCATGGAGTGCGATAACGTGCTCATGGCCATTGGCCAGGAAAATACCTTTCCCTGGATAGAGCGCGACATCGGCATGGAGTTTGGCAAGTGGGATATGCCGGTGGTCAATGCAAGCACCTTCCAGTCCAGTATCGAAAACGTATTTTTTGGTGGTGACTCTGCCTTTGGCCCCGAGAATATCATCACCGCAGTAGCCCACGGCCACCAGGCGGCCATATCCATAGACCTGCTCTGTCGCGGTGAGTCGGTGGACATGCGACCCGCGCCGGGTACCAACCTGGTCAGCCAGAAAATGGGCGTGCACGAGTGGAGCTACGACAATGCTATCGAGGACGACTTGCGCTATGTCGTGCCGTTGGCGGATAAAAAGAAATCGCTGGGTGATCGCAAGATCGAGGTAGAACTGGGTTTTGATGCCACTATTGGTTTTAAAGAAGCCCAGCGCTGTCTCAACTGTGACGTGCAGACCGTATTTGATGCGCCGCTTTGCATCGAATGTGATGCCTGCGTGGATATCTGTCCAACCGATTGCATCAGCTTTACCGGCAATGCGGAAGAAGCCGAGCTGCGCCCGCGGTTGACCATGCCCGCCAACAACCTGGCGCAGGATTTGTATGTATCTGCCGAATTGCCCACTCAGCGGGTCATGGTCAAGGACGAAAACGTCTGTTTGCATTGCGGCCTGTGCGCCGAGCGTTGTCCCACCACCGCCTGGGACATGCAGAAATTCCTCTATAACGTAAGCAAGGCGGGGCAGTAATATGAAAACCATAAGCGCCGTCAACGATTTCGTTATCAAGTTTGCCAACGTCAATGGCACCGGCTCTGCCAGCGCCAACCACCTGTTCGCCAAATCCCTGTTCCGTATGGGCCTGCCGGTATCGCCGAAGAATATATTCCCCTCCAATATCCAGGGGCTGCCCACCTGGTATGAAGTGCGGGTCAGTGATAAAGGCTACCTGGGCCGGCGTGGCGGGGTAGACATTATGCTCAGCGTCAACCCGCAGAGTATGCCTTCGGATATCCAGGAAGTAGAGAGTGGTGGATATTTCATTTACGACAACACCAAACCCCTGGACCTGCGTCTGCTGCGCAACGATGTACATATTATCGGTGTACCGCTGACGGCAATCTGCAACCGTGAATACGCGGACCCACGCCAGCGGCAGCTATTCAAAAATATTATCTACGTGGGGGCGCTGGCCGCGCTACTGGATATCGACTTCAAGGTCATCACCGAGTTGGTTGGCGATCAGTTCAAAGGCAAGGAAAAACTGATTGCGCCTAATATTCACGCCCTGGAACTGGGTCACCGGTACACCAAGGAAAATTACGATTGCCCCATTTCGATTCGGGTGGAAAAACGCGACCTGGTTGGCGACAGCATCCTGCTGGACGGCAACACCGCGATCGGTCTGGGTTGTATCTACGGCGGCGCGAGCATGGCGGCCTGGTACCCGATTACGCCGTCGACCTCGGTGATTGAGGCCTTCGAGAAATATTGTAAACGCATGCGTATAGACCCCGGCACCGGCCGCAAAAACTTTGCGATTGTGCAGGCCGAAGATGAACTCGCCGCCATCGGCATGGTGATCGGCGCCGCCTGGAATGGAGCCCGCTCCTTTACCGCAACGAGCGGCCCTGGCCTCAGCCTGATGGCAGAGTTTTTGGGACTGGCCTACTATGCCGAGGTTCCGGTGGTATTGATAGACGTACAGCGGGCGGGCCCCTCCACCGGCATGCCGACCAGGACTCAGCAATCGGACATCCTTTCGGCAGCCTATGCCTCCCACGGGGATACCAAGCAGGTACTGTTGTTCCCGTCGACGCCGCGCGAATGTTTTGACATGGCCGCAGACTCTTTCGACCTGGCGGAGCGCCTGCAAACACCGATTATCATGCTGACCGACCTGGAGCTGGGCATGAATGACAATATGTCGCCACCGCTGGAGTGGGATGATGATCGCCGCTACGATCGGGGCAAGATTATGACCGCCGATGAGTTGGAAAACGGTGCCGAATTTGGTCGCTACCTGGATGTGGACCTGGACGCGATTTGTTACCGCACCTACCCGGGCACCCATCCCAGCAGGGGTGCCTATGTTACCCGCGGCACCTCCCGGGATGATTACGCCGTTTACACAGAGAGTGGGGAGGTTTACGAGCGCAACATGCACCGGCTGATGGCCAAGTGGGAAACCGCCAAGCAGTACGTGCCCGGCCCGGTCATGACCCCGGCCTCACAAGCCACCGACTACGGGGTTATCTTTTTTGGAACCAGTGAGGCCTCATCACTGGAGGCGCTGGACTACCTGGCAGAGGAGGGGGTTTTTGTCGATGCCATGCGGGTCCGCTCATTCCCCTTCAATGATGATGTTGAGGCGTTTATTGACAACCACGAGCGCACTTTTGTGATCGAGCAAAACAGGGATGCGCAGCTGCGTACTTTGCTAATGGCGGAGTTTGAATTCGGTCCGGACAAGCTCAAATCAGTATTGTGCTTCGATGGCACACCGATTAGTGCGCGCAATATCCGCAAACAGATTCTGCAACAAATTCCCGGCAGCAATGTAACACCTTTGCGACGCAAGACAGCCGGCGGAACAGCCTTGAGCGCAGATGGAGAGCAACGATGAGTTATATCAATCCAACATTCCGTCACCCCGAACTGCCGGTCAACGACCTGGGCTACACCAAGGCGGACTACGAGGGTGCCATCTCAAACCTGTGTGCGGGCTGTGGCCACGATTCTATCAGCGGCGCGATCGTCAAAGCGGTACACGAGTTGTCCATTGAACCGCACAAGATTGCCAAATTGTCCGGTATTGGCTGTTCCTCCAAAACGCCGGCATTTTTCCTCGGCAAATCCCACGGCTTCAATGCCGTACACGGGCGCTTGCCATCGGTGGCCACTGGAGCCGCCATGGCCAATCGTGAATTAATCTATCTGGGCGTGTCCGGCGATGGTGACACCGCCTCAATCGGGATGGGCCAGTTTGTGCACGCGGTTCGGCGCAACGTGAACATGGCGTACATCGTCATGAACAATGGCTGCTACGGCCTCACCAAGGGCCAGGACTCAGCGACCGCCGACCAGGGATCCGCCAGCAAAAAAGGCGCTGCCAACCCCTATGCCGCGATCGATTTGTGCTCGACCGCCCTGCAGTTAGGCGCCACTTTTGTCTCGCGCAGTTTTTCCGGTGACAAAGAGCAGTTGGTGCCATTGATAAAAGCGGCCATTACCCACAAGGGCTTTGCCCTGATCGATGTGGCCTCACCCTGCGTAACTTTCAACAACAACGTGGGATCCACCAAGTCTTACCAGTTTGTGCGGGAGCATGCGGAGGCCACCGGCACCATGGATTTTGTACCCATGCGCCAGGAAATCACTGCCCACTACCAGCCCGGCACTTCCACGGAAGTGACCATGCACGACGGTTCGGTGTTACACCTGTACAAAATCGCTGAGGGCCTGGATCCGTTCGAGCGCATTTCGGCCATCAATACCCTTGAAGAATATCGCAATCATGGCAGAATCCTCACCGGTCTTATCTATATGGACAGGACTGCGCCAGAATTGCACGAGGTGCTGGATACCGTTCATAAACCGCTCAATACACTGTCTGAAACAGAACTGTGCCCGGGTACCAAGGTACTGGAAAATATCAACGCATCGTTGCGATAGTACGCACTGCTGTCAGGACGGCCATACCTGGATGCCTGCCAAATTCCTGTATGTACAGGCCACCTGCCGACCAGTTGTATCAACAAAACACAAAAACCAATACGCCTCTACACGGAGGCGTTACTATGCGCAGTACTTTTGTGGGGATAGCTCAGAGTCGGAGTGATACATGAACAACAAGCTAAAACTTTTATCTGCCTTAGCCGTGGCGGCTATCGCCAATCCAGCGAATGCGGCTGTCACGGCTCAGGAGTTTGCCGAACTGCGCGCTGAATTTGTCGCGCTGGCCAAGCGACTGCACAAGCTGGAGTCTGAAAACGCCAACTTGCGCCAGCTCAACCAGGAGACGATCAGGGAAGTAAAGATTGGCAGGCAAGAGCTTGCCAGTGTGCAGACCCGGGAGTCCCAATCCAATTGGACTGACAGTATCAGGCTCAAGGGCGCTTTCCGCTATCGCTATGAAAACATCGATGAACAGGGCAGGGATGATCGCGACCGCAATCGTATTCGTGCCCGGGCGGCTCTGGTAGCCCAACTGCCTGACGGTGTAGAAGTTGGCCTGGGTGTGGCCAGTGGCAGCGATGCCCCGGTCTCTACCAACCAGACCCTGGGTGGCGGTGGCTCGAGCAAGGACTTGCGGCTGGATTTGGCCTATGCCAACTGGCAGGCGATGGAAGGCCTCAATATCATCGGTGGCAAGTTTACCAACATCTGGTACCGGCCGCAAAAGTACGGCCTGATCTTCGACGGTGATTTTAATCCCGAGGGTGTGGGCCTCGTCTACAGAAAGGGTTGGTGGTTCGTCAATCTCGGTGGTACCTGGCTGGAAAGCGATACCAAGAAGTCCAATGATTCCTACTCCTGGGGTGGACAACTGGGCTTCAACGGCAATGTCGCCGGCGCCAGGGTGACTGCCGGTGGTGCTTATTACAATTTCGACACCGCAGGCAAGCAATCCTTCTTTGGCGATGATGATGACTTTTTTGGCAATAGCTTTGACTGCGTAGCTGCCGGTGATCCGGGTAGCTGTGTCTACCGGTTTGACTACAATATTATCCAGGCCTTTGCCGACATCTCGATGAACATCGGCGCCATGCCGGTCAGCCTGTTTGCGGATTACGTGGTCAATGAAGACGCGGACGATAACGATACCGGCTATGCGCTCGGTGTGAAACTGGGCAAGACCAAGACTGCGGGCAACTGGCAGGCGGCATATACCTATCAAGACCTGGAGGCGGACGCGGTATTGGGTCTGCTGACAGACTCAGACTTCGGTGGTGGTGGTACCGATGCTAAGGGCCACAAATTCCAGGGAGCTTACGCCATCAACAGGAAATGGGTGGTGAGCTTTAGCTACTTCCTCAACGAAGTTGATGAGAATGTCGGCAACAGGCACGACTACGACCGGCTTATGATCGACACTCAGTTCAAGTACTAGGGCGCTGCTGTATAGCTCTGGCTATTGGGTGATAAGGATCTGCATGCGGTTGCCAGTGCGCTCGGCATGGTCGGCGATACCGCCGACCAGCTCTATTATCTTGTAGAGAAACATCACTTCAACTGGAGGCAGTTCTGCCTCCAACTTGAATAACTCGGCGCGCACTTTAATCTGCAGCTTGTCAGTGCGTTTTTCCAGTCGGCCGATTTCAGTAATTTTCGCATCGACCTTGCGTACTTCACGGCGGCCGAAGCCAGCCTCAAAGACTTCATCCATTTCCTCGATGGCCTGCAGGGCCTGTGCGGATACCTCAACACAAGCTTTCAGGTAGTCCTTGAACTGTGAATACAGCGGCTTGGGTAAGCGAATTTTCCTGCCCACCATCAGTCCGGAGATATCTTTGGCGCTGCCCGCGATGCGATCCTGGGTGGTGACCAACTCGAGCAGGTCATTGCGTGACACAGGCATAAACAGGCGCTTGGGTAAATGTGTGCGCACCGAGTGCTTGAGCTTGTCGGCGTCGCGCTCCAGCCCAACAATTTCCTTGCGTATTGCCTCGGCCTTTTTCCAGTCTCCCTGCTGTGCGGCGGTGACAAAGCTGACCAGTAATTTAGTGGCAGCCTGTACCTTGAGCATGTGCTCTTGAATAGGACGAACTGGCGATCTGCCAAACAGGTCTAGCAGTGGATTCCCGACGGCCATGGTTTACTCCCAATAATGAAGGCCCAGTATAGAAGTTGTGAGGGCCTAGAGGAAGCAGCAGCCTCTTCCAATACGAGATGATACTGAACGGGAACCGTGTTGCTAACACGAAATGGGCCTGACATAGCCCCTGACCCTCGTTCATGATGGGAGGATGAATACCATCTTGCAGCCCAATGAAGATTAACAGCGCCGATTAAAACCGGCCCATGAAAGCCTGGCCACTCGGGATAAGGTGGCGCTTTCTCCTTCTCTTTAGCTCTGACAAGCGTCAGTTATCACTTTCTTGTGCGGTATAGTACAGTATAAGCCACGTAATTCATCGTAATGATGAGTTATGCGTTTCAAAATATACCATTTTAGACAATGTTGGTATACTGTGTTCTATATTGCTCAGCAAAAAGCTGAATTAAAATAGTTATGGTGTACTTTTGACTTACGCAAAACAACAATTGGGTAAGGTTATCCGTGAGGTCGGTGATGTTTTCACCGTGGCCGCTGCTGCGAGCTGTTTGGAAGAGCCCAGCGATAAAATGGCTAAATCCTTGTCACGTTGGGCCAAGCAGGGGTGGCTAACGCGTATAAAGCGAGGCCTCTATGCAGTAGTACCTATTGAGGCATCAACAACAGAAAGGGTGCTGGAAGATGCCTGGGTTTTAATTCCCGAGTTATATGGCTCTTGCTATGTCGGTGGATGGAGTGCAGCTGAATACTGGGATCTTACAGAACAAATATTTCATAATATATCACTGCTGTCCCGTTAAGGAGAAATAAGGAGGTCTGATTCCGCCACAATTGATACAATGAGATTGTCTATAAAACAGTGTATTAATAGAGGGAACCAGACCATGGCGCATTGTAATACGATCCTGTCACAAATACTAAAACTTGTTCCGAGACATGAATTTGAGACCCTTGCCAAACAACATCATTCTGGCCGTTCCTTTCGTAAAGCCTCCCGCTGGTCACAGTTTGTGTCGCTGACGATGGCTCAATTGTCTGGTCGAAACAGCTTGCGTGATATCGTGGATAATATGTCGGCGCAAATGCATCGCCTTTACCACCTGGGCAGCGCGAAGCTGTCGCGATCCAACCTATCGCGCATCAATGAAGATAAGCCTTATGCTCTGTACGAAGCGCTGTTTGGAAAACTGTTAACTCGCTGCCAAGGCGTGGCGCCTGATCATAGTTTCAGATTTACTCACCCGCTTTATTCGCTGGACGCGTCCACCATCGACTTGTGTTTGTCTGCGTTTCCCTGGGCTGATTTTCGCACCACCAAAGGAGCGATTAAGCTGCACGTCGGTTTGAATCATGCGGGTTATTTGCCGGAGTTTGTGGTCGTCACGGAAGGGAAGAAGCACGATGTAACAGTGGGTCGCACGCTCATATTTCCTAAGGGAAGTATTATTGCAATTGATAAAGCCTACAATGATTACGTTTGGTATAAGCAATTGACAGATAAGGGTATTTTCTTCGTCACCCGGCTTAAGAGCAATGCAAAATACCGCATTATCGAGCGTCGATCGGTGCTGAAAGGCAAAGGTTTGACGTGTGATCAAACGATAGAATTCACCGGCCCCCAGGTCTCCAAAAAATGTCCTGTTCGATTAAGGCGGGTTGGCTACAAAGATGCGGAGACGGGTAAGCACTATGTGTTTGTAACAAACAATTTCAAACTGGCAGCCAAGACGATTGCCGATGTCTACAAAGCCAGGTGGCAAGTGGAATTATTCTTTAAGTGGATAAAACAGAACCTGAAAATCAAATCGTTTGTTGGCACGAGCAAGAATGCAGTGATGACTCAAATATGGATAGCGATGTGCGTATACCTGCTAATTGCATTTCTGAAGTTTCAGTCTGGACTCACAAAGAGTATGCAGCAGCTATTGCGATTACTGCAGCTTAATTTGTTTGATAAGCGTGACCTGATGGCGTTGTTAAGGGGTGATCCGCCTGATGGCAGACTGCCCGATGTCAATCAAATGAAACTCATATGAAAGTTAACGGGACAGCAGTGATAATATATGTATCGTGGCCGAACGACCCTCAGCTCAAAAAATAGAGGAGGTTCAAGGGGCGAGGTTTGTGGTGACCAAAATGAAGCCAAAGTTGGTATTTGCTACAAAAACTATTTGGGAGAAGAACAAGACAATTCAGATATCGGATCCCCATAAAACAATAGTCGATATGCTTTATAACCCTTCTCTAGGCGGTGGTGTTCAGCATATGGTCGACTGCTTTAAAGAATATAAGAGTAGCGACCACCAGAATTTTTCCACACTTGGGGATTATGCGGGACGAATGGAAAATGGAGCGGTTTTCAAGCGCTTGGGTTTTCTGGCAGAACGATACCTGGGTGAAGGACATGAATTGGTCGCCTTGTGCAAACAAAATCTGAGCCAAGGAAATGCATACCTCGACCCATCGCTAAAACGTGGACCGCTAGTGACACGGTGGCGTTTATTCATCCCAGAAAGCTTCAAGGACCTGGCGTGATTCCTAAGCGAGAGATTTTAGAGCTTGCGACGAGTAGCGGCATTAGGCCGCACGTCATTGAGAAAGACTACGTATTAGGCTGGATACTCGCGGGGATTCATCAACACGAAATTGGTAAAACATGGGTCTTCAAGGGGGGGAACTTGTCTCAAAAAATGCTATTTTGAAACCTATCGATTTTCAGAGGATCTGGATTTTACACTGAGTGATCCGGCGCAGATTAATAGCGATTTTTTGCAATCTGTATTTTCCGAAATCAGCGAGTGGATATATGAGAACGCTGGCATAGAAGTCCTCGTTGAAAAACGTACTTTTGATATCTATAAAAATCCACGCGGTTCAGGGTAGAGCAGGCGGTCTGGCTAGTATCTATGGTCGAATCCATACTATAAATATCCAAACTAGCCTGGCCAATAATCATCTGTTGTGCCGCTCAGCGCAAAACCGATCTGGTACTCGCCCGTTGACCCATCGAATAAATCAGAGGCTGAGAGATAGTATGTCCCAGATTGATCCGGGGTGTAGCCGATTTCAGCTCGATTCTCATCGAAGGACTGAGAGTCGGATTCAATACTATAGCCCCTATTGTCGCGCAGCTTGAGGTAAGCGGTCTCGAGTTCAGTACTGCTCATGCCAAATAGGTATGTTGTATTCGCCTCAAGCGAGATGGCGAACCAATCTTCATCAGAAACGACCTCAATCTCACCCGTCTTGCTTTGGCCCAATGCAATACTGCCAGAAGTAGATGTGTCGTCTGTGTAGTCGTCGGTTGTGCCACTCAGTGCAAAACCGATCTGGTACTCGCCCGTTGACCCATCGAATAAATCAGAGGCTGAGAGATAGTATGTCCCAGATTGATCCGGGGTGTAGCCGATTTCAGCTCGATTCTCATCGAAGGACTGAGAGTCGGATTCAATACTATAGCCCCTATTGTCGCGCAGCTTGAGGTAAGCGGTCTCGAGTTCAGTACTGCTCATGCCAAATAGGTATGTTGTATTCGCCTCAAGCGAGATGGCGAACCAATCTTCATCAGAAACGACCTCAATCTCACCCGTCTTGCTTTGGCCCAATGCAATACTGCCAGAAGTAGATGTGTCGTCTGTGTAGTCGTCTGTGTAGTCGTCGGTTGTGCCACTCAGTGCAAAACCGATCTGGTACTCGCCCGTTGACCCATCGAATAAATCAGAGGCTGAGAGATAGTATGTCCCAGATTGATCCGGGGTGTAGCCGATTTCAGCTCGATTCTCATCGAAGGACTGAGTGTCGGATTCAATACTATAGCCCCTATTGTCGCGCAGCTTGAGGTAAGCGGTCTCGAGTTCAGTACTGCTCATGGTAAATAGGTATGTTGTATTCGCCTCAAGCGAGATGGCGAACCAATCTTCATCAGAAACGACCTCAATCTCACCCGTCTTGCTTTGGCCCAATGCAATACTGCCAGAAGTAGATGTGTCGTCTGTGTAGTCGTCGGTTGTGCCACTCAGTGCAAAACCGATCTGGTACTCGCCCGTTGACCCATCGAATAAATCAGAGGCTGAGAGATAGTATGTCCCAGATTGATCCGGGGTGTAGCCGATTTCAGCTCGATTCTCATCGAAGGACTGAGTGTCGGATTCAATACTATAGCCCCTATTGTCGCGCAGCTTGAGGTAAGCGGTCTCGAGTTCAGTACTGCTCATGGTAAATAGGTATGTTGTATTCGCCTCAAGCGAGATGGCGAACCAATCTTCATCAGAAACGACCTCAATCTCACCCGTCTTGCTTTGGCCCAATGCAATACTGCCAGAAGTAGATGTGTCGTCTGTGTAGTCGTCGGTTGTGCCACTCAGTGCAAAACCGATCTGGTACTCGCCCGTTGACCCATCGAATAAATCAGAGGCTGAGAGATAGTATGTCCCAGATTGATCCGGGGTGTAGCCGATTTCAGCTCGATTCTCATCGAAGGACTGAGTGTCGGATTCAATACTATAGCCCCTATTGTCGCGCAGCTTGAGGTAAGCGGTCTCGAGTTCAGTACTGCTCATGGTAAATAGGTATGTTGTATTCGCCTCAAGCGAGATGGCGAACCAATCTTCATCAGAAACGACCTCAATCTCACCCGTCTTAGTTTGACCTAAAGGAATGTTACCTGGGGCGTATGGGGTTGTTGGTTCTTCAATGCTCTCAAAAAAGTTAACCACTCGTGCCACCAGCTCTAAATCGGTTTCGCTTCCTGCGATGCCCGATATGAGATCACTCGCCTGTTGGATGGCGACGCTGCCGCTGTAAGTGAACGCACTTTCACTAACGTGGTCTGTAAAGTAATTTGCAACCAGCAATTTACTTTCTATGACCTTCACGTCGGCGCCACTAGCTCCATTCAAAACATCCAATGTGAAGGTTTGTAAATTGATTACACCGCCGTCGAGCTTTTCAGCGTAGAAAATTAATCCCTCTGGGTCTGGGTCGCGACCAAAGAGCTGCGTGTAGACCTGCTGAATTAGTTGTGTGTTGGACAGTCCGCCAAAGCGGCTGATGAATTCCTCTGAATTTCCAAAAGATTCGATAATTGCTGAGAGGCTTCCTTCTTCTTCAAGTCTATTTGCCCAATATGTAAGGCCTCCCGGGTCTGCGGGTCGACCATAATAAGCGATGTAAGCCTTTTGAACTGTCGATCGGCTTGATGAGGAAGCCATTCAGAATGTCCTTTTCGGAAAGTGACGAGCAGGCAAGGATATGCCTGATGAAGATACGCAACAAGGTCTTATTATGTTCGAATTCTCATCGAGCTGGCAAGCCCCTAATTTCCTAGAGACTTGATAGCTTCTCATAATACTGCTTTTCAAACTCCACCGGCGATACCCCATCGTTATAGCCATGGCGCCAGCTTGGGTTGTCGAAGAGTTCGATGTAATTGAATGAGACCTTTGCACGGTGCACTCACAGTGCTCCATGCGCCGTTCGTTCTTGCTGATAAACACCTGGGCCAGTTCCATGTCTATCATGCAGGAATAGCCAAAAAGCGGCACATCCCTGACCTGTCGCCGGACATACCGGTTGAGCGTTCCTTTTCTCCCCGGTAACGGGGTGTATGGCGTTTGTGCGTTTGTGCGTCTGTTCGTCCAGTCCTATCTGATTGACGCACTGCCCCTTGAGGCCCAAAATATCCCACTGGATGCCGATGTCCATATACCTGTTCCATATAAAGTTGTGAGAAGCCTTATATACCGGCAGATTATGTGGGGGGCGGCATCCTTTTTCACTCATAGAACCGGAGAAGAGCCCTTATTAACAATCGAGTGGGAATGAACGCTACCGGCACCGATTTGTTGTTCATGGAAAGGGCGATGAAGTTGGCGCAACGAGCCGCTGCTGCCCAGGAAGTTCCGGTCGGTGCGGTGGTAGTCAGCGATGGCCAGATTATCGGTGAGGGCTGGAACCGGGTTATTTCTGCTCGGGATCCCACTGCCCACGCGGAGTGTGTGGCGCTGCGCGACGCGGCGCAGCGGGTTGGCAACTACCGGCTGCCGGCAAGCACCCTTTACGTCACCCTGGAGCCCTGCACTATGTGTGTGGGCGCTCTTGTTCACGCTAGAGTTGCGCGCCTGGTGTTTGCGACCAGAGAGCCCCGCGCAGGGGTAGTGTGCAGTCAGGCCAGTGCCCTGGACGCCAGTTATTGCAATCACAGCGTGGTTTGGGAAGAGGGCCTGTTGGCCGAGGAAAGTGCCGCCTTGCTGCAGGGGTTTTTTCAGTCCAGGCGCTAGATCGCGCGCACTCACAATGCAGAAAGCCGGCTCGTTTTGAGGATTTCAGGCAGGTGCTGATCGACGATCACAGGCGCGGGTGGACTATTCTTGCTGATATCTCGCCAGGCGAGAATGTTGTAGTAATGGCGAATATTTTTCACGTAAGTCACCGGTTCCGAGCCTCGCGCATAGCCGTGCCTGGTGCGGCGGTAGTACTTGCTTTTCTGCAGTAGCGGCAAGCGTTGTTTAACGTCTACCCACAGGTGCGGATTGCCCCCCTGTCGCTCAGTGATTACCCTGGCGTCCTCCAGGTGGCCCCGCCCGATATTGTAGGCAGCCAGGGCAAACCAGGTGCGATCCGGTTCCTCTATGTCTGAGGGCAGCAGACGTTTTATTTTCTTGAAATAGCGGGCACCGCCGCGCAGACTCTGGGTTGGATCGAGTCGGTTGCTAACATTCATTTCCAGTGCTGTAGTCGAGGTCAGCATCATCAAGCCGCGCACGCCAGTGGCAGACCTGGCGCGTGGATTCCAGTGAGATTCCTGGTAGGAAATGGCAGCCAGCAGGTGCCAGTCCAACTGGTACTCCTGGGCAATGGTGCGCAGCAGGGCTTCGTATTTTGGTAGTCGATTTCTCACGCGTCGACTAAAGGTTTGTGAATCCACCTGGGCTACCCCCCAGGCGTGACCGAAATGCTGCTCTTTCAACTGCTCCAGGGTGCCGTCCGCCTGAATCCCCTCAATAAATGTATCAACCCTCTCCAACAGTCGATCATTACTGTCGCTGCCGGTGAACAGCCAGGCGAGTTGCGCGTCCGGCGCGATATTGAAACCAGTACGTAACTTGGGATAAAAGCCCCGGTTGGCAACAAATTCGTTCGAATCTATCAGGGCGTAGGTCGCCGCCCCGGAGGTGACCATATCCAACAAGTCCGTTGGTTCGGCATTATCTATATTCTGCCAATGCAGGTCTGGATGTTGGGCCTGAATGTCGCGCAGCGCTTCAGCGTGACTACTGTTCGCCAGTACTACCAAGCGGCTATTGTACAAGTCTTCGATCTTGCGGGGCCTGAAGGTGCCGCTCACGTAAATAACCTGGGTCTGGATGTCGGCGTAGGGTTGTGAAAACTGAAACTCCAGTTGCCGCATGGGAGTGATGCTCAATCCAGCCGCTGCCATATCTGCTTGTCCGCGCCGCACACTTTGCAATATGTCAGCGATATTGTGCCTGGCTTCCATTCTCAGGCGGACGCCCAGTTGTTCGGCAAACATGCTGCTGAGGGCGTATTCGAACCCGGCTGGGCCGCCTTTGTCCTCATAAAAAGTCGTCGGGCCGTTGCGGCTGACGACAATTAATTCACCGCGCTTGAGGATACGATCCAAGGAGTCCGAGCTGCCGCAGCCCACTAGCAAAATGGCCGACAGCATTAACAGCACCTGGCTGCACAAGAGCCTGTATTTCATGGCTCCCATTATAGTCCGGCTGCGATGCTCTACAAAGGTGATAAATTCACCGCCCAGAAGCTAACAGCCGCTGTCTAAATGCAGTACAATGACGCCGTTTTTTATCACCCGATCCGATCTGCTCAATAGGCGATTTCCAGCATGCTCACGCTGCGCGGTGCTCCGGCCCTGTCGGAATTCAGACGCACTAAACTGCTACGCAAACTGCACAGCCTGGATGCCGCCATCGGCACGCTAACGGCGGAGTATGTGCATTTTGCTGAACTTTCAGAACAGCTCAGCGATGAGCATTTACAGGTTTTACAGCAGCTGTTGCATTATGGACCCAGCGGCGACTCACAGTCGGACCAGGGCGAGAGCAGTGGCAGGCTGTTTCTGGTGGTGCCACGCACCGGTATTATTTCACCCTGGTCCAGCAAGGCCACTGATATTGTCCATAATTGTGGCCTGGCGCAGGTACAGCGGATAGAGCGCGGCATCGCCTATCGGCTGGAATTGCCAGAGACCGTCGACGCCGAGCTTCTCCGGCAAGTGACCGCGGTGCTACATGATCGTATGGTTGAGCAGGTACTTAACGAAGCAGAGCAGGCCCAGTGCCTGTTTCGGCATGAATCCCCCAGGCCTTTGACCGCTGTGGATATTGCCGGCGGTGGGCGCGACGCCCTGGCACAGGCAAATTTGGATTTAGGCCTGGCCCTGGCGGAAGACGAAATCGATTACCTGATAGAGAGTTTTACCGAATTGGGCCGCAACCCCAATGATGTAGAGCTGATGATGTTCGCCCAGGCCAACTCTGAACACTGCCGGCACAAAATTTTTAACGCCTGTTGGAGTGTGGACGGACAGCCACAGCAACATTCCCCGTTGCAGATGATTCGCAATACCAATGAAAAAGCGGGCGCCAAGGTGCTGTCTGCCTATTCTGATAATGCTGCAGTTATAGAGGGGACAGTTGCGGGGCGCTTTTTTCCGGACCCGGTTACTGCAAGGTATGGCTACTCGCAGGAACCCATTCATCTGCTAATGAAGGTAGAAACGCATAATCACCCGACCGCCATTGCACCTTTCCCCGGTGCGGGCACCGGCTCCGGTGGTGAAATTCGGGATGAAGGCGCGGTTGGCAGAGGCTCCAAGCCCAAGGTTGGCCTGTCCGGTTTTTCGGTTTCCAACCTGCGAATCCCTGATTTTGAGCAGCCTTGGGAAAAGGATTACGGCAAACCCGCTCGCATTGTTTCTGCACTGGACGTGATGATAGAAGGCCCCATCGGTGGGGCGGCATTCAACAACGAGTTTGGCCGGCCCAACTTGTGTGGTTACTTTCGCAGCTACGAAGCTCAAGTCGACGGTGACGTTCGCGGTTATCACAAGCCAATTATGATCGCCGGTGGCTATGGCAACATTCGCGCCGAGCATGTAGACAAAGGCGACATCGACGTCGGTGCCAAACTGGTGGTGCTGGGCGGTCCAGCCATGCTGATTGGGCTGGGCGGGGGAGCGGCATCATCCATGGCTAGCGGCGACAGTGCCGAAGACCTGGATTTTGCCTCGGTGCAACGACAGAACCCGGAAATTGAAAGGCGCTGCCAGGAAGTCATTGATCGCTGTTGGCAATTGGGAGACGACAACCCGATTGCGTTCATTCACGATGTGGGCGCCGGCGGTCTTTCCAATGCGCTGCCTGAGTTGGTTAAAGATGGCGGACGCGGCGGTAGTTTCGATCTGCGCGCCATTCCCAATGACGAGCCCGGCATGTCACCCCTGGAAATATGGTGTAACGAAGCCCAGGAACGCTATGTAATGGCTGTTTCCCCCCACAATATGGCGCGTTTTTCAGCGATATGTGAACGTGAACGCTGCCCTTTTGCGGTAGTTGGTGAAGCCACAGCAGAACAGCATATAACATTGTCGGACGGTGAATTCGGCAATGTACCGGTAGATCTGCCCATGTCTGTGCTCTTCGGCAAGACACCCCATATGCACAGGGACATGCGCCGCGTGCCCCGGCAAGCCGAGCCGTTGGCGCTGCCAGAGGTAACCGTGAGCGAGGCGCTACAGCGGGTATTGCGATTGCCCTCGGTGGCCAGCAAGAGCTTTCTGATTACCATCGGCGACCGGACTGTTACCGGTATGGTGCACAGGGATCAAATGGTGGGGCCCTGGCAAGTGCCCGTTGCCGATTGTGCCGTGACCACGGTTGCCTATGACTCTAATGCCGGTGAGGCGATGGCAATGGGGGAGCGAACCCCCTTGGCCCTGCTGTGCGGCCCGGCCTCAGGACGCATGGCTATTACCGAGGCAATAACCAATATCGCCGCCACGCGTATCGGTGAGTTGGCCGATGTCAAACTTTCTGCCAACTGGATGTGCGCCGCCGGTCACGGTGTGGAAGATGAGATCCTGTACGATACAGTCAAAGCGGTGGGTATGGAGTTTTGTCCCGCGCTGGGAATGACTATTCCCGTTGGCAAGGATTCCATGTCCATGCGCACGGCCTGGTCAGAGGAAGCGGGGGATAAGTCTGTCACCGCACCCGTATCGCTGATTGTTTCGGCCTTCGCGCCGGTGCTCGATGTACGCAAAACCGTCACCCCGCAAATACGCCTCGATCAGCCCGACACGGTATTGGTGCTGTTGGATCTGGGCGTCGGCCGGCAGCGCCTGGGTGGCTCGGCGCTGGCACAGGTGTATGGCCAACTGGGTAGCGAAGCCCCTGATTTGGAAAACCCCAGCTTGCTGGGTGGTTTCTTTGTTTTGATCCAGGATTTGTTGGCAGCAGATCAACTACTGGCTTATCACGACCGTTCTGACGGGGGATTGCTGGTTAGCTTGCTGGAAATGGCTTTTGCCGGTCGCTGCGGCTGGCAACTCGATATTGCTGCACTGGGTGAAGACGCACTGGCGGCATTGTTTTGTGAAGAGGCCGGCGCAGTATTGCAATTATCCCCGGCGGTTCTCAGCCGGCTGCGAACGCGTGCCCAACAACTGGGACTGGCGGCCTGCGTACAGGTGCTCGGTTCTCCCCGCTCCGGGGACAGCCTGGATATTCGCTGTGGTGATACGCAACTGCTGTTGGAGTCACGCCAGGCGCTACAACAGGTATGGGCCGAGACCAGCTACCGCATCCAGGCCATGAGAGACAATGAAGACTGTGCCGCCGAAGAGTATGCTGCGCTGGCAGAATCCGACCCGGGCCTCAGTGTTGCGCTCAGCTACGATGTTGCCGAGGACATTGGTGCACCCTATATAAACCGGGGCGAACGTCCAGCCATTGCGATTTTGCGTGAACAGGGTGTCAACGGTCATGTGGAAATGGCGGCGGCTTTTCAGCGGGCCGGCTTTGACGCTACTGATGTTCATATGAGTGATCTGTTCAGTGGTCGTTTTACGCTGGAGCAGTTCAAGGGCCTGGCTGCCTGTGGCGGTTTTTCCTATGGCGACGTACTGGGAGCGGGTGAAGGTTGGGCTAAAAGTGTGTTGTTTAATGCCCGTTTGCGCGAGCAGTTCGCGGAGTTTTTTCATCGCGCCGACAGTTTCGGCCTGGGCATATGTAATGGTTGCCAAATGATGTCAACGCTGAAGGAGCTTATTCCCGGCGCCGACCACTGGCCGCGCTTTGTGCGCAATCGCTCTGAGCAATTCGAAGCACGATTTTCAATGGTCCAGGTGCGGCAAAGTCCGTCCATATTGCTGCGCGACATGGCCGGCTCGTACATGCCGGTGCCGGTAGCACACGGCGAGGGCCGGGTTGAATTTGCCGATCTGGCCGCCCGGCAACGCGCGGAACAAGCCGGTTTGGTAGCACTGCGCTTTATCGGCAATGATTTACAGCCCAGCCAGGCGTACCCGGCCAACCCGAATGGTTCACCTGCGGGAATAACCGGATTGAGTAGTACCGATGGACGGGTTACCGTCATGATGCCGCACCCTGAACGCGCATTCCGAGCCGTGCAGTGTTCCTGGGCGCCGCGGGAGTGGGATGCAGACGGGGCCTGGCTGCGTTTGTTTCAAAATGCGCGTCGGTGGGTGGATTGAATCAGCCGTTTCATTATAATGACGCAACTTTTTTTCGAGTGAATCATGCTTAATAAATATCCCCTGTGGAAATACTCGTTGGTGCTGGGCCTGGTGTTGCTGGGCTTTTTCTACGCAGCCCCCAACCTCTATGCACCCGACCCGGCCCTGCAGATAAGTGGTCAGAGCAGCTCTCGGCTTATGGACCAGGGTTCCCTGGACAGGGTAACTACTGTGCTGGCCCGGCAGGACATAGATTACCTTGCCGCCGAAGTGGCGGCCGACGGCGCCAACGCGCTTATTCGTTTGCGCCGGCGCGATGATCAATTACCGGCCCAGCGGCTGACACAGCGCACCCTGGGAGACGACTTTATTGTCGCCCTTAACCTCGCCCCAACCACGCCCCAGTGGCTCAGCAATTTCGGGGCTCAGCCCATGAAGCTGGGTCTGGACCTGAGCGGCGGCGTGCATTTTAAGTTGGAGGTCGATGTTGAGGCCGCATTGCTGCGCAAGCTCGAATTCTATACCAGTGCAACCAAGAAGTTATTGCGTGAGAAGCGCATTCGCGGTTTTGTCAGCCTGGAGGATGAGCAAACGGTATACCTCAGGTTCAAGACCCAAGCGCAACGTGAAGATGCCTATGTTGCGCTGCGCGATGAATTCCCCGAACTGGTTGTCCAGCGAGGCGATAATAGCCGCGCCGGAGAATTTACTTTCACAGCTGTTATGTCGCTGGCGCAGCGCGAGGAAATTTCAACTTACGCGGTGCAGCAAAACCTGACTACGCTGCGCAACCGGGTTAATGAACTTGGGGTGTCGGAACCATTGGTACAGAAGCAGGGCCGCAATCGAATTGTGGTGGAGTTGCCAGGCATCCAGGACACCGCCGAGGCCAAGCGCATTCTCGGCAAGACGGCTAACCTTGAATTCAGACTGGTGGCGACTTCTGATGCACCCCTGTCCACACGGCAGCAGTTCTCATACCGCAGTGCGGATCGTGCTGCCGCCAGTGAGTGGCTGGAGCGGGAGGTGGTGATTACCGGTGAGCGCGTCTCCAATGCCCAGGCCAGCTTCGACCAGAACGGGCGGCCCAATGTAAACATCAGTCTGGATAACGAAGGTGGCACGCTGATGCACCGCGCTACCCGCAATAATATCAAGCGTCGCATGGGGGTTCTGTTTATCGAGCGCAAGCATCGTACTCGCTATGAAACCGGTGCAGACGGGGCTGAGGTCATAATCAAAATTCCCTATGACGAGAAGAAAATTATCACCGCACCTGTTATTCAATCGGCACTGGGCGCGCAGTTTCAGATAACCGGCCTGGATAGTCCCCAGGAATCTTCCGAGCTTGCGCTATTGCTGCGCGCAGGCGCCCTGGCGGCACCTATTGATTTTGTGGAAGAGCGCACCATTGGACCATCGCTGGGCGCCGAAAATATTGCCAAAGGCGTCAAGTCGGTGCAGATCGGCGTGCTGTTAGTGGTGCTGTTTATGCTGTTCTACTACCGGGTGTTTGGTGTGGCGGCGGTAACGGCGCTAGCCTGCAACCTGATGTTGCTGATAGCGTGCATGTCGATACTGGGAGCAACCCTGACGCTGCCGGGTATAGCCGGAATTGTGTTAACCGTGGGTATGGCGGTGGATGCCAACGTACTTATCTTTGCCCGGATCCGTGAAGAAATTAGGCATGGACTGTCGCCGCAAATGGCCATTCATGCGGGCTTTCAGCGTGCGGTGGTGACCATTCTGGATGCCAACATAACCACCTTGCTGGTAGCCCTGATTCTGTATGCGGTAGGTACTGGCCCCATCAAGGGCTTTGCCGTGACACTGTCGATTGGCATTATTACTTCAATGTTCACCGCGATTTTGGGCACGCGGGCATTGATAAACCTCTTTTATGGGGGTCGCAACGTCAAGCGACTCGCCATCGGGTAGGACCAATCCTTATGAAGACTATTAATTTTATGGGTCAGCGCCGCCTGGCCCTTGTTGTTTCCACGCTGCTGCTGTTGATCTCGATTGCATCACTGTCCATCAACCGGTTGAACTGGGGCCTGGATTTCACTGGCGGCACATTGGTTGAAGTGTATTACAACGACAGCGCTCCCCTGGAAGAGATGCGCGGCACCTTGTCGGCCGGCGGTTTTGACGGTGCGCTGGTATCCAGTTTTGGATCTGATCGCGATGTACTGATCCGCTTGCCGCAGGGTTATTCAGACCAGGATGGCGCGCGCTTGCTGGCCCTGTTACAGCAAAGTTGGTCGGGCGATGTTGAATTGCGACGCATTGAATTCGTGGGGCCCCAGGTCGGTGACGAGTTGCGCGAGCAGGGCGGGTTGGCCATGTTATTGGCGCTGGGCCTGGTGATGCTTTACGTGGCCTTTCGCTTTCAGTTCAAGTTTTCGGTCGGTGCCGTAGTAGCCCTGGTACACGACGTATTGATCACCCTGGGGTTTTTCTCCCTGCTGGGGATTGAATTTGATCTTACCGTGCTGGCCGCGGTGCTTGCTGTGATCGGTTACTCGCTAAACGATACCATCGTGGTGGCGGATCGAATTCGCGAAAATTTTCGCAAGATTCGCAAGACCGATGCCCTGCAGATAATCAATGTCTCCCTGACCGAAACCCTGGGCCGTACCCTGGTCACCTCCCTGACAACCTTGCTGGTGCTGGTGGCGCTGGCGGTGTTTGGCGGCGAAATGATTCACGGTTTCGCCCTGGCTCTGATCGTGGGGGTTATTATCGGTACCTATTCATCAATTTATGTAGCGGCAAGCAGCCTGCTGCTGCTGGGTGTCAGCAAAAAGGATTTGATGATTCCCGTTCGGGAAGGCGCCGAACTAGACGATATGCCCTAGGGTAGCATTGGTGACTTGTAGTACTGCCTTGAAACACTTGGGATTGCCACACACAATATTGCCGCTTTCCATATAGCCGGCGCCGCCCTTAAAGTCGCCGATCAACCCGCCGGCTTCTCGCACCAGCAGTGAACCTGCGGCGATATCCCAGGGCGCCAGCCCTATCTCCCAGAAGGCGTCCAGGCGGCCGGCTGCCACGTAAGCCAGGTCCAGCGCCGCCGCACCAGCCCGACGTATGCCGGCACAGCAGCCTGCCAGGGTTGCCAGGCTTTTTGTATAGGCAGGCAGGTGTTCTGTTTGGCGTTCCTTGAAGGGAATACCGGTGCCCAACAGTGCGCCGTCCAGGCTGGCCAGCTTGCTAACGCGTATTCTGTGGCCATTGAGTTGAGCGCCACGGCCGCGGCTGGCAAGAAACTCTTCCCTGCGAATTGGATCCAGCACCACGGCGTGCTCTATTTTGCCGCGAAATTCACAGGCAATGGACACCGCGAAATGTGGAATACCGCGCAGGAAATTGGTGGTTCCATCCAGCGGGTCAATAATCCAGCGATACTCGGATTCAGGGTTGCCGGAGCTGCCACTTTCCTCAGCCAGGAAAGCGTGGTCTGGATAGGCCCTGTTGAGGTGATAGAGAATTTCCCGCTCCGCATTGCGATCGACTTCAGATACAAAATCATTGGCGCTCTTGGTCTCAACGTCGATTCTGTCCAGGTCTTCAGTCGCGCGTGCAATTAGCTCCCCGGCTTTACGGGCAGCGCGCAGTGCAATACGGGTCATAGGTTCCATAAATGGTCTTTGCGGGTGGGGAACGGCGCGCGATTATAGCAGATCTGCTACACTTCGCGCCCCAATCATGCAGGCCGGTTCAATGAGTTTATCGGGGGTTCGCATCATTCTGGTAAATACCACCCATCCGGGCAATATCGGTGGTGTTGCCCGGGCCATGAAAAACATGGGTTTGAGTGATCTATGTCTGGTTCATCCATCGCGATTTCCCCATGAAGAAGCCGACTGGCGGGCGGTTGGAGCCGGCGACGTCCTGCAAAATGCCCAAGTAGTGGGGACCCTGCAGGAGGCCATTGCCGACTGCCAATTGGTGGTCGGCACCAGCGCGCGCGGGCGCCGGATTCCGTGGCCGGTACTGGACCCGCGCCGCTGTGCGGCACAGGCACTGGCTGTAACACAGGCCAGGCAACAGGTGGGGATTGTGTTTGGCAGGGAGGACAGGGGCCTGACCAACGATGAGTTGCAACGGTGTAACCTGCATTTGCACGTGCCCACCCACGAGGATTACACCAGCCTGAACCTGGCCATGGCCGTGCAGATTGTCGTCTATGAATTGCGCATGTTGGAGGTGGCAGATGAACTGCCCGACGATCCCTGTGCCGATTGGGATGCGCCACTGAGCACGGCTGACAATATGGAGCGATTCTATGAGCACCTGGAACAAGTGATGGTTGAAATCGGTTTTCTGGACCCGGCGGCGCCGCGCCAGCTAATGGCGCGACTGCGACGGATGTACGGTCGGCTGCGGCTGGACGAGATGGAATTGAACATCCTGCGTGGCATTCTCACTGAAACTCAAAAAGCGGCGCGTGGCTGATATGCAAAAGCCAATATACCTGGATTATTCGGCAACGACACCGGTCGACCCGCGGGTAGTAAAAGTCATGACCGAGTGTTTGTCGCTGGCGGGAAACTTTGGTAACCCGGCCTCTCGCTCCCACATATACGGCTGGAAGGCGGAGCAGACAGTGGAGGAGGCGCGCCGACAGGTGGCGGACCTGGTTCATGCGGATCCGCGAGAAATAATCTGGACCAGCGGTGCCACCGAGTCTGACAACCTCGCGATCAAGGGTGTTGCCTATGCCAACCCTGAGCGGGGCAAGCATATTATTACCTCGAGTATTGAGCACAAGGCAGTGCTGGATACCTGTAAATTTCTTGAGATCGAGGGCTTTGAACTGAGCTACCTGGCACCAGCGGTAGATGGATTGACCAGCGTGGACGCGGTGCGGGATGCCATTCGCGAGGATACGATTCTGGTGAGTATCATGCATGCCAACAACGAACTGGGTGTGGTCAACGATGTCGCCGCTATTGGGGCGCTGTGCCGCGAGCATGACATCCTGTTTCACACCGATGGCGCCCAGAGCGTCGGAAAGATCGAAGTAGACCTGTCAACTCTCAAGGTAGACCTGATGTCGATGACTGCGCACAAGA
The DNA here is from genome assembly GCA_965247075.1 of Halieaceae bacterium. Classification (GTDB taxonomy): domain Bacteria; phylum Pseudomonadota; class Gammaproteobacteria; order Pseudomonadales; family Halieaceae; genus CBDFGK01. The sequence continues at coordinate 970,677 of CBDFGK010000002.1, read as the reverse complement.
TGTACGGACCCAAAGGGATTGGCGCGCTGTATGTGCGGCGGGCACCAAGGGTACAGATTCAGGCACAGATTCACGGTGGCGGCCATGAACGCGGCATGCGCTCTGGCACCCTGGCTACGCACCAGATAGCCGGCATGGGAGAGGCGGCGCGCATTGCCCGTGAGGAGATGCCACAGGAGGCGGCGCGAATTGTTGCCCTGCGAGATCGATTTTGGGCGCAACTGGCGGATATTGATGGTCTTCACATCAATGGTGATGCCGCGTCGCGGGTGCCCGGCGTTCTCAACATCGGTGTAGAGGGTGTTGAGGGAGAGGTGCTGCTGCTGTCGCTGAAGGACCTGGCCCTGTCTACCGGCTCGGCCTGTAACTCGGCCAGTGTGGAGCCATCCTATGTTTTACACGCGCTGGGTGTAGCCGATCAACTGGCCCATAGTTCACTGCGGTTTACCTTTGGCAGGTACACTACCGGGGAGGACGTTGACTGCGCCGCCGGCCAATTTTCAAACGCAATCTCGAAATTACGTTAACTGCGGGCGCAATGCAGTTGTGTTTACGAGTAATATTCTCTAAACCACTGATTTTGTTGCTAAAGTCTATATATTCCTGTGCCATAGGGGGTGCAAGACAGCGGCAATTTCTTTATACTTGCGCGGATTTATCAAACCGGTCCTGGCGGCTCCGGTAACTGGAGCTGCCGGGCTCGTATTAATTATGTTATGGAGATTTGTAAATGGCTGTTGAAAGAACCCTCTCGATTGTTAAACCAGACGCTGTGGCGAAGAATGTAGTCGGCGAGATTTACAGTCGTTTTGAAAAAAACGGCCTGCGCCTGGTTGCCGCCAAGATGATGCGCCTGAGCGAAGAGCGTGCCGGTGGCTTTTACGCCGAGCATCGCGAGCGCCCATTTTTTCCAGGGCTGATTGAGTTCATAACATCCGGCCCGGTGTGTGTGCAGGTGCTTGAAGGTGAGGGAGCAGTTGCCAAAAATCGCGACCTGATGGGCGCAACCAATCCACAGGAAGCGGAAGCCGGCACCATCCGCGCCGACTTTGCCGAGTCTATTGATGCCAACGCGGTACATGGCTCTGATTCAGCCGAGTCCGCTGCACGTGAAATCGCTTACTTCTTCGAAGCCGGCGAGATCTGCGACCGTTAAGGTCTGCTGGGGATGACAACAACGCGCGTCAATTTGCTCGGTCTGACACTGCCGGCAATGCAGGACTTCTTCCTCGGGTTGGGGGAGAAACCTTTTCGTGCGCAGCAACTTCTCAAGTGGATTCATCACCACGGTGTCACCGGCTTTGACGAGATGACCAACCTCAGTAAATCATTGCGCGACAAGCTCGCCGACGTAGCTGAAGTCAGGCCGCCAGAGGTGGTGAGCCGGCAGGATTCCGAAGATGGCACCCGCAAATGGGCCATTCGCGTCGAGGGTGGCAGTCTGGTGGAAACTGTTTATATACCCGAGGGTACGCGCGGAACCCTGTGCGTATCTTCGCAGGTCGGTTGCAGCCTCGATTGCAGTTTTTGCTCAACCGGTAAGCAGGGCTTCCAGAGAGACCTGACCGCCGCCGAGATAATCGGTCAGGTCTGGTTGGCTTTGAAGTCCTATGATGCCTTTCAAAATGGCAAGGGCCGTAAGATTACCAACGTGGTGATGATGGGTATGGGCGAGCCGCTGCTCAATTTCGACAATGTCGTGGCTGCCATGGATCTCATGCTGGAAGACCTCGCCTATGGGCTGTCAAAACGCAGGGTCACACTCAGTACTGCCGGGGTGGTACCGGCGCTGGACAAGCTGGCCCTGGTCAGCGAAGTGTCGCTGGCCATCTCCCTGCATGCGCCCGACGATGAGTTGCGCAATCAGTTGGTGCCAATCAATCGCAAGTACCCGATAGCGATGCTGCTGGCAAGTAGCAAGAACTACCTGGCCGCCCAGAAGGATAAGAAAAGGGTGGTGACAGTAGAGTACACACTGATAGCCGGTGTTAATGACTCACCCCTGCAGGCGCAGCAACTGGCGCGCCTGCTGAAAGATTTTCCCTGCAAGATCAACCTGATCCCCTTTAATACCTTCGATCTGTCGCACTACCGGCGGCCCAGTGGCAACGCAGTTTCACGTTTCTGGCAGGTTTTGATCGACGCGGGCTATATAGTGACGCTGCGCACGACTCGCGGCGATGATATTGATGCGGCCTGTGGCCAACTGGTTGGCCAGGTTGCCGATAGAACGCGTCGCAGTGAGCGCTATCGAGCCAATCAGCAGGCACAGGTGGTCACGGTGCAATGAGGACGGTAACTATGACAATGTTTCTAACCTTGCCGGCCGTACTGGCGGTAATGGTGTTGTCAGCCTGTGTGACCAAGACAGAGCGGGTATTCACTGCCGAAGCCTCTCCCGACCAGGCACTTCGCACCCGCGTGGAGTTGGCCCGTCGCTATATCGGGGAGGGTAATTGGAAAGACGCCAAACGCAATCTAAAAATTGCTGCCGGGATAGATCCGAAGGCTGCCAATGTCTACGAGGCCTTTGCGCTGGTATATCAAAGTACCGGCGAATATGAACTGGCCGAAGATAATTTCAAAAAGGCCATAGCACTCAGAAAGCCATTTTCGCGCGCGCGCAATAACTACGCAGCATTTCTGTATTCCCAGGGCCGCTACCGGGAAGCTGAAGACCAATTGGAAGTGGTGATCAAGGACACCTTGTATGAGTCACGGCCACAGGCGTTTATCAACCTGGGCTTGAGCCGGGTACAGTTGGACGAGTATGAGGGAGCCAGGCAGGCACTTACCCGTGCGCTGACCATGGATCGCACCAACCGGCTGGCCATGCTGGAACTCGCGCATGTCGAATTCGAACTGGGCGACTGGCGCAGTGCGGAGCGGCATCTGGAAATCCATAAAACCCTGGCGCGACGCCAGTCACCTCGAGCACTGTGGCTGGGCGTACGCTTGGCCCATGAACTGGGTGACAAGAATGCCCTGGCCAGTCGAGCCCTGGCATTGAGAAATTTGTATCCAGAGTCCGCTGGGTACCAGGCATACGAAAGAGCTCTGCAACGTGGCGAGCTTTGATCAGGTGGTCAATCCCGAACAGAGTCCTGAGCAGACTCCAGGCGGTATGCTGCGCCAGGCGCGCGCAGCGGCGGGTATCTCTGCCCGGGAAATGGCAGACCGCCTGAACTGGTTGCCCAGGTACGTCAGTGCTATTGAAGAAAACCGTTTTGATGAAATGCGCGGTACCGCTTTCGTGCGCGGTTATCTGCGCGCCTATGGAAAAATGCTGGGTGTTGACCAACAGGAATTGCTGTCCGCATATACTGCCATGGCGTTGCCGGAGCAAACTCTTGCTATCAGTGCCAGTACCGACCGGCAGGAGCCATTCACGCGGCGGCCCATAGTGGGCATCAGCGCAAGCATTGCCGGTGCGATCCTGGTGGTGATGGTGTTTTTGTGGTGGCAGGGCGATTCAGGGCAGGGCGATGGCGCTACTGCGGAAAGCCCGGCAGTGCAGAACAAAGCGACGCAGCTACCTGCGCCCCGCCGGCCGGAGGCCTTATCGCCAGTAGAGCAGGCGCCGGTAAAGCAGGCGCCAATAGAGGAAGCGATAGTCCCGGTAGATGATGCAGCTACGGAAATCACCGTCGAACAAGTCGCAGTTGAGGTGGCGCAGCCGCCGGCACCATCATCGCAAGTATCCTTCACGGCTGCTCTGTTGCAATTCAGGTTCAGTGGCGATTGCTGGCTGGAGGTACGCGATGGGACCGATACGCGGATCTATGCAGATCTGCGCCGGTCCGGTGATGAGCTGGGTTTGGACGGCCAGCCGCCCTTTGCGATATTGGTAGGCGACTCTCGCTATGTGCAGTTGCATTACGATGGACAAGAGTTTGAAATCCAGAGCCGGCCCGGTCGTATCGTGGCCAGGTTCAGTGTAGGTGAGCAATGATTAGCCAATCCCCTATCAAGCGGCGTAAGACGCGGCAAATACACATCGGCAAGGTGGCCGTTGGTGGCGATGCTCCAATTAGTGTGCAGAGCATGACCAACACCGAAACCTGTGATGTCGATGCTACTGTTGCACAGATTTTGGCCATTGAGGATGCCGGTGCAGATATCGTGCGCGTGTCGGTGCCGAGCATGGAAGCTGCGCAGGCGTTCAGGAGCATTCGCTCCAGGGTGGCAATACCGCTGGTGGCCGATATCCACTTCGATTACAAAATTGCTTTGCAAGTCGCTGAGTACGGTGTCGATTGTCTGCGCATAAACCCCGGCAATATTGGCCGCGATGATCGTGTTCGCAAAGTTGTGGACAGCTGTCGCGACAAAGGTATTCCCATCCGCATTGGCGTTAACGCCGGCTCGCTGGGCAAAGAGTTGCAACGCAAGTACGGAGAGCCTACGGCTGAAGCTCTGGTGGAATCAGCGATGCGCCATGTGGATATACTCGACAAGCTGGATTTCCAGGATTTTAAAATCAGTGTAAAGGCCTCTCAGGTATTCATGGCGGTAGAGGCATACCGGTTGATATCTCAGCAAATCGAACAACCTCTGCACCTGGGGATTACCGAAGCCGGTGGTTTGCGCGGCGGCACCGTTAAATCTGCCGTCGGTCTGGGTATGTTGTTAATGGATGGCATTGGCGACACTATCCGCATTTCCCTGGCGGCAGACCCGGTCGAGGAAGTGAAAGTTGGATTTGAAATCCTGAAAAGCCTCAAGCTGCGCAGCAACGGGATAAACTTTATTGCCTGTCCCAGTTGCTCGCGCCAGAATTTTGACGTTGTCGATACCATGAATACGCTGGAGCAGCGGCTGGAAGATATCCGCACACCGATGGATGTGGCTGTCATAGGGTGCATTGTTAACGGCCCTGGCGAAGCGCGTGAAGCCGATGTGGGATTGACCGGCGCCAGCCCCAGCAACCTGATATACCTGGGTGGGGAAGCGGATCACAAAATCGGCAACGAGGATTTTATCGACCACTTGGAACAGGTAATACGCCGGCGCGCGGCGGAGCTGGAACAGCAGCGCGCCGCGGCAGAAAAAGATCTGATACTGAAGGACTGACAGGAAATAACGGTGAGCCAGATACGCGCCATCCGCGGGATGAGCGACATACTCCCCGATGAAACCCATCTCTGGCAACACCTGGAGCGGGAGGTTTCCAGGATACTGGCTGCCTATGGATACAGCGAAATTCGCCTGCCGGTGGTGGAGCAAACGGCGCTGTTTAGCCGCGCCATTGGTGCAGTGACAGATATTGTAGAGAAGGAAATGTATACCTTTCCCGATCGCAATGATGAGAGTTTGACACTGCGACCCGAGGGCACCGCAGGCTGCGTGCGAGCGGTTAACCAGCACAACATGCTCAATACCCGGCAAAAACTCTGGTATGCGGGTCCCATGTTTCGCTATGAGCGCCCGCAGAAAGGCCGCCGACGCCAGTTTCATCAGGTTGGAGTTGAGGTGTTTGGAAGCTCCGGCGCTGAAATTGAAGCTGAACTGATACTGCTCAGCGCGCGTATCTGGCGAGCACTGGGTATCGATAAAGAAGTCCAGCTACAGCTGAGCTCTTTGGGAGATATGGATTCCCGGTCTCGCTACCGGGCTGCCCTTGTTCACTACCTGAGCGCCCGCGAAGAGCAGTTGGATGAGGACAGCCGCCGCCGCTTGGCTAGCAATCCATTGCGAATACTCGACAGCAAATCGGCGCGCACACAGGCATTGCTGGAAGAGGCCCCGAACTTGCTTGATTATCTCGATACTGAATCCAGTGAACACTTGCAGCGGTTACAGGAGTTGCTAACTGCGACCGGTATTGAATACGTCCTGAATCCTCGCCTGGTGCGGGGCCTGGATTATTACCATCGCACGGTATTTGAGTGGCTCACTGATTCACTGGGGGCGCAAGGCACCATTTGCGCGGGCGGTCGCTACGATGGATTGGTCGAGCAGCTCGGCGGAAAAGCAACTCCCGCCGCCGGCTTTGCCGTGGGCCTGGAGCGACTGGTGCTGATGATGCAGGCCTGTGGTTCACCGGTTGCTGCGCCCACAACGGATGTTTATTTTGTCGCTGTTGGAGCCGCTGCGAAGACCATGGCGTTCCGTTTGGCCGAGACCTTGCGCGATGCGCTTGGCAGTAAGACAATTGTTGTTCACTGCGGTGCTGGAAGTTTCAAAAGTCAGATGAAAAAGGCCGATAAAAGTGGTGCCACTGTGGCTGTTATCCTGGGGGACAACGAGCTTGAGCAACAAGCCGCTACGGTGAAGATGTTGCGTAGTGGCGGCAAAGACAATCAACAAAATAGTGTAGCTTTCGCCGAGCTGGCGGGAGTAATTTCAGAATTGATCCAGAACGGGGATATCTAGTGGACACATTTCGTACAGAAGAAGAGCAAGTTGAAGCGCTTCGCAAATGGTGGGATGACAATGGCCGTTCCACTCTTTTTGCCATTGTAGTGGCAGTAGCCGGCGGATTTGGTTGGCAGGGCTGGCAGCAACATCAACAGGAGCAGGCGGAAGCGGCTTCGATTCGCTACGAGGAATTACAGGAAGCCACACAGCAGGTGGATGAAGAGGAACAACGGGCTACCATTCGTCATCTTGCCGAGGGGCTGAAGTCCGAGTACTCCGGCTCGACTTACGCGCAGTTTGCGAGCTTACATCTCGCCAGGCTCAATGTCATAGAGGGAGACCTGGTAGCTGCGGAGCGTGAATTACGCGACGTGTTGGCAGCCGGTCCGGCGGCGGCAGTGCGGGTTCTGACAGAATTGCGACTGGCGCGAGTGGTTGCTGCCGGCGGCCAGCCCGCCGCCGCAATGGAGATACTTGACGCCGCTGAGGCCGGCGCCTATGAACCGGCGTATGCAGAGGCGCGGGGTGATATGTATGTGCAAATGGGCCAGCCTGACATGGCTGTTACAGCCTATGAAGAAGCCACTGCCCTGGCCGCTGCGTCCGAAGCGGAAGCCAGTCAGTCCCTGCAGTTCAAGCTACAGGCGCTAACACCCAGACCGGCGCGGCCAGTAGCGTCGCCGGAGGAATAGTTATGCCACACCTGCGTTTACGTCTATTGGCAGTCTGCCTCAGTGCCCTGCTTATCGGTGGCTGCACTACCGTAAAGGGCTGGTTTACTGTGGATGAGGAGGATGCCAATCAACCTGCGCCACTGGTTGATATTACACCTGAGATCCGTATCAAAAAACTCTGGAGCACCGGGGTGGGGTCTGGGCAGGGCTCGTCCTACAATCATCTGCGCCCCGCTATCGCCGGCGACATCATCTACGCTGCCGGCAATGATGGTGTGGTTGTGGCGTTGGACAGGTTAAAGGGCCGCAAGCTATGGAAAGAGAATTTTGATCTGCCGTTCAGTGGCGCCGTCGGCTACGGTAACGACATGTTGTTTTTGGGCACCAGTAACGGGGAGGTTTTGGCCCTGTCGGCAACTGACGGTACACAGTTGTGGCGGACCCAGTTACACGGCGAAATAATGGCGCCGCCACAGACAAATGGAAAGATTGTTGTAGTGCAAAGCTACGACGGCAAGCTGCAGGGCCTCAGTGTTGATGATGGCAGTGAACTCTGGGTGTATGACAGCAATCTACCGGTACTCACCTTGCGCGGCACCAACACGCCGATCATATACGAGCGCCTCGCTATCGCCGGTTTTAGCAATGGCAAGGTGATTGCCTTTGACATATCCAATGGAGCCGTGCGCTGGGAAGCACGTGTGGTGATCGCCCAGGGCCGATCAGAAATTGATCGTATCGCGGATATAGACGGCACCATGGTACTGACGGGAAGCACCTTGTTCGCCGTCAGTTATCAGGGACGCCTGGCAGCTATTGATATCAAGTCCGGTCGAAAAATTTGGCAGGAGAATCTATCCAGCTACGTGGGTGTCGACCAGGGCTTTGGCAATGTTTACGTCGCCGAAGAGAGCGGAACGATTACTGCGTTTCACCGTTCCGGTGAGGGCATCCGCTGGCAGCAACCGGCTTTGTCTTACCGAAGATTAAGCGCTCCTCGCGCAATACGAGGCTATGTGGCGGTTGGTGATCTGGACGGTTATGTGCATTTTCTTTCACAGGTGGACGGCCATTTTGCCGGGCGTACAAAAGTTGGTGGCGGGGGCATCAGGGCCGACATGCTGGTGGTAGGCAATGTGCTCTATGTCTTCGAAAATGGCGGCACACTGGCGGCCTTACAAGTGAGTAGCCTAGACAAAAAATGATTCCGGTTATTGCCATCGTCGGGCGCCCGAATGTTGGCAAGTCGACGCTGTTCAACCGGTTAACCCGCAGTAGGGACGCGCTGGTAGCGAATTTTCCAGGCCTGACGCGCGATCGCAAATACGGTGCGGGACGGGTTGGTGAAATCCCCTTTATTGTTATTGATACCGGTGGCTTCACCGGCGAGGAAGACGGCATTGATTCAGAGATGGCCGATCAATCGCTGGCGGCGATCGATGAAGCCGACGCCGTCTTTCTTATGGTCGATGCCAGGGCCGGATTGACTGGCGGCGATGCACAACTGGTTGAACATCTGCGCCGACAAGGCAAGGACTTTCACCTGGTAGTTAACAAGATAGACGGGGTCAATGAGGATGTCGTGCTGTTGGACTTCTATGCCCTGGGTATTGATAACATGCACCCCATTGCGGCGAGTCATGGGCGGGGCGTCAGGGCGCTGCTGGAACAAGCGCTGGCTGCGTTCGACGTGCCGCCGGAGGAGGAGAACCCCAACCGGGCCAAGGCTGTGCGGGTTGCTATCGTCGGCAGGCCCAATGTGGGCAAGTCCACTCTGGTAAACCGCCTGCTGGGCGAGGACCGGGTAGTTGTCTTCGACCAGCCGGGCACTACCAGAGACAGCATCTATATCGACTATGAACGCGATAATGTGCTGTACACACTGATCGACACCGCTGGTGTGCGGCGGCGCAAGAATGTTAAGCAGGTGGTGGAAAAGTTTTCCATTGTGAAGACCCTCAAGGCGATAGACGATGCGCATGTTGTGGTGTTGGTCATGGACGCCAGTGAAGGTCTGGTTGAACAGGATTTACACCTGCTGGGTCAGACCACTGAGGCGGGTCGCGGACTGGTTATCGCCATAAACAAATGGGACGGGCTCGAAAGCGACACCAGGCAGTGGATAAAAAGTGAACTGGAGCGTCGCCTGCGGTTTATCGACTACGCCGATATTCATTTTATATCGGCACTGCACGGCACCGGTGTCGGCCACCTCTACAAGTCCATAGATGGCGCCTATGATTCTGCCACGCGTAAACTGGCAACCAACCGGTTGACGCGGATTCTGGAGGATGCAGTATCTGATCACGAGCCGCCGATGATTAACGGCCGGCGTATCAAAATGCGCTACGCACACGCCGGTGGGCAGAACCCGCCACTTATCGTTATTCACGGCAATCAGACTGGCAAGGTACCGGCGTCCTACCGGCGCTACCTGGAAAAGGTGTTTCGGCGCCGGCTGAAGTTATTCGGTACGCCCGTGCGTATAGAATTTCGCACCGGTGACAATCCCTATGAGGGCAAGAGGAACAAACTCACCGGACGACAGGTTTCGCGCCGGCGGCGTATGATGGCGCACGTAAAGAAGTCCAAGCGCAAGAAGTAGTTATCTGCATGACCAGTGTGAAGCCAGATCTGGACAACCGGGAAAGAGTAGATGCTTTCGTCGATGCCTTTTATGCACGCCTGCTGGCAGACTCGGTGCTGGCACCAATATTTTTTGACGTTGCCGCTATTGATTTGCCTGCGCATCTGCCTCTTATCAAGAACTATTGGTGCAAGTTGTTGCTCGGTGAGTCTGTTTATCGCCGCCACACCATGAATATTCACCGGGCTGTACACGCCAGGCGCGCTCTGCAAAGTACGGACTTTGATGCTTGGCTGCAACATTTCTACGCCGCCGTAGAGCAGAGCTATAGCGGCTCCAAGGCTGATCGGGCTATGGCCATAGCCGCTACCATTGCCAAAAATATGCAGGAGTCCCTGCAAAAAAAATAGTTGCATTCCCGGATTTAGGTGTTATAGTAAGATATAACACCATATCGGAGGGTGACTACATGTTCATACATCGGAAAAGAAGCCTGTTATCAGGGCGGCCATCGGTGGGCCTGTTGGTAGCAATAGTTTTTCTCGTCTGCGCCGGCTTCTCTGCGCTGGTAAATGCAGGCACCCGGTCTGTAGAGGGTCTCGAACTTGATTCGGTGGTGCTTTTTGGCAGCGCTGAATTGAAAATTACCCAGGACGATGTCACCCTGCTGCGAGTCAAAGGCAACAACAAAGACCTGGACCGCGAACCTTTTTACCTCAAGGGTGGCACTCTCTACCTGGGCACTACGCGGAACAATCAGCGTGTGGGTTCATTGAAGTTCATACTCTCCGTGCCGACATTGAGAATGATCACCCTGAAAGGCTCCGGTGAAATCTACGTCAAGCCACTGCAGGTCGATGAGCTACAGGTAGGGCTGGTCGGTTCGGGCGACATTAATTTATACCAGGTGGCAGCACACACCCTGAGCCTGGAGCTGGCCGGTTCCGGCGGTGTCCGCTTGGCAAAAGTAACGGCGCGGGAAGTCGAGTTGGTGGTTGCGGGTTCCGGCACCATCGAACTTGGCCGTATTGAGGCAGATATTCTGCGCACCGTTATAAATGGTTCCGGCGACATAATTGGCTCCAAGCAAGGGACGGCGCGGCAAGTGACTGTCGAAGTTATAGGTTCGGGAGACGTAGAACTCGAAGAGATACGCGCCGACGAGGTCGACGTTACTATTATGGGCTCCGGCGACGTCGTCGTCTGGTCAGAGAAAGAATTGGATATCTCGATAATGGGTAGTGGGGATGTTTCGTATCACGGCGCTCCGGAAATTCGCACCACGGTGCTCGGTGCCGGTGATATAGAGGAACTTGACTAGCGCGGTCTGGATGGGTCGAACAGGAGTTATTCAGTGTCTATAGAGTGGAATGACAATCAGCCGATATATCGCCAGTTGCGCGATATGGTGGTGGAGCGAGTACTGGACGGAACCTTTGCAGAAGGAGCAGCGGTGCCCTCGGTACGACAGGTAGCTTCCGACTACAATATTAATCACCTGACGGTAGCCAAGGCATACCAGGAACTGGTGGATGACGGCTTGCTTGAAACAAAACGGGGTCTGGGTATGTTTGTACTCTCCGGTGCGCGCACGGCGCTCAGTAAAAATGAACAACGAAAATTTCTTGAGGATGAGTTGCCGGCTTTCGCAGAGCGAATCCATATGCTGGGACTGGAGATGGCAGAGGTGACCACATTGCTGAGCGAAATAAGGGGGGGCTCCCGATGAGCGCCGTGATAAGCACAAACAAGCTGTACAAGAGTTTTGGCAATTTTGTCGCTGTGGACGGTGTCTCTCTGCAAATCCAACCCGGCAGCATCACCGGTTTGATTGGACCCAATGGGGCGGGCAAGACAACTCTGTTGCGTTCCCTGCTGGGACTCAACGCATCCAGTGGCGATCTGCAGATAATGGGCATGGATCCAAGACAACAACGCACACTGCTACAGGAGCAGGTGTGTTTTATAGCCGACACCGCGGTGCTGCCAACATGGATGCGTGTAGACCAACTGTTGGACTATGTAGCCGGTGTGCATCCGCGCTTTAATCGCGATGAGGCTGAACGGCTGCTGTCGCTGACAGAAGTGGGTCTGCGTCGCAAAATAAAGCAGCTCTCCAAAGGCATGAACGTGCAGTTGCACCTGGCCATAGTGATGGCGATAGATGCGCGCTTACTGGTGCTGGATGAACCTACCCTGGGGTTGGACATCCTGTTTCGAAAACGCTTCTTTGAGCAATTGCTCAATGATTATTACGATGACGAATGTACCATCATAATTTCTACGCACCAGGTAGAGGAGGTCGAGAACATTCTCACCGACGCGATATTTATGCGCTCTGGTCGAATCGTACTGCATGAATCCATGGAGTCTCTCTCGCAGCGCTACGTGGAATTACATGTGGTGGGGACAGCCGTACCGGCAGCGCAAGCCCTGGGACCTATCAGTGAGCGTGCCATTCTGGGTGGTAAAGCCCTGATATTTGAAGATAGCGATATTGATCAGTTGATATCGCTGGGTGAATTACATACGCCGTCGATTTCAGACTTATTCGTGGCGAAAATGGAACAGGGAGATGTAGATGGACGCGCTTAAAGCCATGCAGGTTTGCTCTCAGTTGCAGCGAGATTTGCAGGAGTATCGAACCTCGCTGCTGCTGACGCCTTTCCTGGTCGCCGGGCTGCTGGTGTTATTGATGCTGGGCAGCGTTATTGTCGCCGACCGGGTGTCAATTGTCGGCGACGGGGTGATGCAGGTACTGCTGCGGGAGGATGCCGGGGCCGGGCTTAGTATCAGCATCAACCTGGACGATGACAATTCGCCGCGAAGCTATACAGTTATCGAGGCAAGCGGGGAGATCGATGAGGCGGAGTGGAATTTTTCCCACGAATGGATCTTTCGGCCGGGTCGGTCTGGCGGTGGCGCGGGAGATGTACTGGCGGAAGAGCACCTGGACTCGCTAAATCCGGTGTTGAATATATTGCATGTGCTGTTTTTGTTTCTGCTGATGATCGTCTCGGTCAATTATGCTCTCAATTGTCTATACCAGGATCGCAAGGACCGCAGTATACTTTTCTGGAAATCGCTGCCGGTATCAGAGTGGCAGGAGGTGCTATGCAAGCTGCTGGTGGTGACGCTACTGGCACCGCTGGCCTACCTGGCGGCCTCGATTCTCACTCAACTGGCATACGCGCTGTTGGCGATGTTGTTGGTGTGGAGCCTGGATGCGGGGGAGAGCTCCGTGGTGCTGGATAATATTCAATTCGTTCCACTGTTCAGTAACCAGATTAGTGGTTTATTGATATGGACCCTGTGGACCTTGCCGGTTTATGCCTGGTTGTTAGTGGCCTCTGCGGCGGCGCGGCGCTCGCCATTTATCTTTGCATTTGGCATTCCTGTCGCGCTGATTCTGGTGGAGAAGGTGTTTATTGGCAGCAATGTTTTGGCCGCCGTGATCTTCAATTACCTGCCACACCTGGTGGGCGAGGATGACTCGGCCGCTATGGGCATGTATATGAATGGTCCGGTCTGGTCCTACCCGGGAATGATGCTGGGGTTTGCTGTCACCGCCGTCTTTGCTGCTGTGGCCGTGTGGCTGCGACGTCACCGTTTCGAAATGTAGTCATTGCTACTGGCAAAACTGTTCTGGGCGGCGTTATTTGATCTGAAAGGTCAGCCCGGATTGTAGTTTTACGCCATTGAGTTGGGCTCTGCTTCGTTCAATACTGCGGCTCGTGCGTGAATCTCAGTCCAGGAGCACTATCATGTCAGAACCAGAAATCCTCAGCCAGGAGTTCGAACTGGGGTATACCTATACTCGCTCTACCGGCCCCGTCGTGGGTCGTTTTCTCACCGCACTACGCGAGCGAAAAATAGTCGGCAGTATCGGTGATAACGGCACCGTGTATGTGCCACCCATGGAGTTTGATCCGCACACGGCCAGCCGGCTATCAGAATTTGTAGAGGTGGCAGCCGCGGGAGAAGTCATTAGTTGGTGCTGGGTCAATGAGCCGCGTGACAGCCACCCCTTTGACCACGCTTTTGCCTGGGCCATGATCAAGCTCGATGGCGCCGATACACCCATGGTGCACGCTCTCGATGTGGGCAGCGAAGCTGCCGTGCAAACCGGCATGCGGGTACAGGTGCGCTGGGCCGCTGAGCCACGCGGTCATATCAGTGATATTGCCTGTTTTGAAGCAGAGAATACCGATGCTGCCGCTGTTGCGCCGGTTGATGCGACTGTTGATGGTGAAACCATTACCGGTATGGAAGCGCCGATTTACCTCAAATATAACTTCACCGCCGGCGAGGCAACCAGTCGATTCCTGGCGGCGGTGAAAGAAGGACAACTGGTCGGTCAGCGCTGCCCACAGTGCGACAATGTCTATGTGCCCCCCAGGGGTTCCTGCGCGGCCTGTGGTGTCGCCACCACGGAACAGGTGCAAGTGTCTGACAAGGCGACGGTGGAGTCTTTCACCATTGTCTGGATTCCTATCCCCAACAACCCCATTCAGCCGCCCTACATTATTGCCAACCTGATGGCCGACGGTTCCAATATTTCCTTTATTCACTTGATGAGTGAATGCGTCAACGAGGACGTGCACATCGGTCAGCGTGTGCAGGCGGTGTGGAAAGATGAACAGGCATGGACCTACGCCATGGACAATATTCGCTATTTCAAACCGCTGGATGAGCCCGCTGGGTGGGGGGCATGAGTATGACAGATATCGCCATTATTTCCTTCGCCCAGTCCGATTGCATGCGCGATGCCGGTGCTCGCAACGAAGTAGAACTGATTATGCCAGTCATTCACTCGGCCCTGCAGCAGGTGGGGATGCGCAATGCCCAGGATGTAGATTTTACCTGTTCTGGCAGTTGCGACTACCAGCAGGGCGCGGCGTTTGCATTTGTATCGGGTGTGGACGCACTCGGCGCGGTGCCGCCAATCAAGGAATCTCACGTGGAGATGGATGCCGCCTGGGCGCTGTATGAAGCTATGCTGAAAATACGTATGGGGCAGGCTGAATCTGCCCTGATTTACGGTTTCGGCAAGTCCTCACCCGGCGAGTTGCCCGCGGTATTGTCACAGCAACTGGACCCCTATTATCTCGCGCCGCTGTGGGTGGACAACGTCAGCCTGGCAGCCATGCAGGCGCGCTTGATGCTGGAGCAGGGCAGCATAACCGAACAGGATATGGCTGAGGTGGTGGCCCGCTCACGCCGTAATGCGCTGGCCAACAATCCGCATGCACAGCTCAAGGGCGATGTGTCGGCAGAGAGTCTGCTGGCGCAGGAGACCTGGGTAGCGCCGTTGCGCAAGAGCGATTGTTGCCCGATATCCGATGGCGCCACCGCCATGGTGATTTGCACAGTGGCAAAGGCCAAAGCCTTGGGCTGGCCCTATGCCATTATCAAGGGCATAGACCATCGCATCGAGACCCACAACCTGGGCGCGCGTGACCTGACTCGCTCAGTATCTACCGAGCAGGCAGCCGCTGCCGCCGGTGTGGCAGAGGGCGCTATTGAGATCGCCGAGATTTACGCACCTTTCAGCCACCAGGAAATTATCCTCACTCGCGCCCTGGGGCTGGACAGCTCTACCGAGGTGAATCCCTCCGGCGGCGTGTTGGCGGGTAATTTGATGATGGCGTCCGGGCTGGCCCGTATCGGTGAAGTGGCGCAGCGAATTATAGATGGCAAGAGCAAGCGAGGGCTGGCACACGCGACCAGCGGCCCCTGTTTGCAACACAATCTTGTGACCGTACTGGAGGCAGCGTAATGGCTAATTTGGCAGCAGTGGTTGGCATTGGCCAGACCAAATACCAGACCCGACGCCAGGATGTATCTATCGCCGGCCTGGTGCACGAAGCGGCACTTAACGCCCTGCAGGATGCGGATGTAGGCTGGGATGATGTCGATGCGGTAATTATCGGCAAGGCCCCGGATATGTTCGAGGGTGTTGTCATGCCGGAGCTGTACCTGAGCGATGCACTGGGCGGTAACGGCAAACCCATGCTGCGCGTGCATACAGCCGGTTCGGTGGGGGGATCAACGGCGCTGGTGGCAGCTTCACACGTGCAGAGCGGCACCTGTAAACGCGTGTTGACGGTCACTTTTGAGAAACAATCAGAATCCAACGCCATGTGGGCGCTGTCCAACCCGCAGCCGTTCTCGCCCCATGTAAACGCCGGTGCCGGCGGCTATTTTGCGCCCATTATTCGCGAGTATATGCGCCGCTCGGAAGCGCCCTATAACGTCGGCATTAAAGTGGCGACCAAGGACCGTTTGCACGGCTCGAAAAACCCGCTGGCCCATTTGCAGATGCCGGACATCACCATGGCAGAGGTGGAAGAGTCACCCATGCTGTGGGACCCCATTCGTTTTCTGGAGAGCTGTCCGTCTTCCGATGGCGCCTGTGCCATGGTGATCTGTGATGAAAGCCTGGTGTCCCAATCGCCGCACAAGCCGGCCTGGATTCGCGGCGTGGCCATGCGCTCAGAACCCACCATGTATGCCGGGCGCGAAGAGGTCAATCCCCAGGCCGGTCGCGATTGCGCCGCCGATGTTTACCAACAGGCCGGTATTGGCAATCCGCGCAAGGATTTCGATTGCGCGGAGGTGTATGTGCCCTTTTCCTGGTATGAACCGATGTGGCTGGAGAACCTGGGTTTTGCCGAAGAGGGCAGGGGCTGGGAGCTTACTATGGCCGGCGCAACCTCACTCGATGAGGGCGGCGACATACCCTGGAACTGCTCCGGTGGGGTGCTTTCATCCAACGCTATTGGTGCCTCCGGCATGATCCGCTTTGCGGAGGCGGCCAGGCAGGTGCGCGGTGACGCCGGTGATCACCAGGTGGCCGGCGCCAAAATCGCGCTGGGTCATGCCTACGGTGGCGGAGCCCAGTTCTTCGCCATGTGGGTAGTCAGTTCAGAGAAGGGTTAAGTTATGAAAAAAGCGTTTAATTTGGCCGATATGTTCGAAATGGTGGCAGACAGGGTTCCCAACCGCGACGCGCTGGTGTGCGCCGATGCCAGGGCCACATTTGCCCAACTGGATCAGCGTGCCAATCAACTCGCCCACTATTTGGCCAGTCGCGGAGTAGGCCCCGGTGACCATGTCGGTTTGTACCTGTACAACTGCAACGAGTACCTGGAAGCGATGATGGCTTGCTTCAAGTTGCGCGCCGTGCCGGTCAACGTCAACTATCGCTACGTGCAGGAGGAGTTGCTCTATATCTTTGATAACGCGGATCTGGTTGCCTGCGTACATCACCGCGAATTTGTGCCGCATATTGCTGAGATTCGAGAGTCGGCTCCGGACCTGAAAGCCTTTGTTGCGGTTGACGATGACAGCGAGGCAGATCTGTCGACCATTGGCGCACTGTCATACGAGGCAGCTATTGAGGGCCAAAGCACTGAACGCAATTTTGGTGAGCGTAGCGATGATGATCTGTTTTTGCTTTACACCGGTGGCACTACCGGCATGCCCAAGGGTGTGATGTGGCCGCACAAGAGTCTGTTTTATGCCGCACTGGGTGGTGGCGGCTGGTTTCACCCCGATGGCCCCATTACCGAGTCGGAGCAAATTGCCGGGCGCATCGGCGACTTTCCCATCGTTGGTATGGCGCTGGCGCCGTTAATGCACGGTGCCTGCTGGTGGTATGCCTGTATTCAATTATTGGCCGGTAATACTCTGGTATTGAGTGCCGATCGCTCCCTGGACGGCAGCCGGGTATGGGATGTGGTTGAGCGGGAAAAAGTGAATTCACTCTCCATTGTAGGAGACGCCATGGCCATACCGTTGCTGGATGCCCTCAAGGCTGACCCGCAGCGCTGGGAGCTGAGCAGCGTCTTTAGCGTGGGCTCAGGCGGTGCTGTTTTTTCCGATTCCAAGCAGCAGGAATTCAAGGACTTGTTCCCCAATGTACTTATCATGAATTCCTTTGGTTCGTCTGAGTCCGGCAATATGGGTTTTGATTCCGGCGCAAGGAAATCGGCCGAAAAGGGCCTGGGCAATGTCTTGCAGTCTGATTTTATGGATGTGATTACCGATGTGGAGGGGCAGCCTCACCGTCATGTACAGGCGGGTGAAATGGGTGTTTTTGCCCGCTCCGGTTACATACCCACCGGTTATTACGGCGACCCGGAGAAGACTGCCAAAACCTTTGTCCAGGTCGAGGGCAAGACCTGGTTGCTGACCGGCGATGAAGCCCGCCTGGAACAAGATGGCTCAATTACGGTGTATGGCCGCGGTTCCAATTGCATTAACTCCGGTGGCGAGAAGATTTTTCCCGAAGAGGTGGAGCAGGCGCTTAAGTCGCATCCCGATGTATTTGACTGTCTGGTAGTAGATACGCCGGATAAGCGTTTTGGTAGCAAAGTGACCGCCGTGATCGCGACACGTTCCGGCGCCAGTGTCAGCCTGGCCGAACTGCAGCAAGAGGCGCGCAAGCATATCGCCGGCTACAAAATTCCGCGTGAGTTACATGTAGTAGCGGAAGTGCCCAGGGCACCCAGTGGTAAACCCGCCTATCCCAAAGCCAAGGAGATCGCCCTGAGCGGCGCATGCCTCGTCACCGATTAAGGAGAAAACAAATGCCCGAACTGGACATCAGCACCAAAAACTGCATTGTCGAAAAAGAGGGCAATGTACTCATCGTGACCCTCAATCGGCCGGAAGCCAAAAATGCCTTCAGCCCGGAAATGTTATTGGGTATGTACAAAGCCTGGCGCCGTCTCGATGAAGACGACGAACTGTATTGCGCAATTCTCACCGCCAACGGCGCTACCTTTTGCGCCGGCATGGATCTCAAGGCCGGTGCCGATGGTGAACATCGCTCCGCTGAAGAATTTATGGCGTTGATGGCGACAGTGCCCAATATCCACTGGCAGGCATTGTTGCGCGACAACCGTCCCTGCAAGCCGTTGATTCTGGCGGTAGAGGGCTATGCCCTGGCCGGTGGCACGGAAATTTTACAGGGCACGGATATTCGTGTCGGCGCAGAGGATTCCATATTTGGTGTGACTGAAGTGGCCCGCGGCTTGTACCCCATGTCGGGTTCCACGATTCGCCTGCGGCGTCAGATACCCTATTGCCTGGCGGCGGAAATCCTCCTCTGTGGTGAGCACGTCACTGCCCAACAAGCCTTGGATTTTGGGCTGATCAACCGCGTGGTGCCCAAGGGTGAAACCCTGGCCGAGGCCAGGAAAATTGCCGCACGCATTTGTGAGAACGGGCCGCTGGCAGTGCAGGCGGTAACGCGGTCCCTGCGCCAACATCAGGAATGTATGGAAGAAGACGAGGCTATGCTGGCTTCGGACGAGCTGGCAGGCCCGGTATTCGCTTCCGCTGATGCTAAAGAGGGCATGCGAGCCTTCAAGGAAAAACGTCCCGCCCGGTTCACCGGAGCATAAGCCTGTGTCCGGACCCCTGTCGGGTCTAAAAATTATTGAGATGGCCGGTATCGGCCCGGCGCCCTTTGCCTGCATGTTGCTGGCCGACCTTGGCGCCGAGGTGATACGCGTGGACCGACCGGGTGGCGGAGTCATGAGCGCTACCGACAGCCCGGCGGATGTATTGCAGCGCGGGCGACGCTCGATCGCGGTAGACCTTACAAATGCCGAAGGCGTTGAGGTGGTACTCAAATTGATCGCGGGTGCCGACGTCGTTGTGGAGGGCTTTCGTCCCGGCGTTATGGAAAAACTCGGTCTGGGTCCCGATGTCTGCCTGGCGCGCAATGCCAGGCTGGTCTACGCACGCATGACCGGCTGGGGGCAGGACGGGCCTTTATCGCATGCCGCCGGCCACGATATTAACTACATCGCGATAACCGGGGCATTAGCCTCCATCGGCCGCGCCGATTCTGGCCCGGTACCGCCTCTGAATCTGGTGGGCGATTTTGGCGGCGGCTCTATGTATCTGGTGATGGGCATACTGTCGGCGCTGCTCGAGTGCAATCGCTCTGGCCAGGGCCAGGTGGTCGATGTAGCCATTACCGATGGGGTGATTTCACTGATGGCCGCCATCCAGGGTTTTGAGGGTATAGGCATGTGGGATGGTAACCGGCGGCAGAGCAATATGCTCGATGGCGGTTCCCATTACTACGACACGTATCAATGTGCAGATGGAGAGTGGGTCTCTATCGGCTCCATCGAGCCGCAGTTTTACGCACTGCTGGCAGAGAAGCTGGAGTTGCCCGAGTTGTTGGGCGAAGACGGCAAGATGGATTTTATGGTGCAGTTTGACAAGGCCAAATGGCCAGCGCTGAAAGAGAAAATCGCCGCGCGCTTTAAAACCAAAAGCCGTGAGCAGTGGAATGAAATCATGGAGGGCACCGATGTGTGTTACGCGCCGGTACTCACGGTGGCGGAGGCGCCGCAGCATCCGCACAACAAGGCGCGTGGTTCGTTTGTAGATGTAGAAGGCTGCCGGCAGACAGCCCCGGCGCCGCGCTTCAGCCGCACGCCCGGTAACGTTGGCTGCAAACCGGTGTCACCCGGCCATGACACCGATACTATTTTGGCCGAACTTGGCTTCGATACTGATACTATTGCCAACCTGAAAATAGCTGGAGCAATTGGTTAATCATGTCAGAACTACCCACCGGCCACGCCGATATTTACGCCGCTATCGTCAATACACGTAAATCTGCACGCGGCTTTAAACCCGAACCCGTACCCGCACAACTGCTGGAAAAGCTGTTCACGCTATCGCTGCGCGCTCCCTCCAACTGCAACACCCAGCCCTGGCAAGTACATGTGGCCTCGGGAGACGCCATCGAAACCTTGCGCGCCGAGATGCCGGCCGCCTTTATGAAGGGTGAGTTCACCATGGACTTTCCCTACGACGGCAGCTACGACGGTGTGTACAGGGACCGGCAGTACGGCGCTGCGCACGCACTCTATGATGCCGTTGGTATCAAGCGTGAAGAAAAGGACAAGCGCAACGAGGTTTTTATGCGTAACTTCGCCTTTTTTGATGCGCCGCATGTGGCCTTTTTGTTTTTGCCGAAGCCCTTTGGTTTGCGCGAGGCCTGTGACCTGGGTATGTATGCGCAAACCCTGATGCTGTCTATGGTGGCACATGGACTGGCCTGTTGCCCGCAAACCGCACTGAGTTTTCAGGCTGACCTGGTGCGCTCCAGCCTGGGCATAGATGCCGGCAACAAGCTGGTATTTGGAATCTCCTTCGGCTTTGAAGATACGCAGAACCCCATCAACGATGCCCGCACCGATCGCGGCGCACTCAGCGACATCGTTCACTTCCACAACCGGAGTATATTCCAATAACCAAATGATACTGAACTCTGGGTTTTGATAGTGGCTGTAAGGGTCACCACTATGCAGCCTGATAGTTCTGTTCAGTAATGGTTTTAAAGAGTTGTTGTTTAGCTTCCTTCAGCCGTTTAGCCGCTTCATTATCATTCATCTTCATAGCGATTGCCGATGGAACAAGGGCCGGGGGCTGCATCGTGACGCGCCGAGACAACGCGGCCACAGACCGAAGCACTCAGGCCACCGAGCGGGCGACGATAGCTTCCTTGAGTCCCTGCATCAGCCCTTCGAGGCGGGCCATGCGGTTATCAAGCCCGTGTTGGGCTTCGCGCAGGGCGTCGATCTCTCCACGGACCTCTTTGATCTCTCCACGGACCTCTTTGATCTCTCCACGGACCTCTTTAATCTCTTCACGTACCTCTATGATGTCTTCACGCAGTTCTGTGCGCAGTGAGCGGTTCATGGTCCAAGTGGCAATCAGGAGGGTTGCTGTCATACCAAGGATGGTCAGAATTTCAGGGGACATGGCTATCTCCACGCAATATTGCCGGGCAGTATACCGCATTGTTCAGCGTGGGGGACAGCACCGGGTAAATCCTCAGCAAACGATCAGCCGAAAAAGCGCAGGCGCCGGCCATTGGGCTAACAGGGCAGTGAGAAAATGATTGAACCTGTGCGATCCTTTGCACTGTTGGTTGCCGTGGTCGCCGGTATGGCAATCGGTGTGATGCGTGGTCGTGCGCCAATATCAGGTTCCTGCGGCGGCCCCAACAAAATTGGCCTTGACGGGGCTGCATCGTGACGCGCCGAGACAACGCGGCCACAGACCGACACACTCAGGCCACCGAGCGGGCGACGATGGCTTCCCTGAGTCCCTGCATCAGCCCTTCAAGACCGGCCATGCGCTTGTCAAGCCCGTGCAGGGCTTCGCGCAGATCGTGGATTTCGGAATGCACAGAATCAAAGCGGGCATCCATGGCTTCAAAGCGGGCATCCACGGCTTCAAAGCGGGCATCCACTCTGTCTTCAAGCCGGAGCATGTCTTCACGCAGTTCTGTGCGCAGTGACCGGTTCATCGTCCAAGTGGCAATCAGGAGGGTTGCTGTCATACCAAGGATGGTCAGAATTTCAGGGGACATGGCTATCTCCACGCAACATTGCCGTGCAGTGTACCGCATTGTTCAGCGTGGGGGACAGCACCGGGTAAATCCTCGGCCAACGATCAGCCAAAAAAGCGCAGGCGCCGGCCATTGGGCTAACAGGGCAGTGAGAAAATGATTGAACCTGTGCGATCCTTTGCACTGTTGGTTGCCGTGGTCGCCGGTATGGCAATCGGTGTGATGCGTGGTCGTGCGCCAATATCAGGTTCCTGCGGCGGCCCCAACAAAATTGGCCTTGACGGGGCTGCATCGTGACGCGCCGAGACAACGCGGCCACAGACCGACACACTCAGGCCGCCGAGCGGGCGACAATCGCTTCCTTGAGTCCCTGCATCAGTCCTTCGAGGCCGGCCATGCGGTTATCAAGCCCGTGTTGGGCTTCGCGCAGGGCGTCGATCTCTCCACGTACCGCTATGATGTCTTCACGCAGTTCTGTGCGCAGTGACCGGTTCATGGTCCAAGTGGCAATCAGGATGGTCGCTGTCATACCAAGGATGGTCAGAATTTCAGGGGACATGGCTATCTCCACGCAACATTGCCGTGCAGTATACCGCATTGTTCAGCGTGGGGGACAGCACCGGGTAAATCCTGTTAGCAACAAATAGAAATGTCCGGTTTTAGAACACATGAGTTGTCCGCTTTGGGCGGTGTCGGGAAGCCTTGTTGAGGCGCCCGTTATCGATGGCGCAGCGGACATCAGGCCGCCGAGCGGGCGACGATGGCTTCCCTGAGTCCCTGCATCAGCCCTTCGAGGCGGGCCATGCGGTTATCAAGCCCGTGTTGGGCTTCGCGCAGGGCGTCGATTTTTACATCCACGGCTTCAAAGCGGGTATCCACCCTGTCTTCAAGCCGGAGCATGTCTGCGCGCAGATCGGCCCGCAGTGAGCGGTTCATGGTCCAAGTGGCAATCAGGAGGGTCGCTGTCATACCAAGGATGGTCAGAATTTCAGGGGACATGGCTATCTCCACGCAACATTGCCGTGCAGTATACCGCATTGTTCAGCGTGGGGGACAGCACCGGGTAAATCCTCAGCCAACGATCAGCCAAAAAAGCGCAGGCGCCGGCCATTGGGCTAACAGGGAAGCGGGAAAATGATTGAACCTGTGCGATCCTTTGCACTGTTGGTTGCCGTGGTTGTCGTGGTTGTCGGTATGGCAATCGGTGTGATGCGTGGTCGTGCGCCAATATCGGGTTCCTGCGGTGGCCTCAACAGGATTGGCCTTGACGGGGCTGCATCGTGACGCGCCGAGACAACGCGGCCACAGACCGACACACTCAGGCCGCCGAGCGGGCGACAATCGCTTCCCTGAGTCCCTGCATCAGCCCTTCAAGACCGGCCATGCGGTTATCAAGCCCGTGTTGGGCTTCGCGCAGATCGTGGATTTCGGAATGCACAGAATCAAAGCGGGCATCCACTTTCACTTCAAAGGCCTCAAAGCGGGCATCCACTTTCACTTCAAAGGCCTCAAAGCGGGCATCCACTTTATCTTCGAAGCGGTGCAGATCGGCCCGCAAGGACCGGTTCATGGTCCAAGTGGCAATCAGGAGGGTCGCTGTCATACCAAGGATGGTCAGAATTTCAGGGGACATGGCTATCTCCACGCAACATTGCCGTGCAGTATACCGCATTGTTCAGCGTGGGGGACAGCACCGGGTAAATCCTCGGCCAACGATCAGCCAAAAAAGCGCAGGCGCCAGCCATTGGGCTAACAGGACAGTGAGAAAATGATTGAACCTGTGCGATCCTTTGCACTGTTGGTTGCCGTGGTCGCCGGTATGGCAATCGGTGTGATGCGTGGTCGTGCGCCAATATCAGGTTCCTGCGGCGGCCCCAACAAAATTGGCCTTGACGGGGCTGCATCGTGACGCGCCGAGACAACGCGGCCACAGACCGACACACTCAGGCCGCCGAGCGGGCGACAATCGCTTCCTTGAGTCCCTGCATCAGTCCTTCGAGGCCGGCCATGCGGTTATCAAGCCCGTGTTGGGCTTCGCGCAGATCGTGGATTTCGGAATGCACAGAATCAAAGCGGGCATCCACTTTATCTTCGAAGCGGTGCAGATCGGCCCGCAGTGAGCGGTTCATGGTCCAAGTGGCAATCAGGAGGGTCGCTGTCATACCAAGGATGGTCAGAATTTCAGGGGACATGGCTATCTCCACGCAACATTGCCGTGCAGTATACCGCATTGTTCAGCGTGGGGGACAGCACCGGGTAAATCCTCGGCCAACGATCAGCCGAAAAAGCGCAGGCGCCGGCCATTGGGCTAACAGGGAAGTGAGAAAATGATTGAAGCTGTGCTATCCTTTGTGCTGTTGGTTGTCGTGGTTGCCGGTATGGCAATCGGTGTGATGCGTGGTCGGGCACCAATATCAGGTTCCTGCGGCGGCCTCAACAGGATTGGCCTTGACGGGGCCTGCGAGATTTGCGGCGGCGACCCTGAGCATTGCGAGAAATAGATAAGTGGAATCCAGTGATGCTATTGATATACCCTGAACGCGGGTCGTTCAAACCAACTTCATTTACTATAAGGCAAACATCATGAAAAAACTAATCACCCAATTCGCTTTTGCCTCCGCGTTGCCGGTAGCAATAGGTACCCCCCCCCCCCCCCCCCGCCAGCACACAGCAGGGGGGCACAGGTGTCATGAACAAAAACAAAACAATCACCCCATTCGTGTTCGCTGCGGCGTTGCTGGTGGCGATGCTGGCATCAACCGGCATCGCCCATGCGCAGGGCACCCCAAGAATAGTTTACACAGATGGCCAGACGGCAATCGAGGGCGACTCTTTTGAGGTTGTCCATAATCCGTCTACCGAACAGGTAGTAATATCTTTTACACCCCTCCAGGCAGGCACATACACTGCTATGTTGGACGGAGCGTCTAATACGGCCTCTGTTACGAACGACGCAGTAGGTGACCAAGTAAGTATCTTCTTTAGTACTACCAATTATGTGGGTAATGCCGTCTTATCCTTTGGCGGTTCCGATGTTGTAGAGCAGATTGTACTGGTACAGGCCCCCCCGACCATCGTCCTGAGTGGTCCGCTCGCGGGTAACCCGGATGACCGCATCACCAGAAATAGAGGGATAGATATTACTCTGGCGAGTGATTTTGATGTCGACATGGGCGACACCTGGGGAATATCCGTCGATGGCGGTGCTGATAATTACGCTCGCACTAAGGTGGACAACGCTGATAACGCCCCCAATCTCCATTTCGGATTGGGCGACGGCATATATGAGGACGATCAGGTGCGAGTGCGCCAGACCGTGAATGGCGTTACTTCCACATTTGCCGGGCTTGCCGCATTTACCTTTGATAGAACTGCTCCAACCATCGCCCTGAATGGTGCGGCCAGCATTACCCTGAAAGTGGGCGAATCCTACACCGATCTGGGCGCCACCGTCACGGATAATCTGGATGCCGCCATCCAGTCCAAGCTGGTCGTGGGTGGTGACACCGTGAGCACCGCCACCCCCGGCACCTACACGATTACCTACGATGCAACCGACCACGCCGATAATACTGCCGCGCAGGTTACCCGCGAAGTCGTCGTGCCAGTGCGCCTTGGCGTGCGCCTTGGCTTTGCCGCGGGAGGGGAACCCGTGCTCACCAGCAATGGCGTGACGACGGATGGCGTAACCTACGCCAAAGAAGGCGACACGCTGACCCTGACCTTCACCGTCAATCAAGCATTGGCAAGCAGCCCAACCGTGACCATCGACGGGATGAGGGTCACGGCGAACCCTGGCGGTGACAATGAGTTTATCGCGACCCACAGCGTGCGCTCAAGGGTCGTGGAGTTTGGGCTTTCTACAAGAAACGGCGTGCCGGTGAGGTATGACATTGACGAAATGGCAGCCGACGGTGATACCGGCAATACCTTTGACCCGGACGAGGCTGAGTATCCCGATACGATTCTAATTGATGTGGCCCCGGCGGCTGTGGCTATTCCCAAAATTCCCCGTGGTGTGGTTAGCGATCTGCAACGCTACGACATCACCTTCCTCGAGCCGGTAACCGGTTTGGAAGTGGGTGATTTCTCCGATTCCACCGGCCTCACGGTGAGTGATGTGAGCCCCGTCAGCGGCCCCGGCATCGACCCCGGCACCCAGTATACCATCACCTTCACCCCGAACGCGGAAACCTTCACATTTGCCGTTGACGGCGGTAGCGTAACCGACGTGGCCGGCAACCCTAGTCCCGCCAGCACAACGAGCAAGGATGGCTTTGCGGACCCGGCGACCAACACGCCGCCGACTGCCGAAGCCGGACCCGCGCAAAGGGTGGACACCGGCGCGTCGGTAACCCTGGACGGCTCCGGCAGTAGCGACCCCGATGGCACTATCGAGAGTTATGCCTGGACACAGGACAGCGGCACGATTGTTGCCTTGACCGGTGCTGATACCGCCGGCCCGACCTTCACCGCGCCGGATGCGGCTACGACGCTGGTCTTCAGCCTGATCGTTACCGATAATGACGATGACGGCAGTACCGCCGACACGGTAGTCATCACCGTGAGCGACCCGGCCGCCGACAACACCGCACCGATGATTACCTTCAACCGGTTTGAACAAACCGGTGGGGTAGAGGTGGGCACTGGGACCTTTTTGAATGCTGGTGACACCCTCACGGCGTTCGTGAACTCCGACGAACCGCTTGCCGAAAGTTCGCTTGTGGGTGCTGCCTTCTTTGGCTTTGAGGGATCAAACCGCCCTGTGCAAAATCTGCTGCGGGTAGCCGGCACCACCGACCCATATCAATATTCGACGACCTATACCATCATAACTGCTGATCACGATGCAGAGCCACAATTTAATGTTCGCGGTGTCACGGACACTGCCGACACCGCGAACACGGCATCTGATTTCAGACACCCTTTCCTCGGAACAGTGACTATCGACACCGTGGCACCGACCATCACTCTGGTGGGCGGCCCAGTTACCGTCGCCCATGGCGGCACATATACCGACGCGGAAGATGCGGGCATTAGTGGGGCGGGGCGGAGCGACACTACGGCGACGACTACCCGACCCGACGCTACGACAGTAGATGGCATAGTAGTGGACACCAACACTGCCGGCGACTACACCATCACCTACACCGCGACCGACCGCGCCGGCAATGTCTCCAACTCGGTAACCCGCACCGTGACCGTGAGCGCGCCGGCGGGCGCGACCAACACCGCGCCGGTGATTACCTTCGACCGGTTTGAACACACTGGTGGGGTAGAGGTGGGCACTGGGACCTTTTTGAATGCTGGTGACACCCTCACGGCGTTCGTGAACTCCGACGAACCGCTTGCCGAAAGTTCGCTTGTGGGTGCTGCCTTCTTTGGCTTTGACACTACAGCCCGCCCTGTGCAAAATCTGCTGCGGGTCGGCGACACCAACCAATATTCGGCGACCTATACCATCACACCTGCTGAGGACGATACAGCGGCAGGATTTAATGTTCGCGGTGTCACGGACACTGCCGACCCCGCGAACACGGCATCTGATTTCAGACACCCTTTCCTCGGAACAGTGACTATCGACACCGTGGCACCGACCATCACTCTGGTGGGCGGCCCAGTTACCGTCGCCCATGGCGGCACATATACCGACGCGGAAGATGCGGGCATTAGTGGGGCGGGGCGCAGCGACACTACGGCGACGACTACCCGACCCGACTCTATGATAGTTTCGGGCATAGTAGTGGACACCAACACTGCCGGCGACTACACCATCACCTACACCGCGACCGACCGCGCCGGCAATGTCTCCAACTCGGTAACCCGCACCGTGACCGTGAGCGCGCCGACGGGCGCGACCAACACCGCACCGGTAGTCAGTGGCGAGGCAGCACCGAATTATGCCGAGAACGCTGACGTGGCCACCACGCCAGTGGCGACCTACGCCACGACCGATACCAACACCATCGCCTGGTCAGTCGGTGGCACGGATGCGAGTTTGTTTGCGATTGATCCTACCAGTGGCGTATTGACTTTCAGGGCTTCGCCGAACTTTGAAGACGCGCACGGCCCGACCTACTCGATCAACATTACCGCCACCGAAACCGATGACGACCCAAACAACCTGACAGGCACACAGGCGGTAACGGTAACGGTTACCAATGTGGATGAAGACGGCACCGCAACCATCGCCGGCACCGCTAAGGTTGACGTAATGCTGACTGCCAGCGTGACCGACCCGGATGGCGCGGTTACCGGCGTCACCCATGCATGGCAAAGTGCGCCGGACGGCACCAACACCTACACCACCATCAGCGGCGCGGGTACCGATGCAGCCTACACGCCGGGAGTTGATGATGTCGGCAAGACCATTCAAGTCATCGCCACTTACACCGACCCGCAGGGCAGTGGCAAGATGGCAACCAGCACCCCGACCGCCGCGGTGCAGGCCGCGGACGCACTTGGCCCGGCTCCGGGCATTGCCCTGGAGCGGGACACGGCGGCCGATGGGGGTGTGAATACGGACCGCTTCACCAGAAATAGAGGGATAGCCGTTACGCTGGCAAGCGGTTTTGGTGACAACGCTGCGAATACCTGGCAATGGTCTATTAATAATGGCGACGCTTACACCACTGTCTCCGACCACAACGTGGAGCGTTTCGTTTTACCCAACACCAGTGACGCATACACCGACGACCAAGTGCGAGTGCGCCAGACCGTGAATAGCGTTGTTTCCGCTTTTGCCGGTTTGGCCGCATTTACCATTGATAGTGATGCGCCGACGGTGATCCTCGGCAGCATTGCCGGTGCTGTGATTGACCAGGGCGGGCAGACGCACGCCATCACCTTCTCCGAGAATGTGTTCGGTTTGGCTGCGACTGATTTCTCCACTTCCACAGGTATCGATGTGACTGCTGTGAGCGGTAGCGGTGCTGCCTACACCATCACCTACACCGCGACTGCGGCAGACTTCACTCTGACCCTTGCCGCGGGCAGCGTGACCGACCTGGTCGCGTGGTCGGTTGACGAGACCAGCCAAGCCGGCACGGCGACCGCGGCAAACACCGCGCCGACTGCCGAAGCCGGGGACGATCAAGAGGTGTTGACCGGTGCTGCGCCCGTGACCCTGAGCGGCTCCGGCACAGACGACGATGGCACTATCGCGAGTTATGCCTGGACACAGGACAGCGGCACGACTGTTACCTTGAGCAGTACCACCACCGCCGCCCCGACCTTCACCGCGCCGGATGCGGCTACGGATCTGGTCTTCAGCCTGATCGTTACCGATAATGACGGCGCCAACAGTGCCGCCGACATGGTAACCATCACCGTGAGCGCGCCGCCCGTGACCAACCAGCCGCCGGTAGTCAGTGGCAATGCTGCACCGAATTATGCCGAGAACACCCCCGTCACCACGCCAGTGGCGACCTACACCACGACCGATACCAACACCATCGCCTGGTCAGTCACTGGCACGGATGCGAGTTTGTTTGCGATTGATACGAATGGCGCATTGACTTTCAAGACTTCGCCGGACTTTGAAGACGCGCACGCCGCGACCTACTCGATCACCATTACCGCCACCGAAACCGATGGCGACCCAAGCAACCTGACAGGCACACAGGCGGTTACGGTGACGGTTACCAATGTGGATGAAGAGGGAAGCATCGGTGCCATCACCGGCACCGCTCAGGTTGGCGTGGCATTGACCGCCGGCATGGTAACCGACCCGGATGGCGCGGTTACTGGCATCACCTATCAATGGCAAAGCGTGGAGTCTGGCGTCACCACCAACATCGGCACTGGCATGACCTACACGCCGGGAGTTGGTGATGAAGGCAAGACCATTCAAGTCATCGCCACTTACACCGACCCGCAGGGCAGTGGCAAGATGGCAACCAGCGCGGCGACCGCCGCCGTGATTGCCGCGCCCGTGACCAACCAGCCGCCGGTTGCCAATGCTGGGCTTGATCAGCGAAATGTGGATACCGGCGCGATGGTGACCCTGGACGGCTCCGGCAGCACCGGCGATGAGCTGGAATATGCCTGGGCGCAGAACACAGGCGCGACTGTTACCTTGAGCAGTACCACTGTCGTCAGCCCGACCTTCACCGCGCCGGCTCTTGCCAATGACTTGACGTTCACCCTGACCGTCACCGATAGTGCCAATGTTACCGCCACCGACACGGTGCGCATCTTCGTAACCGCGTCGAACGCGTTCCGCATCGCCCTGGCTGATGACACCGGCATTGACGGCGATGGCATCACCCGCAACGGCGTGGTGAATGTGTCGAACCCCGGCGGCAGTTGGAGATACGCCACCGATGGCACCACTTTCTTCACTATCCAGACCAGCGCCACCACCAGTTTCACCCTGCCCGAAGGCAGGCATGCCAATGTGGTAGCCACTCAGGTTGGAGATAGCGACGGAACTGCCGAACTCGGTGCGGTTACCGTGGACAGCACCGCCCCGACGGTGGAGACCTTTGTAACCACCATCGCCCCAGGCGTGATTGGCACGGCGCAGATGCACGACATCACCTTCTCTGAAGCGTTGGACTTTGCTAGCACCGACATCACCGCCGCTGGCGCCACGGTGGATAGCGTGACCACCGACGATCGCATCACCCACACCATCACCTTCACCCCGACTCTGGCGGCCTTCAGCCTGACCCTTGCCATAGACAGCGTGATGGACATCGCCGGCAACGACGGTCCCGCGGCAGAAGCGAGCGCGAGCGGCACCGCCAACCAGCCGCCGACTGCCGAAGCGGGGCCCCCGCAAACTGGGGTTACCGGCATGGAAGTAGCCCTGGCCAGCTCTGGTACCGACCCCGATGGTAATGACGGTGATCTGACATACTCTTGGGAACTGACCACCGGCACCGGCATCACCTTGAGCGATGACAACAGCGCCAACCCGACCTTCACGCCTGTTGCGGCAGGGACTTATACCTTCACCCTGACCGTCACCGATGATGGCACTCCCGAGGGAAGCGCCACCGACGCAGTAGTCATCACCGTGCAAGATGCCCTTGCCTTTGACACAGCACCCGCGCTGACTACCAGCAACACCGACGCACAACGCGCCAAAGATGGCGACACCCTGACCCTGACCTTCACCGTCAATCAGGCATTGGCAAGCGTCCCGGTGGTCGTTACCATCGCCGGGCAGCCCATCACGCCGACTGGCACAGCGGGCAATGTGTATACCGCAACCTACACGGTGGTCGCGGCAGAGGTTACTGATGAAGGCGCGGTGGTGAGTTATAGCACCGGCAGACTGACAGCCGCTGGACCCGCCGGTAATACCGCACAGATAACTGACGATAGTGCGATTCGAATTGATTTGACCGCGCCAACCATCGCCCTGACCGGTGGCGACGCGCCTGTCGTTCTGACTGTGGGCGGGACATACACAGAGCCGGGTGCCACCGCCACGGATAATGTGGATGCCAGTGTCCCCACGCCCACCCCGAGTGGCACAGTGGACCCCAACACCCCCGCCGACTACACCATTACCTACACCGCCACCGACCGCGCCGGCAATGTCGCCACGCGCACCCGCACCGTGACTGTTAGTGTGGCGACTGCGACCCGACCGGTTGTGGTTGCACCAGTATCGCCGATAACGTTTGCCGAAGGTGCCACGGGCACTGTGGCGACCTTCACCGCCACCCCAAGCACCGGCAGGACCATTGCGAGTTGGGCGGTCGGCGGAGCAGATAGGGGAGATTTCTCCATTACTACCGATGGCACAACTAACGCCGGCATCTTGACCTTCAACACCAGGCCAGACTTTGAAACCAAATCGGCATACTCGATCACCGTAATCGCCACCGACAACGGCGGCGAGGCGAGCGAGGCACGTGCGGTAACGGTGACGGTTACCAATGTGGATGAAGAGGGAAGCATCAGTGCCATCACCGGCACCGTTCAGGTCGGGCAAACGCTAACTGCCGGCGCGGTAACCGACCCGGATGGCGCGGCTACTGGCATCACCTATCAATGGCAACGGGTGCCGTCCAGCGGCGCGCCCGTAAACATTGGTGCTGACCAAGATACCTACAATGTGGTGGTTGCCGATCTCGGAGCCACCCTGCGCGTGGTTGTCTCTTATTCCGATGGTGTTGGCACCGCCGACACCGCCACCAGCGCGCCGACCGCCACCGTGATTGCTGCGGGCGCGACCCCGATGCCAGGCATCGCCCTGGCTATGGACACCGGCTCTAGTGCCAGCGATGGCATCACCAGCAATGGCTTGGTGAATGTGCCACTGGCGAGCGATTTCGAGACGGAGACTGATTCGCCTGATTCCTGGGATTACTCTACTAACGGCGGCGGGAGTTACACGGACGGCACTAACCCAACAACCGACCCACTTGCCTCCAGCCTCACCGCCAGTTTTGATTTGGGTTCCTTGGCCGATGCCACCTATCAATTACGCGTCCGCCAGACCATCGGTGGTACCAGGTCTGCTCCCGCCTCTTTGCAAGTAACGCTGGACCGCACCGCGCCGACGGTGATATTCGGCGACATTACCGCAGTGATTGACAAGGAGCAGACGCACCCCATCATCTTCTCCGAAGCGGTGGACTTTGTTAGCGCCGACATCACCGCCGCTGGTGCCACGGTGAATAGCGTAGCCCTCGACAGCGGCTCCGACCGTGCCTATACCATCACCTTCACCCCGAATATGGCAGACTTCAGCCTGACCCTTGCCGCAGATAGCGTGATGGACATCGCCGGCAACGACGGACCCGCGGCAGAAGCGCGCGCGAGCGGCACGGAGACGGTAGCATCGACACCGCCACCGGCACCGGCCAACCGGAATCCGGTTGCCGAAGCCGGCCCCGCGCAAAGCGTGGAGACCGGCGTGGAAGTGACGCTGGACGGCTCTATGAGCAGCGACCCCGATGGAACTATCGCGAGGTATGCCTGGACGCATACCTTGACCGGTGGCAGCGCGCCCGCCACGCCAATCACCGTGACCGGTGCCGACACCGCCGGCCCGACCTTCACGCCTGTTGCGGCAGGGACTTATACCTTCACCCTGACCGTCACCGATGCCGGCACTCCTGCGGCCAGCCACACCGACACGGTAGTCATCACCGTGACTGTGCCGGCCAACCGGTTGCCGGTTGCCGATGCCGGCCCCGCGCAAAGCGTGGAGACCGGCGTGGAAGTGACGCTGGACGGCTCTATGAGCAGCGACCCCGATGGAACTATCGCGAGGTATGCCTGGACGCAGGACAGCGGCACGGAGGTCACCTTGAGCGACCCCACTGCCGCCCGCCCGACCTTTACCGCGCCGGATGCCGCCGGGGAATTGGTCTTCACCCTGACCGTCACCGATGATGCCGATTCCCCGGCCAGCAACACCGCCACGGTAATCATCACCGTGACCAGGCCACTGGACACAGTGGCCCCGGTGATTACCCTCCTCGGAGACAGCCCCCTTGATGTCAATCAAGGCGCCACCTACACCGACCCGGGCGCCACGGCAAGTGATGATCGGGATGGCGAGCTCAGTGCCGGCATCATCGTTGGCGGCGACACGGTGGATACCGACACTATCGGGGCATACACCGTCACCTATGATGTATCCGATGCCGCTGACAATGCCGCCGTGACGGTCACCCGCATCGTCCGCGTCGTCGCAGCACGCGACCTTACAGCGCTTAATGAGGCGATTCTGCCCGAAGTGGCGCGCGACATAGCTGACCAGAATGTCAGTGCCATAACGCGGCGTCTTGAGCAGGCACGGCTGCCCTCAAGAGTGGGTAGCAGCGCCAGCCTCGGCGGTGCTTCCAGCCTGGCGGAAATCGCCAAATCCCAGGGAGGCACCGTCGCCGATGGCCAGTTTGACCTGCAGCGGCTCATGAGCAGTTCCAATTTTGTCCTGCCGCTGAGCGCAACCGACGCAGGCGCAGCAGACGGCGGCACCCAACTGACCCTTTGGGGTGCGGGCGACTACCGCGACCTGAAAGGTGCTGATGGGGTGCGTTGGAGTGGCGACCTGTTCAGCCTGCAACTGGGTCTGGATGCACATTTGAATGAGCGCACCATCCTGGGTGTGTCCGTCTCCAAAAGCCAGGTGGAGCTGGACTACACGACCCCCGGCCCGGCAGCCGGCGGCAACTATGACCTGGATATCACCAGTGTTCATCCTTACCTGGGCTGGACAGCAGGGGGCCTGGACTTCTGGGCAACCCTCGGCTACGGCGAGGGCGAACTGGAGATCAGTGCAGACGGGGCGCAGACAGATATCCCCTCAAGCGACCTGAGCATGCAGACCCTGGGGCTGGGCGCTAATGGTGTGTTGATGGAAACCGGCACCACCACCCTGCTGCTCAAAACTGAGATTTTGAGTACCCAACTGGAAGTGGATGCAAGCGAAGGGATAACCGCAATCACTCAGCAAGCCCACCGTGCGCGCATGACCCTGGAAGCGATTCGCGGTTTCAGCCTGGAAAGTGGCGCACGCTTGGAAACCAGCCTGGAAGCCGGCCTGCGCTATGACGGCGGCGACGGCACGACGGGTGCCGGCGCGGAGTTGGGTGGCGGCCTGCGCTATGCGAGCCATAGCGGGGGCCTGGTGATAGAAGGCAAGGCACGGGCGCTGGTCGGCGGCAAGGGTGATACCGAGGAATGGGGGCTCAGCGGGCTGATCACATACAACCCCGCCGCGAACGGGCGCGGCCTGTCATTCAGCCTGACGCCCAGTTATGGGGCGACCACCAGCGGTGTAGAACGACTCTGGCAACAAGGGCTGGATGATGGCCTGGAGGCTCAGGGCGGTAATGATGGCTACAACTACACCCCGAACCTGAACCTCCGTTTGGATTACGGCATGGATGTCTCTGCAATGCCCGGCCTCGTAACGCCCTACACTGAATTCAGTTTCGGCGCCACCGGTGACACCTACCGCCTGGGCCTGCAGTGGCAGCGCAGCAAGTGGTTTGATCTGAAACTTGTCGCCGAGCGTAAAGCAGGCCAGATTACCGCTGACCACCGCATCTACCTAGAGGGCGAGATAGTCTTCTGACCCTGTCATCCCCGCCGCAGGCGGGGTGTTAGCAACAAATAGAAATGTCCGGTTTTAGAACACATGAGTTGTCCGCTTTTGGCGATGTCGGGAAGCCTTGCTGAGGCCCCCGTTATTGATGGCGCAGCGGACATCAAGCAGCCACCGGTAAGTCAGTCTGGATGAGCTGGCCGGCCGCGTCATACAGGCCAGTTTTCGGGGGCCGTGCCACAAAGACAAGGCGCCATCGGTGTGCCGTAACACCTTCACTTTAGCTTTGATGTAGTGGTAACGGTGGCGGTCTGCCGGTATCTGCAGGGTCCGGCCCTCGAACTCAATGCAGTTGTCCTTGCGTACCCGGCGCTCGTAGTGTTCGCAGAAAATGTTGTCCAACTGCGCTCCCTCCGGCACCGGCACAAAGGCTGAGCCAACTTCCCGCGGCGGTTGCTCAAACTCTTCGTTGAAGGCGGGCAAATACACCTGCTGGAGATACTCATTGGCGGCAGCCATATCGGTGATGCCAGCGGCGGCCAGTTCTTTGACCAAGCGGTTCTGGTGGGTGCTAAAGGCCCGCTCGGAGCGCCCTCGGGCTTGCGGCGAGTAGGCCGCGATCATCTCCACGCCCAGTTGCTGCAAGGCGCGCCGGAACTGCGTCGAGTTGCCCTTGTCCACCTTGCCGCCGGCCGAATACCAACAAAAACAAGCCAAACGGCAGGCTCAGAGGGACACGGGGAAAAAGCCCCGGGGTCGGGAGCCTAAACCACCGATTCCCGGCCCTCGGGATAATGACCAGGTAAATTTGACCGATGAAGAATCGCGTATTATGCCGGTATCAGGCGGCGGCTTCGATCAGTGCTACAACGCACAGGCCAGTGTGGACACTGATACGATGCTTGTTGTCAGCTCACACCTGACACAAGCGACGAACGACAAACAACAGATAGTGCCGGCCCTGACCAAGCTATGCTCTCTGCCCGAAGCGTTGGGCACGGTGACAGACCTGCTAGCGGATACAGGGTATTTTAGCGAGGCGAATGTAACGGCGTGTTTAGGGGGCAACATCCAGCCCTCACTGGCAGTGGCACGAGATCAACACCACCGGTCCGTGTTGGACCGATTTGCCCCTGACAGCCCGACACCGATAACGGAAGATCCGGTGGCGCTGATGAAACACCGACTGACGAGCGAATCAGGGCGAGCCTTATACGCATTGAGAAAGCAAACCGTGGAACCGGTGTTCGGCATCATCAAACAAGTGATGGGGTTGCGGCAGTTCTCGATGCGAGGCTTGGACAAGGTGGCGGGCGAATGGACGTTAGCGACCCTGGCGTGGAATGTGAAGCGCATGAATGTGCTGAGAATGGCGCTGTGAGGGTCACTTGCCATTTCAATCGACACACACAGGCCGAAAGGCAACTTGCATGATGCCGAACAGGCTATTCTGGAGGTCGTCAACGGCCAGGAAGCATGCCTGGAAACACAATCATTTAAAAAGGTGCTTGTCAGGCGCAAGTCCGACAGACTGCTAGAGGGCGAGATAGCCTTTTAACCCTGTCATCCTCGCCGCAGGCGGGGATGAAAGAGCGGCGCAGCCGCGTATAATAACGTGGTGGCGCCACACAAAGGGTGAACTTCTTAGTAAGAAATGCGATGATGCTCACAGAGGAACCAGCCGTTCTCCGTATACAGGCGTTTCTCCACCTTTATATAGTTGGACCAGTGCTATATAAATCACACAGGAGACACTGAGCCATGATACTCAATGAAATAATTGCCTTGCTTGGAATGGGCGTAATGATCATCCTCGCCAACTGGCGAATGATGTATTCGCTGCGCGGTGAAATAGGTGGCCTGCGCGGTGAAATGGGTGGCCTGCGCGGTGAAATGGGTGGCCTGCGCGGTGACATGAATACCAGGTTCGCTACTCAAGACGCCAGGTTCGCTACTCTGGACGCCAAGATAGACACCGGGTTCGCTACTCTGGATGCCAAGATAGACACCGGGTTCGCTACTCTGGACGGCAAGATAGACACCTTGCGCACTGACATGAATACCAGGTTCGCTACTCAAGACGCCAGGTTTGCTACTCTGGACGGCAAGATAGACACCTTGCGCACTGACATAAACGCAGGATTCGACACCCTGCGTGGCGAAATTAATACCAGGTTCACTGCTCAAGATACCAGGTTCACTGCTCAAGACACCAGGTTCGCTACTCTGGACGGCAAGATAGACTCTCTGCGTGGCTGACATCTCCAGCATTCATTATAGCGGACCGGAATGTCAGTGCCATAACGCGGCGCATTGAGCAGGCACGGCTGCCCTCAAGAACGGGTAGCAGTGCCAGCCTCGGCGGTGCTTCCAGCCTGGCGGAAATCGCCAATCCCAGGGCAGCACCGTCGCCGATGACCGGTTTGACCTGAAGCGGCTCCTCAACAATTCCAATTTTGTCCTGCCGCTGAGCGCAACCGGCGCAGGCGCAGCAGACGGCACCCAACTGACCCTGTGGGGTGCGGGCGACTACCGCGACCTGAAAGGTGCTGACGGGGTGCGTTGGAGTGGCGACCTGTTCATCCGTACCTGGGCTGGTCAGCAGGGGGTCTGGACTTCTGGGCAACCCTCGGCTACGGCGAGGGCGAACTGGAGATCAGTGCAGACGGGGCGCAAGCGGATATCCCCTCAAGCGACCTGAGCATGCAAACCCTGGGGCTGGGTGCCAATGGTGTGTTGATGGCAACCGGCACCACCACCGTGCTGCTCAAAACCGAGGCATTGAGTACCCAACTGGAAGTGGATGCAAGCGAAGAGATAACCGCAATCACTCAGCAAGCCCACCGAATGCGCATGACCCTGGAAGCGATTCGCGGCCACAGCCTGGATAGCGGCGCACGATTGGAAACCAGCCTGGAAGCCGGCCTGCGCTATGACGGCGGCGACGGCGAGACCGGTGCCGGTGCGGAGCTGGGTGGCGGCCTGCGCTATGCGAACCATAGCGGGGGCCTGGTGATAGAAGGCAAGGCACGGGCGCTGGTAGGCGGCAAGGGTGATACCGAGGAATGGGGGCTCAGCGGGCTGATCACATACAACCCCGCCGCGAACGGGCGCGGCCTGTCATTCAGCCTGACACCCGGTTATGGAGTGACCGCCAGCGGTGTAGAACGACTCTGGCAGCAAGGGCTGGATGATGGCCTGGAGGCTCAGGGCGGTACTGATGGCAACAACTACACCCCGAACCTGGACCTCCGTTTGGATTACGGCATGGATGTCTCTGCGATGCCCGGCCTCGTGACGCCCTACACTGAATTCAGCTTCGGCGCCACCGGTGACACCTACCGCCTGGGCCTGCAGTGGCAGCGCAGCAAGTGGTTTGATCTGAAACTTGTCGCCGAGCGCGAAGCAGGCCAGATCACCGCTGACCACCGCATCTACATAGAGGGCGAGATAGTCTTTTAACTGCTCTCACCTCATTCATGGCTTCTCGCCATATCTTCCAGAAAGGGTTGAAGCTCTTCCAGCAACAGAGCCCTGGGCGGCCGCATGGGCAATATCCAGAATGCCGTCAGGCGTTGATCCGCATCGGTGTACTGGCGGGCAAACCCATTGCCTGCACTGGAGCGAGGTCGTAGCTTGCCGTGCTCAAGCCAGGCCTTGACCAGACGCTTGACCTGAACCCTCGAATAGCCGCTGACATGGGTCATAAAGCTCAGCAGCAAGCCCTTGTCCGGCCTGGATAGCTGATGATAGCGAAACCGAATCAGGCTGCGACAAATAAACTCATAGCGCTCTCCATCATGAACAGAAATCAGGCTATGTCAGTATCATTTCGTATTGGAAGAGGCTACCGGTAGGCTCTAATACCTGAATCGGCTACAATAACGGGGCTTGATCACTGCGGGTGTAGTTCAATGGCAGAACGGCAGCTTCCCAAGCTGCACACGGGAGTTCGATTCTCCTCACCCGCTCCATTGATATGGGGTCAGAGTCCAGACTCTGACCCCGGTTCTTTTCAGGCCTCGACGAATTCCGTCACTTCCAGGTGAAACCCCGAGATGGCATTAAAGCGGGTAGGGGCCGACAGGGCGCGCATTTTTCCCACCCCCAACTGCTTGAGTATTTGTGAGCCGGTGCCTATCAGTCGGTAGATGTGGGTGCCGTCTTCGCCGGCTGCGCTCACCGTCTGCGGCACGCTGGGAAATAGTATGATTTCTTCCAGTAATTGTGCAGTGCTTTCCGGCTGGGAAATAACCACCATCACACCGCTACCTTCCTCGGCAATGCGCGCCATGGCGCGGCGGTAAGACCAACCGGGCTTTTCTTCCGGCAGGCGTGTACCCAGCACATCGCGCAGGGTATTGAGGGTTTGTACCCGCACTAACAGGGGCTGATCTTCGTGGACCTCGCCTTTGACCAGGGCGTAGTGCAAATTGCCGTCCACTAGGTCGAGAAAGGTGTGCAGTTCAAATTCACCGAACTCGGTGTCGATGGTTTTGCGGTCTTTGTGTTCTACCGACTGTTCGTGCATGGCGCGATAGGCTATCAGGTCGGCAATGGTGCCGATTTTCAGGTCGTGTTTCTGGCCGAATGCTTCCAGTTCCGGGCGCCGTGCCATGGTGCCGTCTTCGTTCATAATTTCCACAATGAGGGCGGCGGGCGTGAACCCGGCCATGCGGGCCAGGTCGGTGCCGGCCTCAGTGTGGCCGGCTCGGCGCAGTACCCCACCGGGATTGGCGACCAGTGGGAAGATGTGCCCCGGTTGCATGATGTCCTCGGGTACGGCATCCGCCGCTACCGCGGCTGCCACCGTCTGTGCCCGCTGGGCAGAGCTGATACCCGGGCCTACTCGGCTGGCGGCATCGATCGAAACGGTAAAGTTGGTCTCATGCTGAGAGCGATTGTCACGCACCATCAACGGCAGGTTCAGTCGCTGGGCTTGTGCAGGCAACAGCGGTAGACAAATCAGGCCGCAGGCCTCACTGGCGAAGAAGGTGATGGTCTCAGCCGTTACCGCTTCGGCGGCGATAATGAGATCGCCCTCGTTCTCGCGATATTCATCATCCATGAGGATAACCATCTTGCCCTTGCGAATGTCATCGATTATTTCTGCTGTGCTGTTGAGCGCCATGGTGTTAACTCACAATAATTCAATAGCTACAGCGGTTGCTTCACCACCGCCGATACACAGTGCTGCAACGCCTTTTTGTTTGCCGTAGTGCTGCAGGGCGTACATCAGGCTGACAATAATACGGGCACCGGTAGAGCCTATGGGGTGGCCTTGCGCACAGGCGCCGCCGTGTATGTTTACCTTGGCGGCATCGAGTCCCAGGTCCTGGATGGCCAGCATAGTGACCATGGCAAAGGCTTCGTTGATTTCATATAAATCGACATCGCTGCTGTCCCAGCCGGCTTTTTCCAGCACTTTCTCGATGGCGCCAATGGGTGCTATGGTGAAATCTTCAGGCGCCAGGGAATTGCGCGAATGAGCGACGATGCGCGCCATGGGTGTCAGGCCGCGGGCAGTTGCTTCATGCTCCGACAGCAGCAGCAGGGCGCTGGCGCCATCGGAAATGGAACTGGCGTTGGCTGCGGTAATCGTGCCATCTTTGGCAAAGGCAGGGCGCAGGGCGGGGATCTTGTCGACGTTGGCTTGGTGGGGCTGCTCATCATCGGTAACGGTGGTTTCACCACGACGGGTCTTGATGGTGACGGGGGCTGTCTCGGCCTGCAGTTTACCCGTATCAATGGCTTGCTGGGCGCGACGTAAAGACTCAATCGCGAAAGTGTCCATTTGCTCGCGGCTGAGACCGCGCTCATTGGCAGTCTCCTGGGCGAAAGATCCCATGGCACGACCGGTATACGCATCCTCAAGGCCGTCGATAAACATATGGTCGGCAATGGTCCTGTGCCCGGTGCGCACGCCACCGCGTGCGCCTGGAATCAGGTGCGGCGCATTGGTCATGCTTTCCATGCCACCGGTGATAACCACTTTATTGGTGCCGGCGAGAATGCTGTCGTAACCACAGATGGTGGCCTGCATGGCCGAGGCACACATTTTATTGACGGTTACCGCGCCGGCGCTGGCAGGAATGCCGCCGCCAATGGCAGCCTGTCTGGCCGGCGCCTGTTTTAGGCCCGCCGGTAACACGCAACCCATAAAAACCTCATCAATATCGGCAGCATCTATGCCGCTGCGCTCAACCGTGGCGGCGATGGCGGTAGCCCCCAATTGCGGGGCGGTAACAGCGGCAAGACAACCCTGCAATCCACCCATGGGTGTGCGGGCGCCGCTGATGATGACGACTGATTCCCGGCTCATACTGAGCTCCTTGTGACTGGTCTTTTGAAGGGCGCTCATTTAGCCACAAGCACCCCCGCGATACAAGTTTGGCCAGCGGCCACCGGCGCTTCAGAGATTCGGTGAAAACAGCTTGCCACGCACACTTTGGCGGTACCTGGCCGGTGTCTGGCCGGTGTGGCGCTGGAACTGGCTGGTGAAGTAACTGACATCGTGCAGGCCCACCTGCCAGGCTACCTCACCCACCGACAGGTTGGTGGTGCGCAGTAATTCCCGGGCGGCGGCCAGGCGCTGCGAGCGCAGGTAGCTGCCCGGCGTCTGGCCGGTAACATTTTTAAAACGCCGGTTGAAGGTGCGAGTGCTGCAACCCAGTGTATCGGCCAATGCGGTCATGGAGACAGGCTTGTGCAACTGGTCTTGCAGCCATTGTTGCGCCGACAGCACCAGTTCGTCGTGGTGGGCACTGTCCTCCACCGACTGATAGGCATGGGCCTGGAAGGGCCGCCGTATCTCTGGCGAAAACTGGCTTTCCACGGCCCGTGCTACGCGCTGACCGAACCAGTCTTCAATCAAGTGGATCATCAGGTCGGCGCCCGAATTGACACTGCCTGCACAGTAGAGCTTGCCACTCTGGGTGATCAGGTGGCGCGGTTTGAGCTTGACTGCCGGATAGCGGCGCTGGAATTCATCCATATAAGCCCAGTGCGTGGTGGCGGCCTTGCCATCCAGTAAACCGCTGGCAGCAAGAAAGCAACTGGCCGTACCAATGGAACAAATACTGGTGCCCGCCGCCGCAAGATCCGGCAGCAGCGCCACTAAATCCTGCTGGCTGTGCAGTACGGGTTGCGGGTTTCGCCACATGGCCGGCAGCAGCAACATGTCGCAGGGAGCTATTTGTTGCAGCGTGATATGGGGTGTTATTTCCAGCCCACCCACAATAGCAACCGGTTGCCTGTCTATTGCGGCAAGTTGAAATTGCAGTTGCGCGATGCCCCTGAACTCGATGCCGGCAGCCTGGTTCGCCGCCTGCAGTATGTCCATTGGCAGGGCCAGGCTGGTGGCGAGGGTACGCGGATAAAGAGCCAGGACAACACGGATCATAAGGTTACCTCGATATGGCGAGAGCCATTGATGGCTGAAAAACCATAAACAATGGCCAAAATATCATACTGACTCTAATGAGGTGTTTTTACAATGAGTCTTTATTGACCGCGGAGGTGCAAGCGTGCGTTTATCAGTTATTGTAGGTTGTGGTGGCATCAATGCCGCCGGCCGAACCTCGTCGCATCACGCCTACCGGCGCATGGTCATCGATGCACTGCCACAGGCAGATGCAGATAGCACCTGGCAGTCACTGGCGGCATTGATGGGCTTGCCGTGGGACGGCGCCGAGTCGCAGCGACAGTTGCTGCGGGACGGTACGCTGATACGCCGTATTGAATCGACATTTTATGACGTCGATGCGGTGGCCTGGAACCGCCGCATGGTGGCGCACTCGGAAGATTACCCGATGAGCTTTCGCACCCAGGCCAAGCATCTGCCGCAGCAGGTACCAAGTGGTTGGAAAGTTACTACGGTTGATGATCTACACGTGCACGTGGAAATTGGCGAAGGTATGATGTTTTTGCTGCCCACCCACCGCGAGGCGGCCGTTAAAGCGGCCGGTCAATTGCCCAGTGGCTTTGATCCCGGCGCTCTGTATCAGTCTCGCAGCCACCCACGCGGCTTGCAAATGGCGGTTTACGCCGCCTCCGATGCGCTCGGTGGCAGTGGTCTCAACTGGGATGAGCTGCGCGCACTGGTACCGGCAGACCAGATATCGGTCTATGCCGGCAGTGGTATGAGCCAACTCGATGCCAATGGCAATGGCGGCATGGTCAAGGCGCGCTATAACGGTCGCAAAGTGACGTCCAAGCAGTGCCCGCTGGGTTTCGCGGAAATGCCGGCGGATTTCATCAATGCTTACGTGTTAGGCAGTTTCGGTACTACCGGTACTAATATGGGAGCCTGCGCCTCGTTTCTCTACAACCTGCGCCAGGGCGCGGCTGATATCCAGAGTGGCCGTAGCCGCATTGCCGTGGTAGGTAATGCCGAGGCGCCGATAACGCCGGAAATCATGGAAGGCTACGCCGCCATGGGCGCGCTGGCCAGTGAGCGGGGACTGCGAGAGCTGGACGGTTTGTCGGCCGAGCAGGAACCTGATCACCGCCGCGCCTGCCGCCCATTTGCGGAAAACTGCGGTTTCACCATTGCCGAGTCAGCCCAGATGGTGGTGTTGTTTGACGATGAATTGGCACTGCAGGTAGGCGC
This sequence comes from Halieaceae bacterium, assembly GCA_965247075.1. Taxonomy (GTDB): domain Bacteria; phylum Pseudomonadota; class Gammaproteobacteria; order Pseudomonadales; family Halieaceae; genus CBDFGK01. The sequence goes on along the minus strand of CBDFGK010000002.1, from coordinate 927,036 downwards.
CACGGTATACGGAGCCGTCAGCGATGTTTTCGTCAATGCAGACGGCCACAAAAAATCTATCGCCGCGCCCGGCGTGGGCAATTACATTACCGTTGCCAAGGCGCTTGCTGCTGCCCGCAGCCTGGTAGGAGAAGAGGGTGTTCGCCGCGGGGGGCTGGTACAGGCGCACGGTACAGGCACTCCCCAGAACCGTGTTACCGAGTCCCATATTCTCAACAGGGTAGCGCGCACTTTCGGTATTGAGAAATGGCCACTGGTGGCAGTAAAAGCATTTCTTGGGCACTCTATAGGCAGTGCAGGAGCTGATCAATTGGCCACGACACTGGGCATTTGGCAGCACGGCCTGCTGCCGGGCATTGCTACCATTGATGAGGTGGCCGCAGACGTGGATTGCAGTAACCTGGATATCTGCACCGACCACAGGCAGATTGATACAGCCCAGCAGCGCTATGCCATCGTCAATGCCAAGGGCTTTGGTGGCAATAATGCATCGGCGGTCGTGCTGTCTCCAGGCCAGACCATGGCAATGCTGGCAAAACGGCACGGCAGTAAGGCACTGCTGCAATGGGGACAGCATCACGAAGCAACCACTCAGCGCAGCACAGAATATGAAGCACGGGCGCAAGCGGGCGAGGCCCAACCGGTCTACAAATTTGATCATAACGTGCTGGGCCAGGACGATGTTGAGCTGAGCCCGGACTGGGTGCGCCTGGGTGGCGGAATGGTGGAGATAGATCTCAATCTGCCCAATAACTACGCTGATATGAGTTGACCGCCGTTGAATTCTCCACCGCGCAGCACTGCGGTGCCGCTGCAACTGCCCGGTATCGTGCCGCCATTGCATTTACTGGTGCATGTGGACAGGGATATTTATATCTCCGAGCTATTGCGCAAAGAGGGCTTGTGGGAACCCTTTGAAACCAGCCTGGTGCAGCGATTTCTCAAGCCCGGTGATACCTTTCTCGATGCGGGGGCCAATATTGGTTACTTCACCGTGCTTGCGGCGGCCTGTGTGGGTGCGCAGGGCCAGGTCTACGCTTTTGAACCGGAGCCGCGCAACTATGCGCTGCTGCAGAAGAATATTGAACTGAATGAGTTTGCAGACCGGGTTCACGCCGCCGACATCGCGCTGGCAACTGGGCCAGGGCAGGGGCGGTTGCATCTGCACCCCGACAACCTGGGTGACCATCAACTGTATACAGACGATGCATCGCGGCAGGTAGTAGCCATTGAGTTGGCCGCCGGCGCGACCTACCTGCAATCCTGTTGTGAGCGATTGAAGCTGGTAAAAATTGATACCCAGGGATCGGAACATCAGGTGGTGCAGGGTTTAATGCCTCTGCTCAAGCGTAGTGGTGCGGATCTGAGAATGATCATCGAGCTAACGCCGTATTCCCTGCGCCAGGCCGGCACTACCGGTGTGGCCCTGATCGGTTTACTGGAGCAGTTGGGCCTGCCCTTTGCCGTTGTCGATCATATTGAGCACCGGCTGGCTCCAGTCACCGCCAATGAGCTAAAGCAGTGGTGCAAAAATGTGGACAGCCGTGCCAAAGATGAGGGCTTTATGAACATATTGCTTGGCATGCCTGTATAATTGCCGCCCATGCATGCAACACTACGCTCACTTCTGCAGCGAAATTCCTCACTGCGGTTGATTGAACCTGGTCCCGATTCACAGGCACTGCAAAATATGTTCAGGGCCGCCTTGCGGGCTCCGGACCACGCCTGGCTGCGACCCTGGCGATTTCAGGTGATCAGCGGTGAGGCACGGCAGCAATTGGGGCAGGTTTTTCTAGACAGTTTGTTGGCCAGTAATCCACAGGCGGATGCAGCCGCATGCAGCAAGGCGCAGCATGCGCCACTGCGCGCACCCGTGATGATTGTGGTTATTTGCCGTTATACCCAACACCCCAAAGTACCGCATCAGGAACAGCTATTGTCTGCGGGCTGCGCCGCCCACGCCATGCTGTTGGCAGCCGAAGCACAGGGCTACGCGGGTATCTGGCGCACTGGCAGCTATGTTGAAGATGCGACGGTGACCGAGGCTTTGGGCCTGGCAGACAACGAACAGATTATAGGATTTCTCTATTTCGGCAGCCGCGATGGTGCTGCTAAACCGCTACCGGCAAGAAAGGTTGAAGACTATGTCAGCTACTGGCCGGCGTAAGGAACAAACCACTGCTATTGCTCAGCCAGGCCGATTTGATGGGCTCTGTTGAAGCCCAACTGAAGGGTGAAGCGCAGCTCTATGAGGACTAGCACTGCAGCGTTGAGCTGGCTGGCCGCGGTGCTGTTGGCGCTGCCGGTACAGGCGCTTGACTACAGCGAGCAGCGCCGGCCCTGCCGGCATTACAACCCATCCAATAACCTGTACTGGGGTGATCTGCATGTTCACACCCGCTACAGCCTCGATGCCAGTACCCAGGATACACGCACCACTCCGGCGCAGGCTTATCGCTTCGCCCGGGGTGCGGAAATAGGCATTCAGCCCTGGATCGACGGACAGGCACAGCGCAAGATGCAGTTGCAGAGGCCGCTGGATTTTGCAGCGGTCACCGATCATGCCGAAATGCTGGGCGAGGTGAAAACCTGTACGACGCCGGGTATGCCCGGTTATGACGGCTGGTCCTGCAAAGTGTATCGGTGGTGGCCGCGGGTGGCGTTTTACCTGTTCAACACCACGGCGGCCAGTGGCAAGCGGCTGGGTTTTTGTGGTGATGAGGGTGCCGTATGCCTGGCGGCGAGTAGAGGCCCCTGGCAGGAGATGCAGGCGGCGGCTGAAGCGGCCTATGATCGCAGTGAGGATTGTCAGTTCACGGCCTTTGTGGCCTATGAGTGGACGGGCGCATCGGAGAACCTGGGCAATACCCACCGCAATGTAATTTTTCGCAATGCCGAGGTGCCGGACTTGCCTATCAGTTTTATTGACAGCAAAAAGCTGGCGGTGAACCTGTATCAACAGTTGGACGAAGCCTGTCTCTCCACCGATGGCAGCTGTGATGTCATGGTAATACCCCACAACTCGAATATCAGTGATGGCTATATGTTCAAAACCTGGCAGGAAGATGGCACTCCGTTGACGGCCGCGCAGGCGACCACCCGGGCGCAACTGGAAACGCTGGTGGAGGTAATGCAACACAAGGGCTCCAGCGAGTGCTTCTACCAAGCCGGCATTACCGAGGATGAACTGTGTGCCTTCGAGCAACTGCCCTACGATAAATTCAGTGGCAAATTTCAGAGCTGGACGCGCCAGGCGCCTGAGCCGGATGATGGTTTCGTACGCGAGGTATTGCGCGACGGCCTGCGCCAGCAACAGCGCCTGGGAGTCAACCCCTTTAAGACCGGCTTCATTGGCAGTACCGACACCCACCTGGGCACCCCCGGCGCAGTCAGTGAAGAAGGTTTCCAGGGCCACGGCGGTGCCGGTGTGCCAGCCGGCGAAGTGGTGCCACCGGGACTGGTCGATGATCTGGAATTCAGTCCGGGTGGGCTAGCGGCTGTCTGGGCGCCGGAAAACAGCCGCGATGCATTGTTTGACGCTATGCAGCGCCGGGAAACCTATGCTACCAGTGGGCCGCGTATAGAAATGCGCTTTTTCGGCGGCGCTGATATAGAGCCGAGCGTGTGCGAGCGCAGTGATTTGGTAGAGCGCGGCTATCAACAGGGAGTGGCAATGGGCGGTACGTTAACGCCCGGGCCTACACCCTCCTTTATGGTAGCCGCGCAGCGTGATGCGATAACGGGTAGCTCCGCTGGTGTGCCCTTGCAGCGCTTACAGATTATCAAGGGTTGGGTCGATGCCAGTGGCCGGGGACACGAGAAAGTATACGATGTGGCCGGTGATGCCAACAATGGCGCTTCCGTAGCAGCGGACAGTTGTCAACCGCAGGGCGAGGGGTTTGATCGACTCTGTGCAGTGTGGGAAGACCCGGATTATCAACCCAGCCAGTTATCCTACTACTACGCCAGGGCGGTTGAGAATCCCCGCTGTCGCTGGAGCCGGCAGATCTGTGTTGCCAACGCAGTGGACTGCGCCAATCCGGATAGCATTGGTGAAGGTCTGGAGGGATGCTGCGCAGCGGAACATCGGCCTTATATTCAGGAACGGGCGGTAAGCTCTCCTATTTGGCATGCCACACAACGAGAATAATTACAGTAATGAGCAATTTTTTGCGCCGTCCGGCGCTGCATTTCCTGGTGCTGGGTAGCGCACTTTTTGTATTGCTACGCTGGCTTGACCCGTCGCCATTGCCGAGCGTGGGGCCCCTGCCTGCCAGCCGCGTGGATAATCTGAAGAAGCAATGGTTCAGCACCACGGGTCGCCCGCCCAGTGAACAACAATTGGCTGGCATGATTGCCTCTGAACTGGATAGAGAGATGTTGTTTCAGGAGGGGCTGGAGTTGGAAATTTATCAGTATGATCCAGTGGTGCGCCAACGCTTGATTCGCAACATGAATTTCCTGCAGATAGCTGCTGACAAGAGCGAAGACGAGCTCTTTAAAGAAGCCTTGCGCATGGAATTGCATCTCGGTGATGAAGTGGTGAAGCGCCGACTTATCCAGGTGATGGAGCAACTGTTGCTGGTGCGCTACCCACCACTGACGCCAACCGGGGAAGATGTGCAGCTTGCCTTTGAGGAAAGGCGCGAAGAGCTGCGCAGGCCGGTCCGTTACACCATTGATCATGTCTACCTGAGCCGGGACAGAGAGCGTGAACTGGCCGCTGTCGCCGAACAGATTCGTTCGCAATCACTCGCCCCCGAGCTCGCCAGGGAGTTGAGTTCGCCGTTCCTGCCGGGCTACAGATTTGTTTCTCAATCGCCGGCGCAACTGGCGAGAAATTTTGGAGCGGGATTTGTACTGAACCTGCAGGCACTGGACCCCCGGGCCAATAGCTGGGTGGGTCCGGTTGAGTCTACCTATGGCTATCACCTGGTCTGGATTGAGCAGCTACAGAGCGAGCGCGATGCTCGCCTGGACGAAGTCCAGCAACAACTGTTGCGTGATTTGAAACTCGAGCGGCGACGTAACGCTTTGCGCAGTGCTGTCGCCGCCGTCAGGGAAGGCTATGAGGTGATGCAGTGAACCGTCGTCTGCCGGGAATTTTTATGGTGGCTTTACTGTGCAGTGCCAGTGCACAGGCGCATCGGTTTGCACCCTCGCTGTTACGGGTGTTTGAAATCGGTGATGGCCAGTTCAATGTGATCTGGAAAACACCGGCCCAGAAAACCAGCGCCGTGCCGCTGCTGCCGGTGCTCCCCAGTGCCTGCAGCATTGAGGGCAACGATGGCGGCACACTGGAAGGTACCGGCGTTGTGACCAGTTTTCGATTGGTCTGTGTCGGCAGTCTGGTGGGTCAGACTATTGCTATAAGCGGCTTGCCGGAAAACCGGGCCTCCGTGTTGTTTTCGCTGGAAACTCGCGATGGTTATTTCTACCAGACCTTGCTGAATGCCAATCAGACCGGTTTTGTGGTTCCCGCAGAACCCACGGTGGCCCAGGTTATGGGCGAATATTCATGGCTGGGCATGGAGCACATCTGGAGTGGTATGGACCACTTGCTGTTTGTGTTTGGACTGTTATTGCTGGTGGGGTGGAACCGGCGCCTGGTCTGGACGATCACTGCCTTTACGCTCGGTCACAGCGCTACCCTGTCACTGGCGACGCTGGGATATTTGGAGTATCCGGTGGCACTGGTGGAGTTTGCTATCGCGGTGAGTATATTTGCGTTGGCACTGAGCCTGGCGCGCCGCGATGGGGCCGGGCTGTTCCGGCGCTACCCCTGGTGGCTGGCGGGTATGTTCGGCTTGCTACACGGCATGGGTTTTGCCGGTGCGCTGATTGAAGTGGGCCTGCCGCAGGCAGCAGTACCCCTGGCGCTGCTTTTTTTCAACGTGGGTATCGAAATTGGCCAGTTGGCCTTTATCTTTCTCATGGTCGCTATCTGGAAGCTGCTGCGCGGCTTGATGCGCGACTCTTTGCGCGACAAGGAGCAGCAATTGCTGCCCGTGCCGGTCTACCTGTTGGGAACGCTGTCGGTCATGTGGTGCATTGAGCGCGCCCTGGAAGTGATTTAGCCGCGCCTATTCCCCGCCCGGGTAATCCTTCATAGGGATAAACGGGTGGAAAGCCAGCTCGATACCCTCGCGAAGATGGCTGTCGTTTTCCAGCAAACTGCGACGGCGCACAAAGCGCCCGCTGCTGGAGCGCGTGTCGATGGCTTCGGTCGTGTCCAGCCCGCCGGTGCTGGCGAACAGGCGTTGCAGTTGTATGTTGTAGATACTCGCCGACAAAGAAGCTGCCCTGGCTGGCCTATTCCAGTCAAAGCCTGCCGAAACGCCGTCGCCGGGGCCCTGCAGGGTAGGCTTGCGGGCAACGCCGTTCCACCGCGCCAGGTGCTTGAGGCCACCGGAAAAGGCCACATCCTGCTCGATGAGGTCGGTGAAGATGATCGCGTCTATGGCCTCGGCTTCAAGTAGCTGGTCGCGAACTTTAATGAGAATGAGCGCGAAGGTTTTACGATTGGTCTTGCCAGATGTCGGATCATAGGGATTGCCATAGATGCGCACGGCTGTTTTCCAGAGCTGCTCGAACATGCGTTGTGGTAACACCGTGATACCGTTTTCTTCCAGGTAAAGTTCAACCATCTTGTCCAGGCGCGGTTCAATATCCTGCAGGTAATGGCGGGAGGGGCCACCCAGGTTAACAGGCGCGATGATCACCCTTTTTACTTCAGCTTGCGCCAACAGCTCGGTGTTGATTTCATAGGGGTAGACAGTCGGGTTGTAGCTTGGCGTAGAACTACAGGCGCTCAGCCCCGCGAGCAGGGCGGCGAACAGTGTCAGTGTGCTTAATCGTTGATTCATGGTGTGGTGTACCTCACAGGAGTAGTGACAGTTTTTTTACGAAATTGGTTGTAAAACGTGTTCTGGCTGTTGGTCCATTGTTTGACAATACGTTGTCATAGTGAAATTGTATAACGAGTTTCAGGGTAAAGAGTAGGGCGAGCGGTGTTTGTTGATGGACCTTTGTACGCGCAACTTGGCGAGGCCGCCGCAGAGGCGCGCCGGCTGGCGGAGCTTGGCTACGATGGACTCTATACACTGGAGGGCAGTGGCGATCCGTTCTTGCCATTGGTGCTGGCCGGTGAACATGCCCCCGCGCTGACCCTTGCCACCGGTATAGCGGTGGCCTTTCCGCGCAATCCCTCACATATTGCCTACCAGGCCTGGGACTTGCAGCGCTACTCGGGTGGTCGTTTCATGCTCGGCATTGGTTCACAGGTCAAGCCTCATATCGAAAAACGATTCGGTGTGGATTTTGATCCGGCTGCCGCCAGGATGCGGGAGTATATTCTCGCTGTTAAGGCATTTTTTGAATGTTGGCAGCACGGCAGCACGCTTGATTTTCGAGGTGACTACTACCGGCACACCTTGATGACTCCCATGTTTGACGCCGGCGCCTTGACCTGCGGTGCGCCGCCAGTCCTGTTGGCCGCTGTTGGACCGAAAATGACAGCGGTAGCCGGCGAGGTTGCCGACGGGCTAATAGTGCACCCCTTCAATACGCCGCAGTTCTTGCATCAGCAGCAGTTGCCGGCACTGGCGCAGGGGCGGGCCAAGTCAACGGTGGTGGACTCCCGGTATATTGTGCAGGTGGGTGCCATATGTGTTACCGGTACGACTGAAGAAGAGTACGCCGCTGCGGCACAAACCATACGCGGACTACTGGCATTTTATGGTTCCACGCCAGCCTACCGTGCACCGATGGAGGCGGTTGGTTATGGAGCATTACAGCCTGAGCTAAATAAGCTATCCAAGCAGGGGCGCTGGGAGGACATGGCAGCATTAATCGACGATGATTTCATGGCAGAATTTGCAGTTTGCGGTGAGCCCTCTACTATAGCGGCGCAGTTGCATGATAAATATGCCGGCATTGCCACTCGCCTGGGTATATATGCACCCTATACACTGCCGGACCAGGCCTGGCGAGGCATTATTGATGACATCAAGGAGTACCGCCGTTGAGTGAGATACCGGAGGGCTATAAATCCCTGACCGGCATAAGCCCGGCGGAAGACCACATCGTACTGGGTTTCCAGACGGTAATGCGCCGCCTCAGAAAGCCTGCGGCATGACCCTGAGTCTTGGTGAGATCGCGGTAGGCCTGCTTATGGCGGCTTACGGCGTATACCTCTTTCAGGCCCTGCGCGTGAGAGAGTTGGCCTTGCAGGCTGCCCGTCGCAGCTGCCACAGGGATGGTGTGCAGCTACTGGATGAAACTGTCAGTATTCGCCGCATGTCGCTGAGCCGGGACGAGCGCGGCAACTGGCGTATATGGCGTCAATATCACTTTGAATACAGCATAGAAGGCGTCGAACGGGAGCGCGGCCACGTGATAATGCTCGGTAACCGGCTACAAGCCCTGATAATGGCCGAGCGCACCCTGCATTAAAAACGTAGGGCCGAATTCATTCGGCCAACCTGCCATCCCGCTGCAACAAAACATCCATCACCACAGGATATTCACAGTTCTCCCCGGCCCAGCGGGTAACGCAGGTTGTGGAGTCGACTGCAGGTGCCGCATCACGCAAAGCGTCTTCAGCCGTGGCTACAGACAGTGCAGAAAACTGAGGGAAGAAACTGGCCTTGAGTTGCTTTCCATCCGGTGTTGAAAACACCGGCTGCGCTTCTTCATAAGCACTGGTTTTCTCTACCTGGATACTGAAAAAGCCCTGGTGCAATTGTCGGTGATGGTGACCGCACAAATGCACCAGGTTATCCAGGCTGGTCTCGCCGCCATCGGCCCAGTGCTGAATATGGTGCGCATCGAGATATCTCGACTGGCAACAGCCAGGTACTCGACAAGTGGTATCCCTGAGGTCTAATGCGCGTTTGATGGCTGAGGGGATGATACGCGCTCGACGCCCGATATTGAGTACCTGGCCCCGATCATTCTCCAATACCGTCACCAGGCTGGCATCGCAGGACAGGCGTTTCGCAGTTTTGGGCGATATCCAGTGTTTGTCGTCCAGATTACAATGGACTTGTCCATGATGTTTCCGGTTGGTGTGCTCTTGCAGGGTATCTATGTCCACATGCAGCATGATTTGGCAGCGTTCAGAGCCTTTTAGCCCCTGCCATTGTCCACTTTGGTCACAAGTGGCAACGAAATGTTCGGCCATACTGACTATGGCATCGGCGCGCGCCTGACGGAAGGTCTTGCGAGGTTCGATGGTGTCTTCTGCGTCCAAAAAGGTTTCCGTTCCCGCGGGAACGTCTTGTTCCTGCTGCTCTTCCTGTTCGGAAGTAGCCACCGCTTCAATGGCTTTGACCACGATTGAACCGGCTTCAGCGGGCAACCGGGCATGGATCACCCAACTGCCGTCCTCATCCCGGTAATACACCAGCTCGCGATCCTGTTGCTGCTCAATCTCGACATCGTCTTCATCGATGCTTGTTACACTCCGATATTTTCTTACCACCTGTTCCACATGACTGGCAGTGCCGTGGCGGGCAATCAACAACAGGAAGTCTTCGTTCTCCAAAGTGGCGCTGCGGGTCATGGCGCGCACTTTCGAATAACTGATTTCTCCAGTGGCGAAGGCAGCATCAATCAGGGGCAAATTCTTCAAGCAGTGGGCCACCCGTACTTTCTCTCGCGCCGCCCCCTGGGCAATGCCACATTTCAAGTTTAGCCAATGGGCACAGGAGCGAATCGTGCCGCCACCAATCCAGGCCTCGCGATCGTCAAAGGTGGCGATGAGTTTGATCAGCCGATAATTGGCGGCGTTGATCTGACCGGCCAGCAGGGTGATTTCATCAGCGAGATTTTGATCATAATCGGCCTTGGATAGGGGAAAAGCTGTTGCGAGATTACTCATGGTAGAAGCCCTCGAATACTGTTTATTTATACAGTATATCTTACTCCTGCCGGATCAGCTTAACAACACAAAACGCCTATTTTTATAGAGTATTATAGAATATCAACAAGATGGAAATGGTACCGGAGGCCGGACTTGAACCGGCACGCTCGTTAAAGCATCGGATTTTGAATCCGACGTGTCTACCAATTTCACCACTCCGGCATCGTGGGGCGTGAAAGAGCGCGAATTCTAAAGCAATGGGTGGTGCCAGTTCAACGCTTTTCCCTTGTTATTTAACAAGAAGCTCCTGCAGAGGAAAAAGAGGAAGACAGGTAAGCGTCTGACTTTGATGCAAAAGCCGGCCTCGTGCCGGCTTTTTGCTTGCTGGGACTGGTAGCATGATAGAGATATGAAGCGCAGCGACTTTCACTTTGATTTACCCAGGCAGCTTATAGCTCGCTACCCGTTGGCGGAACGGACCGACAGCCGACTGCTGTGTCTTGACGGCAGCGATGGCAGTATCAGGCATCGCCGCTTCACGGATTTACAAGACCTGCTGCAGGCTGGCGATCTGTTGGTGCTCAACAATACCCGGGTTATACCGGCCCGGGTGTGGGGCAGAAAAGCCACCGGTGGCAAGGTAGAGGTGCTGCTGGAACGTATTCTCAGCGAGACAGAGTGCCTGGCCCATGTGCGCGCGAGCAAGTCGCCCGGGCCGGGTTCGCTGATACACCTGCTGGAGCAGCCTGATTCCGAACTTGTTGCAACAGACGTTGAGGTGGTCGGCCGCCATGGGGAACTGTTTCAGTTGCAGCTGTCTGCACCGGAAAGCTGGTTACCCCTGTTGCAACGCATCGGCCATATGCCCTTGCCGCCCTATATCGATAGGGCCGACGAGAGCCTGGATCGCACGCGCTACCAGACGGTCTATGGCGAGCGCGACGGGGCGGTGGCTGCCCCGACAGCGGGGCTGCATTTCAGTGAGCAATTTATCGCCGATTGCCGGCAGCGGGGCGTAGAAACTGCTTTTATAACTTTACACGTTGGTGCCGGTACATTTCAGCCGGTGCGGGTGGACAACATTGAAGATCACGCCATGCACGCCGAGTACCTTGAGGTTGATGCAGAGCTATGCCGGCAAGTAGCGCAGACTCGCGAGCGAGGTGGTCGAGTTGTCGCGGTCGGCACCACCGCGGTGCGAGCGCTGGAAACCGCTGCAAGTGGTGGCAGCCTGGCGCCTTTCGCGGGAGATAGCCGCATTTTCATTTACCCCGGCTATATGTTCAAAGTGGTAGACGCCATGCTTACCAACTTTCATTTGCCTGAGTCGACGCTGATTATGTTGGTTAGTGCATTCGCGGGCCGCGAATCTATAATGGCGGCCTACCGGGAGGCAGTGGCAGAGCAATATCGCTTTTTCAGTTACGGAGACGCGATGTTCATCTTGCCTTCAGAACAAATGCATGCAGGGTAAAAATCTCACATGAGTTCTCACATGAAATTTTCTGTCAGCAGTCGTGACGGTGCAGCCCGCCGCGGAGCCTTACAGTTTCCACGGGGCACAGTCCAAACGCCGGCATTTATGCCAGTGGGCACCTATGGGACTGTCAGGGGTATGACTCCCGCCGACATCCACTCTATTGGTGCCGAGATCATCCTGGGGAATACCTTTCATCTGTGGTTGCGGCCCGGCACCACCATCATAGCGGCCCACGGCGACCTGCACGATTTTATGGCCTGGGACGGGCCAATTTTGACCGACTCGGGTGGTTTCCAGGTGTTTAGCCTGGGTGAGATGCGCAAGATTACAGAACAGGGTGTGGAGTTTCGGTCGCCGGTGGATGGCGCGAAAGTGTTCCTGGGCCCGGAGGAATCGATGGCGATCCAGTCCAGCCTGGGTTCTGACATTGTCATGATATTCGACGAGTGCACGCCCTATCCGGCGACACCTGCAGAGGCGCGGACCTCCATGGCGCTGTCACTGCGTTGGGCGCAGCGCTGTCGACAGGCACATGGTAAAAGTCCTGCTGCCCTGTTCGGTATCGTACAGGGAGGCATGTATCCTGAATTGCGAGAGGAATCCCTGGCGGGCCTGGAGCTAATTGGCTTTGACGGCTACGCCATTGGTGGCCTGTCGGTAGGTGAACCGAAAGAGGACATGCTCAAGGTACTGGATGCGCTGGCCGCAGATATGCCCGCCGACAAGCCACGTTACTTGATGGGAGTGGGTACGCCGGCAGATCTGCTGGCAGGCGTCAAGCGCGGTATCGATATGTTCGATTGCGTTATGCCGACACGCAATGCGCGCAATGGTCATATTTTTACCTCCCGGGGTGTACTAAAACTCCGCAACTCAGCCCATCAATACAGTACCGCGCCGCTGGATGCAGAATGTGATTGCTATACCTGCAGTAAATTCTCCAGAGCGTACCTGCACCACCTGGACAAATGTAACGAAATTCTTGGTTCGCAGCTCAATACCATTCACAATTTGCGTTACTACCAGAATCACATGGCGGGCATTCGGGCTGCCATTGAGACGGACACATTACCGGCATTCAGCGCTGCCTGGCACACGCAGCAACAGAGAGGCGTGCTGGATGACTGAGCCTGGCCTGACTGGACAAGATTATTCGCAGAGGAATCAGTAGATGAAATACGAACTGGATGGGCTTGCACCACAGTTGCTGGGAGAGGGGCATTACATTGCGCCGAATGCGGCAGTAATAGGTAATGTTATTTTGGAGGAGAATTCCAGCGTCTGGTTCAGCGTGGTGATACGCGGTGATAACGAGCCGATCAGAATAGGCGCGGGCAGCAATATTCAGGATGGCAGTGTGTGTCATTCAGACCCCGGCGCTCCTTTAACCGTCGGCAAAAATGTAACCGTTGGACACAACGCGACAATTCACGGCTGCACCATTGGTGACGGCACCCTGGTAGGTATCAATGCGGTGATTCTTAGCGGTGCTCGCATCGGTCGCAATTGCGTGATCGGAGCGAATTCACTGGTGCCAGAGGGCATGCAAATTCCCGACGGCAGCCTGGTTATCGGTGTGCCGGCAAGGGTGAAACGGGAATTGAGCGCCTCACAGCAGGAGTTCTTTTCGCAGAACGCCCAGCACTATATAGAAAATGCCCAGCGCTATGAGCAGAGCCTGCAGCAGGTGGGGTCAGAGTCCGGACTCTGATCCCGTCGTTGCCAAGTCTGTCCCCTGTGGTGCTCTGGCGCGTACCGCCTGCACGACATTGTCCTGTAAATTCAGTATTTCCAGGCTATAGCCCTCAATGGTGAGGCCGACGTTGCCGTCGGGAAATGATTCCAGGTGTTCCAGCAATAAGCCGCTCAGGGTTTTGGGGCCGTCGGTGGGTAAACTCCACTGCAGCGACTTGTTAATGTCTCGAACGTTGGCCGTGCCATCGATGATGAAGCTGCCATCATTTTGCGGGTAGATGTCTTCGATAGTTTCAGCCAGGTTGGAGGTGAATTCGCCGACGATTTCCTCGAGAATATCTTCCAGTGCGACCAGCCCCATTATTTCTCCGTACTCGTCCACGACTACTGCAATGCGATGCTTTTGCTGCTGGAAATTGAGTAGTTGTGTGTGCAGCGGGGTACCCTCAGGAATAAAGTAGGGATCCTCAAGTTCCACCATCATGTCGATGCGATGCAAGCCTTCGCCATCGATAAATCGGCTGGCGCGCCGCAAGTGGAGAATACCGCGAATATCATTAATATCATCGTGAAAAACCGGCAGTCGCGTGTACTCGCTGCTTTGAATCCGGCGCAGTAATGTATCGTCGTCATCATCAAGGTCCAGGCCGAACACCTCGACCCTGGGCACCATGATGTCATCAACGGTAACCTTCTCCAGTTCCAGGATGTTCAGCAGCATTCCCTGGTGACGCCGGGGGATATGGTGACCGGCTGCGTTGACGATGGTTCGCAGTTCATCGCTGGATAGGCCTAACTCAGGGTTTTTGCCGGCATCGATACCCAGTAATTTTAGCAGGCCATTGGTAATGCCATTGACCAGGCACACCACGGGATAAAACAACTTCATGAGCGGAGCCAGTATCACGCTGGCGGGGAAGGCTACTTTTTCCGGGTACAGGGCGGCGATGGTTTTGGGAGTGATTTCTGCAAAGATGAGAATTACCAGGGTAAGCAACACAGTGGCGATGGCTATGCCGGCATTGCCCCACAACTCAATGGCTATGACTGTGACAATGGCAGAGGCGAAAATGTTCACCAGGTTGTTGCCAATAAGGATTAAGCCAATCAGTCGGTCGGGGCGGTCCAGCAGTTTGCTGACGCGGGTGGCGCCGCGATGGCCCTTTTCCTTGAGATGTTTCATGCGGTAGCGGTTGAGTGACATCATGCCGGTTTCTGAACTCGCGAAGAAACCGGATAACAAAATCAGAACAACCAGAATGGAAAAGAGAAGACCCAGCGGTGCTTCATTCAAACAGGGGGTACCCCGTGGCGATTAGAGCGGTTATCTTGAAGAAAAACAGAGTTGCTGTCTACGTTTGGTGAAGAATAAGCTCGAGCACAAATTTGCTACCAAAATAGCCCAGCATTAACACAATAAACCCGCTCAGCGTGAAACGAACCGCAGTCTGGCTGCGCCAGCCTAACTGGTGGTGTCCCCACAGCAAGGTGGCGAACAGTAACCATGCACTCATGGTTAATACCGTTTTGTGTACCAGGTGCTGAGCGAAGATGTCCTCCAGGAAAACCATGCCAGAACCGATTGCGATGGTCAGTAGCAGCAAGCCTACCCACACCAGTTCGAATAGCATGGTTTCCATGAGCTGTAGTGGCGGCAAAATTTGCACCAGTGCGCGCGTGTGTCGGTGTCGTAACTGGTAGTCCAGGGCGGCGACTGCGCCAGCCTGGCAGGCGGCGATAGTCAACACCGCGTAGGCTAATACCGAGCTGCCTATATGCAGCCACATGCCGCTGGGCAAATCGTCGAAGGGCTGCGCGTTGCCGGGCGCCGCCGCCGATACCAACACCGCCAGGGCTGACAGCGGAAACAACACAATGCCGAGGTTGGCCAGCGGCCGGCGCAACAGGCTGAGCAGAAAGAACAGGTTTATCATCCAGAAAATAAGCGAGGATATCTTGAAGAAACCCAGGTTAATGCCGGCCGGCGACTGAATAGCGTTGAAGGCACTGTAACCGTGTACCAGTACGGCAGCTATGCACAGGGCAATCACTGTGCGGTTGCCGTTTGTCTCGGCGTGTTTGAATCGCCGCAACTGTACCACGGTGACCAGAAGATAAAGAGCGGCGGCAATTATGGCGCTGGGCATTAGGGGATAGATTCACGATTAACGTATACTTCGCATCTTTGTACCGATTTGTCCGCGCATTAGCAATAGCAGTGAGAATTTTCAATGTTTGAGAACCTGAGTGAGCGCCTTTGCCACAGCCTGCGCGCTATAACAGGCAAGGCGAAATTAACCGAGGAAAATATACAGGAGACCCTGCGCGAGGTGCGTATGGCGCTACTGGAAGCCGATGTGGCCCTGCCAGTGGTCAAGGATTTTGTCGAGTCTGTTCGCGCTCGGGCGATAGGACGGGAAGTATCCAGCAGCCTCAGCCCCGGCCAGGTATTTGTCAAAATCGTTCAGGCGGAACTGGAAGCATTGATGGGGGTTGCCAACGAGTCGCTGAACCTGGCGTCAACGCCACCGGTTGTAGTGCTGATGGCCGGTCTGCAGGGTGCGGGCAAAACCACCTCGGTAGCGAAACTGGCGCGCCTGCTTCGGGAGCGGGATAAAAAGTCAGTAATGGTGACCAGTGTGGACGTATACCGACCGGCGGCCATCAAGCAATTGGAAACACTGGCCGAAGAGGTGGGTGCCCGGTTTTTCCCCAGCAGTGAGGACCAACAGCCGCTGGCCATCGCCGAGGCAGCTGTCAGGCAAGCCGGTATAAAGTTCTGTGATGTGCTGATTATTGATACCGCTGGTCGCCTCGCCATTGACGATGCGATGATGGCGGAGATCGCTGCATTACACGCCGGTGTTAAGCCTGCGGAGACCTTGTTTGTTGTCGACGCGATGACCGGCCAGGACGCGGCCATTACGGCCAAGGCGTTTAATGATTCGCTGCCGCTGACCGGTGTGATTCTCACCAAGGTGGACGCCGATACCCGCGGTGGTGCCGCTTTGTCGGTACGGGCGGTAACCGGCAAGCCCATCAAATTCCTGGGGGTAGGGGAGAAAACCACTGCGCTGGACCCATTTCACCCGGACCGGCTCGCTTCCCGTATCCTGGGCATGGGAGACGTGCTCTCGTTAATTGAGGACGCCGAACAGAAAATTGATCAGCAGAAGGCCGAGCGACTGGCGCGCAAGGGCAAGCAGGGGAAGCGCTTCGACCTGGAAGATTTTCGCGATCAGTTGCAGCAAATTACCAGCATGGGGGGTATTGCCGGTGTGCTGGACAAGCTGCCGGGGATGGGCCATATGGCCCAGGCCCAGAATATAGACGTCAAGCAATTCTCGCGCATGGAGGCGATGATCAATTCCATGACCCCGCTGGAGCGTAGTCGCCCAGAGCTTATCCAGGGATCTCGCAAGCGGCGCATCACCGCTGGCTCTGGTACCCAGATACAAGATCTCAATCGCCTGCTCAAGCAGCACAAGCAAATGCAGAAAATGATGAAGAAAATGAAGGGTGGCGGCATGCAGAAAATGATGCGCGGAATGAGCTGGCCCCGGCCTGCACCTAAGTAACGGAAATCCCTGGGAAAATTCTGGTTTTCGGGGGTTACATTGGCAGTCTCTTTCACGTAAAATACGCGCCTTGGCCGGGATCGGGTGGTTCCTCGTTGTGTGGATGTAAGCACGATCGCGGCAGAAGCCGCCAATATTGAGGAAGTTTTAAGACAATGGTAACAATACGTTTGGCAAGGGGTGGTTCCAAGCAACGCCCGTTTTATCACATGACAGTCACCGACAGCCGCAACTCGCGTAATGGCCGCTTTATTGAGCGGGTAGGCTTTTTCAATCCTATCGCCAAGGGTGCTGAAGAGCGTCTGCGTGTGGACGGCGAACGCATTGATTACTGGGTGTCTCAAGGTGCCCAGATATCTGCGCGGGTGGCCTCGCTGATCAAGGAATCTGCAACTGCCGCGTGAGTGTGGTGTAGTGGGTGAACTCGACTGCGAAACCTTGATAATCGGCCGCATTAGCGGTGTTTACGGTGTCAAGGGGTGGGTCAGGATTCACTCTTTTACCGAACCGGTTGAAAACCTGCTTGCTTACAAAAATTGGACGATTCAGCGTCAGGGCAAATGGGAAGCTATTGGCATTGATGAGGGCAGGCGCCACGGCAAGGGTTTGGTCGCACACCTACACGGTGTTGATGATCGCAACCGGGCCGAGCTCCTCAAGGGAAGTGATATCGCCGTTCCTGTGGCTGAGCTACCGGATTTGGCGGATGACGAATTCTACTGGCATCAACTGCAGGGGCTGTCAGTGGAATGCGCGGGAGAGTTGCTGGGTCAGGTTGACCACCTGATAAAAACCGGCGCTAACGACGTGATGGTGGTAAAGCCCTGTGAAGGCAGCCGCGATCAGCGTGAGCGACTGATACCCTGGTTGCGCGGTGCAGTGGTAAAAGAAATCGACCTGCCGGCGGGTACTATCCAGATAGATTGGGATGCGGAGTTTTAGGCTGTGCACATAGCAGTGGTAAGCCTGTTTCCAGAGATGTTTGCAACTGTCAGTGACTATGGAGTTACCGGCAGAGCGGTGGCAGAAGGGCAGTTACGGCTGCATCTGAGTAATCCCAGGGATTACGCCACTGACAAGCATGGCACAGTGGACGATCGACCTTACGGCGGTGGCCCCGGTATGCTGATGAAGATCGATACCCTTGAGTTGGCTATTGCCAATGCCAGGGCCGAGGTTGGAGAAGGTGCACGGGTAGTGTATCTCTCTCCCCAGGGACAACGTTTCGATCACGCCAAAGCGCAGCAACTGGCCGGGGTAGAATCGTTGATCCTGGTGGCTGGCCGCTATGAAGGCGTGGATGAGCGCTTGCTGGAGGCTGAAGTCGATGAGGAAATATCCATCGGCGATTATGTTTTGAGTGGCGGTGAGATTGCTGCCATGGTGGTGATCGACGCGGTAAGTCGTCAATTACCCGGAGTGCTGGGGCACGAGTTATCTGCCGGGCAGGACTCTTTTGCGGGGGGCTTGCTGGATTGCCCCCATTACACGCGGCCGGAGCAATATGCGAGCCACTGCGTACCGGAAGTTTTATTGAGCGGGAATCATGAAGCGATTCGCCGCTGGCGGTTAAAGCAGGCCCTGGGGCGAACGCTGGAGCGACGACCCGACTTGCTGGAGCAGCGGGTGTTAACACCTGAGGAAGAAGAATTACTGGCGGAATACCGCCGTGAAATGAGTTAATACAGGAGTTCAGTGATGAGCAGCAACAACAGCATTATTTCGCAGATTGAAGCGGAGCAAATGGAAAAGGCAATACCGGAATTTGCCCCCGGCGATACCGTTGTCGTACAGGTAAAGGTAAAGGAAGGTACGCGAGAGCGACTGCAGGCCTTTGAGGGTGTAGTTATTGGCAAGCGCAATCGCGCCCTTAACTCTGCGTTCACAGTTCGCAAGATTTCTCACGGCATTGGTGTGGAGCGTACTTTCCAGACCTACAGCCCGCTGGTTGACAGCATTACCGTCAAACGCCGTGGCGATGTTCGCCAGGCCAAGCTGTACTACCTGCGTGAACGGAGTGGCAGGGCTGCCCGTATCAAGCAAAAGCTGGCCAAGTAACTCAAGGAAGGGCGGCGCAAGCCGCCCTTTTTATGTCGGTCATCGATCAATACCTTGACGCCCTGTGGATGGAAAAGGGCCTTAGTGAGAACACGTTGGTATCTTACCGGCGCGATCTTTGCCAATTTTCTGACTGGCTACAGCGCGAACAGCAGGTATCCCTGCTGGCAGTGAGTGATGCTCACCTGTTGGCCTACCTGGGCCGGCGCATTGAGTTGGGCCGTTCGGCTCGCTCGACGGCACGCTTTCTGTCCTGTATCCGCGGTTTCTACCGATACCAGTTGCGCGAAGGAGTACTCGACAGCGATCCCAGTATGGACATTGACAGTCCGAAATTGGGTCGCCCCCTGCCTAAATCCATCAGTGAGGCAGATGTTGAGACCCTGTTGGCTGCTCCCAATGTAGATGATCCACTTGAGCTGCGTGATCGCACCATGCTGGAGTTGCTCTATGCCTGTGGACTGCGAGTCAGTGAACTGGTCGGCCTGCAGATTGCGCAGGTAAGTATCAATCAGGGCGTGGTACGTGTGGTCGGCAAGGGTGGCAAGGAGCGGTTGGTGCCCATGGGTGAGGAAGCTTTGAGCTGGCTGCAGCGATACATGCGCAGCACCCGCATGGATTTACTCAAGGGCGTACCGGCCGAGGTGGTATTTCCCAGTCGACGCGGTACACAAATGACTCGCCAGGCTTTCTGGTATCGTATTAAAATCTATACCCAGCGAGCGGGTATTGCGCCCAACTTGTCGCCTCATACCCTGCGTCATGCATTTGCTACCCACCTGTTGAACCACGGCGCAGACTTGCGGGTTGTACAATTGCTGCTGGGGCACAGTGACCTGACTACAACACAGATATACACGCATGTAGCCAGGGAGAGAATGAAAGACCTGCATGCGCAACATCACCCCCGCGGATAGGGGAACTCCGCGCTGGCAGCGTGTTCCAACCAAAATGAAATGAGATCAGGAGATGTTTTTGTTTTTGGCCACACGACTGTTATTTTTGCTTGTTCTTTCCGGGGCGGCACTGGCTGGCCCGGAAGCTGATATACGTGGCAAATTGCAACTGGCGCGGCCTGATTTTCAGATTGTATCGATTGAACCCAGTGTGGTCGCGGAGATCTACGAAGTGCAGCTCACAGCGGGCCCGGTATTGTATGTCACCGCCAATGGGGACTTTTTCTTTCTGGGGGATTTGTTTTCCGTGGGGGTCGGCGGCATCGTCAACCTGGCGGAGCAGCAGCGGGACCTGCAGCGCATTGAACTGCTGGCAGGGGTGGAGCAGAAAGACATGATTATCTTCCCTGCAGAAGGGGAGACCCAGGGGGCAATCACCGTATTTACCGATGTAGACTGTTTTTACTGCCAGAAACTTCACAGGGAAGTGCCGGCCCTGAATCGCGCCGGGGTCGAAGTGCGCTATCTGGCGTACCCGCGGGCGGGTGTAGGCAGCGAGTCCTATCGAAAGATTGCCACCGCCTGGTGCGCAAACGATCGCCAGGGGGCCCTGACCCGTCTTAAGAATCGAGAAACCCTGCCGGACCATGTCTGCCCGGGCAACCCGGTAGCTGACCAGTATATGTTGGGACAGAAAGTGGGCGTACGCGGTACCCCGGCCCTGGTTATGGAAAATGGCCGGCTATTGCCCGGTTATATGTCTGCCGGGGATCTGACAGCACGTATGGGTATTGACCGGTAGTGGGGTCAGAGTCTGGACTCTGACCCCTGGCATTGGTAAGGTTCCCTGCCTTTACTTACCCTCCATTTGACGTTGCCGTAAATAACCATGAAAGACAATTTTCAGCGCATAGAGCGCCTGCCGCCCTACGTATTTAATGTGATCGGTGATCTCAGGCAGCAAGCCAGGGCTGCGGGAGAAGATATCATCGATTTTGGCATGGGCAATCCCGACCAGGCCACCCCTGAACACATCGTCGATAAGCTCGTAGAGACTGCCCGGCGCAGCGATACGCATCGCTATTCACAGTCCAGGGGTATCCCGCGTTTGCGCAAGGCGATCAGCGCCTGGTACAAGCGTCGCTACGATGTGGATCTCAACCCAGAGACAGAGACCATTGTTACCCTCGGCTCCAAGGAGGGCCTGGCTCACCTGGCCTTGGCTACCACCGGCCCTGGCGATGCGATCCTGGTACCCAATCCCTCGTACCCCATACACCCCTATGGGTTTGTGATCGCCGGTGCCGACATCCGTCACGTACCGATGGCAGATGAGGAGGATTTCTTTACCGAGCTGGAAAACGCCATCAAGAACAGTTGGCCCCGGCCCAAGATGCTGGTCTTGAATTTCCCCAGCAATCCAACCACCCACTGCGTGGAGTTGCCATTTTTTGAAAAGGTTGTGGCAATCGCACGGGAGCACGAAATATGGGTAGTACAGGACCTGGCTTACGCAGATATCTGTTTTGACGGTTATCAGGCGCCTTCCATTTTGCAGGTCGAGGGTGCCAAAGAAGTGGCAGTGGAGTTCTTCTCCCTCTCCAAAAGTTACAATATGCCCGGCTGGCGGGTTGGGTTTTGCTGCGGAAATACAGCGCTGGTGGGAGCCCTGGCGCGTATGAAGTCCTACCTGGATTACGGGATGTTTACCCCTATCCAGGTAGCGGCAATATCAGCGCTGGAAGGTGATCAATCCTGTGTGGAGGAAATAAGACAGCTCTACCGGAAGCGACGTGACGTGCTGTGTAGCGGCCTCAACGCCGCTGGTTGGCCGGTAGAGCTACCCCGGGCCACCATGTTTGTGTGGGCGCAAATTCCCGAATTTTATCGCGACCTGGGTTCGCTGGAGTTTAGTAAAAAATTGCTGATAGAAGCTAAAGTAGCGGTTTCGCCTGGCATTGGATTTGGCGAATATGGAGAGGGCTACGTGCGCTTCGGATTGATCGAAAACGAACACCGTACGCGCCAGGCGCTGCGCAGTATTAAACGCATGATTCGAAAGGATGGTTTGGCCTGATGAATACGGTAAGGATTGGCATTTGTGGACTGGGTACGGTGGGCGCGGGCACCTACCGGTTAATGCAAAAGAATGCCGCAGCATTGTCGGCGCGGGCCGGTTGTGAACTGGGGATTGTCCATATTGGCGCCAGACGGGACAACCCCGCCTGTGATACCGGGGATACCCCGGTCAGTCGCGACATTTTTGCACTGGCGTCTGACCCGGACATCGATATTCTGGTGGAGTTGATCGGTGGCACTGACGCGGCTCTGCAACTGGTGCGACAGGCGCTGTCGAATGGCAAACATGTGGTTACCGCTAACAAGGCACTGATTGCCGAGCACGGCAACGATCTGTTGAAAATGGCGGAAGACGCAGGTGTCACTATCGCCTACGAAGCTGCTGTGGCCGGTGGTATTCCAATTATCAAGGCACTGCGCGAGGGCCTGGCGGCTAATCGGATTCAGTGGTTGGCTGGCATTATCAACGGCACGGGTAATTTTATTCTTAGTGAAATGCGTGAAAAAGGTCGCGAATTTTCGGATGTATTGGCAGAAGCGCAGTCACTGGGTTATGCAGAAGCAGACCCCACTTTTGATGTGGAAGGGATTGATGCGGCCCACAAGCTGGTAATTCTGGCCTCCATCGCGTTCAGTATGCCGCTGCAGTTCGACAAGGTGTTTACCGAAGGCATCACCCGTATCGCCACCAGCGATGTCGAATATGCAGAGGAACTGGGTTACCGCATCAAGCATCTGGGCATAGCGCGGCGTTGCACGGCTGGCATAGAGCTGCGTGTACATCCCACCCTGATTCCCGAAAAACGGCTACTGGCCAACGTAAATGGTGTTAAAAATGCAGTTTTGGTTGAAGGCGATGCGGCTGGTCCTACCCTGTATTATGGTGCGGGGGCGGGCGGTTCTGCGACGGCATCGGCGGTGGTAGCAGATATCATCGATCTCGCGCGAGACCTAGCACTGGGGCAACGCCATGCGGTGGCTGGCCTGGGAGTTGACAGCAATCATATAGTTGAACTGCCCATCCTGACTATTGACCAGGTAGAGACAGCCTACTACATGCGCATGACTGTAGAGGACAAACCGGGAGTGCTTTCAGAAATTGCCAGGATTTGCAGTGAGGCAGGTATAAGCATTGAGGCTTTGATCCAAAAGCAACCGCCCGCAGGCGAGGCGTGCGTGCCGGTGATTATTCTCACCAATCCGGTGCAGGAGTCGAAACTGATCAGTGCCGTAACACAAATAGAATCACTGGAAAGTGTCCAGGGAGAGATCACCCGTATCCGGGTTGAGAGCCTGGACGGCTAGGGGAATAGAGCGTGAAGTACGTCAGCACACGGGGCCAGGCGCCGGCACTAAATTTTGAAGAGGTCTTGCTAGCGGGTTTGGCCTCAGATGGCGGTCTCTATGTGCCCGATCGTGTGCCCAGCTTTTCCAGCGAGGAAATCGCTGCTATGGCCGGCATGAGCTATTCGGAACTGGCACTCACCATAATGCGGCCGTTTGTCGGTGACTGTATACCGGAGCAGGATCTGGCGGACATGATCAACGACTGCTATAGCGAGTTCCGGCACGGAGCAGTAGCCCCGCTAGTGCAATTGGGTGCCAACGAGTGGGTGTTGGAGCTTTTTCACGGACCGACATTGGCCTTTAAGGACTTTGCCTTGCAAATGCTGGGTCGCTTGCTGGATTACGTGTTGGAGCGTCAACATCGCAAGGTGGTGATCATGTGCGCTACCTCCGGTGACACCGGCTCGGCAGCTATCGAAGGTTGTCGCCGTTGCAAGCATATAGATATCTTTATCTTGCACCCACAGGGGCGTGTCTCCGACGTACAGCGTCGGCAGATGACTACGGTGGCGGGTGATAATATTCACAACATTGCTGTAGAGGGCAATTTTGATGATTGCCAGGCCATGGTTAAAGCCAGCTTCAATGACCGTTCTTTCCTGACCGAAGATCGCAGCCTGGTGGCGGTTAACTCTATTAACTGGGCTCGCATCATGGCTCAAATCGTCTACTACTTTTACGCTGCCGTGGCGCTGGGCGGGCCGGCCCGCCGAGTCGCATTTTCTGTGCCCACCGGCAACTTTGGTGATATTTTTGCCGGTTACCTGGCTGGCCAAATGGGTCTGCCTATAGATCAGCTCATCATTGCCACCAACCGTAATGACGTGCTGCATCGTATTATGACAACCGGTACCTACGCGCGTACCGGCTTGCACCACACGCTCTCGCCGAGCATGGATATTTCCGAATCCAGCAATTTCGAGCGCCTGTTGTTTGATTTGTATGACAGGGACGGTGCGGCGGTGGCGGAGCTGCTGGAACGCTTTCAAAATGAGGACATTAGCCTGTCAGAGCAGGCTATGAGTCGTGCCCGTCTGATGTTTGACAGCCAGTGTGTCAGTGATGAAGAAACCTGCGCCCTGATTGCCGATGTCTGTGCTCGCAATGAGTACCTGCTGGATCCACATTCTGCTATCGGTGTGAAAGCAGCCCGCGATTGCCGTCGCCATGCAGCGGTGCCAATGGTTACGCTGGCAACGGCGCACCCGGCCAAATTTCCACAAGCCGTAGCCGAGGCAGGTGTAAAGGAATTGCCTGCTTTGCCGCATCATATGGCCGACCTGTTTGAACGGGAGGAACGCTACCAGGTGCTGGCAAACAATCTGGGCGCTGTGCATACGTTTATGACCGGCAACATTAATGCCTGAACGCATCCGGCGGCGTCCGGGTGCAGAGCCTGACTCTGCCCTGGCAGATGTCCACCCGGTGTTGGCGCGAGTATTTGCCAATCGGGGCATAACCGCCACCATTCAAATCGAGCACAAGCTCGATAGTCTGCTGTCGCCGCACTTGCTGCGCGGCGTGAGCCAGGCCGGGGAGTTGCTGGCAGATTGTGTACAGCAGCGCCAGTGCATATTGGTGGTCGGTGATTTTGATGCAGACGGCGCCACCAGTACAGCGCTTGCCATTACAGCGCTGCGGGCAATGGGTGCTGTCGATCCGCGCTTCCTGGTTCCCAATCGCTTTGAATACGGCTACGGCCTCACACCGGAAATAGTAGAACTGGCCGCGGCTGATAAACCATCACTTATTGTTACTGTCGATACCGGTATCTCCAGTATCGAAGGGGTAGCCCTGGCCGCTGAGCTTGGTATCAAGACCCTGGTGACAGATCACCACCTGCCCGGTATCCACACACCGGCGGCTGATGTGATCGTCAATCCAAACCAGCACGGCTGTGAGTTTCCCAGCAAAAACCTGGCTGGAGTGGGAGTTATCTTCTACGTGATGTCGGCGCTGCGCGCTGAGCTAAGCAGACGCGGCTGGTTTGAACAGGCAAAAATTCCGCCCCCCAACCTGGCCGAAGTCCTGGATTTAGTGGCCCTGGGTACGGTCGCCGATGTCGTGCCGCTGGATTACAACAACCGCATACTGGTAGAGCAGGGTTTGCGCCGCATACGCGCCGGCAAGACCCGACCGGGTATCAGCGCCTTACTGGAGGTTGCTGCCCGGCCTGGACAGCGGTTGGTTGCCGCTGATCTTTCCTTTGGGGTGGCGCCGCGGCTTAACGCCGCCGGGCGGCTCGATGACATGTCCATCGGCATTGCCTGCCTGCTGGCAGAAGATGACAGTAGTGCGCGCCGTTATGCGCAACAGCTCAGCAGCCTGAATCGTGATCGGCAACAAATCGAAAAGGGTATGCAGCAACAGGCATTGCAGATACTTCAGCAGTATTTCACCAGCCATGGCGATGAAGTTCCCGCCGCCGTGTGCCTGTACGAACCCGATTGGCACCAGGGTGTGGTGGGAATCGTCGCAGCGCGCATCAAGGATCGGCTGCACCGGCCCGTGATAGCATTTGCCCGCACTGATGATGGACTTGTCAAAGGTTCTGCCCGCTCCATTGCCGGTTTGCATATTCGCGACGCATTGGAACGGGTATCTACCCTGCACCCCGGCCTTATAGACAAGTTCGGTGGCCACGCGATGGCAGCGGGCCTGTCTCTCGCCGAGGAGAATCTGGCGCTATTTCAGAGCAGTTTTACCACCGTAGTCGCGCAGCGACTGGCTGGTGTTGAGTTGGCAGCGGTAGTCGATTCTGACGGTGAACTGGAACACTCGGATCTGGGCCTGAAGCTGGCCAGGGAGCTGCGCTATGCCAGTCCCTGGGGGCAGTATTTTCCCGAGCCGGTATTTGATGGCGTTTTCAATATCGTGCAGCAGCGACTGGTTGGGGAACGCCACTTGAAGCTGGTGGTGCACCCGCCTGAAGATGACAGCAAACTGTTAGATGCCATCGCCTTTAATGTCGATCTGGAGTCATGGCCCTGTGAGGAGTTGGAGCAGGTTAGGCTGGCCTATAAGCTGGATTGTAATTATTTCCGCGGTGAGGAACGATTGCAATTACTGGTTGAGCATTTAGAGCGGGTGGAATAAGGCTTGACCTTCCAGTAGCTGGAGGGTTTAGATTGGCTTTAGTAGCCATCAGGACAGCGCCATGAATATTTCAAAAGCCGCAAGCAGCAGCGGATTGTCCAGCAAAACCATCCGTTATTACGAGCAGATTGAATTGATAGCATCCGCGCAGCGGGACACCAATGGCTATCGCATCTACAACGAATCCAATCTGGCGGAATTGCGCTTTATCCACCGTGCACGCACGGTGGGTTTTTCCATTGAAGAATGTCGCCAGCTACTCAGTATTTATCGCAATCCCCAGCGGCAGAGCGCGCATGTTAAACAACTGGTATTGGAAAAGTGCCGGCGCATTGAAGAGCACATCGGCGAATTACAGAGCATGAACGCCATATTGCAGGAACTGGCCAGCCAGTGCAGCGGCGATGAGGGACCGGAATGCGCAATTCTTGAGGGGCTGGTGGCTGAAGGAGTGCAGCAATGAGTGATTGCTGCGAGACCAGTGCTCCGGTCGATGCTGGTTGCGCCACGGAAACACCGGCCAGGAAGGCCGACCTGTTGCTCTGGTTTTGTATTGGCTCCGTTACAGTGTTGTATGTGCTCGGACTGGTATTGCCGCACGCCGGTGGCCAGACCATGCAATTGGCGACACTGGCCCACGGTGTCGTAGAGCTGTTCAACAAAATGTGGTGGGGTATTGCGCTGGGCATTATTTTCGTCGGCCTGCTGGCCAGAATCCCGCGCGATCTGGTGATGTCGGTGCTGGGCCATGAAAAGGGCTTCCGGTCCTTGCTGCGAGCAACCATGGCGGGTGTTTTGCTGGATTTATGCAGCCACGGCATTCTCGCCGTCGGCATGAAGCTGTATGAGCGTGGCGCCAGTGTGGGGCAAGTGATGGCATTTTTGCTGGCCAGCCCCTGGAACTCTTTTTCCCTGACGCTGATCCTGTTTGGGCTGATCGGTGTGGGATGGACCGTATTGTTCATACTGCTTTCGCTCATTATCGGTCTTATCTCGGGGTGTATTTTTGATGGCCTGGTAGGGCGCGGCACCTTGCCTGAAAACCCCCATCGGGCTTTATTGAACAAAGAGTCGGCCTGCTCTGCTCTGTGGGAAGAATTTCGCGGCGACTGGTCGTTTAGCGTGGCCGGGATGGGACGCTTGCTGGCGGACGGATTCGCCGGCTCGCGGGTGGTTATACGCTGGGGTCTGTTCGGTATACTACTGGCTACCGCCATTCGCACCCTGGTGCCGGCGGAGATGTTTGCCACCTGGTTTGGCGCCAGCATGGCGGGGCTGTGGATGACGGTGATGGCGGCCACCATTATTGAAGTGTGCTCCGAGGGCTCCACGCCGGTGGCGGCCGACTTGATGAATCGGGCCAGCGCGCCAGGCAACGCATTTACCTTTCTTATGGCCGGTGTATCCACAGACTACACTGAAATTATGTCCCTGCGCGATACAACCGGGTCGTGGAAAATAGCCCTGTTTCTGCCGTTGGTGAGCTTGCCACAAATATTGCTGATTGCCATGGTATTGAACCGGTTTTAGACACTGCATTATAATGCGCGCCCTACGTTATCGGCCAAGGTATACATGTTGGAAATTAACCCGCTGGTGCAAACCCTCAAAGATATCGACCAGCGCACAGAAGTGCTCCGGGGGTATCTTTGACTACGCTCATCGCCAGGACAGACTCGCTGAGGTAGAGCTGGAACTGGCCGAACCCCGTGTCTGGGAACAACCGGAGCGTGCCCAGGAGTTAGGCCGGGAGCGCGCCGAGCTGGAAAAGGTTGTACACACACTCGAGCAGCTCGCTCGCGGCAGTGCGGACGCCCGCGATCTGTTGGAGATGGCAGCGGAGGAAGATGACGAGCCCGCCGTGGCTGAGATAGAGACCGAAATCGCTGCCCTGGTCAGTCAGTTGGAGCAACTTGAGTTTCGACGCATGTTCTGCGGACCCATGGACGCCAAGAATGCCTACCTGGATATCCAGGCGGGGTCGGGTGGTACTGAGGCGCAGGATTGGGCGGAAATGCTGTTGCGCATGTTTTTGCGCTGGGGCGAAGCCAAGCAGTTCAAAACGACTCTGGAGGAGGTTTCCTCCGGTGAGGTGGCCGGTATAAAGAGCGCGACCATCCGCTTCGAGGGAGACTATGCTTTTGGCTGGCTGAGAACCGAAACCGGTGTGCACCGCCTGGTACGCAAATCTCCATTTGATTCCGGCAGCCGCAGACATACCTCGTTCAGTTCAGTTTTCGTGTCGCCGGAAATCGACGATAGCATTGAGATCGAAATTAATCCCGCCGATGTTCGGACCGACACCTACCGGGCCTCAGGCGCGGGTGGTCAGCATGTCAACAAAACCGATTCGGCCGTTCGTCTGACCCATGAGCCAAGCGGTATCGTGGTACAGTGCCAAAGTGAACGCTCCCAGCACCAGAATCGCGACAAGTCCTGGAAAATGTTGCGAGCTCGCTTGTACGAGTTGGCGATGTTAAAGCGCAGTGAAGCGGCCCGGGCCGTGGAAAATACCAAGTCCGATATTGGCTGGGGCAGCCAGATTCGCTCGTATGTATTGGATGATCAGCGCATCAAAGACCTGAGAACCGGCATCGAAACCTCCAACACCCAAGCCGTTCTGGACGGCAATATAGATATGTTCATTGAGGCCTCTCTCAAACAGGGGCTGTAACACAGGAATAGCAATGTCAGAACAAACACGACAGCAACAGCAGTCTACCGCATTGGACGACAACAGGTTGATCGCAGAGCGCCGGGCCAAACTCGCGCAGCTCAGGGAGCAGGGTAATGCCTTCCCGAACGACTTCAGGCGTACCGCCACGGCTGCCGAATTGCAGCGTGACTATGCAGACGCAGAAAAGCAGGCGCTGGAAGAGGCCGCTGAAGTATTTTCAGTGTGTGGTCGCCTGATCAGAAATCGCGGCGCTTTTTTGCTGATTCAGGATGAGCACAGCGAGATTCAGCTCTATGTCAATCGCAAGGTTCTTTCCGAACAGGAGTTGGCCGCGATAAAAACCTGGGACCTCGGTGACATTGTCGCAGCCGTCGGGCCGATAAATCGTTCCGGCAAAGGCGATCTGTATATCAATATGGAGCAGGCGCGTCTGCTGACCAAGTCGTTGCGGCCGCTGCCTGACAAGTACCACGGTCTGTCTGACCGGGAGATGCGCTATCGCCGACGTTATGTTGACTTGATCGTAAACCCCGCTTCACGGGAAGTGTTTCGACAGCGTTCACAAATTGTAGACTCAATTCGCCGCTTTATGCAGGACAGGGACTTCATGGAAGTGGAGACCCCAATGATGCAGGTTATTCCCGGCGGCGCCGCCGCCAGGCCGTTTGTGACCCATCACAATGCCCTCAACCGGGATATGTATTTGCGCATAGCGCCAGAGCTGTACCTAAAGCGTTTGACGGTCGGTGGTTTTGAACGCGTGTTTGAAATCAACCGCAATTTTCGCAATGAGGGTCTCTCCACCAGGCACAATCCGGAATTCACCATGCTCGAGTTCTATTGGGCCTATGCGGATTACCGGGACGCGATGGACCTGACCGAGAAGATGCTGCGCCAGATAGCGATGGATGTCCGGGGAACTACCGGTTTTGACTATCAGGGCACCGCCTATGACCTGGACAAGCCGTTTACGCGCATGAGTGTGTTTGACTCCATACTTCATTTCAATGACAACATATCCGCTACTGAGCTGGCCGATGAGCAGGCCGCCGGGAAAATTGCCGGGTCGCTGGGTATTCCCCTCAAGAACAACTGGGGTCTGGGCAAGGTTCAAATTGAAATATTTGAAAAAACAGTGGAGCACCGCCTGGATCAGCCCACGTTTATCACCGCTTATCCAACCGAAGTATCGCCACTGGCCAGGCGTAGCGATGCCGACCCCTTGGTGACTGATCGATTTGAATTCTTCCTGGCCGGTCGAGAACTGGCCAATGGTTTTTCAGAGCTAAATGATGCAGAGGATCAGGCCGAGCGGTTGCGGGCACAAGTCGCCGGGAAGGAAGCCGGTGACGAAGAGGCCATGCATTATGATGAAGATTACATTACCGCACTGGAGTACGGAATGCCGCCGACCGCAGGCGAGGGCATAGGAATAGACCGCCTGGTGATGTTTTTCACCGATTCCCCTTCGATCAGGGATGTATTGCTGTTTCCGCATATGCGGCCCGAGTGCTAGACTGTGCCGGTATGTTACTGAGAATCGTATCAGGTTTGGCTTTGATATTGCTGGTGGGGGGCTGTGGCGGCACGCCGCGGCAAAACACCCCGGCTGCGGCGGACGAGCCTGTACCTGAAATTACCTTGAACCTGCCGCAGCAGTCACAATCCGAATGTCAGTGCACACAAAAAAAACAGGACTATACATTTTTGGAGAAGGGCTTCAATACGCTTGAGGCCGGCGAGTACCTGGAGTCGTTGCAATACTTTCAGCGTTACCAACGCATCGAGCAATCCCCGACTGCCGAGGCCGAAGCGAGAATAGCCATTGCCTACCTGAGTATCTTGCCAGACAGCCCTATATTTGATCGTCAAGCCGCCGCTGAAAGTTACGCGCAATTGCAGCGCGATACAGATTCCGATCTGGAATTGCACGGCAAGGTTTTAGTCATGCGCGATTCACTGGTAACCTTTTTTGATATGCAGCGCCAGATAGATCAGCTCAAACAGGGCAACAGGGGCTTGCGCAAGGAACTACAAAAACGGGAGGCCGCCATCAAGCGGTTGCGGGACTTGACTCTGGGGCGGGAATCCGAACCGGTAGGCTCACCCGGAAAGTAGTACCGCGTCCCGGTACACTTTCCACGCTGATATCTCCACCCATTAATTCGCAGTAATCTTTACAGATTGCCAGTCCCAGGCCAGTGCCGCCATAATTCTTGCTGGTTGAAGTTTCTGCCTGAATGAAAGCGTCAAAGATTGTTGCCTGTTGTTCCAGCGTCATGCCAATGCCCGTGTCGCTGACGCTGAACACTCTGCGAGTCCCATCTTCTGGCAGGGTTTCTACGCGAACCCGTATTTGGCCAACGTCAGTAAACTTGTTGGCATTGCTGAGTAAATTTAAAAATACCTGGCGAAATTTGGTGGCGTCGTTGTAAAAGGCGGGTAAGCCCCCGTCGCCCTGTATTGCCAGCGTGTTGCCATTCTTTTTCAGCAGCGGGCCAATGATCTCACAGACTTCCTGTAGGGATGCACCCGGATCGAACTCTTCGGGGTGTACGGTCATTTTGCCTGTTTCTATTTTTGACAGATCGAGAATGTCGTTGATCAGGGCGAGCAGTTGCTTTCCCGACAGGGTAATTTTTTCAAGGTCTGTCTGAAACTGCGGGCGATCTATAGCAGTGCCGTCCTCAAGTTCGTCGAACAGCATTTCTCCGTAGCCAATAATGGCGTTGAGGGGGGTGCGCAATTCATGGCTGACATTGGCCAGGAAGTTGCTTTTCGCCTGGTTGGCCTGGTCCGCATGTTCCTTGGCCTGCCTGACAGCCTCACTGGCATTGCGTAACTTGTCTGACATGTCGTTGAAAGCGGCGGCAAGGTCGCCGAACTCGCCAGTATCTTCGATATTGTCGATTCGATAATTCAGGTTGCCACTACCGATGCGCAGTGTGCCTGTTTTCAGCCTGCCAAACGAGGTGTTGGTATAGCGAATCAGAAAAAAGCCCAGTGTGCTACTGAGGAAGATTGATGCGAAAAAACTTATGGCGGTAATACTGTCGGTCAGTGCTATGGTTCGGTCTATGATGGCTGCCTGTTGCCCGGCGATAAAACTCTGTCTGGCTTCCAGTGCCAGCAGACGCTGCCGAACGGTTTCATAATCCACGGGCAGGTTTGGCGAAAAGAAGGGCGACTCCCAATTGTCATCGTTGTAGGTGCGGTAAAAGTTTTGCCAGGCCGGTAGCAATTCCAGACTGGCTCTTAACAGCGCATCATACTGAGGCTTGGTAACGTCGTGGGTGGAGCTGCCCAGCCGGCGAATTGCATTGGAGATACTCTCAATATTGCTTTCACCCTGGTCGCGATCTTCCTCGCTGAGCTTGTCTTCTGCCGTATCTCGCAGGGTAGCCAAAACCAGTATTTGTTTGCGTTGCTCTTCAAGTTGTTGGCCGATACTGGTCGCCAACTGTTGAGCGCTGATGGATTGTCTGTAGGCGGTCATGCTTTCAGTTCGAGCGAAGCTTCCCCAGAAGTGTGTGCCGACCGTGAGCGAAAAAATCAGCAGGATAGCCAGTAGCGACAGGGTCAGGCGTCGGCTCAGACTCACGTTTGATCGGCCTCAGGCGCCAGTCGATTGATCGCTTCCAGCAGCTGCGGAAAATCGACGGGTTTGGTTGCGTAGTGATTGCAGCCCACCGCCATCGCCTTGACCCGGTCCTCGCCCATGGCATGGGCGGTCAGCGCAATGATAACCGTGCCGGCTATGCTGGGATCCTGGCGCACCTCCCGGCAGGTGGTCCAACCATCTTTAATTGGCAGGCTCATGTCCAGCAATACGACATCTGGACGCTCATCGCGGATTAATTGTAGCGCCGTGGCCCCATCCGCTGCGGTAGACACCTGGTAATTGGCACGCAGTAGCCGGCGGCTCAACATGTCGCGATTGAGTTCATTGTCTTCAACCAGCAATATTCTCAGTGTCATAATTTGGCGCCATCCCCGGGCGGTAGCACCTGGTAAATGGATATGGGCTCCTCAATGCCCTTCACCTGTACTTGTTCGCTGTCGCCCACCCGGTACGAGCCAGTGAGCTTTTCCAGCGTACTGGCCGATATGAGTACCTCTCCGCCGGCGGTACGGGATTCAATGCGCGCTGTCAGATTGACATGGTGCCCGACAACGCCGTACTTACTGCGTCTATCGGAGCCGATATTGCCCGCAATTACAGCTCCAGTATTGACCCCTATACCCATAGATATCTCCGGTAACCCGGCCTTGCGGTTATCGCGATTGATATCGTTCATGGCCTGCTGCATGTCCAATGCGCACTGTACGGCCCGGTCTGCGTCATCCTCACGTGAGGTTGGAGCACCGAATATGGCCAGTATGGCATCACCGATGAATTCATCGATTGTGCCCTGGTGGCTCATGATGATCTCCGACATTACGCCCAGATAATGATTGAGC
Organism: Halieaceae bacterium; assembly: GCA_965247075.1. GTDB lineage: Bacteria > Pseudomonadota > Gammaproteobacteria > Pseudomonadales > Halieaceae > CBDFGK01. The sequence goes on along the minus strand of CBDFGK010000002.1, from coordinate 893,804 downwards.
ATTTTCATTACATCGTCGGGGGGGAGCCGTTCGCAGATGCTGGAGAATTGCCGAATGTCAGACATCAGCATGGTACATTCGCGCAAGTCACCACCGAGCTTGAGTCCTTCCGGCGCCTCCAGCAGATTGGCGACCACCTCATCGGAAACATAGCGACCGAATGTAGCGCGGATAAATTGCTCATTGCGCTCTAGTTGCTCTCGATACTGCTCCTCGCGATCATACCAGCGCTTGCGTTCCAACCCCGCGCTGATTCTTGCCTGCAGAAGCACCTGGTTGAAGGGCTTGAACAAATAGTCGTCCGCCCCCGCTTCAATGCAGGAAATAATGTCATCCATATCCTGTTGACCGGAGATCACAATCACTGGCAGGGCGCGCAGTTCGCCGTTTGCTTTCATGCGAGTCAGCACTTCACTGCCGTTCATGCCCGGCATTATCAGGTCCAGCAAGACCAGGTCGACCGGATGTTGATCCAGTATCTGTAGCGCTTGTGAACCTGAATCGGCCAGCAGTACCGTGTGTCCTTTCCGAGTCAGGTAGCGAGCCAGCAAATCGCGATTGTCCGCGCTATCGTCAACAGCCAATACTGTGCCGGTGATGCCGGTTGAACTACCGGTAATCCGGCTGGCTGTGGATTGACTGCCACCCCGGCTGGCGGAGACTACCGCTTTGAGCACACGTTCCAGGCTGGCATTGAGCGAGGGAAACCGGTCGTCGATATCTTCCAGTAACAATTCTGCATAGCCGCGTATGGCGCCCAATATATTGCGAATGTCGTGTTGCAGGTTGTTGGCGTTGGGATCAGTGTGACTTAACAGGGCCTGCAGGGCTGCACCGGAGGATATCAGGCGGTCGAGATCTTCCTGCTGCACAGCTTCCAGATTGCCACTGGCATTGCCGGACTGCGCCCGCAATTCCGCCAGTGCTTTGAAAACATGGTCCGTCCAGGCTGTGGAGGCAAGCTGGTCCGTCAAGGTGGCTCCCGTTAGATATTTGGTGTGCAAGATTATAACTAGCCTGTTCACACAGGAATAGTGCGCCTGCGGGCAAGTTTGGGTTACTATGCAAGTCAAGCCCGCATGTGATTGTTCTAAGGACGGTAAACGACTGTGATATTACAACAGGTTGAGCTGTTTCAAGAATTGACGACAATGGAGTTGGAGGCGCTGGTTGCCAGCAGCAGCAGCCGCTCATTCCCCAAAAATACCGTTGTCATTCATGAGAGCGACCCGGCAGATTCGCTGTTTATTATTGAGTCCGGTCGGGTCAAGGTGTACTGCAGCGACAAGAACGGCAAAGAGTTCATTATGAACACCCAATCCGAGGGTGACTACTTCGGCGAGTTGGCTCTGTTGGATGATTCTGCTCGCTCAGCATCGGTGCGAACCGTCGAAAAATCGAGTTTTTGTATCATCTACAAAGATGATTTCAACCGGGTTCTGGACGATCATCCGAATATTGCCCGCAAGTTGATCCAGAATCTCGCCGCGCGGGTGCGTAAACTGACCGCGGATGTGAAGAGCCTGGCACTACAGGACGTGTATGGTCGGGTCGCCAACGTGCTGATGGACCTGGCTGAAGAGCGCGGTGATGGCACCTTGTACATACCTGAGAAACTCACCCAACAGGATATCGCCGATCGGGTTGGTGCGTCCCGCGAAATGGTTGCCCGCATCCTCAAGGATTTGACGATAGGGGACTATATCCGTTTCGAGGGCCGCCACATCATTATCAACTCGAAGCTCCCTGCCAAGTATTAGTAACCCAAAACCTCGCTCCGCAAACTACCCTCTGCCAGGCGGGTGGTAATAATATCTCCTTCTTTTACGCTTGCTGCATCCGTGACGATTGCGCCCTGGTCATCACTGACTATGGCATAGCCACGTGCCAGTGTGGCCAGCGGACTCAGCGAATCCAGCTTGCCGCCCAGTGTGGCGAAATGATGCCGGCTGCGATGCAAGCGCTGTTGCACGGAGTGTATGGCACGCTGACTCGACTGACTGATTTGCAAGCGCAGGGCACTTATCTGAGGCTGCGGAGACTGGGCCTGTAATCGTGAGCTGCGGCGGGTCAGCAGGTGGCCCTTGCTGTTGATCAACTGGGCAACACTGCGGCGCAGTCGCATTTCGTAGTCGTCGACGCGCTGGGCCTGCTCGCGCAGGCGTTCTCCAGGATGGCGCAAATGCCGGCGCAGCGCTGCTACTCTTGCCCCGTATCCGCTTAATTTCTGAGCGAGGCTGCGCGCCAGTTGTTGTCGCGAGCCAGCCAGTTTTATCAACAGTTCCCGCTGGTCGGGGCTTAGCAATTCAGCCGCAGCAGAGGGCGTAGCGGCGCGCTGATCCGCCACAAAATCGGCGATTGTGAAATCAGTTTCATGACCGACCGCACTGAGCACGGGGATTTCACTGGCGGCGATAGCCCTGGCCACAGATTCTTCATTGAATGCCCACAGATCCTCCATTGAACCACCACCCCTGGCCAACACAATGGCATCGAAGTGGTCGTACTGATTGACCAGTTGCAGTGCGGCTGTGATGGCGGGGGCTGCTGCTGCGCCCTGTACCGATACCGGCAGTATGCTTAATGCCAGGGCGGGAAAGCGGCGTTTGAATACGGTCAGCAAATCGCGGACAGCGGCTCCGGTGGGTGAGGTAAGCAGGGCAACGTGGCGGGGAAATTCAGGTAAGCGCTGTTTGTTGGCAGGCTCAAACAGCCCCTCGGAAGCGAGCCTCTCCTTGAGCTGTTCAAATTGTTTTTGCAGGGCGCCGGCGCCGGCGTCTTCGAGATGTTCAACAATGAGCTGGTACTCGCCACGGCCCTCGTAAAGCGATACGCGAGCCCGAACCAGTACCTGTTGGCCATTGCGGGGGGCGATTCGAAGGCGCTGGTTGCGATTGCGGAACATAGCGCACCGCACCTGTGCGGAGTCATCCTTTAGCGTAAAATACCAGTGTCCGGCACCCGGTTGCGCCAGGTTGCTCAGTTCACCTTCAATCCAGATAAAGTCAAAATGACTCTCCAGTATGCGTTTCACCTGGCGATTGAGCTGGGCTACGCTCAATGGCGTGGAGGGGTTTTGGGCGGCAATCGTTGCTGACAAGGTTAGTTTTCATTTACGGAAGGTAGGGAGAGGATTTATAATTGCACGTTTAACCAGCCAGTGGAAGACTGATTCTATGCTCCGAATCGCTCAGGAAGCCCTCACCTTTGACGATGTTCTGCTCCTGCCGGGTGCCTCAGATGTCATCGCCACGGATGTCTCTTTGAAAACCCGGTTCACTCGATCAATTGAACTTAATATCCCGCTGGTCTCGGCGGCCATGGATACGGTGACAGAGGCCCCTCTGGCCATCGCTATCGCCCAGGAAGGCGGTATGGGTATCATTCACAAGAGCATGACCCTGGCAGAGCAGGCGGCACAGGTTCGCAAGGTCAAGAAGTACGAGAGCGGTGTTGTTAAAGACCCTGTTACCATCGAGCAGGATGCCTCCATCAGCCAGTTGCTGGAATTGACCCGCAAGAACGGCATCTCCGGAGTGCCGGTACTGTCTGGCGGTGATCTGGTGGGTATCGTCACCCGGCGCGACCTGCGCTTTGAGTCAAATCTGGGCAAGACCGTGGCCAGTATTATGACCACGCGGGACGACCTCATCACCGTAAAAGAGGGTGCATCGGCAGAGGCAGTTCAGGGCTTGCTGCACCAGCATCGAATCGAGAAGATCCTGGTCGTTAACGACGCCTTTGAGCTGCGCGGCATGATTACCGTCAAGGATATTGATAAGACCGAAAGTTTTCCGCTCGCGGCCAGGGACAGCCATGGCCAACTGCGTGTGGGTGCCGCTGTGGGTACCAGCCCCGATACCGATGACCGGGTTGCCGCACTGATTGCTGCCGGGGTTGATGTGCTGGTGGTTGACACAGCGCACGGGCATTCCAAAAATGTGTTGGAGCGGGTGCGCCTTATCAAGGCAGACTATCCCGACATACAGGTCATTGGTGGCAATATCGCCACCGGCGAGGCAGCCCTGGCGCTGGTCGAGGCGGGTGCCGATGCTGTCAAGGTTGGTATCGGTCCCGGCTCCATCTGTACTACCCGAATCGTCACGGGGGTCGGCGTGCCACAAATCACCGCCATCGAGAATGTCGTCAGCGCCCTGGCGGGCACCGGTATTCCGGTTATAGCCGATGGCGGCATCCGCTTCTCCGGGGACCTGTCCAAGGCGATCGTGGCCGGCGCCCACTCGGTGATGATGGGCAGCCTGTTTGCAGGTACCGAAGAGGCACCCGGTGAGGTGGAACTTTATCAAGGTCGAACTTACAAGGCCTACCGCGGCATGGGCTCATTGGGCGCAATGGCACAGATCCAGGGCAGTAGTGACCGCTACTTCCAGGATGCTAACCGGGGGGCCGAGAAACTGGTGCCCGAAGGCATTGAGGGCAGGGTGCCTTACAAGGGGCCGATGGCGGCCATTGTTCACCAGTTGATGGGCGGGTTGCGCTCGGCCATGGGCTACACTGGTAGCCCCGATATCGATACCATGCGCAGCCGCCCCGAGTTTGTGCGAGTGACGGCTGCGGGTATGAGTGAAAGTCACGTTCACGACGTGTCGATCACCAAAGAACCACCCAATTACCCAGTAAGATAATCTGTGACCAATATACATGCGCAAAAAATCCTCATCCTGGATTTTGGATCCCAATATACTCAATTGATTGCCCGGCGGGTTCGGGAAGCAGGCGTTTTTAGCGAGATTCGCGGCTGGGATATCTCTGATGATGAAATTCGGGAGTTTGACCCGCGAGGTATTATCCTCTCCGGCGGCCCCGAATCTGTGGCCGCAACGGACTCACCCCGCGCACCGGACCTAGTTTTTGAATTGGGAATACCTGTGCTGGGTATTTGTTATGGCATGCAAGTCATGGCCCAGCAATTTGGCGGCAGCGTTGCCTGCTCCAATGTCAGTGAATTTGGTTACGCCCAGATCAGGGTGACAGGCAAGCCGGTCCTGTTACACGATATCAGGGATCATGTGGATTCGGACGGTGTCGGCCTGCTGGATGTGTGGATGAGCCACGGTGACAAGGTCGATGTGCTGCCGCCGGATTTTGAGCTGATGGCGGAAACCGAGAGCTGCCCGATTGCCGGCATGTATCACCCTGAAAAGCCTTTCTATGGTATCCAGTTTCACCCCGAGGTTACCCATACCTCGCAGGGCGAGCGTATCTTCGAGCACTTTGTGCTGGAACTTTGTGGCTGTGAAGTGCTGTGGACTCCGGCCAATATTGTTGAAGACGCCGTAGCGCGGGTTCGCGATACGGTTGGCGGCGACAAGGTGTTGCTGGGGCTGTCCGGTGGTGTTGATTCCTCGGTCGTTGCGGCCTTGTTACACCGCGCCATTGGCGATCAACTCACCTGCGTATTCGTGGATAATGGCTTGCTGCGCAAAAACGAAGGTGAGCAGGTGATGGACATGTTCAACAGGAACATGGGCGTCAAGGTGATTCGTGTCAATGCTGAAGAGCTTTTCCTTGGCAAACTGAAGGGAGAGACTGACCCGGAAGCCAAGCGCAAACTGATAGGTAATACCTTTATCGATGTGTTCGATGAACAGGCAACCCGACTGGAAAATGTAAACTGGTTGGCGCAGGGCACCATTTACCCCGATGTGATCGAATCAGCGGGCGCCAAGAGCGGCAAGGCTCACGTTATCAAGTCGCATCACAATGTTGGCGGCTTGCCAGATGATATGGCCATGGAGCTGGTTGAACCCCTGCGTGAGTTGTTTAAGGACGAAGTGCGAAGGATTGGGCTCGAATTGGGATTGCCCTACGACATGGTACACAGGCACCCGTTTCCCGGTCCGGGACTGGGCGTGCGAATACTGGGAGAAGTCAAAAAGGAATACGCCGACCTGCTGCGCGAAGCTGACGCGATTTTTATTGAAGAGCTGTACGCGGCTGATTTTTACCACCAAACCAGTCAGGCCTTCGCGGTGTTCCTGCCGGTGAAATCGGTAGGGGTGGTAGGTGATGCGCGTCGCTATGAGTATGTGATTGGGCTGCGGGCAGTAGAAACCGTTGATTTCATGACGGCGCGCTGGGCACACCTGCCCTACGAGCTACTCGAGACTGTCTCCAATCGTATCATCAATGAAATATCCGGCGTGTCTCGCGTCACCTATGATATTTCCAGCAAACCTCCCGCCACTATCGAGTGGGAATGATTCTTCGTCCGGTTCCATGAGTGAAAAAGGATGCCGATCCCCATGTAATCTGTTGGTATATAGGGCTTCCAACACTTAATAGGGAACAGGTATATGGGAATCGACATCCAGAGGGATATTTTGGGCCTCAAGGGGCAGTGCGTCAATTCAGGGATGTGCCGCCACATGAGTATTCAGGCTGTCTCCAGGCATTTGGGGATACGCCGGGAGACGGTGAAGAACCAATTGAAAAACGATATTTTTGGCAATGAACAATGAAGATTATGGAGGTGGGGTGTGAGCGAGCAAGCGGATACAACGTTACTATGTTGATACAATAGAAGGCGGCGAAGATGCATTTGAACAACGTTATAAAGGAATTCACCTTGAGGATTAACAATGCTGACCTCTCATGACATGCTCGACAAGATCAATGCCGGTGAAAACTCAGGGGTAGAGTTCAAAGAGGTGGTGGTTAGTGGTAGAAAAATAAAAACCACGCAGAGAGACCATTTATCTGACGAATTTGCCGCTTTTGCCAATCAGTCAGGCGGCGTGGTGATTTTCGGTATTGCAGATGGCACCCATCAAATTAGGGGCATTGATGCCGTAGATATACCGGCTCTGATTACACATATCAGCGAAATTTGTCACGATTCTATTGAGCCTCCTATCGTCAATTTTTATGTGGATAGTATACAAATCTCTGAACCGAATGATGAAAATGCAGAAAGGCATCTGGTTTATGTGGAGATTGCGCGCAGCCTTTGGCTCCATAACAGCAAGAACGGGTATTTTTACCGGCATGGCAATAGCAAAAGGAAAATGAGCACAGCGCACGTTTTGCGGGTAGGTCAAAGCCGTTCCCAGGCGCGGGTCATCAACTTTGATGAACAGGCTGTCCCCGAGACCAACCAGGACACGTTGCAAAAAGAATTATACATGCGGTTTATCAGGGATGACGACACACAACTATTGCGCAAACGCAGACTACTGGTATCAAACAACGATACTTTGAATGCGACAGTTTCCGGGATTTTGATGTGTAGCCCTACACCTGATGACCATATCTACAACAGTTATATCCAGGCAGTTTTTTATAGAGGCGAAACCAAAGATGCCAACTATCAAAATGACGCAAAAGATTATCATGGCCCCTTAGATAAACAGATAATAGGCGCGTATAATTTTGTTAATCAATACAACCACATTTCCGCAAAAAAAGAGGTTGGCAGAGAAGAGAGACCACAGTACAGCATGCGAGCTGTATTTGAAGCATTAGTCAATGCGGTAGTGCACCGTGACTACTCTAAACATGGATCAAAAATCCGTCTATTTATGTTTTCCGATCGATTGGAGATATATTCTCCCGGAGCATTGGCGAATACTTTAACTGTTGAAAATATGATTGATAATCAATTTACACGCAATGAACTGCTATCGCGCCTTTTGTCTGAATTAAAAATTGATGATGGGATGAATGATTCCGTTAATAGAAAGTATTTTTTGGAACGCCGGGGCGAAGGTGTTGGCATCATATTTAACGACACTGAACAACTCAGTGGCAAACGGCCGGTCTATGAATTGATTGGTGAAGAATTAAAGTTAACGATCTACGCTGCAAAGTCATTGCAACAATGAACATCGCTCGCAACTTATGGTAAGCATGATTGCTATGAACCACACTAATATCACCGCCCCCATCCTCGCCGCCCATCCGGATACCCAGGCGATCTATCTCTACGGCACTTGGGGAACCGAATATCAACGACCGGACAGCGATGTGGATGTTGCCGTGCTATTGCCTCATGCGACGGCGCGGTCGGTCGATTTTTGGGACTGGTGTCGCCTTTCGGTGGCGGTTTCGTCTGCGGCAAAAGTGGAACGTGCTGACTTAATTAACCTGCATGCGGTTTCGGTAATCCTGCGCAAGGAAGTTATCGCCGCCGAGCGGTGTATTTATTGTGCTGATAAAAATGCGGCCGATGAATTTGAAATGCTGACACTGTCTTTTTATCAACAATTGAATAGAGAGAGGCGGCAAATAATTGCCAGCGGATTGAGTACGGGGAGGTTTTACGATGTCTGATACCCTCTTGCAGAAAAAAGCCAGCGTCGAGCGATGCATCAAACAGGCGCGGCATTATTATGCAATACCATCGGAAAAACCTTTCTCCGAAGATTTTCTTAGACAGGACGCAATTGTTGCCAATTTGCACAGAGCCTGTGAGCAGTGCATTGATATGGCAAACCATTTTATTCGCGTGAAAAAACTGGGATTGCCTGCTGAAACAGCCGATAGCTTTAGGTTACTGGGGAAAGCGGGCATCATAGATGCCGAACTGGAAAAGAAGTTGACCGGCATGGTGGGCTTCAGAAACATTGTTATCCACGAATACCAGAAGATTAACTACCGTCTGGTGGAAGATGTAGTCAAAAAGCATGCCGACGATTTGATTACATTCGCCGGCATCTTGCTCGCCTTGTCACAGTAGCGCTGCATCATGCCCCTTCCTCCTGATTTTCCCGTCTCGCCCCACGATATTCTTGATCCCAACACGCGCTGGTGGTTTCAGGAAGAGCACCTGCCGACCGGAGCGAGCGGGATAGCCCGGGAATTCCGCTATTACTTCGCGCAACGAGAAGCGATTGAGACGATTATTTATTTATATGAAGTGTTAGGAACACATAGACTGTCCGCTGTTAAAACACATAATCTGTCCGGTTTATGCCAACTCTTGAGGAGAGTGGTTTATGAGGCGGACAGAAGTGTTACAGGAGATACGACGGATGAGATTTGAAGAGGCATACGGGAGCTGGACGGAGGGTCGTTTGAGCCAAGAGGAAGCGGCGCAGTTGCTGGGTGTGTGTGAGCGCACCTTTCGTCGTTACATTGATCGTTACGAGGAAGAAGGCCTGGATGGGTTGATCGACAAGCGGCTGTCTCAGGTATCGCACCGGCGGGCCCCGGTCGATGAGGTTATGCGCATGGTGGATCGGTACCGGAGCCGGCATGATGGCTGGAGTGTCAAGCACTACTACGCCTGGTATCGGCGCGGCGGCGGTGGGCGTAGCTACAACTGGGTGCGCAAGTCCTTGCAGGCTGCCGGAGCGGTGACGAAGGCCGCGGGCCGCGGGCAACATCGCAAGCGGCGTGAACGAGCACCGGTGCCGGGCGTATTGCTGCACCAGGATGGTAGCACCCATGCCTGGGTGCCGGGACAGACCTGGGATTTGATAGTCACCATGGATGATGCCACCAGCCGGCATTACTCCATGTTCTTCTGTGACCAGGAAGGCACCCGGAGCAGTTTTCGGGGGGTACGTGAGGTGGTTGAGGCCGAGGGCTTGTTTTGCTCGCTGTATACCGACCGGGGCAGCCATTACTGGCACACGCCGACGGCCGGCGGCAAGGTGGACAAGGGCAACTCGACGCAGTTCCGGCGCGCCTTGCAGCAACTGGGCGTGGAGATGATCGCGGCCTACTCGCCGCAAGCCCGAGGGCGCTCCGAGCGGGCCTTTAGCACCCACCAGAACCGCTTGGTCAAAGAACTGGCCGCCGCTGGCATCACCGATATGGCTGCCGCCAATGAGTATCTCCAGCAGGTGTATTTGCCCGCCTTCAACGAAGAGTTTGAGCAACCGCCGCGGGAAGTTGGCTCAGCCTTTGTGCCGGTGCCGGAGGGAGCGCAGTTGGACAACATTTTCTGCGAACACTACGAGCGCCGGGTACGCAAGGACAACTGCATTGAGTTCGAGGGCCGGACCCTGCAGATACCGGCAGACCGCCACCGTTACCACTACATCAAAGCTAAAGTGAAGGTGTTACGGCACACCGATGGCGCCTTGTCTTTGTGGCACGGCCCCCGAAAACTGGCCTGTTATGACGCGGCCGGCCAGCTCATCCAGACTGACTTACCGGTGGCTGCTTGATGTCCGCTGCGCCATCAATAACGGGGGCCTCAGCAAGGCTTCCCGACATCGCCAAAAGCGGACAACTCATGTGTTCTAAAACCGGACATTTCTATTTGTTGCTAACATGCCGATCCAAGTGTAGTGTCCTAAACAAACTAATCATATATAATAGCCCCGGTTATTTGCCGGGGCGGAAGGTGTCAACCTCATATGGACAGTCATTTAAAAGATAACATCTATTTCACATAGCCGGCAGCTGTCAATGTTGGGAAGTTAACGCGATCATCAATAGCGTTGTCGTCACCGGATTCAACAATAGGGTTGATGGCTACCGTCTCCGGCGGCATGGGTACGATTGGTCGCCCCCGCACAAAACGTTCCGGATGACGTTCATAGCGCCCATCAAGCACGCGTTGTTTCTGTACGGCAACCTCGTGATAACGGCCCGTGAAGACCTGTTCCGGGGTAAAGCCTGCCAGGCCACTGTGATGGTGCTCGACGTTGTACCAGTCAAAGTAAGCCTCACACCAGTGCCTGGCATGGGATACATCCGTGAAGCGGCCCGGATAATCCGGTTGATACTTTTGCGTCTTGAACTGGCTTTCACTGAACGGATTGTCATTGCTCACCCGCAGGCGGCTGTGACTGCAGGTCACATCCAGTTCACGCATCAGGTCCAGGTATCCGTGCGCAATCATCGGCGATCCGCGGTCCTGATGCAGCGTGAGCTGACCCGGCGCTATGTCGTAACGGGCCGTAGCTTCGTCCATCAGTTGCCTGGATAACGCACTGTTCTCTTTGAGCGAGACCATCCACGCCACAACCAACCGGCTGAACAGGTCAAGCACCACGTAGAGTGATAGATAAATACCCCGGCGGACCAAGGGGAGCTTCGTTATATCCCACGTCCAAACATCGTTAGGGGCGCTGGCCAACAGCCTGGGAACCGCATGGTGCTGGGCGGGCCGTTGCCGGCGCCGATCACCGTTTTCACCCTGGCCACGAAGAATACGGTGCATGGTGCTGACCGAACACAAGTACTTATCCTGCTCCAATAAGCGCTGGTACACTTCTGCAGGCGGCTGATCACAATAGGGGTCGCTGTGCAGTGTCTCGATTACGGTAGCACGCTCTTGGGTACTGAGGGCGCGTGGCTGCACCGACTGCTTACGACAGCGCCACGGGGATTCATCGTTGGCGGCCCGCTTCCGGTGTGCGTATACTGTGCTTCGATTGAGGCCCAGCGCATGACACGCCCGCGTCAGTGGCAGCCTTGCAGGGCGATGCGTAATCACGTTATTCACACATCTTTCCCACTGCGTAAATGATCGAGCATCGACAAGGCTTTTTTTTGCAAATCCAGACAGTCGTTGGCAATCTCCAACTTGCGGTTCAAACGATTGTTCTCTTTCTCAAGCTGCTCTATGCGACGCCGATCGGGCGCTTTCGAGGGTGCAGGGCCGGGAGCACTCTTGGTCAGGCCGGCAATACCGCCTTGTGCATACTCACGGCGCCAGGCGGAGAGTTGATTACTGTATAGTTTCTCGCGGCGTAACACGGCGCCGAGTTCACCATGCTTACAGGCATCAGCTTCGGCTAGAATGCGCAGTTTATACTCCGGCTTGAACTGGCGGCGCGTGCGTTTCTCCAGTGCGGGCTCTGGTGTGATTTGTGTATTGAGTGGATCTGAGTGTGGTTTTGGCATTGCATGGTTCCTGCATTCATAGCCCTGAAATCTATGTTATCCCAAACAGGGAGTGTATGGGCGCAGGTTGACACACAGGGGTGGGGACTGTCTCGGTCTCTTAACCTCGAAGCCCGCCAAGAAAGCAGACTGTTGAGCGGATTCCCGCTTGATTTCACCAATAGCTCACCAATAGCGAGCAGTTTACCTGCCGAGAACTGTACTCACTGCCTTGCTCGGGGTTCAGATGTACTTGGCTGGTGCCACGGTAACATCGTGTATTCTTCTTATCCCCTGCATAACGGAAAATAGATAAGCGCAATCCAGTGGTATTTTTGATAGAATTCCCTGAACGTAGGTTGCTCAAAACCAACTCCATTCACATATACAAGGAGCCAAAAGATCATGAACAAACTAATCACTCAGTTCGTTTTCGCCTCGGCGTTGCTGATAGCGATGATGGCATTAACGGCCACTGCTGATACAACTGATTCTGCTACTCTTGAAAAGCTGATTGAGCGCATCGAACAGCTTGAGAAACGTTTAGCTGAGTACGAAAAACTCCAGCCCGCTAAAAATAAAGATGTTGGCTCGACGCAAACTGTAGAGTTAAGTACAAAAAAAGATCTTGAGTCAGCAGATAGAGAACCTCGCTGGGTTGGAATCAATAGCGACTACTCATATAAGATGCTTGATCATGCCGAGCACGTCACTAACAAGCAGGAAGTTCTCATTGATTTCATTAATAACAAAAGCTTCCCCTCCCGATTTACTTTTGGCGGACAGATTACGGCCTTAGCCAATTACCAGACAGCCGATGAAGACAGCAAATTTGGATGGCTGATGCGCCACCCTACGTCAGCAAATCAGGTTGGAAAAACAGTGTCAGAGGCAGTGATTCATTCTACAAATCTGAATGCTACCGCCTCATTGGGTAAAAATTGGCACGCATACGTGGAATTGTTCTATAACCCCGAACAAAACTTTGCCGCAGGGTCATCAATCACTGGTTTGCCGAGAAACAACGTAAATCTCCGGCGGGCTTACATCCTATACAACGGCACCCAAGACCATAACTTTTACGCCTCTATTGGCAAAATGGATATTCCATTCGGTTTGAACGATACCGTTAGTCCATTCACGAACTCTGCCTCGTGGCACACGTTCGCAGGCTTAGCTTATGGTGCAACTGTGGGTTACCTTGATGACTCCTGGCATGCTCGAGCTATGGCTGTCCAAGGTGGAGCGCAGTTCCGAAATGCGAATACTTCTGTTAGAAAAACTAATGTGCCATCGAAGCTCAACAATTTTGCTCTCGATATTCGCAGAACCTTTGCCATGGAACGAGGCGATAACACGTTGATGGTCGGAGCGAGTTACCAGCACGGAAGTAGCTATTGCCAAGAGTTTCCGATTGTGCACTTTGAGTCTTGTGAAGATAACAATCCAGCAGCTTCTCTGTATGCGAAGTACAATTACGGGAAAGGCATTATTTTAGCTGACTTCGGGAAAACATTTGATGTATGGCCGGGGACGCTGAACCCAGAATTGCCGCAATTTCCTGCGGAAAAGGTAACCGCATTTACATTGGGGATCCGCCATGGGTTTGATATGGGTTATACCAATCCTGTCGATCTGTCTTTTGAGTTCAGTCGATTCGAGGCGGGGCCTAGCGGCTCAGAATGGGAGCGTGTTAATCAGTGGGTCCTTGGGACTTCTTACTTCGTAAATTCGCAGATTAATCTTTTTGCCGAGTTAAGCCGAACTGAGGGCTGGGCTCCACTCAACTTCCTGACCGGTGGTAATTGCGAGGGTTCTAATCCTCTTTGCGATCAAATGGGATCCGCTGGTGTTTGGACGGACAGAGACGCTGACACGGACGTATTCTTATTGGGTGTGCAGGCCGGATTCTAAAATCAAACTTTCTTTTTATGCCGGCGCTCTGGTGGTCGAATAGCGAAGAACTTAAGTACTTGTTCCGGCTCAATTCAGAGCGACGGATCATCCAGAAGACATAGCCAGGTTAGAAATTGACCAGTTGCTGGAGGCAACGGGCCGGCATGTCTGTGATTATGGCGAGCAGGACATATCCCTGCCGTGCGCCATCCGCGAGTTTCCCCTGAAATCCGACCATGGTTACGGCTGCATAGCGAGCACACCGATAGTGGCTATCAAGACCCAGAGTTCAGTATCATTTCACTGTTGCAATATACGCTGGCGCAGCTCGCATCCAGCAGTCACAGGCCGTAAAATGATGCCTGTTTTATCCAGGAGATACCTGTATGTCGCGTTTCTGGAATCCAGAGATCGCCTCGCTCTCACCCTATGTGCCGGGAGTACAACCGAAAGTTGCCGGGCTGGTCAAGCTCAATACCAATGAGTTGCCCTGGGGTCCCTCACCGGCAGCGCTAAAAGCCATGCAGTTGGCCTGTGGTGATGAGTTGCGCCTCTATCCCGACCCAGACAGCAGTGCGTTGCGACAGGCATTCGCGGCGCAGGCGGGGCTCTCTGAATCCCAGGTATTCCTGGGTAACGGTTCCGATGAAGTGCTGGCGCATGCATTCAAGGCCCTGTTTCGTGCCGATGCGCCGGTCTTGTTTCCGGATATCACCTATAGCTTTTACCCGGTATACAGTCGCTTTTTCGGCTTGACCAACGAGGCGGTGCCGCTGGATAAACACTTTGCCATCAACTTGCCAGACTACCGGCGTGCCAATGGCGGTATTATATTCCCCAATCCCAATGCGCCAACCGGCGTAGGGATGCCGCTTGCCCCCATTGAGGAACTGCTGCTGGCCAATACCGAAACAGTGGTCATAGTCGATGAGGCCTATATTGATTTTGGTGGCAGCTCTGCCACGGTCTTGATCGATCGCTTTGCAAACCTGTTGGTTATTCAGACCCTGTCGAAATCGCGCGGCCTGGCGGGCTTGCGAGTAGGCGCGGCCTTTGGCCAGCAGGAGTTGATCGATGGGCTGATGCGGGTCAAGAACAGTTTTAACTCCTACCCGCTGGATCGCTTGTCGGAGGTGGGTGCGGCCGCGTCTTTGCGGGATGAGGCGTGGTTTGAAGACAGTTGCCGGCGTTTGATCGCCAACCGGCAACAGTTGCAGAACCAGTTGCTGCAACTGGGATTTCGGGTGCTACCATCACAGGCGAACTTCCTGTTCGCCACTCACCCACAGCAATCGGCACAGGCACTGCAGGCGCAGCTGCGTGACAGGGGCATTCTGGTAAGACATTTTGAGCAGCCGCGTATAGCGGAGTTTCTGCGCATTAGTATCGGCACGCAGCAACAGTGCCAGCTGTTGGTTGCCGCACTACAGGAAATTTTGACCTAAAGTTTTTTGAGAATAACGCTGCCGATGCTGTAACCGGCTCCGAAGGAACACAGTACGCCGATATCGCCCTGCTCAAAGTCAGCGCGATGTTTGTGAAAGGCGATGACCGAGCCGGCCGAGCTGGTATTGGCGTACTCATCGAGAATTGTGGGTGCCTCGTCGGTAGCCGCTTCACGGCCCAGTACGCGCTTGCTGATTAGCTGGTTCATGCTCAGGTTGGCCTGGTGCAGCCACATCCGCTTGAGGTCGCTACCGACCAGGTCCATGCTGGCCAGGTGGTCGTTAATCAAGGTGGCCACCATGGGGCACACTTCCTTGAATACCTTGCGACCATTTTGTTTGAAGAGTTTGTCGGCATTGCCAATGCCGAATTCATCACCGCGATTCAGAAAGCCAAAGTTGTTGCGGATGTTGTTGGAGTAGTGTGTTTTCAGCCGCGTGCCGACAATCTGGTATTGCTGGTCAGATTGCGCCGTCTCAGCGCGCTCTATGACGATAGCGGTGCAGACATCGCCAAAAATAAAGTGCGCGTCGCGATCACGAAAATTCAGGTGGCCACTGCAAATCTCCGGATTGACTACCAGCACGCAGTCGGCGCTGCCGTTGGCGATAGCATCCCTGGCGGCCTGGATACCAAAGGTGGCCGAAGAACAGGCAACATTCATGTCATAACCCCAGCCCTCTATGCCCAGGGCGGACTGTAGTTCGACGGCAATGGCTGGATAGGGGCGTTGCAGGTTGGAACAAGCCACCAGCAGGGCATCTATATCAGCGGCAGTTTTACCCGCCATAGCCATCGCTTCATGGGCAGCCTTGACACCAATTTCGCACTGTACCGACGCCTCTTCGTTGGGTCGCTCGGCGATGCAAGGTGCCATGCGTGCTGGGTCCAGTACGCCATCCTTGTCAATAACGTAGCGGCTCTTGATGCCCGAGGCCTTTTCAATGAACTCCGCGGAGGAGCGCTCCAGCGCAGCAATCTCGCCACCGGCGATAGCCTCGGCGTTATCGGCATTAAAACTGTCGACGAAGCTGTTGAAGGATACAACCAGTTCGTCGTTACTGATGGACTGCTGCGGAGTGAACAGTCCAGTGCCGCTGATGACTATATTTGCCACTGTTATTAACGCTTGTCGACAGGCAGGTAGTCGCGCTGGAGATGGCCGGTATAGAGTTGGCGTGGGCGCCCGATACGATAACTGCCACTAATCATCTCGTGCCAGTGAACAATCCAGCCAACGGTGCGGCCCACGGCGAATATAACCGTGAACATACTGGTGGGAATACCAATGGCCTTGAGGATGATGCCAGAGTAGAAATCCACGTTCGGGTAGAGCTTTTTCTCGATAAAGTAGGGATCTTCCAGGGCGATTTGTTCCAGCCGGGTGGCGATTTCCAGCAGCGGATCGTGCTCTATGCCCAGTTCGGCCAGTACCTCGTCGGCAGCCTGCTTCATAACCTTGGCGCGCGGGTCGAAGTTTTTGTAAACCCGGTGACCAAAGCCCATCAGGCGGAAGGGATCATGCTTGTCTTTTGCCCTGGCCACGAATTCGTCAATGCGTGATATATTGCCAATTTCCTCCAGCATATCCAGCACTGCTTCATTGGCACCACCGTGCGAAGGACCCCACAGGGCGGCGATGCCGGCGGCAATACAGGCGAAGGGATTGGCGCCGGAAGAGCCGGCCAGGCGCACGGTAGCGGTAGACGCGTTTTGTTCATGGTCGGCGTGCAGCAGGAAGATACGGTCCATGGCCTTGGCCAGCACCGGGCTAATATTGCTCTTTTCACAGGGGTTGCCAAACATCATGTGCAAGAAGTTCTCTGCGTAGCTCAGCGAGTTGTCCGGGTACATAAAGGGCTGGCCGATGGAAAACTTGTAGCTCATGGCAGCCAGGGTTGGCATTTTCGCGATCAGGCGAAAGGCGGCAATTTCACGGTGTTGTTCATCGGCGATATCCAGCGAATCGTGGTAAAAAGCAGACAGGGCGCCGACTACACCGCACAAAATGGCCATGGGGTGTGCATCGCGGCGAAAACCGTGGAACAGAGAGGTTAACTGGTCGTGCACCATGGTGTGGTAACGCACGGTATTTTCAAATTCGGCTTTTTGCCCGGCGTTGGGAAGTTCCCCGTACAGCAGCAGGTAGCACAGCTCCAGGTAGTCGGATTGGTCTGCCAATTGTTCAATAGGGTAGCCGCGGTGCAGCAACACGCCGTTGCCACCGTCTATATAGGTGATCTGGGATTCGCAGGCTGCGGTCGAAACAAAGCCCGGGTCATAGGTAAACAAACCCTTGCTGGTAAGAGCGCCAACATCTACTACGTCGGGACCGATGCTGCCAGAGTAGACGGGCAGCTCTATTGTCTCATCTATACCGTCAACCTTTAGGTAGGCTTTCTTGTCGCTCATAGAGGGTCCTGTGTTGCATTCCTGAGGGGCTCAACTATAAAGTTTCGGGGCATATTGTCAATTGCCATGGGGCAATAAGTCCGGCATATTCTCTAGCGCTCACGTTGTATTTGCACATCGATCTGCCTATAATTTCGCGCGGTCCGACGAGGCGCGTCCCTCGTGCTGATTTGGATCTCAGCTTTTTCATTGAATGGCCTCTGGGCTCTGACTGGTGTGTATTACCGTGAACGACAATCGACCTGTTAATTTGGATATGACCACGATACGGCTACCCCTGCCGGCGCTGGTTTCCATTCTCACTCGCGCCTCCGGCGTATTTATCTTTTTAGGCATGGCTATCCTGATCTGGCTGCTGGACCTGAGTTTGTCCAGTCCGGCCGGTTTTGCTGAAGCCCGACAGGTATTGGACTCGAGCCTCGTCAAGCTGGTGGTGTGGGCGATCCTGTCCGGCCTCATCTACCACACGCTGGCGGGCGTCAAGCACTTGATAGCTGACTTTGGCATTGGTGAAACGCTGGAGGGTGGCATCCTGGGCGCACGCCTGGTCATAGTGGGCTCGGCCGTACTTATTGCACTTGCGGGGATATGGATATGGTAACTGCCGTAACGAACCTGGGCCGCTCCGGCCTCTACGATTGGCTGATGCAACGGGTAACCGCCGTCGTACTGCTGGCTTACTTCCTTTGTCTCACCTCCTACCTGGTTAGTAACCCGGGTATGGACTATGCCCAGTGGCATGGATTTTTCCAGCATACAGCGATGCGTGTATTTAGCATGGCGGCCATTCTTTCCCTGGCAGTGCACGCCTGGATTGGCCTGTGGAGTGTGTTTACTGACTATCTGACCCCGCGCATGTTAGGCGAAAAGGCCAACTTGCTGCGTGCGCTGGCCAGCATTGGTTGCGGTATAACCCTGTTCACCTACCTGGTGTGGGGCATTCAAATTCTGTGGGGAGGCCGCTGAGAGCGATGTCCAGTATGCGCACAATTTCATTTGATGGTGTAATCGTAGGTGGCGGTGGTGCCGGCATGAGGGCTGCGCTGGAACTGGCACAGTCTGGTTACAAAACAGCGGTTATCACCAAGGTTTTCCCCACCCGCTCACATACGGTGTCTGCCCAGGGCGGTATTACCTGTGCGATAGCCAGTGATGATCCCAATGACGACTGGCGCTGGCACATGTACGACACCGTCAAGGGCTCCGACTATATCGGTGATCAGGACGCGATTGAATATATGTGCTCGGTGGGACCGGAAGCGGTGTACGAACTGGAACACATGGGGCTGCCGTTCTCGCGTACCGAAGAGGGCCGCATCTACCAGCGCCCCTTTGGTGGGCAATCCAAGAACTACGGTGAAGGCGGCCAGGCGGCACGTACCTGTGCCGCGGCAGACCGTACCGGTCATGCACTGCTGCACACGCTTTATCAGGGCAACCTGAAGGCCGACACGGTGTTCTTTAATGAGTGGTTTGCGGTTGATCTGGTGAAAAACCAGGACGGCGCTGTGGTGGGTGTTACCGCTATTTGCATGGAGACCGGCGAAACAGTTTTCGTTAAGTCCAAGGCTACGGTATTTGCCACCGGTGGTGCCGGGCGCATTTACGCCTCCACCACCAACGCCCACATCAATACGGGTGACGGCATCGGCATGGCGCTGCGGGCGGGTTGCCCGGTACAGGATATCGAAATGTGGCAGTTTCACCCCACCGGTATTGCCGGTGCGGGCGTGTTGGTAACTGAAGGTTGTCGCGGCGAGGGCGGCTACCTGGTCAACCGGGACGGTGAACGCTTTATGGAGCGCTATGCTCCCAACGCCAAAGACCTTGCCGGTCGCGATGTGGTCGCCCGGTCTATTGTGCTGGAGATACTGGAAGGACGCGGTTGTGGCCCGAACGGCGATCACGTGCACCTCAAGCTGGATCACCTGGGTGAGGAGGTGCTGGAATCTCGCCTGCCGGGTATTTGTGAGTTGTCGCGCACCTTTGCCCACGCCGACCCCGTTAAGGAACCGGTGCCGGTGATACCCACCTGTCATTATATGATGGGCGGTATTCCCACCAACGTCCACGGTCAGGCCCTGACTGTAGACGCACTCGGCAATGACCAGGTTATTCCTGGCTTGTATGCCTGTGGTGAGGTGGCCTGTGTGTCGGTACACGGTGCCAATCGCCTGGGTGGCAACTCGCTGCTGGACCTGGTGGTATTCGGACGAGCAGCCGGCAAGTATATTGAAGAGTCACTGCGCAGTGGTATTGAGTTGCGCGATGCCGGCGAGAGCGACCTTGCGCGGAGCAATGCACGCCTGGATGCACTCAACAGCTCCACGGGTGGCGAAAAAACCGCTGACCTGCGCGCGGAATTACAGGGCATCATGCAAAATCACTTTGGCGTGTTTCGCAAGGGTGAATTTATGCAGGAAGGCATTGGCAAGCTGGCAGAATTGCGTGATCGCATCGCCAACGTCGAGATGGCGGACAAGAGCCAGGCGTACAATACCGCGCGACTGGAAGCCCTGGAGCTGCAAAACCTGTTTGAGGTGGCTGAAGCTACCGCTATTGCCGCCCAGGAGCGCAAGGAGAGCCGTGGCGCGCACGCCAGGGAAGACTTCACCGAGCGCGACGATGAGAATTGGTTGTGTCACTCCCTGTATCACCCAGCTGACAAGACTGTCAGTAAGCGCAGCGTGAACTTCACGCCCAAGACGGTTGACACTTTCCAGCCCAAAATACGGACTTACTAAGAGGATTATCGGATGTTGCAAGTCAGTATCTACCGCTACAACCCGGAAGTGGACAGCGAGCCCTATATGCAAGACCTCGAGGTGGACACCGGCGGCAAGGACCTGATGGTGTTGGATGTGCTGGAATTGATCAAGGCACAGGACCCGACCGTCACCTACCGGCGCTCCTGCCGGGAAGGTGTCTGTGGTTCCGACGGTCTCAACATGAATGGCAAGAATGGTCTGGCCTGTATCACGCCGCTGTCCGAGACAGTGAAGAACAACCGGCTGATAATTCGCCCGCTACCCGGCCTGCCGGTGGTGCGTGACCTGATTGTGGATATGAGCCTTTTCTACGCCCAATACGAAAAAATCCAGCCCTACCTGCAGAACAATACGCCGCCGCCGGCGATTGAGCGCCTGCAGTCTCCCGAGGAGCGGGAAAAACTGGATGGTTTGTACGAGTGCATCCTCTGCGCTTGTTGTTCTACCGCTTGTCCCTCGTTCTGGTGGAACCCGGACCGCTTCATCGGCCCCGCCGGTTTGCTGCAGGCCTACCGCTTCCTGGCTGACAGCCGCGATACCGCAGCAGCGGAACGGCTGGCCAATCTGGACGATCCATTCAGCGTATTTCGCTGCCACGGTATTCAAAATTGTGTGGCGGTGTGCCCCAAGGGCCTCAACCCGACCCGGGCCATCGGTCATATCAGAAATATGTTATTACAGCGAGCTACCTGATTCTGTGCCAGAATCAGTGCTGAGCCAGCTAATTCGAGAGCTTACCAATGCAAGCAAGCAGCATGGAGCTTTTGTGGAAAAGCTCCCACATCTACGGTGGTAATGCCACCTATGTAGAGGATCTCTACGAGGCCTACCTGATGGACCCCAATGCGGTGCCGGGGGAGTGGCGCAGCTATTTTGATACCCTGCCCCGGGTCAACGGTGGCAAGGTGCAGGATGTGCCGCATTCCACGGTGCGCGAGCGTTTCGCGCAGATTGGCAAGATGCGGGTACGCACCGAAGCCACGGTGGCATCCGATAGCCAGGCAACCGAGTATGAGCGCAAGCAGGTTCGGGTAATTCAGTTGATTTCGGCCTACCGACAGCGCGGTCATCAGAAGGCCAGGCTGGACCCACTGGGCTTGGCTGAGCGGCAGCGCGTGGCCGATCTGGAACTGGGCTTTCACGAACTTTCTACCGCCGACTACGACACGGTGTTCCAAACCGGTAGCCTGCATATCGGCAAGGCCGATGCCACCCTGGGGGAAATTCACGAGGTTATCGAGCGCACCTACTGCAAGCACGTGGGCGCAGAGTTTATGCATATCACTGACAGTGCAGAACGTCACTGGATTATGCAGCGTATGGAGAGTGTACGCTCCGCTCCCGATTTTGGCGTCGATGTTCGCAAAACCCTGTTGCGCCGGTTGATCAAGGCGGAGGGTCTGGAGAAGTCGCTGGGCTCCAAGTATCCGGGTACCAAGCGCTTTGGACTGGAGGGGAGTGAGAGCCTTATTCCCATGCTTTACGAAATGATACAGCGCTCCGGCGGCTATGGCGCCAAGGAAATCGTGATCGGCATGGCTCACCGGGGCCGCCTCAATGTATTGATCAATGTATTTGGCAAGAGGCCCTCCAGCCTGTTTGACGAGTTTGAAGGCAAAGCCGTGTACGACAGTTCCGGCGATGTTAAATACCACCAGGGCTTTTCCTCCAATGTGATGACACCGGGCGGGGAGTGCCACCTGGCACTGGCCTTTAACCCTTCTCACCTGGAGATTGTCTCACCGGTTGTAGAGGGCTCGGTGCGGGCGCGTCAGGATCGGCGCCTGGACCCCCAGGGCAATACCGTGGTTCCCATCGTGGTGCACGGCGACGCGGCATTTGCAGGCCAGGGCGTGGTGATGGAAACCTTCCAGATGTCTCAAACCCGCGGTTATCGTACCGGCGGCACCATCCACGTGGTACTTAACAACCAGGTGGGTTTCACCACCAGTCGGCGCGCCGATGCGCGCTCCACCGAATACTGCACTGATGTGGCCAAAATGGTGCAAGCGCCTATTTTTCACGTCAATGCCGATGACCCGGAAGCGGTGTTGTTTGTCACCCAGCTAGCGGTGGATTATCGCAACGAATTTACCAGGGATGTGGTGGTCGACCTGGTCTGTTATCGGCGCCGCGGCCACAACGAGGCCGATGAACCGGCGGTAACACAACCGCTGATGTACGAGGCAATACGCAAGCATCCCACTACCCGTGATCTTTATGCACAGAGCCTGATAGCAGAGGGTGTGGTGAGCCGAGAGGAAGACCAGTATCTGGTAGATGGCTGCCGGGATTCACTGGACCGTGATGAACCGCTGGTAAGCAATCTGGTCACCGAGCCCAACAAGGAGCTGTTTGTCGATTGGACCCCCTACCTGGGTCACGACTGGGATATAAGCTGTGACACCGGTATGGACCTGCAGCACCTGCAGGCGCTTGCCAAACAGATAAACGATAGCCCGGACGGTGTTCCCCTGCATCGGCAGGTGAAGAAGATCCTTGAAGACCGGCGCAAGATGGCCGGTGGCGCCATGCCATTGAACTGGGGCATGGCAGAGGTGCTGGCTTATGCCACCTTGCTGGACCAGGGTTATCCGGTCCGTTTGACCGGCCAGGATGTGGGTCGCGGTACCTTTTCCCACCGCCACGCGGTATTACATAATCAGAAAGACGGCAGCATTTACATCCTGCTGCAAAAAATTTGCCAGGAGCAGCCGCCCTTCGAGATTTACGATTCGCTGTTGTCTGAAGAAGCCGTGCTGGCCTTTGAATACGGCTATGCCACAACCTCACCCAAGGGTATTGTGATATGGGAGGCGCAGTTTGGTGATTTCGCCAACGGTGCGCAGGTGGTGATCGATCAGTTTATTGCCAGCGGTGAGCACAAGTGGGGCCGCATGTGTGGTCTGACCCTGTTGTTGCCGCACGGCTATGAGGGGCAGGGCCCGGAACACTCGTCAGCGCGCCTGGAACGCTACCTGCAACTGTGCGCAGAGCACAATATGCAGGTGTGCGTGCCGACCACGCCGGCGCAGGTTTACCACATGCTCAGACGCCAGGCCATTCGGCCCCTGCGGCGACCGTTGATAGTGATGTCACCGAAAAGCTTGCTGCGCCACAAACAAGCCACCTCCACGCTGGAAGAACTCGCCAATGGCCAGTTTCAGACGGTGATTAATGAAACGGACGAGATCGACGCCGACAAGATCAGGCGGGTAGTGATTTGTGCCGGGAAAATATACTACGACCTGCGTGACGCCCGCCGTGACCGAGCCATTGATGACATCGCGATTATCCGCCTGGAGCAACTGTATCCCTTTCCGGAAGAGGAGCTGTACCAGGTGCTGACCCAGTGGCCTAATCTCAGCGATGCGATATGGTGCCAGGAAGAGCCCGTCAACCAGGGCGTCTGGTATTCGAGTCAGCACCACATGCGACGTGTTATGCACCGACATAAGGCCGCAGTTTACCTGCACCATGTCGGCCGTGAGGCATCCGCTGCACCAGCGGCAGGATATATGTCACTGCACCTGGAACAACAGGAAAACTTTATTAACGAAGCCCTGGCAGAATAGGACAGAGCAATGGTAATTGAAATCAAGGCACCGGCATTTCCTGAATCTGTGACAGATGGCGAGATCGCCACCTGGCACAAAAGCGCCGGCGATACCGTCACGCGAGATGAATTGCTGGTAGAGATAGAAACCGACAAGGTAGTGATGGAAGTTGTTGCACCGGCAGACGGTGTACTGACGGAAATTCTCAAGGCAGAGGGTGATGTCATCCTCAGTAACGACACTATTGCCCGTATTGAGGAGGGTGCAGTCGCCGGCGCCGCTACCGACCCTGTGCAGAGTCCCGCAACCGAACCCCGCCTGGGCCCCGCTGCACGCCGTTTTGCCGATGAGCATAATATCGATGTAGCGCTGGTTGCCGGCACGGGCAAAGACGGCCTCATCACCAAGGAAGACCTGATCAAACACAGTAAAGAAGCAACTGTTGCTCCGGTACCTGCACCGGCGGTGCCAACAGGTAGTGCAATACCTGATGTAGCCGGCCATTCCAGCGAGCGGGTCGAGCGGCGTGTGCCGATGACGCGGATGCGCAAACGTATTGCCGAGCGCCTGCTGAGCGTCTCCCGGGATACGGCGATGCTGACTACCTTTAACGAGGTCAACATGGCGCCGGTGATGGCATTGCGGGCCAAGTACAAGCAGCAATTTGAAAAGGCGCACAACGGCACCCGGCTTGGATATATGGGCCTGTTTGTAAAAGCCGCCTGTGAAGCCCTGAAACGTTTCCCCGCCGTCAATGCGTCTATCGACGGTGATGATGTTGTCTATCACGGTTACCAGGATATCGGTGTGGCTGTATCTACACCCGGCGGCCTTGTGGTGCCGGTGCTGCGCGATGCGGACTTTATGAGTGTGGCAGACGTGGAAGCGAAGATTCGTGACCTGGGGCTGCGTGCTCGCGACGGCAAATTGACTATCGACGAAATGACCGGTGGTACCTTCACCATTACCAATGGCGGAGTATTTGGCTCGCTGCTGTCCACGCCGATACTCAATCCACCGCAGACCGGCATCCTGGGCATGCACAAAATTCAGGATCGTCCCATGGCGGTAGCAGGCGAAGTGGTTATTTTGCCGATGATGTATTTGGCACTTTCATATGACCATCGCCTGGTGGACGGCAAAGACGCCGTACAGTGCCTGGTGGCGATCAAGGACTTGCTGGAAGATCCGGCGCGCATATTGCTACAGCTTTAAAGCGCTTTACAAGCCGCAAAATGACGAACACAGGAAAAAAATATGTCAGAAAAATATGATGTGGTTGTGATTGGCTCTGGCCCGGCGGGCTATGTGGCCGCTATTCGCGCTGCGCAGTTGGGTCTGAATGCTGCGTGTATCGAGAAATGGGTCGACGCAGATGGCAAGTCGAAACTGGGCGGCACCTGCCTGAACGTTGGCTGCATTCCCTCCAAGGCACTGCTGGACAGTTCCTACAAGTTTTATGAAACGCAGGCGGCCCTGGCAGTACACGGTATTAAGGCAGGCAAGACCAGCCTCGACGTGGCGGCGATGATTGCCCGCAAAGACAAGATAGTAGGCCAACTGACCGATGGTATTGTCGGGTTGTTCAAGGCCAACGGGGTGACTTCCCTGGCGGGCACTGGCAAGGTATTGGCGGGCCACCGGGTTGAATTGACCACAGCCGCCGGTGACGTGCAGATTATCGATGCCGACAATATTATTATTGCCACCGGCTCAGTGCCGGTGGATATACCGCCTGCACCACTGGATAACCGGTACATCGTTGATTCCACCGGCGCATTGGAACTCACTAAAGTACCCAGGCGGCTGGGGGTCATCGGCGCCGGTGTGATTGGTCTTGAACTGGGTAGCGTCTGGAACCGCTGCGGTTCGGAAGTGGTTGTGTTGGAGGCACTGGAAGATTTCCTGCCCATGATGGATCAACAGGTTGCCAAAGAAGCTGCCAGGATACTTAAAAAACAGGGCCTGGATATTCGCATGGGCGCCAGGGTAACGGGCACGGAAATTAAAAAGGGCAAGGTCGAGGTTACTTTTAGTACTGGCGAAGGTGACCACAAGGAAGTCTTCGACAAGTTGATCGTGGCGGTAGGCCGTCGCCCGCAGAGCAACGACCTGTTGGCCGGTGACAGTGGTGTAAGCATGGATGAGTGCGGCTTTATTTATGTTAACGACCACTGCGAGACAGAAGCTCCCCGCGTGTACGCTATCGGTGATGTGGTGCGCGGCCCCATGCTCGCCCACAAGGGTTCAGAAGAGGGTGTGATGGTAGCCGAGCGTATCGCCGGCAAGCAAGCGCAAATGAATTACGACACGATACCCTCGGTTATTTATACCCATCCGGAAATTGCCGCCGTGGGTAAAACCGAACAGGAATTGAAAGCCGATGGCATAGCGTATAAATCGGGTATGTTTCCATTTGCGGCCAGTGGCCGGGCGCTGGCCGCCAACGAGCCCGACGGTATGGTCAAAATGCTGGCGGATGCAGAAACAGATCGTATCCTGGGCTGCCATATTATTGGCCCCAGCGCCGCCGATCTGGTTCAGCAGATCGTTATCGCCATGGAATTTGGCGCCAGCGCTGAGGATATTGGCCTCACGGTATTCGGTCATCCGACCCTGTCTGAGGCGGTGCACGAAGCGGCCCTGGCGGTTGATGGCCACGCCATTCACATCGCCAATCGCAGGCGGCGGCGTAAATAGAGCCGCCGTTTTTTGCCTACCAGTATTACTATCGGGGCGGGCAAGTGTTGACATTGCACACTCGCTAAATCTCACTGAGCACTTGTTCACATGACAATGGAACGGTACACAAATGAACCTTCATGAGTATCAGGGCAAACAGTTGTTTGCTGAATATGGCTTGCCGGTATCCACTGGATACGCGGTCGAAACTCCTCAAGAAGCCGCAGAAGCGGCCGATCGCATCGGTGGTGATATGTGGGTGGTCAAAGCTCAGGTTCACGCGGGTGGACGCGGTAAGGCCGGCGGCGTAAAGCTGGTCAAAACCAAGGACGAGATTAGAGAGTTTGCCCAGCAGTGGTTGGGTAAGAACCTGGTGACATACCAGACCGATGAAAACGGCCAGCCGGTCAGCAAGATCCTGGTGGAAGCCCGCATCGACATCGCAGAAGAATTATACCTGGGAGCGGTTGTTGACCGCGCCAGTCGCCGCATTGTCTTTATGGCCTCTACTGAAGGTGGTGTGGAGATCGAGAAGGTTGCCGAACAGACACCTGAGAAGATCCTGCGCGCTATCATCGATCCTCTCACGGGTCCGCAGCCTTATCAGGGACGCGAACTGGCATTCCGGTTGGGTCTGGAAGGTGAGCAAATCAAACAGTTTGTGAAGATTTTTATGGGCCTGGCGAAGATGTTCATCGAAAAGGACCTGGCACTCATCGAAGTGAACCCGCTGGTGATTACCGAGGCGGGTAATTTGCACTGCCTGGACGCCAAGCTTGGTGTTGATGGCAATGCACTCTACCGCCAGACTGGCCTGCGCGGTATGCACGATCCCAGCCAGGAAGATGAGCGCGAGTCACAAGCAGCGCAGTGGGAGCTCAACTACGTGGCACTCGATGGCAACATCGGCTGTATGGTTAATGGCGCGGGCCTGGCCATGGGCACTATGGATATCGTTGCCCTGCACGGTGGCTTCCCTGCCAACTTCCTGGATGTGGGCGGTGGTGCCACCAAAGAGCGCGTTACCGAGGCATTCAAAATCATCCTGTCTGATGAGAACGTCAAGGCTGTGTTGGTCAATATATTCGGCGGCATCGTGCGCTGTGACCTCATTGCCGAAGGCATCATTGGTGCGGTTGAAGAGGTTGGTGTTGAAGTACCTGTGGTGGTGCGCCTGGAGGGCAACAACGCCGCATTAGGTCGTCAATTGCTGGCCGACAGTGGCTTGAATATTATTGCTGCAGACAGTCTTGCCGGTGCTGCGCAAGAAGCGGTAAACGCAGCGGGAGGTGCCGCATGAGCATCCTGATCGACAAAAATACCAAGGTGATCTGCCAGGGCTTCACAGGCTCGCAGGGTACTTTCCACTCTGAGCAGGCTATCGACTACGGTACGCAAATGGTCGGTGGTGTTACACCGGGCAAGGGCGGCCAGGAGCACCTGGACCTGCCAGTATTCAACACAGTGACCGCAGCGGTGGCAGCTACCGGGGCCGACGCCTCTGTGATTTACGTTCCCGCTCCTTTCTGTAAAGACTCCATTCTTGAAGCAGCCAACGGTGGCATCAAGTTGATTGTCTGTATTACCGAAGGTATTCCTACCCTGGATATGCTGGCAGCGAAAGTGAAATGTGACGAGTTGGGCGTGCGCCTGATCGGTCCCAACTGTCCGGGAGTTATCACCCCGGGAGAGTGCAAGATTGGCATTATGCCTGGCAGCATTCACTTGCCCGGCAAAGTCGGTATCGTATCGCGCTCCGGCACCCTGACCTATGAAGCGGTCAAACAGACTACCGACGCGGGTTTCGGACAGTCTACCTGTGTGGGTATCGGTGGTGATCCCATTCCCGGTGCCAACTTTATCGATATCCTGGCGCTGTTCGAGAAGGATCCGGCTACCGAGGCAATCGTTATGATCGGTGAGATCGGCGGCACGGCTGAAGAAGAGGCGGCTGCCTACATCAAGGCCAATGTCACCAAGCCGGTGGTTTCCTATATTGCCGGTGTGACTGCTCCCAAGGGCAAGCGCATGGGCCACGCCGGCGCGATTATCTCCGGTGGCAAGGGCACGGCGGACGAGAAGTTTGCCGCCCTGGAAGACGCCGGAGTTAAAACCGTGCGTTCGCTGGCCGAGATCGGTTCTGCGCTGGCTGAGATTACCGGCTGGTAATACTCCAAAGCAAGCCCTTGAATTCCCCTCCCGTGCCCCCATATCCGGTGCATCTTAACCATTTTTATGACTGGAGAGCGTCAAACTATGACCGCGGATGCCCACAAAGAGACCCTGGGGTTTCAAACAGAAGCAAAACAACTGCTTCACCTGATGATTCACTCACTCTACAGCAACCAGGAAGTATTTCTGCGTGAGCTGATTTCCAACGCCAGTGACGCCATCGACAAATTGCGTTTTGAGGCCTTGTCGAATGAGCGCCTGCTGGAGGAAAACCCGGACTTTTCGGTGCGGGTAGAAGTAGACAAGGGCGCCAATACCATCACAATTAGTGACAATGGCATCGGCATGAGTCGTGACGAGGTCATCGATAACCTGGGCACCATAGCCAAGTCCGGCACGGCGGCATTTCTGGATAAGCTGACCGGTGACCAGCAGAAAGATTCCCAACTGATTGGCCAGTTTGGTATCGGCTTCTATTCCGCGTTTATAGTGGCCGACAAAGTAGCAGTAATGAGCCGGCGCGCCGGCGACGCCAACGACAGTGGCGTGCACTGGGAATCCATCGGTGAAGCTGAATTCTCCATTGAAACCGTCGACAAAGAACAGCGCGGCACCACGATTGTGCTGCACCTGAAAGAGAGCTGTGGGGAATTTGCCGACGACTGGCGGGTACGCAGTGTCATCAAGAAGTACTCCGACCATATTTCGGTGCCGGTATTGATGCAGAAGTCGGTCATGCCGGCGATGAATGAAGAGGGTGACGAAGAGGCGGCCGCTGAGCCGGCCGCGCCTGAATTCGAAGCGGTCAATGAGGCAACCGCCCTGTGGACTCGCAGTCGCAGCGAAGTCAGTGATGAGGAGTACCGGGAGTTTTACAAGCACGTCTCCCACGATTTTGAAGATCCCCAAACCTGGAGCCACAACCGGGTTGAGGGAAAGCTGGAATACACCGGCTTGTTGTACTTACCGAAAAAAGCACCTTTCGATATGTGGAATCGCGACACGGCACGAGGAGTCAAGCTGTATGTGCAGCGCACCTTCATTATGGATGATGCGGAGCAGTTTCTGCCCTTGTACCTGCGCTTTGTGAAAGGCGTAGTCGATTCCAATGATTTGTCGCTTAACGTATCGCGCGAAATTCTCCAGCAGGATCCCCAGGTGGAAAGCATGCGCTCGGCGTTGACCAAGCGAGTGCTGGATATGTTGGGTAAATTGGCCAAGTCAGAAGACGGCGCGTACGGCAAGTTCTGGAAGGAATTTGGCCAGGTGCTCAAGGAAGGCCCCGCCGAAGATTTTTCCAATAAGGAGAAAATTGCCGGCTTGCTGCGATTTGCCACTACTCACACCGATGCAGAAACCCAGGATCAATCCCTGGGGCAGTATGTAGAGCGCCTGCAGGAAGGCCAGGAAAAAATCTTCTATGTGGTAGCTGAAAACTTTAATACGGCGAAAAACAGCCCGCATCTGGAGGTGTTTCGCAAGAAAGGTATTGAGGTGCTGCTGCTGTCTGATCGCGTCGACGACTGGTTAATGAACCACCTGATGGAATTCGATGGCAAGCAGTTTCAGGATGTAACCCGTGGCGAACTGGATCTGGGTGAACTGTCGGCAGAGGACAAGGCGGAACAGGAGCAAGTGGAAAAGGACAGCGAGAACCTGGTTGAACGCATGAAACTTGCCCTTGCTGAGCAGGTTGAAGAAGTGCGCGCGACTACCCGTTTGACTGATTCTCCCGCTTGTCTGGTAGTCGGCGACCAAGATATGGGTGCGCAGATGCGCCGTATTATGGAGGCGGCGGGCCAGCAAGCGCCGGCCGGCAAACCCATATTGGAGATCAACCCGCAGCATCCGCTGTTGGCCAAGCTGGACGGGGAGTCTGATGATGATCGATTTGCAGATTTGTCGTCTATCATTTTTGACCAGGCCAACCTAGCCGAGGGTGGTCAACTGGAAGATCCCGCGGCTTATGTAGCGCGTCTCAACAAATTATTGCTCGAACTGAGTAATTGAGTTGCCGGGGCGTCCCCGCAAGGGCAGAATATGCCTGACAGACCTCGTGTAGCCGTGCTCGTCAATGCCAGTCGCGCGGCGCCGCTAAGGATTATGCCTTTTCTCCAGACTTTGAGAAGCGTACACACTAATGCAGGAACGCGAATTCCAGGTCAACGGTCGCAAAATCGTAGCTTTGTGCAGTGGCGCAGAGGGCGACAGGCCGATGTTGGCCCTGCACGGTTGGCTGGACAATGCCGAGAGTTTTCGCCCGCTGGCGCAGCAACTGGACGGTTTCCAGATGGTCGCCCTCGATCTGGCGGGTCACGGCCGCAGCGATCACCGCAGTGCCGATGGCGAATACAGCATCTGGAGTGATCTGCCCGATATAGCCGCAGTGATTGATGAGCTGGGCTGGCAGAGTTTTGACCTGCTGGGTCACTCGCGCGGGGCCTTAATTGGTGGCATGTTTGCCGCCACCGTGCCGGCGCGGGTGGCTCACTTGATATTGCTGGACAGTTTCCAGGTGCCGGTTGCCGAGGCCGGTGACTGCGTTGATCAACTGGTCACTTTTTTGCGTGACCGCGAGCGATTTGCAAGCGAGCCGGCGCGGGTGTTTGTATCTCCGGAAGTTGCTATTAAGGCGCGTGCCCGCAGTCAGTTTGGTCCCGGTTCGCTCGACCGTATCGTGCACAGAAACCTGCGACCCTGCGAGGGTGGCTGGTGCTGGACTACCGACCCGCGCCTCAAGGGTGCCTCCTCCTTCAAGTTGACCACAGCACACAACGCGGCGATTATATACGCATGGACAATGCCTGTTTTAATACTGTTGGCTGAACAGGGCCTGGGGGCGCACCTGGCCGATATGGATATTCCCAAATCGGTTTGTGTGGAGACAATGGCGGGCGGTCATCATTTTCATATGGATGACTCCGTGCCGGCAATCGCCGGGCGACTGCGGCAGTTTGTGGGAGAAAGCAAATCTTGAGAATATTGTATGTCATCGTCGCCCTGGCAATCGCCGGGCTGAGTGCGCTCGCCGTGGCGGTAGACGCACCGCAGTTTAAGCCGTGGGCACACGCTACCGAACTTAGCCGCAAGGAACCTGCCACAACGGACTACCTGTTGGGACTGGGCGCCTTGCGAAAACTAGGCGGGCGCTGGCAACACAAACACAGTGAGACGCTGCGTGGAGAGCTGCGCAGTGTTACCTGGCAGGTGAAAGAGGGCTTCACCGCACAGGAGGGTTTTGCCTGGTATGTCGAGCAGTTACCCGGCGATGCTCAACTGCTGTTCGAATGCGCAGGCCGCAGCTGTGGCAGCAGTGCCCAGTGGGCCAGCCGCGTGTTTGATGAAAGGGTGTTGTACGGCCACGATGAACGCCAGCATTATGCGGTGTGGCGCTTGCAAAAAGACGATGTGACCTGGGTGCTGGTTTTGTACGCGGTAGATCGCGCCAACCGTCGGCATTTTTTGCGGATGAATTTGTTGGAACAGCAGCGAGACGCAGGGTCGGAGTAAAAACTCCACTGAGACCTTCATGCAATTGAGACGCCGGTGGGAGTTTTTACTCTGACCTCATATTGCCTATCTCCGGAATCTCAGCAGCGACAGGAATTCGTTGCGGGTAGACTGGTTATCCCGGAAGCTGCCCAGCATGGCAGAAGTCTTCATCAGTGAGTTTTGTTTCTCCACCCCGCGCATCATCATGCACATGTGTTGGGCTTCGACAATCACACCGACGCCGTCGGCGCCGGTAACCTCCAGCACTGATTCTGCAATCTGCATGGTCAGTTGTTCCTGAATCTGCAGGCGGCGCGCAAATAAATCGACAATGCGCGCTACCTTGGACAAACCCAATACCTGACCAGTGGGGATGTAGGCCACGTGACACTTGCCGATAAATGGCAGCAGGTGGTGCTCACACAGTGAGTACATTTCAATATCCTGCACGATAACCATTTCGCTGGATTTTGAGGGGAAGAGGGCACCGTTGACGACTTCCTCTACAGTCTGCCTATAGCCACGGGTTAAGAACTGGAATGCTTTGGCGGCCCTGGCAGGCGTGTACCGCAGGCCTGGACGGTTGATATCTTCGCCGCAGGTTTCGATTATCCTGGTGAACGCCTCTTCCACAAAGCAAGCCTGTGTCAATCAAAATGGATGAGCATGGTAGCAACCGCCACTAGCTACCGCAATGTTACACTTGCGCCGTGCACATCGAACAGGGAAAAATAGTCTCGGAGCTGAACA
Organism: Halieaceae bacterium; assembly: GCA_965247075.1. Classification (GTDB taxonomy): domain Bacteria; phylum Pseudomonadota; class Gammaproteobacteria; order Pseudomonadales; family Halieaceae; genus CBDFGK01. The sequence goes on along the minus strand of CBDFGK010000002.1, from coordinate 860,827 downwards.
CAGTGGGCGATTGTGTCCGCTGGGCGCAAACCTGTTTTGAAGATGCCACACTGCACTACGGTCACGGTACTGATAACGCCTGGGATGAAGCCCTGCACCTGGTGTTTGGGACGCTTCAGCTGGACTGGAGCTCAGACCCGTCGGTGCTGGATTGCACGCTGACCGACCCCGAAAAGATGGCCACCGTACGCAACGTCCAGCGGCGCATTGATGAGCGAATTCCGGTGCCCTACCTAACCGGCCGCGCCTGGTTTGCCGGTCTTGAATTCAAGATTGATCGCCGTGCCATTGTCCCGCGTTCGCCTATTGCTGAACTCATTGAGAATGATTTCTCTCCCTGGTATACCGGTGCCGGGCTCAATCGAGTGCTGGACCTGTGCTGTGGCAGTGGCTGTATTGGCCTGGCGATCGCCGCCTGGTCGCCGCAGACACGGGTAGACCTGGCCGATATCGACGCGGGGGCGCTGCGGTTGGCCCAGGAAAATGTCGCACTGCTGGGACTTACTGAGCAAGTTGAATTGATTGAATCCGATTTATTTCGCGAGTTACGCGGCCGCCAGTACGACCTGATCGTCACCAATCCGCCCTATGTGGAAGCGTCGGACCTGGCCAGTATGCCTCCAGAATATGCCCACGAACCCCCTCTGGCACTGGGCTCTGGCAGCGATGGTCTGCAAGCAATTCGGCAGATACTGGCCCACGCCGTGCACTACCTCAGCCCCGATGGATTACTGGTTGCTGAAGTCGGCAACAGTTGGCAGTCGCTGGCAGCGGCCCTGCCCACCATGCCCTTTACCTGGATCGATCTGCAACACGGCGGCCACGGAGTTTTCGTGCTGACCGCACAAGAATTGGCAGAGGGCGGGGCAAGCGTCAGCTAAAACCGTTATAATTTGCTCTTTTTGGCGAGGTGCTGCAGGCGTCCCATGGCAGGCAACAGTATTGGAAAATTGTTTACCGTCACCAGCTTTGGCGAAAGCCACGGTGCGGCTATCGGCTGTGTGGTAGATGGCTGCCCGCCGGGCCTGGAATTGTCAGAAGCGGATATGCAGCCCGACCTGAACCGGCGCAAGCCCGGCGCCTCCCGTTTTACCACCCAACGCCGTGAGGATGACGAGGTGCGTATACTGTCGGGCGTGTTTGAGGGCCAAACCACCGGCACCCCGATTGGCCTGTTGATTGAAAACACCGACCAACGCTCCAGGGATTACTCCAACATTGCCAACACCTTCCGCCCCATGCACGCGGATTACAGCTATAACCAGAAATATGGGCAGCGCGATTATCGCGGTGGTGGTCGCGCCTCGGCGCGAGAAACCGCCATGCGTGTCGCAGCGGGGGCAATCGCCAAAAAATTGCTGTTGCGCGAGGGCATTCTGATTCGCGGTTACCTGACACAACTGGGGCCTATCAAGGCTGAGCGGCTGCAATGGGATTGCGTGGAAACCAACCCTTTCTTCTGTCCGGACCCCGACAAAATCGCGGAGATGGAGCAGTTCATGACGGCGCTCAATAAGGCAGGCGATTCTGTTGGGGCCCGTATCAACGTGGTCGCCACTGGCGTGATGCCCGGCTTGGGCGAGCCGATATTTGACCGACTGGATGCGGATATCGCCTCTGCCATGATGAGTATTAACGCCGTCAAAGCGGTTGAGATTGGCGCCGGCTTTGATTGTGTCGACGCCCGCGGCAGTGAACAACGCGACGAAATCACCCCGCAGGGATTTACCGGCAATAACGCCGGCGGTGTGCTGGGCGGAATTTCTTCCGGCCAGGATATTACTGTCAGCATAGCGCTGAAACCGACTTCCAGTATTCGCTTGCCCGGGGCCAGTATCGATGTAGCCGGGAATCCAGTCGAAATCGTCACACACGGCAGACACGACCCCTGCGTGGGCATCCGCGCGACGCCGATTGCCGAAGCCATGCTGGCCATTGTGCTGATGGACCACCTGCTGCGACATCGCGCCCAGAATGCCGGCGTTGAGTGTGCCACGCCTGTAGTACCAGCAGAGGCACCGGCAGAGGCACCAGCCGAAGCACCGACCAAACCTTGAAGTCCATTCCCCGCCGCACAATTTTCCTGGCGCTGGTGGCTACCGGCACCTTTGTCTGGGCTGCCATTGAAAAATTTGATGTGCCGCCAGAGGAGCTGGCCTGGCTGCTGGTTTACTGCGTGGCGGGCTGTCTGGTGGTGGTGGTGTTGGCGGGGCTGTGTTTTGCGCTGGTGGTGGGTGCGCGCAAACTGTGGGCGTTTTTGCGCGGCGCGGACTAGGGTGTTGGAGCCAGTTGTACATCGACATCCATTTCGTTGGCAATGGTATCCAGGGTGTCGCCAAGCTCAGCCAGGTCAAGCCCCTCTGGAATCTGTGCTTCCACCCTGGCGTGAAATAACATTTCCGCACTCATGGGGGCCGGGCTGACATAGGTTTCCATATTCACCACGTTGATTTGGCGGCTGCTGAGTGCAGCGGCAAATTCTCGCACTATACCGGGTCGGTCTGGCCCCAGAATGGTCAGGCAGACTATTTGGCCCTGGACAGCCGCCGGTTGGCCAAGGCCGGCGCTGACGCCGCGGATACTGAGGCTGCCGGTCTCGCTGAGGTTCTTGAGCGCCGCCTGTAGCGCCTCGGTGGATGCTGCGGGTACCGAGATACTGATCAGCCCGGCAAATTTACCCGCCAATTGTGACAGGCGACTTTCCAGCCAGTTACCGTGGTGCTCAGCAATTACTTCTGAGAGCGATTCGACGAGGCCGGGACGGTCATCGCCAATGAACGTTATGATGAAGGTGGTATGCACGTGCAGGCTCCACATTTTCGGTGTTAAGCCGTATATTACCCGCACTACACATTCGCGCATAGACAGGAGTTACAGATGAGACTAATAATCGCCGTGATTGCATTGCTTTCAGTGGTCCAGGTACAGGCAGCTATGGACTGGGGCACAGCACTAAATGGTGCCCAGCGCAGTGAGCAAAACAAACAGCGCGACCAGTACAGACATCCGCAGAAGACACTGGAGTTTTTTGGGCTGCAGGGCGGTATGACGGTGTTGGAAATTTCTCCCGGCGGAGGCTGGTATACCGAGATACTGGCGCCGTTGGTGACCGGGCAAGGCAAGCTGTATGCGGCGCATTATGCGCTCAATCCACCGCGCCCGTATTACCGACGTAGCCTGGGTAAATTTCTGTCCAAGCTGGGTGAAAACAAGCATCTCTATCAACAGGTTATTGTTACCCAGTTACAGCCACCTCTTGCCATTGAGACAGCCCCGGCGGGCTCCGTAGATATGGTGCTTACTTTTCGCAATGTTCATAACTGGATGAATGCGGGCACCGCCGATGTCATATTCGCAGCCGCCTACCAGGCACTTAAGTCGGGGGGCGTACTGGGGGTGGTAGAACATCGCGCCAAACCGGATGCCTCACTGGCAGATATGATCAAAAGCGGGTATGTCACGCAGAATCACACTATTGCCCTGGCGCAGGCCGCTGGCTTCAAGCTGGTGGCCGGCAGCGAAATCAATGCCAATGACAAAGATGACACTGTTCACCCTCGGGGAGTCTGGACCCTGCCGCCCAGCCTGCGCATGGGCGAGGAGAATCGCGACAAGTACCTGGCTATCGGCGAGAGTGATCGCATGACCCTGAAGTTCATCAAACCCTGAGCTTGCGGTGGCGCAGTTTGTACGCATACCGCTGGAGCGTGTGGAGGCCGATGTATTGCGGGCCATGCTGGAGGATTTCGCGAGCCGTGATGGCACCGATTACGGCCTGCACGAACTCAGCCTGGCGGAAAAAGTCGCCAATCTGCAGACGCAGCTTCAGGCTGGCGACCTGACGGTAGTATACGACCTGGCCAGCGAAGAATGGGATTTGCTGAGGCGGGAAAAATTAGCGGAAATTGAGTGCTGAGATGACGGACCGGGCGGATCAACAATTGGATGCCAGCGGGCTGTACTGCCCGGAGCCGGTTATGTTGCTGCACAATGTGGTGCGAGACATGGCCGTGGGGGAGATACTTGAGGTGATAGCCACTGATCCTGCAACCCAGCGCGATATTCCCCGGTTTTGCCGTTTCCTGGGACACGATCTACTGCTGGAAGAAGAGTGCGGTGGCAGCTTTCGTTACCTGATCCGCAAGCAGGATTCGTGAACCGCTACAAAAGGCCGTCCCTGAAGTATTGTTGCTTGACGTTGAATATCTTCTCAATTTAGTGTTCTTATAGTAGGCAGATAGACGATATAATAATAGTCAATCAGACGGAAAAGTAATAGGCACCTGGACGCTATGGCTGAGTTTCTGTTTCCAAGACATATTGCCCCTCTTCTTTTGGCAGCGCTGGCCGATACACCGGTCGTATGCTTACTGGGACCTCGTCAGGTGGGTAAAACCACGTTGGCTCAACAATACTGCCCGGATTATCCTTACATCAGCTTTGATGACCGCACTCTGCTCAATACAGCGCAACAGGACCCTGCCGGCTTTATCCAAGGCCTGCCTGAACAAGTCATTCTGGATGAGGTACAGCGGGCGCCTGAATTATTGCCTGCTATCAAGGCCGCTGTTGATCAGCGTAGAACACCGGGTCGCTTTCTGCTGACAGGCTCGGCAAACCTGTTGCTATTGCCAAAAGTACAAGAATCCCTGGCTGGGAGGGTTGAGGTATTAAACCTGTTTCCACTGACTGAACAGGAGAAGCACCGCAGTGAAAACTCTCTGCTGAACTCTCTGATTAGCGACGAGATTGCGCCAAGGATCATGGCGGAGCAGCGTATTATTGAGCATGTCGCTGAAGCTGTATGCCGGGGTGGTTATCCCGAACCAAATAGTCGCCGGGCAACCAGGGCCAGACAATGGCATCGACAATACCTGAATGCCATTATTCAACGCGACGTAAAAGATATTGCTGCTATTAGAGACGAAGATGGAATACTCGCACTTATGGAAATGCTGGCTTACCGGACAGGTACGCTACTCAATATCAGTAGCATGGCTAATGAGCTAAAAATGCGCCGAGAAACGACTGAAAAATACGTAAACATACTTGAGCGTTTGTTTTTAGTTCGCAGGCTTCCCGCCTGGCACCGCAACCAATCCAGGCGCTTGGTCAAAACCCCGAAAGTACATGTTATTGATTCCGGCCTGGCGACAACACTATGCGGACTAAAAGCCGACGATTGGAACAACCACAATAGCAATTTTGGTCCTGTATTGGAGAGCTTTGTAGTGCAGCAGCTTATTTGTCAGGCCAGTTGGATAGACAGTGATTTTAAATTCAGCCATTACCGTGATAAAGATCAGGTGGAAGTTGATCTGGTAATTGAGCGCGGACAACAACTTTGGGGCGTAGAAGTAAAAAAGGCAGCCAATGTCCATACAAGAGACTGTGTAGGCCTGGCTCGTTTGGCGGCTCAGACAGGTAAGCGCTTTCAGGGTGGTATTTTGCTTTATTGCGGTAATAATACTTTACTGCTTAAGCAGAAAAATTGTTACGCGGTGCCGATGAATGCTCTGTGGCGGTGAGAGATATGACAGGTTTTACATGTGATTAATGAATGGGCAGTAACTATTCGGGGGAAGGATAGATAGTGTAATGGATGTTTTTTCATACCGCGCTACAGTGATTGGTGACTATAAATGTTAAATTGCATCCAAAATTGACCCACTTACCCCCCATATTTGCAGCGAATATTGACCCACGTAACCATCTGACTCTTGTTGACAGCGATGCAGGAGTTCCAGGGAGTGATAGACGTGGATTTATTACGTGTAATCAGACGGCGGCATCTGCGTGAAGGCCGATCGATCCGGGAAATTGTCCGACGAACAGGTCTTTCAAGAAACACTGTTCGTCAATATCTGGCCAGCGGGTTAGTGGAACCGCGATATCCCCATCGCAAGAGCCCCAGCCAACTCGATCCCTATGCCGATACCCTACTTGGCCGGCTACAGCGGGAGTCGAAGCGGCACCGCAAACAGCGCCGCAGTGTCAGGCAGTTGCCTATTGATCTGGTGGAACTGGGCTATCCCGGCTCCTATGATCGGGTTGCCGCCTTTGCACGGGACTGGCGGTCACGCCGGCAGGAAGCCGAATTGTCGGCAGGCAAAGGAACGTTTGTTCCCCTGGTCTTCGCCCCCGGCGAAGCCTTCCGGTTCGACCGGTCTGAGGACTGGGTGGTCATTGATGGCGAGCGAACCAGGCTGCGCCCACTTCAAGCTCTGTCACAGTCGGGCTTTTATGTTGCGGGCCTACCCCCTGCCAACCCATGAGATGCTGTTTGATGCCCACAACCACGCCCTTGTCGCCCTGGGTGGTGTCACGGAGCGAGGCATCTACGACAACATGAAAACGGCTGTCGATAAGGTACGTCGTGGCAAGCGCCGAGATGTCAACAAGCGGTGCAAGGCGATGGTCAGCCACTGCCTGTTTGAAGCGGCGTTCTGTAATCCGGCGGCAGGTTGGGAGAAAGGGCAGGTTGAGAAGAATGTACGCGACTCTCGCTATCGCATCTGGCATAACGCGCCCTCGTTCAAGACCTTGACTGATCTGAACAGTTGGCCGGCGCTGCGTTGCAAAGACCTCTGGCAGGAGATATCACATCCGGAAGACCCCGGTCGCAAAGTGGCAGATGTCTGGGCAGAGGAATGCAACGTCCTGATGGCGGTGCCCGCACCGTTCACTGAGCTTCCCGACGCCTTTAAGCGCCTGCAACGTAATTACTGGAAGGGCCATTACCCGCGCCACTTGAGCCACCTCCGGCATTGGCACTGGTCAATGAGCCGGTGGCCAATACACAGCGCTACGACAACCTGAGGGAGAACTACCGTGTCCGCTAATGCAATGATTACCACACTCAAAACGCTGCGCCTGTATGGCATGGCTCAATCTATTGAAGAGCCGGCTGATCAGGCCGCGCCCGCTTATCAGCAGGCAGCGCCCATTCCAAATGATTTACTCAAGGCAGAAGTCGCGGACCGGGAGGTACGCTCAATCAACTACCGGATGAAGGTCGCCAAATTCCCGGCTCACCGGGATCTCACGGGCTGCGATTTTACTGAGAGCATCGTGACAGAAACGCTGGTGTATTCGCTCCATCGATGTGAATTTATTGAAGAGGCCCGGAACATTGTTCTGATTGGTGGCCCCGGTACAGGTAAAACCCACCTGGCGACGGCTCTGGGTGTGCAAGCGAGTATCCATCATCACAAACGGGTACGATGCCTCTCGACGGTTGATCCGGTTAATGCCCTGGCGTTGGAAAAGGCGGCGGCGAGACAGGGACGCATGGCCAATCGGCTGGCCAGTGCCGACCTGGTGATACTGGATGAGTTGGGCTATCTCCCGTTCAGTCAGGCTGGTGGTGCATGGCTGTTTCATCTGATCAGCTTCCTGTATGAACGCACCGGTATTGTCATCACAACCAACCTGAGCTTCTCTGAATGGCTGAAGGTCTTTGGTGACCCAAAGCTTACCACCGCACTGCCGGATCGGCTGACGCATCACTGCCACATCATCGAAACCGGCAACGACAGTTACCGTTTCAAAAACTCAACATGCAATCAAAAGGAGGAAAGGGCTGGCAAAAAACCAACACAATGAGTAATACTTGAACGAACCAGGCGGGTCAAAATTAGATGCAAAGACCGGGTCACTTTTAAGTGCAAATTAACATCGATGGATTTCCGTTCTGGATCAAGCCAGGAAAAGGCAGTGCGCTTCCGGCAAAGAGTGACTCCACATGCATCAATACGGTTAGCTTGGGGTGTAGCGATGCTGCCTGTTGGCTGGATAGTTCAAGGTACTTTGAATTACCCGAAGAGGTTATTGAGGAGGTTTATACGATGGAAAAGGGTTATACCGCGACATTGTTGTATTTTGACGAAGAAGTAAATGAGCTGGAGGGTTAAGCTGGCTCTATCCATGTCTATTCATCCCAAATCTCATCTAACCCCGTTTACGGGATAAGATGGTTATGCAAGAATGGCCACCTTGTTTTGTAAATCGTTTTATAGATAAAAAGTGAAGGTAGAAGATGACTGACCGTTGGCTCTCGGTGGAAGAAATTGCTGAGTATCTGGGTGTTAGCAAGGACACAATATATGCTTGGCGTGCCAAAAAAGGCTTGCCTGCCCATCGCGTGGGAAGGTTTTGGAAATTTAAGACCCAGGAGGTCGATGACTGGGTGCGCGATGGTGGAACCGGCGAAGAAAATGGAGCGTCAGTCCAAGAATGACATTAGCACCCTACAGCCTGTCATATACCACAGGGGCAGCCCTCATACCCGAAACAATTTTAGTTGCTGAGTTGTTTGCTAAGGGCGGAAGTTGGGCGAATACCAGAGTTGAAGTCTTGGATGAAAACCTCTTCCAGTCTCGGACTGAAAGCACACTTAAAAAATTGTATCGGGAAGTCAGCTCAAGGCTGCAAACGCTTACCGAAGATGAAATTGCACTATTGAGTAACGGGTCAGAGCAGGAACAAAAACAGCTGATTTGGCTTTCAATCTGTAGGCGTTACCGGTTAATTGCTGATTTTGCACAAGAGATACTGGTTAATAATTACCGCGAGTCGCGATATCAGTTATCGCTTGATGATTATGAGGCGTTCTATAACAAGAAAGCTGAATGGCACGGTAATTTGGATGAGGCATCAGTCTCAACCAAAAGTAAAGCGAGGCAAGTCCTTTTTAAAATGTTGAGAGAGTGTGGGTTGCTTAATAGCCAGGATGAAATAGTTGCCCAGACATTAAGTGTACAGATGCGCGGCCAATTGGAGGTTCTCCGTCAAAAACGAGGAGAAGATATAGGGATTTTCCCTGGAGAAAAATGCTAGCAATGAGAAATAACGTGCTGAATGCTGGAATAACAAAAAGGAATCTGGATCAAGCCTATATCCACCTGACTGATGTTGTTGCCAGCGAGGCTTTTTTGTCAAATCAAGGCCTTAATAACGAGGTACCCTTTCACATTTGTCCATTTCAACCTGCTGCACAGGGCGAGGTTACTCAACTTGTCCGCCAGTTAATTAATTATTTAAACGATGCAGGAAGACGTGTTCTTGAAATTAACCTGTACGACCTAGTGATAGAAATATTGAAAACAGAGGGTGACTGGGAGTGGTTGCAGGAAAACGAAACTACAATGACCTGCGATGAACTTCAAGAAAAGCTTCAGGGCGTACTTGATGTCGAAAAAATTATTACGCCTGCGATGGTTGAGCGTATGGATTCAGCTGTATTCGATGTCATGTTTGTTACGGGAATTGGTGAAGTATTCCCTTATATTCGTTCTCACAACATTCTTAACAATTTACAAAAGAGTGCAAAAGAAAGGCCGACATTACTATTTTTTCCTGGCCAATATCAGCACAGTTTAGATGAGGGAGCCAAGCTGGTGCTCTTCGACAAATTGCCGGACGGCTATTACCGAGCGTTCAACATACTGGATAGAGCAAACTAATGACTCTATGGAACAAGCCTGAATTTAAAAGGGGCGAATATGCTATTAGAGAACCTATTTGAGAAGAGTGTTGATCGCACAATTGAAGGTGTTATTAAAGCCGATGATAACGAGAGCCTCCTTCAGGAATTGGATGAGTACGTTATTACCGACGAAGTGGGAAAACGGCTGGATGCATTCCTTGGTGCTTATCTTCGCTACTCAGGAGCCAACGGTGTTTGGATCTCCGGTTTCTTTGGTTCAGGTAAATCACACCTGCTGAAGATGATGGCGCTGCTGTTAGAAAACAAAACAATTGAAGGCACTACTGCGCTAGATATTTTTCTTAAAAAATCAAAATGTCGTGATGATGAAATATTTGCCAGCGACCTTAAAAGAGCAGTGGACATTCCCTCAGAAAGTATATTATTCAATATTGATCAAAAAGCGGATGTCATCAGTAAGACCGAATTGGATGCGCTCATAGCTGTATTTGTGAAAGTGTTTGATGAGCACTGCGGCTATTACGGAAAACAGGCGTACATCGCTCAATTTGAGCGTGAATTAGACAGTGATGGACTGTTTGAACAATTTAAGGATGCTTTTAAACAGACTACCGATAAAGATTGGAGTTGGGGACGTACCCGCGCCAAGCGTATGGCCAATGAGGTTGATGCCGCATACAATCAGGTAAGTGGCCAAAATAGCAAGGACATGCTGGATAAATATCGAGCCGATTATCGCCTCTCTATTGAAGATTTTGCAGAGCAAGTAAAAGCCCATATAGACTCTAAAGAAAAAGGCTTTCGCCTAAACTTTTTTGTCGATGAAGTGGGCCAGTATGTTGCCGACAACATCAAGCTTATGACCAACCTTCAAACAGTGGCGGAAAGTCTTGCAACTAAATGTAATGGGCAAGCCTGGTTGATTGTTACCGCCCAGGAAGATATGAGTTCTGTCGTGGGTGAAATCGGCAGACAACAAAGCAATGACTTTACCAAAATTCAGGCGCGCTTCAAAAATCGTATGAAGCTCACTAGTCAGGACGTGGCAGAAGTCATTCAGCGCCGCTTGCTACAAAAGAAAGAAGAATTTGTTCCCCAGTTATCTGACCTGTATCACCAGCAGGAAAACAATTTTAAAACCCTGTTTGATTTTGCCGATGGTGCGCAAAACTACCGAAACTTTAGAGATAGAGAGCACTTTATCCAAAGCTACCCGTTTATTCCCTACCAGTTCGCACTGTTTCAATCAGCGATTCAGAACCTGTCAGCCCACAACGCATTTGAGGGCAAGCACAGCTCAGTAGGCGAACGCTCGATGCTGGGTGTTTTTCAACAGGTCACTATTGCCATTAAGGGTCAGGATGTTGGTGAGTTAGCCACCTTCGACCTGATGTTTGAAGGTATCAGAACAGCACTTAAAACGGCAATTCAACAGTCTATATTGAGAGCTGAAAGGCATCTGGATAGCACTTTCGCTATCCGCTTATTAAAGACGCTATTTTTGGTCAAATATATTAAAGAATTCAAACCGACTGTTCGTAATCTGTGCGTGTTAATGCATAACAGTTTTGAGCGTGATATCCCCAGCTTGAAAAAAAACGTGGAAGAGGCCCTCAACCTGCTGGAAAAAGAAACCTATATTCAACGCAATGGTGAGTTCTATGAATACCTCACCGACGAAGAGCAGGATATGGAGCAGGAGATAAAGGACACTGAAGTCGATAGTAAGGCTGTGGCCGATGAGTTGGAGAAACTCATTTATGATGGTGTGCTTAAAACACGAAAAATCCGCTGGGATGAAAATGGTCAGGACTACCCATTCAGTCGTCGCCTGGATGACAATTTGGCCGGGCGAGAATATGAGCTATCGATCAATGTTATCAGCTCGTTTCATGAACACGCCGACGCAGAAGAAAAGCATCGCACCGATACCGTCTATAAAAATGAAATGATCGTATTGTTGCCGCAAAGCGAACGGCTGGTTCGAGATCTTTTAGTGTATAAGCGTACAGAAAAGTATGTTGCTCACGAGACACGAACAACTCAGCAAGATTCAAGAGCGCGCATCCTAACCGAAAAAAGTTCCCAGAATGGAGAGCGACTTACACAGCTTAAGGCACTCTGCAGCAAACTAGTCGGCAGCGCGAAATTCTTTGTGTCAGGCCAGGCGCTTGAATTCAGTGGGGATGATGGTCAAAACAAAATGGTCAAAGGCTTTTACGAGCTGATCAAGCATACCTACCCCAACTTGAAGATGTTGCGTGGGGTACAGTTTAGCGAAAACCAGATTCCAGACATCCTGCGTGATGCAGGTCAGAGTTTGTTTAGCGAAGAAACAACACTCCCAGAGCATGAACAGGAGGTTTTGTCGTTTATTCAGGCCAACAACCGGGGTGGTATTCGGACAACAGTAAAATCGGTGTTGGAGAAATTTGAAAGCAAGCCCTATGGTTGGTCATTTGCAGCTGTTTTGTGCACCCTGACTTATTTGTGCGGTAGAGGAAAGGTCGAGGTGAGGGAATCCACCAATCTCCTGGATGACAGCGATCTGGCAAGGGCTCTCCGTAATACGGCAGCCCACGGTAAGCTCGTTCTCGACCCGCAAGTTGAATACAGCCAGGCACAGATAAGGGCGGTCAAAGAATTCTATAACGATTTTTTTGAGCGGATGACCTCCGCGACGGAGGCTAAAGCCCTGGCAAAAGAGATTCAAACTGGCTTCAGTGAGCTAAGTCTTGAACTGGAAAAAATTACCGCAATGCATGGACACTACCCTTTTGTGCGTATGCTGGAGCCTGTCGTCAATGAATTGAATGACCTCAAGCCAAAGCCGTATACCTGGTTTATAGGTGACCTGGTCAACCAGGAAGATAAATGGTTTGAGTTTAAGGATAAAATCTTTGATCCAATCAGGAAGTTTATCAAAGGGCCTCAGAGGCAAGCCTTTGATGAGGCAAGGCAAATGCTGGCAGAGCAAAAACCCAACCTCAGTTATATAGATTCCACTGAGCATAAGCTTTTAGCCGATGCTCTCCGGGATCCTGAAGTATTCAAAGGCAACAAAGTCCAGCACATTAAAAGTCAGGCAGACGCAATACAGGAAAGCCTTCAAGAGGTAACTGACCATGAGCGTGACAAAGCACTCGCTAGCCTGAATGACCTGAAAGGTAAGTTGGAGAGCTTTGAGCAGTTTGAAAACTTGTCTCCAGATCAGCAGCACGCCTTGATACGGTCATTTGAACAGGTATCCTCCGGAATTTCAGAGCAACAATTGATTGCTGTTGTTCGCGATGACCTGCGCCGATTTGAAGATGAAACATATTCAAACCTGATAGCACAGCTAATGCAGTGGAGCCGGCCTGTGCCAGTAGCAGGTTCAGGTCAGAGTGACGCGACCGCGTCGACCGGTTCTGAAAGTGAGCATCAGGTTAGTGAGCCAGAGCCAAGGCCCATTGAAGGCATTCAAGCCAAGCAGATAAAAGTGCCATTCAATAAGCCATGGCTGGAATCAGAACAGGACGTTGAACATTATGTTGAATGCTATAAAGAAGTATTAATGGACGCTATCAAGCAAGGAAAGCAAGTACAGCTATGAGCAAACAAGATGCGGAAGCCTTGCTACAGCGGGCACTCAATAATCCCGATGCTGTATTTCGAGAGGGCCAATGGGAGGCAATAAACGCGCTGGTCAACGAGCGGAAAAAGCTTCTCCTGGTACAGCGAACCGGCTGGGGAAAGAGTTCGGTGTATTTTATTGGTACTCGGTTGCTTAGAGACCGTGGTTTTGGGCCAACCATTATTGTGTCGCCTTTACTGGCCTTGATGCGAAACCAGATCGATGCAGCCAACAACTTGGGTATAGAAGCCATTACACTCAATTCTACTAACCGTGATGAATGGCCCGCATTAATACATCAAGTCCAGGCTGATCAAGCTGATTGTTTGCTCATTTCTCCCGAGCGCCTGGCAAATGAAGACTTTATAAATGAAGTGCTGCTACCCATCGCTGACAAGATTGGTTTGTTGGTCGTGGATGAGGCGCACTGTATTTCTGATTGGGGGCATGACTTCAGGCCGGATTACCGCAGGCTTCTTAATATCCTAAAGCAGATGCCGCCAAATATGCCAGTACTGGGCACAACGGCAACTGCCAACAACCGCGTAATAGAAGATGTTATCGGGCAGCTAGGTGATATGGATGTTTTACGTGGCCCGTTGGTACGTGAAAGCCTTACCCTGCAAAACATCACATTGCCTGATCAGGCTAGTCGATTAGCTTGGCTATCCATCAATATTCCCAAGCTGGATTTGGCCGGTATTGTCTACGTACTGACTAAACGCGATGCGGAGCAGGTGACTTCATGGCTGCAATCCCAGGGTATAGATGCAGCAGCCTATTACAGCGGTGTAGAGTGCGAAGGTTTTGCCAACTCCGATGCATACCGGCGGAATTTGGAGGAGCGTTTACTCAATAACAATATCAAGGTATTGGTAGCCACTACGGCATTAGGTATGGGTTATGACAAACCAGATTTAGGCTTTGTTATTCACTATCAGGCACCAGGTTCCATCGTAGCCTATTACCAGCAAGTGGGTCGTGCAGGGCGTGGCATAGAACAATCCCATGGTGTGCTATTAGCCGGGCATGAAGATGAGCGGATTCATGAGTTTTTCCGACGTTCCGCCTTTCCCAGTGAAGAACAGGTCAATGCCATGTTAGCGACGCTGGGAGATTCAGACGGGCTATCCATCGTAAAGCTGCAGGAATACCTAAACCTCCGTAAGGGTCAAATCGACAAGGTGCTTAAATTTCTGAGTGTAGAAAACCCGGCCCCTGTGATTAAAGATGGCCCCAGGTGGCATCGTACGCCGGTTCATTTTCAGATGGATCATGAGCGTATAGCCCATCTCTCTGGCCAGCGCGAACAGGAATGGGTCGAAGTGCAGGCCTACATAAATACTACAGGTTGCCTCATGGAATACCTTCGCAATGCACTGGATGACCCGGCCTCAGAGCCCTGTGGTAAGTGTGCAAATTGCATAGCCAGTCCAATCTTCAGCCGGGATATTGACCGAACAGTAGGTATAGCAGCCGCCCAGCACCTGAAACACTCGGCATTTGTGTTCAAACACAAAATACAGGTGGCGGCCGATGCCTTTCCGATTTACGGTTTTCGCGGCAACTTGCCCGCACACCTGCAAGCGTCAGACGGCAGAATCCTTAGTCGCTGGGGCGATGCCGGTTGGGGCGGTCTGGTTGAGAGCGATAAACATGCGGGTAGCTTTCGGCAAGAACTTGTTAATGCTACCGCAGAAATGATCACACAAAGATGGCAGCCAAACCCTGCACCACAGTGGGTAACCTGCGTACCCTCACTGAATCATCCAGCATTAGTGCCAGACTTCGCCCAGCGCCTTGCTGCCAAACTGGGTCTATCCTTTGTTACCGTTATTACCAAAACGCTCGACAACGAACAGCAGAAGTTTCAGCAAAACCGTTACCACCAGTGCCGTAACCTCGATGGGGCCTTCGCCGTGGCCGAGCAGCTTCCTGCTGGCCCGGTGTTACTGGTGGATGACGTTATTGACTCAGGCTGGACAGTAACCGTCTTGGCGGCATTATTATGCCAACAGGGATGTGAGGCTGTTTACCCAGTCGCCCTGGCCTCAACCGGTACAGGTGATTAGATGAGCTTATCAGCCGATACTCAGGCCGTACTGCTGCTAACGGCCTATTTTAACAAGGCCGGCGATACAGCAGTTCGCCCACTGACCAACAAGGAATGGGGGAAATTTGCACTCTGGCTGAAAGATAAGGGGCTTCGGCCGGAAAGTCTGTTAACGGGAAAAATCGCCGAGTTGTTGGTTGGTTGGAGCGATAGCAAAATGTCACTTGATCGCTTAGAACAGTTAATGAATCGCGGCTCAGCCATGGCTCTGGCTGTTGAAAAATGGAGTCGAGCAGGCCTGTGGATTATTACCCGCTCGGATCCAGACTATCCCCAGCGCTTGAAAAAGCGCCTCAAAAATGATTCGCCTCCGATACTCTTCGGTTGTGGTAATCGCAGTATTCTCAATCAAGGTGGTATTGCCGTTATTGGTTCCCGTAATACCAGTGAGGCCGACCTGACATTTAGTCGCGACCTTGGGATAAAAACAGCAGAAGGTTCATTTTCAATCGTCTCCGGTGGTGCCCGTGGAGTGGATGAAGCGGCCATGCTAGGCGCACTGGAGACTGAAGGCACGGTAATTGGCGTAATGGCCGATAGCTTGTTAAAGGCCAGTAGCAGTCGTAAATATCGACAACAGATTATGAACAATAACCTGGTGTTGATCTCACCCTTCTACCCCGAAGCCGGGTTTAGTCCGGGTAACGCCATGCAGCGTAACAAATACATCTATTGCCTTTCCGATTCAGCTATTGCCGTGCATTCCGGCACCAAAGGCGGCACCTGGAATGGGGCAATTGAGAACATCAACAAACAATGGGTACCGCTGTGGGTAAAAGAAACCCAGGATTCGGAAGCAGGTAATGCTCAACTGGTTGCGAAAGGTGCTCGCTGGTTACCCCAATCCATCGATGATTTTACTGTGGATGGCTTGCTTATAGATCTTCCATCAAATCCAGCACGGGAAGCAAAAGATTCCCCGCTTTCTCAGAACCTCTCGACTAGAGAGCCAGTATCAGATTATCAACCAGAGGAGACGTTGGTTGAACAGGAAGGGCCAATAAAGCTGCAAGACGCGAGTTTTTATGGCTTGTTTCTTCTAAAAATACAAACCCTCTGCTGGCAGCAGGCACTCGGTATTGATGAGTTAATGACCGCAACAGATTTACACAAAAGCCAGTTAACAGCCTGGCTAAAGCAAGCGGTTGAAGAAGGAAAGGTTAACAAACTCAACCGTCCGGTTCGGTACCAGTGGGCAGAAAATAAACAGCAGGACTTTCTCAATTAACGACGCGAGAAAATAAGGTTAATAATGGAAACAGCAAAACTAAAAAAATTCGCCCAATTCGCGCGCCGCTGTTTGCTCGAGCAGGTGGGCAACAAGTTTAAACTGGTGCTGGCACCGGATAGCCCCGAGCGCAGAGAAAGCCCGCAGACGATTGCAGAGCTGGAAAAACAGATTGCAGCAAGTGACAAAGAGCAGGTCATCGAAAAGGCGGCTTATATCTGGTTTAACCGTTTCTGTGCGTTGCGTTTTATGGATGTTAACCGTTACAACCGTATCGGTGTTATTTCACCCGTCGAAGGGCAGTTTCAGCCGGAAATATTGGCGGAGGCCAAAGCGGGTCATATTGATGAGGCACTGATAACCGGTAAAAAGCGGGAGCAGATATTTAACCTTCTGAATAGCAGTGTACTCAGCCGAGATCCACAAACCGAGGCTTATCGCGCCCTGATTGTGGCGGTGTGTAATGACTATCACCGGTTGATGCCCTACCTGTTTGAACGCATTAATGACTATACGGAGTTGTTAATGCCTGATGATCTTCTGTCCGGCAATTCTATTCTGGCCTACACCCGCGAGGCCATGACATCCGAAGCCTGTGAAAGCGTGGAAGTCATTGGTTGGCTATATCAGTTTTACATCTCCGAGAAGAAAGATGAAGTTTTTGATGGACTGAAAAAGAACAAGAAAATCACTCCAAAGAATATACCGGCTGCTACTCAGTTATTCACTCCCCACTGGATCGTAAGATATCTGGTAGAAAATTCACTGGGTTGCTTATGGATGCTGAATAACCCCAGCTCAAAAATTGTTGAGCGGATGGAATATTACATCAAGCCAGCCGAGGCAGAGATAGATTTTCTGAAGATTGGCAGCCCTGAAGAACTTAAAA
This sequence comes from Halieaceae bacterium, assembly GCA_965247075.1. Lineage (GTDB taxonomy): Bacteria > Pseudomonadota > Gammaproteobacteria > Pseudomonadales > Halieaceae > CBDFGK01. Next base: position 843,533 of record CBDFGK010000002.1, on the reverse strand, counting down.
TCTGTGATCCGGCCTGTGGCTCTGGCCATATGCTCACTTATGCTTATGACCTGCTATATGCCATTTACCAGGATGCAGGCTACGAAGACGCAGACATCCCGAAAAAAATATTATCAAATAACCTCTACGGCATAGAAATCGATGAAAGGGCATCAGAGTTAGCAGCCTTTGCTCTTAGTATGAAAGCTATAAAGGGAAACCCCTTCGACGATACCAATAACCGACGCCGGTTTTTCAAAAACCCTATCGAACTCAATATCTGCAGGCTAGAGAAAATTCAGTTTTCTGATGACGAGTTGGATCGTTATATAGAATTTGTGGGTGGAGACCTTTTTACCCAGGACTTAAGAGCTACTCTGAAAGAATTCGAGGAGGCCGATAACTTTGGTTCTTTGATTCGCCCGAGCCTCATCAATATAGGTGATGTATTGGCCACTCTGCAGTCCAAGGATGTCTCGGGTCAATTGTTTTTGGCTGAAACCCACAAGGGCGTGATTAAAGTCCTTCAACAGTCTGACTACCTTAACCCCAAATATCATGTGGTGATTGCTAATCCGCCGTATATGGGAGGTAAAGGTATGAATGGGCGCTTAGGGGCGTGGACAAAGGGTAACTATCCAGATAGCAAGACTGATCTTTACGCGATGTTTATTGAACGCAACCTTGACCTCGCATGTATCAATGGTTTGGTCGCGATGATCACGATGCAAAGCTGGTTGTTTTTGTCTACCTTCGAAGGTCTTCGACGCAAAATCCTTCGTCAAGACACTATCCTGACAATGGCTCACCTTGGTTCAAGAGCCTTTGATAGCATTGGTGGAGAAGTAGTCTCAACGACGGCATTTGTTTTGGAAAAGGCAAATCATCCTGAATCACAGGGAAGTTACCTCAGGCTCGTCCAAGGCAAATCTGAAGCCGAAAAGGCCACTGCTATCCGTGAGGCGATCAAGAATCCTAATTGTGGCTGGTGCTACTGTGCATCTAGTTCTGACCTTAATAAGATACCAGGAAGCTCAATTGCATATTGGCTGGGTGAAACGGCGACAAATGCGTTCTCTGGTAAGGCAATTGGCAACATTCTTACTTTCAAACAAGGCATTGCAACTTCTGATAACGAGAGATTTTTACGTCTATGGCATGAAGCTAGTTTTTCGAAAGTAGATTTCTCATGTTCTTCTCCTGAAGATCTGAAAAACTCAAATTGCAAATGGTACCCTTATAACAAAGGTGGATCGTTTAGAAAGTGGTATGGAAATAATGAAATCATTGTGAACTGGGAGAATGATGGCGAGGAGATGAAGGACTTTACTTCAACCTTGCCGCAGGGAACGCATGTTCGACTAAAAAGCCGAGAATACTATTGTCTTCCAAGCATAACTTATTCTGCCTTATCAAGCGGGGATTTTGGTTGTCGGATGAGTGACGCAGGGTTTTTGTTTGACACCAAGGGTTCCTGTATTTTTGGGGACCAGAAGTATCTCACATCCTATTCAGGGTTGCTCAACTCAAAAACAGCAAAAGTCTTTTTGGACGTGCTATGTCCTACTCTCGATTACAGCATGGTTGGAATCAAGCAAGTTCCTATTTTGGAAAAATATCAGTTTGAGAATGTTGATATTGTTAATAAATGTGTAGACTTGTCACGTAGCGATTGGGATTCCTGCGAAACCTCTTGGAAATTCACCATGCTGCCGCTATTGCAGCCAGATTACTACCAGCCAATCCTAAAATCTACCTACCAGAATCTCCGCTCCCACTGGCATGAGATGACGCTGGAGATGCAGCGGTTGGAGGAAGAGAATAACATGGTCTTTATCGATGACTATGGCTTGCAAGATGACCTTACACCCGATGTGCCTCTTGGAGAAATTACTTTAACCTGCAATCCGCGCTACCGCTATGGTGGCGATAAAAGCAAAGAAGGGCTAGAAACTCTGTTGCTTGCCGACACACTGCGCGAGTTTATCTCCTATGCAGTAGGTTGCACGTTTGGTCGTTACTCGCTGGAGAAAGAAGGTCTAATCCTTGCCAACCAAGGCGACACATTAGAAGACTATCTCAAGCAAGTACCCAATCCATCCTTCGAGCCAGATGATGATAACGTCATCCCCCTCATCGATTTCGAAGGCGATTGGTTTGAAGATGACATCAGTGAACGCTTTAAGCACTTCCTAAAAGTTACTTTTGGTGAAGAGCATTACACGGAAAACCTGGCCTTTATTGAAGAAGCTATTGGCAAAAATATTAAAAAGTTCTTCCTGAAAGACTTTTATACTGACCATATCAAACGCTACAAAAAACGCCCCATTTACTGGCTATTCTCCAGTCCCAAAGGCTCGTTTAATGCGTTGATCTACATGCACCGCTACCGCTCGGATACCGTGAGTGTGATACTCAACGATTACCTGCGGGAATTCCGCACCAAATTGACTGCCCGAAAGCAGAGTTTTGAGCAGGTAGAAATCAGCGCCTCCGCCAGCCAAAAAGAAAAAACTCAAGCTATCAAAACCATCGAGAAAATCAACAAAGTACTGGATGAAGTTGGTGAGTATGAGCACGATATTCTTTACCCGCTGGCGACACAGAAAATCGAGATTGATCTTGATGACGGGGTAAAATACAACTACCCGCTATTTGGCAAAGCCTTAAAAAAAGTAACAGGTTTATCATCATGACCCGACCGATCAACGAGGTAATCCACTTACCAGAGGGTAAAACTCTGGAGTTTAAGCGCGATCTCTCTTCACCTAAGCCTTTGCTTAAAACACTGGTTAGTTTTGCTAATACAGCAGGTGGTTGTCTGGTTATTGGTATCGATGATAATAGTAATATTGTGGGTGTAGATCAGCCACTGGATGAAGAAGAAAAGCTGGCAAACCTTATTGCCGATTGTATCGCTCCTCGTTTGGTGCCCAATATCGAGATGACAACGGTTGAGGGTAAAACACTGTTGATCGTTGAAGTTTTTCTAAGCGGGATTCGTCCGCATCACCTTAAATCTTTGGGTCTTCCCCAAATCGAGTGGGTAGTTTAGCCTGATGCCCCATGAAAGATACACAGCTATACAGCCAGATATTGGGTATCGGGAAGCCGTGGCAGGTGACCGATGTGCAGGTTTCACTCGCGGACGGTGAAGTGAAAGTCACCGTAGATCGTGGGAGCGGTAAATTGACGTGTCCCAAGTGTGGCAAAGCCTGCTCCGGTTACGACAAGCGGCCGAGGCACTGGCGCCATCTTGACACCTGTCAACTCAAGACCTTGCTGATGGCTGAAGTGCCCCGGGTGGAGTGTTCAGAGCACGGCGTGGTTACGGTGCAGGTTCCCTGGGCAGAGCCTGGCAGCGGATTTACAGCGTTGTTTGAGGCGCTGGTCATTGACTGGCTGAAAGACGCTTCAACCAGTGCGGTGTCAGAACACCTAAGACTGAGTTGGAATGCCGTGGATGGCATCATGCAGCGCGCAGTGAAACGTGGTCTGTCGCATCGGGAGGCGCTGTCACCCAGGCAAATCAGTGTGGATGAAACCTCTTACCGCAAGGGCCATGACTATGTCACGGTGGTGACGGATCAGGAGCAGTCGGTAGTGCTGCATGTTGCCGAAAATCGGGAGACCGATAGCCTGGCTGAATTTTACGACCTGCTGTCTGAGGACCAGAAAAAGGGTATCGAGAGCGTGTGCATGGATATGTGGCCGGCCTATATCAGGGCAACTCGAGAGGCGCTGCCTGATGCGGATAGCAAGATCGCCTTTGACCGTTTCCACGTTGCGCAATACATGGGCAAGGCTGTGGATCAGGTGCGCCGACAGGAACATCGGCAGTTGATCAAGCAGGGCGATGAGCGGATGAAGGGTAGTAAATACCACTGGCTGCGTAACCGGAGCAACCTGAGCCGGCACCAGCAGCGCAGTTTCAGCGAACTACGACAATCTTCCCTGAAGACCGCCAGGGCGTGGGCTATCAAGGATCCAGCCTCCCGCCTTTGGGACTATCGGAGTCGCACCTGGGCTGAGAAGGGCTGGAAACGCCTGATCAACTGGATGGCCCGTAGCCGGCTCAAACCAATGCAAACGACGTCAAAAACCCTGCGGAATCACCTTTGGGGTATTCTCAATGCGGTGATTCGTAAGGTCGACAACAGTCACGCTGAAAGTATGAACAGTCGTATCAAAACGCTGAAGAGCCGTGCTCGGGGTTTCAGAAACAGGGAGCGATTCCGTAATGCAATTTACTTCCACCTGGGCGGATTACAGCTCTATCCGGAAGGAATCAGGGCCTGAATGGCCCACTACGATTGGGGAAGACCCAAATCTTTAGGCGCAGAAAACGGTGTAACTGTTCGTTTGGGTTCAACCAACCGTCAGGCAGACCCACAGTTAATATCGGAATTACAGCGTGGTGTGGCTGGGATCGCTTATGACGCCTTACCTATGCCTGATTTGACATTGGATGATCTGGATATTAAGGCCGCCCAGCAAATGTTTGGCGATAAACGCAGGCTGGATGAAAAAACACTGCTGACATTAAGGGTTATCACCAAAGAGCAGGGCAGGCTGATACCCACACAGGGTGGCATGCTCCTATTTGGTAAAGATCGAGAGCTATATTTCCCCGATGCCTGGGTCCAATGTGGTCGCTTTATTGGCGATAGCAAAACGGATATTTTCGATCATATTGAGTTGTATGAGCCATTACCGCAGATGGCTGACAGCATTATGCTGTTTTTAAAGAAGCACGCAATGCGCGGGGCCGATTTTTCTGAAATACGCCGTAAAGACATCTGGAGCATCCCGCTTAATATCCTGCGTGAGGTGGTTATCAATGCCTTGGTGCACTGTGATTATTCGCATAGGGGGACACCGATCAGAATCGCTTTTTATGACAACAGAATAGAAGTTGAAAGTCCGGGTATCTTGTTGCCGGGTATGACCATTGACGATATGAAGCGGGGTGTTTCGCAAATACGTAACCCGGTTATCGCCAGAGCATTTCGCGAACTTGATATGATCGAACAGTGGGGTAGTGGCATTCCTGGCATATTTAGAGAGGTAGAGGAACAGAAGTTGCCAGAACCTGATATAGAAGAAATGGGCATGCGACTGCGCTTTACCATTTACCTTGCTGATGTGCTTCCATTGACCGCAGAGCAATCAAGAAAAGTACCCAAAAATCTTCCACCACAAGAGAGGGCCCAGTCAGGGGCCCAGTCAGGGGCCCAGTCAGAACAAATTTTATATGCACTATCAGATGCACCGCTCTCTGCAACCGAACTGCGGAGTCTGCTGAGCCTGGAGACAAAGACCGGGGCGTTTAAGCGGGCCATTAAAGAATTGCTGGATAATGGATTTATTGAATACACCATTCCTGATAAGCCCACTAGCCGATTGCAGAAGTACAGCTTGGTGAAAAAATGACCGAAAATCGTATTAAACAGGCACTTAGCCGTCTATTTGAAAAACACCGCATTGTTTTTTGGTATGACACCAAAGAAGAGCTGCGATTTGATTTTGAAACCCTCGAAATGACAGGTGTGGAAAAGTGTGAAATCAATAACAATGAGTTCATGCTTAAGCATCGCCTTCTGCGCGAAGAGCCTAAGCAGAATTTTTTGTTGTACAAGGAAGGTCCAGAGCCGGAATCTTCTAAAAACTGGTTGTTGGATGTTCAGTTGGCGAATACGGAATTTCGTACGGATCAATCTGCGATTTGGCTCAGTGAGCTGGAATTGCCTAACGAATTTATCTCTATCGTTGAAAACCACAGTGCCTTTTTTGAAAGTGCCAAACGTAAGGAATCCCTAAAAAAGCACCTGAAGACTGACGACACACTCAGTGCAGTACGCTTGAAGATGCTGGCTGTATGTGCCGGTGCGGATGCGCGTATCGACAACGTGCTGGAACAACTGTTAGCCGAAGAGTCCAGGGGCAAAAATACAGCGTATAAACTTATAGTGCGCTGCCAGTTAGCCGATTTCTTCTGGCAGTTGATAGCGCGTCATTATGGATATCAAGCTGAATCACCCAGTCTAAAAGACTTTGTAATTGAATTGTTCAAAACCTGTTATCACCTCGGTGTTGATGCTCAATATCTGGTGGGTTCCAGCAGCAACTCGGTGGCCTCTGGTGTTGGTGGTGATGCCTTGGTGTTTATAAAACGCTGGAAGGATAGCCGCGCCCATCAGCAAGCCTTTGAAACCCTATCGGCGGAATCGGCTGATATTCTCAATATTGAAGCTGACCTTAACAAACGAGAAGTGAAGGATCTGATTGAGGTGGATTACTTTCGTCTGATCGACCAGCGTGTTATCAGCGGTTTGGTTAAAGCAGTAGAAGCGCGTACGGCATCACCCGGCGATATTACCTTATGGTGTCGCCAGCGCCGGATGGGGCATTGGTATGAGGAATTTAAGCATTGCTATGATGCCATTGATGTAGCGAGCCAGTTTTTTGCCCAGTTGGAGGTGCTTCAATTATCTATGCCGACTGCCACTGAGGCTGTACAGGGGTATGTCCGCCATTGGTACAAGCTGGACCAGCTCTACCGCCAGTATATTTATGCGTTAAAAGTGTCTGGTCAAACATCGCTGCTCAACTCGCTCACCGAGCAGGTTGAGAATCTCTATACCAACCGTTTCCTGTTGCCACTGAACAACGAGTGGCAGCGCCATGTGGATGCGATGGATAAGTGGCTTATCCCCGACGTTCCTAAGCAACGTAATTTCTACAGTAAATGGGTTAAACGCTATACAGATGACAATAAGAAGATCTGCGTCATCATCTCTGATGCCTTCCGCTTTGAGGCGGGTGAAGAAATGCAGGGTCGGATTCGCCAGGAAGATCGTTACCAGGCCGATTTGGAATTAGTGCTGTCGTCTTTGCCCAGTTACACCCAGTTGGGTATGGCATCCCTTTTGCCCACCGGAGCTAATGATGATTCGTTGGGGTTAGCAGATGACAAGACAGGAACCGTTTATTACGGTGAGCAGTCTACCCAGGGCACCCAGAACCGGGACAAGTGGCTTAAACAGGCTGTTAATGAGCGTGCTACAGCGGTGTTGGCCAAAGATGTAATGGAGATGACCATTGCCGAAAGCCGCGAGCTATTAAAAGCCAATGATGTGATTTATTTGTATCACAACCGTATCGATCATACCGGCGACAAAATGCAGTCTGAGGGTGAGGCCTTTGAAGCGACAGAAAGAACCTTTGATGACCTGCTGCGTCTGATAAAAAAACTGGCTAATGCCAATGCCAATAATATCCTGATTACGGCAGACCATGGTTTTATTTATCAGAATCGTCCCATTGAAGACAGTGACTTTCTGTCGAGTGATGTCAGTGGTGATGTGCTTTACCGGGATAGGCGCTTTCTTCTGGGCAATGACCTGGCCGCTGGTGATGGTTTTAAGGCCTTCGATGCCGATCAGCTGGGTCTGGCTGGTGATGTGGGTGCGTTGATTCCCAAGGGTATTCAGCGCCTGCGCCTGCAAGGCTCCGGTAGCCGGTTTGTACATGGTGGGGCCAGTCTGCAAGAGGTTGTGGTGCCTGTTATCAAGATCAACAAGAAGCGACAGAGTGACACCCGTTCTGTGGGTGTTGACATTTTACGTGGAGGCTCTAGCGTTATTACTTCCGGCCAGTTGGCGGTCACCCTGTATCAATCTGAAGCCGTGACAGAAAAAGTGCAGGCTCGCACACTGCGGGTGGGTATGTACACCAAAGAAGGATTGTTGATCTCTGATGTTCACGAGGTGCTGATGGATTTGACAGCTGAGAACCCAAGAGAACGAGAAATGAAATTACGCTTTGTGCTTACTCAGGATGCCGATGCAGCCAATGGCCAGGAAGTGGAGTTGAGACTGGAAGAGCCGGTTACCGGTACCAGCCATTTTAAAGACTACAAGTCGTTGAGCTATACCATACGTCGCTCCTTTACCAGTGACTTTGATTTCTAACGGGGCTATTAACAGGATTGATGACGAGGCAAGAGCAGAATGACAACACTTGATGAAAAAATCTGCGATGTATTTGCAGGGTTAGTGGTAAGAAAGGATTTGGTTAAAACGGTTAAGGGTAACGCCATCGTTCCCTCTTATGTTCTGGAATACCTGCTCGGTCAATACTGCGCGACCAATGACGAAGAAAGCATAAAAACCGGTATTCAAACCGTGAAAGAAATACTGGCCAAACACTATGTTCACCGCAATGAGGCGGGTTTCATTCGCTCGACAATTCGTGAAAAAGGGCGGCATAAAGTTATCGATAAGGTCAGTGTTGCCCTTAATGATAAACGAGATGTCTATGAGGCCGAGTTTTCCAATTTAGGGCTCAAAAAGGTACTCATTGATTCCGGCTCAATAAAAAAACATCCCAAGCTATTGGTGGGGGGTGTTTGGTGTATTGCAGATATTGAATACGAGCACACAGAAGACAAAGATTCCAGCCCCTGGGTATTGAGCACGCTTAAACCTATCCAGATGTCGCACTTTGATTATGAAAGCTATATTGAGGCACGAAAGCAATTCAGTTTGGAAGAATGGATTGATGTGCTGGTGCAGAGTATTGGGTTTGATCCTGAATACTTTGGCACTCGTAGCAAGCTGACCCAGTTATTACGCCTGATTCCCTTTTGTGAACGCAATTATAACCTGATGGAGCTTGGCCCTAAGGGTACGGGTAAGTCTCATATATATTCTGAATTTTCTCCGCATGGGATTTTGCTCTCAGGTGGTGAGGTCAGTGTTGCCAAACTTTTTGTAAATAATGCCTCCGGTAAAATTGGCCTGGTAGGTTACTGGGATACCGTGGCATTTGATGAGTTCGCCGGAAAGAAAAAGAAGGTCGATAAAGCCCTGGTCGATATCATGAAAAACTACATGGCCAATAAGTCATTTTCTCGCGGAGTAGAAACGTTAGGGGCGGATGCCTCTATGGTGTTTGTAGGCAATACCGAACACAGCGTACCCTACATGTTGAAACATTCGGATTTGTTTGATGCATTGCCAGATAAGTTTTATGACTCCGCTTTCCTGGATCGGTTGCACTACTATATCCCTGGCTGGGAGGTCGATATCATTCGTGGTGAGATGTTCTCTGACGGTTATGGTTTTGTGGTGGATTATTTGGCGGAGATACTGCGTCATCTACGGAATCAGGATTTTTCAGATCGCTACAAAGAACACTTCACTCTATCAAGTGATATCTCAACCCGCGATAGAGATGCGATCAATAAAACCTTTTCAGGCTTAATGAAAATACTCTTCCCTCAAAATGGCGCAACGCCAGAGGAAATTGAAGAGGTACTCAAGTTTTCAATTGAGGGCCGAAAACGCGTTAAAGATCAACTTTTCCGCCTCGATACCACCTACGCCGATGTCAACTTTAGCTATGTCGATAACGCCGGAAGCAAGGTCACTATCGAAACCCTGGAAGAAAAAGAATATCCCAACTATTTCCATAAATCTGTAGGTGACGGAGGGTCAGAAGGCGATGAGTCAGCATCGTTAGTTGGTACCGCTTCGCCAGAAACGACAGCGGCAACGCCCGATCCTGAGCCAGAATTAGAAGAACACCACATCACTATCATGGAAAACCAGCGGGGTATAAGTTACGACGGATTGTTTGGCTCATATTTAAAGGACGCGAAACATATCACTATTACCGACCCTTATATTCGATTGTACTTTCAGGCTCGTAATTTAATGGAATTATTGGAAACAATGGTAAAAGGCAAAGCCGAGGATGATGAAATAGTCGTTAGCCTGGTTACGGTTGAAGATGAATTCAAGGGTGAACAGCAGCGGAATTATTTCGCTCAAATACGGAATTCAATGTTCAGCGTAGGCATTAAGTTTGCCTACTCCTTTGATAGCTCTGGATCTCAGCACGCCCGCCATATAGTGACCGATACAGGGTGGAAGATATCACTGGATCGAGGCCTGGATATTTTCCAGCAGTACGATATGAATGATAGTTTTCAGCTTTCCAACCGAATGCAGAAGCAGCGTGCCTGTAAGGCGTTTGAGGTTACATATATCAACATTGGGAAGGATTCAAACGAATAGGCGCTGCTATGATTGAAAGTATTCGGGTTCAGAATGAAGCAAGCTATGGATGTCCAGGTGAAACATTAGACTGAAGTTCCTTTAAGAATCTCCCGCATTATTTCTCCAAACCACTGAAATGTCAGGCATATTAGCCACCCGGGAGGAGATGTGTCCACTGTTGGTGGGCAGGATCAATCAGGCGGGCGAGATTCGGTCTACAAAGAACCTTTCTGGTGGTGAGAGCTTTATCGTTAGCTTGTCGCTTGCTCTGGGTTTGTCCCACATGGCCAGCAAGAATGTCCGGGTGGATTCGCTGTTCCTGGACGAAGGCTTCGGCACGCTTGACGAGGAAGCCCTCGATACTGCCCTGGAAACCCTCGCGGGTCTGGAGCAGGGATGGCAAGCTGATCGGCGTAATTTCGCACGTACCGGCGCTGAAGGAGCGAATCAGCACCCAGATCCAGGTAACACCTCATACCGGAGGCAGGAGCCAGATATCCGGGCCTGGATGCGGCAGGTTGAACGCAGCAGAACTGGCTACAGAAACAGGTTAAGTTGAGAATGTCAGATGATTTGAGAGCCGCAAAATCCGCCATCGCTAAGCTCCATCAGGATATGGAGGCGATCAGTCGTTTAGCCAAGCCGTCCTATCTGGGCGTGATCGAACAGATGGGACGCACGTTGGAACCCCCCCTGTGTCAGCATTGTTGTCGGTGTGCCAAGAAGGCGAAGTGGCAGGATGCCACGGAGCCATGTTGCACCAGCGATGAGGGTAGGCCCCTCGGTGTCGCCGATCAGGCGGAGACACCGAACCGCCCGGAGCAGCATTCGTAAAGAGCGATTGTGGTGAGCGTCCGGGGAAAAGGCATGGGTACCCATGTCAGGTATGTATTACTGAGACGAACGAAAGTGAACCATCGAAGAAGTGTCGATAATTGTCAACGATGTCAAAACCGGGGTCTCGACATCTCCCCGGGACAAGTCAGACAGATACCTGAGTTCCGGTCTGGCGGCATCCGGCATAGAGGTGGCGTGACGGTAATTGCAGGCGCTGGTGTGAAACCTGGGAAGCTGTCGCTTCGATGTCAAGGGAGACGCTCAAGCGGAGAACCCGTGAGAGCCAGAGTACCGATGCGAAGCACAGTGGCGGAGTCATGTGTAGTAGCGATGAAGGAGCTGTAATGGCTGCGGAGCAAAGGCATGACCTTGTCCGGTCTTTGAAAGTGTGACAACCGTGAAACGGGAGGATCCGTTGACAAAGGCCAAACCCGTCGAGATACCCAAACGGTTAATTTGGGAATCCTGGAAGCATGTGGCAGCCAACAAAGGTGCGCCGGGTGTCGACAAGAAAAGTATCCAGGCCTTTTTCGACACTATTGACCATGATCTTATGATGCGTGCGGTAGAAAAGCACGTTCCTGAGAAGTGGATTCGGCTCTATATTGAACGCTGGCTGAAATGCGATGTGGAACGGGAAGATGGGACGACAGAGTCTCCGATCTGCGGTACTCCGCAGGGCGGTGTGATCAGCCCCTTGCTTGCCAATCTCTACTTGCATTATGCCTTTGATGCCTGGATGCAGCGACATCACCCCAGCACACCGTTTGAACGGTATGCTGACGATGTGGTCTGCCATTGCCGGAGCAAAGAAGAAGCGGAGTCCCTGTTAGAGGCATTACGGGAAAGACTTGCCGATTGTCGACTTGAACTCCATCCGGATAAAACTCGGGTGGTGTATTGCAAAGACAACAGGAGGCGAGGGGACTACCCCAATACCCGTTTTGACTTTTTGGGATTCAGCTTTCACGCCAGAACTGTTCAAGACAGATATGGCAACCTCTTTACCGGCTTCGGCCCTGGAGTGAGCCGGAAGGCACTGAAACGGATGAACCAAGTGGTCCGTAGCCTTATGCTCCATCGTAAAATGCAGTGGAAATTGCCAGATTTAGCGGCACGGTTAAACCCCATTGTACGGGGTTGGATTGCGTACTACGGTGCGTTCTACCCAGAGTCGTTGCAGCGATTTCCGGTCAGACTGGATTTACGATTGGGGCGATGGGCACGGAACAGGTACCAGCGTTTACGTAGGCACAGACGGCGATCGTGGGACTGGCTGAAAAGATGCCGGGAAGCTGATCCATGCCTCTTTGTGCACTGGGAATATCTATTCTTGGAGGGCAGTGGATAAGATGAGCCGGATGAACCGAGAGGTTCACGTCCGGTTCTGTGAGAGCCTGAGGGGGAAAGTTCCCTCGGGCTACTCGACTGTCTAATTTTCCAGCAATACTAAGGGGACGCTCAGGAATGAGCAATGAAACGATATCCGGAAGAACGCCAGCAGGCGGTCCTTGGAAGAATGACGCCGCCAGAAAACACACCCGTACGGACGCTGTCCGAAGAGACGGGAATCTCCGATGTAACCGGGATGCCGGCCACTCGTATCATTGGCGCAAACAAGCCCGATCAGGCGGGATAGTTGTGCCAGGGGATGGAAGGAATCCGGAGAGTTGGTCGTCGGAGGATACGTTTGCGGCAGTGCTGGAAACAGCCGCTGTGAACGAGGCGGAGTTAGCCGCATACTGCCGCAGGAAGGAGCAGGCGCTGGCAGAAACGGCGGCGTTACCGGTGCTTGGAAAAAGATGTATGCGATCCGGGGCGAGGGAGAGGACGAATGATCAGCACCCCGGATCGCCAAAGAGCTGTTGAACCGGTTACAGAAACGGTCGCCGATGGAGGCCGTTATATTGCCTCGGAGTCCACGTTTTACCGTGTGCTTCGTGAAGAGAACCCACAGCAGCACCGGGGCCGTAGCAAGGCGCCGCCACCCACACCGCTCAATACCCACTGCGCCACAGGGCCAAATCAGGTTGGGTGTTGGGACGTGACGTGGTTACCCGGCCCTGCCAAGGGCATCCTTGCTGGAAACCCTGTATCGGCTGGGCATCATGAAGTCCTGTAGCCGCCCACGGGTGAACAACGACAATGCCTGTGCCGAGTCGATCTTCCGGACTTGCAAATACCGCCCTGATTACCCTCACAAGGGCTTTACCACACTGGATGATGCCCGGACCTGGGATCTACCGGAAGAAGTCTGGTTGAATCCCGAGAGGGAGAGCAGTGACTTAAAGGCCGCTGCGTAAAAAACACGTCAACTATACTGACAAACAGCGGGCTTTCTCGCCTTTGGAGCGTGAATGAAGGTCTGAAAGCAATCTTTCCAGATGAGACCAATCAATGAGGTCGTGTACATCATCAAGCTCTTTCAGGGCGTCATGGTCGATTAACATCGAATCTGCCAAGCTTTGTTGCTTAAGATTTTTCCAGGCTATTTTGTCTTCACTTCATCCGCTTTGATTTGGCAGGTATTATCTCACCTGTCAAGTGATAACTCTTCACGTTCGTGCTAAGGTCTCATTGTATTTGTGTGCAATCCCTATTTATTGCAAAAACATTTGAGAAACCTTAATGGATAGAGTGGGCGTGGCTATGGTTTTTGATAACGATGATATTGGTTACCAAGACTGGCTGAAAGAGAATCAGCAAGGATACGTTTTAAATGCGCGGAGGAGACAAGACCCAGACTATATCGTCCTCCACACATCTCATTGTAAACACATTTCTAAACACAGCGAATCGATAAAGTCTGGCGGCTACACAGAACGCTTCTACATCAAAGTCTGCTCTACCAACATGAGTGACCTTGTTGAATGGACCCGGCAAAATGGTAGACCAGACGGTTCTTTTTCAAAGGTGTGCAGTAAGTGTATTTAGCAGACAATGCGGAACGACTGAAAGACCTGAAGCGATTTTGCAGTCTTTTGGAAAAGCTCGAAAAACGAAGAAACACCAGATTGCTAAAAGAATGCGATGGTCGGATGGATTGGCCTCTTAGAGGCGTCTACTTCTTTTTTGATAATCATGAAAAGAGAACTGAATCATGTGTAGGACAGCGATTAGTGCGTGTGGGCACGCATGCTTTAAAGGCTGATTCAAATACAACATTGTGGAATCGATTGTCTCAACATAGAGGCGTTAAGAAAACTGGCGGTGGTAACCATCGGGGATCAATCTTTCGTCTGCTCGTAGGCCAGGCGTTAATTGAAAGAGATCAACTTAAATCCGACAGCTGGGGGCAGGGAAACACAGCTTCACGAGAAATTACAGATAAGGAACTCGATATAGAAAAAATGGTGAGCCAATATATAGGCAACTTGCCTTTCCTGTGGCTCAACGTTGAAGACGATGCGGGGCCGAACAGTCTACGCGGTGTATTCGAAAGGAACTCTATATCGCTCCTAAGCAATTACAATAAAACCGAAATCAATAAACAACCTGCTCAATGGCTGGGCCATTTTTCTAATCGCGAAAGGGTTAGATCGTCGGGGTTATGGAACCAGAATCACGTTGACGAATATTATGATCCACAGTTTCTTGATATCCTGGAATCATTGATTAACAAGCAATAACTAAAGAAAATGACCAATACCGAAAAAATCATTGCATTGCTCTCGAAAAATCCAGGATTGGATGATGATGAGTTATCCAGCCACACAAATATACGCCCTCGCCAACAGGTAAACCAAATTTGCAGGCGGCTCGAATCTAATGGTGTGCTGAGAAGAACTACTGGACCACAGGGAAAAGTTGTCAATTTTCTCATTGGCACATTTACGGAGAAAACGGGTAAGCAATTACCCTTTATTCCTAATACAAGCCCAACTGGTAATGGCCATCGCGCAAAGGTCGAAAAAAGGCTATCGGTAAAGTCCGATGTGCACAGAGCAAAAATAGCAAGTCCGATTGATATCGAAGAAGTTAACAGCCTGGACAGAGAGAAAACTCTGATTCTAATACCGTGCTCCGGGAAAAAGTCGAAAATCGGAAGAGGTGCCGAAACTGTAATGGCAGAGGCCCCTTCTTTTGTTGACGCCTTGCCATCAGATTTACGTGACGCGCTTCTGGCAGCGAGATCATCACTGGCTACCAAGGCTAGTCTAGACGAAAGCACACTGATTCCAGCATGGAAGAGGTATACAGGCACTTTGTATGAATTTGCAGAACCAGCTCTCAGGCACGCGGCAGCGCTGGAGTCAAAAATCGCCATAATCAGCGGTGGGTATGGATTATTGTTTGCAGGGGAGCCAATAGGTACCTATGACCTGGCATTCAAAGCATCAAATTGGCCAAAGAGCCTATTGGAAGAAGCAATGATTTCATGCATTAACTGTCTAGGTGTTGAAAATGTCGTCGCTTTTGTCTCAAGAACAACTGGTTATCGACGGTTGCTGGACAAAGTGGATTGGTCAAAGTCCGTGGTCAGAAACGTGTTCTTGGTAATGCCCAAAGCGTCTACTGGCGCTATGAGAAAAGCTCCTAAAGCACAGGGTGAAGCTTTGAGTGCCTTTCTTGATGGATCATTGCGCAGCAATTGGCGCAGTAGTGATGATTTGGGATTACTAGTAGAAAGAAGAGCTTGATAATATGGATAATAGGTAAATAGAGACCAGATTCTTCGATCACAGGAGGATGATTATTCGATTACTACGGATAATTCTTTAGTTGTCTACCCCCCGTGGCAGGATGGTTGTCGTGTCTAATTTTCCAGCAATATTAGGGGGACGCTCAGGAATGAGCAATGAAACGATATCAGGAAGAACGCCAGCAGGCGGTCCTTGGAAGAATGACGCCGCCAGAAAACACACTCGTACGGACGCGGTCCGAAGAGACGGGAATCTCCGATGTAACCGGGATGCCGGCCACTCGTATCATTGGCGCAAACAAGCCCGATCAGGCGGGATAGTTGTGCCAGGGGATGGAAGGAATCCGGAGAGTTGGTCGTCGGAGGATACGTTTGCGGCAGTGCTGGAAACAGCCGCTGTGAACGAGGCGGAGTTAGCCGCATACTGCCGCAGGAAGGAGCAGGCGCTGGCAGAAACGGCGGCGTTACCGGTGCTTGGAAAAAAGATGTATGCGATCCGGGGCGAGGGAGAGGACGAATGATCAGCACCCCGGATCGCCAAAGAGCTGTTGAACCGGTTACAGAAACGGTCGCCGATGGAGGCCGTTATATTGCCTCGGAGTCCACGTTTTACCGTGTGCTTCGTGAAGAGAACCCACAGCAGCACCGGGGCCGTAGCAAGGCGCCGCCACCCACACCGCTCAATACCCACTGCGCCACAGGGCCAAATCAGGTTGGGTGTTGGGACGTGACGTGGTTACCCGGCCCTGCCAAGGGCATCCTTGCTGGAAACCCTGTATCGGCTGGGCATCATGAAGTCCTGTAGCCGCCCACGGGTGAACAACGACAATGCCTGTGCCGAGTCGATCTTCCAGACTTGCAAGTACCGCCCTGATTACCCTCACAAGGGCTTTGCCACACTGGATGATGCCCGGACCTGGGATCTACCGGAAGAAGTCTGGTTGAATCCCGAAAAGGAGAGCAGTGACTTAAAGGCCGCTGCGTAAAAAACACGTCAACTATACTGACAAACAGCGAGGGCTACATTTGAATTATTGGGATAAGCAAGTATCTTTGGCTAGGTCGGTGGTGACGCTTGATCGGGTGGGCAGATGTTTAGAGCGGTTATTGAGTCAGCCCATATATTCAGCATGTTGTACTATTTTTATGCGGGGCTTGTCGAATGTTTTTGAAAGAGTGCCCAAGAGAAAATTTATGAACCGCCAACTCGAACATGTCTTCCGGGAATGTTTTTATACTGCCTTTTGCACCCGGCTGACCGGTGGTGCATCAGAGCCGCTGTATCAGCCTGGGCGCGGGGAGGGCGGCGCGGGTGAGCTATTTGTCCGCGCTGTTGCAGTTCAGGCGCAGCAGTATTGTCGCGAGGGCCTGCCGCCCCAGGCTGAGCAGTTCCGGCGGGTGCCGGCACAGCAGTTTGGCGGCGATCCCCGGCCGCCAGCGGCTTGTTTTCAAGCCGGGAGCCTGGCGTGAGTGGTGGGCCGCTATACCTTGTGGATGCCTCCATTTATATATTCCGGGCCTATTACTCACTGCCGGAGCGCTGGCACAGTCCCGAGGGTTATTCGCTGCACGCTGTCTACGGCTACACCAGCTTTTTACTGGACTTGTTCAAGGCGCTGGGCGAGAAAAAAACGCATGTACTGGCAGCCACCTTTGACGAAAGCCTGGGCAGTTGTTATCGAAACCAGCTCTACCCGGCCTACAAGTCCAGCCGCGAGCTGCCGGATGAGGGCCTGGAATACCAGCTCAAGGCCTGTCGGGAGGTTACCGAGTTATTGGGGATTGCCTGCTTTGCAGGCAGCAAGTTTGAGGCCGACGACTATATTGCTTCGCTGGCCGCGCAGGGGCGGGCGCAGGGCCACTCGGTGACGGTGGTAAGTCGGGACAAGGACCTGGGGCAATTACTGATTGCCGACGCTGATCAGCTGTGGGACTTTGCCGCCGGCAGCAAGATGGACAGGCATGGTTTTGTCGAAAAATTTGGCGTATGGCCCGAGCAATTTTCTGATTACCTGGGCCTGGTGGGAGATTCGATAGACGACATTCCCGGCGTGCCGACGGTTGGCGCCAAGACTGGCGTCAAACTCATACAGCAGTTCGGCGACCTGGAAACACTGGCCTCTCGCACCGATCAACTGGATGGGCTGGGCATTCGTGGGGCTGCTCGCATCAGCAAAAATCTGCAGGAAAACTGGCAGTTGGCATTGGTGTCGAGACAACTGGCGCGCCTGGAGAGCGGTATCGATGGTGTGTGTTTGCCGCCCCCTTACCAATTGCGTGCTGAGGCCATGGATAACCTGCTGGGCTATCTGGATGCCATGCAGTTGCGCGGCGGATTGATCAGCCGGGCGCGCAACCTGTTACAGCAGTTGCAGCGCTAGCGGATGCGTATCCTCGCCGACCGCAATATGGTGTCTGTAGATGCAATGTTTTCTACCCTGGGCCGCGTTGAGCTGGTCGATGGCAGGACTATTGACGCGCAGCAGCTCAGGGGCATCGACGTGTTACTGGTGCGGTCGGTAACGCAGGTAAATGCACAGTTGCTGGGTGTGTGCCAACCCGGCTTTATCGGTACGGCCACCAGTGGTGTAGAGCATATCGATCGCAACTTTCTGCGCCGGCAGGGTATACCCTTTGCGTGGGCGCCGGGCTCCAACGCGGATTCTGTTGTAGATTATGTGTTGAGCGCCATATGCCACTGTGAAGACAAGCTGGAGCGCATTATCGCCGGTGCCACTGTCGGCGTGATTGGCTTTGGTCATATCGGTCGCCGTTTATGTGCGCGCCTGCAGGCCCTGGGCGTGAGTACCTGCGCCTGTGATCCCTGGCTGGCGCAAGATGACACGGCTCAACTGGGTAGCCTGGAAGAGGTGTTGGCTTGTGAAGTAGTGAGTATCCACGCTGAACTGACTCGGCAACAACCCTGGCCCAGTTATCACCTGTTGGGCGTGGATGCATTGAGCCGGCTGCGCCTGGATGCCTTGTTAATCAATGCCGGCCGTGGCGAAATCATCGACTGCCAGGCCCTGCCGGCGGTGGCGCGCCGGCGCAGTGATTTACAACTGGTGCTGGATGTATGGGAAGGAGAGCCCAAGGTGAGCGCAGACTTGTTGCAGCGCTGTCGGTTCGGCAGCGCCCATATTGCCGGTTACAGCACTGACGGTAAGCTGCGGGCGACCCGCATGCTGTTCGACGCCTGCTGTGCGGCCTTGCAGATTGATGGCGGCCGGCAGCACCAGACCTTGCCGCCGCTTGTTGTGTCAGTGCCGCTGGATAAAAGCGGTGCGGAGCTTATCCGCTGGTTGGTGGCGCAGGTCTATAACATTCGCGACGATGACGACTTGTTGCGCGGGGCTATGCCGCAGGGCTTTGACCGGCTGCGCAAGCAGTATCGACAGCGCCGCGAACTGGGATTGCTGCAAATAGACAATTTCGAGCAGCTATCCGTGCAGGCAGGTGAATTGTGCCTGGCTCTGGGTTGTCGACAGGCGCCGGGTGAGTAACGGTTAATGGCGCCCTGGCTGGCCGACCCCTGCCGGTTGATACCGATGACCTTGCGCGGAAAGCCGGCATAAAGGTGCCGCATAATCATCGCGCTATCGCGATAAAAATCATCTATATGCAGGTCGGCCATGGCTTGCTAAAGTAAATTCAGCGAAGCCAAAGTGTACTGCACATGAGTAAAAATCCGCAAGACAATGAATACTGGCGCGACAAGCTGAGCGACGAGGAGTTTCGGGTTACCCGCGAAAAGGGTACGGAACGGGCTTTTAGTGGCGAATACTGGAATACCAAGGAGACGGGTGAATACAACTGCCGCTGCTGCGGTGAACGTCTGTTCCTGTCCGACAGCAAGTATGACTCAGGCTGTGGCTGGCCCAGCTTCTTTGCGCCGGCAGAATCCTCCATTATTCGCCAGGAGAGCGATACCACGCACGGTATGCAGCGCACGGAGGTGATGTGCGACCATTGCGGCGCGCACCTGGGACACGTTTTCGAGGACGGCCCTGAGCCCAGCGGTTTGCGCTACTGCATTAATTCCGCATCGATTAAATTGAAGCCTGCCGGTTAGCGAGTGCCGGCCGGCTGCGGCTGAGAAAGCCGATATCAAAGTCAGTGCCGCCTTCCAATACCAGATCTGCCAGTATCTCGCCCAGTACCGGGGTAAACTTGAAACCGTGCCCGGACAAACCGGCCGCAAAAGCAACCCGTTTGCCGGCGGGATGGTGATCGACTATAAATTGGCTGTCGGGGGTCATGGTGTAAAAGCACACCGCCTGCCTGACATGTTGTGCGGCGCCCGGGAAGTGTGTTTTTACAAAATCGCTAACCCTTTGCCGGTCTGTCGCATCCGGTTCGCGGCTGGCTGTCAGTGCATCGTAGATTTCTTCACCACCGCTGTGTTCGCCGACTTTCACTAGACCATTGAGGGTGGGAAATCCATAAAACTGGCCGTGTTCCAGCTCGAAGAAAAAACAGCAGCCAAGTTCCAGTTGTGCTGCTTCGAACCAATGCAGGTGCTTGCGCAATATTCGCAGCGGTAGTTTCAAGTCGGGCATTAGCGTATTGGCCCAGCTACCGGCGGCGATAACCAGGTGGTCTGCGGTATAGCGTTGGGAGTCGGTGCGCACTGCAAATGTGTGAGCTGATTTACTCCATCCCTGAATGGCTTCACCACATCGATGTTCGGCTCCGGCCTCAATTGCCACCGATAGCTGTAGCTCGATGCATTGCTCCACCGGCAGGTAGCCGGCCTCAGGTTCGAATATCGCGATGCTGTTTGCGGGCGCGCTAAAACCCTGGTCAGTGTTGGGTTCTACCGAGTCGAGCTGGAGATCATAGCGGCGCGCTGATGCTCGCACGCCGGTGATGATGTCTCCCTGTTCCGGTCCAATATAGTAAACGCCGGAGCGCACCAGTAGTTGTGGAGCCAGCTCGTCCCAGAGAGTATAGGCGCGCTTGAGCAGGGGTACATAATCCGGGTGCTCAAAATAAGACTGGCGAATCATGCGGGTTTCGCCGTGGCTGCTGCCCCGGTCGTGGCCAGGGGGGAAGCGATCCAGCCCCAGTACTGTCAGCCCGCGGCGTGTAAGCTCAAGCAGGGTGGCGCTACCAACTCCACCCGTGCCGAGCACAATGGCGTCGTAGTGATTAGCTTTCATGGGCGGACGCTACATCAGGCATCGACAGTATCCTTGCTGCCGAACTCATCTTCGCCGGCGTCTTCCATAATCTTCTCTATCCACCAGGCCGGTGCATTGGACATCAAGGTATTCAGATCCCAGTAATCGCGCCACAGCGATATCTTGCCCTGGTCGTTAAACTCATGAATGGAGGTGAAGGGCAGCTTGACCACCTCGCCGGTATGAAAATACCAGTCCTCCCGATGCTCGGTGATGCAGCAGGTATCGTCTGCCACCATGCGAAATATCCGGTGCTCGTGGCGTTCGACAGGGTCGTGGCCAATTTTCAGGCGCCTGGCCACCTGTGCCGGACCCACCGCACCCATGTCCGGGGTGGGTACATCCTGATACAGGCCGTCTTCGGCAAAATACCAGCCCACATCATCCCAGCGGCGTTCATACAGGGCTTGCCAGAGGGCGGTACTGGTGTTGCGGTTGTCGTCTGCTTTGGACATACGGTCTCCAATTATCGATAAGTGGCCGGGGGTATTCTAGTGTAGTGTTGCAAATAAATTGCTCATTTAGCTAATGCCTGACGAGCACGGTTTGTTTTTGCCAGTATGTCTTCGGCTGATTTAGTCCAGACAAACGGTTTCGGATTCTCGTTATGAGCGGCAATAAACTTCATAATCTTTTCCTCCAAGTCTCTCACTGAGCTAAACACGCCCCGGCGTATCTGCTGGTCAGTACTTAGCCCGAAGAATCGTTCGACAAGGTTTAACCAAGAGGAACTTGTTGGTATGAAATGCAACGTGACGCGTTTGTTACGCTTCAACCAGTTCTTCACTTTTTGATGTTTATGGGTAGAGTAGTTGTCCACAATCACATGCAGTTCCTTGCCCGGTTGTGTTTGTTTTTCCACAGTTTTCAAGAAGGCCAGAAATTCCTGATGCCGATGGCGCTGCTTGCACTCGCCAATCACTTCCCCCGAGAAGACATTGAGTGCGGCAAATAACGTGCTGGTGCCATGGCGTTTGTAGTCGTGCGTCATGGTCGCTGCTCGCCCTTTCTTCAACGGTAATCCCGGCTGAGTTCGGTCTAACGCCTGTATGGAGCTTTTTTCATCGACACAGAATACCACTGCATTTTCTGGCGGATCAAGATAAAGCCCCACCACATCTTCCAACTTGTCCGCAAACTGCGGATCGTTACTGATTTTAAACTGTCTGATCAAGTGCGGTTTAAACCCGCAGTCACGCCAAACTCTGGCGACAAATGAGTAGTTCGTACCCAATTCGGCTGCCAGCGTTCTTGTGCTCCAGTGAGTGGCATTTACCGGAACTTCTTGAGTGGTCTTTTCAATAACCTTCTGACGTAATCGTGCTTGTACTTGACTGTTTTTCCCGCCGTAGTTCCCGCCCCTGGGCAAGTCTTTCTCTATTGCAGCCAACCCGCCCTCGGCAAACCGGTTTCTCCACCGGCCCGCTTTATGAGCGCTGATTGACATATGTTCGGATATTTCACCATTGTTGAGGCCTTCACGGGCTAACAGCACGATAGTAAGCCGTTCCCTGAGCCGCACTGATGTCTTACCGCTGCGACACAATTTTTCATATTCTTCCCGTTGTTTACGTGATAAAACAATTGGTACAGGTGCGCCCATAGCAAGGATCGTCCAGTCAAAAACCTGTACTGGATTATACTACATTTGAATACTTTATATGCAACACTACACTAGCTTGTGTGCCGTTTTTGAGGATCGGGAGTTCGATCCTGAGATACCTTCTTATTACTATCTTCGTGCGGTTGAAAATCCAAGTCCACGTTGGAGTTTACTGGACTGCCTGAAACTGGAGCAAGCAGATCGACCAGCCGTTTGCCAGGACGCGAGTAGACAGGTAATCCAGGAGATGGCATGGTCGTCGCCAATTTGGTATACACCGCAGTAGAAGAAATCACTGTCGCGTAATAATCCAGTGAGGGAAATTGAGGAAGCGAGCACATGACAAAAACACTTCAGTCAGTAAACACAACAGATGATTTCCCGGATTCCACCGCAGTAGTGGTTATCGGTGGTGGGATTGTTGGTGTTACGGCGGCACTCACTTTGGCGGAGCGTGACATTCCCGTTGTATTGCTGGAAAAAGGTCATATCGCTGGGGAACAGTCGTCACGGAATTTAGGCTGGGTACGAAAAACCAGTCGCCATGCTGCAGACGTTCCCTTGGCTATAGCGGCAGATAAACTCTGGGTGGAAATGCCAGAACGAATCGGACAATCGGTTGGTTACAAGCAGTGCGGCATCATGTTCTTGGCCCAAACAGAAGAACAGATGGCGATGCATGAAGCTTGGTCAAACTCGGTTCAATCTCTTTCATTGGGTTCGCAGCTTCTGAGTGCAAAAGAAATCGATGAGCGTGTACCAAATGGTCTAGGCCAATGGGCGGGCGGTATTTATACGGTATCTGATGGTCGTGCGGAACCTTCGATAGCAGTCAGCGCGATGGCCAAAAACGCCATTGCAAAAGGCGCTATTCTGGTTCAAAACTGCGCCGTACGCACGCTTTCCACCTCGGGCGGAAAAGTCAGTAGTGTCGTAACAGAAAAAGGCGAAATTCGTTGTGATCGAGTGCTGCTCGCCGGTGGCGCATGGTCTAGACGATTCTTAGGCAACCTTGGTGTTTCTTTGCCAACGCTTCCCGTCGTTGGTTCTGTTCTGCGTACTAAGCCAATGGAAGGACCCACGGATATTTCAGTTGGAGGCCCCGATTTCTCTTTTAGAAAACATCAAGATGGCGGTTTTATCATTACCCAACGATCCGCATTAAGTGCGCCTCTTACCCTCGATCACTTGTTGATCGGTTGGCGTTATTTCAACCAGCTTCGCGCTAATTTCAGTTTTTTACGAACGTCGTTAGGCCGTGAATTTTCCGAAGATCTAGCGCTTTCACGCCGCTGGAGTGCAAACAGTCCATCACCGTTTGAAAAGATCCGCACCAGGGATCCGAGAGTTGACCCAGACCTCAATCAAGAAGCCCTCACCAACCTTCGTAACGCTTGGCCGATTTTCGATAAAGCTGAGATAGAAGAAGAGTGGGCGGGCATTATTGACATCACCCCAGACTCAAATCCTGTTATCGATCATATTGAAGCCCTTCCTGGTCTGACGGTTGCAACTGGATTTTCGGGACATGGATTTGGTACTGGACCGGCGGCTGGACATTTAGCGGCAGACCTTGTGACCGATGCTGACCCCATTGTAGACCCAAACACGTATCGGTTTGATCGCCTCTGAGATCGTATAAAGGATTCCTATCAATAGGAACAAAGACAACCGCGATCTCACAAGTTCAGGAACGGCAAGAAAAACGCGCGCTAGACAGCACTCTCTATAGTGAATACAGTATACAATATCTCGTAATAATAACGTAGAGAAGGTCTTATGGCCATCGTGCGGACTTCCGCTGTATCGACAGAACACCCAATCGACCGCATATCTGTGTATATAGCTGCCGGCCTTCTTTCTGGGATCGGGGCTCTGATTTCCAGTACGATGCCGATGGTTATAGGTGCAATGGCTGAGGCCTTTAATTTCAGCGAATCCCAGCTTGGCGATATCATTGCAGTTTTCAATCTTACTTTTACATTGATAGCAATCGCGTCCCTTTTTTTTGTGAGGCGACTCAACTGGAAGTTCGCAGCTTTTTTGGGCTCAGGAATTTCTATAGCTTCTTTATTGGCCGTCACGTTCACCGCCAATTATCAGTCAATCATGATGCTATTTGGCGTTATGGGGATCGGACTTGGGGGTCTCTATGCCCTGGGCATGGCCGTCATGGGCGATAGTGGAAATCCGGATAGAGCCTTCGGCGTGAAGCTGGGCCTGGAAGCACTGCCTGCTACAATTATGCTCTTCGCATTGCCCGTGTTGGTAATCCCTGTCTATGGTTTCACGGGGATGGCCTATGCCATGGCCGCAACGTGTTTGGCCATTGGCCTCCTTAGCGGCATACTGCCCTCCCACGGCGTCAAAAGCGATACAACAGCGTCGCCCCTGATACCCGAGGCTGACAAAAACGCCTTTGCCGGGTCAAAGCCATCTCCGGCACCCATTGCCTTGTCGCTTTTGACACTAACGGCGGGCATCGTTTTTTTCAGCGGCATTCTTGCAACGTGGGCTTTTCTCGAAATCATGGGAACCGATAAAGGACTGCCGGCGGATAAAGTCGGCGTTACCCTGGCACTGGGAATGATATCTTCTGCCGTTGGCGCGTTCGTAGCGGCTTGGTTAGGAAACAAGATAGGGCGCAACTTGCCTTTGATAGCCATCATGATCGTCAACGTTGTCAGCCTAATAATAATTTGGCAGTCGAGGTCTCTAATGTCTTTCGCATTGGGCGCAATATCGTTCACTTTTTGCGTTAATTACGGCCTAGCTTACTTCTTTGGACTTAGCGCCGAGGTCGATTTGAGCGGTCGCTTCGTCGTACTGTGTGCCACAACTTTATCACTGGGCGGCGTAATTGGGCCGGCATTGGGCGGACGAATGATGGCAGGTCAGGGCTTTGAAACTGTCTTGGTTTTCTCGGGCATTTGTTCAATTCTGTCCTTAACAATTTATATGATTGTTGTCCGCTTAACTCGAGTTTAATGAACGCGATAGTCGCCATTACTTTACCAGATGACTTTTAAAATGGACCACATCATGACTAGTTCTACCAAAATCGACTTCATCTATCTTTCAGAACCCGACATGGTTAAAGCGGGTGTCACGGACATGCCTGCCTGCGTAGATACCATGGACGAAATGTTCAAATTGCTTAACTGTGGCGACTATCGGATGGCAGGAGAAAACAACAACTCCCACGGATCTATGATCCTATTTCCGGAAGATTCGCCGCATGCAACAATGCCGAAACCGACCGCTGACCGCAGGCTCATGGCAATGCCTGCATATTTGGGCGGCGACTTCGGCACCTCTGGAGTGAAATGGTATGGCTCAAACATTGCAAATCGAGAAATCGGGCTTCCGCGGTCCATCCTGATGTTTATCCTGACGGACACAGAAACTGGCGCGCCGCTTGCGCTGATGTCTGCAAACCTATTATCAGCCTATCGTACAGGCGCAATCCCAGGTGTCGGTGCGCGTCATCTAGCCCGTAAGGATTCACGTGTTGCCGGTATTCTTGGCCCTGGCGTTATGGGAAAAACGTCTCTCAGCGCGTTTATTACGGCGTGCCCTGACATTGACACGGTCAAGGTCAAAGGGCGCGGGAAAAAGAGCCTTGATCTATTTATCGCATGGACCAAAGAAACCTATCCACAACTTACCAATGTCTACCGCGTTGAGACCGATGAAGAGGTTGTGCGCGGTTCTGATGTCGTGGCTTATTGCAGTTCTGGTGAAACGGGTGATCCATCAAAATACCCCTTCGTCAAACGCGAATGGGTTAGCCCAGGTACGTTCTTCGCGATGCCCGCCCTTGGCAACTTCGACAATGGCATTGCAGGCCCTGATGTCCGTAAAGTACTGGACAACACAGGCCTCTACGAGGCTTGGATGTCGGAGCTCCCTTCACCAACCCATGAAGTAAACCCTCTTGTTGGCATGAAGTTTGTGGACATGGTCGAAGAGGGAAAGCTGAAGAAAGAAGACCTCGAAGATCTTGGAAAGATTGTCGCAGGTGATTCGCCGGGCCGAACGAATGATGAAGAAATCATCATGCTGTCGGTCGGCGGGATGCCCGTGGAAGACGTCGCATGGGGCACTAGGGTTTACCGCAATGCCATCGAAAAAGGCATTGGTGTTTCTCTTAATCTCTGGGACGAGCCAATAATGAGTTAGGGCTACAATCTTAGAAAGGAAGAAGGTATGGAAAATGTCATCACAGTCAAAAGCGGTTCAAAGTTTGCAGACATACATGCTATTCGCGCCTTGTCGCTGTCGGGGCATCAGCGAATGAGGCTGAAGTCACCGCGGGTCGCAACTGGTAGTTGCCAGCCATGATTTTTGGCTTAGTGTATTCATTAGATAGAGAGGTTTTATTTCATGATTGAGAATCTTCGGATTTATTTTTTCGTTTTCCTAAGCTCTGCAGCAAGTATTGTTGTCGCAGAACAGGCTGATAGCGTTTACCGCAATGGCGCCATCTACACTGTCAATGATGATCAGCCTTGGGCACAGGCTATTGCTGTAAAAGACAAGCGAATAATATACGTCGGTGATAACTCGAGCGTAAAAAGTTATATCGGTAAGAGTACTAATGTCATCGACTTGAAGGGCAGTATGGTAATGCCTGGCATTCACGACGCACACACACATCTTCTATGGGCCGGCCAGCGGATAAAATACTGGTGTAATTTACCTACCGGGCCAATGGGCGACCCGTTTTTTTCCAAGTTAAAAGAGTGCGCGAGTTCATTGGAGAGCACAGAATGGTTAATTGCCGGACTATTTTTTTCAGAGCAATTTCCAGGTGGTAAACCGGACAGAGAATACCTGGATTCATTATTTCCCGATATACCGGTCTATATTCATGAGGGTAGCCTGCACAATGCTTTAGTAAACTCCAAGGCCCTGGAGCTGTCGGGGATCGATGAATTTACGCCGAATCCATTTGGAGGAGAGCTGGTTAAGGATGACAGTGGACGACTAACAGGCGAGCTGATTGAAACTGCGACTGGATTGGTTGCGAAAAATATACCGTTATATTCTCCCGAAAAAAATCGGGTGGCGTTGGAAAAAGCTATTGAGATATGCAATGAAAACGGTATTACCTCCGTTCAGGAGGCATCAACAGATCGGGAGTTACTGGAACTACTTTCGGCTATAGATGGTGGCCCTGGGTTAAATCTCAATGTAGCCGCACACCTGATATGGGGGAGCGCCAAATTTAACAGGGATTCGGCGCAGGAAGTGGAAGTGTTGATAGCAGAGCGCGCTCGATATCAATCCGACCATGTTGACGTCAATAACATAAAAATGTGGATAGACGGCACCCCGACCGGCCCTTATTTCACACAGGCTGATATTGATCCGGTAAATGGACAGCCAGAACTTGAACGTATTTTAATTCCGCCGTTGATTCTAAACGAAGCGGTGACCCGATTTGATAAAATGGGCATCAAAACCAAAATGCACGCTTCTGGGCAGGGCGGGGTACACGTGGCTTTGGATGCCATTGAACAGGCACGTCGCTCCAATCCAAATTCTCTGGTTAGACATGACTTGGGGCACACCAACCTGGTATTGGAAAGCGACATGATCCGGATGAGGGCTCTCAATGTCATTGGTGAGATGTCGCCCTCTGTCTGGCATCTCTATGGATCAACCCTGGGTGATCCTCCACAGAGTGCCTGGAGATTCAGAACACTATTAAACAAGGGCATTATGTTAACTGTCGGCACAGACTGGGTAGTCTCCGACACGCCAAATTTGTTCCCTGCGCTACAGGGAATTCTTTTTCACGGAGATGAGTCCATTGACTTGATCTCAGCGATCAGGGCCTTGACCGTCAACGGCGCTATTGCTACCGGTAGGGGAAACGACCTGGGCTCAATTGAAGTCGGTAAACTGGCAAATCTAGCCGTTCTGGATCAAAACCTCTTTGACATTAAGCCCGATAAAATCGGTGAAACGAAAGTGAACATGACGGTTTTTGAAGGGAAAATTGTATTCGAGGCGCAGTGATAAGTCAGAACTGCCGACTTGTTAAGTCGAACTTACATCGATCACAGGCTTAGCGCTAACCATTTATAGGATAGTAATGATGAACGATTTGGCAAACGACCTTTCAGTTTTGTGTAACTCCAGTCGTCAATTTCTCGCTTCTGAACAGCAGATGCTGATTAACGGGGAGTGGGTGTCTGCCCAGTCCAGTCGAACTCTGTCCGTATACGATCCTTCAAGTGGCGCTGGGGTCGCGCGGGTTCCCGAGGCGGGTGTTGAAGATGTAGACAAAGCGGTTCGAGCTGCGAAAGCGGCGTTTGAAGATAGCCATTGGGCAAAGTTGAAACCTGTCGCTAGCAGCCTGTCGGACTTAACTTAATTGTATTGAAATGAGATAATCATGGCTACGCTGGAAGAGATGGGAACGAAGTGATGGGTAATTTCATAACCGCTGATCGAGAGACAGACTATTTGTTTCCTCCCTCTATGCAGGACTGGCTCCCTGAAGACCACCTGGCACGCTTTGTCGTAGAGGTGGTTGACCAGCTCGATCTGTCTGAGCTTACTCGGCAGTATGCGGGGCGGGGTTCACCGGCCTACCATCCCGGCGTACTGCTCGGTTTGCTGATCTACGGTTACGCCACCGGCGTTTTCTCCAGCCGCAAGATTGAACGCGCCACCCACGACTCGATTGCGTTTCGCTATCTGGCGGCCAACACGCATCCGGATCACGACACGATAGCCACGTTTCGACGCCGGTTTTTGCCCCAGCTTGAAGCCCTGTTTGTTCAGGTCTTGTTATTGTCGCGTGAGATGAAGCTCATGAAGCTGGGGCGGATCGCCCTGGATGGTACCAAAGTAAAAGCGAACGCCAGCAAACATAAGGCGCTTTCTTACGCGCACGCAAAGAAGATCGAAGCGCAACTTAAGGCAGAAGTCAGCGCTCTCACCGCGCAGGCGGAAGCGGCCGATCAAACGCCGGTGGTGGATGGCATGGACGTTCCCGCGGAGATTGCCCGGCGCGAAACACGGCTCCAAGCCCTGGCTGAGGCCAAAAAGAAGATAGCGGCGCGGGCGCAAGAACGTTTTGAGCGTGAACAGGCCGAATACCAACAAAAACAAGCCAAACGGCAGGCTCAGAGGGACACGGGGAAAAAGCCCCGGGGTCGGGAGCCTAAGCCACCGATTCCCGGCCCTCGGGATAATGACCAGGTAAATTTGACCGATGAAGAATCGCGTATTATGCCGGTATCAGGCGGCGGCTTCGATCAGTGCTACAACGCACAGGCCAGTGTGGACACTGATACGATGCTTGTTGTCAGCTCACACCTGACACAAGCGACGAACGACAAACAACAGATAGTGCCGGCCCTGACCAAGCTATGCTCTCTGCCCGAAGCGTTGGGCACGGTGACAGACCTGCTAGCGGATACAGGGTATTTTAGCGAGGCGAATGTAAAGGCGTGTTTAGGGGGCAACATCCAGCCCTCACTGGCAGTGGCACGAGATCAACACCACCGGTCCGTGTTGGACCGATTTGCCCCTGACAGCCCGACACCGATAACGGAAGATCCGGTGGCGCTGATGAAACACCGACTGACGAGCGAATCAGGGCGAGCCTTATACGCATTGAGAAAGCAAACCGTGGAACCGGTGTTCGGCATCATCAAACAAGTGATGGGGTTGCGGCAGTTCTCGATGCGAGGCTTGGACAAGGTGGCGGGCGAATGGACGTTAGCGACCCTGGCGTGGAATGTGAAGCGCATGAATGTGCTGAGAATGGCGCTGTGAGGGTCACTTGCCATTTCAATCGACACACACAGGCCGAAAGGCAACTTGCATGATGCCGAACAGGCTATTCTGGAGGTCGTCAACGGCCAGGAAGCATGCCTGGAAACACAATCATTTAAAAAGGTGCTTGTCAGGGGCAAGTCCGACAGACTGCTAGGGCTTTGAACATCAGGTCGCTACCATGAAGGATGTCTTTATCCTTCAGTTTCCAAAGGTAGTCGCCCGCCGAGCCAGATTTGAGGTCTTCCTCCAGAATGTAGCCCTCAATGGAGCCTTCGCGGCGAACGCCTATAACATCGAAGCCGCGGTTGGCCATAAATTCGCGTGCCAGTTTTGCTGGGCAGTCTTGGTCGACGGATGCCAGTGGTTCGCCAATGTCACACACAGTGATGCTCTTTTCAAAAAGTTGGTGGAGATCGCGGAAGGATGACTTGACATGTTCCATGGCTACACAATCGCCTCACTACAAATGATGCGCGAGAGGTCATTTCTTTCCTGTTCCGCACGGTGACGAAGCTGGAAGTCGTGGTCTTTCATGCCGTGATCATGGTAGAGATCTGAGAGTAGTCGCACAAGGTTCATACCTGTAATGCCGTTACGGCGAATAATGTTGAGTTGTTTTTTAATCGCCGCTGTAAGAGGTTGCTTGAACGAATCCTCGAGCAGAGAGATCTGACCCCGCAGATCTGCGAACTCATCGCCTTCGAGCGCCGAGTAGACGGCCCGCAACTCGCGGAGAACATAGGTCTGGCCTACTGTCAGCGACATGCTGAATTTCTGCTGAGCAGTTCGATTGCGGACCTCGGCGGTGAATGCTTCCAGCACCGTCATAACAGCCTGGTTGTGATCTCGGGGCAGAACGGAGGCGGGTTCGGTTTTGGAACATTTCAGTCGGCCAAGGATTTTGGGCGCATCGCGGGATTCAATCGTTCCCTCTTTGTCTAACAAGAACAGTTGCTGGTATTTGCCTGACTGGCAAAAGACAATACGCTGGCCACCACCAGAGATGGACGCCCGAGCCGAACGGATACCATCGCGGAGGTTGGAAATACGCTCGAATTCTTCTGGATCTTCTGACTGGAGGGAGCGGAGTAATTCCTCGGCCTCGTTGATGTCGATGAATTCACCCTCTTCATCTTCGAAAAAGCTGAACTGGTCGTTCTTCTGCTCGTAAATGCAGAACATGGCCTCTTCGTTGATCTGCTCGGTATTATCGAGGATAGCGGCGTCTTCCCCGATCGTCTCATGAATCTCGGCAATGCGTCGGGCAAGGATTTCATGGAGACCGAGATGCTTCTCCATGGCCGTTTCGGGAAGAAAGTTGAATCCCCAGATGACGTCGTTCTTCCCTCCGATCCTGTCGATTCGACCGAAACGCTGAATAAGACGTACCGGATTCCAATGGAGATCATAATTCAGGACTACGTCGCCGTCCTGAAGGTTCAAGCCTTCGGACATGACGTCGGTTGCCACAAGAATCCGCACCTCGGAGTCTGAACCGATGCTGACGTGTGGATTGGATTTCGGTGAAAAACGCGCCGCCATCCTGGCCTTGCTCTTATCGGTTCCGTAAATTGCTTCGACATCTGGATGTTTCCTTCCCGGATTGAGGTTCTCATACAGATAGACAGCCGTATCGGCGTACTGGGTGAAGATCAGGACCTTGCCGGTTTTCTTGGTAATCCCCTTCTTCAGCCCCTTGATCAGGGTCTGCAATTTGGCGTCCTTGGCCGGCGTTATCGGCTTCACCAGAGTGAGGATTTCGCGGATCACCCCGCGGTCAGCTTCCAAATGCCCACGGAGTTTCTTTTCGTCGAAGTCGGCGAGATCATATTTTCCGGCGACCGCCGCAAGTGCGTCCATGAGGTCGGACTCTTCGAATCTATCAGACTGGTATAACAGGCTCTGGGCATCCTCGCCAGCCGGGACGAAGCCTTCGTCCAACGCCTTGAGGAACATTGTGTGGATATTCTCGAGCCGTCCGAGTGAAGTAAGGAAGGCATGGACACTTGACTCAAATCGCTTGAAGAGCATGACCCGGATCAGGCCACGCAGGTTGATGCCGGCCCGATGCAGATCAGCGTAGGGCATTGCTTTCTGCTTGGCAGGTTTTACGTAATGCCAGAGTCCGTACCGGGCATAGGTCAGCTCTACGCCCGGATTTGGCTCATACTTCCCGCTGCCGGGACGGCCGAGATAGGCGCGGATCTTGCCATAAAGCCCCTTGCTGTAGGTGTCTTCGATGCTATAGCGCAGAGTTTCGAGCTTCCGATTAGGGAAAAACTGGTGGGTGTTCCCCACCATCACGTAGGCCCTTTTCGAGCCATTGAGGTACTGTTTCGCTTTTGACTCCGAGAGTTCTCTCATCGGCTGGTTGGTGTCCTCGGTGAATCCGTAGTAGCGGAGAATATGACGCCGTGTACGGCGGATGAGGATATGAACCAGGAGGTCCTGCAGCCGCTTTGCCCCTTTGTCGATCAGCTTGAAGAATTCTTTCAGATTGGGAGGATCGATGGGGAGGTGGGTGATGTCGTCCTGGTGGAAGAGTTTGATCTGGTTGTATACGTCTTTCGCGCTCTTGCTACGCGGTGTGGCAGTGAGGAGGCAGATCTTCTTGCCACCTTTAGCGAGGTAATCCTGGATGACCTCGTAACGTTGCGAACTGTGGTGACGGAAATTGTGGCTCTCGTCGATAAGCACAAAGTCGCGGTCCTTATATTTCGCTCCGTCGAGAATGCTGGAGCCGCCGTTGCCATCATCCGATTTCAATTGGCTCATGGGCAGGACGCGGGCGTTCAGTTCGAAAGTCTCGTTGTAGCCCTCCCACATCTCCTCCAGCGGCTTGGGGCAAATGATAAGAGGGCGGGCATGTTGGGTGCGCGCGAAGTGTTTCACGATCCCGGCGCCGATGTAGCTCTTGCCCAGACCCACCACATCGGAAACGAAGACACCACCATGGTCGCGGATCATCTGGATCGCCTGGCGTACCGCAACCTTCTGGAAGTCGGCAAGGCTGCGCGTGATCTCGTCATCCCAGAGGATTTCCTTCTCGTCACCCTCCTCTAGGCGGTCCGCGACAAGGGCGTAAAGGGTTTTCATGTAGATATCATAGGGCGTGGCGAGTGAGGCGGCCCACGACTGCTTGAGTTCCTCCATCAGGTGGGCCTCGAAGTCCTGCGCTTCGTCCCAGAGCTGGTCGAACCACTTGCCCAGCCGCTCGTGGTTGTCGTTCCCATGCACAACGACGTTCAGCTCACTGTTGTGGCTGAGTCCGGCAAGCGTGAGATTGGAGGAACCGACCACCGCGATGCCGTTCTCGTAGTGACCGTCTTTTTTGTAATCGAAGATGTAAGCCTTCGCGTGAAGGCGCCCTTTGGTGTAGACCTTGACCTCGAGGCGCTTCTCCTCGATTAGCTGAATCAACGTCTTGACGAGGGCCTCACCGTCGTCGGTTTGGTCCATGATTTCGACGGTCTCGCGGAGGTTTTCGGCGGTTTCTTCCGAGCGACGCTTCTGCTCCGCTTTCTTGATGAACTGTTCGCGCTCTTCCGCAGCTTCAACGAGCTCGAGCCGCTTGTAGCCTTCGCTGATCTGTTCGATTGTCTCACGGTTGGTAGTGTTGCCGATCAGCAGGCGGAGTTTACTAACGCCGGCCAACTCGTCCTGGATCGCTTCCAGTCCAGAGAGAAAGAAGTAGCCCACTGCAAAGCGCGCTGAGTCCGTAGAACCAAGGATGCTTTTGATGTGCTCGACGAGTTTCTCGTTGCGGTTGTCTATGATGTCGTGGGGCATGGCCTACTATTCTGCGAGCGAATCCTCGATAATCTCCGCTTCTTCGGCCGTCAGACCGTAGAGCGAATAAACAAGTTGATCGATTTCCGACTCGGTCTCGCTTGTGTCGGCGTTCGCATCATTTTGCTTGGCGTTGAGTACCGATTCTACGAGTTCTATAAGCCTCGATGCATGTGGCTCGAAGGAAATAGATATCGGGAAGATCGCTAACTCGTTGACCTTAAACTGAGGAAAGATCCCGCGCTGCATCTTGCCAAACTTGTGGATAAACCAATAGGTCATCAACCGCGAATTAAGCACCGCCAATAACAGCTGATGCTTGATTGTTAGATTGATCACATTCATCGAATTAAGATCGTTCAGTACCGTCTCGTCTGTGTAACACGCGTTGATGCAGTAAGGCGGCGGAGACGGAATCTGCCGGACCAAAATCCGAGGTGTCGAAAACAAGCGAAAATCTTTCCGCGGTTCTGCCAGGTGCGGGCCATAATGGAGAAACTCGCCATTCCAACCCAGTCGGTAACGACACACATCCTTGCCATCGAGATACTTTATGTAGCCATGCTTTGGTGTTTTCGAGTGGAAAACGCGACCTTCCTTTTCTCTAACAGATTGCTTGGGCCTCCCTTTGCCCTTCTGATAGGCTTTGAGTCCACATTTCACGCTGGCAACTGAGCGCAAATCTCGGGACTTGGACTCAATTTTTTCCATCAAGTCACGAGTGGCCCCTGACTTGAGCGCTTCAATATTAATGATGGCGTCTTGTTGTGATAAGAATAGTGACGTCAGTGCTTCAGTTATTAACTCAGGTTCCGTTATCCACTCTAGCAATCGGACGTATTTGTTTTCGGATGCGGAATCATCGTTCTGAAATATGACTATCGCGGCATCTACATCGGCACTTTCAAAAACGCGGGCATAAAAGTTAAGAATAGAAACGTTTGATTGAGCCAGAACGAACCTCCGTAAATTTCGATTCGTGTTAATAGTGAGCCAGTTATTAGGAGTGATAAAACAGAGAACGCCGCGCTTCCTCAAGACACGACTACCCGCTTCAATGAACAGGGGGTAGAGATTAACCTGATACTCAGCGAGCGAATAGTTTCCGTAGTAGTAGTCTTTGGCCGTTTGCGTAATTCCTTTCGACGCACTATCGCGCGCAAACACATACGGCGGGTTGGCGATGACGATGTCGAACCCGTCAGCCAAGGATTGGCCGAACATCCAATGTGGGTCAAAGAAGTCGGATGACACTTGGGGATTGAAGGGATCCCATCCGGCAAGCTGCTGCGCCTTTTGGGATGAGCCCAGACTCTCGGCAAGCTCTCGTCCCAGTTCCTTGCGAAGATCTTTCAGCTTGTCCTCTAGCGCCCGCTTCTGATCACGACGTTGAATGGAGAAATGCCGGTGGTAGAGCGATTCGATTTCTGACTCGATTTCGTGCACACGAGGACTGACCAGCGCCATCTGATCCATCTCCGGAAGGCTGATCAGAGTATTGGCCGCGACGAACTTTGTTTCCAGATTCGGCAGAGCGCGGATGCCATGATTCTTTGCCTTATCGCGGTTGGTTCTTTGGTCGCAGATCAGGGAAATAAAGAACCGAAGTTTCGAGATCTGTATGGCGATGGGCTGGATATCGACACCATAGAGGCAGTTCTCTATAAGATAGAGCTTGCGACCATAGTCGTCGCCGTTGTCCTCAAAATCCTGTTTGATCGCTTTGATAGCCGCGTTGCGGGCCGAGGAATCAGGAATCTTCGAAGCTTCGTCGATTTGCAGTTGTTTCCAGCGGGCATTGTCAGGATCGAGCTTGTGGACTATGTGCACGAGCTTATGCAGCATGCCGATCGGGAAGGCACCGGAGCCGCAGGCGGGATCGAGTATTTTGCAAGTATGGATGGCCTCGAGCAGGGCGCTGATCTCCTCCTCTGAAAAGGTGGGTTCCTCGTCAGTGTAGCCAAGGAGCAGTTCGAGTTGCTCCCGCGCCTCCTCTTCTTTGTGGCCCAGTTGGGTGAGCGTACCGCCCAAGTGGGCATTAAGAGACTCGTCGACCATATACTCGACGATAGGGCGTGGGGTATAGAAGGAACCAGTCTGCTTGCGGGCGGTGGTTTTCGTTTCCTCGTTGTAGGAGGCGAGGAGGTTTTCGAAGACCTTGCCGAGGAGTTCCGGGTCGAGGGCGATTTCCTCATCAACGGGCGTGTTCTCCTCAATAGTAAAATTGTAGGAGTGGAGGATGTTGAGGAGTCCCCGCACCCGCGCGTTGCGGCGGCGTGTGTCGCCGTAGACTTCGGAGAGGTCCACAGTTTGTTCACTGGCGAAGAAGAGACAGTTAGGGACGCGGGCGCGCTTCTTTTTGTTCCGCGAGAAGCCATCGACGTAGAGTTTTTCCCCGGTTTCCTCTTCAGTGTAGTCGAGGCACTCGAACAGACCACCATTGAGGAAGGGGATATCGGCGAAATGGCTCAGCGCAGCGTCCGAATCCTGGAAATGCTCCTCGTAACGGTAAAGCGTATCAACGCCGTAAGTGGACCTGTTTTTAAGAAAGCCCTCATCCTTGGCGAACGCACGGTAAGGCTTGCCCTTATTGTCCTTGCCCATGCGCTGATTCAAGGTGGCAAAGAAAAGATTCTGCAGGATGCCCTGGTGGTAGGTGCAGGAGTCCGGGTCGAGATCAACGAGGATGTCGGCGAGGTCCTTCTGGCGAAACAGGTTTGCGGGGATGAGACCCTTTTCCTTGAGGAACCAGCAGAAGATCATCCGGGTAAGAAAGCGGATTAGTGAGGTAGCGCGGTGTTTTTCACTGTCGTCGTCGGTTAGCGTATCGACCGGGAACTCAACCTGGGAGAGTGCCCAGAAATACCAGTTGGAGATCTCGTTGAAGAACTCCCTGCTGACAGATTCGACGTCAAAGGCACGGTCGTGCAGGTCCTGTAGTTCTGCGGCGGTGGTGTTCTCGCCGGCGGTCTCGATATTGAGCATTGTCAGACGTTCGACTGCGGTGCGGACTGATTGATCCGGGCCGACGTGCATGCGGCGGAGGCGGAGGCGCTCCTGTTTGCCCTCCTCCTTCTCGAACTTGACATTGATGAGATGCCATTGCTTCTGGTCGACGTCGGAAACCACCACGAGGCTGCGCAGGGTGGGATCGTCCTTTGCGATGTGCTGGACGAGCTGGCGCTCGAGACCCTTGCGCAGATAATCTTCCGACAGTTGAAGGTAGATGATCTTGAACCCATTCTGGTCGGCTATGATCTGTGGCGAGGTTCCGAGCGCGAGGTATTCCTTAAGTTTGTCTGGCCAGTTGACCGTGGTCATCTGTTCGTCCTCGAACTCGTAATGCAGCACGTTACAGAAAAGGTCGCGGGCATCTCGCACGCTGCTGATGCGCTGCAGGGAGGCCTGAAGGGCTCGCATGTTCGAGAGCTCGTTTGGCTTGAGCGGTGTGGGAAGCTCACCGCTGGAAAGGCCGCCCGCGCAACGATGTGGTTTGGGATCTTCGGTGGATGGGTAGGTACGCATTGTACCGTCAACCCGACAGGCAACGGTTTCCTGCGTTAGGCGGTTGGCGAGACCTGCAGTAAAGGTGGCGAGTTCTTCGAAATGCTCCTCAAGCGCCTCCTTGGTGGTGTACGAGTAGACAACATCGACCGGTTCATTGGCGGAGTCACCATTGGTTGAAGCCCAGAATCCATCAATGCGTTCTACCCGGATATCGACTTTTTTGATAGAGCCACCGCCGAACCACTCGCCCATGTTGGACTTCACATCCTCCAGTGCCTCAGACTGAATGGCTTCCGGTAGCGGCTTACCGCAGCGGCATAGAGTTGGGACGTAAATCTCGACTGGGTGCTCGAGTTGGATCGGGATCGATTCTGTTGGCATATTCTATTTCTTTTCTTAAAGTGCCTTAATACATTTACTTATTACCAAGGTCAAATGCGTCATTTTAAGTGAAGTAGCTTAGCAGGTGGTTTCTAGTTGGTTTGACTTCATTTTTTATGCTGACTGCTATCGCCCAAAATGACCAACCTGATGTGCCAGTTCTTAACTGTGTCTCACCCAATTCAGGCACGCTAATTCTTTGCTCATACTGCCTGACTGGCTCCGGAATGCTCAAGTATTTTGATGAGCAATTCACCATATATTGCTGTTGCCGACAATTCTGCTTTATGTCTCAGGGTATCACTGGCCTTCTATAGGTAATTTTTTATGAGTTATACCCGAATCTGGTGTTTGAAGAAATTTGAAATATGTAGCGTGTCTTGTTGAAATCGGTTTACGAGACTGATTGATAAACAACAGGGAGCACGCCACACATGACCAACAATAATGTACTTGATCTGGCATTGCCAGAGGAGAAAGACCTATTGGCCCCCGTGCTGCGAGAAGGTGCCAGGCAACTGCTTGATCAAGCGATCAGGGCTGAGGTTGCCGAGCTGTTGTCGCGGTACGAACATGAGCAGACCCCTGCCGGTCACCAACGAGTCGTTGGCAATGGCTACCAGCCGAAGAGAGAGCTACTGACCGGTATAGGCAAGATAGCGGTTCAGGTGCCCAAGGTGAGGAGCCGCGAGGGCGAACCGGTGAGCTTTCAGTCTTCATTGGTGCCACCGTACATCAGGAAGACCGCCACTCTCGAAGCGGCCATCCCGTGGTTGTATTTGAAGGGTGTGTCTACAGGTCACAAGCAGTCTGCATTGGAAGCGATTGTTGGACCGGAAGCGAAGGGCTTATCAGCCAATGTGGTAGGCCGCCTGAAGCAGCGGTGGGAAGTGGAGTACGCCGGCTGGCGGCAAAGGTCGGTGGCTGATGATTGGGTGTATATCTGGGCCGATGGTATCTACAGCGGCCTTCGGGGCGATGATGGTAAGTTGTGCTGTCTGGTAATCATTGGTGTGAATAGCTGCGGCGAGAAGCACTTCCTGGCGATAGAGGATGGCGTGCGGGAGTCGCAGCAGAGTTGGTGCGAGGTACTGTTATCGCTCAAGCAGCGCGGTATGACGAAGCCCCCCGAAGTTGGCTATCGGTGATGGCGCGCTGGGATTTTGGGCGGCAATTGACGAGGTGTATCCGGCAACGGCGACCCAGCGTTGCTGGCTGCATAAGAGCCAAAACGTGCTGAACTACTTGCCGAAGGGTGTGCAGGAGAAGGCCAAGGAAGGGCTACATGACATCTGGATGGCGGCAACGCGAGCGGACGCTGAGGAAGCCTTTGACGGCTTTGTGAAGCACTTTGAGGCGAAGTACCCTAAAGCGGCTAAGTGCTTGCAGAAAGATCGGGAGAGTTTACTGGCGTTCTATGACTTCCCTGCAGAACACTGGACGCACATCCGGACGACGAATGTGATCGAGTCGAGCTTCGCCACGATCCGCCATCGAACAAAACAGGCGAAGGGATGTGTGACCCGAAAGACCATGCTGACAATGATCTTCAAGATGGGCGAATGTGCAGAGATGAATTGGAGGAAGTTGAGGGGCTTCAAACACCTGGCGAAGGTGATTGAAGGAGTGAAGTTTAAAGACGGAGTTGAGCAGACTGAGATCAACAGGGACGCCGCATAGTCATGTCGTCAGACACCAGATTTGACAATAGCTCGTTTTGAATCACTGGAGCCGCTAGGCAGACAGGGCGGTCGACCAGATTCTCACAGTGAAGCAGAAGAGTGTCGGCTTCGAGAATTATCTGACTGGAATCGCTAGTGTAGGTCGCCCTAAATAGTGTAACATGTAGCCTCTTCCCTATATAGAGAGAGATTGTCGTGCGTGTTGCAGTAGAAATTGTTTTGTCTGATGACGAAGTTGTGGATTTGAGTAAGTTCTCTAAATCGCGTTCTGTGTCGGTCCGATTGGCGGAGCGTTCACGAATTGTTCTTCTGGCCGGCAAGGGCATGACCAATGAAGAGATCGGTTTTGAACTGGGCATTACGAGACAGAAAGCCGGCCGCTGGCGAAAACGTTATGCAGAGAGTGGAGTTGAAGGCATCCGCCGGGATGCGTATCGGCCGGGGCGCAAACCGACAATCAGTTCACGTAAGGTTGCACAGGTGATCAGACTCACGACGCAAGAGAAACCGAAAAACGCTACGCATTGGAGCCAACGCCTGATGGCAGAGAAGGCGGGTATCAGCATGTCCTCGGTGGGCCGGATATGGAAAAGCCATGGTTTGAAACCGCACCGGACAAGTACATTCAAGGTATAGAACGATAAAGAGTTTGCCGAGAAACCGGAGGCAATCGTCGGCCTTTACATATCACCGCCGGATCAATAAGTCGACGCCCAAAGATAAAGAGATTCATATTATCTGTGACAATTACGCGACGCATAAGCACCCGAAGGTAAAAAGCCGGCTGAAATATCACCAGCGCTTCCATGTGCACTTCACGCCAACCGGCGCATCGTGGTTAAACAGGGTGGAGCGGTTTTTTCGGGAGCTAACTGAAAAGCAATTGAAACGGGGTGTCTTTAGCAGTGTGAAAGAGCTTGAGCAAACAGTCATGGCGTTCATTGAGACTCATAACCAAGCGCCGGCGCCTTATATCTGGACCAAATCCGCGAGTGACATTCTGGAGAAAGTGAAGCGTGGCAGAGAGAAACATAATAAGTTATAAACTGTTTGATGACCTACACTAGTAGCGCTCGTATTTCGTAGGTTTCTTCAATCTCTTTGACGGTGGGGGCGAATATCTCGTATCCGCCCGCGAGCTATTGTCAAATCTGGTGTTCAAGGATCTGAATCAAGCGGCGATCTGATCAACTTGTGTTACCTCGATTCCATCTTTAAATTTGACCCCAGTTATCACCTTTGCCAGGTATTTGAATCCACGTAGCCGTCGCCATTTTGTCTCGGCGCACATACCCAGTTTGAACATCATGTGCAGCATGCCGTCGCGAGACAGGCAGCCCTTTGAGCGCTTGGTCCGATGCCGGATCGTGCCGAAGGTCGACTCAATCGGATTACTTGTACGGATACTCAGCCAGTGCTTGGCTGGAAAGTTGTAACATGCCATCAACTCCTCCCGATCTTTTTGTAAACAGAGCGTTGCCTTGGGATACTTTGCATCATAGGTGGTGATGAATAAATCAAATGCTTGCTCGGCATCTGCCTTGGTCTCAGCCTGCCAGATAGTGTGGAGCGCCTGCTTGGCTTTGGCCTGAGATAACTTCGGCAGGCAGGGCAGTTCAGGACGTTTCCAGTTTTGTGCATCCAACATCGCTGCTGACGTGTCTCTGAATACACTTCCTCCCGCGCCGCCCAGAAACCCATGGCGCCATCTCCGATAGCCAACTGGGGCATATTCATGCCCCGTGACTTCAGTTTCAGCAACACCTCTCGCCAGCTCTGGGTCGACTCTCGCACACCGTCCTCAATGGCCAGAAAATGCTTCTCACCCCGCTCATTGACGCCAATCACCATCAGTGCACAGAGCTTGGTCTGTTCCGCTCTCAGCCCGCTGTAAACACCATCAGCCCACACGTACACCCAACGATCCTTGTCCAGCCTGGCTTCGCTCCAATCCTGGTACTCCTGGGTCCAGACTCGCTTCAAGCGGGATACGGTGCTGGCTGACAATCCCTTGGCCTGGGGGCCCACCAGAACCTCGAGGGCAGCGCCCATCTCGCCACTGGAAATTCCCTTCAAGTACAACCACGGCAAGGCTGCCTCCAGTGCCTGGGTTTTGCGCACGTACGGCGGAACGAGCGCTGAACGGAATGTCACTGGTTCGCCGGTCTTTGACCCAATCTTTGGAATCTGAACCGTCACGGGTCCAATGCCGGTTTGAATCTCTCGCTCTGGCAGGTAGCCATTGCGAACTACACCGGCTCTGCCATCGCCCAACTGGCGATCTGCATAGAGGGCAAGCCGTTCCTGTACTTCGGCTTCAATGGCTTACAGGAGCAATTGGCTGGCACCTGTGCGCAGCAGATCTGTCAACGGATCGGTACTCCCTGCTCGACCTTCCAGGTCAATAACGTTAATCTTGTTCATGGTGGCGTATCCCTTTGGTTGTTTGATTGTGTTGTAACTACCAATCAACCGGATACGCCGCCTTTTTTCAAATGTTCAAACACCACATTCAGTTATAACTCCCTGGGCATGAGCATCCTCAAACCGGCGATCGGTGATGGTGCCATGGGATCCCGAGCGGCCCTGGAGGAAGTGTATCCCCGGCCACGCTGGCAGCGCTGCCCGATGCACAAGACCGTGAACGTGCTGAACTGCCTTCCCAGGTCTGCTCAGCCGGTCTCTACCCCGCGAAGCCTGTTGGGACCCAATACGGTACGCAGAGACTCATCATTCTGAAGGTGGCGAATATCATCCAGGTGAAAGCTGCCCCCCTGTTGCATCGGGATGAGGGTTTTAATGAACCCGGCAGGCTTATATCCCCGATTGCTGTTGGGCACGGGAGGTGAGTAAATCGTTCGCTGCATCGGGTTTGTAAGATATAATAATTGCATGCCTTGAGTTGTGCACCCATTGGGTGATGGAGAGTTTTGATGCTAATCGGTGTAGCGCCAAGGCTTGCTACGTTTTAGAGATTTCTATCTGGGGATTTGGGTACAGGCAGGTAACATGTGATTCCCGAGCAAGCCAACAGTTTCTATGACATCACCGGACTGGTAGACCATCTCCAGTCTGGACAGGTCATACTCACGCCCAACCAACGTCTGACGCGGCGTATTCGCCTGGGCTGGGGGCAATGGCAGTTGCAAAATGGTCAACACTGCTGGCATTCGCCGGCGGTGATGTCATTGCAGCAGTGGTGGCTGCACTGCTATGAAAAGGCGGTACTGACCGGCATGGAATTGCCCAACCTGTTGACCACGCAGCAAGAACTGCAGTTGTGGCAGGCCTGCATCATTGAAAATCCCTTATCGGCGGTACTTATGCGGCCCCGCGGTGCGGCCCAACTGGCCCGCGATGCCTATCGCAATATGTTGTTGTGGCAGATTGACTGGCGCACAGAGCCGCAGCTCAGCTCGTTCAGCTTTGACAGCGATGCCTCGCTGTTCCTGGAATGGGTGCAGGCATTTGAGCGAGAGACAGACAGCAGGGCGCTTACTACGGTACCACAGTTGGTATTGCAGCTAGCCCAACAAAACCCCTGTGAAACCATCGTACTGGCGGAGTTTGACGAAGTGCCACCTCTGTACCGCACGGCATTACTCAGCCAGGCTGATAAATTGCTCGAATATGCCTACAGCGCGCCAAGCGGCACCCATCGCATCGTGGCCTGTGAAGACCCTGGCAGTGAGTTGTTGCAGGCAGCCCGGTGGGCACAGCAAATAAGCCTCGAGCAACCTCGTGCCAGGGTGGGTATTTTGGTGCCGAAGTTACAGCAGTGCCGCCAAACCGCGCAGCGAACCATGCAGCAGGTATTCAGCGATAGCAGCCAATTGCAACGCAAACCACTGCCAGTCAATTTTTCAGCGGGTGTCAGCCTTTTCTCCTGTGGTGTGGTGCGCACCGCGCTGGCTCTACTGAAGCTGCCAACCGAAGACTGCCGTTTGCCGGCGCTGGTGCAATTGCTGCACAGCCGCTATCGGGACAGTTCGGAACTTGACCTGGAACAACAACTGATCCAGCGCCTGTACAGACGTGGACGGGAGTTTGTATCAAGTTCGCTACTGTGCCATGAATGTACACATATCGAGACCGCGACAGACACAGGTCTGAAGTTGGGTCAGCAATTGCTGGCGCTCAGTCAGCAGCGCGACCTGCGGGCGCGCCATCTGCCATCGCGGTGGGCAGAACTGTTCGCCAATTGCCTGCAGCAACTGGGCTGGCCCGGCAGCGCGCCGCTGGATTCTGAAGAGCACCAGCAGGTAGAGCACTGGCAATCCGCGTTGACGCAGATGAACGAACTGGATCAAGTCTGCGCGCCCATGACTTACAGTTCGGCACAAGGTCATTTACAGCAAATCTGTAGGGAAGCTGTTTTTCAGCCGCAAACGGAGGATGCACAAATACAGGTGTTGGGTCTGCTGGAAGCCGCGGGCTTACAATTTGACTACCTGTGGCTGTGTGGCATGAGCAGCTCGGAGTGGCCGCCGGCGGCCACACCAAACCCATTTATCCCCGCTCAACTGCAACGGGAATTGCGCATGCCGCATGCCAATGCTGAACGCGAATTGCGCTATGCACGGGGATTGCTGCAGCAGTTTGTAGCCTGTGGTGCCGACATTGTTGCCAGCTACGCACGCTTCGTTGCAGATGTACCCCAGGCAGCCAGTCCATTGCTGAACGAACTGGCCGGCACCGAAACTATTGCCGACCGGGATAGCTGCCCAAGTCACTGGCTGCAGTTGCATGCGCTGTGCCAGGCGGAGCCGGCCGGCGCTGACCGGGCGCCGCCGGTCGGTGATGCAGAAGCCGGCGAGGTGCGTGGCGGCAGCGGCTTGATCGCCGATCAGTCCCAGTGTCCATTCCGGGCGTTTGCCTATCACCGTTTACAGGCGAGACCTTTGCCGGACCTGGCGGTTGCACTGACCGCAGTTGAACGGGGCAGTATTCTGCACGACGCCCTGTTCCAGTTGTGGGGAGAGTTGTCGGACAGTGCCGGCTTGCATGCCATGACAGAGCAGCAGCGCGAGCAAATAATTCTACGAGCCGCCGGTTCGGCGGTGGATGCATTCAGGCGACATCATCCACAGGCAGAAATGCAATCACTGCTGGATGTGGAATTGCTGCGTCTGCAACCGCTGTTAAAAACCTGGTTGGAAGTGGAGGCCCAGCGAGGTGAATTTTCAGTCATTGCCAGG
This sequence comes from Halieaceae bacterium, assembly GCA_965247075.1. Taxonomy (GTDB): domain Bacteria; phylum Pseudomonadota; class Gammaproteobacteria; order Pseudomonadales; family Halieaceae; genus CBDFGK01. Next base: position 798,868 of record CBDFGK010000002.1, on the reverse strand, counting down.
GAAGAGGGCATCGTTATCGAATTGGGCAAGCTTTCCCTGACATTGCGCATCGATCGTATCGACCAGTTGGCCGGTGGACGCAAAATGATTATCGACTACAAGTCGGGCAGCGGAGAAATTCGATACTGGGCAGGGGATAGGCCCCAGCAACCGCAGTTACCCTTGTACGCCCAGGCCATGGGAGATGCAGTGGATGGCGTGAGCTTTGCCATAATCTCCAGCAAAGACTGTAGTTTTAAGGGCCTGGGTCGCAGCGCCGACACGCCAGGTATCAAGAACGATATAGCCGCCGCCGTGCGCAACTGGGATAAGCCCCCCCAGGATTGGGATTCCCTGCAAGAATACTGGCGGCAGTCAATGCAAAGCCTGGCCCAGCAATTTTTGGATGGCGAGGCACAGGTCGACCCGGTAGACAGCCGCAGTACCTGCACCTGGTGTGGTTTAGAGAGCTTGTGCCGAATCCAGTAGCAGACAGCCGGCAGCGTCTGCGCGCCCTGGACCCGCGGCAATCCTTTTGTGTGACGGCACCGGCCGGGTCCGGTAAAACCGAACTGTTGATACAGCGTTACCTCACCCTGTTGCCCAGGGTGGAACATCCGGAAGCCGTGGTCGCCATTACCTTTACCCGCAAGGCCGCTGCGGAAATGCGCGCGCGAATCAGGGCCGCGTTACAGGATGCGAATTCACAGCCGGCACCAGCGGATGCACACACTGCTCACACCTGGCAACTGGCCCGCGCAGTGCTGGACGTAGACAGGGGTCACCAGTGGCTACTGCTGGAAAATCCCGCCCGTTTCAATATCAAGACCATTGACAGTTTTTGTGCGGGCCTAACCCGGCAAATGCCCACCTTGTCCGGCTTCGGTGGTGCAGTCAGCCCGGTAGACGATGCCCGGCCCATGTACCGCGAAGCCACGCGCTCGCTGCTGCAAGTGCTCGGTACCAAGACTCAGACAGCACAGGACCTGGCCAAGCTGCTCTTGCACTGTGATGGTAACTGGCAGCGGATGGAAGATTTGTTGGTGAAAATGCTCGCCTGTCGCGATCAATGGTTGGTGCATATGGGTACCGGCCTGACCGCAGACAGTGCGGAGTATGTGCTGGACCACAGTGTTAGCCTGCTGGTGAAGGACGGTCTGCATGATCTGGCGAGGGCATTGGCTCCCTACCGGGGCGAGTTGGAAGAACTGCTGGCATACAGCCGGCAGCAACTTGGTGTACAGGAAGATTCGCCTTGGCCGGGCGCTGACCCCGCCGACTTACCGGCTTGGCAAACCGTGCTGGACCTGTTGCTTACCGCCAAGGAAGAGTGGCGCAAGACAGTCAACAGGAACCAGGGCTTTCCGCCTGGCTCCGCAGCGGCGAAAGCCCGCAAAGATCAGCATAAGTCGCTGGTGGGTGAACTCAGTAATCGCGAAGGATTATTGCTGATTTTGCAGAATGTTCGGCACCTGCCAAGCCACGCTCCAGAGGCGCAGCACTGGCAACTGGTACTGTCAGTCAGCCGCTTGCTACCGTTGCTGGCAGCCCAGTTGATGGTGATTTTTCAACAGAGCGGTAAGGTAGACCACAGCCAGATTTCGATTGCGTCGCTGGCAGCACTGGGTAGCGACGAGGCACCCACGGACCTGGCACTCAAACTGGATTACCGCTTGCAACACATTCTGGTCGATGAGTTCCAGGATACGGCGGTCAACCAGTATGAGCTTATCCGCCGACTGAGTCGTGGTTGGCACGAACACAATGTGGCCAACCCTGAACATCCCCGCACCCTGTTTATTGTCGGTGACGGCATGCAGTCTATCTACGGGTTTCGCGATGCAGACGTCGGCCTATTCCTGCGTGCGCGAGACCTGGGGTTTAACGGCTTGCAGCTTGAGCCCTTGCAGTTGAGTTGCAACTTTCGCAGTGATGGAGGTCTGGTCGAGTGGGTAAACGATACGTTCCGCAGCGCGTTTCCAGCCAACCAGGACCTGCGCCGTGGTGAAATCAGCTTTGCTGCGGCGCAGGCACAGCAAGACACGGTGCAAACGATACCGACCAGGCTGGCAGCATTTGAAAAATCAGATGATGCAGATGCCGATGCCGAGGCAATGTGGATTTGCCGGCAGATAGAGCAGGGCATGGCAGATGCAGATTGTGAGTCTATTGCGGTGCTGGTACGCACTCGCAATCACCTCTATTCCATAGTCGAACAGCTCAAATCCCGCGCTATAAAATGGCAGGCCCAGGATATTGATTTGTTGGCCGGTTCCCTGCTGCTGAGAGACCTGCAAACACTTTGCCAGGCACTGCATAACTACAGTGACCGGGTTGCCTGGTTGGCGCTGTTGCGCGCTCCCTGGTGCGGTCTTGAATTGGCGGACTTGTTGAGCATTGGCCGGCAGGCTGCGGACTGCAGCATCTGGAGCTGCATTGCTGACCCGGGCGCGGTGACCGGGCTGACACCGGCCGGGGCAAAACGCCTGGCACAGGTGGTGGCGGTGCTTCAGCAAAGTCAGTTGTGGCGCGAGCGTCTCGGTTTACGTGATTGGATTGAATCCATCTGGTTATCGCTGGGCGGGCCAGGCGCTGCCGAATCGACGGAGCAACTGGCGGATGCCGAGGCTTTCCTGGGGCTGCTGGAGGCACTGGATAACGAAGGCGAAGCCTATGACCGGGAGCTACTGGAGCGGCAGGTAGAATCTCTCTATGCCAAGCCCAGTGGTGGCGACAGCAAATTGCAGTTGATGACTATGCACAAAGCCAAGGGGCTGGAATTTGACTGGGTTATCATCCCCGGCCTGGCACGACAGCCCGCCGGCGACGGGCGTGAGTTACTACTGTGGGACGATTACCACAGCACTGAACAAAGCGAGTTGGGCTTTTTGTTGGCGATGGACGATCAGGCCGGCGCAGGGGATGCCACCCTGTACAATTACCTGCACCGGCAGCGCAAACTCAAACGCGAGCAGGAATCTATTCGCTTGCTCTATGTTGCAGTTACCCGGGCCGCCAAGCGACTATTTCTCAGCGCCAGCCTGCAGCGCGATGAAGACAACGGTGCGTGGAAGGCACCATCGAGACGCTCATTGTTGTCCTGTATCTGGGACAGCTACCAGGCAGCCGTGGAAGTACCGACACCCCAAACAGGCTCCACTGTCGTGGCAGTGAAGGAAACTGCCAGTTTAATGCGTCTGCGACAACTGCCCGAATTCATGCCGGTAACCGGTAGCGAGCGGGGCGCCGGCCCTGCTGCCATCAGGCAACCCGCCGGCAACCCTGTGGCCAGGCATGTGGGCACCCTGATACACCTGACGATGCAGCGATTATCCAACAGCCCCGAGCATGACCTGACCAGCGTGCAGCTATCGACCTATCGCAGTTGGTGGAAAAGTCAGTTGTTGGCACTACAGGTGGCACAAACTGATAGTGCCGATGCGCTGCAAACGGTGGAGAATTCTGTTGCCACAGTATTGGCCGATGAGCGCGGCCGCTGGCTGTTATCCGGGCAACGGGAGCAGGCGCATTGCGAGTACCGCCTGAGTAGTTTGCAGGATGATGGGCGGCTGGTGGAACACATTATTGATCGCACTTATGTTGAGGATAAGGTGCGCTGGGTTGTCGACTACAAGAGCTCTGTGCCAGACTCAGGCCAGACGCTCGATACATTCCTGGCGCAGGAAGTTGAGAGTTACCGGGCGCAGTTGCAACGCTACCGGGACGCCTTTATTGCACTGCAGACACTGCCGGTGAAAACGGCGCTATACTTTACCGGTATTCCCTATTGGCTGGTGATTGAATAATAAGAACGGAGAAGCACAATGTACGACACCCTTACGCAATACCTGGATCACTGGGCGACTGAATGCCCCGACGACGTCTGGCTGCGCGACCGCCAGGGCGACGAAATTACCGAGTGGACATGGTCCGAGGTGAGGGAGCAGGCCCAGGCTATCGGCGCCTGGCAAGAGCAGACCCTGCCGGGACCGGCTACCAATATCGGTATTCTGTCACGCAATTGCGCACACTGGTTTATGGCGGATCTGGGTAGCATTTACGCGGGCAACGTCATCATTCCCATGTTCACCACGCTGCCGCAGGAAACGGCCCAATACGTGATGGAATTTACCGATATGCAAGTGTTGTTTGTCGGTGCCACAGAAAATTGGGACCAAGTAGAGGCCGTATTGCCCAAAAATGTCCTGTTAATTACCCTGCCGGGAGTTGAGTTGGAGCGGGACCATCTGCGCTGGGATGACCTGGTTGCCGCACATCGCGGCCGGCAACCTGACTATACCTGTAAGGCCGATGACCTGATTTCCCTGGTCTTTACCTCAGGCACCACCGGTGTACCGAAGGGGGTCATGCAGACCCATGAATCCAATGTCATTCCAATAAATCGCTTCAAGGATGCCTTTGCCCTGCCGGAGCGAGGTCGATATTTTTCCTATTTGCCCCTATCACATATCGCCGAACGCCAGATAGTGGAAGGCAGTTCGTTGATGAATGGCGGGGTCGTGCACTTTAATGAAAATATGATGACACTGTTGCGGGATCTACCAGAGTGTAGTCCGCACATGATGTTTGGCCCACCGCGAGTGTGGGAGCAGCTTCAGCAGGTCATCATCGGTCAATTTGGCTCCGCGGAGGTGGTGGAGAAAGCGCTGGCTGATGACCCACAGGGCACGGGCAAGAAGATACGGGACATGCTGGGGCTGGATGATGTGGTGTATGCACTGACAGCAGCGGCGCCCACCCCCCCGGCCCTGATTCACTGGTATGAGCAGTTTGGAATCAAGCTTATGGAGGGCTTCGGTCAAACCGAAGCTATGGGGATGTGCGCCAATACTCCCGAGCATCGTCGTATTGGTTCAATCGGCCGGGCGGTAGGCGAAGTAGAGGTTCGAGTCAGCGCTGAAGGCGAACTGGTGATGCGGGCCAATGGCTGCGCTACCGGCTATTACAGGATGCCTGAAAAAACCGCCGAGACCTTTGTCGATGGATGGGTCCATACCGGTGACAAGGGCCGCATCGACGAGGACGGCTTTATATATATCACCGGACGCGTGAAGGATTACTTCAAAACTATCCAGGGCAAGTTTGTGGCCCCCACGCCCATTGAGAACGAGTTCTCCAGGAATCCGCATACGGAGCAGTTGTGTTTGCTGGGGCGTGGCTATTCAAAAACAGTTATGACCTGCGTGCTGAGTGCACTGGCCCAGCAAGAGGATCGCGCGGTGATTACCGCTGCGATACTGGCTCTTGCGAAGAAGGTCAACCAGGCGGTAGACAAACACGCGAGAATTGGCGTGGTACTGATTAGCACCGACCCCTGGAGCATCAATAACGGCATGCTTACGCCAACCCTGAAGATTCGTCGGGAGCAGGTGGAGGGACGCTTTGGCGAGCGCGCTCAGGAGCTGGCCCGCGACGCTGCAGTGAAGGGTGAACTGTTGGTTGAATGGTTTTCGTAGGGCCGAGTCATTTTCAAAATAATATCATCCGCATAACGCTTCACGCCGTCGATTTTTTGATCCAGATCGTTGGTGTCACCGTGATAGAAAGGCCATGGCATAGTGAGGATATGAGTGACACCGGCCCCGGCCAGTTTCTTGTATGAATCAATATCGTAGGCATCAGAGGGCGTGGCCATAACGTCGAATGGCAGGTGTTCACGGCCATATTCGCGGCGCCACTCCTTGATGCGCTCAATGCCGGCGACTATTTCCGCCGATGTTTGCAAATCCGTGACCCAGCCATCGGCCAGTCGGGCGGCGCGTTTCATGGCAGGGTCTGAAATGCCGCCGAACCAGATAGGTATGGGTTGAGCCGGCGCCGGGCTCATTTCCAGGCGATCAAACCGGTAGTGCTCGCCGCTATACTCCACCCAGTCACCGCTCCACAGCAGGCGCAGTATTTCTACCATCTCATCGGCGCGCTTACCGCGGCTGCCGAATTCCTGTTGCATAAGCTCGTATTCATCGCGCGACCAGCCCACCCCAAAGGCCGGCGTAACCCGGTTGTTGGAAATTACTGCGGCGGTACTAATGGCCTTGGCGACCAAAAAAGGATTGCGCATGGGCAGCACAAAGACATTGTTGGTGAAGCGCAAACGTTTGGTGATGGCCGATAGCGCGCCGATGGTAACCCAGGGGTCGGGCCAGTCCGTAAAGGCCTGCCAGCGGCGATTTCCATCTTTGGTATAGGGGTAGGGTGTGGAGATTGTTGCGGGGTGAACAACATGGTCGGAAAACGACATCGCATGCCAACCGCACTCATCAGCCACGGGTGCGATGGCGGTGAGATGGGCAACGGTGCTGAACGAGGTAGACATAACAAATTTCACTTACTTGCTCTCCATACGATAAATTTTGAATTGATGGCCTGTTGTGTCACGCGGGAAAAGGAGCTGCGCAGATCGCCGGCACGGCCATCTGTGGCCACTGACATGGAGGCTGAAAGTGCAAGTGTTATCGCGCTAAAAGCCCTTAACACATTGTTTCTAAACATAATTTTTTTCGCGCCAATCAGTATACCTACTGCTTATTATATACAACCCTGATCCGAGTTTCTCTAGCCCACTCGTTCCTCCAATATTTTTTTGAGGCTGCAGATTATGCGCGCAACTGGTAGAGTTTCCCTATTACCCTACAACCATGGCGCACTCAAATGAGTGATCTACAGCTTCCCAAAAATGTGCATCTAGGCGATGATGTTATTCCCTTACTCAACACTCTAGGGGCGCACAACGACTCGGATTCCATTGAAATAGATTTTCAAGAAATGAACTTCTATTCCATAGCAGCCGTTGTAGCCCTGATGGGCAAGCTAATGGGCTGGGCAAATAATGGAACTACGGTATCTGTCGGAGACTATACGTCTGCTAGATGCTTTCCATACCTTCAAAGAATGGACTTCTTCAATCTCGCCGGAATCTCCACCGATGAAACATTTTCAAGACGAAATAGCGTCACCAATTTTGTGGAACTCAAGCATATCGGCAGAGGCGCGTCGATCGACACAGCATCGATTTCGACAAATATCGCCGATTGCATTGCGCCTGAGTTAGCTAACGAGGTTGATCCTAAGAAAACGGGGTACTACGACTGTATCGAATACGCCGTTTCAGAGCTTATGAATAACGTTATACAGCACTCTGGAGGGTCCGGTTTCATAGGCGCTCAGTACTATCGCAAGCGCAATACAACTCAAATTGCCATTGCAGATACTGGTATTGGCATTATGCAAAGCTTCTTTGATTCTGGATCTCCGCACAGGAAGAATATAGCAAATCACCGTGATGCTATGCGTCAAGCGTTACTTCCAAAAACATCCAGCAAAACTCACATCATCGAACCCTACGGCAGTGGGCCCGTGAATGCCGGAGTTGGTCTCACCCTTTTGAGCGCAGTAGCCATGATCTCTGGAGGAGAGTTTTTACTCATTTCAGGCGATGCTGCATTAAGGAACAACAAATGGCATACTTTAGAAGCTGGTAAAGAGTACCAAGGGACTTTTGCGTGCTTTTCCATTAAGCGGGATAAGGCCGCTGACTTCGAGAGGGCACTGCATCAAGCGAAAGTAGAAAGTGGATTGCTAGACGAGGAGGACGGCTTTGCAGGCCTATTCCAGTGACCGAGACAATTACCATGAAAATTACTGAAGAGTTTGGAACATTTTGCGCTCAAGGTGAACGCGCAATCGTCTATCTTGATCAGGTCATTTTACCTGGGTTAGAGAATGACAATGAGCTAGTGCTGGATTTTGAAGGCGTTAAGAATATGAATAGCTCGTTTGCCAACGCAATGTTTGCAAACCTGGTTCGCATCAAAGGAGAATCGGTGCTCCAGAAGATTTCGTTCAAGAATGTTAGAAGCAATGTACAAAGTGCGATAAAGATGGGCCTATATCTGGGCCTCACAGCTAATAGCCCGAATGATGAACCTCTCGATAAAGCGCTATAAATAGGAGTTATTGTCAAAAGTGGTGTTTCAGCACCTGATTCAACCGGCGACCTGGTTAATTTCTTTTACCTAATCAACCCTGAAAAACGCATAACGTATTGATTATAATAGATAATTACGTGGGGATCGGCATCCTTTTTCACTCATAGAACCGGAGAAGAGCCCGTAAAGTGATTTGCCAACGTAACAGTTATCCTTCCAGCCCCGTATGGCGGCGAATACGGCCACCGCATCGCCGCTGCCGACCCCAAGTGTAATTGTTGGAGAATGCTTAAATGGGTGTGACTGCAAGCATTCCAATACGCTACTATGGGTTGGGTGAACGGAAATTCTATCTACATTTGCGACCAACTGGAATCCTGGTATTGCAATCCTGCGGGCCAATATCTGCTTGAGCAGGAAAACGCCCTGGTTGAACAGCGGTTACAACAGGTCTTTGGTTACCATTTTCTGCAAATTGGCGTGACTCGCAACCAGGCGCTTGGACAAGCCAGTCCGATCAATCACAAAACCTACTCGGCCATATTACCCGGTCCCGAGATCGGTCTGCTCAGCGATGCCCTCAGCCTGCCTTTTGCCGATGACAGCCTGGATGTGGTGTTACTACATCATGCCCTGGAATTTGCCCAGGATCCACACAGCCTGTTGCGTGAAACACACAGGGTGGTGTCGGCGCAGGGCCATATCCTCATTGTAGGCTTCAATCCATGGTCCCTGCTGGGCGTGAGTCTCGGCTTGCGCGGATTTTTACCAGGCAGCCTGTGGCAGCAGGCCAGTATGATGGGCACTGGCCGTTTGCGTGACTGGTTACACCTGCTGGGGGCGGAAGTTCAGTCAACGCACCACTGCTATGCAGCGCCGCCCAGTGGTGGTGAACGGCTATTTGGGTACCTGCGTGCGGCGGACAGCTATGTGACCCGACACAATTGGCCGGTGGGAGGGGTCTACCTCGTTCATGCGCAGAAGAAAGTGGTAACCCTGACACCCTCCAGGCTGCGCTGGCAAAGCAAGATGGGCAGCAAGCTGATAGGCCTCACCGTGCCAAAACCCGTACCCAGCCCCCGCGAAGGAGATGTAGCTGCTTGAAAACGATTGAAATATTTACCGATGGGGCCTGCAGGGGCAATCCGGGTCCTGGTGGCTGGGGTGCTTTGTTGCGCTATCAGGGCAAGGAAAAGGAATTGTGGGGCGGGACTGAGGATACCACCAACAACCGCATGGAATTACAGGCGGCCATCGCGGGTTTACAGGCACTGAGCGAGCCCTGCCGGGTCGTACTCTCCACCGACTCACAGTACGTGCGCAAAGGCATTACCGAATGGATAAATGGGTGGAAAAGGAAGGGCTGGCGCACGGCGGCGAGAAAACCCGTCAAGAATGCTGACTTGTGGCAGGTGCTCGATGAAGAGGCCGGTCGCCACCAGATAGAGTGGCACTGGGTCAAAGGCCACAGTGGTCACCGGGAAAATGATATAGCCGATGGCCTCGCCAATCGCGGAATTGATGAATTATGAGACAAATAGTACTGGATACTGAAACCACCGGCCTGGAAGTTGGTCGGGGTCATCGCATTATCGAGATCGGCTGCGTTGAACTCATCAACCGCAGGCTGACGGGTCAGCACTACCATCAGTACGTCAATCCCCAGCGGGAAGTGGACCAGGGCGCCATCGAAGTGCACGGCTTAACCGACGCCTTCCTCGCCGACAAGCCCCTGTTCAGGCAAGTAGCGCAGGACTTTCTGGAATTTGTCGATGGCGCCGAACTGATAATCCACAATGCTCCCTTCGATGTAGGCTTTCTGAACGCTGAGTTGGCCCGCCTGCCTGGCAACCAGGTACCCATCGATGATCTCTGCGGCATTATTGATAGCCTGCAGATGGCGCGCAAGAAGCACCCGGGGCAGCGCAATAGCCTGGATGCGCTGTGTCAACGTTACCTGGTGGACAATTCGCAGCGTGATCTGCACGGTGCGCTGCTGGATGCTGAAATCCTGGCCGATGTCTACCTGGCTCTAACAGGTGGACAAACCGTGCTTCAGCTCGGTGGCAGTGGCGATTCTTCTGGCACAGGCGGTGCGGCTGGAGGCACTCTGCGCAGGCTGCCGAGTGACCGGCGACCACTACCGGTAATTAGGGCCACCGAGGAAGAACAGCGGGCTCACGCCCGCAATCTGGACAACATCGACCAGGCCTCCAATGGCGGTACTGTTTGGCGTCAGCTTGAGGCTGACTAGCCACCAAACAGCTTTTACAGCAGGTAGATCACCGCCAGCAGACCCGTGGTCGAAAGCGATATGGTGTAGGGCAGCGCCATGATGACCATGCGTCCGTAAGACAGACGGATAAGCGGTGCCAGCGCCGAGGTCAGCAGGAACAGAAAGGCCGCCTGGCCATTGGGAGTGGCAACACTGGGCAGGTTGGTACCGGTGTTAATAGCTACCGCCATCAGGTCAAACTCCCGGCGAGTGATGTCACCCATATCCAGCGCCTCTTTTATCTCGGTTATATATACCGTGGCCACAAACACGTTATCGCTGACCACTGACAACATCCCATTGGCCAGGAAGAAGGCCGAGATGCGTATATCGCCTTGCAGCGTCAGCACGTAGTCGATGACCGGACTGAACAGGTGTTGGTCGTGAATTACCGCGACAATGGCGAAAAACACCACCAGCAGGGCGGTGAAGGGCAAGGCCTCTTCGAATGAGTGCCCGATCTGGTGTTCTTCTACAATGCCATTAAACGCGGTCAGTAATACGATGACCATCAGGCCGATAAGACCAACGGCCGCCCAGTGCATGGCCAGGGCGGCAACCAACAGGGCGGCCACCAGTGCTTGCACAATCAGACGAGCGTACTGCCGGGTCGACATGCGCTCCTCTGCCAGGGCCTGGTATTCCTCCAGTACGCTGCGTACCGCGGCAGGGAGTTTGGTGCCGTAACCAAACTTGCCAGTCACTTCCAGTAAGTAGCAGGTCAGCAGGCCGGCGGCCAGGGTGGGCATAGTGACTGGCGCCATGTTCAGGAAGAAGGTGATAAAATCCCATTCAGCAATGGTAGCGATCAGCAGGTTCTGGGGTTCGCCCACCAGAGTACAGACGCCGCCCAGTGCCGTACCTACCACGCCGTGCATGATCAGGCTGCGCAGGAAGGCGCGAAACTCAATAAGATCTTCCCGGTGGTACTCAATGACGTGGCTGTCTTCACAATGGTCGTGATGGCCGTCTGTGGTGAGTTGCTTGCCGGAAGCCACCTTGTGGTAGACTGAATAAAACCCCACGCCGACGCTAATGAGGACGGCGGTGACCGTGAGGGCGTCCAAAAATGCCGACAGGACCGCCGACAACAAGCTGAACAGTAGTGACAGCAATATCTTGGACTTCACTTGCAGCAGAATTTTGGTAAACACGTGCAGCAGCAACTCTTTCATAAAGTAAATGCCGGCAACCATAAACGTCAGCAGTAAAATCACCTGAAAGTTGCCGATGGTCTCGCGATAGACGGTTTCCGGCGTGGTCATCTGCAACAGCACAGCCTGCAGAGCCAGTAGGCCACCGGGTTGCAGGGGATAGCATTTCAGTGCCAGCGCCAGCGTGAATATAAACTCCCCGATGAGAATCCAGCCGGTGGTAAAAGAACCCAGAACATAGAGAAAAAGAGGATTGAGCACGAGAAAGGCAATAATTGTCTTCTTGTACCAGTCGGGTGCATTGCCCAAAAAGTTACGTGCAAATGCAACGGGAAGAGATTTGTCCATAAATAGCCTGTTGGTAACCCCAGTTGGTCAGCATCGCATGTTACGTGATTGCGAAGGCTCTGCGTAGCACTTCAAAGCACCATTTTGAGTGCGGGGACGCATAGAGTAATATAGCCGGCTGATTTCAAGAGCACAGAGCCCGAATGTTTCAAGCTGAGATAAAAGCCCCTGCAGGCACGGCAAACCCTGCTTTGCGCGAGAACTGGACCCCGCCGCCCCGCTGGGTGCCCCCAACTTCCGGGCCGACCATACCACCGGTTCATTCCATATCCGGCCAGGTAATCCGGCACCACATCGAAAATTATTCCCAATGAGGTAAGACTTTGGAGTTTCTAATTGAATACGGCCTGTTCCTGGCCGAATCTATCACGGTTGTTGTCGCCATCGCGGTGGTGGCAGGCATACTTTTTGCGATGAGTCATCGCCAACACATCGATGATGAAGGGCACATCGAAATACGCAAACTCAACGATCGCTACACACATTTTCGCGAAACCATGCAGCAGGCGATCTTGAGCGAGGAGGAGAACAAGCGCGAGCGTAAAGCCCAGAAGAAACTCGACAAGCAGGCAGCCAAAGCCCGCAAAAAAATGACCGAGAGCGAGACCGCCGAGCGACTGCGCCTCTATGTGCTCAATTTTGACGGTGATATACAGGCCAGCGCAACGTCGAACCTGCGTGAGGAGATAAGTGCGGTGCTGGCCATAGCCCGCATTGGCGATGAAATTCTTCTCAAACTCGAGAGCAGTGGTGGCATGGTACATAGTTACGGCCTCGCTGCCAGCCAGTTACAACGCGTGCGCGATGCGGGCATTCAGCTAACCGTAGCCGTGGATAAAGTGGCGGCCAGTGGTGGTTACATGATGGCCTGCGTTGCCAATACGATCCAGGCCGCACCATTTGCGGTAATAGGCTCAATTGGTGTGCTGGCCCAGATCCCCAATTTTCACCGGCTGTTGCGCAAGGCCAACGTGGATTTCGAGCAGCTCACCGCTGGCGAGTACAAGCGCACGCTCACCATGTTTGGCGAGAATACCGAGCATGACAGAGCCAAGATGCAGGAAGACATAGACGACACCCACATCCTGTTCAAGGGTTTTGTGGCCGAGCACCGCAGCCAGGTAGAAATTGATAACGTGGCAACCGGTGAAGTCTGGTATGGCCAGCGCGCCCTTGATAACGGCTTGGTCGATGAGCTGGCCACCAGCGACAGCTTTATACAAGCCTGCCTGGCGGAACGGGATGTATTTGAAGTGAAGCACGTATTGAAAAAGAACTGGCAGGAAAAACTGGGCCTGGCCGCGGAGGGAAGCATTCGACGAAGCTTTCTCAAGTTGTGGCAGGGCGCTATTAAAGACAGGCAATTTTAGAAATCACCATATCGAATTTTCAAGCTCTTGGAATACAAAAGAATGATGTCGGCAGTTTTACTACCAGCGTAGCCAAGCGTTCGCCAATATCAACAAGGGGCTGAATTACGGCGGCAGCGTGGGGGTCGGCTCATCCTCCTGGTGCTGGCGATTAGCACCGCCGCCCCGTTCACTTTTGGAATCAGACACGGTATCGACTTCAACGCTGCAGTTGGCCCTCAGATTCAGGGCCTCTTTATCAGTGATTTCTCTTTCATTGGCGCTAGGCAGAACAGCCTTGCTGTTCGCTTCGCTACTCCTAATACAGCTGGCTCTTCTCCGCTTCTATGAGTGAAAAAGGATGCCGATCCCCACGTAATCTGTTGGTATATAAGGCCTATCACAACTTTATATGGAACAGGTCTATGGGAATCGACATCCAGAGGGATATTTTGGGCCTCAAGGGGCAGTGCGTCAATCGGATAAAACTGGACGAGGAGGAGAGACAACTCGTCATTGGCTGCCGCCGGGACAGGCGCAGAAAAGCAATTGACCCCGTTACCGAGCAGCAGGGAACGATCAACCGGTATGTCCGCCGACAGGTCAGGGATGTGCCGCTGTTTGGCTATCCCTGCGTGATTGAAATGGAGCTGGCCCAAGTATGTATCAGCAAGAACGAACGGCGGATAGAGAGCTGTGAGTTTGTTGACACGGGATGGCGTTTCACCCGCCGCTGCTGTCGCATGATCAGTGGCCTGTGCCGCCACATGAGTATTCAGGCTGTCTCCAGGCATTTGGGGATACGCTGGGAGACGGTGAAGAAGATCGACAGGGCGTACCTGGAGGAAAGTCTCCCGGCGCTCGATCCGACACTGCTGACTGGCCTGAAGTACCTCGGTGTTGATGAGGTGGCCAGGGCGAAGGGCCACGACTACATGACGGTGATTTACGACATGGTCGAAGGGCATTTAATCGGGGTGGAAACAGGCCGAACGGCTGATGTGTTCTCTGCATTTCTAAAGCAACTTCCGGCAGAAACCACTGCAAAAACAGAGGCAACGGCTATTGGATGAAAATGCCAATCTCAATACGCTGTATATCCTGAAGGAACAGCTTCAGGCCTTGTGGGAATCAAAGACTGTCGAACTGATGCAAGAGAGACTGGAAGCCTGGTGCCGGATAGCCGATCAATCGACTATGCTCTACCTGAAGAAGTTTGCAAAGTCGTTGAGAAACCACCGTGTGGGCATTTGCAATTACGCGAGGCACAAGCTCACCAGCGCCAGGATTGAGGCCGGCAACATCGGTATCGGCATGATCCGCAAGCGCGCCAGAGGCATCAGGGATACCGAGTATTTCAAACTCAAGATCAGGCAGTCATCGCTACCGGATAATGACTCGATGTTCTATATTGCGGCCTAATCTTCACTCACAAGACCGGAGAAGAACCATTTTCATTTTCCCGCCTTCGGCGAGAATGACGGCCGGGAGGGCGGTTTTTCCCGCCTACGCCGGGAATGACAGATTGAGGGCGAATTGGTTTATGACGAGGGTGTTTTTGGTCTATAATACCCCGATTGCTGGTCACGCCACCCTGGGTGCGGCTCGCCCAAAACTAACTTTATTCGGATATCTGGAGAGCAAGACACATGCATAGAATAATCACTGCCATTCGTTTTTGCATCCGCATTGCTGCCAGGATGCGTATCACCCCCCCCCCCCCCCCAGCACACAGCAGGGGGTAAGTGCTATGAATAAAACAGTCACTCAATTCGTTTTCGCCGCGGCGTTGCTGGTGGCGATGCTGGCAGCAACCGGCACCGCCCAGGCGCAAGAAGCAGTCAACTTTCAGGGAGTACCTGAAAATAATGACATCCGCATAAGTTGGATGAAACCCGCCACTGGTGGGACAACATTTAGCTATTTTGTAACGGCTAAACCTGAAGATGGAACGACCGTCAATGCCACTATCTCGGCCACCAACGCCGGGTCATTCGACTATAGTGTTAACGATTTACTACCACTAACAGTGACCAACGGAAAAACGTACCGTATTACTGTAAGACCCAAGCCCGCGGGTGATGGCAGTAGGATTACAAGCTTTATACGTGTAACCGCAGGCGCGCCTCTCGCGCCAACCAACTTTACCTCGACCGGCTTTGCCGATGCAGTGGTGCTAACCTGGACTGCCCCAGCGAGTGATAATGGCGCCGCAATAACCGAATATCAGATACATCATTATGATACTGGCGATAAGGACGATGCTGTCAGGGTAAACCTGGGAGGTAACGCAAGAACCCACACACTTAGCAACCGGATACCCGGTAGGGAGATCATACTTACCCTGACTGCGAAAAATTCTCGTGGCCGCAGCGCTGAAGCCACCTACGAAGTGACTCCCCAAGGAGCGCCGGTTGCTCGGCCGAGCATCGTCCTGGCGGGTCCGGACTCGGGTAGCTCAGATTCGGACCGCATCACCAGCAATAGAGGGATACTCATTACTCTGGCGAGTAATTTTGATTTTGACCGGGACTCCTGGGAAATATCCATCAATGGCGGTGCTAATTACAATTATACTTCGGCAGTCGAAGCGCGCTCCACCAATATGCTTCGTTTCGAATTGCCCGACGGCAAATACACCAACAATCAGATTCGAGTGCGCCAGACCGTGAAACTCGTTCGTTCCGATTTTGCCGGGCTTGACGCATTTATCTTTGATGCCACGCCGCCAGTCGTCACCGTGACTAGTCTCGCCAGCATTACCCTGGATGTGGGCGGCACCTACAACGAGGTGGGCGCCACCGCCACGGATAATCTGGATGACAACGTGCCGAAGCCCACCACGACGGACACTGTGGATACCGGCACCATCGGCGCCTACACGATTACCTACCGTGCGACCGACCACGCCGGTAATACTGGCCGGGCGAAGCGCACCGTGATCGTTCTGTCGCCCGTCATCGGTCTTGCGACCCTGCCAATTCCCGAAAACACCGCCGTCCACTCTGTTATAGGCACCTACGCCAGCGCCGGCACGGTGATTCCTGACACCTGGGGGGTACTAAAAAGCAGTGACAGCCCGGATTGGCGATTATTCCTCATTGGCTCGGACGGCGAATTGGATATTCAGTTCTCGCCGGACTATGAGGCACCGCGGGATGTGGGCGCGGACAACCTCTATAACATCACTATACGCGCCGTAGATGACAGTTTTCAGCCCGTGGCCCAAGACCTGGCAATTGCGATTACGGTTACCAATGTGGATGAACCGGGCGCCATCAGCGCCATCACCGGCGACGCCCATGTCGGCGCGATGCTAACCGCCGGCAGCGTTGCAAGCGACCCGGATGCCGTCACCGCGAGCAACACGAGTGGCGAGGTTAGTGTCACCCCCGCCCACCAGTGGCAAAGCGCCGCGGACGGCACCGCCGCCGACTCCGACGACTGGGCAGCCATCAGCGGTGCCACCGGTGCGACCTACGAGCCGGTGGTCGGTGATGTCGGCAGGATTATTCGAGTGGTGGCTACTTACACCGGCGTGCCGGGATTCGCCAGCCAGACCGCCACCAGCGCGGCGACCGCCGCGGTGATTGCCATGCCCAACACGCCGCCGGTGGCAGACGCCGGACGCGACCAAACTGTGTTTGTCGGCATGGCCATCACCGTGAACGGCTCCGCCAGCAGCGACCCCGATGGCGATACGTTGACATACTCCTGGGTGCAGACCGGCGGCACGACTGTCGCCTTGTCCGGCGCCACCACCTCCGGACTGACCTTCACCGCGCCGGCCACGACTGGGAGATTGACCTTCACCCTGACCGTCACCGATGATGGCTCTCCCCCGGCAAGCCACACCGACACGGTAATCATCACCGTAACAGCGGCGGTAAACCACCCGCCGATGGCAAATGCCGGCGACGATCAAGAAGTGGCTACCGGCGCGCTGGTCATTCTGGACGGCTCTGGCAGCCGCGACCCCGATGGTGATGACAATGCGCTGACATACTCATGGGAGCATACTCGAACCGATGGCATCCCGACCACGCCGGCCACGGCAATCGCCCTGACCAATGCCGACACCGTCAGCCCGACCTTCCCCACGACGACTGCCGGGGTGTTGACCTTTACCCTGACCGTTACCGATACTGGCTCTCCCCAGGCCAGCCGCGCCAGCACGGTAACCATCACCGTGACCGGCGACGTCGCGTCCACGGAGGCGACTCTGTCGGCTCTGGCTATCTCGCCGGGCGGCTTGACGCCCGAATTTAATTCTGCCCGCGAGGACACCGACTACACCGTCACCGTGCTGAATAGTGTGGCAAGCGTCAGGATTACGCCGACCGTGAATGGCGACGGCGCGAGCGTGACTGTGAACGGTGCCAGGGTTGCCAGCGGCCAAGCCAGTCAAGCGATTAACCTGCAGGGTGGCATAAACGCCCCCATCAACATTGTCGTCACCGCCGAGGCCGGCAACACCCGCACCTATCGCATCACCGTGACCCGCATCGACAGGAGCACCGATACGCGTCTGGCGGAACTGGCTATCAGGGGCGACGTCGGCCAGGCTATCAGAGTGCCGGTGACCAACATCAATGCAGTGCCGGGGAGCAATCGCCTGGATTACACCGTGCGCGTGGATAATGATGTGCAAAGGGTTGAGGTAGCGTATTTCACTGACAACAACGACGCGAGCGCGACTGTGGACGGCATGGTGCTTCAGAACCGGATGCTCTCCGCTGCGATTGCATTGCCGGCGGTGGGTGAATCCCGCGACATTCCCATCGTGGTCACCGCCGCGCGCGGCGGCGCCGAAGCAACCTATATCCTCACCGTGCGCCACGTGGTCAACGCCGCGCCAATAATCATGGGCAATACAGCACCGAATTATAACGAGCATGACACCATGCCGGTGGCGACCTACACCGCGACCGATGGCAACCCGCGCAGCGCCATCACCTGGTCACTCGAAGGCGCGGATGCGGATTTCTTTGCGATGGATGCCGGCGTATTGAGTTTCAACGATTCGCCGAACTTTGCCGAGCGGGCGGATGAAGACAAAAACGACTATCAGGTCACTATTGCGGCCACCGATAACGGCCTCCCGCCGCAGAAAGGCACCCGCAATGTCACGGTGACGCTCATCAATGTGGAAGATGCGGGCGCCATAGGTGCCATCGCCGGCGCCGCCCAGATTGGGCGGACCCTGACGGCCGGCACGGTAACCGACCCGGATGCCGTCAGCGCGGACAACCCGGCCGGCACGGTTGCTGTGGGTGACATCACCTATCAATGGCAAAGCGCGGGCGCGGACAATGTCTATACCCCCATCACCGGCGCCACCGATTCAACCTACCTGCTGCCGGCAACCGATGCCGGCAGGACCCTGCGAGTCATGGCAACTTACACCGATGGTTTTGGCACCGAAGCCGAAACCGTCACCAGCGCGCCGACCAGCGCCATAGTTGCCGGCACCGCACCCGCGCCACCGACCATCGCGCTGACTCAGGACACCGGCATTGATGACGATGGCATCACCCGCAATGGCGCGGTGGTTGTGACTCTGGCAAGTAATTTTGATATCAACTTTGACACCTGGAAATACTCCATCAATGGCGGCACCGGTTTCAGCGCCCCCAGCAACGGCTTCAGACGCACTTTCACTCTGGGAGCAGGCGTGTATGCCCTGGGCCGGGTGCTGGTCGTGCAGACCGTGGACGGTGTGGACTCGGCCCCGGCCAGCATTGCGGTTACCGTGGACCAAACCGCACCGACGGCGACCTTTGCCGCCCTCGCCGATGATTATGTGCTTAACCGGCAGCGCTCCATTGATGTCACCTTCTCTGATCCGGTGACGGGTTTTGAAGCGGGTGATATATTGGTCGGGAGCGAGCCCGGTATCTCCTTGGTCGGTATCATGTTGAAGGGCACTGGGCGCAACGACCGCCCCACCTACACCATCGACTTCACCCCGATTGACGCATTCTTCCATGTGGCAATTAAACCCAACAGCGTGGCCGACCTGGCCGGCAATAGGGGTCCAGTTGCCAGAGCAAGCACGTCGTTCGGCACGGCGCGACCGGTGCCACCGGGCATCGCCCTGAGTGCGGACACGGGTCGCTCAGATACCGACCGCATCACCATGAATAGAGGGATAATTGTTACTCTGATGGATGATTTTGGTGCCGCTGGGGGCTTCTGGGAATACTCCACCGATAGCGGCAAGACTTACACCCGCGGCAGCAGGCGTCATTTAGAATTGCCCGAAGGCGAATATACCGACGATCAGGTGCGAGTGCGCCAGAGCGCGTTTAGGACTACTTCCCGATTTGCCGGTCTTGCCGCATTTACCATTGATACCACGCCGCCAAGCATCGTCCGCAATGGTCACGCGGCGATTACCCTGACTACGGACGATCCTCCCTACACTGATGAAGGTGCCGAGGTCTCGGATAATCTGGATACCACCATCATGCTGGACGTGGCTGGCGATACAGTGGGCGCCAACTTCGCCGGCATCTACACCATTGCCTACGATGCGCAGGACGCCGCCGGTAACAACGCCGTGCAGGTTACTCGCACCGTCACCGTGCGCGGGCTTGGCTTTAACGCGGGGCCCGTGCTCACCAGCAATAACCCCATCAATAGTGATTACGCCAGAGAAGGCGACGAGTTGACCCTGACCTTCACCGTCAATCAGGCATTGGAGGGCGACCCCGCCGTGACCGTGACCATCGCCGGGCAAGCCGCCACGGTGGAAAGCACCGGCAATATGTATACCGCAACTTATACGGTGGACGCGGCAAATGTTACCGACGGTGCGTTTGTGAGTTATGACATTGGCGCAATGACAGCCGTGGCTACCGCCGACACGCTTGACCCGCCCGCTACCGAAAGTGAGATTGAAATTGATGTAGTCGCGCCGACTGTGGTTTTCGGCGCCATTGCCGAAGGTGTGCCGAACACACCGCAGACGCACGACATCACCTTCTCCGAGGCGGTGACCGGCTTTGATAGCAGCGACCTCGCCGCCACTGGCGCCACGGTGAATAGCGTAGCCCCGGTCAGCGGCTCCGACCTCGTCTATACCATCGACTTCACCCCGACTGCGGCAGTCTTCACCCTGACCCTTAACGCGGCCACCCTGACCGACCCGGTAACCGACCTCGCCGGCAACGCCGTCCCCGAGACCGCCGCGCGCGGCACCGCCCCCGAACCCGTGTCCACGGATGCGACTCTGTCGGGTTTGTCTATTGCCGATAGCGATGACAACCAGGTTGCTCTGGTGCCGCCGACCTTCGATTCTGCCATTGAGACTTATACCGCCGGCGTGGACAATGGTGTGGAAAGCGTTACGGTGACGCCGACCACGACTAACGATGGCGCGAGCGTGAACGTGGTGGTGAATGACGCGCCGCCGGTCAGCGACCAAGCCAGTGTATCGGCTGCTCTGAATGTTGGTGTGAACAACATCGCCATTGAAGTCACCGCCGAGGACGGCTCCCAGAAAACCTACACCCTCACGGTCACCCGCGCCGACAACATCGCGCCGGTTGCCAATGCTGGGAACGATCGAACTGTGAATCCCGGCGGTAGGGTGTTCCTGAATGGCAGGGCTAGCAACGACCCTGATGGTAATAACTTGAATCTGAGATATGTCTGGGTGCATACCTTGACCGATGGCACCCCGCCCGCGTCGCCCATCGACTTGACTCATATCACCGACAGAGGGACCTTCGACGCGCCCACTGCGACAGGGGTTTTGACCTTTGAACTAACCGTTACCGATGCCGGCACTCCCCCGGCGACAAGCACCGCCGACACGATAGACATCAACGTGATCATCGCCCCCCTTGCCTTTACCGTGGCACCCGTGCTCACTGGCAATAACGCCGCCAACTCCGGTTACGCTAAATTCGGCGACGAGTTGAGCCTGACCTTCACCACCAATGTGCCAATAATCACCGAGGGAGACGCAAAGAACGGCATTAGCATCGCCAAGCATTTCGCCCAGCAGTTGACAAAAGGCACTGGCAATGAATACACCGCGACCTACGAGGTGGACGCGCTGCATGCGCCTTTTAGGGATCTGGACGGTGAGTTGGTGCCGTTTACGATTCACCGATTGACCGCCACCGATAGCGCCCACGGTATCATTGAAAACCGGGCCACGGAAACCAGTATGATTCGAGTGGATATAACCGCGCCGAGGGTGACGACCTTTGAGGCCCCGGCCGCTGCTGCGATGGGCACCGTGCACACGCCCTCCATCACCTTCTCCGAGCCGGTAACCGGTGTGGCAGTGAGTGATTTCTCCACTTCCGAGGGTGCCATGGTGACTGGTGTTACCCCGTCAAGCGGCTTCAACACCACCTATACCATCACCTTCACGCAGACCGCCGCGACCTTCATCCTGACCCTTGCCCCTGACGAGGTTGCCGACCGCGCCGGCAACACCGGTCCTCCCTTGGTGCCGATTAGCGCGGGTGGCGTTCCGGCGGCGAACAACATGCCGCCGACTGTCAGTGCGGGCACCGATCAAACTGTGAATGTCGGCGCACCCGTAACCTTGAGCGGCACCGCCACCGACCCCGAGAACGGTGCTCTGCACTATGCCTGGAGGCAATCCGGCCTCGGTGACGCACCTGCGCGCGTCGACTTGACCAATGCCGACACCGCGACCGCGACCTTCACCGCGCCGGATACGCCGGGGGTCTATCAATTCACCCTGGTGGTCACCGATGCTGCCACCAATCAGGTCGGCGACCGTGTGGTCATCACCGTGGTGGATGCGACTCTGTCGGCTTTGGCTATTGCCGAGAGCGATGGCACCGCGGTTGAACTGGTGCCGACCTTCGCGTCTGACATCCTGGGCTACGCCGCCAGCCTGGGCAATGATGTGGCAAGCGTTAAAATTAGGCCAACCCTGAGTGACACCACCGCCGGCGTGACCGTGGACGGCACTGTGGTTACCAGCGGCGCAGAGAGTGGAGATATTTCGCTGAATCCTGGTGCCAACCCCATCCGCATCGTAGTCACCGCCACCGCCGCGGGCAGCAGCGTCATGCACGAATATGAGGTAGTCGTAACCCGCGCCACCAACACCGCGCCGGTGATTACCAGAACCGCTGACGATGATGCGATAACGGTTGGCGAGAATGTTGCGGCGGTGCATACCTACGCCGCGACCGATGCCGATGCCGCGGATACCGACATCACCTGGTCGCTTGATGGCACGGATTCGAGTTTCTTCACGATTGGTGCCACAAGCGGCGTATTGACCTTCAACGCACCGCTGCCGGACTATGAGTTACCGACCGATGACGGTGGCGACAGAGTTTATGGCATCACCATTACCGCCACCGATGACGGCACGCCGAATGCGGCAAGCGAACCACTGGCGATAACGGTGACGGTTACCAATGTGGAAGAGACGGGAAGCATCGGCGACATTACCGGCACCGCTCAGGTCGGGCGGGTATTGACCGCCGGCACGGTAACCGACCCGGATGCTGTCAGCGGGAGCAACTCGGCTGGCACGGTTGCTGTTGCTGACATCACCTATACATGGCAAAGCGCGGCGGGCGGCGGCACCCCCACCGACATCAGCGGCGCGGGCACCACTTCAACCTACACCCTGAGAGACAGTGATGTCGGCAGGACCATTCGAGTCATCGCCGGTTATACCGACACGCACGCCGCCCAGACCCTCACCAGCGCGCAGACCGGCGCCGTGATTGCCGCGGGCGACACCACTGCAACACCTACACTACCTGAAACTCCCGCACTTGTTCTCGGCGCAGTTACTGATACAAGTATAGAGATTACATGGGGTGCAGTGACAAATGCCTTCAGTTATACGCTGCGCAGAATTGTTGCAGGCGTCACTGATAACGAAGAAGTGCTACCAGGCCGTCTATTGACTTTCACTGATACTGACGTGACTCCTGACACAGAGTACAAGTATGTCATTACCGCAACAAATTCTGCTGGTCTATCAAGTAATCCTTCTGCCGAGTTTACTGTAAGGACTGATGCCACGGACACCACCGCGCCGACGGTGACCCTCGGTAGCATAATCGCAGGTGTGATTGGCACGGCGCAGGATCACGACATCACCTTCGACGAGGCGGTTACCGGTTTGGCGGTGGATGATTTCTCCGTTTCCAACAACATTGTGGCGTCCGGCGACCTCGTGGTGAATAGTGTGACCCCGACCAGCGGCCCCAGCACCACCTACACCATCAGCATCACCCCGCAAGCGACCGCCTTCATCCTGACCCTTGCCGCCGACAGCGTGATGGACACCGCCTCGAACACGGGACCCGCGACCGCGGCGAGCGCGATCGGCAGTGCCACCGCCGACCTGGCGCTGAATGCCGGCGCGGATCAACCTGATGTGCTGGAAAACACGGCTGTGAATCTGGAGGGCACCATCACCAATCCTGGCACCGACCCGGTCATTTTATGGACGCACACCATGACCAATGGCTTACTGCCGTCCACCCCGCTGACCATCACCGGTTCGGACACGGAGGATGCGAGTTTCACCACGCCTTATGTAACCGTCGACACCACCTTGACTTTTGAGTTGAGCGTGACCCTGTCCGGCGGCGGCAACCCGTCCGTTACCGACACGGTGGACATCATCATCCCCAATGTGGCGCAACCGCGCGTCATTGCCAGCGTTACCGTCAACGTGGGCTCGCCCGCCCAGAGCGCCCTCGCGGTGTCCTGGACGCAAGGATCCGGCACCGACAAAGACCCGACCACCGGCTTTGATGTGGAATATAAAGTGACCGGCGCGGACGACAACACCTACACGGATACGAATGTCGTGGTGACTGCCGAGACCGCCGCCATCACCGGCTTGACGGCAGACACCGGCTACACTGTGCGCGTGCGCGCCAAAGCCGGCAGCGGCGCCACCGAAGAAGTGGCAGGCGCTTATGTGACCAACACGGGAACGACCGCCGCTGACACAACAACAGCACCCGCCGCGCCGACCGGTTTGACGGCGGATGCGGGCGATACCACGGTCACGCTGACATGGACGGCACCGGGCGCAACCGGCGGCGCGGCAATCACCGGCTATGAGGTTCGCCAAAGCACAACAGCGGGAACTTATGACGATACCAATCCGTGGACAGCAATTCCAAACAGCGCCACCGCGACCGAATACACCGTGACCGGCTTGACCAACGGCACCGCATACTTCTTCCAAGTGCGCGCGGTGAACTCGGTGGGCGAGGGCGAAGCGTCAAACGAAGCCACCGGCACTGCGACACCGACATCAACACCGGCACCGGCCAACCGGAATCCGGTTGCCGAAGCCGGGCCAGCGCAAAGCGTGGTTACCGACCTGCCGGTAACCCTGAGCGGCTCCGGCAACGACCCCGATGGTGATAACAATGCGCTGACCTACTCCTGGGAACTGACCGGCGGCACGGGTATCACCTTGAGCAATGCCAACATCGCCGGCCCGACCTTCACGCCTACCGCGGCTGGGGTTTATACCTTCACCCTGACTGTCACCGATGATGGCGGTGCCGACAGTGCCGCCGACACGGTAACCATCACCGTGACTGTGCCGGCCAACCGGCCGCCGGTTGCCGAAGCCGGCCCCGCGCAAAGGGTGGTTACCAACGCGCTCGTGACCCTGCGCGGCTCCGGCAACGACCCCGATGGTGATAACAATGCGCTGACATACTCCTGGGAACTGACCGGCGGCACGGGTATCACCTTGAGCAATGCCGACACCGCCGGCCCGACCTTCACGCCTGTTGCGGCAGGGACTTATACCTTCACCCTGACCGTCACCGATGATGCCGATGCCCCGGCCAGCGACACCGACACGGTAAGCATCACCGTGACTAGGCCACTGGACACCGTCGCCCCGGTGATTACCCTCCTCGGAGACAGCCCCTTTGAGGTTGATCAAGGTGCCACCTACACCGACCCGGGTGCCACGGCAAGTGATGATCGGGATGGCGACCTCAGTGCCAGCATCATCGTTAGCGGCGACACGGTGGATACCGACACGGTCGGGGAATACACCGTCACTTATGATGTATCCGATGCCGCTGGCAATGCTGCCGATACGGTCACCCGTATCGTCCGCGTCATCGCGGCACGCGACCTGACTGCGCTTAATGAGGCGATTCTGCCCGAAGTGGCGCGCGACATAGCTGACCAGAATGTCAGTGCTATTGCCCGGCGCATTGAGCAGGCACGGCTGCCCTCAAGAACGGGTAGCAGTGCCAGCCTCGGCGGTGCTTCCAGCCTGGCGGAAATCGCCAAATCCCAGGGCAGCACCGTCGCCGATGACCGGTTTGACCTGAAGCGGCTCCTCAACAATTCCAATTTTGTCCTGCCGCTGAGCGCAACCGGCGCAGGCGCAGCAGACGGCACCCAACTGACCCTGTGGGGGGCGGGCGACTACCGCGACCTGAAAGGTGCTGATGGGGTGCGTTGGAGTGGCGACCTGTTCAGCTTGCAACTGGGTCTGGATGCACACCTGAATGAGCGCACCATCCTGGGTGTGTCCGTCTCCAAAAGCCAGGTGGAGCTGAACTACACCAACCCCGGCCCGGCAGCCGGCGGCAACTATGACCTGGATATGACCAGTGTTCATCCGTATCTGGGTTGGACAGCAGGGGGTCTGGACTTCTGGGCAACCCTCGGCTACGGCGAGGGCGAACTGGATATCAGTGCAGACGGGGCGCAAGCGGATATCCCCTCAAGCGACCTGAGCATGCAGACCCTGGGGCTGGGCGCCAATGGTGTGTTGATGGCAACCGGCACCACCACCCTGCTGCTCAAAACCGAGGTATTGAGTACCCAACTGGAAGTGGATGCAAGCGAAGGGATAACCGCAATCACTCAGCAAGCCCACCGTGTGCGCATGACCCTGGAAGCGATTCGCGGCCACAGCCTGGATAGCGGCGCACGATTGGAAACCAGCCTGGAAGCCGGCCTGCGCTATGACGGCGGCGACGGCGAGACCGGTGCCGGTGCGGAGCTGGGTGGCGGCCTGCGCTATGCGAACCATAGCGGGGGCCTAGTGATAGAAGGCAAGGCACGGGCGCTGGTAGGCGGCAAGGGTGATACCGAGGAATGGGGGCTCAGCGGGCTGATCACATACAACCCCGCCGCGAACGGGCGCGGCCTGTCTTTCAGCCTGACGCCCGGTTATGGAGTGACCGCCAGCGGTGTAGAACGACTCTGGCAGCAGGGGCTGGATGATAGCCTGGAGGCTCAGGGCGGTAATGATGGCTACAACTACACCCCGAACCTGAACCTCCGTTTGGATTACGGCATGGATGTCTCTGGGATGCCCGGCCTTGTGACGCCCTACACTGAGTTCAGTTTCGGCGCCACTGGTGACACCTACCGCCTGGGTCTGCAGTGGCAGCGCAGCAAGTGGTTTGATCTGAAACTTGTCGCCGAGCGCGCAGCAGGCCAGATTACCGCTGACCACCGCATCTACATAGAGGGCGAGATAGTCTTTTAACTGCTCTCACCTCACCCCGTCAGGATCAAGGAAGGCGGGGATGAAAGAGCGGCGCAGCCGCGTATAATAACGTGGTGGCGCCACACAAAGGTGTCAACCCAAAGGGTGAAATTCTTGGTCAGAAATGCGATGATGCTCACAGAGGAACCAGCCGTTCTCCGTATACAGGCGTTTCTCCACCTTTATATATAGTTGGATCAGTGCTATATAAATCACACAGGAGACACTGAGCCATGATACTCAACGAAATAATTGCCTTGCTTGGAATGGGCGTAATGATCATCCTCGCCAACTGGCGAATGATGTATTCGCTGCGCGGTGAAATGGGTGGCCTGCGTGGTGAAATGAATGCTAGGTTCGCTACTCTGGACACCAAGATAGACACCGGGTTCGCTACTCTGGACGGCAAGATAGACACCTTGCGCACTGACATGAATACCAGGTTCGCTACTCAAGACGCCAGGTTCGCTACACAAGATACCAGGTTCGCTGCTCTGGATGGCAAGATAGACACCGGGTTTGCTACTCTGGACGGCAAGATAGACACCTTGCGCACTGACATGAACGCAGGATTCGACACCCTGCGTGGCGAAATTAATACCAGGTTCACTGCTCAAGATACCAGGTTCACTGCTCAAGACACCAGGTTCGCTACTCTGGACGGCAAGATAGACTCTCTGCGTGGCTGACATCTCCAGCATTCATTAGCGCCTGGCGCATACTGATGGCCTGCTGAAAGGTCTCCATGTGATTATCAAGGAGAACTTGAACCAGAAGCAGGCCAGATTACCGCTGACCACCGCATCTACATAGAGGGTGAGATAGTCTTTTAACCCTGTCATCCTCGCTCTTGCATGCGTCCGGTTTATCGGCGTTTTTCAGCACCGGGTAATGTGTGCCTGGTAACAATTCTTTACCCGCTTTATGGGCCTTTCCAAACTCTATCCGTCGCTGGTTGCTCAGGGTCTTGCTGTAGTTCTTCATAACGTAGAAACGGTCAAATACCCTGTCGGCATTGGGTAGGCAATCACGGACTCAGGCCGATTACATGCCCCTCCACCAGGTCGTAAATCACGGTCATGTAATCGTGGCCCTTCGCCCCGGTAACGGGGTCTATGGCGTTACAATTTGTTATATGGGTGTAACCGTTTATAGTGCCAGCCCATGAAAACAAAACATTGGTTTGCTAACTGCCCGCGCGGGCTGGAATCGCTGCTTTTACACGAGCTGTCAACGCTGGGAGCCGAGTCGGTGCGGGAAACCGTTGCCGGCTGCGTGTTTGAAGGCAGCTTGTCGGTCGCCTACCGCGTGTGCCTGTGGTCACGGCTCGCCAACCGGGTACTGCTACCGATTGCAGAGTTTGAAGCTCGCGAGTCCGATGATATCCACACGCTGCTGCTAAGGGTTGATTGGGCGGCCTATTTACCCTGGGGTTGCAGCCTGGTAGTGGACTTTGCCGGTCAAAACAGGTCAATTCGCAATACCCAATACGGTGCTCAGCTCACCAAGGACGCGATTGTTGATCGCTTCCGTGACCAGGGTTTGCCGCGGCCAGAGGTCTCCCGACAAGATGCCGATGTGCGCTTTCAGGTGCGTTTGCGCAAGGGCAAACTGAAGGTGGCGCTGGATGTAGCAGGGGGGTCGTTGCACCAGCGCGGTTACCGACCAGAGGCAGGTACTGCGCCTCTTAAGGAAAACCTGGCGGCCGCCCTGTTGCTGCGAGCCGATTGGCTGGCTATGGCAGCCCGCGGTGGCGCCCTGATCGACCCGATGTGTGGCTCGGCAACGCTATTGCTGGAAGCGGCGCTGATGGCGGCGGATGTTGCACCCGGTTTGTGGCGCCGGCGTTGGGGTTTTGAATGCCAACAGTGGCACCAGGCTGATCTGTGGCAGGCCCTACGCGCCGATGCAGAGACGCGTGCAGCGCGCGGGCTGGCCAGCGAACTACCTGAGATCAGAGGTTATGATCAGGATCGACGGGTTCTCAAGAAAGCCCAGGCCAATATCGACAGGGCGGGACTGGCAAAGCATGTCAGAGTTATCTGCAAACCCATAGCTGAATTGAAAAAGCCCACCCACCGACCGCTGTCCAACGGGCTTATTATTTGCAATCCGCCCTACGGAGAACGGCTCGGGGAGCGCGCCGCACTGCCGGCACTGTATCGAGACATGGGCGAGGTGTTGCTGCGAGAGTTTCCCGGTTGGCGCGCGGCGATATTTACGGCGGACAAAGAACTTGGCATGGCCATGGGGCTTCGCAGTAATAAACACTACTCGCTCTACAACGGTGCCTTGCCGGCGCTGCTGTTATTGTTTGACCTCAACGAAGAAAATTGCCGTCAGTCACGGCAATTTTCCGACCGCTCAGCAGCCGGAGAATTATCGGAGGGCGCGCGCATGTTCCATAATCGCATGCGCAAGAACCTGCAACAGGCCCAGCGCTGGGCGCGCCAACAGGGCGTCAGTTGTTACCGTGTCTACGATGCCGATATGCCGGAGTACGCAGTGGCTGTGGACCGCTATGAAAATATGTTACATGTTGCGGAATACCAGGCTCCAACAGGCATAGACGAGCGAGCCGCCGAGCGGCGCATGAATGATATTCGCCAGGTATTACCTGCGGTAACCGGCATCCCTGTCGCCGACATCCACTACAAACAACGCCGGCGCCAACGCGGCCGGCAACAATATGAGAAAACCGGCAAGTCAGGCCGATTGATACCGGTGCAGGAGGGGCCGGTTACCCTGCTGGCTAACCTGAGCGACTACCTGGACACCGGTCTGTTTCTGGACCACCGACCGTTGCGCATGCGTATTGCCACAGAGAGCCGTGACAAGGATTTTCTCAACCTGTATTGCTACACAGCCACTGCTTCTGTGCACGCTGCCTGCGCCGGCGCCCGCACTACCACCAGTGTCGACCTCTCCAATACCTACCTGGCCTGGGCGCGGCAGAATTTCTCGACCAACGGCTTGGCGGAGGGTGAGGTGCACCGTTTCGTTCGAGCGGATTGCCAGGAGTGGCTGGCCGGGCCGGCCGGGCAGTACGACGTGATCCTGTTGGACCCGCCGTCTTTTTCCAACTCCAAGCGAATGCAGACCAGTTTTGATGTGCAGCGTGATCATCTCGCCTTGCTCAAAGCATCCTTGCACTGCCTGCGCGCGGACGGGGTACTCTACTTTTCCAGCAATCTGCGCAAGTTCAACTTGGATGCGGGGCTGGCGGAACTCTGCAATATTGAGGAGATAACTGCTTCCACAATCGACTTTGATTTTCGTCGCAATCCCAAAATACATCGCTGTTGGCGCATCACTAAAAAGTAGGAACACCAATTGGCGGGCCTTGCAGGGTCAGTGCCTACTTACGCTTGGGCGAGTTTTTATTCACAGATGATGCCTAAAGCCTATAAATAAAGGGGCTTTTGATCGTCCCTATACAAATACACTACAAAAAATCGCTAAGTTATTGATTTATAAACAGAGCTGATAACTTAAAGTAAATTCCAGTAGATGGCTATTGTCCCCGGCCCAGGGCTGACGGCTCGCCGGGACCGGTATTATCCACTGAGTTATCCACAGGCAGTGTGGATAACTCAGTCCAGCTTGCCCTCCATCATCCAGCCTGCCATTTCCATGATGACTTCCTCGCAGCGGCTTCCATGCGCACGCGTTGGCGCAGCAGCCATTGTCGATTTGTAGTCACAGCGTTTTCCTTGTGTTTAGATGCGAACATGATTAAAAAGCTGCTCATTGTATACCACTCGCAAAGCGGTGCGAGCTGGAAATTGGCGACTGCTGCGCGGCGTGGTGCACTTGCGGAGCAGGACATTGCAGTGCTTTGGCGACGCGCCTGGGATGCGGGTCTGGATGATCTGGTTGCCTGTGACGGACTGTTGTTGGTGGCGCCTGAAAATTCTGCCAGCGTGACCGGCACCATGAAGGATTTTCTTGATCGTACTTTTTACCCCGCCTTGCCACTGCAGCTCAATCGAGCCTATGGGCTGGTCATTGCGGCGGGCAATGACGGCCGTGGAGCGAGCGCGCAGGTGCAGAGAATTATGAAGGGCTACCCGATGAAGCTGGTGGCTGAGCCGCTGATATGCCGGGGGGAAATTACGGCGCAGCACGAGTCGGCGTGCGAGCAATTAGGCCAGGCGCTGGCAGCGGGTTTGTGCATGGGAATTTTTTGAGGAGGCTGTGGCGACAGACTTAAGTCTGTCCCCGAATATCAGCTCCTGAAAACGTTGCCAATTCATGGATAAAGGCCTGTGCAGCATTGGAGAGGCTGCGGCCGCGATGGTAAACGTACCCCAGCACGCGCTGCGGTGGTTCTATAGGCACCTGAATAGCCGCTAGCTGTGCGTCCAGCATGGATCTCGGCAGTAGGGTCCAGCCCAGTCCAATGGATGCCATCATGCGAATCGTTTCCAGGTAGTTGGTAGACATGGCCACTTCGAGTTGCAGGCCTGCCTGATCAAACAGATCCTTGGCAATTTGGCCGGTATAGGTGTTGAGACCCGGTAATATCACTGGGTGTTCGCTTAATTCTTGCAGGGAGACGCTGTCGCGATCGCACAGGGGATGCGAGGGGGAGGCCATAAACGCCAGTGGGTCGGGCCAGATAGCTTCCGGCAGCATGCTGGTATCCTGTTCAGGTGCCAGCGTAACCACGGCCAGTTCCACTGCGCCGCGCCGTATCTCTTCGTAGGCCTGCTCAGAGTCCATAAAGTCGATATCGAGTTTGACCTGCGGATAGTTGCTGCTGAAACGTCGCAGTACCGGTGGCAGGCGGTGTAGTCCGAGGTGATGGCTGGTGCCCAGTTTCAGTTTGCCGCTGACAGTACCGGACAAGTCCCGGATCGACTGCTGTGCCTGGTCCAGATTTTGCCCAATGGTGCGCGCGTGGGGGAGCAGGGCAGCACCGGCCTCGGTGAGGCTGACGCGGCGGCCAATGCGGTCAAATAGAGCAGTACCGAGCTGTTGTTCCAGCGTTGCCACCCGTTTACTGACGGCGGGCTGGGTCAGGTGTAAGTGCACTGCTGCCTCGGAAAATGAAGCGTACTCTGCCACCATCAAAAAGGCGCGCAGGTTTTGTGTATCCACTGCTGTATCTCCATGTCTGTTAGTGATTTCTATTCCAAATAGTAATTCAATAGATAAAAAATATGAATTTGTTTTATTTGAGTGTGGTCGCTAAAATTGCCGGGTAATCAACATGGGAGTTGCAATCATGGCGGGCAAAACGCTGTACGACAAACTCTGGGACGCGCATCTGGTACTGGCGCGCGAGGACGGTTCCGCGCTGCTCTATATCGATCGCCACCTGCTCCATGAGGTGACGTCGCCGCAGGCCTTTGAAGGTTTGCGAATAGCGGGTCGTGAGCCCTGGCGTCGCAGCGCCAACCTGGCTACACCGGATCACAACGTGCCTACCGGGTTGAGCGAACGACGCGCGGGTGTGGCAGGTATCCAGGATCCGGTTTCGCGCTTACAGGTACAAACTCTGGACGATAACTGCCGCGACTTTGAGATCACTGAATTCGAAATTAACGATACCCGCCAGGGTATTGTGCATGTGATCGGACCAGAACTGGGTGCAACCCTGCCCGGTATGACCGTGGTCTGTGGTGATTCACACACCGCAACGCACGGCGCACTGGGAGCAATGGCGATGGGCATTGGCACCACAGAGGTAGAGCATGTGCTGGCCAGCCAGTGCCTGGTGCAGCAAAAGATGAAGAATATGCTGGTGCGCATTGACGGCAAGTTGCGCCAGGGCGTTACCGCCAAAGACGTGATACTGGCTATTATCGGCAAAATTGGCACTGCCGGCGGCACCGGCCATGCCATCGAGTTCGCTGGAGAAGTCATCAGCGCGATGAGCATGGAAGGCCGCATGACCGTGTGCAATATGGCGATCGAGGCAGGTGCCCGCATTGGCATGGTGGCGGTAGATGACACTACCCTGGATTATGTGAAGGGCAAGGTCTACGCCCCGGCGGGCACAGATTGGCAACTGGCAGAAGCACAGTGGCGCGAGCTGCATTCGGATGCTGAGGCCTGCTTCGACAAGTTGGTAGAGCTGCGCGGAGAAGACATCAAGCCGCAGGTTACCTGGGGCACGTCGCCTGAGATGGTATTGCCCATTGATGGCTTTGTGCCGGACCCCGCTGACATAGCGGATGCCAGTAAAAAAGCCGCTGTAGAGCGCGCCCTGGAATACATGGGCTTGCAGGCCGGTCAGGCGATTATAGATATTAAGCCAGACAAGATATTTATTGGTTCGTGTACCAACTCCAGGATCGAGGATCTGCGCGCGGTGGCGGCGGTGGTAAAAGGCCGCGCGGTTGCGGCCGGTATCAAACTGGCCCTGGTAGTCCCCGGTTCCGGGGTGGTAAAGGCGCAGGCCGAGGCTGAGGGCCTGGATAAGATATTTACTGCGGCAGGTATGGAGTGGCGCGAACCGGGTTGCTCGATGTGTCTGGCGATGAATGCAGACAAGCTTGGTTCGGGTGAGCACTGTGCATCCACCTCCAATCGAAATTTTGAGGGGCGGCAGGGCTTTGGTGGGCGCACCCATCTGGTGAGCCCGGCCATGGCGGCAGCGGCGGCAATCAGTGGGCACTTCGTCGACGTCCGTGACTGGTAAGGAGAACACACGATGAAAAGTTTTACCGTACACACCGGCCTGGTTGCCCCTATGGATCGCGCCAACGTTGACACAGATTTGATTATTCCCAAGCAGTTCCTCAAATCCATCAAGCGCAGTGGTTTTGGGCAGAACCTGTTTGACGCCTTGCGCTATCTGGACGAAGGGCAGCCCGACCAGAACGCCGGCGGTCGCCCCCTGAACCCCGACTTTCCGCTCAATTTGCCGCGCTATCAGGGCGCGTCAATCTTACTGGCGCGGGAGAATTTTGGCTGTGGCTCCAGTCGAGAGCACGCACTATGGGCTCTGGATGACTACGGTTTTCGCTGTGTAATCGCCCCCGGTTTTGCCGATATATTTTTTAATAATTGCTTTAAAAATGGATTACTACCTGTTGTTTTAAAAGAAGAAATTGTTGACACTCTATTCGAGAAACTACACGAACAAGAGGGCTATGCGCTCACGGTGGACCTGCCGCGACAATGTGTCGTTGAAGGTGACGGCAACGAGATTTCCTTTGCTATGGACGAGTTCCGCAAGCAGAGCTTGCTCAAAGGTCTCGATGATATTGGCCTCACCCTGGAACAGGCGGATGCCATTCGCGCCTACGAAGCGGCGCTGCGCCGGCAATCCCCCTGGTTGTTCAATACCATCACTTAAAGAGGCGTACCTGTGAGCAAAAAAGTACTGATTTTACCGGGCGACTATATCGGGCCAGAAATTGTGGCCCAGGCGCGCCGTGTTCTCGAGCGCAGCATGGCGCTATTCGAGCTGGACCTTAACCTGGAGGAGGCTCTGCTGGGCGGTGCCGCCTATGACGCTACCGGTGTGCCGCTGCCGGAAGATACCCTGATGCGTGCCCAGGCAGCCGACGCGATCCTGTTGGGCGCCGTTGGCGGCCCCAAGTGGGACTCGGTAGATCGGGCCCTGCGGCCCGAAAAGGGCTTGCTGGGTATCCGTTCGGAATTACAGTTGTTTGGCAACCTGCGGCCGGCGCTCTTGTATCCGCAACTGGCCGAGGCGTCGAGTCTCAAGCCCGCAATCGTCAGCGGACTGGATATTTTGATTGTGCGTGAGTTGACCGGCGGTATCTACTTTGGTGAACCCCGTGGCATCCGTACCCTGGATAACGGTGAGCGCGAGGGTTATAACACCTACGTTTACCGGGAGTCTGAGATTGAACGTATCGGCCGGCTGGCCTTTGAAGCCGCGGGTAAGCGCCAGGGTCGGCTGTGCTCCGTGGACAAATCGAATGTGCTGGAAGTTTCCATTTTGTGGCGCGAGGTGATGGACCGATTGGCCCCGGACTACCCTGATGTGGAGCTTACCCACATGTATGTTGATAATGCGGCCATGCAGTTGATTATGGCACCCAAGCAATTTGATGTGCTGGTAACGGGCAATATGTTTGGCGATATATTGTCGGATGCGGCGGCTATGTTAACGGGTTCTATCGGCATGCTGCCTTCGGCATCGCTGGATGAGCAGGGTCGGGGGATGTATGAGCCCTGCCACGGCTCGGCTCCTGATATTGCCGGGCAGGGTAAAGCCAATCCGCTGGCCACCATTTTGTCGGTAGCCATGATGTTGCGAT
Organism: Halieaceae bacterium; assembly: GCA_965247075.1. Taxonomy (GTDB): domain Bacteria; phylum Pseudomonadota; class Gammaproteobacteria; order Pseudomonadales; family Halieaceae; genus CBDFGK01. The sequence continues at coordinate 764,061 of CBDFGK010000002.1, read as the reverse complement.
ACTCACTGGATGCAAGCGAGGCGGCCCAGGCCATAGAGGCCGCAGTAAGCCGGGTGCTGGATCGGGGCCTGCGTACCCCGGATATTCATACACAGGGCACGCAACCGGTGGATACGGTGGCCATGGGAGACGCAGTTGTGGAGGAGTTGGCGCGATGAGCAAGACGGTAGATGTAGCGGTGGTAGGCGCCACCGGCGCGGTGGGAGAGGTGATGATTGAGATCCTCGAGCAGCGTGATTTTCCTGTTGGCAGGCTATACCCCTTGGCCAGCGCCCGTTCGGTGGGCAAGACCATTAGCTTTCGAGGCAAGTCAATCGAGGTTGAGAATCTGGCCGGCTTTGACTTTTCCAAAGTGCAAATCGGCCTGTTTTCGGCCGGTGGCGGTATTTCTGAGGAATTTGCCCCCATCGCAGCTACCGCTGGTTGTGTGGTGATCGACAATACCTCGCACTTTCGGCGCGATGACGATATTCCCTTGGTGGTGCCGGAAGTAAATCCCCAGACGATTGCTGATTACGGTCGTCGCAATATTATTGCCAACCCCAATTGTTCCACAATCCAGATGTTAGTGGCCTTAAAACCGATCTACGATGCGGTTGGCATAGAGCGGATTAACGTGGCCACCTACCAGGCGGTTTCTGGCTCTGGAAAAAAAGCGATCACTGAGCTGGCCAGTCAGACTATGAGCTTACTCAATGGTCAACCGGCAGAATGTGAGGTTTATCCCAAGCAAATCGCCTTCAATGCGCTGCCGCATATCGATAGCTTCCAGGGCAACGGCTATACCCGTGAAGAGATGAAAATGGTCTGGGAAACCCAGAAGATCTTTGCCGACGACCGTATACAAGTGAACCCCACTTGTGTGCGAATCCCAGTGTTTTACGGTCATTCTGAGGCCGTTCATATAGAAACCCGCGAAAAACTGGCTGCCCAGAAGGCCCGTGCACTGCTGGAAAAGGCGCCTGGCGTGGTAGTAATGGATGAACCTGTAGATGGCGGTTATCCGACACCGGTAGGGGATAGCGCCGGCGAGGATGCGGTATTTGTCGGCCGTATTCGAGCGGATATTTCTCACCCGCGGGGGCTCAACTTATGGGTGGTCTCGGACAACATTAGAAAGGGCGCTGCACTCAACAGTGTACAGATAGCAGAGTGCTTGCTAAAAACATATTTATAAAAGATACTTACGAACCTAAGTAAAGGGATATTCTAGGTTTTTACCGTTTGGGCGTGGCCAGGAATGTGGTGGTATAAAGTCGAAGCCGTTTTCGCTGGGGGAAAGCGGTAAGCGGCTGGTTTTAGAATAATAAGGCGACTACCTATATGGTGCGTAAGTCTGCGTCTCTGCTGGTCATACTGGGGTGCTTGGCCCCGGGGATGGCGGCTGCTCTCGGTCTCGGTGAGCTGACTCTGCACTCCTATCTGAACGAACCGCTGAAAGCAGAGGTAGATTTGCTTGAAACGGCGGAGCTGGGCGCCGACCAGATCAAGATTCGCCTGGCTTCGCGAGCAGACTTTGAACGTGCCGGCGTGAAACGCCAGTATTTCCTGACCAGCCTGAACTTTGAACTCGAATTTAGCGATGATGGCACCATTGGGCTCTTGCTGACTTCTACGGAAAGAGTGCGGGAGCCATTTTTGAACTTTTTGATTGAGGCGCGCTGGCCGCATGGGCGTATTTTGCGAGAGTACACCGTGCTGTTGGACCCCCCGCTGGTTAGTGGCCCCGGCAGTGGTGTAATCGCAACTGTGTCCGTGCCTGCGTCAGAGCCCGTGCGTGAACCGAGCGCGACGGCAGGTAGTGACAGTGCGGTACCGGCACGTGCTGACCGATACGGTTCAAACGCTGTAGCGATGCCGACCGCCGGCGCAGAGTACCTGGTGCAACGCAACGAGACACTGTGGAGCATAGCCGCACGATCCAGGCCAGCCGGTACCAGCATTCAGCAAACCATGTTGGATATTCAGCGTCTCAACCCGCAGGCCTTCATCGGTAACAACATTAACCAGCTCAAAGCCGGTTATGTGTTGCATTTGCCCAGCAGCACAGACATCAGTGATGAGGACTTTGAGCGGGCCGTTGCAGAAGTAGCCCAGCAGGAAGCTAATTGGCAGGACCATGTTGCCACCATTGATGCGCGCCGACCCCAGACTGATGGTACTGATGGCTCCGGCGTGGCTGGATCAGATGAGGACCAGGGCCGCTTGCAAATTGCCGGTGCCGACCTCGGTGTACGCATGGAATACCTGGACCGCATGCAGCGAGATAATAGCGATTTGCTGGTGCGGGTCGGCGCAATGGAAGAGCAGGTCGATACCCTCAAGCGTCTGGTTGCGCTCAAGGACGATCAAATTTCCGCACTCCAGTCAGCGTTGGCAGGCAGCTCGGATGGGACGGCAGTGCCTGATCAGCAGTCGGGTACTATCGACAGCGGTACCGATGAGCAGCTCGAGCCGGGGCCTGATGAAGGGCTTGTCAATGATCTCGATGCCAGTATTGCTGGAATAGATACTGCTCCGGACTATCTGGTCTATATCGTGGCGATATTGGCAATAGTACTGGCCGGTGTTGGGTGGTTGTTGCGCGACAAACTAAACTTGCCTCGCCTGGGTGTTCCCAAACTCAGCCTGGGCAGGCGAGGTGCGCGCCAGGATCAGGCGGGTGGTGCTGCCAGTGTCGACGACGAGTTTGCCGGTGTGGTATTGGTCGCTGACGATGATTTGATTGTCGATGAATTTATGGATGATTCCACCGACGGCGCGGTGAAAATAGCAACTCTCACCAGTTTCTCGGCGCCGGATGAAGAGGCCTACGCAGCGCAGTTTGAAACCGGTGACGCGCTGGCTGAAGCCGACATTTACATTGCCTACGGCCGCTTTCCACAGGCGGTTGATTTACTCAAAACAGCTATCGCCATGGAGCCCATTAATACCCGGTACCGCGTCAAGTTGATGGAAGCCTGTGTTGAAATGGTTGAAAGTGAAGAGTTTCAGCAGCAGTTCGCCGACTTGCAGCTTATCAATGATGATGCCGCATTGCAGCGTGCTCGCGCCTTGCTGGACGCCGTGGATGGCGGCGAAGTATGGCTGGAAGACCTGCCTGAACCGAGCTTGACGGCTGATGACGTAGCGGCTGCGCAGGAGGCGCTGGCCGCCGCTGAGCCGGCCCCCGCACAGGATTCGGAAGACACGGCCCTGCCTGACAGTGAACTCGCTGACGAGGACGTTGAAGAGGGTGGTCTCGAGTTGGTGGATCTCGACGGCTACGATGTGAAGGACGACCTGAAGATCGAGTCTGAGCCAGAGTTGGAGGACGAAGCGGAAGAAGAAGGTCTGGTTTTTGCCAGCGATGGTGATGAGATTGCCACCAAACTGGATTTGGCCCGCGCCTACATGGATATGGGCGATCATGACGGTGCCCGCAGTATTCTCGAAGAAGTCCAGCAAGACGGCAGCGAAAGCCAGCAGCAGGAAGCACAATCCCTGCTGGATAACATTGACTGAAGCAGGGCTTCAGCGTGTCGCCCTGACCATAGAATACGATGGCAGCCCGTTCTGTGGCTGGCAATTACAGCGCGGTAGCGATGTGGCTACTGTACAGGGCGTTTTGGAACAGGCCGTGGGAGCTGTCGCCAATGTTCCAGTGCGAATGCACTGTGCCGGGCGCACCGATACCGGCGTGCACGCAACCAACCAGGTAGTTCATTTCGATTGTCCCAATACGCGCAGTGCCCACGCGTGGCTGTTGGGCAGCAACGCCAATCTCCCCACCAGCGTCGTGGTGCGCAGGGCTCAAATTGTAGACACCGGTTTCCATGCGCGTTTTTCCGCAGTATCCCGCCGCTACCGCTACCTGATCTACAACAACGAGGTACGTTCGGCGCTAGCCCCGCACTACCTGACCTGGGTGCGACAAGCTCTGGATGTTGAGCTTATGCATCGGGAGGCCCAGGCGCTCCTCGGTGAGCAGAATTTCACCTCCTTTCGGGCTGCTGCCTGTCAATCCAGCACGCCGATGCGGCGTGTGGATTTTATTGAGGTGACGCGGCGTGGGGCCTTAATCGTAGTCGATATCCAGGCCAATGCCTTTCTGCACCACATGGTGCGAAATATTGTCGGTACCCTGCTGGCTATTGGCAAGGGGCGCCGTGCGGCGGGCTGGGTTGCCCAGTTGTTAGCTCTGCAGGATCGCACCCGTGCTGCCGATACGGCGCCGGCTGGTGGTCTTTATCTGGTACAGGTCGGTTACCCGCAATCCTGCGCTATAGCCGATAGTCCATTGGGACCATTATTGCTGGGCGCGGACGCCTGATTACAGGCACCCGAACCCGCTAACCGGTCGCTGCAAACATGGCTTGGCTTCTGGTACTATAGCGCCCCTTTTACGCTAGCCGGAACTCGTGTCACATACCCGAATTAAAATCTGCGGTATCACCCGTAGCGGTGATGCCCTCGCCGCTGTGGACGCCGGGGCCGATGCGCTGGGCCTGGTGTTCTATCCCGACAGCCCACGGGCTGTTAGCGTCAGCCAGGCGGAGACTATAGTGGCCGGTTTGCCACCCATGGTGACGCTGGCAGGTTTGTTTGTGAATGCGTCTGCGCAACAGGTGCGGGACGCGTGTTCACGCCTGCCACTTGGATTACTGCAGTTTCACGGCGATGAAACGGCGGATTTTTGCAGCGGCTTCGGTCTTCCCTGGATGAAGGCATTGAGAGTTGCCGGTGATGCGCCAGTGTCAGATATGATGCAGACCTACACAGCAGCCTCGGCAATCCTCCTGGATACCTGGCGAGCGGGAGTTCCCGGAGGCACGGGAGAGAGCTTCAATTGGCTGTTGGTTCCTGCTGATTCAGCACAACCCCTGGTGTTGGCGGGTGGTCTGCATGCCGGCAATGTCGGCCGGGCCATCGCGCTGGTACGTCCCTATGCGGTTGATGTCTCGGGCGGAGTAGAGGCGTCTCCCGGTATCAAGGATGTGCAAAAAATATCTGAATTTGTAACAGCGGTGCGAGCCGCTGACCGAGTGAGTGACAAAAACTGATGACCGAAATTACCACAGAACTGTTGGCCAACACCCCTGATCGGGACGGGCACTTCGGGGAGTACGGCGGCCGTTATGTATCCGAGACACTGATATCTGCGCTCACTGATCTGGATGCACTGTACACGCGGCTGACGGCAGATCCTGAGTTTCATCGCGAACTGGCTGCGGACCTGGCCGCCTATGTCGGCAGACCTTCACCCCTGTACGAAGCCAGGCGTTGGTCCGGGCAACTGGGCGGCGCGCGGATATTTCTCAAGCGTGAAGATCTCAACCACACTGGCGCGCACAAGGTAAACAATACAGTTGGGCAGGCGCTGCTGGCCAGGTACATGGGCAAAACGCGCATAATCGCCGAGACCGGAGCCGGCCAGCACGGGGTTGCCACAGCCACTGTTGCCGCGCGTCTGGGCATGGAATGCCATGTCTTCATGGGGGAGGAAGATATCCGCCGCCAGGCCTTGAATGTCTATCGCATGAAGCTGTTGGGCGCTGCGGTGATACCGGTCACCTGCGGCTCGCGCACACTCAAAGACGCCATGAATGAAGCCATGCGTGACTGGGTCACCAATGTTGATGACACCTTCTACATTATCGGCACGGTCGCTGGGCCGCACCCGTATCCCAAGCTGGTACGTGATTTTCAGAGTGTCATTGGGCGCGAAGCGCGACAGCAATGCCTGCAAGTTGCCGGTAAGCTACCGGAGGCACTCGTGGCCTGCGTTGGTGGTGGCTCCAATGCCATCGGGTTGTTTTACCCGTTCCTGGTCGATGCGGAGGTCGCCATGTATGGTGTTGAAGCGGGCGGTGAGGGTCTTGCCACCGGATTGCATGCGGCGCCTCTGTCGGTTGGCAGTCCCGGTGTACTGCATGGCAATATGACCTACCTGATGCAGGACGAAAATGGCCAGATACAGCACACCCATTCGGTGTCAGCCGGGCTCGATTACCCGGGAGTTGGCCCTGAGCACGCCTGGTTAAAGGATATGGGCCGCGTCAATTATGTGGTTGCCGACGATCAGGAGTCACTGCGTGCTTTTCATCAACTTACCCGCATTGAGGGCATTATGCCGGCGCTGGAATCCAGCCACGCACTTGCCTATACGGCGCGGCTGGCACCGCAGATGAGCGCAGAAGATATCATTATTGTTAATCTGTCGGGCCGCGGTGACAAGGATATACATACCGTTGCTGAAATCGACGGCATAGAGTTTTAAAAAAAGGGGGGGGTTGTAGTGACAGAGCTTACAGGGCGTATTACGCAGCGGTTTGCGGATCTGGCCAGAGACGGCCGGCAGGCGCTGATTCCCTACGTGGTCGCCGGTGATCCCTACGCGGATTTTACCGTAGCCCTGATGCACCAATTGGTGGAGGCGGGCGCCGATATCATCGAATTGGGTGTACCCTTCTCCGACCCCATGGCAGAGGGCCCGGTGATTCAAAAAGCACACGAGCGAGCCCTGGATAAAGGTATTGGTTTGCGCAGTGCGCTGGCCATAGTGGCGGAGTTTCGCGAGCTGGATACGACTACGCCGGTATTGCTGATGGGCTACCTCAATCCGGTGCACCACATGGGCTATGCCGTTTTTGCCGAAGCTGCGCGAGACGCGGGCCTGGACGCGCTGCTGACGGTGGATATGCCGGCCGAAGAAGTGCAGGAGCTGGATGAGCAACTCAAGCGGGTGGGGATCAATACTATCTTCCTGGTCGCCCCAACTACCCCGGTTGAGCGTATTGAAAAAATTACAGAAGTGGCATCCGGCTTCGTTTATTATGTTGCTGTTAAGGGCGTTACCGGCGCCGGGCACCTTGATGTAAGCGCAGTTAGTCGGCATGTGGCAGACATTCGCGCCTGCAGCGACTTGCCTGTTGCGGTCGGATTTGGCATTAAGGACGCCGTTTCTGCCGCCGCAATTTCTCGGGTTGCCGATGGGGTGGTAGTCGGTAGTGCGCTGGTGCAATTGATGGCCGCTGCGGTGGCTGCCGGCGACACGCCCGCTACGGTGTGTGCTATAGCGGCGCAGTTTTTGGCGGAACTTCGCTCTGGCATAGATGCAAATGAGGAAACAGCATGAGCTGGTATGACAAAATTCTTCCCTCCGGGGTGCGCAAGCCGGCCGGAGAGCGCCGCACAAGTGTGCCGCAAGGCCTGTGGAAGAAGTGCGTTAAATGTGAAGCCGTGCTGTACCGCCCGGACCTGGAACGCAATGACGATGTCTGCCCCAAGTGCGATCACCACATGCGCATCGGCGCCCGGCGTCGCATTGACGTATTCCTTGATAAGGAGGGGCGCGAAGAGGTGTTTGCCGACATCGTGCCCGTCGACAGGTTGAAGTTCAAGGACACCAAACGCTATCGCGACCGCCTGACCGCAGCCCAGCAATCCACTGGCGAGAAGGACGCCCTAATCGCCATGCGGGGGTCGTTGCAGGGCATGCCGGTGGTGGTGGTAGCTTTTGATTTTAATTTTCATGGTGGCTCCATGGGTTACGTGGTCGGTGAAAAATTCACCCGTGCGGCACACTTGGCACTGGAACAGAATGTTCCCTTTGTCTGCTTCTCCGCTTCCGGCGGTGCGCGTATGCAGGAAGCCCTGATTTCGCTGATGCAGATGGCGAAAACCAGTGCTGTGCTGGAGCGTTTGAGACGCAACAGTGTGCCCTATATATCGGTCATGACTGACCCGATTTATGGGGGAGTATCCGCCAGCCTGGCGCTGCTGGGAGATATAAACGTGGCGGAACCGGATGCCAGAGCAGGTTTTGCCGGTCCCAACGTTATTGAGCAAACCATCCGCCAGAAATTGCCCAAGGGCTTTCAGCGCAGCGAGTTTTTGCTTGATCACGGTTCCATCGATATGATCATGCACCGCAATGAAATGCGTTCATCACTAGCCCGACTACTGGCCAAGTTAACCGGTACCGCCGCCCTGGCCGACGCGGGCTGATGTCCACAAGCGGTCTGGCCGCCTGGTTACAGCGGCTGGAATCTCTGCACCCCAGCAAAATTGAATTGGGGCTGGAGCGGGTGGCAGAAGTGGGGGCCAGGTTGGCCTGCCTGAACATGGGCTGTCCCGTGGTCACTGTCGCCGGTACCAACGGCAAGGGCTCCACGGTCGCGACGCTACAGGCTCTTGCCATAGCGGCCGACCTCCGGGTTGGCGCTTTTACCTCTCCCCATTTACTGTATTACAACGAGCGAATCTGTGTTAACGGCGCGGCTGTGAGTGACGAGTGCATTATTGCGGCCTTCGAAAGTATTGAAGCTGCCCGCGCGGAGATATCACTTACCTATTTTGAGTTTGGAACGCTGGCGGCACTGACCATTTTTGCCGCTGCCAGGCTGGACCTGGTGATTCTTGAGGTGGGCCTGGGCGGGCGACAGGATGCGGTTAATATTGTTGATCCCACGGTGGCCATTATCACCAGTATCAGCCTTGATCACCAATCCTGGCTGGGCGACTCGCGCGAGCGTATAGCACTGGAAAAAGCCGGTATTCTGCGAGCAGGTATCCCGGTAATGGTGGCTGACCACCAACCTGCCGCCAGTTTGCTGGCGCGTATTGATGAGCTGGCTTGCCCAGCCAGTTTTGTGGACCCGCAATTGCTGGCGCTTATCCCGACCGGCCCACTGCGCGGCGAGAATATTGCCGCTGCGTGGCAGGCAGCCGATGTGCTGGATTTCGCCCCGCCGCTGGACCAATTACCGGCAATCCTGGCGCAGCTTTCGCTACCGGGTCGGCTGCAGAATCTGCTTGTTGATGGCGTGCCTGTAGTGCTTGATGTGGCGCACAACGAGGCGGCCGTTGGCAATCTTGCCGGCACGCTCAGAAAACGGGTCGGAAAACCGGTGTGTGCGGTGTTCGGTGTCCTGTCTGACAAAGACATACGTGCTATGATTCGCAGTTGTAGCGGGCTCTTCGATGGCTGGTATGTAACGGATTTGCCGGCTATCGACAGAGCCTTGCCCGCCGCAGAGGTGGCGGCGGTTCTGCGCAGCCAGGGGGAGCAGGTGAGATACGAATGTAACAGCCCGGAGCAGGCCTTTACGATGGCGCTGGGTGATTTGGAAAAGGGGTCATTGCTGGTGGTATTCGGGTCTTTTTATACCGTGGCTGGAGTAATGGAGCATATTGAGCAGGTGGGAGATTCCCCTTGAGAGGTGTACTCAAGCAACGCCTGGTAGGAGCACTGGTGCTTATTGCCCTTGGCGTCGTATTCTGGCCGCTGGTTTTCGTAGACTCGGACCGTCAAACGCTGGACCGCGACAGCCAGGTTCCGCCAATGCCAAACCTGCAACGACCAAAAATAGAAGCTCCAAAGCCTCTGCAGGGCATGGCATCGACAACTACTGAAATCCCATTGCACACGCAACTGCCTGAGCAAACGGCTGACACAAGCCCCAATACCCGTGCGGAACCGAGGTTGGATAAAGCCGGTATCCCGGTCGCCTGGGTGTTGCAGGTTATTACTGTCGGCGAGAAAGACAAGGCAGATGAATTGGTCAAGGAGCTAATCGGCCTGGGTTACAAGGCCTATCACCGGCCACTCAAACACGAACAGAAGACCCTGTACCGGGTAAGTATTGGGCCGGTCTTCGATCCACAGAAACTACAGTCGACCCAGCGGGCCATGCATAAGCGCCTGCAGGTGAAGGCTATCATTGCGCGCTACATACCCTAAGCATACAAATGAACTGGATTGATTGGGCAATCGTCGCCATTTTGGGTTTATCCACACTGATAAGCCTCAAGCGCGGCTTTGTGAAAGAAGCGCTGTCACTGCTGGCGTGGGTGGCGGCTTTTCTGGTATCAACTGGGTTCAGCGCGCGGCTTTCCACCCAGTTGACTGAGTTTATCGCCAACGATTCTATACGATACGTCAGTGCCTATGTGTTACTCTTCGCCGCGACGCTAATGCTGGGTTCACTTTTGAATATGCTGCTCGCTCAGATCATTAAAGTGACGGGCTTGAGTGGCGCTGACCGTTTGCTTGGCACGGTGTTTGGGTTTACCCGCGGGCTGGTTGTGGTGCTGGTACTGTTGTTTGTGATGCGGGCGGTACTGCCAGTCGAAGAACAGCAATCTGTGGAACAATCACTATTGGTGCCACACCTGACGATTGTCGAGCAATGGGCGCGGCAGAATTTTTCTGATGTTGCCGACAACGGGCGAATGCCCTGGCTGTGAATAAGGGGAGAGCAAGTGTATGTGTGGATTGATTGGCATTGTAGGTAACTCTAATGTCAACCAGTCGATATATGATGCGCTGACTGTATTGCAGCACCGGGGACAGGATGCAGCCGGCATCATCACCTTTGATAATGGCCACTTCAACCAGCGCAAAAGCGTCGGGCTGGTACGCGATGTATTCCGTCAGCATCATATGCAGCGCTTGCAGGGACGTATTGGCATTGGCCATGTTCGCTACCCAACCGCCGGTAGTGCGGGTCCCGCCCTGGCGCAACCCTTCTATGTAAACTCACCCTACGGCATAGGTCTCGCGCATAACGGCAACCTGACCAACTCGGAAGCACTCACTGAAGAATTGTTCCAGACAGATTTGCGCCATCTCAATACCGACTCCGACTCAGAGTTGCTGCTCAATGTGTTCGCCCACGAGTTGCAAAAACTGGGCAAGTTAAAGCCTACTGAAGAAGAAATTTTTACCGCTGTTGCAGGTGTACACCGACGTTGTCGCGGTGGCTATACGGCAGTGGCCATGGTTGCCAACTATGGCGTGGTCGGGTTTCGCGACCCCCATGGCATTCGTCCGCTGGTGGTTGGAAAACGTTCGCTAAACGGTGCTGACGAATACATGTTGGCCTCGGAAAGTGTGGCACTTGATGTGCTGGGCTTTACCCTGATTCGAGACGTCGCCGCCGGTGGAGCGGTTTATATTACCGCAGATGGTCAAATGTACTCGCGCCAGTGTGCGGATGCGGCGAAATTGACGCCCTGCATATTTGAACATGTTTACTTTGCCCGCCCCGATTCACTTATGGACGGGATTTCGGTTTACAAAACCCGTTTGCGCCAGGGCGAATACCTGGCCCGCAAGATACTGGCTCTGCGACCGGATCACGATATTGATGTGGTTATTCCGATTCCGGATACCAGCCGCATAGCGGCGCAGTCGATGGCCCATGTGCTGGGACTGAAATTTCGCGAAGGACTGATGAAAAACCGCTATATCGGCCGCACTTTTATCATGCCGGGACAGCATCAACGCAAGCAGAGTGTGCGTCAGAAACTCAATGCAATCGGGCTGGAGTTCAAAGGTAAAAATGTAATGTTGGTGGATGACTCTATAGTGCGCGGCACCACCTGCAAGCAGATTATTGAAATGGCCAGGGATGCCGGCGCCAATAAAGTCTACTTTGCATCAGCCGCTCCGCCGGTCAGGTATCCCAACGTCTACGGAATCGACATGCCTTCGGCCAGTGAACTCATTGCCCACGGCCGCGATGAGGCTGAGATTTGCGAGTTGGTTGGCGCCGACTGGCTGGTATATCAAGACCTCGGTGATTTGATAGCCAGCAGCGTAGCAGGTAATTCCAATGTCAAAGACTATGACTGCTCGGTGTTTACCGGTAACTATGTCACCGGTGACATCGACCAGGGTTATCTGCAGCGAATTGAGGCCTTGCGCAATGATGACGCGCAAAGTGAGCGCCTGACTGCCACAGCGGAGGAGGGAGCGGTGATTGGCCTGCACAACGAGGTCTCCTGAGAACAACTATGACTGAAGACGATTTTGATGTTTTTGCCAACGCCCAACTGGACACGCTGGCGGTGCGTGCCGGCCAGCGGCGCAGTGCCGAGGGTGAACACTCAGAGGCGCTGTATCTCACTTCCAGCTATATCTTCGACAGCGCCGCCGAGGCGGCGGCGCGCTTTTCCGGTGCAAGTCCCGGCAATGTTTACTCGCGCTACACCAACCCTACAGTGCGTACTTTTGAGGAGCGAATCGCCGCGCTGGAAGGAGCAGAACAGGCGGTGGCTACCGCCTCGGGCATGGCCGCGATTCTAAGCACTTGCATGGCATTGTTGCAGTCCGGCGATCACGTTGTTTGTTCGCGCAGCGTATTTGGCACTACCACTAACCTGTTTAACAGGTTCCTGAAAAAATTTGGTGTTGCTGTCAGCTTTGTAGACCTGACTGAGATAACAGACTGGCAAGCTGCTGTGCAGGATGAGACACGCATGTTATTTCTGGAGACGCCATCAAACCCGCTCTGCGAAGTGGCGGATATAGCCGCGCTGTCTGCATTGGCTCATGCCAGTGATGCCCTGCTGGTGGTGGACAACTGCTTTTGTACACCGACTCTGCAGCGTCCGCTGGATCTGGGTGCAGACATAGTGGTCCACTCCGCCACCAAGTATCTGGATGGTCAGGGGCGCTGTGTCGGTGGTGTGGTGCTGGGTTCGGCAAAACAGATGGAAGAAGTGGTTGGCTTTCTGCGTACAGCGGGTCCTACCATGAGCGCATTTAACGCCTGGGTTTTCCTCAAGGGTCTGGAGACATTGCGCCTGCGCATGGATGCTCACAGCAGCAACGCACTGCATTTGGCGCGCTGGCTGCGTGAGCAGCCCGCGGTGGAGCGGGTGTTCTATGCCGGCCTGGAAGACCACCCCGGTCATGAGCTGGCCCGCCGGCAGCAGCGGGCATTTGGTGGCGTGCTGTCGTTGCGCCTCAAGGGTGGACGCAAGGAGGCCTGGAGCTTTATCGACGGGACCCGCTTTTTGTCGTTGACAGCAAACCTTGGCGATGCCAAGACAACCATTGTGCATCCGGCCACCACAACCCATGGACGCCTCAGTGAAGAAGAGCGTGCGGCGGCGGGCATTACCGAGAACCTGGTTCGACTCGCCATTGGCCTGGAACATATAGACGATCTCAAAATTGATTTGCAGCGCGGCTTCTGCGCGCTGTAAGGGGAAGCAGGCAGGCTGAGTTAGACGGCCACTTCCTGAATCTCAATGGCCGCGATTCGAGCGCCTTCTGCAGCGGTTTTCTGGAAAGCTTCAATCTGGTCAAAGTTCAGGTAACGGTATATTTCATCCGCCATGGAGTCGATATTCTGCGCATACTTCAGGTATTCCTCTGGTGTTGGCAGTTTCCCCAGTATGGCGCCCACCGCCGCCAGTTCCGCTGATACCAGGTAAACATTGGCGCCGTCACCCAGACGATTGGGGAAGTTGCGGGTCGAAGTGGATAGCACGGTTGAATTGGCTGCCACCCGTGCCTGGTTACCCATACACAGCGAACAACCGGGCATTTCTGTACGCGCCCCAGCAGCCCCAAAAATATTGTAGTAGCCTTCTTCCATCAACTGGTGCTCGTCCATCTTGGTGGGCGGCGCCAGCCACAGGCGGGTAGCGATTGAGCCACTGTGCTGTTCCAGCAGTTTTCCCGCCGCCCTGAAGTGCCCGATATTGGTCATACAACTGCCAATAAATACTTCGTCGACGCTGTCGCCGGCGACTGCGGACAACAGGCGTGCATCGTCGGGGTCGTTGGGCGCGCAGACGATGGGCTCGGTGACTTCCGCCAGGTCGATTTCTATTACAGCGGCGTATTCGGCATCGGCGTCAGGCTTCATCAACGTCGGTTTCTCAAGCCACGCTTCCATGTTGCGGGCGCGGCGCTCCAGGGTGCGGGCATCGCCGTAGCCGTCGGCAATCATGGACCGCAGCAAGACGATATTTGAGCGCAGGTATTCTGTGATCGACGCTTCGCTGAGCTCAATGGCACAGCCTGCTGCTGAGCGCTCGGCGGAGGCGTCCGATAGCTCAAAGGCCTGCTCTACACTGAGTTTGCCCAGGCCTTCAATTTCCAGGATGCGGCCGGAAAAGATGTTTTTCTTGCTTTTCTTCTCTACTGTTAACAGCTCCTGCTGAATCGCGAAATAGGGGATGGCATGCACCAGGTCGCGCAGGGTGATACCGGGCTGCATTTCACCCTTGAATCGCACCAGTACACTCTCTGGCATGTCCAGCGGCATCACGCCGGTGGCGGCGGCAAAGGCCACCAGTCCGGAACCGGCGGGAAAGGAAATACCCATGGGAAAGCGGGTGTGTGAATCGCCACCGGTACCCACTGTATCGGGCAGCAACATGCGGTTCAGCCAGGAGTGGATAATACCGTCACCCGGGCGCAGGGATACTCCGCCACGGGTCATAATGAAATCGGGCAGGGTATGCTGGGTGTCTATATCTACCGGCTTGGGATAGGCGGCCGTGTGACAGAAGGATTGCATTGTCAAATCGGCTGAGAAACCCAGGCAGGCCAGGTCTTTCAGTTCATCGCGGGTCATTGGCCCGGTAGTATCCTGTGAACCAACCGTGGTCATGCGCGGTTCGCAGTAGGTGCCGGGACGTATGCCGTCGGTACCACAGGCTTTGCCAACCATCTTCTGTGCGAGCGTGAAACCCTTGTCGCTAGCGGCGGGTTGGGCAGGTATACGGAATAGCTCCGATGCGCCCAGGCCCAGTGATTCGCGGGCACGGGTGGTCACGCCCCGGCCGATAATCAGGTTGATACGGCCGCCGGCGCGAACTTCGTCCAGTAGCACGTCAGATTTCAGCGCAAACTCGCTGATTATCGCGCCGCTGTCAGAGAGAATCTTGCCCTCGTAGGGCCGAATTTCGATTACATCACCCAGAGCGATGTCGTCGACCGGCGCTTCAAAAACCAGTGCACCTGCATCTTCCATGGTGTTATAGAAGATAGGGGCGATTTTTCCGCCAATGCAAATGCCGCCGCCTTTCTTGTTGGGGACGCCATTCTGTTCGTCACCGAAAAACCACAGTACTGAATTGGTGGCGGATTTGCGCGAAGAGCCGGTGCCAACCACATCGCCTACCAAAGCTACCGGTAAGCCCTGCGCCTGCACGGCTTCCACCTGGGCCATCGGGCCGCGTACACCGTGCTCTTCAGGTTCGAGACCGTCGCGGGTCATCTTGTACATGGCCAGTGCATGCAGGGGGATGTCGGGGCGCGACCAGGCGTCCGGGGCGGGTGACAAATCATCTGTATTGGTTTCACCGGTGACCTTGAAGACAGCAACCTTGATGGATTCGGCAACTTCCGGCTTGTCGGTAAACCACTCACCGGCGGCCCATGACTCCATGACCGATTGGGCGTGGGCATTGCCGTTTTGGGCCAGTTGTTCCACGTCGTGAAAGGCATCGAACATAAGCAGGGTATGCTTTAACTCGGTGGTGGCTGCGCTGCCCAGCGTGTCATCGCTGAGTAATGTAACCAGGGTCTCAATGTTGTAGCCGCCCAACATGTTGCCCAGCAACTTGACTGCCGCAGCGGCATCAATGAGGGCGCACTGCGCTTCACTGAGGGCCAGGGCAGACAGAAAGCCGGCCTTGACATAGGCGGCTTCGTCGACCCCCGGTGGTACTCGGTTGCTGATCAAATCCAGCAAATAGTCCTCCTCCCCGGCAGGGGGATTCTTTAGCAGTTCAATCAGGTCAGCAACCTGCTCGGCGCTGAGGGGCTTGGGCGGAATGCCTTGACTGGTGCGTTCGGCCACGTGTTCTCGATATGCTTCAAGCACGATAAATGTCTCCTGTATGGCTACCAAAAAAGGGGCTGAATTATAACGTACCAGCGTCCGTTACGCACGGGCGAAAGGCTTATATCGTGCATTCATAGTGGTGATAACGTACACTCTCCGGCATGATTACCCGCACCGTTAAAACACCTTGTATCGGTGTCTGTTCCACCGGAATAGGCGAGCGTGTCTGTCGCGGCTGCAAGCGCTTTGCCCACGAGGTAATCCATTGGAATAGCTACAGCAATGAGGAAAAACTCCTTATCGAGCAGCGCCTGAGCCAGTTTCTCAGCCAGTGCACCCGCAACAGGTTACAGGTAATAGACCAGGATTTGTTGCGCTCGCAATTGCAGCAGCAACAAATTCCCTTTCCAGAACACCGCGATGTCTACTGTTGGGCCTACTGTTTACTCAAGGCCGGTGGCAGCCAGATCGGCGACCCGGCAAAGTTTGGTTTGATGATAGACGCCGAGTATCGAAATTTCAGGCTGGACAAGCTGCGCATCATTATCGATGAGGAGTTTTTTATACTTTCAGACGCTTATTACGAGCGCTACCTGAGCGCGGCCGAGACAGCGTAATGGCAACTGCGGTGGACCTGGAGGCCGTAGAAGAATTTTTGCCCTGTGCAACACCCACTGCGTGGCTTGACTGGGCTCTGCAGAACCAGGCTATTCTACTTATAGATCACGCCAATTGTGAGAAGAAGGCGGCGTCGACGGCGCTGAACCTGCTGTACCGCTACGTTGAACATCCAAAATTGCTGCGCACGTTATCCCGCTTGGCGCGGGAAGAGCTACGTCATTTTGAGCAGGTAACGGCAATAATGCAGCGACGTGGTGTGGAATATGTACAGATATCGGCGGCGCGCTACGCGGCGGGCCTGCGCCAGGCATTGCGCAGTCATGAGCCGGCCCGGCTGGTCGATACACTGGTGATTGGCGCTTTGATCGAAGCCCGCTCCTGCGAGCGATTTGCAGCGCTGGCGCCGCAACTGGATGAGGAATTGCAGGAGTTTTACCTGTCTCTACTCAAATCAGAGGCACGGCATTTCAGTGATTACCTGGGCCTGGCGGCGGAATTTTCCAGTCAACAGGAAGTAGACGGTAGAGTGGCGGTTTTTGGCGGGATTGAAGCGGGATTGATCGAATCCACGGATGTGGAATTTCGTTTTCACAGTGGGGTTCCGGCGTAGCTTACCCGCATAACCCACTGTTTTATATGGCTATTACTATTTGCAGGCAATCTCGACTGATTCTAGAATAATATCTTCCACGGGCACATCCTGGTGACCACCGGCACTGCCAGTAGCCACAGCCTTGATTTTGTCGATTATGTCCATGCCATCAACAACTTTGCCAAATACGGCGTATCCCCAGCCCTGGCTGGTGGGTGCGGTGTGATTGAGGAGATCGTTGTCCTTTATGTTGATAAAAAACTGTGCGGAGGCAGAGTGGGGGTCCATGGTGCGGGCCATGGCGATAGTACCCACATCGTTCTTAAGGCCGTTATCGGCTTCATTCTCGATAGATGCACCGGTTGCCCTCTCATTCATACCAGGTTCAAAACCACCGCCCTGGATCATAAAGTTGTCTATGACCCGGTGAAAAATGGTGCCGTTATAGTGGCCATCATTGACGTAGGCAACAAAATTTTCCACGGTTTTTGGGGCACGCTCGGCGTCCAGCTCAAGAGTGATATCGCCAAAGGAGGTGTGCATGATAAGCATACGGTGTTCCTTTACAGTCGGTGGGTAAAAGGGCGTGCAATGATACGGACTTTTCCCGGTGCCGGGAACCCAGAGTCTTCTCCGATATGGAATGAGCCTGAAATAACCCTGGATGCCGTTAAGCAGTTCCTCGAAGGATGGCTTGATACACCGTCCCTTCAGGCTTATTTCTGGATTGGAAAATACTGCCAATTGTTCCCTATAATACGCGACCTTTGCACAGCGTTCGAATAACCCCATGAATGAAGATACAGGTTCGACAAATTTTCTGGAAAGCATCGTGGCCGAAGATCTGCAAACCGGTCGCGTGACCAAAGTGGTGACCCGTTTTCCCCCTGAACCCAACGGCTACCTGCATCTGGGGCACGCCAAGTCCATCAGTGTCAATTTTGGGCTGGCCGAGCGTTTTGGCGGTGTCTGCAATCTGCGCTTCGATGACACCAACCCGGGCAAGGAAAGTCAGGAATACATCGAGTCTATCCAGAACGATGTGCGCTGGCTTGGCTATGAGTGGGATGGGGAAGTGCGCTTTGCCTCGGCCTATTTCCAGCAGCTCTACGACTGGGCCGTGCACCTGATAGAGCAGGGCGATGCCTATGTGTGCGATCTCAGCGCTGACCAGGCCAGGGAGTACCGCGGCACTTTGACCGAGCCGGGGCGCAACAGTCCCTGCCGGGAGCGCGGTATAGCGGAGAACCTCGAACTGCTCGCCGGTATGAAAGCCGGTGACTTTGATGAGGGCAGCAAGACCCTGCGCGCAAAAATCGACATGGCAGCGCCCAACATGAACCTGCGCGATCCGATTATTTACCGTATTCGCAAAGTGGCCCATCACCAGACTGGCAACGACTGGTGCATTTACCCCACCTATGATTTTGCCCACGGCCAGGAAGACGCCATAGAAGGTGTGACCCACTCTGTTTGCACGCTGGAATTTGAAGATCACAAGCCGCTGTATAACTGGTATATCGAACATTTGCCCATCGAGCAGCAGCCCAAGCAGTACGAATTTGGGCGCTTGAATACCAGTTACACGGTCACCAGTAAGCGCAAACTCAAACAACTGGTCGACGCGGGCATCGTCGCCGGTTGGGATGACCCGCGTATGCCCACAGTTGCCGGTATGCGCCGGCGTGGTTACCTGCCGGCATCAATTCGCCGGTTCTGTGAACAGGCGGGCTCAACCCGCAGTGACGGTATGGTCGATTTCGCCATGCTGGAACATGTCATTCGTGATGATCTCAACGAGAGCACGCCACGGGCGATGTGTGTGATTAATCCGCTCAGGCTTGTTCTCACCAATTACCCGGCGGACCAGGTGGAAGAACTGACCGCAGCGGCACATCCAAACCGGGTGGAACTGGGCGAGCGAGTGCTGCCGTTTACGCGAGAGCTGGTTATCGACAAGGCTGATTTTCGGGAGGAGGCCAATAAAAAGTTCAAGCGGCTGGTGCTGGGCAAGCGGGTGCGCCTGCGCAACGCCTATGTGATTGAGGCGGACGCGGTAGAAAAGAACGATGCAGGAGAGATTGTCGCCGTGCACGCCAGGGTTATTGAAGGTACGGTGGGCAATGATCCCGCTGACGGCATAAAGGCCAAAGGGGTCATTCACTGGGTGTCCGCCGGCATGGGTATTGCGGTGGAAATTCGCCTCTACGACCGTCTCTTTACCGCGCCCAATCCCGGTGCCGGTGGCATCGACTTCATGGCACAGATAAACCCCGAATCGCTGCAAGTGCTTGGTAATTGCCTGATAGAGCCGGGCATGGCCACCGCCGTGGCGGAGCAAAACTTCCAGTTTGAGCGCGAGGGTTACTTTGTTGCCGACCGCTTCGATCACAGTGCTGACAACCTGGTATTTAATAAGACGATTGGGCTGCGCGATACCTGGGCCAAAGTGGGGAATTCCTGAACATGGCGCTGCGGATATACAACACACTCAGTGGCAAGAAAGAAGAATTTGTGCCCCTGCAACCCAATCGGGTCACCATGTACGTTTGTGGCCCCACGGTATACAACCTGGCCCATATCGGCAACGCCCGGCCGGTGGTGGTATTCGATATCCTGTTCCGGCTTCTGCAGACCCAGTATGACGAAGTGATTTACGCCCGCAATATCACCGATATCGACGACAAAATTATCGCAGCCGTACAGGAAAGCGGCCGCGACATGGAGGAGTTTACCGCCGAGTTTACCGCCAGGTACCGCGAAGATATGCTTGGACTCAATGCGCTGCCACCCACGATGGAGCCGCACGCTACCCAGCACCTGCCGGAGATGATCGCGCTAATGGAGATTCTGGTAGCAAAGGGCCACGCCTACGAAGCCGACGGCCACGTACTGTTTGCCGTGCAATCTATGGATGACTACGGCAAGTTATCGCACCGCTCGCTCGACGATATGTTGGCTGGCGCGCGGGTAGAAGTGGCGGACTACAAGCGCTATCCCGGTGACTTTGTATTGTGGAAGCCGTCCAGTGACGATGAGCCCGGTTGGGATAGTCCCTGGGGCCGCGGGCGTCCCGGTTGGCACCTGGAGTGCTCTGCCATGATTCACGCTCACCTGGGCGAGACCATTGATATTCACGGTGGCGGGCGGGACCTGATATTCCCCCATCACGAAAACGAAATTGCCCAGAGCCAGTGCGCCCACGGCGGCGATTATGTGCGCTACTGGATGCACAACGCCTACCTGGATATCGACGGTGAGAAAATGTCCAAATCGCTGGGCAATTTTCGCACCGTACGCGACCTGCTGCAGCAGTTTTCCGGGGAGGTACTGCGCTTTGCATTGCTGTCGGCGCATTATCGCTCGCCCCTGAACTTCTCGGTTGAGTTGCTGGCGCAGTCGCGCGCCTCACTGGATGGACTGTACGGTGCGCTGCGCGAGGTGCAGCATATCGAGTTGAATGCAGAGGTCTCACTGCGGGGAGAAGCGTTTTACGCAGCGCTCAATGATGACCTCAATACCCCAATTGCCATCGCCGGGTTACACGCCCTGGCCAAGGCGCTGAACAAGGCAGACGAGGCCGATAAGCCGGCCTTGAAAGCACGTATTCTCGCCGGGGCGGATTTGCTTGGCATCCTGCAAAGTGACCCGCAGCAATGGTTTCAAGGGGCAGCTTCTGATGATGCAATCTCAGCCGAGGCTATCGAAGCATTGATAGTAGAACGCCGGCAGGCCAAGCTCGACAAGAACTACGCCCGCGCTGATGAAGTGCGCGAACAGCTCAAGGCGCAGGGAGTGATATTGGAAGATGCCCCCGAGGGCACCACCTGGAAGCGGGTGTAGGGCCGAATGAATTCGGCCCTACATTAGCTTAGTCCTGCCTGTACACCAGTCGCGCGTAGTAAAACACACCGGGAACGTCGTACAGCGTTGCATCAAAACCGTTCAGGGCGCAGCTATAGCACTCGGGTGGATCTTCATCAAAGATGTTGTTGGCACCCACTTGCAGTGATATATCCCCGAAGCTTAGCTCAGGACGCCAGGTGACTTGCAGGTCGTTGTAGTACACATCGGACATCTCGTTGGCGGTGCCTGCCTCGTTGGAGCAGAGGTTCTCACCAGTGGCGATACCTGGGCAGCGCTCTGTGATGTCATCGATATATCGCATGGCCCAACCGACCTGCCAATCACCGTACATCCAGTTCAGAGTAAGGTTGGCCTTGAACTCCGGAAAGCCCCGCTCGGGATCACCGATCTCAGTTCCCTCGCGAGCCAGGTCAACAAAGCCGGCTGCGGTGGGAATGCTTTCGGTATATTCATCCAGCGAAGTACCCTGCAGGCGAGCTGTGAAACTGCCGTAGCCGGTATCCGGGGATGCATAGGTGATGGTGAAGTCGTAACCCGTGGTTGCGATGCCGCCGATGTTGGTCAGGGCGTTGGCGAAACCGTTGATTACACCACCGGAGGTACGCAAAATCCCGTTGCACAGCGAAGCATCCAGAGTTGCCACACAACCGGCCAGTTGCACCTGGGCATTCAGTGCCTGGATGGCATCATCCACTTCGACATTGAAGTAGTTCACTTCGAATTCTATCGCGTCAATCCAGGATACGTTCTCGACCCAGAAGGGAGAGTAGACTACACCGTACATGGTGCTGTCAGAGGTTTCAGCCTTCAGGTCCGGGTTGCCACCCGTGGTGACGGAGATCTGTGCGTTGAACTGGGTATAGGAACCGTCTGTCGGTACATCCAGTGCTGCACAGTTGGCGACCAGATCCGGCGAACTGCTGCCAGTCAGGCCGGAACAGGGATCCTCCAGGGACTGGTCGAAGCGGGCAGCCGAGCCAAACAATTCGCCAATACCCGGTGCCCGGAAGCCTTCAGAGAATGAGACCCTGAACATCAGGTCTTCAATAGGCTTCCAGCGGGCCGCGTACTTGTTGGTGGTGTCATCGCCAATAGTGTCATAGTCCGAGTAGCGTACGGCGAAGGTCACATCCAGCAGGTGAGCGAAAGGCTTGTCAGCCAGCAGCGGTACATTGGTCTCCAGAAAGAACTCGTCCACATCGAAGCTGCCGCTGGTGGGGCTTGAAGGTACACCGGCACTTTCGCCGGCGGTTACCACCGCGTCGGGCGTGAAACTGCCTTCCTGTTCGCGGTACTCGTAGCCAATCGCGAATCCCAGCTTACCGGCGGGCAGGTCCATAACCGAGCCAGACAGGTTGAACTGATAGGTGGTGAGCTCCTGTTCGCTTTCGTCCTTCTGCACAAAGCCCACATAATCCAGCATGTCCCGGGTAATCGTGCCCTGGCCGTCGGCGCCCTGGCCACCAAAGAAGTTAAAGGGCACACAGTTATCGATACACTCGTCCAGTGAACCCAATGCTCGCTTCAGGTGGGCAGAGTTGTAACCGCCGTGTTTGACCTGGTTAGCCGAGTTTTTGGAGTAGGCGGCCGTCATATCCCAGTAGAACTGCCGGTCTGCCAACTCGAACTCACCGTCCAGGCCTCCCGACAGGTAGAACGTGTCGACATCCTGCTCGAAGATCCGTGGTCCGCCTTCCAGCGGCCGCCGTCCCATAAAGTAACCATTGGTGGCGGCATCCACGGTAAATCCCCAGGGGTTGTAGGGGTTGGTAACGTCGATGTTGATGGTGTCCATCAGGTTGCCATTGCCAGCCTCGGGACCAATAAACAGCGGTTCTGGAGCGGCTTGGTTGGTAGATTCCCTGTTGTTGTACATACCCTTCACGTTGACATGTACATTGTCAGTCAACTGGTGCG
Organism: Halieaceae bacterium; assembly: GCA_965247075.1. Classification (GTDB taxonomy): domain Bacteria; phylum Pseudomonadota; class Gammaproteobacteria; order Pseudomonadales; family Halieaceae; genus CBDFGK01. Next base: position 741,489 of record CBDFGK010000002.1, on the reverse strand, counting down.
AGATCTGGGTAAACAGGTTCCAGCGCTCTACCGGTGCTACCACCAGGTTGAACTGGGAGTAGTTAAAGCGATCCGCAGTAGCAAAACTGTGGAAATCGTCGTTGGGTCCGCCTGGGTTAGATGGGTCGTAAGCAGGTATGCCTCCCACACCATCATTGGTTGTGAGGTCCAGTTGATTGCCGGTATTGGGATCGGTCAGGAAAAAGCGTCCCTGAGGAGTACCGGAGCTGCAATTGCCCAGGCAATGGTCCAGACCTGCCACCGGGTAACCGGAAATATCCCGGTCCTTCGCCTTCACCCGGTCCTGGTTGTTATAGCTGACACCGAAGAACATGTTGGTGCGGTCAGTCTGCACACCCCAGGACAGGTTGTACTCGGTGGTGGTGCCGTCGTTATCATCCCACTCACCGCCGTAGGCCGTGATTTCAAGGCCCTCGAAGTTTTTCTTGGTGATAATGTTGACCACACCGGCTATGGCATCTGAGCCGTAAATTGCCGAGGCGCCGTCTTCCAGTACCTCGATACGTTCAATAATCGAAATCGGGATGGTATTCAGGTCAGTCGCACTGGATACGCCACTGGCCGAGGAGCCGTGCACCCAGCGAACTCCGTCCACCAGCACCAGCGTCCGCTTGGCACTCAGGTTGCGCAAGTCAATTTGCGCGGCGCCGGCGCCAATACCGCCACCGTCCGGTGGAAAGCCGAAGTTGCCCGAGCTGTTGAAGCGGGTATTCAGTGAACCGCCGGAGTTCGGCAACTGGTTGAGAATATCCGCCACCGAGGTGAGACCGGTCTTTTGCAGGTCTGCCTGGGTCAGCGTGTTCACTGGCGAGGCGCGATCAATCGCTGCGCCGCGAATCTTGGAACCCGTAACCAGTACCTCTTCGAGAATGTCCTGTGCCTGTGCAAATGTTGTTGCCGCTAACGCCGCAGCTACAGCGACAGCCAAAATCTTCGTGCGTGGAAGCATATCCATGCGTCGTTCTCCCAGTTATGAGGGCGCGGTCTCAACACCCGCTTAAGAATAATAGTCCACCATCATCGGTTGGTAACGGCAAAAAAAAGCCAACGATTCACATAATCCAAGCCGTGACCACCTTCGCCTGCCGTGCATGAAAGGTATCTTCCCCAGACTCAACGACTGCCTGTTCAATCGCCTCAGTCCAGCCACCGCTTATACCCGGCCAATTTCACCGGAAGCCCCCAATCCTTATCCAACGGCACCCACATGAGAATAACAATGGAGCTTTCATGGCCGCCGGTTTACTCGCCGATAGGGAGCATTAACTGCTAGAATCCCAGCCATATCAATAACAAGCGCTCAGCCCTGTAAAGTTGAGCACCAATCCCGACAATCAACAATGGATCGTCGCCCCGGTAGCATCAATCGCCCGGTTACAAAAGGAATCAGAATGGCAAAGAAACCAGCCGCAAAGAAACAAAAGAGCTTTGAACAAAATCTATGGGATACCGCCGACAAGCTCCGGGGCACCGTAGAGTCCTCCGAGTACAAGCATGTAATCCTCAGCCTGATCTTTCTCAAATTCATCAGTGATAAGTTCGAGGAGCGCAGGCAGGCCCTGATAGACGAAGGCAAGGAGCAGTACACCGACATGGTGGAATTCTACACCATGGAGAATGTCTTCTATCTGCCAGAGGAGTCGCGCTGGTCCTTCATTCAGAAGCAAGCCAAGCAGGATGATATCGCCGTTAAAATCGATACTGCCCTGCACACGGTGGAAAAAAACAACCCATCGCTGAAAGGTGCACTGCCCGACAACTACTTCTCCCGCCTGGGCATTGAAGTCAGCAAGCTGGCGGCACTGATTGACTCCATCAGCAACATCGACACTGTGGAGGACAAGCAAGAGGATGTAGTCGGGCGAGTGTATGAGTACTTCCTGGGCAAGTTTGCCGCCACCGAAGGAAAAGGTGGGGGTGAGTTCTATACACCCAAGTGTGTGGTCAACCTGATAGCCGAGATGATCGAGCCCTACAAGGGCAAGATCTACGACCCCTGCTGCGGTTCAGGTGGCATGTTTGTGCAGTCGATCAAGTTTGTTGAGAATCACGAAGGCAACAGCAAGGACATCTCCATCTACGGCCAGGAGCAGACCGCTACCACCTACAAGCTGGCAAAGATGAACCTGGCCATTCGCGGCATCTCCGGCAATCTGGGCGAGGTGCCCGCCGACACCTTCTTCAAGGACCAGCACCCCGACCTAAAGGCCGACTTCATCATGGCCAACCCACCTTTTAACCTCAAGGAGTGGCGCGCCAGTGATGAACTGAGTGATGACCCACGCTGGGCCGGATACGAAGTGCCGCCCACTGGTAATGCCAACTACGGCTGGATACTGCACATGATCTCCAAGCTGTCTGAGAATGGCGTGGCGGGCTTTGTACTGGCCAACGGCTCCATGTCTACCAGCACCAAGGGTGAAGGCAAGATACGCCAGAAGATGATCGAGAACGACGTAGTGGACTGCATGATTGCTCTACCCGGACAGTTGTTCTACACCACACCGATTCCAGTTTGTCTCTGGTTTCTGACCAAGAACAAAAATGCACAGACGGTCCAGGGCCACAGCGACAGTAACCACCGCAACCGAGAGGGTGAGACCCTGTTTATCGACGCCCGAAACATCGGTTCAATGATCGACCGAACCCACAAGGAATTCTCCACAGAGGATATCGCCGAGATCGCCCGCACCTACCATGCCTGGCGCGGTGAGGCCAAAGACGGCGCTTATGAAGACAGGCCCGGATACTGCAAGGCCGTCACGCTGGCGGAGATCAAAGCCAACGACTATGTGCTGACACCGGGCAGGTATGTTGGCGCAGCAGAGATTGAGGATGACGGCATCGCGTTTGAGGAGAAGATGACCGAGCTGTCTCAGACCCTTTATCAGCAGATGGCTGAATCAAAAAAACTTGATGCGGTGATTCGGGAGAACCTGGAGGCGCTGGGTTATGGGAGCTGAATGGCAGCAGTGCCTTTTTGAAAACGCACCTTTGCAGATACTTGACGGTGATCGAGGGAAGAACTATCCCAACCGAAGCGAGTTTACCTCCAGCGGACATTGCATCTTTTTAAATACAGGTAATGTAACTCAATCCGGATTCAATCTCTCAGAGTTGGCGTTTATATCTAAGGTAAGAGACGAACTACTCAGGAAAGGAAAGCTACAACGACATGATGTAGTTCTTACGACAAGAGGCACAGTTGGAAATGTCGCCTATTTCAACGATCAAATTCCCTTTAATCACATTCGTATCAATTCTGGAATGGTCATCTTGAGAGCAGACCAGAAACACCTGGATTCAAGATTCCTGTATCTATTCCTTCGATCTCGTCTTTTTTCCGCACAAGTCGAGGCGCTGAGAACCGGCAGTGCTCAGCCACAATTACCAATCAGGGATATAAATAAAGTAGCAATTTCATTGCCCAACCTGAACGACCAAAAATCCATAGCTCACATCCTCGGCTCCCTCGACGACAAAATCGAACTCAACCACCAGATGAATGCCACGCTGGAATCAATGGCACAGGCGTTATTCAAGAGCTGGTTTGTGGACTTTGACCCGGTGATCGACAATGCACTGGCAGCGGGAAACCCAATCCCCGAGGCTCTTAAGGCCAAGGCCGCCACCCGCCAAGCATTGGGTGAGAAGCGTAAGCCACTCCCTGAAACCATCCGGCAACAGTTCCCCAACAGCTTTGAATTCAGTGAGGAGGTGGGGTGGGTTCCGGAGGGATGGGAGGTGCTACCGTTAGATGACACTATCGACCTTATCGGTGGCGGTACTCCTAAGACATCGATGAATGAATATTGGGGTGGTGATATTCCGTGGTTTTCAGTGGTAGATACACCTAACACATCTGATGTGTTCGTGATCGAGACTGAAAAAACAATTACTCAACTGGGGTTAGATAACTCCTCTACAAAATTATTGCCAAGGGGAACAACAATCATTAGTGCTCGCGGAACGGTGGGCAAATGCGCTGTAGTAGGTGCTCCAATTGCCATGAATCAATCATGTTATGGTATCCGGGGTAAGAACAGTATCGCTGACTACTACACCTATTACACAATTTTGTTGAGAGTTTCAGACCTGCAGCAGCGTGGACACGGCTCTGTATTTAGTACGATTACGAGAGATACTTTCAAAACATTGAAGACGCCAAACTGTGGGGTAAAGCTGAGCCACCTATTTGATGAAACCATCGACCCGTATTTTGAGAGGATTCTTCAGAATAGTACGCAGTCAACCAGCCTGTCTAAACTCCGTGACACCCTCCTCCCCAAACTCCTCTCAGGAGAACTCCGCATCCCTGATGCCGAGAAACTGGTAGCTAATGTCCAATGAGTAAATTCACAGAAGCTAAGCTGGAGGAGGCTATCATCGCCCTGTTGGAAGAACAGGGCTACCCCCATCTCAAAGGCGAGGCGATCACTCGTCAATCCAATGAGGTGCTGATCAAGGCTGACCTACAAACATTTCTGGCCGAACAGTACGCAGCCGACAACATCACCAGTGGTGAGATCGAGTCGATAATCCATCGACTGGAGCGGATGCCTGCCGCTGATCTCTACGATTCCAACAAGGCCATCATGAAGATGGTCTCCGATGGCTTCCTGCTCAAGCGGGAGGATCACACCCAAAAAGACCTTTATATCCAGTTGATCAATTACTCAGGGTCGCTGAGGCAACAAGAAGCTGTGCTCGGTGATATGGAGGCTATGGTCGCCGAATCTGCAACATACCAGGCCGGCAGCAATATTTATCGCATGGTCAACCAGATGGAGATCCAGGGCAGCGAGAAGCGTATCCCCGATGGCATCCTCTACATCAATGGTTTGCCGCTTATTGTATTTGAGTTCAAGAGTGCAATACGGGAAGAAGCCACCATTCACAATGCCTACGTGCAACTCACTACTCGCTATGCCCGCGATATCCCAGAGCTGCTGAAGTACAACGCTTTGTGTGTGATCAGTGATGGTGTCAACAGCAAACTGGGCTCGCTGTTTGCGCCCTATGAGTTCTTCTATGCCTGGCGCAAGGTAACGGGCAATGAGCCAATCGGGCAGGACGGCATCAACTCCCTGCACACCATGATCGAGGGGTTGTTTGACAAAAGCCGGCTGCGGCAGGTGATCCGGCACTTCGTCTGCTTCCCCGATGTGTCCAATGAGGAGGTAAAAATTGTCTGCCGCTATCCACAGTTCTATGCGGCCATAAAGCTCTATGACAACATCAGGCGCCACCGTAAACCGGAAGGCGATGGCAAGGGTGGCACCTATTTCGGCGCCACCGGCTGTGGCAAGAGTTTCACCATGCTGTTCCTCACCCGGCTGTTGATGAAGAGTGTTGAATTTGAGAGCCCCACCATTGTGTTGATCACCGACCGCACCGATCTGGACGATCAGCTATCGGGTCAATTCACCAATGCCAAGGGCTATATCGGCGACCAGACCGTCATCAGTGTTGAAAGCCGGACAGAACTGCGGGAACTACTCAAGGGCCGTAATAGCGGTGGCGTTTTTTTAACCACCATCCATAAGTTCACCGAAGACACAGAACTATTGACGGAACGGTACAACGTCATCTGTATTTCAGATGAGGCCCACCGCAGCCAGGTGAATCTGGATCAGAGGGTACGGGTCACTGAGAAGGGCGTACAGCGCACCTATGGCTTCGCCAAATACCTGCACGACTCACTGCCCAATGCCACCTATGTTGGCTTTACCGGCACCCCTATCGACGCCACGCTGGATGTATTCGGCGAGGTGGTGGATGCCTACACCATGACCGAGTCGGTGAAAGATGAAATCACGGTACGTATCGTTTATGAGGGCCGTGCCGCCAAGGTGATACTGGACAACAAGAAGCTGGAAGACATCGAAACCTACTACGCCCGGTGTGCCGAAGACGGGGCCAGCGATTACCAGGTTGAGGAGAGCAAGAAAGCCAGCGCGAGCATGACAGCAATACTCGGAGACCCGGATCGACTCAAGGCATTGGCTAAAGACTTTGTGCAGCACTACGAAACCCGCGTCAATGAGGGCGCAACCCAGAAAGGCAAGGTGATGTTTGTCTGTAGCAAGCGCGAAATCGCCTATAACTTTTATCAGGAGCTGATTGCCCTGCGCCCTGGGTGGGCAGAGGTGCTGGCCTGTGAAGCAGGCGCCGAACTTACCGAGCAGGAACAGAAGACCATCAAGCCAATGGCGCGATTAAAGATGGTGATGACCCGTGGCAAGGACGACCCCAAAGCCCTCTACGATATGCTGGGCGGCAAGGACTATCGCAAGGAACTGGACCGACAGTTCAAGAACGCCAAGTCCAACTTCAAGATCGCCATTATCGTGGATATGTGGCTGACTGGTTTCGACGTACCGTTTTTGGACACTATGTATATCGATAAGCCCATCCAGCGCCACAGCCTCATCCAGGCAATCTCACGGGTTAACCGTAAGTATGAAACCAAGGAGAAGGGGCTGGTGGTCGATTACATTGGCATCAAGAAGCAGATGAATCTGGCTCTGGCCCACTACAACAAGGCGGACAAGCAGAATATCGAGGAAGTGGAGCAGTCCATCATCGTGACGAAGGACCACCTCGACCTTCTCAACAGGATGTTCCACAAGTTTGATGCCAGGCCGTATTACGAGGGCAGCCCCCTGGAACAGCTCCACTGCCTCAACATGGCCGCTGAATACGCCCAGATCACCGACAAGATCGAGAAACGATTCATGGCTCTGGTCAAACGACTAAAAGCCGCCTACGACGTCTGTAGCGGCTCTGATGGGCTACACCAAAGGGAACGAGACCAGATACACTTTTATATGGCTGTGCGCTCCATTGTCTTCAAACTCACCAAAGGGAATGCCCCTGACACCGCACAGATGAACGCCAGAGTACGGGAGATGATTACAGCAGCCCTGAAAGCGGATGGTGTAGAAGAGATCTTCAAGATGGGTGAAGACTCATCCGGCGAGACAGATTTGTTTGACCCCGATTTCCTTGCCAAAATCGATAAAATCAAACTACCCAATACCAAGATCAAGTTGCTGCAACAACTACTCGCCAGGGCCATTGAGGACTTCAAAAAGGTTAACAAGGCTAAGGGCATGGACTTCTCCAAGAAGTTTAAGGCGCTGGTTGAGGCCTATAACAAGCGCAAGGAAGACGATGTGCTGGTCAGCAATGTGCTGGATGACTTCTCTGGTGAAATTATCGATCTAATCCACGCCCTCAAGAAAGAAAAAGAGTCCTTTGCCGACCTGGGGATCGACTTGGAGGAGAAGGCGTTCTACGACATCCTCAAGGGTCTGGCAATCAAGTACGACTTCACCTATCCAGAAGACAAGCTGCTGGAACTTTCCAGGGCCGTGAAGATGGTAGTGGAGGATAAGGTGCAATACACAGACTGGAGCCAACGCGATGACATTAAGGCTGAGCTGAAGGTGGGCCTGATTTTAGTGCTGGCGAAACATGGCTACCCACCAGTGGATCGTGATGAGGTCTACAAGGAGATATTTGAACAGGCTGAGAATTTTAAGAAGTACCAAGCGAGAGCTCTGGCCTAACAAAGTCTATATTCCAATAGATTACATGTCCTTTTCCGTATTCCCCGCCCGGCCATTCCCAAACGGCTGGATAGGCCGCGATATGCCTGCCGGCATAGCTTAGCTGAGGCTTTTTTCTCCGGATTCCACCGTCTGGCAGATCAGTGTATTGATGGTCATGGGGCCAACACCTCCGGGTACCGGCGTGTAGGCGGCGACCCGATCGGTAATCGCTGATAACTCTACGTCTCCGACGCCGCCGGGATGGTAGCCCGCGTCGATTACGACAGCACCATCCCTGATCCAGTCTCCCTTGATCAACTCAGGCACTCCCACGGCACCGACTATGATGTCAGCCTGGCGCACCAGTCCCGCCAGGTCTTTAGTGCGGGAGTGACAAATAGTGACGGTAGCGTGTTTTTGCAGCAGCATCATCGCCATGGGCTTGCCGAGTATCGGTGAGCGACCGACAACCACCGCATGTTTGCCCTGAATGTCAATACCGTAGTGTTCCAGCGTGCGCATAATGCCCTGCGGCGTGGCACAACCGTACGCCGATTCACCCATCGCCATGCGGCCAAAGCCGAGACAGGTGACACCGTCAACGTCTTTGCTCAATGCAATCGCGTCAAAACAGGCGCGTTCGTCAACCTGCTCCGGTACCGGGTGTTGTAGCAGAATACCGTGTACGTCGGGGTCGTTGTTCAGCGCTGCGATTTTTTCCAGCAATTGCTCGGTAGTTGTCGATGCAGGCATTTCCACTGCCAGCGACTCCATACCCACACGGCGACAGGCGTTACCCTTCATTTTGACGTAGGTGGCAGAGGCCGGGTCGTCGCCCACCAGGATGGTAGCGAGGATGGGAGTTTTGCCGCCGGATTTAGCTTTCAGCGCGTCGACGCGTTGCAATAATTCGGCTTCGGTTTGTGCGGCCAGAGCCTTGCCATCGAGAACCAGTGCAGACATAAGGTGTGTTTCTCCGGGTGGTTTGCAGAAAGCGGCGGATTATCGCATGCAGGCTGCGGCGGCGAAAGGAAAAGCCTGTCGATTGCCCCTATATTCGCATTGACGACCATCGGGGGCGCGGGTATGATTCGCGCTCCTGAAAATCGGGTCGGTAAGAACAATACGTTTCAGGTATGTCGGGGTATAGCGCAGTCTGGTAGCGCGCCTGCTTTGGGAGCAGGATGTCGGGAGTTCGAATCTCTCTACCCCGACCATTTTTTGTAGTGGTGGCTGTAGCTCACCAGGTAGAGCACCGGATTGTGACTCCGGAGGTAGCGGGTTCAAGACCCGTCAGCCACCCCAGTTCTTCCCTGCAGCCCGCAGGATCGAGTTACGCGCCCGTAGCTCAGTTGGATAGAGCAATGGCCTTCTAAGCCATCGGTCTCAGGTTCGAATCCTGACGGGCGCGCCATTTCTCTAATTTTTAATCCTGTCATTCAGCAGCGCATCAAAATCTTCAGAAATCTCCCGCAACCGGTCCGATAAGTCAGCAACCACCGGGCTGCCGGTGTCCATTGCTCCCTGCCAGTATTCCACGGCCAGGGAGAGTAGCTTGGCTTCGGTTTCTGATATCAGTATCGAGGCAGATATCTCCGATTGTTTAAGCACTTCCATCTGACACTACTCCTGTTCAAATTCTTCAGGTGGGACTAGTAAATGTAGACCACTTTCGAGCAGTCTGCGCGGTAGTACTGCAAATCAGAGCGGTAATAAAATCACAGTGTCAGTTCGGCCATAGTGCGCAGTAGCGCTACATCCCCGTTAACCAACATCGTGGTAACCGGTGAATTGCGCCAGTCCGCCAGCTTTTCGCGGATGCGTTCTACCGGGCCGCACAGGGAGATTTCGTCGGCGAATTGAGTTGGCACTGCCGCGATGGCCGCGTCTCTCTTGTCGGCCAGGAACAGGTCCTGAATTTCCTGGGCTTCATCGGCGAACCCCATTCTGGCCATCAGCTCCTTGTGAAAATTGCGCTTGGCGGCGCCCATGCCGCCGATATAAAACCCCAGCATGGCTTTAACCGGATACAAGGCCTGCTCAAGACTGTCATTGATACATACCAGTACCGTGGTGGCAATTTCAAAACCTTCCTTGGCAGCGGTTAGCTGATCGGCATAAACGTCCTGTCGATAGGGCGAGTAATACAGGGGCAGCCAACCATCGGCAATCCTGGCAGTTTGCGTGACATTCCTGGGGCCTTCGGCACCGATAAATATTGGTAAGTCGGCGCGCAGTGGATGGGTGATTGGCTTGAGCGGCTTCCCCATTCCCCAGGATCCTTCACCCTGGTAGGGCAGCGGATAGTGTTCGCCCTCACTGGTGACCGGGCCCTGGCGTGCCAATACCTGGCGGACGATATCGACATACTCGCGGGTACGGGTAACCGGTTTGGCATAAGGTTGTCCATACCAGCCCTCAACTACCTGTGGACCGGACACGCCCAGACCCAGAATCATGCGGCCACCCGACATATGATCGATGGATAGCGCCGCCATGGCGCAGGAGGTGGGTGTGCGGGCGGACAACTGCGCCACCGAGGTACCCAGTCGTATTTTTGAGGTCTGTGCGCCAATCCATGCCAGTGGCGTAAAACAGTCATTGCCCCAGGACTCTGCTGTCCACACCGAGTCGTAACCCAGTTTCTCCGCCTCTATAGCCATATCCACGTGTGCCCCAGGGTATAGAGCTCCCCAGTATCCCAGTTGCAGTCCCAGCTTTATTTCAGACATCTGTGTTCCCAATTTGTGAATGGCTAGCAGTATAATGCAGACCCACTCAAGGAGAACATGTAACTGGTATGACAAAGCTGACTCATTTGGATGAATCCGGTGCTGCGCACATGGTCGATGTGACCGAAAAGGCAATAACTGAACGGGAAGCCAGGGCGCAGGCCGTGGTGAACATGTTGCCGGCCACGCTGGAGTTGATCGTGTCCGGCGGGCACAAAAAAGGCGACGTTTTTTCGGTCGCTCGTATCGCCGGCATACAGGCGGCCAAGCGCTGTCATGAATTGATACCGCTGTGTCATCCCCTGCTGCTGACGGCTATTGATGTGCAACTTGAAGCTGATACAGACAATAGCTGTGTGAAAATATCGGCCCTCTGTAAGCTGTCCGGGCAAACCGGTGTAGAAATGGAGGCCCTGACGGCGGCATCGGTGGCCGCCTTGACGATTTACGATATGTGCAAGGCGGTAGACCGGGGTATGGTCATTTCCCAGCTACAGTTACAGGAAAAGCGCGGCGGCAAATCGGGTGAGTGGCAGCGTGGGAGTGCATCGCTGTGATCCACATATTATTTTTTGCGCGCCTGCGTGAGCAACTCGGCTGCAGTGAACTGGAGGTGCAGTGGCAGGAGAGCGTGGCGACGGTGGCCGGCTTGAAACAAAATCTACAAGCGCAGCAGCAAGCTTGGGACGAAATTCTCGGCGCTGACAATATCCTCTGCGCGGTCAATCAGGAACAGGCGGGGGATCAGCAAACAGTGGCAGACGGCGATGAAGTGGCCTTCTTTCCACCGGTCACGGGAGGCTAGGGCAGTGTCCACCAAGGATGTCAGCATTCAGCAGGATGATTTTGATGTGCGGGTTCTGCAGGCGGCCCTGACCAAGGCTGATTTCACACAGGGTGCAGTAGCGAGTTTCGTCGGCCTGGTGCGGGCCGGCGGCAAGGATGGGCAAATTGCGCATATGGAACTGGAACACTACCCGGGCATGACTGAGCGCAGCATACAAACCATTGTCGATGAGGCGAAACAGCGCTGGAATATAGGGGCAGCCACTGTCGTGCACCGCATAGGTCGACTCGTACCCGGCGAGCAAATTGTATATGTGGGTGTAAGCGGCGCGCACCGCAGTGAAACATTCCACGCCTGCGAATTTATTATGGATTACCTGAAAACAAGGGCGCCTTTCTGGAAGAAAGCAACAACTGCACAGGGAGCACACTGGGTGGATGCCCGCGAAAGTGACGCGAGGGCCGCGCGTCGTTGGGACGCCTGTGGCCATAAAAAATCGCCTAAATAGGGGATGCGCCCAGTCGGTAACGGCTGTGTATACTGCTCGGCTTTGTCTGAATACCAAGAGGATCAGTATGAGTTTTACCAGTCGCGAGTTTCGTGATGTCCTGGGCGCTTTTACCACCGGCGTGTGTATAATTACGGCCCACCCGGATGGTGGGGAACCCTTTGGAGTGACGGTGAATTCCTTTGCCTCTGTCTCACTGGAGCCACCGCTTGTCCTGTGGAGTTTGCAGAATGATTCGGAAATGTACCAGGCTTTCGAGCAGTCATCCCAATTTGGGGTTAATATTCTGCGCTCGCAGCAACAGGGCTTAGCCAACCAATATGCAAAGAAAGATGACCACAACTTGTCGGCGGATCACTTTGAATTTGGCGTCAGTGGTGTGCCGATAATGCCTGCTACCATGGTGAGTATGGAGTGTGAAGTGGAGGCACGCCATCCAGGCGGCGACCATATTATCCTGGTGGGTAGAGTGGTGGAGTTTACCCGGCGCGAGCCCGGCCAACCGCTGTTGTTTTGTGCGGGTTCTTATCGAGACTTAGCGAGTTGATCTGAACATGAGGTTTTGCAGCAATTGTGGCAAGCCAGTGGAACAGCGCATCCCCGAGGGTGATGACCGCTTGCGCCACATCTGTGTAAGTTGCGACACCATTCACTATACCAACCCGCGGGTGATAGTGGGTTGCCTGGTAGAGCACCAGGGTAGGGTCCTGTTGTGCAAGCGCGCTATTGAGCCGCGCGCCAACTACTGGACCCTGCCGGCGGGTTTTATGGAAAACGGTGAAACCACGCTGCAGGGTGCCGCCCGTGAAACCTGGGAAGAAGCGCGCGCTGCTGTCTACGATCAACAGCTATACCGTCTGTTTGATGTGCCGGGTATCAACCAGGTGTATCTGTTTTACCGTGCGCAATTAACCGATGGTGCTTACGGAGTCGGCCCCGAGTCCACCGAAGTAGCACTGTTTGATGAGGCCGATATTCCCTGGCGAGAAATTGCTTTCCCGGTGGTTTATCATACGCTGCGGGAATATTTTCACGACCGGATTGAACAGGATTGGCCGGTACGCACATCGGCTATACAGCGTTGATAGGCTTATCTGAAGAGCTTTGGCTGGGGCTGCTAGTGCTGGTCGCCGTTCTCGCCGGCTTATTCACCGGCCTGTGGTACCAACACAAACTATCCGCCGCTGCGTTGGAGCATGCGCGAGAACTCGCCGCGGTGGAAGCCGAGCAGGGACGGTTGCGGGAACAACTATTGCAGGAAGGGCGGGCTGCGGAAGATAAATTGGAGATGTTGCAGGGCGCTCGCAAGCAGTTGAGCGAAGAGTTCAATAATCTCGCCAACCGCATATTCGAGGAGAAGAGCCGGCGCATGCAGCAGACCGGTAAAGACACGCTGGCGGCCACTCTGGACCCACTGAAAACCCAGCTCAGGGAATTTCGTAAAAAAGTGGAAGATGTCTACGATAAGGAAACCCGCGACCGGGTGTCGCTGCGTCACGAGTTGGGTCAGCTAAAGGAGCTCAACCAAAAGATGTCAGCCGACGCCATCAACCTGACCCGCGCCTTAAAGGGCGACAAGAAAACACAGGGCAATTGGGGTGAAGTGGTGCTGGAGCGTGTGCTGGAAGAGTCGGGCCTGCGCAAGGGACACGAATACGAGACCCAGGTTAGTGCCGTCGCCGATGATGGCAAGCGGCGCCAGCCAGATGTGGTGGTGCGCCTGCCAGAAGACAAGGACATCATAATCGACTCCAAGGTTTCCCTGGTCGATTATGAGCGCTATGTCAGCGCAGATGATGAAACCGAACGGCGCGACGCACTGCAGGCACATGTGCGCGCGGTCAAACAGCATATCGACGGCTTAAGCCTCAAGGAATACGACAAACTGGAGGGCTTGCGCAGTCTCGATTTTGTGCTGTTGTTTATACCTGTTGAGTCCGCCTTTATGGCCGCCTTCGATAGCGAGCCCGGTATGTTCAAGACCGCCTATGACAAACATATTATTGTCGTCAGTCCCACCACGCTACTGGCCACCCTGCGTACTGTGCAGACAATCTGGCGCTACGAGCACCAGAATCTCAATGCCGAGAAAATCGCCAGCCAGGCCGGTGCCATTCACGATCAGTTCGCGCTGGTGCTGGAATCATTGCAGGATGTGGGCAAGCACTTGGAAAAAGCTCAGGATTCCTGGGAGAAAACCCGCGGCAGGATTAGTACTGGCCGGGGTAACCTGGTGAAGCGGGTGCAGAACCTTGAAAAACTGGGAGCGCGCACCAAACGCAAGCTGCCCGCGGTCATGATAGAAGACGATTCAAAGGGTTCGGTTGAGAGCACTGATTCTGATAATGACGAGGAACAGGAGTAGTACATGGCATTCCCGAAAGTGGGTAACCTGGCGCCAGCCTTTAATTTGCTGGACCAGGATGGTAACAGGGTCAGCCTCAAGGACTTCAGGGACAAGAGCAATATTGTCCTGTATTTCTACCCCAAGGCCATGACTCCAGGCTGCACCGTGCAGGCCTGTGGTATTCGCGACAGCAAAGCCGCCCTGAAAAAGGCCAAAACCGTGGTGCTGGGGGTAAGTCCCGATCCGGTGGCGAGGCTGGGCAGGTTTATAGACAAGCAGGATTTGAATTTCACACTGCTGTCAGATGAAGACCATGCGGTGACCGACAAGTATGGTTGCTGGGGGCTAAAGAAGTTTATGGGCCGTGAATTTATGGGCGTGTTGCGCACCAGTTTCATCATCGGTAAAGACGGGCGTCTCAAGCATGTAATGGACAAGGTAAAAACCAAGAGCCATCATGAGGATGTGCTGGCGCTGATTCGGGAATTGGGCCTCTAGCCGATTTCGACATCATCAAAAATTCCGCCGTTCCGGCATTTGAAGCTATCAACTATTAGGCTATAGTTGATGCTACATAACTGCTAAATCAACAATGGAGCATACGATGAGTGGCTGTCCCTTTGATCTGAGTTCACCCGAGTTATATGACGGCGGACATCCACGCGACGCCTATGCCTATCTCAGAAATCAGGAGCCGGTATCCTGGCAGCAAAACCCCACCCAGAGCGAGGGATTCTGGGCGATTACCCGCCACAAGGACCTGGATTTTGTCTCCAAGAATCCGCGGCTGTTCTCGTCAGAAGAAAAAAGCTGCATCCTCAGCGAGCAGGACGAAGAGCGGCTGGTATTTCTGCGTATGCAGATGATCAATATGGATCCTCCCAGGCACTTGAAATTTCGGCGTTTGATACGCAATGCCTTTACTCCGCGGGCCGTCGATTCCTATAACGAACGATTCCGGGAAGTGGCAAAAGACATACTCGACCGAGCGCTGGTGGGGGGCGAGTGTGAGTTTGTCGAGGATGTGGCCGCGGAACTCCCCTTGATTGCTATTTGCGAACTTATGGGAGTGCCGCTGGACCAGCGTAAGCGCCTGTTCGAGCTCACCAATATCATGATCGGCATGGATGATCCCGAACTGTCTGCCTCGGAAGATGATGGCACTAACGCCATGATCGAGATGTTTATGCTGGCGCAGGAGCTGGCGGCGGAGCACCGCGCTAATCCTCAGGACGATATTGTCAACGTGCTGTTGAACGGGACAGTCGAGGACGAGCCTCTTAGCGACGACGAGTTCGGTAACTTCTTCCTGCTGCTGATGGTGGCGGGCAATGAGACGACCCGCACGGTAACGACCCATGGTATGCGCCTGCTGATGGAACACGACCAGTACCACAAGCTGCAGCAAGAACCGCAGCTACTGGAAGGGGCGATCGAGGAATTTTTGCGTTACAACCCGGCGGTAATCGCGTTCCGGCGCACGGCGATGGAAGATGTGGAAGTTGGCGGACAACTCATCAAAAAGGGTGATCGGGTACAGGTGTACTACGGTGCAGCCAGCGCAGATGAGGATTTTTTCAGCGATGGCGATGTGTTCGATATTACCCGCGCCCAGCGCGAAGACCTAAAGAACACGCACCGTGCCTTTGGTATCGGCGAGCATTTCTGCATGGGTTCGCACCTGGCGCGATTGGAACTAAAAGTTATTTTTGAGGAAATATTGAAGCGTGTTCACAACCCGCGCTGCAATGGCGATATCAATTGGCTGCGCTCCAATTTTATCAATGGCATCAAGACCATGCCGATTGCCTTCGACACTGGCACAGACACGGAACAAGCCTGAGGTTCATCGCTATGCGCCGCATTGAAATTACCACGACCGGTGGTCCCGAAGTTCTGCAGATCACTGAGATAGACCGTCCTCAGCCCCGCGCTGGTGAAGTACTTGTCAAGGTGGCCGCCGCCGGTATCAATCGTGCCGACATCGTCCAGCGGCAAGGCTTTTATCCACCGCCACGGGGTGCTCCGGATACCCCCGGCCTGGAAGTGGCTGGTGAGATAATCGAAGTGGGTGAGGCTGTCACTCAATGGTCGCCGGGGAACCGGGTCTGTGCGCTACTGGCAGGCGGCGGCTATGCGGAATATGCTGTGGCGGCGGCGGCCGAATGCTTGCCGGTCCCTGCCGATATGACGATGACAGAGGCGGCCGGTCTGGCAGAAACAGTGCTGACCGTCTGGTCCAATGTTTTCCAGCGCGCCGCCTTGCAGCCCGGCGAAACATTTCTGGTTCACGGTGGCGGCAGCGGTATTGGCACCACGGCTATCCAGATGGTCAAGCAATACGGTTGCCAGGTATACACCACCGCCGGCAGCGCCGAGAAGGTCGCCTGCTGCGAAAGTCTTGGCGCCGATCGCGCTATCAACTACCGTGAAGAAGACTACCTGCAAGTGTTGCAGGCCGAAACCGCCGGTGCCGGTGTCGATGTGATCCTCGATATGGTGGGCGGCGACTACGTTGATCGCAATATCCAACTGGCTGCGGTGGAGGGACGCATCGTCAATATCGCCTTTCTGCAGGGCTCAAAAATTGAAGCCAACCTGATGCCGGTGATGCTCAAGCGATTGACTATGAGTGGCTCCACATTGCGGGCTCGCTCTGCCGAGTTTAAAGCGACACTGGTAGCTGAAGTCAGGACCAAGGCCTGGCCCTGGATAGAGACGGGTGTGGTCAAACCGATTATCCACCAGGTGTTTCCCTTCGCCGAAGTGGGCGCTGCCCACCGGGTCATGGAGGCCAGCACGCATATCGGTAAACTGGTGCTGAGCTGGTGACATTGCGAGGCAAGCATGTACTGATTACCGGAGCGTCCAGTGGCATTGGCCAGGCCGCAGCGCACGCACTGGCCGCCGATGGTGCCACGCTAACCTTGCTGTGTCGTAGTCGGGAGCGAGGTGAACAGACCGCCCGGCATATTGCTCAGGAAACCGGCAGCGCACCCGCCGATATACTGCCGGCGGATTTTAACAGCCTGGCCTCGGTAAGAGCGGCGGCACAGTCCTACCTCGACAGTGGCAAGCCACTGCATGTACTGCTCAACAACGCCGGTGTGATTAATACCCAGCGACGTGAAACAGAAGATGGCTTTGAGCAGACTTTTGCCGTTAATCATCTCGCGCCTTTTTTGTTGACCGGCCTGCTGTTGCCACGACTGCGAGAACAGGCCGGTGCCCGTGTAGTCTCAGTGGCGTCTGATGCCCATAAAATGTGCCGCGGAATGGACTTTGACGACCTGCAAAGTGAAGGTAAATACAGTACTTTCAACGTTTACGGGCGATCAAAACTCGCCAATATACTGTTCACTCGCGAGTTGGCCAGCCGCCTGCCACCAGCAGAAGTCTTGGTTAATTGTCTGCATCCGGGCGCGGTAGCTACCGGCATGGGGACCAACAACGACGGCCTGTTGGGCAAGCTGCTGCCGGTATTGCTGAGGCCTTTTTTTCGGACTCCTGAGAAGGGCGCTGACACGGCAGTATTCCTGTGCCGTGACCCTTCAGTAAACACCAGTGGTGGCTACTACTACAATCGCCGGGAAATTCAGCCCAAGCCCTGGGCACAAAATAAAGAGGATGCACAGCGCCTGTGGCAGCACAGCGAGACATTGACCAATTTTACCTACCACAGGGGTTAATATTAGATTATGGACTATATCAGTGTTGCTGAAGCGCGCAATCTGACTGGCCTGCGGCTGGTGCTAACCCGCGGTATGCCGGGGCCGTGGGCAGAAGCTGCCAAAGCTATACTCAACTACAAGGGCATTGTATTTACAGCAGTTGCGCAGGAAGCCGGGCAAGCAAATGACGAGCTACAGAACTGGACCGGCCAGACCACCGCGCCCGTGGCCGTGTACAACGACGAGCCGGTTCGCTACAGTTGGCTGGACATATTGATGCTCGCGGAACAACTTAATCCTGAGCAAGCATTGTTGCCGGCAGACCTTGAACAGCGCGCATTGGTAATTGGCTTGTGTAGGGAGATAGCGGGCGAGCGCGGCCTGGGCTGGAACAAACGCCTGTATATGCTAGCTCCTATGATGGGGCTGGACGAGCCCCCCGAGATGACAGTGCGCATGGCGGAGAAATACGGCTGGACCGCGCAGGAGTTTGCTGCCAGTGGCGCGCGCATTCGAGCTTGTCTTGCATACTTTAGCGAGCGATTCGGCCGGCAGGCGAAGTTGAATAGCGTGTACCTGGTCGGCACTGAAGTGACGGCGGCTGATTTCTACCTGGCAAATTTTATGGGTATGTTACGTCCCTTGCCGGATTCGCTCAATCCTATGCCGGATTTTTTACGCCAGATATACAGCAAGGAAGAACCGGATCTCGATGCCGGCCTGAACCCACTATTGTTTGAGCACCGGGACATGATGTACCAGCGTCATATCGATACCCCTTTAGACTTTTAGGAGACCACCGTGCTTACCACGCAGGAAATGTCCGACCGATTCGAAATTCAGGATCTTATCTTTCGCTACTCACAAATCATTGATGACAAAGAATTTGATGCCTTGCGCGAGGAGATATTCAGCGCCGATGCACACATCGATTACAGCGTATTTGGCGGCAGCAAAGGCGGCCTGGAAGAGACCATAGATTTTTTGAAGCAGGCCATGACCAATGAAGTTTTCCCCGCCCATCAACACCTCAATGCCAATATTCAGATCAGCATTGCCAGCGATATTGCCAGCGGCCGCGTCATGTGCTTTAACCCTCAGGAAATGGCGCTGGGGGAGGGGGCCACGCAATTGTTTATGCTGGGCCTGTGGTACGTTGATAAATATGTGCGTACTGAGCAGGGCTGGCGCATAAGCGAACGTGTCGAAGAAAAAAGCTGGGTATTTAACACCCCGGATTTTATGCAGCTGTGACGGTCAGAGGCTGTCAATGGAGATTGCTATGCGTTATGTATTGGGTTTGCTCACACTGGTGGTAGCAGCGGCTGCCATTGGGCTTTTTGTGGTGGCCAGGCCGGAGCCCACGCCTCCCACACCGCCGCCTATTGCTGCCGAAGTGCTGGACGCACTGCCACAGGATCGCAAAGGCCAGGTATTGATCTATGGCGCCTACGGTTTCACCGGGACCGGCATCTCCAGGCTGGCAGCCGATTACGGCATTACACCCGTGCTCGCCGGTCGCAACGAGTCCAGGCTCAAACCACTGGCCGAATCCCTGGGCTACAACTATGTGGTGCTCAGTTTGGAAAACAACCATGACAACCTGGTTGCGGTGCTAAAGCATTTCGAAATTGTGCTGCATATCGCCGGACCCTATACCTTTACCGGCAAACCCATGCTCGATGCGGTGGTAGAGGCGGGTACTCACTATGTTGACCTGACCGGCGAAAACCACGTTATACAGGCTCAACTGGACAGGCATGAGGAATTCAAGGCGGCCAATATCATGGTGATGCCGGCGGTGGGTTATGACGTTGTGCCCACGGACTGCCTGAATATCCATGTGGCGGACAAAATCGACAAACCAACCAATCTGACGGTGGTTCTCAATGGCAACTACACCGCCGCTGAGGGCGCTGCTGCCAGTCGCGGCACCATGAAGTCTGGATTGGAGATGCTAGGCAGGCCACTGTTGATGC
The DNA here is from genome assembly GCA_965247075.1 of Halieaceae bacterium. GTDB lineage: Bacteria > Pseudomonadota > Gammaproteobacteria > Pseudomonadales > Halieaceae > CBDFGK01. The sequence continues at coordinate 721,888 of CBDFGK010000002.1, read as the reverse complement.
GCCAAAACGGAGAGATGGTTGAAGTACCCGCCCTCAAGGTTATCAAGCGTGTGGAAGAGGGTCGTGAACAAACCCTGCTACAGATCCCCTGGGCAGACATGATCACAAGCTACGTCAGCACGGGTATCCCGACCATCGAGGTCTTTCAGATACAGCAAGCGGAACTACCAGCCTGGGTGCCGCGCCTGGCGCAATATGATTTTGGTCGTCGCCTGCTGGGCTGGCTGATTGATAACACTATGCCCGAGGGGCCACCCCCAGGTGCCCAGGAAAAACGCCAGACCAGAATTGTCTCCACAGTGACAAACGATGCCGGTGAATCAGCCTCCGCCGCCATGATTACGCCGGAGGGATATTTGCTCACCTTCCACAGCACCCTGATTGTTGCCAAGCGGGTCATCGACGGCTACTGGGAGCCCGGCTTCCAAACCGTGGGCAAAGTCTATGGCCCGGATCTGGTGCTGGAAGTACCTGGTGTTAGCAGAACGGATTTATAATATCGCCATGACCGGCAACGACATCTTGCGCCGCATCCGCTACACCTTCGATTACGACGATGCGAAGATGATAGCGATATTTGCACTGGCCAACCTGGAGGTAAAGCGCGGGCATCTGGTGGCCTGGCTTAAAAAGGAGGAAGACCCCGCCTACCGGGAATGCAACGACCGTATGCTGGCCACTTTCCTCAATGGTTTGATCACCGAGAAGCGGGGCAAGAAAGATGGCCCGCAGCCCAAGCCAGAAATGCGTTTGAGCAATAACGCCATATTGATGAAACTAAAAATTGCCCTGAATCTGCAGGCTGACGATATCCTGGCGATTCTCAAGTTGGTGGATTTTCAGCTTGGCGCGCATGAACTTAGCTCGTTTTTTCGCCGGCCCGGACACAAGAATTTTCGCGAGTGTAAAGACCAGGTGTTGCGCAAGTTTCTGAAAGGCCTGCAATTACAGCAACGTGATGACAAAGCAGAAAAAAGGGATGAACCCTTCCAATGGCCCCAGCGCCGCTGAACTGTGTCACTGACCCACAAGCAGATTCGGCGTCTCGCCCTGGCTGGCCAGGGCCTGCTACAAACTGATCAGTTCGGCCGCGGCATCAATGCCGTAGAGCGCACGGTAAAGCAACTGCACTACATACAGATTGACACTATCTCGGTAGTGGAGCGCGCTCACCAACACGTCCTCAAGACCAGAGTTAGTAACTTCTCGGAACAAATGTTGCACCGCCTGCATACTGAACGACGAGCTGTCTTTGAATACTGGTCCCATGCAGCGGCCTATCTGCCTATGGGTGACTACCGTTTTTACCTGCCGGTAATGCAGGGTTTCTCCGCGCACCGAAAAGTTGATGCCAAATTGCGGCGGCAGATTCTGGAGCGCATACGCGTAGATGGCCCGCTGCAATCCCGGAATTTCTCGGACCCAAGGTCCGGCAAGGGTAGTGGCTGGTGGGACTGGAAGCCTGCCAAGCGCGTACTGCCCGGCAGCGTCGACACCGCCCTTCCCAGTGAGCAGGCGCGTGGCGAGTTCTACATGCGGCGCATGCTGTCCGCTGCGGGCATCGCCACCGCGCGGGATATCGGTTATGCACGCGCCACAGTGGCACGCTTGAGCAAAGTAAATGTGCAGCCGCTGATTGACGCCGCCCTGCAATCCCTGCTTGAGCGCCGCCAAATAGTCGCACTGGAATATGCCGGCGAGACCTATTTTGCGCTGGCTGCCCTATTTGATTTTGACTATCAATTGGAGTGTTACCTGCCAGAGAAGAAACGCCGCTTTGGCTATTTTACTTTGCCACTGCTGTTAGGTGATCGCTTCATTGGACGCATGGATTGCAAGATTTATCGCCAGGAAGCGCAATTGCTTATCAAGAAACTCTGGTTGGAAACAGATGTCAAAGCCGATGACGCATTAGTTCACAGCCTTGGCGAAGGCTTGCGGCATTACGCGGGAAGCAGCGGTTGCCGGCAGATAAGGCTATTGCACACCGAGCCGCCCCGCTGCAAGGCCGCCTTGCTTAAACACCTTTAAATCCGGACCGGACGCCCCAGGTTATTGTTAATGACCGCTACCAACTCTATTCGCGACAGCATTACTCTTGCCGCCTCCTTTGCGGCACTGATCATCGGCTTGAAGCTGGTCGAGTCCCTGTTGGGGCTGGACCTGTATCAGTTCGGTGTCTATCCCCGTAGCCAACATGGACTGATAGGTATTCTAACCGCGCCGCTGGTGCACGGCTCCTGGCTACATGTGCTGGCCAACACACTACCTACCGTGTTCCTGGGCAGTTTGCTGATTTATGGTTACCCCAGATCCAGGTTGTGGGCACTGTCAGGCATCTGGCTGCTATCAGGTCTGGGGGTGTGGCTGTTTGCCCGTAGCAGTTACCACCTCGGCGCCAGCGGTATAACCCACGGCATGTTCTTCTATCTGTTTATCGGTGGATTTTTGCGCAGAGACAAGCGATCAGCGGCGCTACTTATGCTCGCCTTTTACCTGTATGGCGGTATGTTGCTGACCATTTTCCCGCGCGACCCCAGCGTTTCATTTGAGTCGCACCTGTTTGGCGCGCTGGCGGGGAGCTTATGTGCCTTTGCCTTTCGCCACTGGGATCCAAAGCCTGCTCGCAAGCGCTACTCCTGGGAAGATGAGCCAGATGAAGGCGATGAGGATTATCCACCAACGGATACAAGCGAAATTATAGAAAAGCCGGATTAGGCGATACAATGCCACTTTGTTATTTAGTGGAATACACATAGAAGTGCGTTATTGGTGGTCTGTAGTAGCAATCTATAGAAAGGGAAGTCTTATGAAGCAAATTTTCTTTGTGTCGGGTATTTTGTTGTTTTGCAGCACCGCGACCGCCCAGCCCAACATCGATTGGTCCGCCTATGGTAGCGCGCCCGGTGGCGGGCACTTCTCCACGGCTAAACAGATTAACAAATCGAATGTCAGTCGGCTTGAGCTGGCCTGGACCCACCGCTCCGGCGACTTTCGCGCCAGCCTGCAGAACCTGACCGAGGCAGTAACGGCGGACTCACTGGGCACGCGGCCAAGCTCTTTTATGGGCACCCCCGTCATGGTGGAAGACAATCTCTATTACTGCACCCCCTTCAACCGCGTATTTGCCCTCGATCCCGCCACCGGTGATGAGCGCTGGTCTTTTGACCCGGGTGTAGATATGAGCAGGGAGGCCATCACCAACTGTCGCGCCGTAAGCAGTTGGAAAGACAGCAAGCAAGCACAGGGAGTTTGCAGCCACCGCATCATCACCGGCACGCTGGATGCACGTCTGATTGCGCTGGATGGCACTACCGGCCAGCCCTGCACAGATTTCGGCAACAACGGCCAGGTTTATTTGACCGAGGGTTTGACCGAGCACATCGCGCTCGAATACGGCATCACCAGCGCCCCGGCTATTATCGGCGACCTGGTGGTAACCGGCGCCTTTGTTCTCGACAGCAACCGGCCCGGCGTGCCTGCCGGCGTGGTACGGGCCTATAACGTCCGCAGCGGCGAATTTGTCTGGGGCTGGAATCCGGTCCACCCGGATCACCCGCAGACCGATGTCGACGGTAATTACGTGGCCGGCAGTACCAATGTCTGGTCAACCATATCGGTCGATACAGAGCGCGGGCTGGTAATCGTTCCTACCGGCAATTCCTCACCGGACTATTACGGTGGTGATCGCGACGGACACCAGGATTACTACTCCAGCTCGGTAGTAGCGCTGGATGCCAATACTGGCGAGGTGGTCTGGCACTACCAAACAGTACACCACGACATCTGGGACTTCGATGTACCCGCACAACCCACCCTGGTCGATGTCACTATAGACGGTAAAACAAGACCGGCGGTGGTGCAGGTTACCAAGATGGGCATGACCTTTGTGCTGGACCGGGAAACCGGCCAACCACTACACCCGGTCGAGGAGCGCCCGGTACCGCAAACCGGCGCGGTGCCCGGTGAATATCTGAGCCCCACCCAACCCTTCCCACTGAAACCAGAGCCCCTGCACCAACTGGGCATGACGCCGGACGATGCCTGGGGCCTGACCTTCTGGGACAAAGGCAACTGCCGGGAAAAGCTGGAGGCAATGACCACTGGCCCGATCTATACACCCCCGTCGCTGGAGGGAACCGTACTATTCCCATCCAATCTGGGGGGTAACAACTGGGGCGCACCCGCCATAGATCTCGTACAGCAGATCATGGTGACCAATACCAAGCACTTTCCCATGGGCGTCACGCTGGCTCCCCGGAAAGATTGCCCGGCAGGGCTGCCCTTCCCACAAAACGGTTCACCCTATTGCGTGATCATGGCACCGGTGGTCTCCTCACTGGGTATACCCTGCGCCGCGCCACCCTGGGCCACACTGGAAGCTACCGACCTGTCCAGTGGCAAGATTTTGTGGAGGATTCCGCTGGGTACGCTGGAGGGCCTGGCGCCCTGGCCGTTTTACCACTTTATAGACGGTGGCATGGAAATGGGCGGGCCGATCGTAACGGCCAGTGGTTTGATCTTTATTGCCGCCACTTCAGATAGCTATTTTCGCGCCTTTGACATCAAAGACGGCACCGAACTGTGGAAGCAGAAGCTGCCCACCACCGGCAACGCCGTACCGATGACCTACATGTACCAGGGCAAGCAATATGTATTGATCGCCGCCGGCGGACATTTCACTTCGCCGATGCCCTCTGGAGACCATGTACTGGCGTACCGCTTACCGGACTGAGGAGAGCTTTACACAGTTGAAGCGCGGATAGTTACCGAGCTGGTAATTCACCCGGTAACAATCCCCTGCTCGCAGCTCTGCCATCTCAGTACAGCGCAGCGGCAGGCAACTCACGTCTGGACGTAGCGGGATTAACACTGGCATCACGCATTTGTGCCGCTGCCAGTTCCGGTAGCAAGGTGAATACCCTGGCAAGTGGAATACGCTGAGCGGATTGCACTGGCGTTGGTTGGTCTCGCTGCGCCAGGCATAGTTGCATGGTATCGGCAATAACAAGATGTAAGGCCACCGGATGATGATAATTACAGGCGTCACCCTGCACGGTCTGGATGCGATGGTTATCGAATCCAAAGTGCGAAATAAGCCACTCCACACTGGCCAGGAACTCCGCATGGATATCCAACAGGCTTATTTCAAGTTCGCCCGGGGCAAATTTGTGTAACAAGGGCATCAGCAGCGTCGCGTACGGGCCACAGCCGGCGTAGAGAATTCGCACAGGCTCGTTCGCAAACTGTTGCCTACAGACCAGGCTCGCCGCGTATACCCCACGCATGAACACTACGCTGCGCTGCGCATCATTTACACAATGCGCCGCCGCCTGCGGGTTGATGGCGACACCGCTGTCCAGAAAGGTATCGGCGGCCCAACCATCAAAGCCGGGAGCGGGGACGATACCGGTAAGGTCACTGCAAAGCTGGGCACACTGCGCCAGCGCAGCTTGCCATAAAGCGCATACTGCGGCACACTTTCTTCCCTGCCCACCCGGCCTCCGCCGCCATACAAAAGGCCCAGCGTTGATGAAACAAGACCCCAGCCCGATTGAGGATTATGAAAAATCGACCTTCAACGCAGCGCTTGCCAGCGGCCACACTGTATCCCATAACATTTATCGGCGCGGTTCCGGTGCCCCCATCGTGCTGATACAGGAACTGCCCGGCATCGGGGTAGAGACCTTGCGCCTGGCAGATGAGTTAGTGGCGGCGGGTTTTTGTGTGGTGATGCCCCATTTGTTTGGGCCGCTTGGCAAGGTCAGCATGGCGGGCAACATCATGCGCGTCTTTTGCATGCGCAGGGAATTTCATTTGTTCCAGGCCAATCGCAGCAGCCCAATTGTGGATTGGCTAAAAGCCCTGTGTAGAGATATACAGACCAGCCATGGTGTCAGTGGCGTGGGAGTAATCGGCATGTGCCTGACCGGCAATTTTGCAATTTCCCTAATGGCCGATGACAGCGTGCTGGCCGCAGTAGCCTCCCAACCGGCCATGCCCATAGGCAAACAGTCGGCACTACACATGAGCGGTGAGGATATCGTTGCCGTCAAAGCGGGCATAGACCGCAAGGCACCCATGCAGGCCTATCGTTTTGAAGGCGACCCAATGTGCACTGCCGCGAAATTTTCCAGCATAGATTTCACCTTTAACGATGGCGGCGCCGCGCGTGTGGAGTTGCACACCCTGCCCGGTAAGCAACACTCAGTGCTCACACTTGATTTTGTCGATGAAGATGCACATCCAACCCGGCAGGCCCTGGACAATATACTCAGCTATTTCCAGCAGCAACTGGCCAGCACCGGGATGTAGTGTTCGGATCCATTTAGACGATGAGCAATCCTTTATTGATTCGCACGGCAGGCCATCTCACCCCGATGATCTGGCACCCACTCACCTGACGTAGCCGATCACACAGATGAAATGAGCTACGGAGCCAAACAGCACGAACAGGTGCCATATGCCATGGGCGTGGTTAAGGCGATTGAGTTTATCCAGCACGTAGAAGACAACTCCTGCGGTATAGGCTATACCCCCCGCCACCAGCCAATTAAACCCGGCGGTTGGCAAACCCTCTTGGAGGCCGGGAATATCCAGCGAGCAGGCCCAACCCATCGCCAGGTACACCGCCACCTGGCAAATTTTTACCGCCCGGCCAGATAAGGTCACCTCAGACACACTACCGAGCAGCGCCAGCAGCCACACCGCTGCCAGGATTGCGTAACCGCTGCCATTGCGCATGCTGACCAACATTAACGGGGTATAGGTACCGGCTATCAGCAGGTAAATAGCGATGTGGTCCAGCACCTTGAAGAATCTTTTCAGCTCAGGTGGATGAAAACTGTGGTAGAGCGTAGACATGGTGTAGAGCAATACCATGGTGAAACCAAACACACTGAAGCCCACAATGGCTATCGGCTCGCCAATCTGTACGGCGACCGCCAACAGGGCACCCAGCGCCATAAGCGCAAACACTGCGCCGACCAGATGGCTGATACTGTTGAGTCGCTCACCGTAATACACGTTAACTGGTCTCTGCTTTCACGCGTCTACTGATTCCACACTGACATGCACCGCACTGGTGAGGGGCAGGGGCCCGAACTGGTGGTAAATGGCAACGTCGGCAGCATCCCTGCCATAGGCAATAACCACTCGTGGCCGGTTGAGGTTTTGCTGGGTGGGGTCGAAGGTATACCAGCGACCGCCGACATAGGCTTCAAACCAGGCGTGCAGGTCCATTGGTTCCAGGCCAAGCAGGTAGCCCACCACTATGCGCGCGGGAATACTGATGCTGCGACACATGGCAATGCCCAGGTGCGCGAGGTCCCGGCACACGCCGTGACCCTGCTGCCTGACCACATCAGCGGTGAGCGGTATATCGCTGCTGCCCGGCCGATAGCTGACATGCGCCTGGATCCAGTGGGATATTGTCGCTACCTGGTCGTATCCCGGCAGCGCGCCCGCAACCGTTTCCATGGTGACGGGACCCAGCCGGTCGGACTCACAATATCGGGTTGGTACCAGGTAGCTGAGCACCTCCAGCGGCAAGTCTTGTACGCCGATAAAGGCCGCGCCCGGTGCCACGTCCATTATTTCTGCCGTTTCTACCTCTACGGAGCTATGAATCCCAAACTGTACCGCCGGCACCACCAGGCGCTGACAAAGGTTGCCAAATATGTCGGTGTATTCGTGCACAGAGACCGGGTGAGAAAAGGTATAGGCCTCGTTGCAAATCCACTGTGATGCGCCACTGCGCGGGCGCAGCATAAGCAGCAGCGGCGTTTCAACTTCCAGGTGCATTTCAATGTCGCAGGAAGCTCTGACACGCATATGTGAACTTATTTGTGGGCAAGGGACCAAGAGAGTATCGTATGCAGCTTCCAGCGGTCTACTGGACCATGAAGTATTTTCCAATCCAGAAATGACACAATACAGTATTATTTGCGGCTCTTTAGGACTTTTGCGATAGTCATGGCTAAGATTATTACCTGTAATACCAACGGCATAAGGGCAGCAGCGAGAAAGGGATTTTTCGATTGGTTGGCAACGCAGCAGGCTGACGTTGTCTGCATCCAGGAGACCAAGGCCCAACTGCATCAACTGGAGGATCCGGTCTTTCACCCCGCCGGCTATCACTGCCACTATAACGACGCCATTAAAAAGGGCTACAGCGGCACAGCCCTGTACAGCCGGATCAAGCCACGCAAAGTTACCGCCAAACTGGGATGGGAACCCCTGGACGGGGAGGGCCGCTACCTGCAGGCGGATTTCGACAGGATCAGCGTTATTTCCCTGTATCTGCCCTCGGGCTCCAGCAGCGAGGAGGCGTTGGCCAAGAAGTATCGTTTTATGGATGCCTTCTTCGAGCATCTCAAGACCCTGCGCCGCAAGCGCCGCGAATTTATCATCTGCGCTGACTGGAACATCTGTCATCAGGAGATAGACCTGAAGAACTGGCGCGCCAACCAGAAAAATTCCGGATTTTTACCGGCCGAGCGCGCCTGGCTGGACCGGGTCTATGACGAACTCAAGTATATTGATTCCTTCCGTTTGGTAAACCGGGAGGCCGAGCAGTACACCTGGTGGTCCAACCGGGGGCAGGCCTGGGACAAGAACGTGGGGTGGCGGCTTGATTACCAGATGATAACGCCGGGATTAAAGTACCGCGTAAAAGGCGCATCGATCTACAAGGACGAGCGCTTCTCCGACCATGCGCCGCATATTATGGGGTTTGATTGGGACATTAAGCCCTGATACATTAGCCGGCCTTTTTCGAGAGTATTGTTCATGTTGTTATTTTTAGCTGCCACTGCCCACGCTCAAGCCGAGGGCCAATCGGCCCAGGGTGGACAGATGTTCCAGATTCTTTTCCTGATCGGCTTGTTCGCGCTGTTTTATTTCATCGCTATCAGGCCCCAGCGCAAGCGCCAGAAAGAGCATACCAACATGGTTTCCGCTCTTAGCAAGGGTGACGAAGTGGTGACTACCAGCGGTATTCTCGGCAAAATTACCCGCCTGGAGGACAACTTCGTGGTGTTGCAGGTAACCGACAATGTTGAGCTTAAGTTTCAGCGCAGCTATGTCAACGCCGTGTTGCCCAAGGGTACCTTGAAAAAAATCTAGGATGGCTATCAGCTACCCGCCGCGCATAGCACTGGCACAAACACCGACGCCGCTGCAGCTACTGCCCCGGGTTTCTGAGCGATACGGACAGGGCCATCGCATCTGGGTAAAGCGCGATGACCTGACCGGTGCCGCTCTCAGCGGTAACAAGATTCGCAAATTGGAGTTTGTGGCCGCGGCGGCGTGTGAGCAGGGTTGCGATACCCTGATTACCTGCGGTGGCGTGCAGTCCAACCACTGTCGGGCAACAGCCCTGGTTGGTGCCCAGTTGGGTTTTCACGTACACCTGCTATTGCGCGGCGCGGCGCCCGCAGACATTGACGGCAACCTGTTGTTGGATCATTTAGCCGGTGCGACCATCAGCCATTATGCCGCGCGTGAGTTTTCCAGCGATCTCGATCAACTCTTTGCTCACTGGCTCAAGCAGTACACCGAGGCGGGACGCAAACCCTTCGCCATTCCCACCGGGGCCAGTAATGGCATTGGCATCTGGGGTTATATCGCCGCGGCCGAGGAGCTGCAACAGGATTTACAGGCGGCGGCTATAAGCAATGCCCACGTGCTCTGTGCTACCGGTAGCGGTGGCACCCAGGCGGGCCTCACCCTGGGCGCGGCACTGCACGATGTGCCTATGCAGGTATGGGGCGTCAATGTCTGTGACGACGAAGCCTGGTTTGTGAATAAAATTGCCGCTGATATAGCCGACTGGCAGCAACGCTACCAGCAGGCACTGCCCGAGCCCGCTCCCGTAGCGAAGGTCATTGATGGTTACGTGGGGCCTGGCTACGGCCGTGCTACCACAGAAATTTTCGACTTGATTGCAGAGTTGGCTCGCCTGGAAGCACTGGTGCTGGATCCGGTTTATACCGGCAAGGCCTTTTACGGCATGTTGCAGGAAATTGGCAAGGGTCGATTTGCCGGCTGTGAAGACATTGTCTTCGTGCATACCGGGGGCATTTACGGGCTGTTCCCCCAGCGGCAGAATTTCTCCCTGTAATTCCATGCGCTAACTCGCTATGCTCAGGTCTTATTGATTATTAGTGGACCTGCCATGGCCAGCAGTCTTGGCGACAAACTTGTCATAGCGATATCTTCCCGCGCCCTGTTCAATCTCGATGCCAGTCACGAGATTTATGAACAAAAGGGGCTGGCCGCGTACTCCCGTTACCAGATTGACCGTGAGGAAGAGCCGCTGGAACCGGGCGAGGCGTTTGCCATGGTGCAAAAGCTGCTGCGCATCAATCAGTTGCTGTCTGGCGAGAACCGGGTTGAAGTTATCCTCTTGTCGCGCAACAGTGCCGACACCGGCTTGCGAGTATTCAATTCAGTACAACACTACCAGTTGGATATTCAACGGGCGGCTTTTTGCGGTGGCGAAAGCCCCTATCGTTACATTAGTGCTTTCGGCGCTCACCTGTTTCTGTCCACCGAGGCAGAAGATGTCCGCAATGCCCTGCAACACGGTGTGGCGGCAGCGACCCTGGTGTCCAATCGGGGTGGTGGCAGTGACAGTGAGCAGTTGAGGTTTGCCTTCGACGGGGATGCGGTGCTGTTTTCTGACGAAGCAGAGCGTGTCTACAAAAGTGAGGGGCTGGAGGCGTTCCACAATAGCGAGCAGGCCGCCGCACACGAGCCGCTCAGTGGCGGTCCCTTCAAGCCCTTCCTGGCGGCCCTGCAAAAGCTACAAAAAGAATTTCCCGTCACCGAATCACCCATTCGCACAGCCTTGGTGACCGCCCGGTCGGCACCCGCCCACGAACGGGTTATCCGTACCCTGAGGGCCTGGGATATCCGCATAGACGAGTCCATCTTTCTGGGTGGACTTAACAAGGGGGAGTTTCTGCGCGCCTACCAGGCGGATGTCTTTTTCGACGATCAGGAATCTCACTGCGAGGCGGCCAGCCCGCATGTGGCTACCGGCCACGTACCCCACGGCATCGCCAATCAGTAAGTAAAACCACGCTGACGCCGTTATTACCTTTTACGGTTGGCAATACGCATTTTAATGGCTATTCTTTATAAGGAAACCTGATCTATCGCAGCGCCAGACGGCGGAGGCAGCGATGAAATTACAACAATTACGTTACATCTGGGAAGTCGCTCACCACGAGTTGAACGTGTCGGCGACGGCACAGAGTCTGTATACCTCGCAACCCGGTATCAGCAAGCAGATTCGATTGCTTGAGGATGAGCTCGGCGTGGAGGTGTTCGCCAGGAGTGGCAAGCATCTCACCCATGTGACACCGGCCGGGGAAGCCATTTTGGAAACTGCCGGCGAGATTCTGCGCAAGGTCGAGAGCATCAAGGCCGTGGCACAGGAGTTTAGCAACGAGAAAAAGGGCTGCCTGTCTCTCGCCACCACCCACACCCAGGCGCGCTACGCCTTGCCGGATACCATCAGCACATTTATCAACCGTTACCCGGACGTGTCCCTGCATATGCACCAGGGCACGCCCATGCAGATCTCGGAAATGGCCGCCGATGGCACGGTAGATTTCGCGATTGCCACCGAGGCACTGGATTTGTTCAGCGACCTGGTCATGATGCCTTGTTATCGCTGGAACCGATGCATACTGGTGCCCAGGGATCATCCCCTCACGCAGCTCTCACAACTGACGCTGGAAGATGTGGCCGCACATCCGATAGTCACCTATGTATTTGGTTTCACCGGTCGCTCGCGTCTGGATGAAGCCTTCATCGAAAAGGGGCTGGTACCCAAGGTGGTGTTTACCGCCGCCGATGCGGACGTCATCAAGACCTACGTGCGGCTGGGTCTGGGTATAGGCATCGTCGCCCAGATGGCCTATGACCCGGAGGCCGACAGCGGCCTGGTGGCTCTGGATGCCAGCCACTTGTTTACTGCCAGTATTACCCGCATTGGTTGTCGGCGCGGTACCTTTTTGCGCGGATACATGTATGATTTCATCGAATTATTCGCGCCACACCTGTCCCGTGACGTGGTCGATGCCGCCTTCGCGCATCACAGCAAGGCTGATCTGGACAATTTGTTTGCTCAGTTGGAATTACCCACCTATTAGGTTTGCAGGAGTTTTACCTTGGAAGTAGTCTGCCTCGACCTTGAGGGCGTTTTGGTGCCCGAGATATGGATAGAATTTGCAAAGCGCACCGGCATCGACGAGTTGCGGGCTACCACCCGGGACATTCCCGACTATGACGTATTGATGAAGCAGCGCCTGGGATTGCTGGAGCAACACAAGCTGCGCATCGACGATATACAGGCCGTTATTAACGATATCCGGCCGCTGGAAGGTGCGCTTGAGTTCGTCGACTGGCTGCGGCAGCAGTTTCAGTTGATTATTCTCTCCGATACCTTCTATGAATTTTCCCAACCATTGATGCGTCAACTGGGTTGGCCGATCCTGTTTTGTCACCGCTTGATTACCAATGACAGCGGGCAGGTGGTGGATTACCAACTGCGCCAGGAAGATCCTAAAAGAGCCTCGGTTACAGCCTTCCACAGTCTCAATTACCCGGTAATTGCCGCCGGCGACTCCTACAACGACACCACCATGCTGGCCGAAGCGGACGTTGGTATTCTGTTTAACGCACCGGACAACGTGATTGAGGAGTTTCCCCAGTTCCAGGCGGTGCATAGCTATGACGACCTGAAGCGCGCCATCGCGGCGGCCTCACCGCGGAATATCAGCCTGTAGTTCCGGTCAGGGTCGTCTCCAGCTCATTGAGGAAACCACCCACTTTATCCAGGGTCTCCTGGTACTCCTGTTGCCACTGCGAGTCAGCGACTATGCCGCCACCGCCCCAGCAATGCATCGTGTCGCCGTCGCACAGCAGCGAGCGGATAGCTATATTACTGTCCATGCGCCCATCGGCACTGACGTACAATAGCGACCCACAGTAGGCCTGTCGGGTATTCGGCTCCAACTCGTCGATAACCTGCATGGCCCGTCTTTTGGGGGCGCCGGTAATCGAGCCGCCGGGGAAGCTGTCGCGCAGTAAATCGAAGGCGGTGCGCTGTAGCAGCAATTCGCCGCTGATGCTGCTGACCAGGTGGTGTACGGTGGGATAACTCTCCAGGGCAAACAGACGGTCCACCTGGATGCTGCCGGGCACACAATTTCTGCCGAGGTCACTGCGCAGTAAATCAACTATCATCAGGTTTTCAGCACGATCCTTGATCGACTGTTGCAGTTGTTCGGCCGCCTGCTGATCGGCCAGCGGGTCGCTGTGGCGGGGCCTGGTACCCTTGATAGGCCGGGTTTCTACATGTTGGCCGGACAGCTTGAGAAAACGCTCCGGTGACAGGCACAATAGCTGTTGATCTGTCGAGGAGCGCATGAAACCGCTAAAGGGCGCGCCGGCCAGTGCCCGCAGCCTGCGGTAGGCCTGCCAGGGTTCGCCCCGATAGCGACTGCTAAAACGTTGGGCCAGGTTTACCTGATAACAGTCACCGGCGCTGATGTAGTGCTGTATCTGCTCAAATGCGGCCCGGTACTGGGCGCGATCCATATTCGATTGAAATGGCTCTACCAGTTGGAAGGAGTTTCGCAAGCCTGCCTGCTCAGGCTGACGCAGCAGCGCAATGAGTTCACGTCGCCTGCCGGCCGCCAGTGAGGGCAGGGCGGCAAAAATACAACGCTTTAACAGGTGGTCCTGAATGATGGCCCAATCATAAAAGTGCAGCGAGGCGCCCAGTTGGGCGGTTGCAGCCAGGTGTTGCAAGGGCTTGCCCAGCTCGTAATTGAGGTGGCCCGCGACGCCACCGCAAAATGGGATGTCGCCGGCCAGCGCAACCAGCCCGGCACAGCGCTCTGCATGCACTTCGGCCAGGTGTCGGAAATACCTATCAATTGAATCATAACTATCTGTATGTAAACAGGTAATAGACAGATCAACCGACGGTTCTGCGGCGATGATGTCGAACCGCCCGGCGCGGCTGTGCGGGTAACCCGAATCGAGGAACAGTGCGCTGGGCAGGTCCTTGACCCGATCGAACAGTGTGCAACTGTCCGGGTGGTAGGGTAACTCCTCGAGTTGTATGGTATGAATATTCATATATCGTAAATATGTTTCCATAAAAATACGCAAAATCTATGTTTGCTGTGCTAACTACGTTGGAACCGTTTGTCCGAGGCCTTGCTTTAGATTGACTTCCATGACTGTAAACCGTATCTTTACCGGCCCTTCAGGGAGGCACTGCAGAATCCTATGTGCACTGCCTTGATCTTGCAAATACCAGCCACCTTTTACCTTAACACGCTGATTTTGGGACTACACAAAGAGCATGAAAACTGACAAGAGTTTGACAGCAACACTGCAAAACCCCTTCGCACCGGAAGTGGACCTGGATTTTGCCGTACCGGGACAAATTGCCACCGAGCCCGGCTTGTACGAAGACGCTATTGAGGCCGGTTACCAGTTGCAACAGCGGCCGCGGCAGGCCGCCGGTGTCAAGAGTATCGAGCGTCAGCACCAGAAGAAGCGCATGACCATCTGGGAACGGATTGACCTGCTCGCCGACGAAGAACCGACTATCCTCTTTCAAAACTGGGGGCCGAACCTTGACGGCGCCTCACTGGTGACGGCGATCATCAAGGTCAACGGTCGCGATGTGGCGCTGTACGGCCATGATTTCACGGTGCGGGCCGGCTCCATGGATGCCACCAATGGCAAAAAACTGGCGCGGCTGTTTGAACTGGCCGGCAAGCGCCGTATTCCCCTGGTAGGTCTCAATGATAGTGCCGGCGCATACATTCCAGCCGGTGTGGGTGGACTGGACGGTTATGCCGATGCCTTCACCGCCCTGCGCAAGATTTCCGGCGTGGTGCCCAGCATTATGTGCATGTTTGGTTTTAATGCCGGCGGTGGTTCCTACCTGCCACGCCAGGGTAGTTTCCTGATTCAGCCCAACGACACCTTCTTCGGTTTGACCGGCCCCGGCGTCGTTAAATCGGTACTGGGAGAGGATGTAACCCCGGACGAACTGGGCGGCCCGGCTGTGCACAGCCAAACCGGTGTCAATGATTTTATTGTTCCCGATGAAGTGGCGGCGCTGCAGAAGGTGCGCGAGTTATTACATTACCTGCCCAGCAACAACAGCGAGATGGCGCCCTACCAGAGCTCGTCTGATCCCATTAACCGCAAGGCCTGGGATATCGATATCCTGCTGAAAAAGGCGTTTAACTCACCCACCGGCTATAACACGCCGGTCGACATATCCATCCTCATACAACTGTTGTGTGACCACGGCGACTTTCTGGAATTGCAGGCCGAGCGAGCTCGCAACACGGTAACGGCACTGGGTCGCATGGGCGGTCATGTTATTGGCTTTGTCGCCAACAACAGTGCGGTCGCCTCGGGACAGATAGATATCCATGCGGCCTACAAAAACGCGCGTTTTATCCGTTTTTGTAACCTGTACAACATTCCGGTCATTTTTCTGGAGGACACCACCGGCTTTTTGCCCGGCAAAGACCAGGAATCGGGTGGCGTTGTGCAGGCGGGGCGCGCCATGCTGGATGCCATTGTCGATTTGCGCACACCGCGCTTTCTGGTGTTGGTACGCAATGCTTTTGGTGGCGCTTATGCCTCTTACAATAACTACTCTACCGGCGCAGATCTGGTGATAGCCCTGCCTACCACACGCCTGGCGGTGATGGGCCCGGCCGGTATCGGTTATGTGTACAAGGACGAATTGCGCAGCATTCGCAGCTCGGCCAAGTCAAGCGATCCCGCCTGGGTAAAGGAACAGGAAGCGGGGCTCGCACAGCGCTATGAGCGCGAGTTAATGAACCCCAACGAGGCACTCAGCCTCGGCTCTATCTCTCAAATTGTCATGCCCTGTGATCTCCGGCAGGTATTGGCAGAAAACATGGACTTCCATTTACGGCATTATCGCGCCGAGCCACTGGTCGGCATCCAACGCGAATTTCATTGATCCAGCCAGCGCCGGCACAATAAGGAACTGCAAGTGTCAAACGAATACTATTTGAATAACCCCCTGATTCACCGCGATCGCCGTTTGGGCCGACGTCATTCAGAATGGGTCAATCAATTTGATTGCAGCCACATGACGCCGTTGATTATTTGTCGGGGCCCTATCCGTAAAGAGGCGATGGATGTGTTCGCTGAGATGGGCATCGTCAAATACGGCATCCTGTTGTCAGAGCAGGATTCCATTGTGTATCGCAATGCACTGGCGCCCGAACTGCGTCAGTTGAAAAACCCTGACAGCGTACACCGGGTGCCCGATTACAGTGGCGCCAACAAAGAGGAACGCAACGCCAGGATCCAGCAGATTATTGATATTGCCCGCGACAACGGCTACGACTCGGTGTTTGCCGGCTACGGATTTATGGCCGAAGACGAGACTATGGTCGCGGCCCTGGAACGTGCCGGTCTGACCTTTATCGGTCCCTGTTCGCGTACTGTCCACGATGCCGGCCGCAAGGACGAAGCCAAGCGCACCGCACTGTCGGTAGGTGTCAGTGTAACGCCCGGCATCGATAACGGTACCGCGCTGACCCTGCTTAAAACCCACCCGGACAGCGATGCGCTCAGGGGGCTGTGCGCAGAGCAGGCCCTGGAGCTCGATGGCAGTCTGCTTGATGACCCGCACACCAGCCTGGAAGACAAAGCCGACCTGGTACTGGCTGCGTCCTACCGCAAAGGGGTAGATCTCTACACGCTTGACGCGCTGTGCGAGACCCTCACGGAAGCGGTTGCAAGGATGGCCGAGCAATACCCGGACAATCGTATCCGCCTCAAGGCGATCTCCGGCGGTGGCGGTAAGGGCCAGCGGATTCTCGCTATAGGTGAAGCCGCGCGCAGCGCCGAGATGGTGCGAGAAATTCTCAATGAGGTGAAGACCACCGGTGTTGGCGATAATAAAAACGTGCTGGTGGAATTGAATATTGAAACCGCGCGCCACCAGGAAATCCAGGTCATCGGCAATGGCCAGTGGAGCCTGTCCATGGGTGGTCGCGATTGTTCCCTGCAGATGCACGAGCAGAAGCTGTTGGAAGTGTCGGTGACCCAGGAGTCGCTGCAACGGGCCCTGGATGCCGCCACGGCAGCCGGACAGGCAGAAGCGGTGCGGGTGCTCACCCAGGATCTGGCGACCCTGTGTGCGATGGAAGACGAGGCCGAGCGCTTCGGTGCGGCGGTTGGTCTGGATTCGGTTTCCACCTTTGAGTGTATTGTTGATCGTGACGCCCATTTCTTTATGGAAATGAATACCCGTATTCAGGTGGAGCACCGTGTCACCGAGCTGTGCTATTCGCTGCAGTTCAGCAACCCGGACCAGAGTGATGACAGCTTCGTGGTTGAGTCGCTGGTGGAAGCCATGGTGTTGTTGGCGGAGCACGGTGAAAAACTGCCTAAACCGCAACGGCTGGCGCGCTGTAATGATTCCGTTGAGGCGCGCCTGAATGCCACCAACGGGGCGCTGCAGCCCCATGCGGGCGGCATTGTGGAGCGCTGGTCGGATGCCACTGAAGGTGAGATCCGCGATGACCAGGGCATCAGCCTGCACAATCCCGATACCGACGTGTTTATGAAATACACCCTGGCCGGGGCTTACGATTCGAATATTGCCCTGTTGCTGACGGTGGGCGACACCCGTCTCGAGTGCTACCGGCAATTGGCGGAAGTGATTCGACGCACCACCATGACCGGGCACGACCTGGCCACCAATCTGGATTTTCACTACGGACTGGTGAACTGGTTTATCGGCCAGAACATCAATGCCAGGCCAACGACCCGCTTTATTGTGCCGTATCTGACCGCCGTCGGTGAGCTGAAAGAGCGGGCCGCGAATGTCGATCTTGTGTATGCCTACGACGAGGTTATGAAAAACGCCACCGCCAATGCCGATGGTGATGCCACCGCCGCGCTGAAAGAGGCTTTTCAGCGCAAATACTCTTTGCTGCGTCGACCCCTGGAGCGCTTGCTGCTTCACCCACACCTGTTGTCCGGCTGGCTTAGCGTCAACCGGGATTGCTACACCATCATTGATGGCAAGGTTAGCTGGAACGAAAACCCGGTGGAACTGCTGGCGGCTACCTATCACTTTCTGGATATGGATTACCAGCCGGGTGAAGCCCCCGCCAACATGATCTGGGACCACGACCACATGCTGTTACAGGCGGCCACTGAGTTTTACGACGAGCTCATCAATCGCCTGAGCGCACAGGACTGGGTGGAGATGCAGACGCAACTGGATGAAGAACAGGCCCCGGCAGGCATAGCCGATGAGCTGTGGCTGCAGATCCGCAGCGCCCACGCCGGCTTTCAGGCCGGGCTGGAAATCTTCGCCGTATTGCCGGCGATTGCCGAACAAAGTGGCTATTTTGAGTTGGCGGTCAACGCCGACCTGACCATTAATATCCCCGACAGACTCACCGGCAGCGACTTGCAGGCGCGTATGGCCAAGGTACTGGTACCACCACCGGCGGCCAGTTCCGATGAGATTCTCGCCGCTGGTGGCGGTATGTTCTATGCCCGGCAAACGCCAGACCACCCCCGCTATGTTGAAGAGGGTGCCCATTTTGAAAAAGGCGACCCCCTGTACATTGTCGAAGTCATGAAAATGTTCAACAAGGTGTACGCGCCATTCTCCGGTACGGTTGACAAGGTACTGGAGGACGACGGCGTCATCATAAGCAAGGGCCAGCCGCTGTTTAAAATAACCCCCGATGAGGTGGTTATTATTGAGTCACCGGATGAAATTCGTGCGCGCCGACGCCAGGTCACCACAGAATTTCTTGGCCAGATTATATGAAGAGTATATAAAGTGCATGTAAAGAGTATATGAGGAGCTGAGATGATTACTGCATTAGACCATATCGCCATTGCGGTGCCCGATCTCGAACGCGCCATTACACGTTTTATGGACGATTTCGGCCTGACCTGTGAGGGCAGCGAAGACGTGGAGGCGGCCAAGACCTCGACGGCATTTTTTCCCCTGCCACCCACCAGTATTGAACTGGTACATCCGCTGCGGGGCGAGGGCGCTATCGCCGGCTACCTGGAAAAGAAAGGCGGGGGTTTGCACCATCTGTGCTTTCGCTCTGACAATATCGAAGAAGACGTCGCCCGCCTGAAAGAGAAGGGCTACCGGTTCCTGGCCGACGCCCCATCCCCCGGCGCCCACGGTTCGCAGGTGATCTTTATTCATCCGCAGAGCTGCGACGGTGTATTGATCGAGATTAACCAGCCGGCATAGGGCGACTGAAGAGGATCACTGAGCATGAGCATTTACGACAGGAACGCCTCCACGCCTGCCGGCTGGAAGGAAACTGCCACCAGGCAAATGAAGGGCAGGAGCCCGGATGAACTGACCTGGGATACCCCGGAAGGCATTGCGGTTAAGCCCCTGTACACGGCTGCTGATACCCAGAGCCTGGAATACACCGACACCATGCCCGGCATGTCGCCCTATATTCGCGGCCCCCAGGCCACCATGTATGCCGGGCGCCCCTGGACCATTCGCCAGTACGCGGGTTTTTCTACCGCTGAAGAGTCCAACGCTTTTTACCGTCAGGCGCTGGCCGCCGGTGGGCAGGGCGTATCGGTGGCCTTTGATTTGGCTACCCACCGTGGCTACGACTCCGACCATCCGCGCGTTACCGGCGATGTCGGCAAGGCCGGTGTGGCCATCGATTCTGTGGAAGACATGAAGATTCTGTTCGACGGCATCCCGCTGGACAAGGTGTCGGTTTCCATGACCATGAATGGCGCGGTATTGCCAGTGCTGGCCGGTTATATCGTCGCCGCCGAAGAGCAGGGCGTGAGCCAGGAGCAACTGGTCGGCACCGTCCAGAACGATATTCTCAAAGAGTTTATGGTGCGCAACACCTATATCTACCCGCCGGCACCGAGCATGAAGATCATCGGCGACATCATCGCCTACTGCTCTGAGCACATGCCGAAATTCAATATGATATCGATCTCCGGCTATCACATTCAGGAGGCCGGCGCCAACGCCGCACTGGAGCTGGCCTACACCCTGGCCGACGGCAAGGAATACATTCGCACCGCCATCGCGGCCGGCCTGGATATCGACAGGTTTGCACCACGCCTGAGCTTCTTCTGGGGCATCGGCATGAACTTCTACATGGAAATTGCCAAGCTGCGCGCCGCGCGCCTGTTGTGGGCGAAAATCGTCACGGAATTTAACCCGCAGAACCCCAAGAGCTCCATGCTGCGCACCCACAGCCAGACCTCCGGCTGGTCACTGACCGAACAGGACCCCTACAACAACGTGGTACGTACCACGATTGAAGCCATGGCAGCGGTATTCGGCGGCACCCAGTCCTTACATACCAATGCCCTGGATGAAGCGATTGCACTGCCGACCGAGTTCTCCTCGCGCATTGCCCGCAACACCCAGCTCATCATCCAGGAAGAAACCGGTATCACCAAGGTGGTAGACCCCTGGGGCGGCTCCTACATGATGGAGAGCCTGACCCAGGAGATTGCCGACAAGGCCTGGGAACTGATCGAAGAAGTGGAACAGCAGGGCGGCATGGCCAAAGCCATCGAGACCGGCCTGCCCAAGCTGCGTATCGAGGAAGCGGCCGCCAAGAAGCAGGCGCGCATCGACCGGGGCGACGATGTGATTGTTGGCGTCAACAAGTACACTCTGGACAAGGAAAACGAGGTCGATATCCTCGAAATCGACAACGAGGCCGTGCGCGAATCACAGATTGCCCGCCTCAACGATATCAAGGCGAGTCGCGATCAGGCGGCAGTCGATGATATCCTGGCGCAGATCACGCGTTGTGCCGCCGGCGGTGAGGGCAACCTCCTGGAGCTGGCGATTGAAGCCACCCGTCGCCGCGCCAGCGGAGGGGAGATATCAGACGCCATGGAAAAAGCATTCGGTCGATTCAAAGCCACCGCGCAAACCGTGTCAGGGGTGTACGGCGCCGCCTTCGAAGGCGACTCCAACTGGACCGGTATTTCCGGTGATATTGAGAAGTTTGTCGAAACCCACGGCCGTCGCCCGCGTATGTTGGTGTGCAAGATGGGTCAGGACGGCCATGATCGCGGCGCCAAGGTGGTAGCCACCGCCTTCGCCGATGTCGGTTTCGATATCGATCTGTCGCCGATGTTCTCTACTCCCGAAGAAGTTGCCCGCCAGGCCATCGAAAACGATGTGCATGTGGTAGGCGCGTCCTCACTCGCGGCGGGGCACAAGACCCTGGTGCCCCAGTTGATTGAAGAACTGAAGAAACAGGGCGCCGATGATGTGGTGGTGATTGCCGGTGGCGTCATTCCCCGCCAGGACTACCAGATGTTGTATGACGCCGGGGTAAAATGCATCTTTGGCCCGGGAACACCCATTCCTGAAGCCGCCCGCGATGTACTCAGCGCGGTAAACGACCTCACGAGTGACTGAATTCAAGCTGCAAGAACTGCGCGCGGGTAACCGCCGCGTTCTGGCCAAGGCCATCACCCTGGTGGAAAGCACCCGGGACAGTGACCGGGCCGGTGCCCAAGAGGTACTCGAGCAGGCCCTGCCGCACACCGGCAGCAGCATTCGTATTGGTATTACCGGTATACCCGGGGTCGGTAAATCCACCTTTATCGAGGCTTTTGGCCTGCACCTGATTGAGCAGGGCAAGCGCCTGGCCGTGCTGGCCGTGGACCCCAGCTCACCCATCGCCGGCGGTTCCATTCTCGGTGATAAAACCCGCATGGAAGAACTCTCCAGACGCGAGCAAGCATTTATTCGTCCTTCACCCGCCGGCTCCGCCCTGGGCGGTGTTGCCCAGAAAACCCGCGAGACCATGCTGCTGTGCGAGGCCGCTGGTTACGATGTGATACTGGTAGAAACCGTCGGTGTGGGCCAGTCGGAATACCAGGTGGCCGGCATGGTCGATTTTTTCATGGTGCTGATGCTGCCCAACGCCGGCGATGAACTGCAGGGCATCAAGAAGGGCATTATGGAATTGGCCGACGCCCTGGTGATCAACAAGGCCGATGGCGAAAGCGTGAATCTGGCCAGGATGACCAAGCAACACTACAGCGCCGCCATGACCCTGATGCGCCATGCGTTGCACTGGTCACCCCACGTGATGACCTGTTCCGCACTCACCGGCCAAAATATCGGCGCCGTGTGGGACATGATCTGCGAGTTTGAAGGGGTCTCCCGCAAGGAAGACGCGCTGCAGGCCAAACGCGACCGACAGGCCCGCGACTGGATGCATCATCTGGTAGACGAGCTGCTGCAACTCAAGCTCAACAGCAACCCCGAGGCCCGCGCATTGCTGCCACAATTGGAACAGCAGGTGGTGCAGCACGAAATCACTCCCTATACTGCCGCGAGAAAAATAATCGACTGCCTGTAAAGGGGAGCACTCCGTGCGATTCATCGCAATCGAAAAACTCATTAATCTCCACGACGGTTACCGCCGTGAATTTCGTATCGACTATCACCGGTTACTGCTGCTACAGGTAGACGGCGAGCGCTATCTTGTCGGCGCAACCTGCCCGCACCAAGAACATCCGTTGTCTGAAGGCTGGATCGACAAGGACTGTATCGAGTGCCCCCTGCACGGCTATCGCTTCTCGCTGCAAAACGGCCGATTGCTCCACGCCACGGAAGAGGAGTGCGGCCCACTCAAGACCTGGCAGTTGGAGTATGAGGGTGCTGATGTTGGGGTGGTGTGGGAAGATCAGCAGTACGGCTAAAGTTCAAAACCAGCTATGCTACCACCATTCACATGGAGGGCCTCGTAATGCCCAGGTCAATAAAGTTGTCAGATGAGCTGATTAGCGCCGCTACGACTACGGGCAAGGCGCTGCACAGATCTCCGCCCCGGCAGATCGAATACTGGGCCAGAATTGGCAAGATAGCCGAAGAAAATCCTGACCTGCCTCTCGGCCTGGTCAGGGACATTCTCATCAGCCAGGAAGAGGCTTTGGCAGGTGATGTCACTGATTACGACTTCGGATGAAGGTAATCCAAACAGGTAGCTTTAGGCGCCAAGCAAAGAAGCTACACGCGGTCGAGAAGGCAACTGTATGGGTGCCTTCAAGAAAGGCATACACCTGTGCCAGTGTTTTTATGTGAGTGTCATTCATGATGGTATTCATCCTTCTATCATGAACAGAAATCAGGCTATGTCAGTATCATTTCGTATTGGAATAGGCTCTCTATTGACTTCCCAACAGATGTACATACAATGTATTTATGATTAATTTTAGCTGGGATCAATCTAAAGCAAAATCCAACCTCAAGAAGCATGGAGTTTCTTTCGAGGAGGCTCAAGCCGTCTTTTACGACGATCTCGCGGTTCAATTCTACGATGAAGATTCTTCTGATGAGGCGCGCTTCTTGTTGCTTGGTATGAGCAACGAGTCTCGCATTCTTATGGTGGTGCATTGTGAGCGTGGAGAGGACGGAGAGGAGCTAAGAATTATTTCTGCACGGAAAGCCACAAAGAACGAGCAACAGTATTATCAGGGTGGTTCATCATGAAGAAAGAATATGATCTATCAAAAATGAAGTCTAGAAAAAACCCTTATGCATCAAAACTTAAGAAGCCGATTACAATTCGCCTCAGCGAAGATGTCATTGACTATTTTAAGGGTATGGCTGAAGAATCAGGAGTTCCATATCAAAACCTAATTAATTTGTATCTACGTGACTGTGCCAATCAGCATCGTAAGGTTGATATACAATGGCAGCCTTAACAAGTCAAAACAGCAACGCACTTTGTGGCTGGACGCGCTAACGCGCGCCGCTGTTTGAGGCGTTATGTGACCGAGCGTCATATAGGTTGTGGATCACTACTGTCCGGTTAATTATTGGATAAATAGGCTATATCCGGATATCCCAACCAATGAAATACGATCTTGATGCTGTTTCATAGAGATTAGGGCCTTACTCACAGTGTACGTAAATCGCTGGGAATATGCGCAGAAATATCGAGGTCGCCAACGGTCAGGTAAATCATGTCGGCGAAGTTGTGCAGGTTACGATATCCAGACGCTCGGTTCTTGACGATTTTGACAATGCGGTTCAGGCCTTCACCGACGGCATTGGTCAGGTTTCTATCGGTGAACGCGACGATGTTATCAAAGTGATTTCGCACCGTGGAGACAAATTGGCGCAACGAGGGGATACGGCTACGCAGGGCGGTGGTCATCCAGCGTTTCAGGAACTTCTCAGCTGAGCCACGATAACGGTAATTCCAGATGTGTTCGAACTCGTCCTTGAGCACCCAGGCACGGTGGATACGCCGATTGGAGTTGCGCAAGCTATTGAGGAATCGAGACTGTCTCTTGGTGCGATGGCTCGAGTGCATGCTGAGCAGCCATCGCAGGCCCTTGATCGC
This sequence comes from Halieaceae bacterium, assembly GCA_965247075.1. Classification (GTDB taxonomy): domain Bacteria; phylum Pseudomonadota; class Gammaproteobacteria; order Pseudomonadales; family Halieaceae; genus CBDFGK01. The sequence goes on along the minus strand of CBDFGK010000002.1, from coordinate 697,436 downwards.
CTTGCGCCCCCCGGTATCGAGGGCACGCCACTCGTCCTTGCGCACCTCATCCACAGCCTGGTTCAGCGCCTTGACGACATGGAAGCGGTCGATGATGAGTGTGGCGAATTTGCGGCCCTTCAAGAAGGAAATCTCGTCGACGCCGAGAGTGGCCAGGCCACGGATTTTATGGCCGTGGCGCACCCGCGTGATGATCCGGTGCAGCAGGTCGGACAGGGTGGAGGAAGGCATCACCAGAATCTCGGCGGCGGCCTTCTGGGTCATGATCTGGCACAGGGAGCAGATCCGCCACTCCAGTCGGTAGGTGATACGTGAATAGGCTGGCGCCCAGGGGATCGTCTCCTGCACCCGCCCGTGCGTTGGGCAGCAGATTTCCTTTGGGGCATACCAGAGCAAGACCTTCATCCCCATGAGTGTGAGATCCTCCCACCGGCGCAGCTCGGTCGTATGACGCACAATCCGGCAGCGCCGTTCACATTCGGGGCAGCGGCAGCCATTCTTGTAGGGCTTGACCGCCAGATGCAGTTCCTTGTTGCGGTTTTTGAACCAGAACTGGGTGATTTTCATACCTTTGAGGCGTAATATCTTATACAGCAACTTCAGGTTGCTCACGGGCTTCTCCTTTTTGTTGACGGTAATCTACAGAGGGGATGAAGCCCGTGTTTACGTGTGAATTCAAGTCATTGCATCAACATGAAATGATGGGGAAGTTCGGGTCCTCGGGGATAACTGTGGGTAAAAGAACCCCGACATCTGTCAGCCGGACTCCGTGTGGACAGGCCGTGGATTTCACCCCGCCATCCCTGGCGAGGTGATCATGTGGATAACCCGTGGAATGTTCGTGCCTCACATACCACCGGTTACCCACACTAACCCACCGCCTGCCCACACTACGCCGGGGAAAGTCCAGGGGTATTCGGATAGTTTTTCAATAACAGGATTTTTTCAAAAAACTCGTTGGGAAACCCGGATAGACCCCATTTAAGTGATGTGCTCATTGCCCTGCGCAAGGCCGGTTATGGCATTGATAGAAAAACCGGTAAACTCTATGTTGCAGGGGAAGAATCGTGTTCAGTGGCGCAGCAACACGACGCGATATAAGGCTTGACAGGATCCTCGGCTGCATATCGTGTTGTAAACACGACCACGCTCAGTATTATCCCGTATTGGAAGATGCTCACACACCTCGGAATTTTGTTAAAAGGCATTGCGTTATGAGTGGAACCCTTACCAAGCAAGACGTAGCTCGCAGTCAGTTACTCACCGCGTTACACCTGTTTTTCGATGACGGCGACCCTGTGTCCGTGTATACACTGGCATCAAACGCATGGGAGATCATTGATTCGCTTTGTGACTCGAATGAAATTGGGTCTGTTTCCAACGAGACTCGCGGCCATATTAGTATCGATAAAGATCTAAAAAAAGACTTTATTAATGGACCATCTAGAAACTTTTTCAAGCATGCTGACCGGGACCCAGAACATGTGCTAGTTGGGTTTACAGAGCATGATTGTGATGCCGTATTGTTCCTTGCCGCTGAGGACTATATAAGACTTTATGACAAGTCCCCGGTTGAATTCCAAATCTACCCACTCTGGTATCTGGCTGGCAATATCTCGAGGGTGACACCAGCGGCATTAGCACGAATCGAGGAGGGAGCACAAAAGATACTTCCAGGTATTCAAAATATGAACCGCGAGCAAGAAAAAGAGGTATGGTTCGTTGCCGTGAAGCTCGCGAAAAGCGATCCTGACGTGATTAATGACCCACGAACCGAACCCTCCACCCAAATACACACAACAGGTACTTTGAGAGCGGGGATATAAGCGCATCGCGGTTAGTGTCATTGGCACGTTCAACCCGGAGACACGCCCACGCTCAGCATTATTTCGTATTGGAAGCTGCTAATGCTTGATATTGGAAAAGACTCTCAATTGGTGTATTGTCACCAACTGGAAGGGCTGGCCAAAGCGGCCTGTCTCAAAAATTCGGTCCCTGAGAAACCCGGGGCGGCTCAATTACAGGTAACCCCCATGCTCAGAGTTCTTTTTTCTATTTTTCTTGTGTTGAGTGTTAGCTCTCCCGGGCAGGTGTGGGCGCGTGACTTCACCGTATATGAAGAGCGGGTACTCGCTATTTACATTGCGTATTATGGCCGACCTGCCGACTCAGGCGGTCTGGCCTACTGGTCCAGTCGACTTCGGGCAGAAGGGGGACAGATTGATAGCATCATAGACGCCTTTGGAGAGTCTCGGGAGTACCGGGAGCGTTTCGGAAATCTCACCGCTACTCAATTAGTGACCAACCTGTACGGTCAACTCTTTGGCAGAGAACCCGACAAGGGGGGACTGAACTTCTACGTTGGGAAGCTCCAATCAAGGGAGTGGTCCCTCCCCAAGATCGCTGTGGTCATATTGGACGGCATCCGCGGGGATGACGTTGCTATCATCGACAATCGAATCGAATTTTCAAAACAGTATGTTTCACTGAGCGAATCAGGGGCTCTTGATGCAGTGGAGCCGGAGGGTCTTGCTGAGCTCATGGATGCGGTAGGCAGTTCGCAGGATTCTGTTGCTGTGGCTGTACGGGATCTGGAAAGGCACTACGGGACCGCTGTGTCACCGGAAGACATCGTGTTGCGGGTGTTTCTGCCGGGGGATATTGTGGAATATGCCGGGACGATCTCGTGGGACGGGTTTTTTGGCATTGAATCGTACGATATCACTGTCCGCCATGAGTTTTTTGAGAGCGGTTACTCCCATCAAGACAAGAATGTCATGGCCCGAAGGGACACGGTGACCTATTTGGTTGACGGTGATTCCTTCTCGAGTACTTTCCATTTCTGGCAAGAAAGTAACGGTGCATGGTTCAACTTGGTTGATTCAGATGGGGACTTTTATTTTGACACAGGTGAAGGATCTCTCGGACTGCAGGTCATACCGGCACCTTTAGTACCATTTAGCAATATCATCCGGCAGTTTCAATTCGTGGATGGACCCGATGCAGCTATTGCAATCACCATGGGTACCGCATCAACGCTTGTTTCCGATCGGGAAATTGTCGCAACACCGCTGGGGAACCTCACCGCCATCAGGGTATTCACAGAGGATAGGTATGAGTTTTTACGCTCGTTTGGAAACCGCAGGAGGGGGGATACCGATGTGAATCAAGAGACGGTTTGGATATCCCCCACACATGGAGTGGTCAGAGTGGAAGGTGATGAACGATCATACACACCCCTGGGTTCACTGGATGACAATCTGATGTTTCAGCTGGTGATTGTCTGGAAAAACTACTGAGGGTCCATCGGAGCCACTGTTATTTCGTATTGGTAGCCGCCAATGCAGTATATTCCAATAGAGAAAAGATACTGAACGGGGGCCGTGTTTCTAACACGAAATAATATGGCTTCGCCGATACTATGAGTCGATGGCGCCAATGCACCCGGACTTGTTCGATGGCATGGAGGACGAGTCGCTTCCCTGCGAATGGTGAGTAAGCTCTTCAAAGCGGTCAAATAACGCGTCGTAGTAACGGTCGGCTTGTGCCTCGCCAAAATTTTCTAACCCATATAGGTAGAGGCGCGTTAAATCCGCTTTAGCATGCTCAGAAAGTTTAAAGCTGGCCACTGCGGCGCGCGGTGTCTTTGATCTCCGCGAGTATCTCCGCTTGCGTCAACGGCGTAAAACCACTCTGCTCAGCGGCAATGAGTCGCGCTCTAATGACGTCAATTTCACGCACTTTGCGAATCAGGTCGTTCACGACCTCACTCTTACTGTTGTACTCTTCGCTCTCTACCTGATCGCGTAACCATTGATCGTTGGGCGGCGTGAGCGAAATGCTCTGTCGTGTCATGGCATGCTCCTTCCCTTCTCTGGGTGTAACTATACACCAATATTGTACGCCGGCGACATGGTGGTTGGGTTCAATTATGGACCTGCTGGTGAATTACAGTAATAAAAACTGTACGGGAAAGCGCTGTATAAAATAAGCGCATCTCGCTATTATTCTACCCGGTTGGGTCACCCGGTGGAGGAACCTCGATATGGCTACATCGCGTATTGATATGAGAATTGATGGAACCGTCAAGGCGGCCGCTGAAAAAGCGGCTGCTCTGGAAGGTATGAAAAGTTTAACGCAATACGTTGTCCGTTTGATTGAGAAAGATTCCCGGCGGGTCATCAGGGAGCATGAATCGATCACGGTCGAAAATGACGTATTTGATCGGTTTATCCTCGCGTGTAATACCGCCAAAGCACCTAATCAGAAACTACGCGAGGCCAAAAACCTTGCCCAGCGTAACGAAGGACAATTTGAAGCCAGAGATTTCAGCGATTGACAGATGTAACAGAGGAAATAGATAACATACTGCCAGCCTTACTACCGGGCTCGGCACGTTAATACTTCCAGGAGGAACAGCCGCAATGGCGAATCCCAAGAGTTTACTCCTTCACCTGCATAAACATTGGGAGGTAGTGGAGATCCTCGCACGTGCCAGTCGCGAGCTGCCTTCCTTCAGCGAAGAACAAATCCTGGCCGCTGTGGGTAAAGCCTCCTCCGAATCGGACTTCGATGAGCGTTCCGGCGTGCTTCGAGCGCTGTCAAACGCCGATATCCTGCAGCGCCTTCCTCGCTCGAGTGAATTACAAGTCAATCCTCTGGTACTGGAATTCGTTCGTGGTCTAACGCGCGAGCATGAGCTCGGGCTGTCCGCTGTGCTACAGGCCAGGGTAGAAGCCATCAGAGATGCGACCCGGGAGCTCAATGACGGTGTTGAACACGATAATACTGATCAATTGCGCACAGCAGCGGCGCGACTATCTGAGCTATTTAGGCAGATCAGTCAACAATTGGAGCAGGACCGCCACGCCATTTTGGAGCTGGCCGAACAGGCTAAATCCGGCGATGGCGGTATGCCTCTGGCAAGGCGCTACCGCAGGGTCCTGGATGCATACGACCAGTATGTTGAGCCGATGAACCAGATGATGGATACCGGTTCCAGTGGAACGTTTTACCGCTACCTGGAGTCAGCCGAACAGTCCCTGGATCACGCTGCCTGGCAGCTACATGTCCAGGGAGCCCTGTATAGCCACCGCTTGCAGTTACGGCAGGTGGCCTATCAGGCAAAGGAATTGCGGCGAACGGGTCGAGTGGTGGCTCAGCAGTGTGCCGACACCTTATTGCCGTTACGGGAGGAACTGCGTCAACACAACGCACTCTCTTCTGCAATCAGCACTCTGTTGGGGGAGGTACGGAAAAAAGGGCTGCGCCGCTCACTACCTGCCCGTAAGAGCGCACTCAGCCTCCCGGTATGGCGGACTGAGTGGCCCCGTCGTATCTCTGTGGGCGACGATGTTCTTGAGGTTATGGCCGAAGCACTGCATTTTTCTCCCCGGGTGCAGACATTCCCGGAAGAGCTCGAACCCGAACAAGGCAATATCGCTGATTGGGTTGACGAGCAGGTGCTCAGAGAGCGCTTGGCGGAGTCACTGCCGGTTGAGCATCTATTTGATTGGTTGACCCAACACTACGGTGATCTACCCGATGCTGTACTTCTCCGGCTATATCATGATCTTGCTCGAAATACTGATTGGCGGTGCGAACAGGCCAGTCATTCTTCTACTACGGATCTGCAAAAGGTGCGCGTGCACCACTTTCCCCACATGTTGTCTTCATTATGAGCACCGATCAATTACGACTGGACCAGTTGCCTGGCCTCGCCAATTTTTTCCGGCTATTTAATAGCGGTAAACATTTGAACAGAGCTGCAGAGCCCGCTTTATGGGCGGAATTGGAGAGAGAGCAGGATGCTTACACGTCACTTTTCAAAAGCCTGGGTTTTGACCTTGCGTTTGATGGCCGCGGTTATGCCTGGTTTTATACCGAGGACGCGAGCCAGAAGACATCCCGGCAGTTGGCCTTGCTGTTTATGGTTCTGTTTGAGTTCCAGGCTGATGCAGGCAAGCCGCTACTGCGTTTTTCAGACTGGCGTATTGACAGGGGCCTGCTAGACGAAGTCTATGAGAAAAATCGCGACCTATTGGAAGCAGAAGAGCTCGATAGCAGCGGGCTTTTCGCCCTGCTTGGCACTGCCGAGCGTTACGGTTTCGCCATAAGTAACTCCGGACACTGGCGGCTTCTCCCTGCCGTGTGTCGTTATCTGGATCATTTCGAAGAGCTGGCGCAAAGCAATATAGATGAGCAAGCCACTGACTGGCTGGAGACAGACAAACCGTCTCCACAGGAGGACGAATGAGCCTCCGGTACGGATTTCAACGACTGGTGCTACTGGGTAGTGCCGGGTACCAGCGAGCGGAGCTTCCTCTGGATGACTCGGTTTCACTGATTGCCCCCAATAACACGGGTAAAACTGCACTGATCAATGCGCTGCAGTATCTTCTGATCATTGATAAACGCCGCATGGACTTCGGAGCCCACAGCGCGGACAAGAGCCGACGTTTTTACTTCCCCAACAACAGTGCGTTTATCCTTCTTGAAGTGACGTTGCCTGAAACCGGTAGCTTGGTTCTGGGTTGCGTGGGGAAAGGCGTTAGCCACGACTACGAGTACTTTTCCTATAAAGGGTCGCTGAATATAGAGGACTTTCGGCAGCCCAATGGCGCTATTGTTGCCCAGCCACAGCTCCGGTCACATCTGGTGGAGTCAGGAAAAAGCGTCTTCAGCTATAGTTCAAGTGAGTTTGTTGACTTGCTCTATGGTGGCAAAAGGAAGCGAACGTCTCAGGACGCTGATTTCACGGTATTTCAACTGGAACACGCCTCTGATGTGCCGGCCTTTCAGCGTGTACTGACCCGGACTTTGAAACTGGATAAATTACGATCAAGTGATGTTAAAGACTACCTGCTTCAGATATTTCGCCGCGACCTGCCCGACGCCGGCATCGATTTCAAACAGGAATGGGACAAGGCCTTCGCCGATGTTAACGCTGACCGAGAGCAGTATCAGGCTGCGCTGGCGCAAAAACAGCACGTTGACGAGTTGGAGAAACTGCGCGATGAACGGCTGGTACTGCGAGGCAAGCTAATCGTAACCAAACCGTTGATTTCACAGGGTCTGGAACAATGGCAGGAATACTATACACATACGTTAGCCGGCCATGAGCAGGAAAAGGCTGAACTCGACGCGGAAAGCAATCGGCTGTTAGAGCGGGACCGCGAGCTAACCCTCGAGCAAAGCGAGTTGCAGGGCGAAATTCAACAATTACAGGACCAGTCAAAGCAACAGGCAGAGTTAGACCAGAAGTTCGCGCTGGTGCCCCAACGTACTCAGCTAGAGAGCAGACATACAGAATCCAAGCATGCTCTGGAGCATCAGATTGCACTGGTCAATCGGGCATCGAGCCGTGAGCCGGCGGCGATAGAGCGCGATATTACACGGAATTCACATGAACTGGAGCAATGTGAGCGGGAACTATCAACGCTTGCCAACAATCTTTGGCGGCGTCTATCGGAACAACTGGAGCCCGCAGAGACAGAGCGGCTGAACCGCTTGTTCAACCAGGATGTCATGACCTTGCCGGCAAGTGACTTTACGCTATCAAAGGTCCCCTTGGTTGATTTTTTGAGCCAGTCAGATGAGCAAAAGATACCGCTTCCCGGGTTGACTATTAGTGTGGCGAATCTATCGGCCCAGTACCAACAGCGTACCGAGACAGAAATTAGCTTGAGAATCGAGGAACTCCGCCAGGAATCTACCGATTTGGAACAGCAGTTGGAGACGGCAAGAGCCCTGGATGCGGCTCGCACCCGCAAGGATGATCTTGAGCAGGAGGTGCGCGACATAGAGCGGGACCTCGCCTCGTTCGATCTGCTTACAGAACTCAAGCAGGGCGAGACAGATCGCGTTGAGAAGCTAAATGGTGCGGAGCAGAATCTGGACGAAATTGGCGGAAAGCTGGCGCAGTCCACCGAGTACGCCAAGCGACTGAGGCAGCAACAGGCCGAGGTCGAACGCAAGATTGGCAGTCTCACTCACCAGAATATCGAGATCGAAAGGAAGCGTGATCAACGTGGCGACGACGCAGATCAGTTTGGCTACCTCGACGCATTGGCCCACCACCCCTGGCTGGCAGAGCCTGAATTCCCCCTTACCGATCTTCTTTCCCGCTTGGCTCAATATCAGGGGGAATGTTCACGGCTGCTGGAATTGGACCGCCAATTGAGCCAGGGCCTTAGTGAGCTACATGCCAATGGTCTGACGAAGTATCAGTACAGCGGTGATGATGAAGGTGAGTTAACGCGCATTATCGACTTTTGCCAGCAACTGACACGTGAAGAAGAAGCCCTGGAGAAAAAGGCTCGCAGTGCCGTGGTTACGGTAACGGCCAGTCTACGCGAGCTGCGCGACGGCTTACGCGCCTTCAAGAATCGAATGCGCGAGTTCAATCGACTGATCAGCCACAGGCAACTTTCTGATCTGAAGATATTCAAGATCGAGCCTGAGGATGAAACCGTGCTTGTCGAAGCCATGACACTGTTGATCAGTACAGCCGAGCAGGTAGAGAGTGGGGACTCCTTTGAACTGTTCGATCAGGGCAGTGTCCTGGATGATGATGCCCTGGATAGAGCCAAGCAGACGCTCATTGAAGAGGGTAATGCCCGCCAGGGGCTGAGGGTCTCCGATTTGTTTCGCTTGAGCTTTGTTGTTGGCAAGATCGACGGAGAATCAGAGTCCTTCGATGATCTCGATAGCGCCGCGTCCAATGGTACCGTATTGATGGCAAAGTTAGTCACCGGCCTGGCGATGCTCCATCTGATGCAGGATAAGCGCCGCAACGTCAAGGCCGTGTGTTATCTGGACGAGGCACTGGCGCTGGATGCGCGTAACCAGAAGAGTTTAATCGATACCGCCGCGGATTTTGGCTTTGCGCTGATCTTCGCCTCACCAGCGCCGCTGGCAACTGCGCGTTATTGCGTGCCAATTCTGCATCGGGAGGGTAAAAACCACATCAGCCGGCGTAGCTGGCAGACACTTGAACCGTTGTCCGAATCCGGGAAAGTGATAGCTCAATGAGCAAGGCACTAACAGGCGCCTTGGAAAAGCTGCGGCACCACGGTCGTGTGGCTGCTTCCGCGCTCACAAAAGACCAGAAAACAGCCCTGGGTGATTTTGCGCGAAGGACAGGCTGTGTTCAGGAGGCTGTGGCAGGACGAGGCACAGTTTACAGCGTGTTGAACGAAAAAGCGTTGGATACTTATTGGCGGCAGCTTCGACCGAAGGAGAAGGTAGAGCTACCTGAAGGTTTGCCGCAGCGTGCTTTCAACATTGCAAACTCTCGGGACAGTAAAAGTAGTAGCCCCGGTCACGACATGTACTACCTGCTACTGAAATCGACAGGCGCAGGGGTCACCTGGTCAAATGGTCACTCGACGCTCGACCTAACGGCTGCAAGCGAAAACTACGGTGCGGCTACACTGGGCATAACGACAAATGACAACTGGAGCAGTGAGCAGCCATTGTGGTTGGTAGAGAATCAAAAATTGTTTGATAGGCTGGACTGGCTTCCATCCGGTACTGCCTCATCAATTGCGTACTACGGCGGACAGCTAAACAACCTATTGATCGACTGGTTGGCGAGGACATCGCGAACTAAAGGGGTGATTCTATTCCCCGATTATGATGGTGTCGGATTAATGAACTATGCCAGGTTACGATCAAAGTTAGGTGAAAAATGCCAATTTTGGTTAATGCCAGACTGGAAGCACCTACTCAATGAGTTTGGAAGCAATAAAGTTTGGCTCGATAACTTTGGTGACTTCGAGTCAAGTTACAATCGACTGCGAGAGGGGGGCAATCCGGAGCTCCAGCAATTAATGAACGAAATGCAGAAACAGGCGATGGCTTTGGAACAAGAAGCTATTTGGCTAAGTATCTCCTTCCAGGAAGAAAACCAGAATGTCCAGATCTAACGAACCCCTGGGTGTGACGTCCCATGGCACTGCGATCATGTTGCGCTTTTTCCTGGGCGTTTGGCGCAATGACAACCGGCACGAATTCGATATACTAATGTGTCATATAGTAACTAGTTATGCGCATAATATATATTATGTTAAATAGTATAGTTGCGGCATAGAACGCCTTTAGCGATCATGCCGCAGCCTTCTTCGTTTACGGTTTTACGAAGAATGCCCAGGCCAATATTAAGACAGATGAATTGGACGGCCTGAAAAAATTGGCGAGGGAACTACTGGGGTACACGAACCGTCAGTTGAAACAAGCCAAAGGTGAAGGTGTATTGATTGAGGTGAATGGTGATGAAGAAAACAATCCTGGATGTGGTGCATGAGAGTGCCTGGAACCTGCACGATGCGGGTGTCATGGATGAGGTCACCCTGAAGGAGTTTGATGCACTGTGCTTGCCGCCGGTGAAGGTTTATAACTCGGTGCAGATCAAGCGAATTCGGCAGCGCTCGAAGGCGAGCCAGGGCGTGTTTGCAGCCTACCTGAATACCAGCGTATCGACGGTACAGAAGTGGGAGCGCGGGGCGAAGAAGCCCAACGGCCCGTCACTGAAGTTGCTTAACCTGGTCGACCGCAAGGGGCTGGAAGCGCTGGGGTAGTCGCTAGACCCTCGATCCCAGGGAAGCCGAGCGGTCATCGCTGAAAACCTACTGCTAAGGCCGCCGCTGATCATCCATAGCCGGGCCAACAAAGGGCTCCTAACCTGACGATTCAGGATCGCACCCTGCTCGGATTTCTGTCCCTTTTTCTGAATCCCAGGCGTATCGCTCGACTGTCTATCGTCGTCAAACCTTCGACCTTGCTTTCAATGGTTCCGCCCTGCTCCGTTCAACGCTCGCGGTCTTTATTTTTGCCCCGTTCCATTTCCCTACGGAATTTCTCCATTTCAGCGCGTGGATCAAAAGCACGGCTTAGGCGTGCCTTTAAGCCTTTATCAGTGTCGCTTTTCCATAGAAATTTATAATTGATCACTAACCCTTTTCTGGGTTCGGGGTAGCCCATGCCCTACCCCTATTCTAAGAGGTGATCTAAGCCATTACCTTCAGGCGGGAATTCACCGTTAATAATGACGTCTGTGTCTTCCTGGGGGAGTTCCGAGGCGAGGAAGTGCTTGCGATTATCGTAGGCCCTAAGCCTCTCGAATTCTTCCGCGTCGACGAGTACTACCTCATCAAGCCCGCGGCTGGTGACGGTAATCGGCTTGCGTTTTGCGTTGGAAACGGTGCGCCTAAAATCGCGTTGAAAATCGGTTGAAGTAATGCGGTCCATAATTCATCCTGTTGTGTCGGAAGGCAGCTGATTCTCGCTAGAGAGTGATTCCTCACCTCTATCAACTGGTTCCGCTTCGTCAACGGCAATTTCTATTCGAGCTAAATTATTTATAGATAAATCCTTACAGTACTTTTCCGTCTGTATCGAGCATGACTTTCATTAGTCGAAGCTCGTTCGTTCGGGATCGTCAACGCAGTTGTCGTTGCGAGCCAATACCGCCTCAACAACGTCATCGTCCAACGGTGATGTGTTTGCCCAAAAATCTTCCCAATCAGCAAACCGTGGACTCAAGATAAGATCCCGGCCGACCCTGCGAATGGCTACCTCGTCGCAACCTTCGGCAAAGCGAAATTTTTTCGGTAGTCGCACCGCTTGGGACTTGCCTGCCATGAAGACTTTGGCACTGTCGTTTTGTTCTGGGATTGCCATAAACCCTCCGTTATTCAGACTCAAGTATAGTGCAAAAAGACATATAAAAAACAGGTATCTAAACTGAAGTTCCTTTAGCTCGAATAGACATATTTCTCTGTTATTCTCCTATCAGGCCCGCGTTAATTCTTGCTCGGCCTGCTCCGGCGTAAGTTCAGACACTTCGGTGAGTGCATCCAGAGTACGTTGGCGAAGATTGAGTTTACCACTACCGTTTTCCCAGTGGGTTACCGTGGGCGGTTTGACGCCAACTAACTTCGCAAACTGTGAGGTGTTCATCCGAAATCGCTTGCGGAGTCTGGTGACCGCCGCCGCTGTTGGCGTAAACGTGTTCTTGCTTTTCTTGACCGTTCTTTTTCTAACAGCACTTGTTTTGCGACCGGGTTTTACCGGCTCTTCCATGTCCACGCCAAAGACATCGGAAAGATCTGCCCCTGCCAGCCGGCGTCGTTTTCCTTTTCCAGATGCAGCTGACTGAAAATCCAGTTCGGTGGTGACCAGCTCTTCATGATCAACATTACGGAGTAGAAAAAGTAGTTCCGGCTGATGGTCTAGCCTGACACCAACACCGTACAGGACGGCGGCAATATGTTTACACATCTCTGCCCAGTCCGGACAGTCACAGGCAAGATTTATCTCGCTGGGTTTGGGGAATAACCCCTGATTCTGTTCGGTCACTGTCGCCATGACATTATCGGAAAAACGTCCCTGCAATAACTCCAACATGGAGCCAATCTGACCAGCGCACTGTTTGCGGACGTTTTTCCACTTGTTAACAGGCAGTGGCTTGATGTCAATGTCAACTCTATAAAGCGCCGTGCCGCTGACCATGGCCTCGACCTTACCCCTGGAGATGGCTAGATGACATACCGAACCGTTACGAACATAGGTTCGCCCCCTGGGTAGACGGTTCTCATAATCACTGAATCTCTCCAGGTGATTGCACCAGGCTTTACCCCAGAATGTACTGGTTATCTTCCGCCCCTCAACTTTAATGGGTTCAATTTCCATGCCTTTTTTTCGTAGTTTATTAATCTCTTTGGCCGCTTTGGCGCGCCGCTGTGCCACCGGAACATAGGGAGACCACCCGCCGTAACTCATGTATGTCACCTATAAGACTCGCGTCTTCTCAATATCGAGTGATACCAGATTGAGCAATGTCTCATTATCCATCTCTGTAAGCAGTGTGTCAGCGCCACCATCCAATAGATCGTTGGCGAGGGCCTTTTTTTCATTAATCAAGGCGTCTATCTTCTCTTCTACCGTTCCAGGGCAGACAAATTTGTGAACGAGTACATTATTTTTCTGTCCGATTCGAAAGGCGCGGTCTGTGGCCTGGTCTTCCACCGCCGGGTTCCACCAGCGATCAAAATGGATTACATGGGAAGCCTGGGTTAGATTGAGGCCGGTTCCTCCCGCCTTGAGGGAGAGAATAAAGAAGGGGGGCCCCTCTTCTGCCTGGAACTGTTCAACCCGTGCTTGTCTTTGCTTAACAGCGGTACCGCCATGGAGCACTAGGCCGGGCTGGCCGAACTGCTGTGCCAAAAAGTTGGCCAGTGGCGTGGTCATTGCGCGGAATTGGGTAAACACCAGCACCTTCTCCTGGCGTGATGCGATCTCTTCACAGAGTTCAGCCAGGCGCTGAAATTTCCCGCTCTTTTTCGGATCGTACTGATTATCCCCGAGCAGTTGTGATGGGTGATTACAGATCTGCTTGAAGCGTAGTAGGTAGGACAGCACCAAACCGCGACGCTTTATGCCTTCAAGGTTCTCAATAGCGTTCGCCATCTGATTGACGGCCTGCTGATAGTGCACCGCTTGTACTTTACTCAGACCACAATAGGCAGGCACTTCAGTCTTTTGGGGCAGGTCGTCGATGATTGATCGATCGGTCTTAAGGCGGCGCAGGATATAGGGGCTTACCAAATTGCGTAACGGTGCATATTGGTCACTCTCCCGCTCAGAGAGTACTTTCACAAACCCCTTGAAACGCCTGGCTGATCCAAGTAGACCCGGGTTTAGAAAGTCGAACAGCGACCACAGATCCGACAACCGGTTTTCTACCGGCGTGCCGGTCAGTGCAATACGCGATTTGGCATGGAGATTCTTGACCGCTTTGCTCTGCCTGGCGGTTGGATTCTTGATGGCATGGGCTTCGTCCAGCACCAGCAGCTGCCACGCCTGTTCTTGTAGCCAGTCTTGACGCATCACTGTTCCATAGGTGGTCACCACAAGATCGATGTCTTTCAAGGTCGTACTTTCATTCACCATGGCATCCATGGCTTTTTTGTTCAGCTGGGAACGGTGAAAAAACAGGCTGCGTAGCGAAGGGGCAAAATGCTCAAGTTCTGCTTTCCAATTGCCAATCAGAGAGGCGGGAAGCACCAATAAGGAGGGTCGGTCACAGCGCTTCTTTTTCAAGATAAGCAGTAGGGAAATCACCTGCATGGTTTTTCCCAACCCCATGTCGTCCGCCAGACAGGCACCCAATCCCAACTGAGAGAGTAACCACAGCCAGTTCACGCCCTCCTGCTGATAGGGCCGCAGGGTTGTTTTGAGTGCTTTACCCGGGTTGGCAGCCTTCAGCTGAGTGGGTGCGCGCAGTTCGTCCAGCAGTGCAGCCAACCATTGGCCCGGTTGAACAAGAGACCAGGTTCGACTCTCTGCCAGGACATCCTCACCCAGATCGGCTGGAGCACCTGCCAGCAACCGCATCCCTTCAGCAAAGGTGAGCCCGCCGCCTGCCGTCTCCGCCTCCATCTTTTTCCAGTGGGCCAGGGCTTCGCTCAGTTTTCTCTGATCTACCTCAACCCACTGCCCCCTAATAAACACGAGGCCATCACCTGCCGACAGCAGCTTTTTCAGCTCGGACTCACTGAGCGCCTCATCATCCAGCTCAATATGCAGTTTGAAATCCAGCAGTGAATCGGCATTGAAGCTCTGCTGCTTTTTTTCACCAATGGTCACGCCGGCACGTGGTCTGCTGCGTTTTTTCCACCAGTCAGGCAACCGGACCACCAGGCCGCACTGCTCGTATTGCGGCGCACTCTTTAGAAACGCATAGGCGTCCTCGGATGACCAGGCCAGGGGATGATATATGTCGCCGGTATCAACCAGTTCCCTGATCAGGGAACTGGACTGCGCGGCAAGCTGAACGGGTGAAAGGAGGCGGATCAACGCTTTTTTGTTTTTCGCTCCCGCATACTCCTGTAATGCGTGGCCAAGAGGTTGATGACGAATACGACCCTGCTCTGACAGCTCCGGAGCATAGGTCGCCATAAAGGCAAAGGGAAAGTCAAGGTCATTTTTGTTTTCCGCCAGATGAAAACAGACACGGCCTACCTGATGCCACTGCGGCGCGCTCTTGGCAAGCAGTGCATCGAGCCCGCCGGCAGCCTGAATCTGTAAGCAGACCCAGTCATCCAGCGAGGCCCGGATGTCCTGTAGTATCTGTGCGGAGAGATACTCAGCCCCACGCATCGGTGGCGCACTCCTGAGCAGAGGCAGGGTTTGGGCGGCTGTGTACGGCGCGATAGGCTCAGGCTGTTGTGGGTCCGCCTGTGCCATCAAGCAACGTTCACTCAGATATTGGCGGCCAAAGTTGCGCCAATATTGCAATGATGGTGAGAGATCGGTGCCACTTTTTCTTGCCGTTAGGGTAAACAAACCTTCACCCACGCTACGTGCAAATGCATTGCTGAGGGAGGCACTGGGAATCGCTTTGCCCGTCGTATCATCCGCTATTGATGGGAAGCAATGCAGATGTCCAGAGGGGAGCAGGCCTAAGTCAAAAGCACTCATTGCACCGTCTCCGTTCGGCGTAGGTCTTGCAATACAACATCAACTTCCCGCTCGACAGCCAGACCCGCTATCACGGTCACGGTATCCAGGCGCTGGACACGAAGAGCAGCACCAAACTCAACTTTTACCCGCCAACAGCTTGATGCAAACATTGGCTCTTCTCCGGTTCCATGAGTGAAAAAGGATGCCGTTCCCCACATAATCTGCCGGTAAATGAGGCTCGGCATCCAGTGGGATATTTTGGGCCTCAAGGGGCAGCGGGTCAATCACATAGGACTGGACGAACAGACGCAACGGCTATTGGATGAGGACTCGATGTTCTATGTTGCAGCCTAATATTCACTCACAAGACCGGCGAAGAACCTTCCAGAATAATGGATTTCGTTATAATTCAATTATATACGCGCTCATCTTACGTACCTCTGTAGTTGATATTGAGGATGTTTCTAGCTTTGATGTTCGCTAATAAATATATTATGTAAAGTTTTGAATGGGCTATTCTGACCCAGCCCGCTGAAAAGGTGCAGTAGCCAACGGTTTTACATACGAATCTGCAGGGCGTAGCGAACGGAAGCGCTCAGTCAAAATACGATGGCCTTGTTACCATTCAGAAATACCCGCTGTTCGCAGTGCGCTCTCACCGCCCTGGCCAAGGTGATACTCTCGGTGTCTCGGCCAATGGCGACCAATGCCTCTGCGCTGTGGGTGTGATCTACTTCCTGCATACCTTGGGCGATAATCGGCCCTTCATCGAGGTCGGCAGTGACATAGTGCGCCGTCGCGCCCACCATTTTTACGCCGCGCTCATGGGCGCGCTGATAGGGTTTGGAACCTTTGAACCCCGGCAGCAAGGAGTGGTGGATATTGATGGCCCGGCCTTGTAACCTGTCACATAGATTTTCACTCAACACCTGCATATAGCGGGCTAACACCACCAGCTCGGAGCCGGTCTCTTCGACCAGTTCCAGCAGGCGCGCTTCCTGTTGCGGCTTGGTCTCCGGTGTTATTGGCAGGTGATGGTAGGGAATGCCGTGCCACTTCACCAACGATTCCAGATCCGGGTGGTTGGAAACCACTGCGGTGATCTCGGCTGAAAGATGACCGGTACGCCAGCGGTACAACAGGTCGTTGAGACAGTGGTCGTATCTGGATACCATAACCAGAATCTTCGGTTTTACCGCCGCATGGTGAAACTCCCAATCGAGGGAAAAGCGGTCGGCTACGGCGGCGAAAGAGCTGGAGAATTCCTCCTGCGTCAGCGCTGCGCCCTCCTCCACCCGGAATACCAGGCGGATAAAAAACTGGCCTGACTGAATGTCATCGAATTCGCTCATCTGCTCGATATAACAGCCCCGGCGGTCGAGAAAATCAGAGATTGCCGCGACGATTCCCCGGCCTGTATGACAGGAAGCCTTGAGTATAAATTTTTGTCGCTCACTTCGAATCATACTATGTGCTCCCACCTTTTACCTCGATTCCATACTCACTGGCAGCGTCAACGATCCAGCGAAACAGGTAGTCGGAAAAGCTGCGCCGTATCACCAGATCGAAAGAATTGTCCGCGGTCTTGCTGACCAGTGCCGAGGCCTTGGCAAAGGTGGTTTGCACACAGCGGCCCTGGGTAAACTGGCTGGGGTGGAAATCGTAGCCACTGGATTTTTTTAATACCATATCCACCGCTTCACCTGACAGCCTGACTAGAGTCTGGCCACCGCTGACGTCCACCACGGCAAAATGACCGTTCAGGGTCTGGCGCAGCCGGGCTTCCACCCCAGCCTCGGTGCCACCTTCAACTGCCACCAACCACTCGGTGGGACCCAGCCAGTAAATGCTGGTATTCCCATTGCCAGTACAGGTGCCGGCTACAAGGGGCAACTCCAGGCCCAACTCCTCGGCTACACCGCTTCGAAACGTGTCCTCTTCCGGGTTGCCGCGCAAATTCATGTGGCCTTTGCGGGCCTCTTCGCAAATTAGCACACCGCAGTCGGTGCCGGTCTCCCCCGCCGCATCGGCAATCATATAGTGCAGACAGGATTCCCGGCGAACAGCGCCATTTTGATGGTCTCGCAGTGATTCAGACATTCTGGCGCGCTCCCTCAGGGTCGTAAAATACAGAGCTGACAATTTCGGCCGCAATTGTGCGGCCATCGGCGAGGGGGCAATAAACCACCTCCCCCATACGCTTCAAGCCACCCTTCACTACCGCGAGAGCGATCGAGTGACCCAGATTGGCGCTAAAATAACTGGAGGTGACATGGCCCTGCATGGACATGGGCAGGGCCTCATCCGGGTTGTTCACAAGCTGCGCCCCTTCCGGCAGGACTGTTTGCGATGCCACGGTTTTCAGGCCAACCAGTTGCTTGCGCCCCTCGCGCCGGCAATCGCTGCGGCTGAGTCCGCGCCGGCCGATAAAACTGAAGTCTTTTTTCTTACCTACCACCCAGTCCATATCCATGTCCTGAGGGGTCACGGAACCATCGGTATCCTGGCCGACGATAATAAAGCCCTTCTCCGCCCGCAGTACGTGCATGGTCTCGGTGCCGTAGGGTGTGATATCGAATTCCCGCCCCGCCTCGTAAAGTTTCTCCCAGATGTAGCGACCGTAGTGAGCAGGCACGTTGACCTCGTAAGATAACTCACCGGTAAAGCTGATGCGGAAGATTCGCGCTTTCACATCGGCGACTGTGCCGTCGCGCCAATCCATAAACCTGAAGGCCTCCGCCGACAGGTCAATATCGTCACACACTTTTGCTATCACCTTGCGGGCGTTTGGTCCGGTAATCGTCGCGGTCGACCAATGATCCGTCACAGAGGTAAAAAAGACCTGCAGCTCCGGCCACTCGGTTTGCTGCCACAATTCCAGCCATGAAAGCACACCGGCCGCGCCTCCGGTAGTGGTGAACATCAGGTAATGGTTTTCACCGAGACAGGCTGTGACACCGTCGTCAAAGATCATGCCGTCTTCTTTCAACATCAAGCCGTAGCGGCACTTGCCGGGAGCCAGTTTCAAGTAGGGGTTGGTATAGACACGATTCAGGAATTCCGCCGCATCCGGCCCCTGAATATCGATCTTACCCAGAGTCGATGCGTCCAGCATACCCACACCGTTACGTACTGCCTGGCATTCGCGGTTAACCGCGTCATGCATGGATTCACCGGGACGAGGGAAGTACCGGGGGCGCTTCCACTGGCCGACGTCTTCCCACTCGGCACCGTGGTCCTCGTGCCAGCGGTGTGCGGCGGTGTAGCGCTCGGGGTCGAACAGGTCTTTCACGTCGCGACCGGCAATGGCCCCGAAAGTGGTGGGCGTATAGGACGGCCGAAAGACAGTAGTACCGGTTTCCGGTATGGTCTGACCCAGCGCCTTGGACAAGATCGCCAGGCCATTGATGTTGCCCAGCTTGCCCTGGTCGGTGCCAAAACCCATGGTAGTGTAACGCTTGACATGCTCCACAGATTGGTAGCCTTCACGGACAGCCAGTTCGATTCCTGCGGCCGTCACGTCCAACTGAAAATCGACAAACTGGCTGGGCGCACGGCTGGTCGGTTTGCTGTGGGGCACCAAAAACAACGCCTGCTGGGGCTCTTGCGGCAGCTCTTGTGTATTCGGAGCGGCAAAGCTGGATTTACCATCACCAAAGCCGGTTAAATGTGCAGCCTCCGCACCGGCACTGACACCCTCCATCAGGCAGCTAACCAGCGAGTAGCTGCCTCCGGCGGCACCTGCCGAACGCTCGGATTGCCGGGAGTCGCCGGGTAGAAATCCCACTACCTCGTCGTTCCAACGGGGTTTACTGCCAGTATGCGAACTGAGATGGATCACCGGACTCCAGCCCCCCGAATAGGCAATCAGGTCACAATCAAGACGGCGAGAAGCGCCGGTCACGGCGCTACCATCTTCATTTAGCGGTGCAATCACCGCAGCCCTGACACGGTTTTTGCCCACCGCGTCGATCACACCGTGACCACCTATCACTTCGATACCCAGGGCGGTGGCTGCCTTGACCAGACTGCCGCCGGGATTGTAACGGGAGTCAACCACGGCAACCACTGCGCGACCGCTCTGGTGCCAATTGATGGCCGTCCGGTAGGCATTGTCATTGGTGGTGAACAACACCAGCTTCCTACCCGGCGCGACGCCGTAGCGGTTGAGGTAGGTTGACACCGAGGACGCCAGCATTACACCCGGGACATCGTTATTGGCGAACACCAGGGGCCTCTCGATGGCACCGGTAGCCAACACCACTTGTTTGGCGCGTACCCGGTGTAACCGCTGGCGCGCCCCACCCGACGAGACGATACCCAGGTGATCGGTACGCCGCTCGAGAATTGCCAGGAAATTATGGTCGTAATAGCCAAAAACTGTACTGCGCGGTAGCAACTCTACATTTTCACAAGCCCGCAGTTCAGCTACCAGTTCGACGACCCACTCGGCCGCCGGTTGTGCGCGAATGCTTTGCTTCGAACCGAGCAAGGCGCCACCAAACTCATTTTGCTCGTCTGCAAGAATCACTCGCGCGCCGCTTCGTGCCGCTTCGCGTGCCGCCATCAGGCCTGCCGGACCGCCGCCAACCACCAGCACATCGCAGTGTTGGTTGAGCTTGTCGTAGCTATCGACATCGGCCTGCGTGGGCGCCTTGCCCAGGCCTGCCGCCTTGCGGATAAAGTGCTCGTAGGTCATCCACAGTTTCTGCGGCCGCATAAAGGTCTTGTAGTAGAAGCCTGGGGGCATAAAACGCCCCAGGACGCCCATTACCCCCATTACGTCAAAGTCAACACTGGGCCAGCCACTGCCGCTGTGCGCTTCGAGCCCCTCGTACAACTCAACCTGAGTCGCACACAGGTTCGGGACAGTCTGCGCTCCGCTGCCCAGTTGCACAATGGCGTTGGGTTCTTCGGCGCCGTGACCCACGATACCGCGGGGACGGCTGTACTTGAAACTGCGTGCCACCACATTCACGCCGTTGGCGAGCAGTGCGGACGCCAGGGTATCCCCCTCGAAGCCCTGGAGGGTCTTGCCATTGAACATAAAGCTGACAGGCTTCTCCCGGTTGACCCGACCACCGGTGGCTAAGCGGTTGATCTGCATTATTGTGCTTCTCCCGCCCCGGGCTGGGAGCCCATGGGGTAACTTTCAAGAATTTCGTAACTCATGGTATGGCGTGTCACATTGAAAAAGCGACGACATCCCACCGCATGCTGCCACATCTCGTGGTGTATACCGCGGGGATTTTTGCGGAAAAACAGGTAGTCACCCCACACCTCGTCGGAGACAGCCCCCGGCTCACGCGGGCGCTGTATATGCGCTTCGCCGGCGTAGCTGAATTCCTCTTCTTCACGCGTTTCATTACAGTAAGGACAGTGAATTTGTAACATATCTATATCCTCTAGTGGGCCACACCGGCGGCACCGTGTTCGTCGATCAGGGCCCCACTGTAAAAGCGGTCAATGTTGAAGGGTTCGGCCATGGGGTGGGGTCTGTCATTCGCCATCGTATCCGCAAAGACATATCCGGAACCGGGAGTGGCTTTAAAACCGCCGGTACCCCAGCCGCAATTGAAATAAAGTCCCTGCACGCTGGTTTTACTAACAATGGGACATGCATCTGGGCAGGTATCGACAATACCGCCCCACTGGCGGTTCATGCGCACTCGACTGAAGGAGGGGAAAAGCTCACATATGGCCTGCAGTGTGTGCTCGATCACATGGAAGGAACCGCGCTGACCGTAGCCGTTGTAGCGGTCCACCCCAGCACCAATCACCAGGTCACCCTTGTCGGACTGGCTGATATAACCGTGTACCGCGTTGGACATAACAACCGTATCAAGGCAAGGTTTTAAGGGCTCGGAGACAAGCGCTTGCAGCGGCCGCGATTCAATCGGCAAACGCATGCCCACCATCGCAGCCATGACCCCTGAATTGCCCGCCGTAACACAGGCAACCTTGCGTGCACCGATAAATCCCCGGGTGGTTTCCACACCCACTACCGCACCTTTTGCTCGGCGGATACCGGTGACTTCAGCCTGCTGAATCAGGTCCACCCCCATACCGTCGGCACCCCGGGCATAGCCCCAGGCCACGGCGTCATGACGGGCGGTACCCCCACGGGGTTGCCAGGAGGCTCCCAAAATCGGGTAGCGACTTTCCGGTGAGCAGTTAATCAGCGGCACGAGTTGCTGAACTTCAGCTGTCGTCAGCACTTCCCCGTCGATGCCATTCAGGCGATTGGCGCCCACTCGTCGCTGGATATCTCGCATATCCTGCAGGCTGTGTCCAAGGTTCAATACGCCGCGCTGACTGAACATCACGTTAAAGTTCAGTTCCTGGCTCAAACCCTCCCACAGATTGAGTGAAAAATCATACAATCGAGAGGCCTCGTCCCACAGGTAGTTGGAGCGGATAATGGTGGTATTGCGGGCCGTATTGCCGCCGCCCAGATAGCCCTTCTCAATCACTGCGACATTGCTGATGCCGTGCACCTTGGCCAGGTAATAGGCAGTGGCCAAACCGTGGCCGCCACCGCCGACAATTACCACATCATAGTCAGCTTTGGGTTTGGGACTGCGCCAGGCTTGCTGCCAATTTTCGTGGTGAGTGCGCGCGTGTCTGAACAGCTTGAGCAGTGAGTATTTTTCCATGACTATCTCGTCCGGGTACTTATTAGCGGTATTTGAAGTGAGGCAGGCGTTCCGCAGTAACTCAGCTTCGCGGTAGCTTGTTTTGCGGGTCGTAGAGCGGTTCGTAACCAACCGACTCGACCATCATCGTAAATTGTTCGCCGAGATACTCCATGATGATCTCGCGGCCTTTCTGACAATACTCGTAGGGCAGATAACCTAGCCCGATGTTTTTGCCGATGCTTGGACCGAAGGCGATACTGGACAGATAGGAACGACGGCCTTTTGAGTCAATTGGAACTTCACCGGTCTGTGGATCTATCAAGGGCGCGCTACCTACTGGATAACGGGCCACGCCCTGGGAATCAATATTGTCGGTCATCACCAGCGTGCAAATATACGCAGCCTGATCTTCCAGCTCACGTTGTTCGAGATGGGGTACCTTGCCGTGGAAGTCCGCCTGCTTGACCACGGGACGGGCGAGGCCTGCCTCGTACAAATTGTATTCGGTCACCAGATCGGCGTTTTGCAGGCGCAGGCTCTTTTCCATACGTCGGCTGTTGGCATACGTTTCGATACCGACGGGCGTCGCGCCCTGCGCGTACACCAGGTCCCACAGCGAGAGGCCATAGCTGAAATCCACATGCAGCTCCCAGCCCTGTTCGCCAACATAGGAAATGCGGAAGGCTTCTACCGGAATTCCCTGTAGCGTGAGTCGTCGTGTCGCGGCGAACGGGAAGTTCTCTTCGTCCCAGGCGGCGGGATCATCGGCGATGGACTGAATCGTCTTGCGTGCGTTCGGCCCCCAGACGCCGAGGCAGGCGACATGATCCGATCGATCGTCGATATAGACATTCCAGCCATTGTCTTCGGCCATGCGCTTCAGCCAGATGTAGTCGCGGTGCCCTGCGTCGGCACCGTCGATGACACGGAATCGGTCTTCGGCGTGGCGAATAACGGTCAGGTCCGCTCGGACACCGCCACGCTTGTCGAGGAAGTGCGTGTAGACGCCTTTGCCGATCGCGGTATTGCCGCCGACTTTGGCTACACAGGCGTATTCCATCAATGCTTCCGCGTCTGGACCGATCACATCAATAACCGCGAAGTGTGACAGATTGATCATGCCGACGTTATCCGACATCGCCAATTGCTCGGCGTTAGAGACGCGCCAGAAATGACGGTTATCCCACTCGTGCTTGCGTACCGGTACGCGATCGGCGTATTTCTCCAGCAGGTGTTCGTTGGCGGCGTAGCCGTGCGCGCGTTCCCAGCCTGCCAGTTCCATAAAATGGCCACCGAGTTCCTGCTCGCGCACCCAGAAGGGGCTGCGGCGCAGACCGCGGCTCTTGGAGTATGGTTCGCGACTATGCACGGGGGGATGGTAAATCTTGAACGCGGATTCGTAGCAACGGTCGTAAATATACGAAGGCGTTTTCTGAATCGGGTAGTGGCGTGCGGTGTCGATGCCGAAAAAGTCCATCTCGGCGACGCCATCGGTCATCCAGTCCACCAGTACCTTGGCAATACCGGGAGCGTCTTTGACCCAAACCCCGATCACATACCAGAGTCCGCGGGTCAGCGTGGATTCTCCCACCGATGGCTCGCCGTCGGTGGTGACCTGCAGCAAGCCGTTGAATGAATGCTTTTCTTTATAGCCGAGTTCGCCGAGGATCGGGGTCAGTTCTATCGCTCGTTCGAGCGGTTCCATGATCTGCTCCAGTTCGAGATCGCGCTGCGATGGCGACCAGTGGCTGTCACCTATTTCTGGAAGATCGCGCGGGTGCACTAACCGGGGTTCCTTTTCCTCATAATAACCCCACTCGATCTGGCCACCTTCCGGTGTTTTCGGGTCGCCGGTATCACGCATATAGGCGGAATTGCCCTGGTCACGCAGCAACGGGTAACCGATGTCCTTACCGGTGCCTTCGAACTCGGTGTAGGGGCCGAAGAAGGTTAGCGGATGCTCGACCGGCATCACCGGCAGGTCTTCACCGGCCATTTCGGCGATGGTGCGCCCCCACAGTCCAGTGCACACGATAACGTGGTTAGCGGCAATATAACCGCGGCTGGTTGCCACGCCCACGATGCGACCTGCCTTTATGTCGAGACCGGTCGCGTTGGTGTTGGCAAAAGATTGTGCCTTGCCGGTTTTGATCGCGTTATCAACCAGGATTCCGGCGACTGTTTGCGACCGGGGTTTGACCAAACCGGCATCGGGGTCCCACATAGCACCCTGGATCATGTCCTCTTCGAGCAGCGGAAAGAATGTCTTGGCTTCAGCCGCGCTGATCATCTTCACCTTGGTGCCGAAGGCTTTGCCAGAAGCGACCTTGCGCTTCAGCTCCATCATGCGGTCATCGTCGCCCACACGTGCTACCTCGAGACCACCGACGCGATCATAGTGGCCCATCTTGTCGTAGAACTCGATGCTGTAACCCGTGGTGTAGCAGGTGAATTTGCTGTGATCGGTGGCGTAGCAGAAATCGGACGCGTGCGAGGTCGAACCGATGTCGGTCGGAACCGACGTCTTGTCGATACCGACTATGTCGTCCCAGCCGCGCTCGACCAAGTGATGCATGACCGACGCGCCGACGATACCGCCGAGACCGATAATGACGACGTTGGATTTCTCTGGAAATTGTGCCATTACTATTCTCCGAATAACGGGCGAGCGCCGCCGGAAGAGGAAGTTGCTGTGCTGCCCGTGCGTATCGCATGCCCATAGGGACCGCTTTGTGTATCACTCGATCGCGGGGCCTGCAATCGATTGCATACCGGATAGTCGCGGCACAGGGCCAACACCTTCTGTTTCACCTCCTCCACCATTAATTCACTATCAATATTGTCCAGCACCTGCTGCCGGTAGATCTTGAATTCAGGGTCCAGCGCCTCCTTGAAAGCTACCGCCTTGGCAGCGATAACGTGCATCAGGGGGCCGCGCAGCGTTTTGTGGGTCGTGGTTGTCACCACATCCGCCACGATCATCCTGAGCCTGTGTTCCAACGCCAGGCGTTCGACCTGACCGTAATCCGCATCAAACAGCATCCTGGCGCGCTCGATCCCCAGCGACTCCACTTTGTCCACGTGCTCGCAGCCACCGTAGTAACGCTTGCCCGGATAGCCCTCGGCATACTTGTTGGTCAGCGCTGTCCCCTGTGCCTGCATTACGCAAGCACTGGTGTAGTTTTCGGAGGCAATCAATTCGATATGTTGCTCCTGACGAACGTCTTCCGTGACTATCGCGGCCCATAACTCGGCGTCAAAATCCTGAATACTGTCTGCCTTGCCAAACATCTGCGCTTGCTCCATGGTTACTGCTGAATAGGGATCAGTACTCCACTGCGACGTGGCTCTGCGGCACACTGCAACAGCTGAGGATATAGCCGGCAGCGATGTCCTTGTCGGTAATTCCGCCATTGTGCGCCATGACTACATCACCTTCGGTCTTGCGCACTTTGCAGGTCCCACAGATACCCATACCGCAGGCCTTCGGAATATGTAGCCCAAGCTTTGCGGCTGCCTCGTGCACTGTTTCCCCGGGAACAATGTGTGCGCTCTTGCCAGTATTGGAAAAATTCACCTGGAACTTTTCAATGTCAACGGTGGCTTCAGATTCGTGCGCGGCCTCTTCGGCCAGCTCGACCACATCTTCCATCACCTCTACCGGTGTGCTGCCAAAGCTCTCATCATGGTATTGCTCCATGGGAAAAGCATTGCGTTCAAGTATTGCTTTTACCGCGGTCATGTAGGGTGCCGGGCCACAACAAAAGATTTCTCTTGTCATGAAATCGGGAGCAATCAGACGGAGCATCTCCTCCGTCAAATACCCGCTATATCCGTTCCAGGTCTCACCAATTTCGTAAGACTCACAAATAATCGAAAGATTGAAATTCGCCACTCGCGAATCCATATACTCGAGTTCACGACGGTAAATAATCTCCTTGGGCGTACGCGCATTGTGCACAAAAATCACATCGACTTCGCCATTGGTATCAAACCACCAACGCGCCATCGACATCACCGGGGTAATACCGACCCCGCCAGACAGCAACAGCACCTTTTCCGACGGATAGTCGATACAATTAAAATTACCCACGGGACCGTGTAGCGCGATCTCGCTGCCCACAGCCAGATTGTCGTGTAGCCAATTCGATACCAGGCCGGAAGGGTGCCGCTTGACACTGATGGAAAAACTGTAGGGTGATGAAGGTGAGGAGGAGATCGTATAACTGCGCATAACCTGCTCGCCGTTGATCTCCAACTCCAGGGTAACAAACTGGCCGGGTTTGAAGAAATACATCACCGGGGACTCGGACATGAAGCACAAGGTGCACACATCCCAGCATTCACGAATAACATTGACGCAGCGAACTATGTGACGACCGTTGACCCAGGTCTGGGTAGTGATGGGATTCAAAAATGCGCTGCTCATTGTTTTGCTCTCAACAGCGCCATAGGCAGGAACTGGTATTGGTTGTAATATGGTGATTGTGCATTCACCCGGTGACCGCCACTTCGCTGGAAACGACATCCAGTTATCTCCATGTCACTTGTCGCAATCAACCGATGGGTGGTCGTTTTTGAATAATTGCCGTGGAGGGCACTGCGGCACAATCCCATACAGCAGGTATTAATCCATTTTCAATACATCCGAACAGCGAGGAATTCACTAATGGGCGACATCATCTACAACAGCGCGACGCAACTGAGCCGTGCAGATGTGGCTAAAATGCTGAAAGCGCGCGATGCTACCTATTCGCTGGACCAGGCTTTTTACAATGATGCCGCGCTGTTTCAGATCGACATGGAAGAAATATTCTACAAGGAGTGGCTGTTTGCCGGCCTGTCCTGTGAAATCCCGGAACGGGGCAATTTTTTCACCCTGGAGATCGGCCGCAACCCCATCGTCGTGGTACGCGACCAGCACGGCGATGTGAGGGCCTTCCACAACGTATGTCGGCACCGGGGTTCCAAAGTGTGCCTGGAACACCGCGGCGAAGCCGCCAAGCTGGTTTGTTCCTATCATCAGTGGACTTATGAGCTCGATGGCACGTTGATATACGCCGGCACCGAAATGGGCAACGACTTTGACATGGCCCAATTCGGCCTGAAAGAGGTGGCACTGAAGACCGGCGGCAGCTACATCTTCATTTCTCTTGCCGAGCAGCCGCCGGAGATAGATGGCTTTCTGGCCGACCTGGCAACCTACCTGGAACCCCACGACCTTGCCAATACCAAAGTGGCGGTGGAGAGCAGTATCATCGAGAAGGCCAATTGGAAGCTGGTGCTGGAGAACAATCGCGAATGCTACCATTGCGACGGGTCTCATCCCGAACTGTTGAACTCAATGGTGGAATGGGATGACAGTACCGACCCGCGTGCCCCCCAAGAGTTCATCGAGCGGTCCGCTCGCATGGCGGCCGAGTGGGAACGGGATGGCATACCTCATGCATACGTCGGCCACGGTGATCGCAACCGCATCGATCGCATACCCTTGAAAGATGGAGCCGTCTCCATGACCCTGGATGGTAAACAGGCCTGCCACAAGCTAATGGGGCGCATCCGCAACCCCGACCTGGGTTCGATGCACTACCTGCACCTTCCCAACTCCTGGAACCACGCCCTGGGCGATCATGTGCTCGCTTTCCGGGTTCTGCCGCTTGGACCGGAAGAGACCCTGGTAACCACCAAATGGCTGGTGCACAAGAATGCCGTTGAGGGTGTCGACTACCATCCGGACAAGCTGCGTCAGGTCTGGGACGCCACCAACAGCCAGGACCGGGAATTGGCCGAAAACAACCAGGCGGGAATCAACTCCCTCGCGTACCAACCGGGCCCCTACTCAAGAACCTACGAATTCGGAATAATCAACTTCCTGACCTGGTACACCGACACTTTGTTGACCAATATCGGCGGCGGTGAGCCAGCGGCCTTGCAATCAGTGCCATAGAAAAACCCTCTATTGTAGGACGAGTCGCTCATCTCGCGGCGGTTTTCCATAGAACCCACTGTAGCATTTACTGAAATGGGGCGCGGTGGAGAAGCCGCAGCTAACCGCCACTTCAATA
The DNA here is from genome assembly GCA_965247075.1 of Halieaceae bacterium. Lineage (GTDB taxonomy): Bacteria > Pseudomonadota > Gammaproteobacteria > Pseudomonadales > Halieaceae > CBDFGK01. The sequence continues at coordinate 669,268 of CBDFGK010000002.1, read as the reverse complement.
ATCGGCATGCTGGTTTGCAGCAGCAGCAGCCGCGCGCGGTACAAGCGTAGTTCCAGGTAGTAGCGCGAGGGTGCGCAGTGTAGATATTTATGAAATAGACGCTCCAACTGGCGACGTGATACACACACATAGCTCGCCACATCATCCAGGCTCAACGGCTCCTCGATATTGGCTTCCATTAATGTCACGGCATCCACCAATTTCGGCTGGCTGGCCCCGATCAGATACTGCAGCGGCGCCCGTTGAGAGTCTTCTTCGGAGCGCACTCTCTCACAGGTAAATTGCTCGGATATCTCTTGCACCAAGGCATGGCCGTGTATTTTGGCCACAAGGTTCAGCATCAGGTCGATGGAACTGATGCCTCCGGAACAGGTATAGCGATCCCTGTCGATCACAAATAGACTCGATGAGATCAACAGCCGGGGAAACTTCTCCCGCAGGCTGGGAAGGTTTTCCCAGTGAATTGTGCAGCGATAACCCTCCAGCAGGCCCGCGGCAGCCAGCGCGTAGGTACCCGTACAAAGCGCCCCCAGAGGCATGTTCCTATTCGCCAGGTCGCGCAGTGTATTGAACAGCTCCGGGCTACAATGTTTTTCGATGTTATAACCACCGCAGACCATGAAAATATCCTGGTGGTCAGAGGAAGCTGGAGTTCCATCAAACCTAAGTTCAAGCCCGGAGCTGGAAATTACAGGCCGGCCGTCCAGCGTCAGGGTAGACCAGCGATAGAGTTCCCTGCCGCTTTGTCGATTGGCCATACGCAACACCGCCACGGCGTTGGCAAATGTGCTCATAGTGTACTCGGGGATCATCAGAAAACCGATATGCAGAGGGCGATCATTCGCAGCGACGGGTACTCTGGCGTCAGGCATAGGAGATTACCGATTATCTATCCTGCTCAAATCCTACCGCAACCCCGGCCTGCACTGCAAACAGCCCAAATGTCAGAAAGAGCAATCCCGACGCCGGCATACAGTCAACTCGATGTCGGTTTTGGATAAGTCTTGCAGGAACGGCGGCGTACATTTGTAGGCCTCCAATTCAACTATTATAAGAATTACGATGACTAGTGGTATATCCTGATGACAGGCTCCGGTCTCGGCGCGCATCGCGACTGAGAGAAGAGGAATGGATCAGATAGCGACAGGTATCTTTCAAGTACAATACAAGCCATAGATCCAGCTGGAAGTTCTAACAAGAGGACAGCTCTTTCATGATTTCAAATCACGGCCTGTTCAAAGGCATGAATCCGGTGACAACCGGCTTCTCAATGGCAATTGTACTCTTGCTTGTGTTTAGCGGTGTATTTCTAACTGAGGCGACAGGAGCCTTGTTCTCGGCAGTTTCCGCCTGGATTCTGTCGTACCTTAAGTGGTACTACATTGGGGTCGTGGCCCTCTTTTTACTGTTCTGTATCTGGCTCGCTTTTAGCCGTTACGGCGACATCCGCCTCGGGGATGATAACTCCCGCCCCGAGTACAGTAATTTTGCCTGGTTTGCCATGCTGTTCAGCGCCGGTATGGGCATTGGCCTGGTGTTCTGGTCTATTAGCGAACCCATCTACCATTTTCAGGACAACCCCTTTATCGAACAGGGGCTGACGCCAGAGGCCGCGCAGGTCGCCATGCGGCTCACCTTTTTCCACTGGGGCCTGCATCCCTGGGCGATCTACGTGATTGTGGGACTATCCCTGTCCTACTTCGCCTACCGTAAAAATCTTCCCCTGACCATCCGTTCCGCGCTCTACCCACTGATTGGAGACCGTCTGTACGGCCCCATAGGACATGCCGTCGATATTCTGGCGGTTTTCGGCACCGTCTTCGGAGTAGCAACATCCCTGGGCCTGGGTGTCACCCAGATGAATACCGGCCTGAATACCATGTTTGGCACGGCCGTGTCCCTCGGTAACCAATTGACCCTGATTGCGGTAATTTCCATGGTCGCAACCCTCTCGGTAGTCTCCGGAGTCGGCCGCGGCGTCAAGCTGCTGTCTGAACTGAACATGTGGTTCAGTATCGGCATATTGGTATTCCTGATTTGTTTTGGGCCCACCCGTTATCTGCTTGACAGCCTGGTGCAAAACGTCGGCGACTACCTGAGCCATGTAATACCCTTGAGTACCTGGACCAGCGCCAACGTGGACAGCCAGTGGCAGGCCGGATGGACCGCCTTCTACTGGGGCTGGTGGATTGCCTGGGCTCCCTTCGTGGGCATGTTCATCGCACGTATCTCCCGGGGTCGGACCATTCGCGAATTTGTCGTCGGTGTGCTCGTTGTGCCGACCCTCTTGGGTTTTATCTGGCTGACTCTGTTCGGCAACACCGCGATATATCTGGAGCTGTTCCATCAGGCGCAGAACGCAAGCGGCGAGATGGTCAATGCAGTGGGCCAGGCCGGCATCGTCGATGCGGTAAAAGAGGATGTGACCTCGGCCCTCTATGTCACCCTGGAGAAACTGGATGCCGGTTTTATGGGCACGGCCGCCGCCTTTATTGCCACCCTGCTCATTGCCACGTATTTTATTACCTCCTCGGACTCCGGCACTCTGGTTATAACCACGATATTGTCGATGGGCGATGAAAATCCACCCATGTCCCAGCGCGTGCTGTGGGGGCTGGGAGAAGGAGCTGTAGCGGCCATATTGCTGCTGGCGGGAGGCCTTGCGGCGCTGCAAACCGCCTCTGTTATCGCTGCGCTGCCATTTTCCCTGGTGATGATAATTATGATGTGGGGTCTGGTAACGGCGCTGCGTGAAGAGGTGCTTGCTCCACCCGGCAGCCAAACCCAATGAACCGGATTCCGGCTACGGAGCGCACTGAGACGACACCTGCTGATGACAATAAGATGGACAGCGAACTTTTTAATGCCTACCGGTTCGCTTGCAGCAGGGCTTTACTCCTGACCAAGAGCAACGCGTATACGGCCGCATAGAGTCCAATAACGATGAGTCCGACCCATTCTATTTTGAATGGCGTAAACTGATATAACAGTATGAGGCCATACATGGTGAGCCAGTTACCGAGGATATAGTTCCGCCTGCCAATAATTGTTGCAGTCAGGTTCAGGTTGACGGTGTAAAGGCGGATCAGCGAATCCAGAGAGTTAATTACGAAGACGACGCCGACGGTGATCATGCACAGCTTGATGACACTGTTCAGCTCGATGGCGTTGGTATGGTAGTAGTAAAGTACGGAAAACCATACTGCAATTGGAATCGAGGGGATTACCAGCAGTGCCGACAGCAACTGCCAGGTTTTCAGTGCGCCCAGAAAGCGTGAGACGAATTGACCAATCATGATGCTCCAGGCAAACCACCAAAACAGGTAAAATGCGTGGTGGTCCGTGAGCGGTGAGACAAACCGATGGATATTGGTAAAGTATTCACCGATTTTTGCGGCGTTCACGCCGAACCCAATAATACCCATGTCAGTCGCCAGCCACATCCCGCCGATCAAGGCGAAAAAGAGCCAGGTGGAGGAGATACTAAGAATTTTGACATACTTGACATCGCTGCTGGAAAGTACCGCACAAAGTACCACAATGGCAACCAGGCCATACTGTAGCGATGGGCTGATACCGTCAACATAGCCAGGCAGATAGCTCAGAAAAAGGTAGCCGGTAAAGGCACAGGTGGCAATCACGACCAAGTTGTTGAAAAAACAAATTATCGGGATCTCGAACAGCTTCACACGAGGCTCTACCACGCAGAAATAAAAGGTTGTCAGAAAGTAAAACGCCCACACCAGAAAACCCCAGAAGCCAAACTCCACAGCCAGTGGGTTGGCGAAGCCGTAAGCTGCGTCTTGCTCATAGATCGGGAACTCAGTGAGCGGGAACATAATCAGTCCGACGTCGAGACCGGAAGTAAATAGAATCGCGCAAAATGCAAACAATGAGGTCGGCATACTGCCCTCCAATTTGAGGTTTCCCCAGCGCGTAACAATGATTAGTGATGTCAACAGTGTCACTGCAATTGCGATCGACAAAATCAGGTTCATTGTGTTATCCGGTTTGAGAGCTGGTTAAAAAAATGTTGGCCGGGTTTCTGTAACGGTGTGCCCCGCCGCCGGTGTATCAAAATCGATTCTCTCCTCCGGTAGGCCCGACAGGTGTTCTTCAGTTTTTTTCCGGTGGTCTGACCGGAGGATTCTGCCGCTGGCGATATTGCCATTCAGGATCGATCCACGGGGTCACATTAGCAGCAGACAAAGGCACCCGGCCGAGAATGATGTCAGCAGCCTTCTCCGCCAGCATGATGGTGGGCGCGTTGAGGTTGCCGTTGGTGACGCAGGGCATTACGGAGGAATCCACAATCCGCAAGTTCTGAATTCCGCGCACCCGGCACTCGGGGTCTACTACTGCCATGGGGTTATTCTCAGCTCCCATCTTACACGTGCAGGAGGGGTGATAGGCACTTTCGACATTGCTTCTAACCCAGGCGTCAATTGCGTCGTCAGACTGAATATCTACGCCCGGCTGAATCTCATCACCGCGGTAGGGGTCCATGGCCGGCTGGTTAATTATCTCACGAGTCAGGCGGATACAAGTGCGCCAGTCTTCGCGATCTTGCTCATGTTGCAGGTAATTGAACAAAATACTCGGCTTGGCCTCTGGGTCGTTGCCGGTTATCTTGACCCGACCGCGGCTCTTGGGCTTGACGGGGCCTACATGCACTTGAAAACCGTGGCCATCAATTACTGCGCCACCGTCGTAACGCATGGCGGCGGGGAGGAAGTGGTATTGAATATCGGGCCACTTTTGGCCGGCTTTTGAGCGGATAAATGCGCAGGATTCAAAATGGTTGCTGCTCCCCAGGCCACTCTTGAATAGCATCCATCGGCTGCCAATCAAGCCTTTGCTGATGAGATCCAGTTTGCCGTTCAGGGTGATAGGCTGTTTGCAATAGAACTGGAAATATACTTCCAGATGATCCTGCAGGTTTTCACCCACCCCGGGCAGTTCGTGTAACATGTCAACATCGGCCTCTTTCAGTACATCGGCAGGGCCAATGCCGGAAAGCTGTAACAGTGTCGGAGAGCCTATAGACCCGGCGCATACCAGCACTTCCCTGTTGGCGCGCGCAACGAGGATTTCCTTCCCCCGTTGGTATTCGATGCCGACTGCGGTCTCACCTTCCAGAACCAGTTTTCGGGCCAGCACCCTGGTGATGACGGTGAGGTTGGGCCGTTTCATTGCCCGGCGCAGATAGGCTTTGGAAGTAGAGCAGCGTTCGCCGTTCTCAACGGTCATGTGCATGGGACCGAAGCCTTCCTGTTGATAGCCGTTGTAATCCTGGGTCGTGAGATAACCTGCGTCCTCACCGGCGTCGATAAACGCCTGGTAGAGGGGGTTCATTGTCATCCCGTTACCATTGTTGGTGACCGTTGGTCCATCTCCGCCTCGATAGTCATCGGCACCGCCCTCCCAGGTTTCAGAACGTTTAAAATAGGGCAGGCACTGCTTGAAGTTCCAACCTTGCGCACCCAGTTCCTCCCACTCATCGAAGTCGCAGGCGTGCCCACGAACATAGACCATACCGTTAATGGAAGAGGAACCGCCCAGCACTTTACCCCTGGGGCAGTGCAGGCTGCGGTTGTCGAGTGCGGGCTCGGGCTCTGAGTCGAAAAACCAGTTGAACCTTTTGTTATTCATTGGGTAGGAGAGCGCTGTTGGCATGCGAATAAACAGGTTCTTATCGCTTCCCCCGGCCTCCAGCAATAACACTTTGTTGGTGCCGTCAGCAGTGAGACGGTCGGCCAGTACACAACCGGCTGAGCCGGCCCCGACGATGATGTAATCGTAATGATTCATTGGCATCTGCTATGCCCTGTTATTGGTAGGGGGAAGCGACGTCCCCCAGTTCCACATAGACGCTCTTTAACTGAGTATAGTGCTCGACGGCAGTCGGGCCATTTTCCCGCCCCAATCCCGACTGCTTGTAGCCGCCGATTGGCAGTTCGATGGGGTAATATTGTAGCTGTTAATCCAGCAGGTGCCCGCTTCCAGGGCCGCGATAACCCGGTGCCCGCGGGACAGGTTCTGGGTGAAAACACCGGCGGCCAGTCCGTAGTCGGTGTCATTGGCACGGCGAATCACTTCCTCTTCCCCGGTGAAAGTCAATATGGACATCACTGGGCCGAAGATTTCGTCCCGCACAATCTCCATATCGTCGCGACAGTCGGTGAACACCGTCGGCTCTACGAAACAGCCCCCGGCCAGCTCCGGATCATCGCAACGCTTGCCTCCACACAATAAACTGGCGCCGGCCTGCTTGCCTTTTTCGATATACTCCAGCACCGACTCCATATGGCTTGCAGATACCAGCGAGCCCACCTGGGTATCCGGGTCCATCGGATCACCGATTTTCATGCGGCTGACCCGAGCCAGCAGGCGCTCGACAAAGGCGTCGTGGATGCCCTGGGCGATAAACACCCGGGTACCATTGGTGCAAATTTCACCCTGGGTATAGAAGTTGGCCATCATGGCGGCGGAGACGGCATTATCCAGATCGGCATCTTCAAAGATGATCAGCGGGGACTTGCCGCCCAGTTCCATGGTGACGTGCTTGAGGGTACTGGCCGCATCCGCCATCACTTTCTTACCGGTGGCAGTAGAACCGGTCAGGGAGACTTTGTCGATACCGGGATGTAAGGACAGCCCCCGACCAATTTCAGCGTTGCCGAAGATGACGTTGAAAACACCGTCGGGGACGCTGGCCTCGGTAAATATTTCAGCCAGTTTCAGCGCGGTTAACGGCGTCATGCTGGCGGGTTTGAAAATCATGGCGTTACCGCAGGCCAAAGCCATGGCGGCCTTCCAGCAGGCGATTTGAATCGGGTAATTCCAGGCTCCGATGCCGGCACAGACACCCAGAGGTTCACGGCGGGTATAGCCAAAGGCATTTTCCAGTTGCATATGGTGGCCGCAGATACCAGGCGCTACATTGGCAAAATATTCGATGCAGTCGGCGCCGGAGGACACATCCACTACATTGGCTTCCTGAATTGGCTTGCCCGTATCCATGACTTCCAGTTCGGCCAGTTCCCGGTTGCGCTCACGGAGCAGTGCCACAGCTTGCAACAGGATGCGGCTGCGTTGGGTGCCGGTCATGCGGGACCAGACCTTGAACCCTTGTCGGGCGGATGCCACCGCCATGTCCAGATCATTCAGGTTTGCTTTGTGCAAGTGGCAAATGGTTTCGCCGGTAGCCGGATTTACAGTCACGAATGTCTCACCAGAGGTCGCTGCTACGTAGCGCCCACCGATATAGAGTTGTTGTTCAGGTAATTTCATAGAGTCTTTTCGAATAAATATTGCAGCAGTATCGATGTTCGCCTAAAAAAACGCCCTCCCTTCTATGCTAACAAGGAAGGACGCGAACCACACAAAGTCTAGTGGAAGTTGTACTTGAAATTCACGCCTACCCAACGAGGAGGACCCACAACATAGATAGAGTAGTTACCAAAGCCGCTAATATCATAACCATAAGTCACAGGCTCTTCATCAGTCACGTTGTTGGCAAAAAGACTCACCTCCCAGTTATCGTCCGCAGCGAAATAGCTTAACCGTAAATCCGTCAGTGTATAATCGCCTGCTTCCGTCGCTTTGGAATTGACGAGATTAAAATACTGCTTCCCAACATAACTCGCGGATACCTGGCCGGCAATCCTGCCGCTGCCCATACTCCACTCCTTGCGCACTACCGCATTCGCCGTTAGATCGGGAGCCAATAGCGCCTCCTGGTCCTTAATAGACGTGGAGCCGTCATTTGAAGCACCATTCACTTCGGTTTCAAGCAGCGCCACACCGGCGATAAAGTCCCAACCATTATCTGTGGAGTAAAACAGTTCCACTTCACCGCCGTAAAAAGTCGCTTCAGAGTTAATCAACAGACTGGTGGTACCAGAGAAAAAGAAGCCCTGATAGTTTTCGTAGTCGTAGTAAAATACGCTGGCATTCAAACGCCCCCTACCACCGGCAAAGGTTGTCTTGGAGCCAATCTCATAGGAATTGAGTATTTCAGGATCAAATCCGATGGCCTCAGCCGTTCCCTCGGCGAAACCATCTGACGGCGTATTGAAACCACCACCTTTAGTCCCCCGGTTGTAACCGATATAAAATAACTGGTTATCACTTGCCTCCCAGTCCAATTGCAATTTACCTGAGACCTCGTCATCTTTACGGTCAAATTTATAGAGATCACCGGTATAAAGCCAACCAGAGCCATCATCAAAAACAGCGCCGTCGCCGGTAAGCTGGTACGTTAAGTCCTTTTTATCCTGCGTCCAGCGCAAACCTGCGGTGAGTGACAGATTGTCGCTCAGGCGGTAGTCAATCTGACCGAACGCAGAGATAGTGTCCGTCTCGGAATCCGAGAAAAACGTTGGGTCGTAGGCATCCGAAGGGAACTGAAACGCACCGCTGAAGTCATTTTCAATCTTCAGGTAATAGATGCCACCGACCCAGTTCAGGTCATCGGTGCCACCATTGAGACGTAGTTCCTGCGAGAATTGTTTAACGTCCGCCGTGGCAACATAGGTCACCAAATCATACTGTGAGCTATCGTCATCTTCCCGATATTCTTTATCGCTTTCGGTATAATCGGTAACGCTGGTGAGATTAATATTATCACCGAATGTGGTTTTGAAGATGGCTGTTGCGCTACCGGAGTCACGATCTACTCCAGAGTCAAAGTCAAACGCACCATCATGCACGCCCCCTATGCCATCATCAAGTTGACCATTGGCCGCATCGAAAAGACTACCCGGGGAATCGGTGAGATTAAAAAAGTCCTGCGCGCCCGGTGTGGGCAGACCATCATCACCGAAAATCAAACCGTTACCACAGTCGGTATCGCCCGACTGGCAGAAGACAGGACCATTCGCGGTTGATTTGGTGGCGCGATTGTCGTAAACACCGCCCCGGGTATCTATCTGTGTATACCGACCAATCATTAACAGTGATGTGTCATCATCAAAATCAATATTTAGCATCCCTCGAATGGCCTGCGTATCGTCGTTTCGATAGTCCTTGCCGATGGCATTATCCACATAGCCATCGTTTTCGCTGTGATACGCTGCCAGGCGGCCCCGCACGCTATCTCCCAAGGGGCCACTAATCATCCCCTTAACACCAATCTGGCCGTACTCACCCGCGGTCAGATCGATCAATGCTTCAAACTCCTCGGTCGGTTTATTACTGATGTAATGCACCAGGCCACCGGTCGCATTGCGCCCGTATAACGTACCCTGGGGGCCGCGCAGCACTTCTATGCGCGCAATGTCATAAGCCGGTGCGCCCGAAGCGCCCGGTGACGACAAATAGACTTCGTCGTTATAGATCGCGACCGGCGCTTCCTGGCCTTCCGCGAAGTCACCCTGGTTAACTCCGCGAATCGAGAACAGGGCAATATTGGCGGTATCGCCCGTATTACTGGTTGCTACCAGGCCCGGCGTTTGCGCCGCAACATCAAGGCTGTTGGTCCAGCCCAGGGAGTCCATTTGCTCACCACTAAACGCAGAAACAGAAACACCAACATCCTGCAAGCCTTGCTCACGTTTTTGTGCTGTAACAATGACCTCTTCCAATACCGCAGCGTTTGAAATAATTGGCACGACAAACATGGTGCTTATTGCCGTTGCGAGTACCGACTTAACTTGATTTGATAGTGTCATTTTGAATTTCCCCCGAGCAAGATTAAATAGAGTGTCCAAACTTGTTTTTCCAGATCAGTAGTTGTAATCCAGCAGGTGTTTCTCATTGACTTGTCGCAAGCGCGGCCGGTTCGGATGGTGCATTGCCCGAGGCGTTCGCCCTTGGGTATCATCTTCGTCAACCGGCATCAGATCAGTCCACTTACTTATTGTCTTTGAACGAGCGTTCAATAAAAATATATAGTTGGTTGACCTATGTCAAGCCTGGACCAAAGGCATCAAAAGCACTCAGTTGCGGGCCTTTGGGAAAGTTAACGCTATGTTTTCGAAAGGTAATTTGGATTGGCAGAAGAAAAGAGGCAGCCGCGTACAGCCACTATTGAGCAAATTTTATGTCGCAAAAAGACAAGGGAATGTCGTTTTTATGAATCTGGACGTATGCTACCCGATGTGCATTAAGCTGTCCTGCGCGCTCATTGAGTACTGGCAAGCGAAGACCCCCTGACAATATTGGCGACCCTAGACAACCAAACAGGCCCGTCTCTCGCCCATATAGCTGACCTGTTCCCCGAAATTGACAGAGGTCGAGCAACTAGGTATTTTATTTCGAACGGTCGATTAATATGAAGAGTAGGTGGACGGATCTGATGCCGAAACTTGGAATGCCAGAAATTCGCCGGCCACAGTTGATTGAATCGACCCTGTTGACCATTGATGAAGTCGGTCTGCAAGCCGCCACAGTGGCTATGATCAGCAGAAAAGCCGGTGTCTCGACGGGAATTATCAGTCATTACTTCGGCGGCAAGGCTGGACTGCTGGAAGCCACTATGCGCAGTGTGCTGACACAGCTATCCGTCGCCGTCCGACAACGCCTGAGCGAGGTTGACAAAGATGATGTCCTGGGGCGCATCAACGCCATTGTCGGCGGTAATTTCGACCGCCGGCAAATCGATCAAAAAGTCGTGAAAACCTGGTTGGCATTCTGGGCTCAGGCCATGCACGACCCGCGCCTGCGGCGCTTGCAACGGGTCAACGAAAAACGGCTGCACTCCCATCTACGCCATGAGTTAAAACGTATTCTTCCCGCCGACCAGGCCGAACTTATCGCCGCCGGCATAGCCGCACTTATTGATGGTATCTGGTTGCGCGGAGCCTTGAGCCCGGACGGTATCGACGGTGAACTGGCACAAAAAATCGTCGGCGACTATCTGTCGACGTATCTACACCATGAGCATTGAACCAACAAAAATGAGATCGTCCGATACGTCTATTTTTTTAATATTGAGCGCCGGTTGCGCCACGGCTGGTAACAAGAATGGCGGGGGTTCAATCCCCAATCTCGTCTGTTGAACCGACAAGTCCCGGACCCAGTGCCTCTCGCAGCGGACCCAGCCACTGGGCGAAGTTCCGCCACTGGTCTTTACCCGTTTGAAAGATCGGCTGCCTGACCTGCTCGGAGCTGGGCGTTCGCACGGCTCTTTCGGTCTCATAGAAGCGCAGGCACTGCTCCTCAAAGGGTAGGCCGCAGAAGTCCAGTAAGCGCCTTACCTGCCCTTCCAGATCCGCCAACACATCCTCGTGCTGTACGCGCAGAACGAAACCCGGCAGCACCTCGTCCCAATGATTCATTACAGCCACGTAGTCGCCGTAATAGCGTCCCATGGGCTCCAGGCCGTAGCTAAAGTCCTGGCCTTCACCGTACAGTTGCTTGAAGTTACTGAAGCAGCAGGCCATGGGGTCGCGCCTGGCATCGATTACCTTTGCATGGGGCAGAATCAAGCGAATCAGGGCGATATGCATGAAGTTGTTCGGCATCTTGTCGATGAAAAACGGCGCGCCACTACGGTACACGCGTGTATCCTCGATGAACTTCTCGCCGAAACGGTAAAAATAGCTGTCCTCCAGTTCCCAGAGTATTCCTGGATACTGTGTCTCCTCGTCCACAGTCCGGCCGCGAAGTCGCTGGGCGAGCCCGAGAATATTGTGCAATTCCATGGTGCCGTCGACCTGGGAGTGCGATGCCAGGATCTGTTCCAGCAGGGTCGACCCTGCCCTCGGCATACCGACAATAAAGATGGGAGCAGACACATCGGTACCGAGATTACCTCGTTGCTCGAACAGGGCCTGTGTACAGGTCTCGATTTGTTCTCGCACCATCTTGTGGGTCTTGTCGGCATCGTAACCGGTCTTGAGTTGCTTGAGCGCATTGCCCCGCTGGTAGGAGGTGAATGCATCCTCGTATTCCCGCCTGTCTTCAAACGCCTTACCCAGGGCAAAGCAGAAGTGGATACGATCATCCCCGGCAACCCCGGGGGCTGACTCATAGTGCCGCATATGCTTCATCTCTTCATCCGCGAAACGATGAGTCTTGGTATTTGCCAGGCTCCAGAAGGCATCCCCAAGGTCAGGTTTTTCACGATAAGCCTCACGATAGGAGTGAATCGCACTCTCGAGCAATCCGGTTGCCTTTTGGGCGTGACCGAGCAACAAATAAACGCCTGCCTTGTTCACAGCTTCCGCCAGACAGCGCTGGTATCCCGCGATTCCCTCCTCGAATCGACCCAGTCCGGCAAGGGCATTGGCGAGGGAGAGTTGGTAGACTGGATTGTCAGGCTGTAGCTCAGCCAGTTTTTGCGCTTGCTCGTAGGCCTGCTGGAACTTGCCCTTGCGGTTGAGTATTTTCAGGTAGTCGCTGCGAGCACGGATATTGTCCGGTTCGAATTCCACGCAACTTTCCAGAAGGAACTCGGCATCATCGTAGATCCGCAACCGGATACCGATATCCGCCAACAGGCGCATAGCTTCCACAGCATGCGGCTGGGCCTTAAGGAACCGGCGGCACAATTTCTCCGCTTTGTAGATTTTCCCTTCGTGTATCAGGTCAGTCACGTGCAGAAGATCGGGTGGCAATAACGCTAGGGCATCTGCCTGGTTTTGAGCAAAGCGAGCACGATCGTCGCGGCCCGCATGCCTGAATAGATTGGCAAGTGCTTTCCAACTGGCGAGCAGAGCCGGGTTAAGGTCAACAGCCCGGGCAAACGCCCCCGCGGCGTCAGCGGGCTGGTTGAGCGACAGGTAGGTATGGCCGCGTTCCTGATAAGCACGGGCGTGTTCAGATTCCTCGGCTAACAGTGCTTCCAGTGCCCGCAGGGCCTCAGGATAGTCTTTCCTATAGCGCAGCGCCACTGCCAGTGAGTAACGCGCCTCGGTAGCGCTGTGAGCATCAGCCGACTCGTTTAGCAAACCTCGCAACAGTGCTTCGGCCTCGACAAACTGGGCCGACTGAATCAGCCTCTTGGCCCGCCCCAGTTCTGCCGCAACGTCCATGCCGATAGCTTATTCGAATTGGTAACTCACTCGCAAGCCGAAGGTGCGTGGCCGGTTAGTAACCACCTTTGGTGAAAACTGCTGCGTATCGATGTAAACAACAGCATTTTCGTCGGCGAGGTTATCCACGAATAACTCTGCGTTCCATTCATCCATGTTGAAACCAACGGCTGCGTTAAAGAGCAAATAATCGTTCTGTTCATATCGCCCGCCAGGCACACCTTCCTCGTTGATCAGGTCAGTGCCAGGTGCCGCTCCCAAATAGGCGCCTGCCTCGCGCTGAATAGTCAGGCCGGAACCGGACACTCCGTAGACCCGCTGCAGCACATCCTCCAGCACATAGGCGTCCATTTTCAGGCTGGCCAGGCTCTCGCCGGTATAGATCATAGAACCGCTTACGTAGCCCCTCAGACCGGACAAGTCACCCAGCTTGGAAAGCTCGAAATCGTAGCGTGCACGGAGGTTGGCGGAAAAATCAGATGCGTAGGGTAACTCACTGCCCTCCGGCACGGCTATGCCCTCCAGTTCCGGGTTGAGTTGAGTGATTTCCGTATCGAGAATGCTGAATGCACCGGAAATCGTCAAACTATCGGTCGGCGCCCAGGTAAAGTCACCGTCGATACCGTAAATCTCCGCCTCGCCGACATTGTCGATAAACCACAGGAAGTTAATATTGGCGGGGTCAAACCGGGAGGTCTGCAGATCGCTGATCTCGGAGTAGTAGCCGGTCATGTTGAGGCGCAGGGTATTGTCGAATAGCTCCGCTTTCACACCCAGTTCATAGTTGTCCAGATCATCCGTTTCTGAGTAGATAGGAATCCTGTACCCCTCGAAAGCACCGCTCTGGTTGTTGGATGCACCTCCGCCCACCCGGTTGGTCACCGGCGGACGGAAGCCCTGGGAATAGGTACTAAAGAACATGATGTCTTCTGTGACATGCCAATCCAGCGAGGCGCGCACGATTACATCGTCCACTTTCAGCACACCACTACTATCCAGGTCGGTATTCTCCAGCTGTCCTGATTCTATCGAGTCGAAAATTGCCTGGCCCTCCGCGTCGCCAAAGAAGTCCTGCAGGCCGGCGAGGGAGCCATCCCCCAGCGCTTTCAGCCGCTCGGTTACATTGACCGTAGAAGTTGCTCCCTTGTAGTCATCCTCGATATCGTAGTAGCGTGCGCCAATGGAGACCGTGAGCTCATCTGTGAGATCAAATTCACCGTGGGCGAACACCGCGATCTGATCTGTGGTGCGGGTAACGTCGTTGACGAAGCTGATTTCCGGCGGGAAGGGCCCACCGTTGGTATTAGTGCCCTCGGTGGGCTGGGGCGACTTCAGCGTTCTCCTCAGGTCGGAGAAGTAAGGACTGGCTGTTGAGGCAATTTTAAACAAGCCGGTGCTGGCCAGCTCGGTCTCGTCATAGAACACACCGGCAGTCACTCTCCAGCGGTTGTCAGCGGGCGTACTGGCGCGGAATTCGTGGGTGATGCGGCTGTTTTCCGAATGCTCCTTGTAGAACTTGGACGGATCGAAACACTCCGAATAGGTGCCATCCCCAGGGTAGCAGACGTAGTAGGCTGCAAACAGACCGCCATTGGTATACCAAGTATAGTCGATGGTCGCATTGACCTCCCGGTCGAGGTAACCGCCGGTATAGACTAACTCGAGCATCGCCAGGCGACCCGTCAGAGTCCAGGTAGTCAGGCCAAACTCGTCCTCGTTCGAGTCCGGGGCAAATCGATTAACGGAGTCCTCACCATCCAGATTCGGGTCATAGGCCCAAACCCCATCGGTATCCAGTGTCTGTTGCGTGTGTTGCAGGAGGAGGTCCCAGTCTTCGTTGAATAGATAGTTGAGGCTGATTCGGCCGCCGGCGTAGGTGGCTTCATTGAAGTCATCCTCCACCAGCACATCATTGCGCGGCAAGGGAATGGTCATGTTTTCAGGATCAGGCAGCGGGCCACCGGAAATCCGGTCGACCACTACAGCGCTACCGTTCCAGCCGCCGTTGGATGGGTCATTCAGGATATTATCGATCCAGCCGCCTTGCTTGTCGGTGTAAGCTGCAACACGCACGGCGAGCTTATCGGAAATCGGCAAATTGAAAAAACCTTCCACGGAACTACTGTTGGCGCCGCCCTTGGTGCCGGCGAGACCGAGTTCAAAGCCGGCACTGATGCCGGAGAAATCAGGTTTATTGGTAATTAAACGCACCGTACCCGACTGCGAGCTGGCACCAAACAGTGTTCCCTGCGGACCTGGCAACACCTCGATGCGCGCCAGGTCCGCCGCGTAGACATCAAGATTTCGGCCAGGCATGGCAACCGGTTGCTCGTCCAGATACAGCGCTACTGATGGCTGCACACCGGCGACGGAAGACAGGGTGACCACAGCTTGCGAGGTGGCCGCACCCCGTATGAAGATTTCATTCTGGCCGGGGCCGGTGCCCTGGCTGACCACGTTGGGCAAGAACTGCACGTAGTCCTGGAAGCTGTCGATCCGGAGTTCGTTGAGATCATCCGCCGGGATCGCCGATACGGCGACGGGTACATCCTGCAACGACTCCGCTCGCTTGGTGGCGGTAACAATCACCTCTTCCAACTGCGCGTTTGCCACTGCGGTGTAACCCGTTACCGCGCCGGCAGCCACTACAGAAAGTACTGCGCTGCTCATCTTCGTCTTCTTAAACATGCTTCCACCTCGGTTATTGATATTATGTTACTTCGGTTTATTCGTTTAGTCGCAACTGATCCGCTTTCTTCTCCGTGAATACTCCAGTGACCCCGGTGTCAATTTTGCCCATGCTCTCTACCGCCACAGGGCCAGCCGCAACCGAGCGGACTAGTAAGCCTACCGCCATCACTCGTAAGAAAAATATCTATTTGCGACATCTTCTTATCCGTTTGCAGCTCGTGGCTGGCCAGTGCCTGCACATCAACAGCGGTCGCCCCGGATTTGGCTGTCTGACTTCGAGATTTCGCCCCATAGCTTAGCATAACTCCGACCGGCGACGAAAGGCCGCAGTTCACCGGGGACAATTGGCGGGTAGCATCATGCTATCGCGCTCAGCACTCGATAACATTGACCGCGAGGCCTCCCTGGGAAGTCTCCTTATACTTGTCCATCATATCCCGGCCGGTCTCGCGCATGGTCTTGATCACATCATCGAGCGACACGTAATGGCTGCCATCTCCCCGCAAGGCCATCTGCGCTGCGTTTATCGCCTTCACGGCGGCAATGGCATTGCGCTCGATACAGGGAATTTGCACCAGGCCGCCGATGGGGTCGCAGGTGAGACCGAGATTGTGTTCCAGCCCTATCTCGGCGGCGTTCTCCACCTGGGCCGGGGTGCCTCCCAGCACTTCCGCCAGACCCGCCGCAGCCATGGCGCAGGCTGAACCCACCTCGCCCTGGCATCCTACTTCGGCACCAGAGATAGAGGCATTCCTTTTGCACAACATTCCAACGGCCCCCGCCGCGAGAAGATACGCCCGAACATCTACTGGTTCGGGATTTTCACTGAAGCGCATGTAAAAGCGCAGCACGGCGGGCACAATTCCTGCGGCACCATTAGTCGGCGCAGTCACTATACGACCACCCGCCGCGTTCTCCTCGTTAACGGCCAGGGCATACAGGTTTACCCAATCCATGGCATTAAATGTGGAGCCGATCAAGTTATCGGCGGTGTTTTCCAGTGACCTGTTCAAACCCTCCGCCCGCCGCGCAACATTCAGACCGCCCGGCAAGGTGCCCTTCTGCGCAAGTCCTCGGTCCACGCAGGCGTCCATGGCAGCCCATATCTCACTCAGCTTTTGTTTTACCTCCGCGTCGGGGCGCCAGGCTTTTTCATTTTCCAGTAGCAGCGCGCTGATACTCATATCGTGCTGCTCACAAAGGGCCAGCAACTCAGATGCCGTGTTGAAACTGTAGGGCAATTTAACCGGCGTCTCCGAGCGAGTATCTACGGTGCCGGCCTGGTCGATGACAAACCCACCCCCGATCGAGTAAAAGGTATTGCGGTGAACTTCTTCCTCGCCTGTCCAGGCGATTAACGTCATTCCGTTTGGGTGATAGGACAAGACCTCATCGTGAAAACACAAATCTTTAGCGGGGTTGAAGGGGATATCTCTTCGGTCCGCAAGGCGCAGCAGGCGGCTTGCCTCCGTTTGCTCAAGCACAGAGCTCATCAAATCAGGAGCGACAGTGTGTGGCTCATAGCCCATCAGACCAGCGAGGCAGGCCCGGTCTGTTCCATGGCCCCTGCCCGTGGCGCTCAGGGAACCGTAGAGATTCACTTCAATACGGCTGGTGGCATCGATGTGCCCGCGTTCCAGCAACGCCTGTACAAACATGGCACTGGCCTTCATCGGCCCCATGGTGTGAGAGCTGGATGGTCCAACGCCGAGCTTGAATAAATCAAAAACGCTAATATCCATAGTTTGCCTCCCAGGAATCTGTAGAAATATCAAGAGGTGTATTGTGCGCCAAAACCTTGTTCACTATAGCGCCAATTGCGACGGAATCTGCCGCAATTGCGCCACTTCTAGACCGACTTGCGGCGACGTCGACGCTTTCCAACAGAGCCGGCGGTAGCCTCCGGCGCAACCGTTTTCTCCGGCGGCCTGTCAACCACAGCAAACAGATTGGGAAAGGGATCGGATTTATTGGGAAAGGCCATCGCCTCTACAAAATACTCCTGAAACTTGGCTTCCACCGCTGTTTCAATCTTTTCGATATTCCCGACGATTGTTTCAATCACCTCCCGTGATCCGATGTTCAGCAGGGCAATGCGGGCACCGGTTCCGGCGGCGTTGCCCGCTGAGGACACCTGCTCCAGTGCGCAATCCGGAATCAAGCCGAGTACCATCGCTCGTTTGACGTCTATTTGGCTGCCAAAAGCACCGGCGAGCCGGATGCGCTGTACCGAGTCTACGCCCATTTTATCCAGTAGCAGCTTGACCCCCGCGTAGAGGGCCGATTTGGCCAGCTGGATCTGGCGGATGTCGTTTTGTGTCACGCTGATAAGTGATTCACCACTGTGCAGCACATAGGACCAGGTGCGGTCATTTTGTATAATCCGGGGACTTTGCTCAATCAGGCTCCCGTCGATAACGCCATCGGCAGTGACGATACCCGCCAGGTACATCTCCGCCACTACTTCGATGATGCCGGAACCACAGATGCCGGTGATGACCAAATCCCTGGTCTGCTCCGCAAACTCCGGGTCATTGGACCAGAGATCACAACCTATGACCTTGAGGCGAGGCTCCAGGGTATCCGGGTTTATGCGAACCCGCTCGATGGCACCCACCGCAGCGCGCTGGCCACAGCTGATCTGGGCGCCCTCAAAGGCTGGCCCCGTGGGGCTGGAGCAGGCCAGCAGGCGATGCCTGTTGCCCAATACAATTTCCGCATTGGTGCCGATATCAACCAACAGCGTCATCTCCTCCTGTAACTGTGGCTCTTCGGACAGGATTACCCCGGCAGTGTCCGCACCCACATGCCCGGCAATACACGGCAGCACGTAAATCCGACCACCGGGATTGATAACCAGGTCGAGATCGCGGGCCCGCAAGCTCAGGGCGGCATCCGTGGCAAGCGCAAAGGGCGCACCGCCCAACTCCACCGGATTGATGCCCAGCAGGAGATGGTGCATGATCGGATTGGCCACCACAGCCAGTTCCAGCACATCTTCCACAGTGACGAAAGCCTCCGCCGTTATCTGCGCGATCAGCGTATTCAGCGCCTGCCGTATAACCAGGGTCATCTCCCGGTCCCCACCCGGGTGCATCATGACATAGGAAACGCGGCTCATCAGGTCTTCGCCAAACCGTATTTGTGGATTCATCAGGCTGCCACTGGCGACAACTTCTCCGCTACCCAGGTCGCAAAGGTGGGCGGCAACGGTGGTAGATCCCACATCGATGGCCACGCCAAGCGCCCGATCACGAAAACCGGGCCACAGGGCAATGATATGGCTCTGCCCGTATACTGCCACAGTCACCGACCACTTGCCTTTACGCAATACCGCTTGCAGGTGCTGTAACAGTTCGAGGTCGCAACCCAGTCCGCTGAGCTGCCACTCGCGTTCCAGGGCCTCCAGCAGGCGCTCAAAATCGCCTCTGGGATCGTGCATATCGGCCTCATCCACCTGCACGTAGTACAGATGGACGCTGGGGTCGAGACTGATATCCCGATACTCAGCCTTCTTGCGCACAACCTGGCGATGTACCTGGCTTTCTGCCGGCACATCAATCACTACATCGCCCAATAAAAGGGTATGACAACTCAACCGCCGCTCCGGCTGTAGCGGTTTCTTGCGCTCACAGTAGCGCTTTTCGGTTTCCGAGAAGGGGCTGAGGTGGCTGCTGTGGGAAACCAGTTGGTGCTTGGGAAAAGAGCCCTCTGTACAGGTGATCTGGCAGCGGCCGCACAGACCGCGGCCGCCACACACGGAATCAATATCCACGCCCAGCACTTGCGCGGCATGTAACAGTGGCGTCCCCTCTGGAAAGGTGCCGCGCAAACCGGATGGTGTGAACACAACCTTGACCTTGTTCGAACTCACTTCGGGTTCCCTGCGCTGACAGTCGTTGCCTAGGATGCGCGGCGACGGCGACGGTCTCTACCGCCGCGCGCGCCCTCCCCTGAACCCGCCGCTTCACAATCGCGATAAGCCCTAATCCAGTTTGCGCAATCCGGGTCGTGTCCCTTCATGACATCGGCACCGCGTACCGCCTGCATCACCTCCGCATGCAGCGGGTTGGTAATCGCCGATGTCATACCGGCGGCAATGGCCATATTGAGAAACGCGCTGTTGATGCCATTGCGATTAGGCAGGCCAAAGCTCACATTGGAGGCACCACAGGTAGTGTTCACCTTGAGTTCCTCACGCAGACGCCGCACCACATGCATTACCTGCAAGCCCGCCGTATTAATCGCCCCAATGGGCATGACCAGTGGATCGACCACCACTTCACTGTAGTGAATACCGTAATCTGCGGCCCGCTCGACGATCTTCTTTGCCACTTTGAAGCGCTCGTCCGGATTCTCCGAAATCCCGGTTTCATCGTTGGAAATCGCCACTACCGCGGCACCGTATTTGGCTACCAGTGGCAACACCCGATCCAGCACTTCGTCTTCCCCGGTGACAGAATTCACCAGCGCTTTCCCCTGGTAAACAGCCAGGCCTGCCTCCAGTGCCTCCACAATCGAGGAGTCGATGGAGATGGGAGTATCGGTGACCGACTGCACCAGTTTGATGGCCTCCGCCAGGATTCCCGGCTCGTCTGCCAGTGGAATACCGGCATTGACATCCAGCATATGGGCACCCGCTGCAACCTGGGCAAGCGCGTCGGCCTCCACCCGGCTGTAATCACCGCCCTTCATCTCCTCGGCCAATATTTTGCGACCGGTAGGATTAATTCGCTCTCCTATGATTACAAAAGGCTGGTCAAAGCCGATTTTGACTTCCCTGCCGGCGGAACTCACTACGGTTACTGTCATGCGTTGCTCTCTCCTGTTGCTCGGCTGGCACCACTGCGCACAGCCGGTGTTGCCTAAATCTGGTCCGCCGGCTGCTCGTCGCCCGCGCACTCTTCTTCATGAAGCCCCGGATGCCAGGGAACCCTGCCATCCAGCACACCGGTTTTCTCCACGATCTCGGCGACGCGGTGCTCCTGTCTGTAGGCCATGATATGGACCCCGTGCACCCCCTCGATCTCGCGAATCCGGTTCACCATATCGATACAGATGTTAACGCCCTCCTGGGCCTGGTTCTCGGCACCTCGCAGGCGTGCCACGATCGCATCGGGAATGTGAACCCCCGCCACATGGCTGCGAATCCATTCGGCGGACCTGGCGGATGCCAGAGGCCCCACACCGGGCAGAATAAATACTTTCTCGTGCAGGCCAAGGTCGCACACGCGCGCCATATACTCCCGCAACATCTCTATATCAAAACAATATTGAGTTTGAACGAATTGCGCACCCGCGGTGATCTTCTTGGCCAGGCGCAAGGGACGAAAATCAGAGGGCGGTGCGAAGGGGTTGGCGGCGGCGCCGAGGAATATCGACGGCGGCGACGTGAGTTTTCTGCCGCTGAGGAAATGCGCCTCATCTCGCATGCCGCGCAACATCTCCAACGAAGTCATGCAGTCCATGTCGAACACCGGCTTGGCCTCGGGGTGATCGCCCGATTGTACGCCATCACCGGTCAGGCAGAGAATATTGGAGACGCCCATCGCCGAGGCGCCCAGTACATCCCCCTGAATGGCGATACGATTCTTGTCGCGACAGGATACCTGCATCACCATCGAGTAACCGAGCCGGGTCAACAGGGCACACATGCCCACACTGGACATATGGCAGTTGGCACCGGAACCGTCAGTGGCGTTGATAGCATCAACGTAACCGTCAAACATACTGGTACGCTGGTATACATCATGAGGATCGGCGGAATCCGGGGGCGCGATTTCGGCTGTTACGGCAAAAGCACCCGCCCGCAGCACTCGCTCCAGGCGTCCGGGTGAAACGTGGCCCGGTAGAATCGGCAGATTCTCACCCGGGTTGGGCTCATCTTCAAACCGCATGGTTAACGTCGCGTTTGTGGCGCACCGCACGCAGCCAGGCTGAGCTCCCCTTGAGCCTGACATCGACCGGTCCCTGCACAATTTGAATGGCTTGCTCGCCATTCTTTATTCGCTGACTGCCCTCCCAGGCCGTTACCCAGACACATGGCATTTCCGGTTTCACTTCACAGCCGCCATCGGCGCGCACCCCGCCACAGGGGCCATTGCGCAAAGTCTTGGGGCAGTGCATGGGACAGGCCATACCGGTGGAGCTCAGGATGCACTGACCACAGGACTGGCAATCGAACAGAAAACCTTTTACGGGCTTCTCCAGCACAGCGAACGCGTGCTCAAGCCTCTCGTAACCGATCAGTTTAAACAGGGGGTGAAGAGCAACCAGTACCCGCTCCATCAAATCGTAGAGGACATTCAAGCCACGGGCATTGCGAACAGACCACAAGCGCACACGGTACATCGTCAATCCCCCCTGAAACCCAGATCGGCAACAAGTTGGGACAGGTCCTCATCGCTAAATTCCGACTCTATGCGATCGGCCTCCCGTCTGGCCAAAACCTGCAGGCAATTTTCTTCATCTACCTCCGAAGTGTAGCGACGCCAATCGGCCATATATGCATCGCTGCCGCCTTTACCGGCGCGCATGGCTGCCCGATCAATCGCGTCCTGAAAACGCGGGCTCAACTGTACGGTGCTACGCTCACGACGCTTTTTGATGATTACCTGAGAGGGAATATCGCGCCAGTATAGGAGAACTTTCTGCACCATCGCCGCCACCTATGCAAAAGCGATTACCTGCGACTCCAGACCTGTTGCCAGATCTCCGTAGCCGCAGTGCAGGGATTCAAATTCCAGATCGAGAAAGTCCGCCGCGTCACGCGCCGCATTCAATAAGCTTTCCTCCCGACGCTGGGACAGGTAAACGACACGCTTGTAGTTGCCAAAAAAGGCATCCTTCAACTCCGGATAGCGATGCAGTTTAAGACCCTTGATGATCAGCCGGTCAAAATTTCGCGCCAGAAAATCGGTGAGATAAAACGTCCCTGGCTCTTCATCGGCCAATGCTGCAAAGGTCTGCTCGCCCGCGTAAAACGAGTAGCAGTGTGCACCGGGCAGGCGCTCTATACCCTCTTCCTGTAACAACCGGTCAATGGCGCCACCGGTGCCGCAATCCGCGTAGGCCACGAAAATGTTGTCGTATTCTTCCCGAAACCGGGAGATCTTCTCTCGCAGTTTTTGAGGTATCAATTTCGGCGTATTGTGGAGATTGGCGTCAAGGCACTGAACCCGTACATGGCTCCAGCCGTTCAGGTTTTTTAAATATTGAATCTCATGCGACAAGGCGCCGCAGGCGATTATCAGCACCGGCGTCGGTGAGACGTCGACAGAATCAGCACCATCACCCAAGATCGTCTCGATTGTATTGGCCGAATCAGGCACTCGTCGCGGCCCGGCGCTCAGCAACCATACGCACTGCTGTGGTCGCTGCATCTGCAGCGTCCCGGCAATAGCCATCGGCGCCCACTGCCTCGCCAAATTCCTCAGTCAAGGGCGCGCCACCCACCAGGACAATATACCTGTCTCGCAAACCCTGCTCCACCATGGCATCAATTACCACCTTCATATAAGGCATGGTCGTGGTCAGTAGTGCCGACATCCCAAGAATGTCGGGCTTGTACTTCTCAAGAGCTGCGAAGTACTCCTCTACGGAATTATTAATTCCAATATCGAAGACCTCCAGTCCAGCGCCCTCCATCATCATCGCGACCAGGTTTTTCCCAATATCGTGAATGTCGCCTTTCACTGTCCCAATCACCATGGTACCTGCGGTTTCGGCACCAGTTTCCGCCAGCAAGGGTCTCAATATCGCCATGCCACCTTTCATAGCATTAGCGGCCAATAACACTTCCGGCACGAACAGAATACCATCGCGAAAATCGATGCCTACAATGGTCATGCCGGCCACTAACGCGTCCGCAAGAACCCTCGGTGCATCCCAGCCCCGATCGAGAAGAATGTGCGTGCCCTCAACGATCTCATCCTTGAGGCCGTCATAGAGGTCGTCGTGCATTTGCGCAACAAGATCCTCGTCGGACAGTTCCGATAAAATGATATCCTCATCATCATCATCACCACCACCACCATCCAGTTCATTCTGATCGTCGATCATATTCTCTACCCCATTGCTCACTGAAACTGAGCTAGTAATTTTTATCTGGAAATTCTGCGTTGCGTCGCGCCATGAATTCGAGCAGGGCTTCGTCAATCGCAGGGTCAAGATCCGGTGCCTCGTACTCGTTCAACATTTTTTTCCAGAGGGCATTGGCCCGTTGAGCACAATCGAGTGAGCCGTCCGCTTCCCATTGCTCGAAACTGTTATTGTCGGCCACGGTGGAGCGATAGAAAGCGGTCTCAAAATTGGCCCGGGTGTGCGCCGATCCCAGAAAGTGGGAGCCTGGACCTACTTCGCGCAGGGCGTCCATGGCCTGTCCATTTTCCGACATATCCATGCCCTTGAGCAGCACCTCAATCATACTGGCCTGGTCTATATCCATGATGAACTTCTCGTAGCCCATGGAGAGCCCTCCCTCCAGCCAGCCAGCGGTGTGCAACATGAAGTTGACGCCGGCCAGGGCCGCTGTTTGCAGTGTATTGGCCGATTCATAGGCAGCCTGCGCATCGGCAATTTTTGAGGCGCACAAGCCACCTCCGCTGCGAAATGGAACGCCCAAACGACGCGCCAAAGCCGCTGCCGCATACAATACAATGCTGGGTTCAGCCGTTCCAAATGTGGGTGCGCCGTTCTGCATGGACACCGCACTGGCAAAGGTGCCGAAAACCACCGGTGCGCCGGGCTTGACCAATTGCACGAACGCCATACCGGCCAGCGCTTCCGCCAGAATCTGGGTGACAGTGCCGGCCGTCGTGACCGGAGACATCGCACCGGCCAGAATGAACGGCGATATCACCGTCGCCTGGTTGTGGCGTGCGTATACCTTGGCGGCACCGAGCATGGTGGCATCAAATGTCAAGGGCGAATTGGCATTGATCAAGCTGGTACAGACGGTGTTTTGCTCTACAAAGTCATCACCGAACACCACCTTGGCCATGTCTACAGTATCCTGGGCCCGGTCGGGGTGAGTGACCGATCCCATAAAGGGCTTGTCGCTGTATTTAAGATGACTGTAGATCATGTCAAAGTGACGCTTATTGACGGGTAAATCCACCGGCTCGCAGACCGTACCGCCGGAGTGATGCAGGCCCGGGGCCATATAGGCCAGTTTTACAAAATTCCGGAAATCCTTGATTGTGGCGTAACGCCGCCCCTCATCCAAATCGCGCACAAAGGGCGAACCGTAGGCCGGCACCAGTACCGTACGCTTGCCACCAATAATGACGTTGCGCTTGGGATTGCGGGCATACTGGGTATATTCGGAAGGCGCCGAGGCCTGAATGATCGACCGACACATCCCCTGCGGAAAGCGAACCAGTTCCCCATCCACATCGGCGCCGGCGTCCTTCAGAATGCCCAGCGCTTCGGGGTCATCGCTAAACTCAATGCCTATTTCTTCAAGCACCGTATCCGCATTGTGCTCAATGAGCTCCAGACTCTCCTCACTGAGGACGTCGTAATAGGGTATGTTGCGCTCGATAAACGCCGCAGTCGGGCCTGGTGCTTGCCGGCGTGCAGCGCGTTTGGCAGCTCTACCCCCTGCCTTTCTGCGTCCCGCTCGTTCACTCATGGGCTGACTTCCGTTGCGGGCACCGAGGCTACCCGACAAATTGATGGGCTTGGGGAAAGTTTGGATCAATCTATACTGGCACGCATCCAAGTCTACGACGTGCGAGTATTTATTTACGACAACTGGGACCAATGCCGCGATATTTCATATTCCTTTATGAGCTTAACGTGGCCTTCGAGACACATTATGCGGATCAGCTTCGCCGATACTATGAGCCGAAGGCGCCAACACAGCCGGACCTGTTCGATGGCATGGAGAATCCAGGCGCTATAGAAACACTTGAGCCGGATTTGATACTGCAATGTCAGCCGCCTTGGAATATCCAGAGAAGTTGAAGCTTTGTGCCATTGATCCCGGAGGGGTGGATTTGTATATTTTAGGCATTTATTCATGTATTAAGTGAATTATGACTACATTAAACACCAGCTTGGGTTTCGCCAATGAGCTTGCAGCCACTGGTCACGTGGGCTTCACGTTCGCTGAGGCCCAGCATCGCTTGGGAAAATCGCCGACCGCTACCGCCAACCTGCTGAAGCGGATGGCCGGGAAAGGGCTGATTGATCGAGTCTGCCGCGGCCACTATGTGCTCCGCCCACTCGGTTTCCTGGGCACCCCATCGGTCGCTGCAATCAAGCGGACCCGCTCACCAACATTGTCCGGTTGGCCTCTCCGCGTGATTGTTGAGCCTTGCGAGCACATCGATATTGGAAGCATCGCCTGGAATAACACACACATCTCCGACATCGAACGTGCAGTGCTGGATGCGGCGCACTGGCCTGCGCTGGCCGGTGGCGTCGAAGTTGTTGCCGAAGCTCTCGGAACTGCTGCATCACGAGTAGGCACGGAAACTTTAATCGAGCATGCTCACGCGTTGAACAGGTCGGCGGCGTTACGCCGAGTCGGTTCCCTGGCGGACAACCTGTGGCTTAAAGGGCTTCACGGTCAGCTTGAACCCTTGGCAACTCTCACAGCGGATATCGACTTGGAACCGGGCACCCGGTCTGAAACTGTCTGGCGTGATTCACGTTGGCGTGTGCGATGGCCGCGCACGATAGATGAGCTTCGCACGGTTGTAACGCAATGAGCAACAAGGCACAAATTATCCAACAAACAGCGCGCGATGGCGTCCCTGCCCCAACAGTGGAGCGCGACTACATCTTGACTCACATCATCGCCGGTCTCGATTTCTCGATCATCAACGGCAATCTCAGTGATGCCTATGCTGTCATTACAGATGCGCTCAAGATTGCGGGTGGCGCAATAGAGACGTTGTGTTTAACCAATAACGACCCAGCTCAAAGCGGCAGGCAAACCTTTTATAACTACTCAGGCAGAGCCGGCTGGCTCCGCAGATAGAACCTTCAGCCCAGGCAGCCAGTCTTCACCATTACAAACACAAGGAGTAAACAATGCTGGAAATGAAAAAAGATTGCTTGGCATGTGCGAAAAGGCTGGAAAACCTGTCGAACGCTTATATTTGTTCCTATGAGTGCACCTATTGCCCGACTTGCGCAAAAAATCACTCATTTGTCTGTAAAAATTGCGGCGGTGACTTGCAACCAAGGCCCAAAAGGAAACAACCGACGAACAATTCGTAGAACAAAACAGGAAATAGCTGGCGAGAAAGCTGGCGAGATCTTTGTTTCAAAGGCGGAACATCGTAACTTGGACCCAACGGACTTCCCGGATAAATACGCGACCCGTATCGAGCAGTATCAGAAGCGTTGGCAACCGGAGTTGAGTAATTATGTACCCGGCAATCTACCGCACTTCAAGGGCATTGAGCGCCAAATCACTCGCGCACTGCGGCAGGCAAACCTTTTATAACTACTCAGGCAGAGCCGGCTGGCTCCGCAGATAGAACCTTCAGCCCAGGTGAGAGTGAGCAAAATATCGGAGGGATTTCCCCCTCATTCTGATCACATTAGTCGGATGAGGGGACGGCCGATTGTCTCAACTTCCTCTATGAACTGACGGTAGCCTTCGAGACACATTATGCGGATCAGCTTCGCCGATACTATGAGCCGAAGGCGCCATATCGCCTGATTTTCGATCACATCCACAAAGTTGAAATTTAGTCGATATTGCTTGCATAAAGTATCACTATTAGATACTTTTCGAGAGTGAAATCTAACAAAACCCACTTGGCGGTCAGAGACCTGATCGAAAATCTGGCGTCCAGAGGGCGTTACAGCTTCACCTCGGAGGAGGCTCGCGAGGCTCTTAACGTCTCTCCTGACGCTGGCAAGCTCGCCTTAAACCGACTTGCAAGGCAGGGACAAATTGCGTCCCCTGCACGCGGATTCTACGTCATCATCCCCCCGGAATACCGGTCGCTAGGCTGTCTCCCGGCAGACCAGTTCATACCGCACTTGATGGAACACAAGAAACTGACTTATTACGCTGGGCTGTTAACCGCTGCGCAGTACTATGGAGCGGCCCATCAGCGCCCGCAGGAATTTCAAGTCTTTGTGCAAAAGAACCGCAGACCGGTCCGCTGTGGCAAAGTCCGGGTGAAGTTCATCGCAAGAAAGAACATTGATGGAGTGCCAGTACGGAAATTCAACACCTCGCGCGGTGAGCTAAGGGCCTCGACGCCGGAGGTAACGGCCATAGATCTGACTGGATACCCTGGTCATGTTGGCGGGCTCGACCAGGTTGCCACCATTCTTTCAGAACTGGCCGATGAGATCGACGCCTCAGCTCTGGCAGATGCGGCTGCAACGGCGCCCATAACCTGGGTCCAGCGGCTTGGCTATATTTTGGAACTCGTTGAAGCAGACAACGCCGCTGCGGACATTAAAGAGTATGTTCGCGAACACGCACGCGAATACACTATGCTGGTTCCAGGTCATATGGATACTGACGGGCAACGCCTGAGGGACTGGAAGCTCATCGTCAATTCAGAGCTGGAACCAGACATATGATCCCGCACGACTACATCACGGAGTGGCGGAATCAGGCACCGTGGGTGAATGATGCCCAAGTCGAACAGGATCTTGTTATCAGCCGGGCGCTGATTGATATCTTCCCTAACGAAATACTTCATAACGCCCTGGCTTTCCGTGGAGGTACCGCCCTCTTCAAACTACACCTGCCCGCTGCGAGATACTCCGAGGACATCGACCTCGTTCAAGTTAGAGCAGTGCCCGCCGGTCCCGTCATGGCTGCTCTACGCGAAGTACTAGACCCGTGGCTCGGCCAGCCCAACTATAAGCAAACGAATGCGCGCATCACTTACAAGTACCGGTTCCAGTCTGAAGATGGCCAACCTCTTCGTTTGAAAGTCGAAATCAATACACGCGAGCACTTCGTCGTTGACGGGTTCAAAGAAATTCCATTTACAGTAGATTCGCGGTGGTACAACGGATCATGCTCAATACGCAGTTACGAACTCAATGAGCTTCTGGGCACAAAACTTCGGGCCCTTTATCAGCGTAAAAAAGGACGAGATCTCTTCGACCTCGCAATAGCGCTTGACGACAAAGACGCTGATCCGGAGAGGATCATCGCGGCCTTCTACGCCTATATGCAGCATAGTGAGCATACGGTGACCAAGAAGCAGTTCGAGGACAACATCGCGGCGAAGCTGAAAGATAATAACTTCGTCAGTGATATAGGCCCACTGCTGGCAGCTGGCTACGAATGGGACCTAAACTCTATGTCAAGGAAGGTCAATGACTCACTGATCTCCCTGCTCACCGATTGAAAGCATTTACGAACTGAGAAGCGGGGCAGATGTCCCTGACTACTGTAACGTTTTGCTTCATGGCCAGCCCTTCTCGTTCGATTCTGTTTTGTGAGGTTTGCCACTATGCCAGATTACGCAGAATCAAACCAAAGCCTGATGGGAAGTAATGCGTAGGCGGCAAATACCGCCATTGCAAATAACATGGTGGTTCCTGTCAGCAAGCGCATTTGCCATCGCAGACGCGCACCGTCCTCAATGGAACACTGTAAGCGCCCTTAAATCGGCATCTATTTTTCCGCCATATTGTTGAGCAAGATTTCTCCCGGTCACATATACACGGGAGAAATTTATGAATGGCATCACCGGCACCGGCTCCACGTCTCTGGCTGCCTGCTGGAAAGAGCACGTTGAAGCCTGGAAGTGCTCGGGCGTATCGCAGAATAAATTCTGCCAGGAACATGCTCTGTCCTACCACCGCTTTATGTATTGGCGCCGGAAGTTTGAGCGCGGCTCAGGAAGTAGCCAAACGAAGCGTGAGAGTGGCGGCTTCGCCACGGTAGATTATCGCCCTGAAGTCAACGAGCGAGGTAAAGCGCCAATCCTGAATTCTATAAGTCCAGCGTGCAGCAGCCGCTGACATTCACAACCCTTGTTGGTGACGGTAGCGGGCAACAGGCTCAACAACGAGACCTGCTACCCTCTACCTGATTTATCCGCGCTCAGAAGTTGTAAGTAAAGTCCACCCCACTAATACGACCCGCAGAATCGTGATTGAAAGATCCACCGAATTCTGGCGCCGGAATCACTTCTTCCAGATAGTCCTCGTCGGTCAGGTTCTGGCTCCAGGCTACAACCGACCAGTTTTCTCCATGGATACCCGCGCGCAGATTGAGGGTCCAGTAGGAATCCCTGGATGTCTTCGAGTAGTCACTGGGACCAAAACCAAAGCCCGGTACACCGTAAATGTCCGAAAGGTCAGTAAAGAAATTGACAGTCTCATCCTTTTGTACCGAGTGGAACCAGGTTTCCCCCACATACTGGTAGTCCAGCCTCGTAGTCCACTCAAGATCACCAAATACAGGCGCCTTGAAATCAACACTGAAAGCACCTGATCCCTCTGGAGCGTAGGGAAGCTCATTGCCTTCGGTATAGGGCCGATTGCTATTCTCTTTGATTTCAGTGTCGACCAGGCCGTAGCCCCCCGAGAGAGTAAAGTACTCGTTCAGAGCGTAGGCAAAATCGATTTCTGCTCCGGAAATCTCCACATCGTCGATATTGGATACGACGCGTAGCAGGCCGAAGGGACCGGCAAAGAAATTGAAAAACTGGTAACCGTCTACCTCTGTGTAGAATGCAGCTGCGTTGACTCGCAGGCGATTATTAAGCCATTGCGATTTGAATCCAATCTCGTAGGTATCAGTCACTTCCTTGTCGAACTCATCTCTCACATTCAACGGTGCCGTGGGATAAGTTCCGAAAGTACCATTGACGGTTGCCTCACTTCCGATACTGTTGAAACCACCGGAGCGAAATCCAACGCCGTAAGACGCGTACACAGAAAATTCGTCATTAATGCTATGGGTATAACTTACTTTTGGCTGCCATTCATCATAGGTCTTATTGCGGTCCGGGATGGTATCGGTGCCTGAGCCATCGAAAGCCGGGTTGATAGGTGCCTTACCGAAGAGACCGAAAATTTGAGCGTTTAATACATTGGGAACTTTGTTGGATACATCACGCTCCTCCTCATCGTAGCGAAGCGCCAAAGCCAGTTCGCCATTTGCACCGATGTCCATTTCGATTTGTCCGAAGCCTGCCATAACTTCGGTTTTAAAGTCATCCCAGAATAAAAGATCCGTCGGGTTGGGGCCTTCCGGTGGCACATACGGCGCAGCGCGGAACCCCAGCCCCAGGTCAGCACCATAAGACACAGCGACCTCTCGTTCGATGTCTGCATAGTAAAATCCAGCAATCCACCGGATACTACCTTCGTCACTGGAAGTAAGCCGCACTTCAAAACTCGTGCTTTCCTGGTCGCGTTGCTGGTACTGATAGCCATCACAGGTGGTCGGTGAATAGGGCGGCAGCAGGCCGTTCAGGCCACCTATTTCCGGAAGATAAGTGCCAGGAGGATTACCATCTTGAATTGCGTAAAATGGGCTGGTCAGCAGAGAGGTATCGAAGCTGTTGTAAGTCTGCGTACACGCCGCCTGGGATTCTGGAGCCCCAAGTGAATAGCCACCAAATGCAGCACTAGTGTAGGTCGTCAAACAGTTTGTAACTTATTAAGTTTTTCTCTGCCACGCTTCACTTTCTCCAGAATGTCACTCGCGGATTTGGTCCAGATATAAGGCGCCGGCGCTTGGTTATGAGTCTCAATGAACGCCATAACTGTTTGCTCAAGCTCTTTCACACTGCTAAAGACACCTCGTTTCAATTGCTTTTCAGTTAGCTCCCGAAAAAACCGTTCCACCATGTTTAACCACGATGCGCTGGTTGGCGTGAAGTGCACATGGAATCGCTTGTGATATTTCAGCCAGCTTTTTACCTTCGGGTGCTTATGCGTCGCGTAATTGTCACAGATAATATGAATCTCTTTATCTTTGGGCGTCGACGTATTGATCTGGCGGAGAAATGACAACCATTCTTGATGGCGATGCCGCCCGGCGCAGGTGCCCAGCACTTCCCCTGTCAAGGTATTCAATGCAGCAAACAGGGTCGTGGTGCCATTACGTTTATAGTCATGTGTCATTGTCGCGGCCCTGCCTTTTTTCATCGGTAAGCCCGGCTGTGTTCTATCCAGCGCTTGTATCTGGCTCTTTTCATCACAACTGAAAACAATGGCGTTATCCGGCGGTGATATGTAAAGGCCAACGATTGCCTCCAGTTTCTCGGCAAACTCTTTATCGTTTGATACCTTGAATGTACTTATCCGGTGCGGTTTCAAACCATGGCTTTTCCATATCCGGCCCACCGAAGACATGCTGATACCCGCCTTCTCTGCCATCAGGCGTTGGCTCCAATGCGTAGCGTTTTTCGGTTTCTCTTGCGTCGTGAGTCTGATCACCTGTGCAACCTTACGTGAACTGATTGTCGGTTTGCGCCCCGGCCGATACGCATCCCGGCGGATGCCTTCAACTCCACTCTCCGCATAACGTTTTCGCCAGCGGCCGGCTTTCTGTCTCGTAATGCCCAGTTCAAAACCGATCTCTTCATTGGTCATGCCCTTGCCGGCCAGAAGAACAATTCGTGAACGCTCCGCCAATCGGACCGACACAGAACGCGATTTAGAGAACTTACTCAAATCCACAACTTCGTCATCAGACAAAACTATTTCTACTGCAACACGCACGACAATCTCTCTATATAGGGGAAGATGCTACATGTTACACTATTTATAGCGACCTACACTAGTGCCATCGGACAACAGGTACTCTTCAAGGTCGTCATAGGCGCCAATAAGGGTCAGGGTTGCGAAGTCGAGGTCATAGTCTGCCTTGATAGAAAAGAAGGTATCCTCCTGCTTATTCTCACCCGGTGTGTTGAATATATACTTGAAATCGGCGTCGTTAACATCCTTATAGAGATCCGGGTTACCGATAAACTCAGCAGCAACAGAAAGGCCGAAGGTGGCATTGAAATTAATTGCCCCGCCTTCAACATCACGGTACGAGGCCTGAGTGTCAATGCTCAGCCGATCATTGGGCTCCCAAATAAGTCGCCCGCGAATATTCTTCTCCTCAACGTAATTAACAGCATCGTCATCTCCTGTATAATCGTTGTCAAATTGACCGTCAGTATCACGATAACTGCCCGCGATGCGGCCATAGAGTTTGTCCTTTATCAAAGGACCACTGAGCATAACCTGGCCTTTGACAAGGTTATCATCACCCACGCCACCCATAATGCGGCCTTCGAACTTATTGGTCGGTCGTTTGGTCTGTACCAGGATCGCTCCCGAGGTGGCATTTCGTCCGTACAAGGCCCCTTGCGGCCCCTTCAGCACCTCGATTTGTTCAATATCAAAGAGCTCTCCATTGAATCCATTTGGATTGGTAATCAAAACTCCATCGAGAACGTATGAAAAGGAGGACTCCGCGTCGCGGGTTGAGTACTGTCCGCGGATAGTTACCTGGGTATCACCCGCGTTCGCGGTATCGACGATACTCACATTAGGAGTGAGGGCAATGAAATCCTGCGGACGTTCGATTCCAGCACTTGCGATCTGTGAGCTGGTGAACGCCGTTACAGCAATAGGCACATCCTGCAAACTCTCCGCGCGCCTTCGAGCACTAACCACGACTTCTTCGAGCACCGTTGTATCCTGGGCCAGTACTTTCGGAACTGCAGAGACTGTTGTTCCAATAAACACGGATTGCACAACAATAGAGATAAGTTTCTTGTTCATAGTGAAGTACCTTTTTTATGGATATTTTTACACTGCTGTCCCGTTAAGGAGAAATAAGGAGGTCTGATTCCGCCACAATTGATACAATGAGATTGTCTAAAAAACAGTGTATAAATAGAGGGAACCAGACCATGGCGCATTGTAATACGATCCTGTCACAAATACTAAAACTTGTTCCGAGACATGAATTTGAGACCCTTGCCAAACAACATCATTCTGGCCGTTCCTTTCGTAAAGCCTCCCGCTGGTCACAGTTTGTGTCGCTGACGATGGCTCAATTGTCTGGTCGAAACAGCTTGCGTGATATCGTGGATAATATGTCGGCGCAAATGCATCGCCTTTACCACCTGGGCAGCGCGAAGCTGTCGCGATCTAACCTATCGCGCATCAATGAAGATAAGCCTTATGCTCTGTACGAAGCGCTGTTTGGAAAACTGTTAACTCGCTGCCAAGGCGTGGCGCCTGATCATAGTTTCAGATTTACTCACCCGCTTTATTCGCTGGACGCGTCCACCATCGACTTGTGTTTGTCTGCGTTTCCCTGGGCTGATTTTCGCACCACCAAAGGAGCGATTAAGCTGCACGTCGGTTTGAATCATGCGGGTTATTTGCCGGAGTTTGTGGTCGTCACGGAAGGGAAGAAGCACGATGTAACAGTGGGTCGCACGCTCATATTTCCTAAGGGAAGTATTATTGCAATTGATAAAGCCTACAATGATTACGTTTGGTATAAGCAATTGACAGATAAGGGTATTTTCTTCGTCACCCGGCTTAAGAGCAATGCAAAATACCGCATTATCGAGCGTCGATCGGTGCTGAAAGGCAAAGGTTTGACGTGTGATCAAACGATAGAATTCACCGGCCCCCAGGTCTCCAAAAAATGTCCTGTTCGATTAAGGCGGGTTGGCTACAAAGATGCGGAGACGGGTAAGCACTATGTGTTTGTAACAAACAATTTCAAACTGGCAGCCAAGACGATTGCCGATGTCTACAAAGCCAGGTGGCAAGTGGAATTATTCTTTAAGTGGATAAAACAGAACCTGAAAATCAAATCGTTTGTTGGCACAAGCAAGAATGCAGTGATGACTCAAATATGGATAGCGATGTGCGTATACCTGCTAATTGCATTTCTGAAGTTTCAGTCTGGACTCACAAAGAGTATGCAGCAGCTATTGCGATTACTGCAGCTTAATTTGTTTGATAAGCGTGACCTGATGGCGTTGTTAAGGGGTGATCCGCCTGATGGCAGACTGCCCGATGTCAATCAAATGAAACTCATATGAAAGTTAACGGGACAGCAGTGATATTTTTAGTAACATTACGTTGACATACTTTGCTCAGACCACTTGAATTTCTATAGCCCCTGCCGAAAATCAAACTATGAAGCAACATCGGCTTTCTCAGCTAACTGTAGTTGCGACCCGAAACTAACCGCCGGATCAATATCAATAACTCGCCACCCATCAATACCGCGGCGAGGCCGTTGTGCAGTGAATTCAACTCCCAATCGCCTCATCTGTACCATGGCCTGCTCGAGATTATCTACGGCGTAGGAAATCAGGAAAAAACCTTCTCCGTGCTCTCGCAGGTGGCGCGCCGGCTCTCCTTTCTCAGAAGTTGGTTGCACCAACACAAGCCAGGTATCACCCAGGCGGAATCGTGCAGTAATGACGTGCCTCTCCGGCAACTCCTCGCGCACTGCTGGCCCCAGACCCAACCAATCCCGATAACATTCCTCAGCCTTGTCCAGGTCGTTTACCAAGAAGTTCAGGTGGTGAATACCGCTGGCGCGCACTTCCATCAGACTCGCTCCTTAAGGTATTGCCTATGGGAGAAGTTTCCAGTTTCCGCCGCATTCAACACATCACGCACCATGGGCTATTCCATTGACCGGAGGCGACGCCAGAGCGTCGTCGTACTGATACCCAACGATTCTGCAACCCGGCTTCTGTCACCATCAAATCGATGCATCGCCTGTTGAATCGCAGCCTCCTCCTGTTCCCGCAATGAACCGTTAGATTTTCTGACACTGGTCACAGAGTAAAGCAGCTCTGGAAGAATACGCATCACTGTTTCACGGTCGGGGAGTCGATCGGGGTAAGAAACGCTATTTACCACCAACCTCTCAAGAAAGTTTTGCAACTCTCTTACATTTCCTGGCCAGCTATAGTTCCTGAAGTCTCCAGCCACGGCTGCATATACATGGGAAAGATCCGCTGTGCTACCGTACTCGGCACCGTACTGACTGAGATAGTGAGTTGCTATCGCTTCGATATCCTCGCGACGCTCTCTAAGGGGAGGAAGCTTCAAGGAGAACACGTTCAAACGGTAGTAGAGATCATCTCTGAAACGACCACTATCAACAGCATCACGCAAATCACAGTTGGTAGCAGCAATAACCTTAAAATTTAGGCTCAGTTCCCGATTACTTCCGACCGGCCTGATTCGTTTCTCTTGCAACACGCGAAGCAACTTGACCTGTTGGGTGACCTGCATTTCACCCACCTCATCCAGAAACAGTACTCCGCCATTAGCTTGCTCTATCAGGCCCACACGGCCACCTCGCCGAGAGCTGGTAAAGGCACCCTCAACGTATCCAAATAATTCACTTTCAAACAACTCGTTGGGGATACTGCCGCAATTGACTGCAACGAGGGGGCCGTCACAGTACTCACTCAATCGATGTATCTCTTTGGCAATATGTTCTTTTCCAGTGCCACTTTCGCCTTCAATTAAAACAGCTGCTGAGCTTTGCGCGTAGGTGGCGGCCATTGTGGCCAGCAGCTCCATGCTCCGAGATCGAATGATAAACACATCTCTGGTCACCCTGCCTACCTGCGTACCGGGGTGGACCTGATGAGCGCGGCCCGCATCTATAGCCTCCCTCAGAAGCGTCCTGGCCGACTCTTTGCTGTAAAGGAGTATCGTAGGCACATCCTGCTGCTCCGCGAGGTGGCAGGTATAACTGGGGCCGACCACCACTTCGGGGGAGTCCTCTGCGACTGCCAGTTGCAATTGTTCGGACGCCTGAGCGGACGTGCTATAGGTGTGATGCACCAGGTCGATATCTAACAGACCAGGCAAGCTGGAGAACAATCGATGTGGGGGTTCATTTTCCGGCAGGTATGTGAACAGGTGCACCCGGCGTGCAATTCGTCTGGATTTTGCCAATGCCTCGATGACATCGGTGTCAGTGACCGGCTGACTGATTACAGGAACGGATAGCGTAGATGAAAGGTAGGCAGCATTGGAACCCGCACTGGCAACCACATCGGGGGAATGTCTGGCCACAAGGCTTCCATATTCCGTATTGCCGCTGGCCACTGACTCTACAATGGTGACATCAGCCTCATCAGAAAACTCAGGGGTAATGGCATGAATCAGTTCACTGAATTTCCGATATCCCACGATCAATACACGAACTCTTTGACTAGACGGGCGACTCACGACCCAAGCCTCGAATCAGCAAGAATCCGTAATAGATCTTCGCTGGCAATCACATCCGCGTACTTCGCATCAAGATCATACAGGCTCGCAGCATGTGCCTGAGGGTTACGATCGGCAACCGCATCGCTAACAACAAAGGTCGGATAGTCATGTTGCAATGCATCGACGGCCGTCGCTCTTACGCAACCACTGGTAGTTAAGCCTGTCATTACGATGCTATCGGCACGCGCAGCGACCAGATCACCTTTTAACGAAGTATCGAAAAATCCGCTAGCATATTTTTTCTCGATTACTACCTCTGAGGGCAGCGGGGCCAGGCGGGGATCAACCGTGATCCAGCGCGATCCGGGGGTGAGAATATGAAGATCAGGCAATCGCCGGCGAAAAACGCTGGCCTCCGACGCATTGCGATAACAAACCGTTGTAAAGAATATTGGCAGAGCAAGCGTGCGAAATGCATCCAACAACTTCGCGCTCACTGTCACTACCTCGTCACTTGCGCAGCCCAGCGGACTACCCGGATCAGTAAAGCCCAAGGTCATATCCACCAGGACCAACGCGGGGCGGGTGCCGAGGGACTGTGACTGTCTCGCCAGATCGCTCATAATACAGCCCTCAGGCAATCACCTCCGCCGTCGCACCGGGGGTTGCAGGCGCCGGCAAATGCGTCTCCTGCCGGCAGCGCGCTTTCAACTCGTCGATGGTGCCGCCACGGTTGAATACCTCTACCTCTCCACGCTCGCTTCGCAGCCGCTTTCGCAGCGCAGTGGTAGCTGCTTCGTCCGCTGTGCCATCGGCTGCGATTACCACGCCATAACGGCGAGCACCATCCGTCGTGACAAGTCGGCGCTGCACGTCCTGCAGCACCAATGAGGGGTCTCGAGCAAATGGATCTCCCCAGCCACCGCCACCCCAGGTATTAAAATACAGCAAGTCTCCCGCCATCACCTTTACACCATCTACTTTCGCCGGCAGCCATTGTTCGCTACCGTCGGCGCGTACAAGACGTTTACTGGAACGCATGCCAGGTTCGCCGCCCAGCACACCCCAGGGGTAAGTCAACCAGCGCTCATCATGAATACCAACATGGCCGTCACACAGAAAGCGATACGCCACTGAGAGACCATTGCCACCTCTGTGCAGACCGGCGCCCCCTGAATCAGGAATGGTCTCATAACGTTCTATGCGTAGCGGAAAATAGGACTCTATAAATTCGTTTGGCACATTGGTAAAGCCGGGCCAGAGAGAATGCCCATCGGGTCCATCTCCAACGGGGCGTCCCGGTACTCCACCAAATCCAATCTGGAACAATTGAAACCATTCACCCTTATCGTCATACCCGGCATAGAACAAGTGCGGAGAGTCCGAAAAGCCCGCAGCATTGAGCATTTGCTCGGGGGCCCCCATGCCAAGAAGCGCTCCCAGAATGTCAAATATCCGACCCAGAGCATGTGTTCGACCAGACAGTGCCGCAGGGAAGGAAGGTTTGAGCAAAGAACCATGGGGGATGCGCACGTCTACCAAGTCATAAAATCCATCGTTAAATACAATCTGCGGGTCGACAACGTTAATCGTGAATGAGCCGAAGAACATTTTGAACATATCTTCGTTCAGGTAGAAATTAACCGAGCTCTGTGCCTGCGGGTCTGTACCGGCAAAATCGAAGATTGCCTTTTCTCCCTCTCGCCACATCCTGCACTTTATACGGTACGGCCCCATGCCCATGCCGTCGTCGCAAAGGTAGTCCTCGAACTCACGGGGCTCTTCTGGAATGAACATTTCAATGATGTGCTTCATTGCGTTGTAGTTGCGCTGCAACATGAGATCCATGGTGGACACAAGCACGTCATCGCCGAAGCGCTCTGCCAATTCGACACAACGCTTCGCTGCTGTATTGCAGGCAGCTACCAGGGCATTCAGGTCGAAACGGTTCCACTGGGGGGTGCGCACATTGTGCAATATTAGCTCCAGCAAATCGGTCTGCAGCACGCCCTTCCTGTAAAGCTTTGTGGGCGGTATGCGGATACCTTCCTGGTAGATGGTGGTGGCCTCGATGGGTATCGAGCCGGGCACCATCCCTCCATTGTCTGACATATGCCCGAACATCGCTGACCAGGCGATATGGCGGCCGTCCTTGAAGACCGGTACCAGCACTACCCAGTCAGGCAGGTGTGATACCGCCGCATTGCACGTGTAGGGGTCATTGGTGAGGATGATATCCCCTTCCTCGATCTCGGCATCATAGGCTTCCAGAAATGGCCCAATAAACGAACCGAACTGTCCGACTACCATCTTTCCCTCACGATTGGCGATCATAGGGAAGCAATCGCCCTGCTCGCGAATCCCAGGTGACATTGCCGTGCGAAATAATACTGCGTCCATCTCCTCACGTGCATTGCGCAGGGCGTTTTCAACGATGTCCACGGTCACGCCGTCAACAACGACTGTTTCCAGAGGTGCGTTGTTGCTTTGCTTAATCGTCGCTGCCATATTACTGCCCTCTCTGGGCTGTGGGGGTAATCAGGAGGTTTCCAAAGCCATCAACACGAGCTTCATAGCCCGGCAGAATTACGGTAGTAGAATCCATTTCACTGACGATCGAAGGGCCAGGTACTACCATGCCGTCATGAAGAAGATTGCGGTCGTACAGAGTAATGTCATACCACTGTCCCTCATAGAAGTAGCGGCCGTCATGAATACGGCATTGCTCCAGCGATGTACCTTCCCGTTCTATTTTTAGCTCGGCAATAGTCTTCGTACGCGCCTTGACCACGGCACGAATCATAAGAATCTCGTGACCATCGCCCAATTTGAACGTGAACAACTGCTCGTGTTCGGCATCAAATTGGTTCGTCAGCAGAGCCACCCCAGCCTCCCTGAACTCGCTCTCCTTAAAATCGACGGTAATCTGAAAAGCCTGCCCTGCGTAGCGTAAATCAGCCTGAAAACCCACCAGGTGGTCTGATTCAGGTATGCCATCGGCGACCAGTGATTCGCCTGCCCGCTGTTGCAACTCGAGCAGGTCCTCCATCAATTGC
Source organism: Halieaceae bacterium (assembly GCA_965247075.1). Lineage (GTDB taxonomy): Bacteria > Pseudomonadota > Gammaproteobacteria > Pseudomonadales > Halieaceae > CBDFGK01. The sequence continues at coordinate 629,379 of CBDFGK010000002.1, read as the reverse complement.
TCGTCAGTAAGGTCCGCTGCCATAGTCAGGTAGGTACGTGCTGCTTCATCCTGCACCTGTGTGGTCGCATCGCCGTAGGCGCACAATACGCCAGGACCAGGTGGCACTATGACCGGCCACGCCCCGGTCAATATACCCAGCGCATTGGCATGGAGTGGCCCGGCGCCACCGAATCCGACCAGGGAAAAATCGCGCGGATCGTAACCCGACTCAACGGATACGAGGCGCAAAGCGCCGAGCATGGATTCGTTGACAATCTTGATGATTCCCTCTGCCGCCTCCATCAGCTCAATGCCCATGGCGTCGGCGACACGTTGCACAGCCTTGACTGATGCTTCGCGGTCTATTTCCATTTTGCCGCCCAACTGCACAGCTGAAGGCAGGTAGCCCAACACAACATTGGCATCACAAACGGTGGGGTCCTCACCTCCTTTCATGTAACAGGCAGGACCAGGCACGGCACCAGCAGATTCCGGGCCGACACGCAGGGCCTTCGTCAGTTCCGGAACAAAAGCGATTGAACCACCGCCGGCACCCACCGTGCGCACGTCTATTGAAGGTGCGCGCACACGAACATCACCAACTATGGTTTCACGTCGCACGCGTGCGCGAGAGTTCTGTATAAGTGCTACGTCGGTAGAAGTGCCACCCATGTCAAAAGTCAGGATATCGTCGTAACCTGCACGACTGCAGAAATAGATCGCGCCCGACACGCCACCTGCGGGCCCAGACATCAAGAGATTAACCGGCGAATGCGCAGAAGCGCGTGCAGAGGCCAGACCACCGTCCGACCGGAGTATGGATAACAGTGTATCTTCACCCATGCGCTCCACCAGAGCTTGCTGCAGGTTATTGACGTATTTTTCAACTTCCGGGCGCACATATGAATTTACTACGGTCGTTTCCGTTCGCTCGTATTCCTGCATTTCAGGCACTACCTCGCTGGAAATCGAGATAGGTGTATCACTAAAAATTTCATTGGCAATTACTCGTGCCCGCTGTTCGTGCTCATCATTTATGTACGCGTTTATGAAACAGATGGTCAGCGCCTCAACGCCGCCCTGCGAACGCAAGTCCATCAAACTCTCGCGCAGGGCCGCTTCATCCAGTGGTACGACAACCGTTCCATCTGCGGCAATACGCTCCACGGCACCTCTGGTAAGTTCCAACGGTGCGAGCAGCGGCTTTTTCACAAAGTTCACCCAGCCACCAAGGCCACCAGGACAATATGAACGAGCGACCTGCAGGGTGTCTTCAAAACCTGCCGTGGTAATCAGGCCCACACTCGCGCCGCGCCCGGTGAGTACCGCGTTAGTCGCCACGGTCGTGCCATGCATTACTAACTTGATGTCATGTGGATTGACTGCGGACTCATCGCAGATTCTGGCTACCCCGTTGAGCACTCCCACAGACGAATCTTCGGGCGTAGAAAGTACCTTTGCCGTATAGGTCTTCCCGGTTGTCTCGTTCATCAATAAGACGTCGGTAAAGGTACCTCCGACATCAACGCCAAGCCGATGCGCCATATGCAAAATCTCCTCAATACTTGCGTCTTACCCGATCAACTCAGGCCGCGTTAGTACTTATCCAATGGTGCGCTCTTCCGCCCTGCTGCATGCCAGTCATTTCACTCACCAGTGCTACGGCGCGCAATAGGACGGGCATTTCGACCCCTGTGGCGAACCCCATCTGTTCGCACATCATTACCACGTCCTCGGTAGCAACATTACCTTTAGCGCCGGGAGAGAAAGGGCATCCGCCCAGGCCTCCAAGAGAACTATCAAAACGTCTCACTCCGCTTTCAATTGCTGCATAGACATTGGCCAGCCCCATCGCACGGGTATCATGGAAATGACAGGCCAGGTTATTTTCCCCATGTTCAGCCACCAGCATGCTCATCAGCGAGCGAACCTGGGCGGGATTCGCAGCCCCGATCGTATCGGCAATAACGATGAGATCGGCTCCCCAGGCAGACAAGTTTGCAGCCTGCTCACGAATGAGCTCTGGCTCAACCACGCCCTCGAAAGGGCATTCAAACGCAACAGAGAGGTAGACCTGCACCGCGACACCATCCCTGTGGCCGCGTTCGATAACAGCGCGCGCAACCTCGAAAGTCTCGGCAAGGTTCATATTAATATTCTTCTGGTTCATGGTTTCTGTCGCTGATGCGACCACCGCAACTGTTTTCACCCCGGCCTGAATAGCGTTTTCGTAGCCGCGCATATTGGGGACAAGGGCGCTGAGGCAAACGTCCGGGGCAGGTTGCAACAAGGCAAACAGCTCATCCGTCGCCGCCATCTGCGGGACCACCCTGGGAGAGACAAAGCTGCCCACCTCTATATTCCGCAACCTGGCTTCGAGCAAGGTCTCTACGAGCAGCCTACGCTGCTCCAGGCTCAGGTGCCTGGACTGACTCTGGAGGCCGTCTCTTGGGCCTACTTCATTAATGATGATGATGGCAGATTTGCTCATGATATTGCTCCCGCAGCTCGCAAGCGCTCAATATCGTCGTCCATATAGCCCAGCACCCGGCCAAGCACATCTGTCGTATGCTGCCCCAAGAGGGGAGCCGGGGAATAAGATTCTTCGTCGGTACGTGACAACTTGATCGGATTTCCGGGCCCCTTGGTGGAAGCGCCATTCGGGTGCTTCAGATCAACAACCATATTTCTCGCCACCACCTGCTCGTCACTCAGAGCCTCACTAAAATGGTTAACTCTGGCGCAGGGGATACGTTTTTCGTTGAGACGCTTCAACCAGTACTCTGACGTTTGTGTACCGAGTATCTCATTGAGTTTGCTATCGATCAGGGATTTGTCTTCCAATCGCCCGGGCTGAGTCCTGTACTTCTCCTGGCGGAATGGTTCGAAGTCGATTACCTCCAGCAAGTTATCCCAGAAGTTATCAAAGATCACCGCAATGATGATGTGCCCATCCTTAGTTGAATAGCTGTTGTAGGGCACGTGCACGAAGTGAGAGTTACCGATGGGGTGCGGATCCTTCCCCGACAGGAAGTACATGGTAGCCATGTAATTGAGCATTGAAATCTGGCAGTCAAGCATGGAAATATCAACGTGCTGCCCTTTGCCACTTTGCTCTCTCTCATAAAGTGCCGCCAGGATGCCCATTACTCCGAACATGCCGCCAGCCAGGTCGCCGACGGGAATACCCGCACGAATGGGGTGCTGCGGACCGGCACCGGTGATTGACATACCACCACCGAGAGCCTGAACGACCTGGTCGAAAGCGGGACGCTGGAAGCTTGGGCCGGTCGACCCAAAGCCACTGATGGAGCAATTAATGACTGCCGGGTTGATCTCAGCAAGGCGGGCATAGTCGGTCTTTAGCTTGGCGCTAACCCCCGCACTGAAATTTTCAATCACGATATCGGATTTTCGTACCAGGTCGTAAAATACACTCAGACCCTGCTCCGATTTGAGGTCCAGTGCTACGCTCTGCTTGTTCCGATTCAGAGTAATAAAGTACGCCCCTTGGCCATCGAGTGAATTATCGGGATCCTGCGCCAGTAGCTTGCGAGTGCCCTCTCCATGCAGTGGCTCAACCTTGATAGTTTCTGCGCCAAGATCCGCCAGAATCATGGCGCCGTAAGGCCCAGACAACATATGTGTCAGATCGAGGATCCTTATTCCTTCAAGCGGTTTCTCCATCGCTGCGTCAAGCCCCTCAATAGTGTGGTCAGATTGAAATAGAGAACGATTACCTCTAAATTACGCTGCACAAACGGTGCCAACTTCTTCTTCAACTCGTTCAAGCCTTTTGGAAACAGGTCATACATATATTATTCAACGAGTTACGTTACTTTTGATATCCTTCTGTAAAGTGGCTACCTTTGTGGCGTGCACCTCGCAACTCAATAGTTTTTTCATTACTAAACTTTATTGTTTCATTATGAAATACGCAAGCAACAGATTCACCTGTCTTTTCAAGCAGGTGTGCGACGGGAAAGCCGCGGTCCAGGTGGGAGGCCGAGCTTCATCGGGGGCGCCTGGCCCGCCAAAAGACGAATCTAGCTAAATCTTCGTCTGCGGATAACCTGTATCATCGGCAGGGCTCCGGATATCGCCAGCCACAGCTGCGCAAAGCCGAACAGGATAATCTGCACGGTGTTAAAACCCCCTGTCCTGCCGTAATCCATAAAGTGCAGCATGAGCAGAAAATCGGCCGGCTCCCAACTGTCGTTGCGGTGTTCGAGGAGACGACCGTCACTGGCAGCGACGTAGACGCGGGTATTGATGTCGTCGGCATAATCGACACGCCAGACAGCACCGGTATATGCCGGAACTTCCACCGCGCCCTGGGCTAGGTACTCGGTACGCAGCCGGGCGCCGTTGCCAGAATAACTGTCCTGGGCGATCTTGGCTGCCAGATCCTGTGCTACGGTCATCGATTGCCCGGATTTGGCATCAAACGTGTGCCATCCCCGCTCTGTTTGTACCCGGTATACCACTGTTGAATGCAGGCGCTTGAGTTGCAACTGGTGGATTGGGCCAGTCGGTAAATCCAGCACCGTGATTGGCACCACCGGAAACTGGTTCAGCAAGGGAAATGCCTGGTAGGCAGAAAAGCGGGTATTGCGGCCGCTGACCTCGCGGCTATCGGTAAAACTGAGCAGCAGGCCACTGCCGATCCAGATAAGGATTTGTACAGCCAGTAGCAAACCCAGCCATTTGTGCAATTTGCGGATAAAACGCATGTTAGGCCCGCCGCGGCCGGAATCTAAAATACAGCAGCCACAGACCACTCAGCGCAAACATCAGCGCCAAAATAGTCGCGCCGCGCAACAGCGTGTTGTTCACATTGTCGCGCTCATCGTAATCCATGATGTGCAACATCCACAGAAAATCGAATACGCGCCATAAGGTGTGCCGGCGCACAAGGAAGCGCCCCGTGGCGGGGTCTATATAAAAACTACTGCCCCAGGCATCATCAAAATCTACCCGCCACAGCGACAGTCGGGGCCTGTTGATCAGGAGTCCGCTACCCAGTTACCGTGAAAGCCACAGGGCATGCGCCGCGGCAAGGTTGCCTTCCAGATAGGGATTATTAGCCGTCATCTATGGTGATCTCCTGTGAGTAGCTCGGTTATCATACAGATATGGTAAAGATTTCAAATAGCGTTGATATTCCCGAGGCGGAAATCGAGTGGCAGGCCATTCGCGCCCAGGGTGCCGGTGGGCAAAACGTCAACAAGGTCTCTACGGCTGTGCACCTGCGTTTTGATATCAGTGGCTCGTCCCTGCCCGACTTTTACAAACAACAACTGCTCAAACTTTCTGATCAGCGTATTAACAAAGACGGCATTATCGTTATCAAGGCACAGAAATACCGCAGCCAGGACAAGAATCGCGAGGACGCCCTGTTACGACTGCAGTTGCTGATCCGTGCGGCGACCGCCGTACAGAAAAAACGCCGGGCCACCAAACCAAGCCGCTCTTCCCAGCGCAAGCGCATGGATAGCAAGACCCGGCATGGCAAGCTCAAGAAATCCCGTGGTAAGGTTTTGGGGTCAGAGTAAAAACTCCGCTAAGAGCTTGCTGCTGCCCAGAAGTTAGCAGGAGTTTTTACTTTGACCCTATTTCTCGCGCAGGTTACAAACAGCCATTTACAGCATCGGTAAATAGCGCGGCGTATTCCTCGGCTGTAAGTGCAATCGGATTACCCCCGGCTGAGGGGTCGGCCGCCGCCATCTGTCCTACGCGCTCGGCATCATCGGCGTTAATGCCGATTTCGCTCAGTGTATGCGGAATACCGACGGTGCTGCGCAATTCCAGCACCCAGCCCAAAAATGTGTCGAAGCCGGGCTTATCCAGGTCAATATAGCGAGCCGCACGGGTGAGGATCTCGGTGATTGCGCTGGCATTGGCTTTCAATACATAGGGCATCAGGATGGCGTTCAGCAAACCGTGGTGGGCGTTGTACAGCGCCCCCAAGGGATGCGCCAGAGCATGCATACCGCCCAAACCGCGCTGGAAAGCGGTGGCACCCATGGTTGAGGCCACCAGCATCTGGGTGCGGGCCTCTATATCGCCGCCGTCGGCGCAGGCACGGGGCAAATACTGGCTGACCGTGCGTATACCCTCCATGGCGATGCCTTCAGCCATGGGGTGAAAATACGCTGCGCACAATGCCTCCAGATTATGGGACAGGGCATCCATGCCAGTAGCGGCGGTAATGTGTGCAGGCAGGCTTACGGTAAGTTCGGGGTCCAGAATCACCATGCCCGGCAACATATCGGGGTGAAAGATAATAACTTTCTGCTGCAGGTCAGTAGCTGTGATGACCGAGGCTCTGCCCACTTCTGAGCCGGTGCCCGCGGTAGTGGGTACGGCCACTACCGGCACCATGGCGCTGGCATCGACGCGCTGCCAGTTGTCACCTTCATCGGCGAAATCAAAGAGCGGGCGTTGCTGTCCGGCCATTAAACCTATGGCCTTGCCCGCATCCAGTGCCGAACCACCGCCAAAGGCGATGACGCTGTCGTGACCACCGCGGCGGAAAACGTCTACCCCGGCCTCAATATTCTCGCCGGTGGGATTACCTTGAATATTGCTAAACACGGCCGCCTCTACGCCCGCCTGCCGGCAGCATTGCGTTGCAATGCCGATCATCGGCAATTCGGCCAATCCCGGGTCGGTCACCAGTAGCGGTGACAGCATACCCAGGTCTCTGCATCCCTGGCCCAGTTCGCTGATTCGTCCCGCGCCGATGCTGATACTGGTGGGGTAGTTCCAGTTACCGTGCAGTGTAATGGTGGTCATAATTAAATGATCTCGAAATAACGCTGCATTTCCCAATCGGTAATATGCTTGCGAAATTCACCCTCTTCCCACTCCCTGGTGGTCGCATAATGATCCACAAACTCATCACCAAACAGGTCCCTGGCAGCGGCAGATTGCCGCAGCGCGCCGGCCGCCTCCATTAAACTGCGCGGCAGCGCCGGCTGCATCGGATGGGTTTGCTCATAGGCATTGCCGGTGACTATCGCTTCCGGCTCCAGTTTATGTTCAATGCCATACAGCCCGGCGCCAATCGATGCGGCCAGTGCGATATAGGGGTTGGCATCGGCCGAGCCAAGCCGGTACTCAATCCGCTGTGAACTGGCACTACCGGGTATCACGCGCAGCGCGGTGGTGCGATTTTCAACGCCCCAGGTGGCATCGGTGGGCGCCCAGAAACCAGGTGTCAACCTGGAGTAAGAATTCACAGTCTGCGCCAACATGGCCAGTAATTCCGGCATCAACCGCTGTTGACCGGCGAGAAACTGTCGCTGTAATTGACTCATCCCGTACTCCGCGCCCTGCTCATAAAACATGGAGGCATCGGTATCCTTGTCGAACAGCGACATATGAATATGCCCGCTCTGGCCGGGGTAGTCATTGGACCACTTGGCCATAAAGGTCGCCATCATGCCATTGCGCTGTGCCCACACTTTGCAAAAGGTTTTGAACAACGCACCCTTGTCGGCAGCTCGCAGGGCCTCATCAACGCTGATAGCGGCCTCCAGTACACCGGGGCCTGTTTCTGTGTGAAGCGCCTCCAGTGGGAAACCCATGTCTTCACTGAGATCCAGCAGATCCCGGTACCAATCGCTGTACACGGAGTTGCGTAACATCGAATAGCCAAACATGCCAGGGGTCGCAGAATCCAGATTGCGGTAGCCTTTATCACGCACCGATTGTGGTGTCTCGTTAAACAAAAAGAATTCGTATTCCAGCGCGGCGCGCAACGAGTAGCCCATATCGGCCGCTCGCTGTAACACTCGCTTGAGAAGATTGCGCGGGCAGATGGCGGCGGCCTCTGCCGTGAACTCAGACAGGAACAACAACATACCGGGTTCGTAGGGCAATTCACGGCAGGTTTCCGGCAGTATGTTAACCGCCGCATCGGGATAACCGGTGTGCCAGCCGGTGTAGTTCACACCGGGATTTTCATACAACTGGTCATCAGAATCCCAGCCCAGCACCACGTCGCAAAATCCAAAACCCTTATCCAGCGCAGAGAAAAATTTTCCCCGGCTCATGTATTTGCCGCGCAACACACCGTCAATATCGAAGACGCCGACTTTAATATGCGTCAGACCCCGTTCCTCGACAATTCGCTTGGCATCATCTACATTGTTAACTTCGCCGGCTTGCATGCCATCTCCTTAATCGTGTGTTTTCCTTGCACTTGGCAGTATATCCCAATAGAGAAATGATACTGAACTCTGGGTCTTGATAGCCGCTATCGGTGTGCTCGCTATGCTGGCTGATGGAGGCTCTGACTTGGGTGGTCTGCCTGTTTACGTGTAAACTTAGCGCGTCTACAAAACATCGCGAGAAAAACATGAGAATAACATCTACTCTGCTGGCCTTGCTATTGGCCCTGCCGGCCCTGGCAAGCGCCGAGCTAAGGCCACAATTTGCCGAACTGGACGACCTGACCATATCCGGCACGCTGGTGATCCCGCTGGCAGAAGGTGGAAAGCTGCCACCAAAGCTCGAAACCACATTAACAGAAGAATTGCAGAAAGCCATTGCTGCTGCTGATTTTAAAGGGCAAAAGGACAAATCATTAACCCTGTATTCAGTTGCGTCCTATGACCGGGTAGTCATCGTCGGCGTAGGCGACCAGACCCCCACAGCCCGCGACCTACAGGACCTGGGCGGAGCCATTGTTACAGCTACCGGCACCGACGAGACGGAGCGGGTTACTATTGTCTGGTCCGGTCTGGCAGCTGATATCGAATTTCCGGCGGCGCATATAGCGCTGGGATTGCAACTGGGCGCCTACAATTTTGACAAGTACAAAAGCGCCGATGAAGATGAGGATGACGCCGCGCCAGCAACGCGCTTTGTTATTCACACAACATTTTCCCAGAACACGGCGCAGCACTGGAGTGACAAGCTGGCGCCTGTTGCCGATGGCGTATTTTTTGCGCGTGACCTGATCAATGAACCGGCCAATGTGATCTACCCGCAATCTTTTGTAGATCGCACCCGCGCCGCTTTCGACGGCGTTGATAATGTCTCCATCAAAGTACTCAACGTCAAGCAGATGGACAAGTTGGGCATGGGTGCATTACTGGGGGTCGGTATGGGTAGTGAACGCCCTCCTCGCTTGCTGGTAATCAACTATCGCGGTGGCGAGGACAAAGAGGCGCCACTGGCCTTTGTCGGCAAGGGTGTCACTTTTGACTCAGGTGGTATCTCACTCAAATCGCCAAAAGGCATGTGGCGCATGAAATACGATATGTCCGGCGCTGCCGCCGTCACAGGTACCTTGTTGACACTGGCCAAGCGCAAAGCGCCCGTCAATGCAGTGGCCGTGGCGGCGCTGGTTGAAAATATGCCCTCACAGCGGGCCCAGCGCCCCGGCGATGTACGCACGACCATGTCTGGCAAGACCATCGAGGTGATTAATACCGATGCGGAGGGCCGCCTGATTTTGTCCGATGCGGTCTGGTATACCCAGCAGGAATTTGCACCGGTCATTATGGTTGACCTGGCGACCCTGACCGGATCTATAAAGGTGGCATTGGGCGAGACCTACGCCGGGGTGTTTTCCCGACAAGACGAATTGGCAAGGCAAATAGTGTCGTCGGGTAAAACGGCGGGCGAAGAGGTTTGGCGCATGCCTTTACATGCTGACTTCAGGGAAGCCATCAAGTCCGATATCGCCGACGTGAAGAATTCCGTAGAGGGCGGTTACGGCGGCGCCAGCACCGGCGCGGAATTTATAGGTACTTTTGTAGGGCAGGACACTGCCTGGGCGCACCTGGACATAGCGGGTAAGGCCTGGAGTACCAAAAGCACCAACACCAACCCAAAGGGCGCTGTAGGTTGGGGTGTGCGACTGCTCAACCAGTTGGTGCTGGATTATTACCAGCCCGCCGGCGCAGCGGATTAACGCAACATGGACCCACTTAGCCAGGGCGTGCTTGGGGCCGCTGCCGCGAACTCCATCGCGTCACCCAAAGATGCACGTATTGCCTGTCTGCTGGGATTCCTGGCCGGCATGGCACCCGATCTCGACGTGTTTATCCGTTCCAATAGCGATCCGCTACTGTTTCTTGAGTATCACCGGCAGTTCACCCATTCGCTGATATTCATACCCATAGGCGGTGTAGTGTGCGGTTGGGTGTTGCACCGGCTGTTTGCCAAAAGCCGTGGTCTGGCACTCCGGCAGAGTGTTTTTTACTGCACCCTCGGCTACGCCACTCACGCCCTGCTGGACGCCTGTACAACCTACGGCACCCAGTTGTTCTGGCCATTCACCGATGCCCGCTACGCCTGGAATACCGTGTCGGTGATAGACCCCCTGTTTACCGTGCCGGTGCTGATACTGATAGTCATCGCTGTGGCGCGGCGCCAGCCCACCTTCGCTCGTGTCGCACTGGTCTGGGCAATTGCCTACCCAACTATTGGTCTGGTACAGCGTGATCGTGCTGAAGCGGCCGGCTGGCAATTGGCCGGTGAGCGAGGCCATCAGCCCATAAGCCTGGAAGCCAAGCCCGGTTTCGCCAACCTGCTGCTCTGGAAAATCGTCTACCGGACAGAGGATGCGTTTTACGTTGACGGTGTCAGGGTGGCGTTGGGAACCCGGGTTTATGACGGCGCCTCCATACCCAAACTTGACCTGGAGCGAGACTTTCCCTGGTTGGATCACAGTTCACAGCAGGCTAAAGATATAGAGCGGTTTCGCTGGTTCTCCAGTGGTTATGTGGCGGTGGATCCCGTCCATCCCAATCGCATCACAGATATTCGTCACTCGTTCTTACCCAACCAGATAGCAGGGCTGTGGAGTATTCAGCTATCGCCCACTGCCGGCGCCGAAGATCACGTAGACTACGTTGTGTCACGACAAGCCTCGAACAAGATCCTCGGGGAATTCAGGTCCATGCTGTTTGAGTAAGTTCACACCTTCTGTTGCTGCAGCGGTTGTTGTTGCCAATATGGTCGGCACCGGTGTGTTCACCAGCCTGGGTTTTCAGCTACTGGAAATTCAATCGGGGTTCGTATTATTGATGTTGTGGGCGGTGGGCGGCTTATCTGCCTTCTGCGGCGCGCTCTGCTACACCGAACTGGGTGCGGCCCTGCCGCGCTCCGGTGGTGAGTACAATTTTCTCAGCGAGATATATCACCCCTCGGCAGGATTTATATCCGGTTGGGTGTCTGCAACAGTCGGTTTTGCCGCGCCCACTGCACTGGCCGCCCTCACCTTCGGCAATTATTTCAGCTCGGTGTTTCCGTCCCTGTCAGCACTGTGGTTGGCAACCGCGCTGCTGCTGATACTAACCTTGGTACACTGCACCAGTCACCGCAACAGCGGTGGCACGCAAAGTGTACTGACGGTCATAAAACTGGCGTTGATTATCGGCTTTTCTGTGCTGGCGTTATCACTGGTTCCCGAAGTTCAGCCGGTGTCCTTTGTGCCGGTAAGTGGTGATGGGAGCCTGTTGCTGGGCGGCTCTTTTGCGGTCGCGCTTATCTACGTCAACTATGCCTATTCCGGTTGGAATGCCGCCACCTACATCAGCGGTGAGCTGGAAACGCCCCAGCGACATCTGCCGTGGGTACTGCTGATCAGCACCGCAGTGGTGGGCGTGACCTACCTGTTATTGAATTTTGTGTTCCTGTCGGTCGCCCCCATGGAGGCAATGGCTGGTAAAGTCGAAATTGGCTATGTCGCCGCCCAGTACGCCTTTGGCGGCGTCGGTGCAGATGTTATGGGTGTGCTGCTGGCCATGCTACTTATCTCCACCGTCAGTGCCATGATCCTGGCGGGGCCACGCGTACTGCACGCTATCGGTGAAGATTACACGGTGTTTCGAGCCCTGGGCGTTAACAACGCCGATGGAATTCCGGTTCGTGCCATTCTTTTGCAGTGTATTGTTTGCCTGCTGTTTTTGTGGACCTCGTCGTTCGAGAGTATTTTGATTTTCGCCGGTGCAACCATGGCGCTGAACACCTTTTTCGCGGTTGCCGGCGTGTTCGTATTGCGCTGGCGCCAGCCGGATATACCACGCCCCTACAAGGCCTGGTTATACCCGCTGCCGCCGCTGGTTTTTCTCGCCATCACCGGCTGGACGCTAATCTACACTGTATCGCAACGACCCAGTGAGGCCTTGATGTGCCTGGGCATCATTGTATCTGGCGCAGCCTGTTACGCCCTGAGTGTCAAACTGGGAAAGCGCAGACAATGAATTTCGAATTAGCTGCAGCTTGAATCGAAAGTCATGCCCTGGAGCAACACCTTGGCATCGACTCAGCAATTTCCCGAAAACCAGTAAGTGAGCTCTTCTTCTGTGATCTGCCCCGCTGCCAGTTCTCGAAAAGTGGTAGCTGCCTCGAGTTCAGTAGCTGTCAGTGCGAAGCCGTTGATGCGTAAGAAACCAACGGATGCATAGAAAGCTACCCGCTTGTTACCATCATTAAAGGCGTGGTTCATTGCAATGCCGTAGCCATATGCTGCAGCCAGTTCATAGATATTTGGTTTGACCGCATAGTTGTAAGCGTTGACTGGGCGAGCAAGGGCAGACTCCAGTAAATCTATATCGCGGATGCCAGAGAGTCCGCCCTGCTCTCGAAGCGTTTTCTGGTGCACCGCCAGGACTACATCTTTGAGCAACCATTTGGACTCCTTCATTCAGCCAGTGTCCGAAGAGTGTTCCGGTACTGTCGACCAATGACCTCCATGGCATCTAGCTGTTCCTCGAATTCAGGATCATAAGCAGAAATGTTGTAGCTACCATCGGCCGCTTTTGTGAAGCAAACCTCATCCCCCTTCTGGATGCCGAGGTCATGCTTTACTTCCTTCGGAATTAGCACGCCATCACTGTTACCGATGGCTCTCAACTTTGATTTGAACATTATGATCTCCTCTAACATCATGTTATAACTAATGTAGCAACATAGATAATACACAAGTTTCGGGGAAGTATCACCTGCAGTGTTTGGTGTTCGGTACGCCTTTGACAGATTGCTCGCAGACACTGCGAGTCAAGTTCGTTGGATTTTCGCGTTGCTGGCCAGCCAAATTTGCAATTCGCCGCCCACACGCCGTAGCAGATGTGCACCAGCTTTCGCATAGCAGCACCCAGTGCGCAACTCTGGACTGCCCTTTTATTTGCCCTATACTTGAGGTCAATGCTGACCGTGGAATTCAAGGTCAACCTGCTATCCCCGGCAAAGGGCGACTACTTCACCGTCAGCGGATGAAATTCGCGAGGGTGCGTATCAGGGATAATACGCGCAATCCAGTTAAACCCAGCGGAGTTGCTGACATTTTTACCGAGGAAACAAATGAACGAGAAAGATAGCCAAAACAAAACGGCGTTGCTTTATATAATTGCGGCGGTGGTGTTGTATTCCGCGTTGCCGATTACTTTTAGTGTCGGTGGTGCGAGTAACGCGCCTTTTTTATTTGTTGCAGTAATGTATTTATTTTATTCCATTAGCAATATTACTTATCTATTTTTTGCATATAAGAAAAAAATAAATCAAACAACGCTCAAAATAATCTTGAACAATCTGCGGCATCCGGCGATTTTTTTTGCGGTATTCGGACTCTTTACTTATGTTCTTTTTGGCTATATCCGGATCTCCCAACCAATGAAATACGATCCTGATGCTGTTTTATAGAGATTAGGACCTTACTCACAGTGTACGTAAATCGCTGGGAATATGCGCAGGAATATCGAGGTCGCCAACGGTCAGGTAAATCATGTCGGCGAAGTTGTGCAGGTTACGATATCCAGACGCTCGGTTCTTGACGATTTTGACAATGCGGTTCAGGCCTTCACCGACGGCATTGGTCAGGTTTCTATCGGTGAACGCGACGATGTTATCAAAGTAATTTCGCACCGTGGTGACAAATTGGCGCAACGAGGGGATACGGCTACGCAGGGCGGTGGTCATCCAGCGTTTCAGGAACTTCTCAGCTGAGCCACGATAACGGTAATTCCAGATGTGTTCGAACTCGTCCTTGAGCACCCAGGCTCGGTGGATACGCCGATTGGAGTTGCGCAAGCTATTGAGGAATCGAGACTGTCTCTTGGTGCGATGGCTCGAGTGCATGCTGAGCAGCCATCGCAGGCCCTTGATCGCCTTGCGCCCCCCGGTATCGAGGGCACGCCACTCGTCCTTGCGCACCTCATCCACAGCCTGGTTCAGCGCCTTGACGACATGGAAGCGGTCGATGATGAGCGTGGCGTTGGGGCAGTGATGTTCAATGGCCCCGGTATAGGCGCGACTCATGTCACAACTGGCCCACAGGATGCGTGCTTTCTGCCCCTTGCTCAGGTGTTCGTTGAAGAAGCGGTCAATGGTCTCGCGGCCTTTTCCCAGGCCCACCCACAAGATACGAGAGCGGTCCAGATCATAGACGAGTGTGGCGAATTTGCGGCCCTTCAAGAAGGAAATCTCGTCGACGCCGAGAGTGACCAGGCCACGGATTTTATGGCCGTGGCGCACCCGCGTGATGATCCGGTGCAGCAGGTCGGACAGGGTGGAGGAAGGCATCACCAGAATCTCGGCGGCGGCCTTCTGGGTCATGATCTGGCACAGGGAGCAGATCCGCCACTCCAGTCGGTAGGTGATACGTGAATAGGCTGGCGCCCAGGGGATCGTCTCCTGCACCCGCCCGTGCGTTGGGCAGCAGATCTCCTTTGGGGCATACCAGAGCAAGACCTTCATCCCCATGAGTGTGAGATCCTCCCACCGGCGCAGCTCGGTCGTATGACGCACAATCCGGCAGCGCCGTTCACATTCGGGGCAGCGGCAGCCATTCTTGTAGGGCTTGACCGCCAGATGCAGTTCCTTGTTGCGGTTTTTGAACCAGAACTGGGTGATTTTCATACCTTTGAGGCGTAATATCTTATACAGCAACTTCAGGTTGCTCACGGGCTTCTCCTTTTTGTTGACGGTAATCTACAGCGGGGATGAAGCCCGTGTTTACGTGTGAATTCAAGTCATTGCATCAACATGAAATGATGGGGAAGTTCGGGTCCTCGGGGATAACTGTGGGTAAAAGAACCCCGACATCTGTCAGCCGGACTCCGTGTGGACAGGCCGTGGATTTCACCCCGCCATCCCTGGCGAGGTGATCATGTGGATAACCCGTGGAATGTTCGTGCCTCACATACCACCGGTTACCCACACTAACCCACCGCCTGCCCACACTACGCCGGGGAAAGTCCAGGGGTATTCGGATAGTTTTTCAATAACAGAATTTTTTCAAAAAACTCGTTGGGAAACCCGGATAGACCCTTCTTTTTGCCTTTGCATTGCGGTATGTGGATGAAGCAATTGCCGCGGTTCTCATAGGAACATCGTATATTTTTACAGTGATTCTAATGGCACGATTTTTTAGCAAAGAAAAGCGTTATGAAAAATTTACAACGCAGAAGTGGTTTTTGTTTGCCGTGGCATTGGTCGGGGTTGGGTTTGTCATCGTCAGTCAAAGTTCAACCATAGACAATGCGGTTGGTGAATTATTCACATTTTCCGCCCTCGGCGGAGTTGGTTTGGTGCTGGTAGCCGCCTTGTTGGCTGGAACCGGATTACCTGTGAATCAATGGTGGGGTTCGTATGTAAGTCGCAGCGTGAACGACGATGATGAAATATTTTATACCGTTGTTGCCAACTCCATAGGAAGAGTAATAATCGTGCCTGTTTTGGTTGCTATAGGATTGTTGTCCGGTGAAAACATTCAATCTATTGGTGGTGTGGGTGTTTTATCCGCTACTACTTATGGGTTCTTCGGATTTGGAGTTGGTACCATATTTTTTCGCATTGCCAATGCCAGAACTACCAATTTGGGTATCAACGCATTAGGCTATGCCACTCCCGTTGTGGCGCTCATCTGGTTGGCGCTCGCTTCTCGAATTGATGTTCCGCATATTGATTGGTTGGTCATCGGTCTCATCGCAATCATAGTCGCCAACTTGCTCCTCAACTTCACAGCCGAAATTCGCTCCGCCTATAAGGCATTGATCATTGCGTTGTGGGTGTGCGGCATGGCGGTTTATTTGCATGACGGCTTGCCGCTTTCCAACTACGCCGAAATGATCGGCGTAATTTCCACTTTGTTTATCTTGATCCTGGTGTTTCGCGCCGACCGCTTGGTGCGGCGCACCATGGACGAAGAAAAAAGCGTGTTTCTTGTGTATAACGGATTAAAAACGATGGCAAGGAAAAGAGGCATGGATGGTGATGCGCGCAATCAACTTCGCTATATTGACGAACATACAAAACCGGAACAACTTCGCACTGCCTACGATGAACTGAAAGAATATTTCATAACCGCACGCGAACAACATCCCAAATACGAAGAAAAACTGGACCAACTGGAAACCGAAGTCGATTCACTGGTGCACTCCAAACAACAAGGGACCAATTTCGGAGAAATCATCGCCCTCGGGTTCATCACCTTCATCATGGTCAGCGCGTTGCTGCTGTTCAAGCCGCCCGAATTGACCGAGTGGGACGGACTGTTTACCGAAATCTCGTCTTTCTTATTGGCGACGGTAATCGTGTTTTTATTTGCCAATATTTTCGACCTGCAACACGACCGCACCAACGCGATCTTAAGCAAAGAACAAGACAGCAGTTTTCATTCTGTCGCCTTTGACGACTCCACCGACCGCGGCGGTGAGCGTTGGGTGTCGGTGGGCATCTGCGCCGTCATTACGGCGGCATATATTTGGTTGTTTTTGGGAAAGTGGATATTTTGAGCCGCTGACATTCCGGCGTTTTGTTGGTATCACGAAGCTGAGCGTGTTGTTCGGCGCATCCATGCTGTTTCGGCGACGCGACCGAGTGCTTCGGCGTCTTCTTTGATGAGTTTCAGAATTTCACCGAGCAGTTCGGTATACGGCACGATGGAGCCGCGACCAAAATCAATCAGCCCGCTGTCGATGCCGTAGCGGTGCGCGCGCCAGCGGTTTTCTTCCAGCAGCCAGGTGGAATACTGCCGCCAGCGTTGACCAGCACATCAACATGACGCAGACGCCCTATCGGGATGGAACAACCCAGGTGGCCTTCGAGCCAGTGGATTTCATCGCACGCTTGGCAGCGTGGGCGCTCGTTCAGAATTGACCGAATACGGATTGCGGCGATCACTGACATCGGGAGAAATTCAGTGAGCGGGACCAGCTAGCCTCGATATTTTCAGGCCTGGTTCCTATTTATGAGGAGATCTACTCTGGACTGCCCTTTTATTTGCCCTATACTTCCGGCAAATTTATGTTTATGTACTGCCAGGGCATCAATAAAACAATTGGCGGTAGAGCCTGTGCCAATACCTATAATTGAGTCAGCGTCAATTTTATTAACAACGTATTCAACAGCGGCATCAGCCACGGCCTGTTTTAATTGGTCTTGATTCACAGCTTCTCTCCCGGGTGTGATCTGACCATTATAAATGCTGCAAATATAAAAAGTAGTTGTTATTTCTATAGAAATACAAGCTGCGATACTGAATGCTTAGGTTGTGTCAGCTTGTGTCAAAAGCTGGCTTTTGTTTGTGCGTTGGCGGAGGTATATTGTACGGCGGTGAAATATTGGAAGCGGTATGAAATTTACAAAACAGTATATCTTTTCGGGCATGTGTCTTTTTTTGTTTGCATGTAGTGATGACAATAATTCGACTGATTCTGACCCCGGCAGCACGCTACCTGTCGAGTTGTCATTTGTTAGCATATCTCTCCCTGCAATCGATATGTATGGGGACTATGGTGCCCTTTGGGGGCATTTCAATAATGATGATCAACTGGACTTGATGTATATGGGGCATGGTAATGGCCCATTAATGCTGGAGCAGCAAGAAAACAATACCTTTAACGATGTTACTGCTAAATCTGGTATTAAGAATTTTGATTGGGTGTACCCCTCCCAGGCTGACAGGCATGGTGGCAGCTGTGGAGATTTTAATAATGATGGGCATGTTGATCTTTTTATCACTCATGGTGCAGGCAAGGGAGCCACTCTTGGGCTTAAGTTCGATGAGTTATTGCAAGGACATGGGGATTTTACCTTTACTGATGTAACCGATTCGGCAGGCACATTGAATGCAACTGGACGCGGAAGAACCGGGACCTGGGTGGATTACAATAATGATGGCTGGCTTGATTTGTATGTAGCAAATTTTGATACCGATAATGTTATGTATCAAAACAATGGTAATGGCACTTTCTCTGATGTCACAGAGGCTGTTGGTCTTGCACATGTTCAAACTCGGGCAGCCTGGGCCGATTATGATCTGGATGGCCATGTTGATGTTATGTTGAGCTGGCCACTTAAGTTAATGCGCAATAATGGCGATGGTTCCTTTGAGGATACAACAGCCTTGCTGGATGTCAGCAACGTATTTGTATTTGGTATGGCTTGGGGGGATGTTGATAATGATGGTGATCCTGATCTATTTGTGAGTCGTAAAGGCGAGGAAAGTTGGCTTTTGGTGAATGAGGGGGATCAGTTTGTTAAATGGACTGATGAAAAGTGGAATCAGAATGGGGCTACAAGCTCAGGGATTGCCTGGGGGGACTTTGATAACGACGCGGATCTTGATGTGATTCAGGTACGTGAAGATGGTTATTTTATTTTGGATAATACCGGGGCTTCGGAGCTTGTGGTTCAGCGGCTAGAGTTGGAGGCGGCACACATTGATAATGGCAATGGAGATGCAGCCCTGGCGGATTTTAATAATGAGGGTCTTCCCCAAATCGAGTGGGTAGTTTAGCCTGATGCCCCATGAAAGATACACAGCTATACAGCCAGATATTGGGTATCGGGAAGCCGTGGAAGGTGACCGATGTGCAGGTTTCACTCGCGGACGGTGAAGTGAAAGTCACCGTAGATCGTGGGAGCGGTAAATTGACGTGTCCCAAGTGTGGCAAAGCCTGCTCCGGTTACGACAAGCGGCCGAGGCACTGGCGCCATCTTGACACCTGTCAACTCAAGACCTTGCTGATGGCTGAAGTGCCCCGGGTGGAGTGTTCAGAGCACGGCGTGGTTACGGTGCAGGTTCCCTGGGCAGAGCCTGGCAGCGGATTTACAGCGTTGTTTGAGGCGCTGGTCATTGACTGGCTGAAAGACGCTTCAACCAGTGCGGTGTCAGAACACCTAAGACTGAGTTGGAATGCCGTGGATGGCATCATGCAGCGCGCAGTGAAACGTGGTCTGTCGCATCGGGAGGCGCTGTCACCCAGGCAAATCAGTGTGGATGAAACCTCTTACCGCAAGGGCCATGACTATGTCACGGTGGTGACGGATCAGGAGCAGTCGGTAGTGCTGCATGTTGCCGAAAATCGGGAGACCGATAGCCTGGCTGAATTTTACGACCTGCTGTCTGAGGACCAGAAAAAGGGTATCGAGAGCGTGTGCATGGATATGTGGCCGGCCTATATCAGGGCAACTCGAGAGGCGCTGCCTGATGCGGATAGCAAGATCGCCTTTGACCGTTTCCACGTTGCGCAATACATGGGCAAGGCTGTGGATCAGGTGCGCCGACAGGAACATCGGCAGTTGATCAAGCAGGGCGATGAGCGGATGAAGGGTAGTAAATACCACTGGCTGCGTAACCGGGGCAACATGAGCTGGCACCAACAGCGCAGTTTCAGCGAACTACGACAATCTTCCCTGAAGACCGCCAGGGCGTGGGCTATCAAGGATCTAGCCTCCCGCCTTTGGGACTATCGGAGTCGCACCTGGGCTGAGAAGGGCTGGAAACGCCTGATCAACTGGATGGCCCGTAGCCGGCTCAAACCCATGCAAACGACGTCAAAAACCCTGCGGAATCACCTTTGGGGTATTCTCAATGCGGTGATTCGTAAGGTCGACAACAGTCACGCTGAAAGTATGAACAGTCGTATCAAAACGCTGAAGAGCCGTGCTCGGGGTTTCAGAAACAGGGAGCGATTCCGTAATGCAATTTACTTCCACCTGGGCGGATTACAGCTCTATCCGGAAGGAATCAGGGCCTGAATGACCCACTACGATTGGGGAAGACCCAATAATGATGGACTGTTGGATATTGCAGTAGACGACCAACAGGCTTATGTTTTGTTTGAAAACCAAAGCACATATACCGGCAACTGGCTAAGTGTTGAGTTTGAGGGTTTGGATAATAATTATATGGGCTTTGGTAATAAAGTCTGGGTGACAGTTGATGATCAGCTTATCGCTTATCGGGAATATTCAGGTGCCAGTGGCGGTTTAAGATCGTTTGGTTGTGGGCCATTGCATATTGGCATTGGTGAACATGAGGCGGTTGATATTAAGGTACGATGGCTAAATGGTTTTGAAGCAAGTCTGTTTGATGTCCCTGCTAATCAGGCGTTAACAATAACTGACCAATAAGGAATATTGTCTGTGCAAACCTCAACAGAAAAAATCATTCGAGTATTAAATAACTATGCGCAAGGCTGTGACAGGCGCGATTGGTCTTTATTTGAACAAGTATTTGTAGCGGATGTGCAGGCGCGTTATGGCGGTTATTTATTGGATAGCCGGGATAAAGTCATAGGCATCATCAAAAACAGCCTTGGTGGCTGCGGGCCAACCCAGCATATGTTAAGTAATTATTATGTGTATCTAGATGATAGTGGCGATATTGCCATTACCAGTTGTTATGTACGAGCGGCGCATATGGGGATAGGAGAGCACGAGGGTGTGTTTTATGAAGTGTGGGGAGAGTACAAGGACAAGTTACAATGTTTTGATGGTGAGTGGCGAATCATTGAACGTAAAATGGTGATCTATCAGGAAATAGGCCCGCGTGATGTGCTAAAAGCGGAATAATGCGGGTTCGTTATCCAGTTTGTTTTACGCCCTCGCGAGTGAAGCAGTTATCGTAATCAATATTACTGATTCCGGTCTCTTCAACGAGCGTATTGTAAGCTTCACGCCTTGTCACTTCGGTGCTTGTATATTCGTGATCTTCGGAAATGCACGCCCTATCGGGATGGAACAACCCAGGTGGCCTTCGAGCCAGTGGATTTCATCGCACGCTTGGCAGCCCTGGTGCCCAAACCAAGAGTTAACCTCACCCGGTATCATGGCGTTCTAGCCCCCAACCATCGCTGGCGTGGACTGGTCACACCAGCTAAACACGGCAAAGGTGTGAAGCCTCTCGCCAATACAGAAGTTCGTTCATCGGCTGAGTGTCGTGCCGCCATGACCTGGGCTCAGCGACTCAAGCGAGTTTTCAATATAGACATTGAGGTTTGCAGCCGCTGCGGTGGTTCCGTCAGAGACATTGCCTCTTTTCGCAGGAAGCGAATCCACAACCTCAACGCTAAATCAGCAAGGACGCTAGAAAACCACATGGCACGAACCGTTGTGGGCGCTCGTTCAGAATTGACCGAATACGAATTGCGGCGATCACTGGCATCGGGAGAAATTCAGTGAGCGGGACCAGCTAGCCTCGATATTTTCAGGCCTGGTTCCTATTTATGAGAAGGTCTACTCTGGACTGCCCTTTTATTTGCCCTATACTTGAGGTCAGTGCTGACCGTGGAATTCAAGGTCAACCTGCTATCCCCGGCAAAGGGCGACTACTTCACCGTCAGCGGATGAAATTCGCGAGGGTGCGTATCAGGGATAATACGCGCAATCCAGTTAAACCCAGCGTAGTTGCTGACATTTTTACCGAGAAGAGAAATGAGCGAGATTGATAACCAAAACAAATTGGCGTTGCTTTATATGATTGCAGTGGTGGTGTTGCTTTCCACAATGCCGATTACTTTTAGTTTCGGTGGTGCGAGCAACGCGCCTTTTTTATTTGTTGCGTTAGTATATTTATTTGGTGCCATTAGCAATGTTACTTATCTGTTTTTTGCTTATAGAGAAAAATAAAACAAAGCACACTCAAAATAATCCTGGTCAATCTGCGGCATCCGGCTATTTTTTCGATGGCACTCACAACCGCTGGTTATGTTCTCTTTGCATTTTCATTGAAATATGTTGATGAAGCAGTCGCTGCAGTTCTTATGCAGACAGCGTCTATTTTTACGGTGATTCTATTAGCGCGACTTTTTAAGAAAGAACGCCGTTATACAGAACTCACAACGCAGAAATGGCTTTTATTTGCAATAGCGTTTGTCGGTGTTGGATTTGTCATCGCCAGTCAAAGTTCAAGCATAGACAATGCCGTTGGTGAATTATTCACATTTGCCGCAATCGGCGGAATTGTATTGGTGTTGTTAGCCGCTTTCGTGTCCGCAGCGGAGTTGCCCGCAAATCAACTGTGGGGTTCGTATGTAAGTCACCGTGTAAAGGAGAAAGAGAATGAATCGTTTTATTCTATTGTTGCCTACTCCATAGGAAAAGTAATCAGCGCGCCTGTTTTCGTTGCTGTAGGATTGTTGTCCGGTGAAAACATTCAATCCATTGGTAGTGTGGGTGTTTTATCCGCCATTGCTTTTGGATTATTTGGACTTGGAGTTGGGAGTATATTTCTTCGTATTAGCCATGCCAAAACCAATAACTTGGGTATAAACGCATTACGTTATCTCATCCCCGCTGTTTCGCTAATCTGGTTGGAATTTGCCTCTCTCATTGATATCCCCCGCGTTGATAGGTTGGTCATCGGTCTCATCGCAATCATAGTCGCCAACTTGCTCCTCAACTTCACAGCCGAAATTCGCTCCGCCTATAAGGCATTGATCATTGCGTTGTGGGTGTGCGGCATGGCGGTTTATTTGCATGACGGCTTGCCGCTTTCCAACTACGCCGAAATGATCGGCGTAATTTCCACTTTGTTTATTTTGATCCTGGTGTTTCGCGCCGACCGCTTGGTGCGGCGCACCATGGACGAAGAAAAAAGCGTGTTTCTTGTGTATAACGGATTAAAAACGATGGCAAGGAAAAGAGGCATGGATGATGATGCGCGCAATCAACTTCGCTATATTGACGAACATACAAAACCGGAACAACTTCGCACTGCCTACGATGAACTGAAAGAATATTTCATAACCGCACGCGAACAACATCCCAAATACGAAGAAAAACTGGACCAACTGGAAACCGAAGTCGATTCACTGGTGCACTCCAAACAACAAGGGACCAATTTCGGAGAAATCATCGCCCTCGGGTTCATCACCTTCATCATGGTCAGCGCGTTGCTGCTGTTCAAGCCGCCCGAATTGACCGAGTGGGACGGACTGTTTACCGAAATCTCGTCTTTCTTATTGGCGACGGTAATCGTGTTTTTATTTGCCAATATTTTTGACTTGCAACACGACCGCACCAACGCGATCTTAAGCAAAGAACAAGACAGCAGTTTTCATTCTGTCGCCTTTGACGACTCCACCGACCGCGGCGGTGAGCGTTGGGTGTCGGTGGGCATCTGCGCCGTCATTACGGCGGCATATATTTGGTTGTTTTTGGGAAAGTGGATATTTTGAGCCGCTGACATTTCGGTGTTTTGTTGGTATCACGAAGCTGAGCGTGTTGTTCGGCGTACCCATCCTGTTTCGCCGAACTACTATTCCCGCAAGGTTTCTTGTCGCAGCCAGTCCACCACTTTGGTCAGGGCGACTTGCTGGGAATGGCCCATTTCAATCGCGCAGTAATACACTTTCAACTGGCGATGGGCGCTGGTTCCCCGGCGGATAATGGTGCGTGCGTGTTTGACTTCGGCGACGCAATCGAGTGTTTCGGCGTTTTCTTTATGGATTGCGGCGATCGCTGGCATCGGGAGAAATTCAGTGAGCGGGACCAGCTAGCCTCGATATTTTCAGGCCTGGTAACTCCTATTTATGAGGAGATCTACTCTGGACTGCCCTTTTATTTGCTCTATACTTTATCGTTGCGGTCGCGAAGAATTATTGGTGCTTGTGCCCGAGATTAGCTTCAATGTTGCTGTGGTCCCCGCAGATTGAGGTCTAAAGCTGTAGAGCTGTTAAATATTCCTCGCGAGTATAGCTCTATAGGGCGTTTGACGATTGGTGTTGTGGTGATGTCTACCAGTAGTATTCACTGACAGGGCTAGTTGGTCGCGCGGATGCTGCGTTGTGCAAGGATAAAGGTGCTTTAGAAATAATGCCTGTGAATGTGTGGTAGTCTAAATAAAAGTTATTCTTAGTTGTTATTTTTCAAATTTTTTTTGCGCGAAGTTTTTAACCTCTTTTAGGGTTGGTTTTTAGTTGGGAGGTGTTTCTTAATTATAGCCTATATTGGTCGATTCGTTCTGTATTATCGTTGGTGGAGTGTTAAAAGCTAGGCACAAATTGCATCAATGCAGTCATGAATTTATGCTTGTTGATCGGGCTAAGCTGTTGGAAGTATATTTATTTGGTTAAATTATAAAGAGTGTAGGGTGCCGCATGATTAAAGTTTTGTTATGCTTTTTCAATTTTTGTCATTAGTTTTAACCTAGAGAGAGGGTATTGAGTTGATATTAGAAAAGAGCCTTGGTCTTCAGCTGGAAGAAGTTCTTAAAGTTATACAGAAAAGAATTATGAGTCAAACTAGTTATTTTGGGGTAAAAACTTTAAAGAATCCTTTGGATTTTTGGGTTTATCAAGAAATAATTTTTCAACATAAGCCCGATGTCGTTGTGGAGGTTGGCAATAATTGGGGGGGGGAGTACTTTAGCTATCGCCCACTTCTTAGACTTGATTGGCAGCGGTAGGGTCATAGCCATCGATAACGATCATAGTAAACTAATTGATCGAGTTAGGTTGCATGATAGGATTACATGGATTGAGCAGGATGCGGTTTCAGCTTTTGGGCAGGTGCAGGGTATGATTTCCAGTACTGATAAAGTGCTTGTTATTGAAGATAGTTCGCATACATATGAAAACACATTGAACGTTCTAAACTTGTATAGTCAGCTAATACAACCGGGTGATTATTTTATTGTTGAGGATAGTATTTGTCATCATGGGTTGTCTGTAGGTCCAGATCCTGGCCCATATGAAGCCATTGCCACCTTTGTTGAGGAAAATAAAGGTTTTTCTATTGATAGAAATAAAGAAAGCTTCCTGATTACTTGGAACCCGAAAGGCTATTTAAAGAGGAATATTTAGTGCACGCTTCTTCTCTGGAAAATATGCAAAGGTGCTATGAGCGCTTTGTGAAAAAGTGGCCTTGGCCAGATCAAGAATTTATTTCGGTTGTTGATATTGGTGGGCTAAATGTTAATGGACGTTATGCCAGATTCTGGGCAGTTCCGTCTCTTATCGGATCGCCGTCGGTCCTCAGCAAGGGCGCAAGGCTTTCATGATCCGCACCATCCGCCCCCTGGACAGACCTAATCCCGGACTGGAGCGGGTGGCCAAGGCCAATGGGTTCTCCCTGCACGCGGGGAAGTAGCCCGGCGGCGGGGAATCTATTCATCGCTACGGGTCGGCGATGTCAATCGCCCGCTTGATTATGAAGACGGCTATTTCGCCGGCGTCATCTCCTCCGGCACCTTCACCCACGGCCATGTTGTACCCGCGCCACTCGACGAGATTTGCCGGATCATGGCCGAGCACGCAATCCTGGCGTGCACGGTGCACCAAGACCTCTGGGAAAGCATGGCATTCGACGCCGCCTTTGATCGCCTGGTCCAAAATCGCACGCTGAAACTGCTCAGCCTGGAACTGGGCCGCTTCTATGAAAACAGAGAACCGGAAGGTTGGTTTTGTGTGTATCAGAAGTTGCCCGGCTGACGTAGTAACGCTGCTTCATCCTGATTTCTCTATTTCAGCCAGTATTTGATCTTCGGTATATTTTTCTGAAATATGATCATCGATTCGTTGAATGCTCTCCTTAAAAATTTTGTTGGTGCCGTCAATGTTTTTCTGAACCAGTGACAATTCAATTTTATTTCCAAACTCCGCCTTCATCTTGTTCACCACTTCTCTTGATGCGCAAAACTTTTCCGCGAAGTTTTGTGACCGTATACGTCGTCCTTCCAATTTTTCGCGTTTTTGCACAAAATTCCATGCAATAAATGGTGACTGATACACAAACAAAACAAATACATCTCGGTTTCGTTTCAATGACCTTTCAATATTTTGTCTCGCCATGGATTCACCGGCGAAAGTGCCATCGAGTAAAAAACTGATGCTACTTTTTAAGGCAGCGTCATGTATTTCATGCACTAATCTGGTCGCGGCTTTCTGAAAAAGATGTGAGTTTTTTCCATCGTAACCACATCCCCTGAAATGTTCGCGTAACTCGTCAGCGTCAATGCGCAATATATCACCATGATTTTTTAATAGTCTTTTTGAAGCCTCGGTTTTACCCGCCCCGGGCGAACCCGCCATAAAAATAGAAACGGGATTACTTTCCTGCGAAAACCCTGCTATCGCCTGTCGGGTAATTTCCTTGCAATTATCTTTGGCGAATTGCACCGCCCGGGCAGTAATCGCTTCGGCGTTATCCATTATCCATCGTCCATGTGTTTGGTTGTCAACTATATTCCCTGAACCGTCAATGCAACGCGAAAATCACGCACGCTTTTCGGCATCCATCTGATCTGCCATATCAATGATCTTCTGCTGTTCTTTGATTGACTCTTCAATAATTTTTTTGAACGCACGCTTTTTTTCCCGCGAAGAAGCATTGCGCATGAACTCTGAAAGAGCGCTGCTTGTTGTTGGCTTTTTCTTAAACAAGGAAAACATGTTGAATCTCCAATGGGTGAAATGTTGATATTACGTACGGAAACATTAGCAGAAAATCAAAGGTGATGTAACCCCCCGTCTACAACAACGGCGCAATCACCAAACAGACAATCGCCATGACATTGATAAGGATGTTCATCGACGGGCCAGAGGTATCCTTAAACGGGTCGCCGACGGCATTGGCCATGGTCAGCGCCATCAACACGCAGCCGAGCAATGCGCCACCCAACGCTTCGGCACCCAGACCGAAGGCGACGACCGGTGTTGCCGAGTTCGTCCAGCGAGTCGGTGATGGTGCGCACTTCCTCGCCCAGACCGGACATCTCGGCGATACCGCCGGCGTTGTCGGCCACCGGTCCATATGCGTCGATGGCCATGGTGATGCCGACCGTCGCCAGCATACCCACGGCGGCGATGCCAACGCCATATAGTCCGGTGAGCGCGCTGGCGGAGAGGATGATGGCGCTGATAATCAAGAGCGGCACCACCACCGATTCCATACCCACGGCAAGGCTGGCGATCATCACCGTGGCCGGGCCGGTTTCGCCGCTTTTGGCGATGTCGCGCACCGGTTTTCCGGCGGTGTAGTATTCGGTAATCAGGCCGATGCCGATGCCGCCCTCGGCGGAGTTGGATTGGTATTGGTAGCCGCCTTGTTGGCAGCAATCGGATTGCCTGCGACTCAATTGTGGGGGTCAGACGTAAGTCTTAGCGTGAACGACGACGACGAAATATTTTATACCCTTGTTGCCAACTCCATAGGAAGAGTAATAATCGTGCCTGTTTTGGTTGCTATAGGATTGTTGTCCGGTGAAAACATTTAATCTATTGGTGGTGTGGGTGTTTTATCCGCTACTACTTATGGGTTCTTCGGATTTGGAGTCGGGGACATATTTTTCCGTATTGCCAATGCCAAAACTACCAATTTGGGTATCAACGCATTAGGCTATGCCACTCCCGTTGTGGCGCTCATCTGGTTGGCGCTCGCTTCTCGAATTGATGTTCCGCATATTGATTGGTTGGTCATCGGTCTCATCGCAATCATAGTCGCCAACTTGCTCCTCAACTTCACAGCCGAAATTCGCTCCGCCTATAAGGCATTGATCATTGCGTTGTGGGTGTGCGGCATGGCGGTTTATTTGCATGACGGCTTGCCGCTTTCCAACTACGCCGAAATGATCGGCGTAATTTCCACTTTGTTTATCTTGATCCTGGTGTTTCGCGCCGACCGCTTGGTGCGGCGCACCATGGACGAAGAAAAAAGCGTGTTTCTTGTGTATAACGGATTAAAAACGATGGCAAGGAAAAGAGGCATGGATGATGATGCGCGCAATCAACTTCGCTATATTGACGAACATACAAAACCGGAACAACTTCGCACTGCCTACGATGAACTGAAAGAATATTTCATAACCGCACGCGAACAACATCCCAAATACGAAGAAAAACTGGACCAACTGGAAACCGAAGTCGATTCACTGGTGCACTCCAAACAACAAGGGACCAATTTCGGAGAAATCATCGCCCTCGGGTTCATCACCTTCATCATGGTCAGCGCGTTGCTGCTGTTCAAGCCGCCCGAATTGACCGAGTGGGACGGACTGTTTACCGAAATCTCGTCTTTCTTATTGGCGACGGTAATCATGTTTTTATTTTTCAACATTTTCGACCTGCAACACGACCGCACCAACGCGATCTTAAGCAAAGAACAAGACAGCAGTTTTCATTCTGTCGCCTTTGACGACTCCACCGACCGCGGCGGTGAGCGTTGGGTGTCGGTGGGCATCTGCGCCGTCATTACGGCGGCATATATTTGGTTGTTTTTGGGAAAGTGGATATTTTGAGCCGCTGACATTCCGGCGTTTTGTTGGTATCACGAAGCTGAGCGTGTTGTTCGGCGCATCCATCCTGTTTCACCGAACTACTATTCCCGCAAGGTTTCTTGTCGCAGCCAGTCCACCACTTTGGTCAGGGCGACTTGCTGGGAATGGCCCATTTCAATCGCGCAGTAATACACTTTCAACTGGCGATGGGCGCTGGTTCCCCGGCGGATAATGGTGCGTGCGTGTTTGACTTCGGCGACGCAATCGAGTGTTTCGGCGTTTTCTTTATGGATTGCGGCGATCGCTGGCATCGGGAGAAATTCAGTGAGCGGGACCAGCTAGCCTCGATATTTTCAGGCCTGGTAACTCCTATTTATGAGGAGATCTACTCTGGACTGCCCTTTTATTTACCCTATACTTTTGATATGACCATTAATAGCAACAATAAATCACAAGAAACCAGACATGTCTATATTTGTTAAATATGGACATCAATGATATTGTGGCTATGTAAATCAGGAGGTACGCCATGAATATTAGCTTCACCGAAAAGCAGGAAAGCTACATATCTTCACAGGTAAAACAGGGTGACTATCAAAATGCCAGTGAGGTTGTACGCGACGCTCTGCGTTTGCACGAAGTCTATCGCCACAAGGTGATTGATGAGCTACGCGCAGAAGTTGCCAAAGGTTGGGATGGCCCTGCCAGCAAGCGGCAAGTAAAAGATATTGTCAAAGCCAAAACAGCCAAGCGGCGAAGTTAATGACAAAAGCTGAGCTTTTTTATGAATTGTCAATTGAAGCCGACAGAGATATCGAAGCCATATTTGATTACACCTTAGAGGAGTTCGGGATGGATCAGGCCGTCGCTTATGTGAGCGGGCTTGATAATTCCTTTGCACAGTTACTGGATAACCCTGAATTGGGTTCAAAACGATCAGAAATTCGCAAGGGACTGCGTAGCGTCATAAAAGAGAGCCACATCGTCTTTTATCGCGTTCTCAAGGACCGCATTCGCATTGTTCGAATTCTCCACGCAAGTCGTGACTTGCCAAAATTTCTAACTTAGTTTTGTCGTGGCCATAGGCAGTGGAGAATGCCACTTTGCCTACGTGACCTGTTGTTGGCGATACTGACTGGTCGATTCGGCCTCCAAACGCCGCCTCTGGGCCCGATGGCGCGACTCCAATAGGCGTCTCTGATCGGAAGGCCGTCGATATCAACAGATACCAGTGGAAGAAGCATTGTCGCGGTCTGTTTCAACTGCCCCTGGCGGCTTGAAGTTGGAATTCGCCAGTGACACGGAGGCTAGGACGGTTGCACTGAGGCAAACAATCGCCGCATAATGAGCCAAGCTACTGGAAAATGGCAGCGCAGTTCATCAACCAAGGCCAGTAACGAAACATAATCAGAAAGGGAGGGTTTATGAAGAGGCACTACTATATCAGTGATGATTTGGACGATTTGGATCACATTGAAGAAGAACTGGAAAAAGCAGGTGTGGCCACGCCGCAAATGCACGTTCTCAGCCGGGACGATGCCGGCGTTGCTATGCATGAACACCTACACCCTGTGGAAGCAGTCCTGAAAAAGGACGTGGTAAGAGGCACAGAAGTTGGCGCGGTAGTTGGCGTTATTGGTGCCTGTATTGTGTTGGCGGTTTCCTATTACAGTGGCGTCACCGACACTGTAGGTTGGGTACCATTCGGATTTCTCGCTGTGGTGGTACTGGGATTTTGCACCTGGGAAGGAGGCCTGTTCGGCATCCAGAAACCCCACGCGGATTTCAAGCGCTTCGAGGACGATCTGAAAGCAGGCAAGCATGTGTTCTTCGTGGATGTGGATGACGCCCAGGAAGCGGCCCTATCTCGGATTGTCAGCGCCCACCCCCGTCTAAAAGCGGCCGGTGAAGGCGCAGCAACTCCCAAGCTAGTGGTAGCAGCTCAGAAGAAGTTTCACGACACCATGCAAACCCTCCCCTGAGGCTCTGCCGGCGACAGACTTAGGTCCGTCCCCGGTGAAATTAGTGCGCCATATGCGCCGGTGATTTGGCTTCCAGGGTCGTGTCCTGCCCCATCCACACATCGCGCATGGCGTAGGTAAAATCCCCCTCGATTGACATGGTGCCGATGAGAAACAGCAGAGCTATCGGCGGCAGCAATATCGCCGCCGCCAGGGCCATGCGTTCCCACCACAT
Source organism: Halieaceae bacterium (assembly GCA_965247075.1). Taxonomy (GTDB): domain Bacteria; phylum Pseudomonadota; class Gammaproteobacteria; order Pseudomonadales; family Halieaceae; genus CBDFGK01. The sequence continues at coordinate 598,740 of CBDFGK010000002.1, read as the reverse complement.
GTGCATAAAAATGGAGACAATAAAGCCGGCCTTGAGCAGCATGAAAATGATGATCAGGGTCCAGCGCATGTAGCCCTGAAACTCCAGGTAATCCACCGCGTAGGACATCGAGCTGAGCACGAATAGCAATATCCAGATTCTGAAATAAATACCCAGTGGATGCTCTTGATGCTCGGCTTCAAGGGCTTGTGCATGTGCTTCTGACATATCAGTAGTTCCTTACCAGAGATAGAAGAAAGCAAAAATGAAAACCCATACCAGGTCTACAAAGTGCCAATAGAGACCGGTTATTTCTACGATCTCATAGCCTTTATCGTCGTAATCACCACGCTTCACCTTACACGCTACCGTCAGCAGGTAAATCACACCCGCGGATACGTGCAGGCCGTGAAAACCGGTAATCATAAAAAAGGTCGAACCGAACTGCGCCGCACCCATGGGGTTACCCCAGGGCCTGACACCTTCAGAGAGTAACTTGCTCCACTCAAAAACTTGCATGCCAACGAAGGTAGCCCCCAACGCTGCCGTGGCCACCATCAACCAGAAGGTTTTCACCTTGTCGCGACGGTAGCCATAATTCACTGCCAGGGCCATGGTGCCACTGCTGGTAATCAGTACAAAGGTCATGATGGCAATCAAAACCAGCGGAATGCTCTCCCCGAACAAGGTCAGTGCAAACACCTCGCTGGGAAGGGGCCAGGGTGCGGTAGCCGCCATACGCACCGTCATATATCCCACCAGGAAGGATGAGAAAATGAAAGTATCCGAGAGCAGGAAGATCCACATCATGGCCTTGCCCCAGGGCACACCGTGGAATGCTTCCCGGTCGGAGGACCAGTCGTGTACCGCGCCCTCCCAACCTGTTTCTGCGCTTGTTTCAGCCATACGGCTTCTCCCCTCTGGTTTTCTTATTCAGGTCGTCAACAACAGATAAAACAGTACCGCCCATACCAGCAGCAAAAAGTGCCAGTACACAGTGCATAGATCCACACCCATGCGAAAACGCTGATGATCAGACTCAGCAAATAGTAAACAACGTCCCCAGGCAAACACACCGCCGACTACGTGCAGGCCGTGAACCGCCGTAATCAGGTAGAAAAAGCTGCCGGCGGGATTGGAAGAGACAAAGTACCCCGCCGCTACCAGATTCTCCCATACCAGTAGCTGTAAGCCGATAAAGCCCATGGCACCGCCGCCGCCCAGCAAAAACCAGCGTTTACCGCTGTCCCAGGCCTCGGCGGCTGCGGCGTTTTTGGCCAGTTGCATAAATACACTGGCCAGCACCAGCACGCCGGTGTTAAACCACATCAACGCGGGTTCCTGCAGCGGCACCCAGTCTTCGTAGTACATACGCATGCGGTAGCTGACGATAAACAACAGGAACAGTGATGTGGCAACCGCGAAGAATACCCACAGCCCAACCTTTTCCTGCGGCAGTTCGAAGGCCCGCACATCGACAGGTACGCCCACCACATCCTCACCCGTTAGCCAGGGTTTGCCGGCCAGCGTTTTAATCAGACCGGTCATGCGGGAGCTCCATGGGGATGCACTGGAACAATGTTTTCCTGACTGTCACCATCGGCCACGGTTTGTGGAATAAAGTCGTGCTTCGCACCGGGTACACTGTAGTCATAGGCCCAGCGATGCACCACCGGTAACCGGTCGCCCCAGTTGCCATGCGTCGGCGGTGTCTCGGGCGTCTGCCATTCCAGGGTGGTGGCATTCCAGGGATTGGGTGGCGCCTTCTTGCCATACTTCAGGCTGGCGATCATATTGATCAAAAAGAGTACCTGCAGCACTCCGACCAGAATTGCCACCACGGAAATAAACTCGTTGAGGCTGTGAGCAGATTCAGAGATAAAGTCATAACCTTCGTAGGCATAGTAGCGACGCGGCATACCTTCAAATCCCAGGTAGTGCATGGGGAAATAGATGAGGTAAGTGCCGAGGAACGTGATCCAGAAGTGCGCCTTGCCCAGGGTCTCGTTATACATGCGCCCGCTCATTTTTGGATACCAGTGATAGATGGCGGCAAACACCACCATGACCGGTGCAATCGCCATCACCATATGAAAGTGGGCGACAACAAAATAGGTATCTGACAGGGGTATATCAACGGCGACATTACCCAGGAACAGGCCGGTCAGGCCACCGATCAGGAAGGTACTGATGAAGCCGATGGCGAACAGCATCGGCGTGTTGAGATGAATGTTGCCGTGCCAGAGCGTGAGGGTCCAGTTGTAGACTTTTATCGCCGTGGGAATGGCAATAATCAAGGTGGTGGTAGCGAAGAAGAAACCCAGGTACAGGTTCATGCCACTTACATACATGTGGTGTGCCCAGACAATAAAGCTGATACCACCAATGGCGAGAATGGCCCACACCATCATGCGGTAACCGAAGATATTTTTGCGGGCGTGGGTGCTGAGAATGTCGGACACCAGTCCAAATGCCGGCAAGGCGACGATATACACCTCGGGATGTCCAAAAAACCAGAACAGGTGCTGGAACAACACCGGGCTGCCGCCGCCGGTTTCCATGGCCTGCCCCATATGCACGATATAGGGCATAAAGAAACTCGTGCCCAGCAGACGATCGAACAACAGCATGACTGCGCTGACGAACAGCGCGGGAAATGCCAGCAGGCCCAGTACCGTGGCGGTAAAAATTGACCAGATTGTCAGCGGCATGCGCATCAGGGACATACCCTTGCAACGCGCCTGTAGAATCGTGGTCACGTAGTTCAGTCCGCCCATGGTAAAGGCAATGATGAACACAGCCAGCGAAGCCAGCATCAGGAGAATGCCCCAGTCGGCTCCAGGTGTGCCCTGCAGGATGGACTGCGGCGGATACAGGGTCCAGCCGGCTCCGGTCGGACCACCGGGCACAAAATAACTGCACATCAGAATAATTACCGAGACCAGGTAAAACCAGTAGCTGAGCATATTCAAAAACGGGAACACCATATCCCGCGCACCACACATAAGAGGAATCAGGTAATTTCCAAAACCACCCAGGAAAAATGCCGTCAGCAGGTAGATCACCATAATCATGCCGTGCATGGTCACATACTGGTAGTAGGCGGTCGGGTCAATAAACTCAAGACTGCCGGGAAAGCCAATTTGCATGCGCATAAGCCAGGACAGCACGAGGGCCAGCAAACCTACGGCTATGGCAGTGCAGCCGTACTGCACGGCAATGACTTTGTGATCCTGGCTGAAAACGTATTTCCAGATGAATTTATCCGGTCCTGCGTGGTGGCCGCTATCTTGATCGGCGTATGCCATTGTAGTACCTCTCTATTATTATTCTGTCAGGGAGATGAAATACGCCAGCAAGGCGTCCAGATCATCATCGCTAAATGGGTAGGCTGACATCACCGGTGGAAAGCCCTGCACCAGTTTGGCGTCGGGGTCGGTAATGGATTCGCGCAAGTATTCATCGGCGGCAGTAATCTGGCTGCCATCGGCCAGGGTTTCTACCCGGCCAAACATGCCTTTCCAACTGGGACCAACACCACGGCTGCCGTCTGTGCTGTGACAAGCCAGACAACCGCGCTGCTGTGCCAATTGTACGCCCCGTTCTATGGAAGCGCCGCCCGGCGCTGCGCCGCCCTGGGTTTCCGCGAAGGTCTGCTGCGTAGATAACCACTTTTGGTAGTCCGCACTGCTGTCGACCACAATTTTGCTGCGCATATTGTAATGGCCAACACCGCACAGCTCAGCACACAGAACCTCAAAGGTGCCGGTCACCGTCGGGGTCAGCCAGAAGTAGCTGACCAGGCCGGGTACTACATCCATCTTGGCCCGAAATTGCGGCACATATAAATCGTGCAGGACATCCTTGGAGCGCAGGTTGAATTTAATGGGTTGGTCTACCTCTATGTGTGGGTAGGCACCCAGCACGATCAGGTCGTCCTGGCCCCAGGGGTCATCCGGGTCAACACCCAGCGGATTGTCAAAGGTGACATTGCGGTTGTCCGCCTTGCCCAGCGCGTTATCTTTGCCGGGCAACCTGAACGACCACTGCCACTGCTGCGCCACTGCCTCGAAAATTACCGCGTCTCTGGGAACATTCACGAATTGGTTGTATACCACCAGGCCGGGGGCGAGCATGGCAAACACTCCCAGCGCGGTGAGGCCAGTCAGCCATGATTCCAGCTTGGTGTTTTCGGGCTCGTAGGCGGCCTTGCGATCAGGCGAGTGCCTGAACTTGATAACACAGTAGGCGAGAAACAGATTAATCGCGACAAACACAAAACCGGTGACCCAGAAGGTCATCATAATGGTCGCGTCCATTGCTCCCCAGTTAGAGGCCAGTGGCGTGAACCACCACGGGCTCCAAAAATGGAAGATAACTGACCCGATTACCATCAATATCAAAATTATCGCAAGCGCCATATGTTGCTATCCTTTTTCAGTGGCTATCGATAAATATTGCCGTGAACACCAGTAGCAACCAGGCAATCGAAAACAAAAACAACTTGGTTGCATAGCTGCGTTGCAAGGGCCTTCTAACAAAGTCAATGGTCCAAACCAGGTATACCACACAGGCAAACATGGCTATTGCCAGGTAGGTAGTACCCGTGGAACCGGTGTAGTACAGCGTCATTGTGCAGGGAATCAGTGCCGCTGTGTACAGCAATATTTTCGCCTTGGTAATAAACGGCCCCGCCGTAACAGGCAGCATGGGTATGCCTGCCTTGCGGTACTCATCTTCACGCAGCATAGCCAATACCCAAAAATGCGGCGGCTGCCACACGAACATGATAAGAAACAACAACAGTGCGGGTACACCGATATCTCCGGTAACCGCAGCCCAACCGATAATGGGGGGCAGCGCGCCGGAAATGCCACCGATCTCGGTACAAAGATCCGTGCTGCGCTTGAGCCACATGGTGTAGATAACCACGTAAAAATAGATGGTGCCCATGGCCAGACTGGCGGCCAGCAGATTACTGGTCGTTACCAGAATCAAAAAGGCTGCCCCGGCTAAAGCCAGGCCAAAGTAGAGAACGTGTTGTGGATCTACCCTGCCTGCTGCGGTAGCACGCTCGGAGGTACGGGACATGAGTTTATCGATGTCCCTGTCGATATAGTTGTTGAGAACACCGGCGGAGGACGATGCCAGGCAAGTACCCAGTAGCGTCGCTAAAACCAGGGAAATTGACAGGGTGGGGCCAGCCGCCAACCACATGCCGGCGAATGTGGTTATCAACACTACCAGGGCAATACGGGGCTTGGTCAGCTCGACATAGTCGGCGACTTGGTCTCGTACCACGGTCACTGATGCCCCCAAATAGGATACCTCCACATTTCGGCGGAAGGTTCAGACGGAATAAAATTTGTGTTTGTGGCTGTGTCCCTCAGCGTGTACATGTTTTTAACTCAATATAGCGATAAAAGCCAGCGCTAAGGGGTCACGATATTGAAATTTGGGTCGAACTTGTCAAACAGGCGGGCAAATCTGATCAAAGTTACTGGGTTGCCCTCCAACTCCAGGCGGCAATTCTGCCTGGCCACAGCCAGGCAGTGCCTTGACTATAATAGCTACAAAAAGAACTAAGCTTATATGTAATGGTGTATACATGGAGACCTGCTTATTGGTTACAATTCAGGGATGTTAACCGTGCAGTTTAACCAACCATGACAGAGCAAACATCTGACATCGGCGAGCAGGAATCGCCCAATGTGGTAATGGGCCGCGGCGGCGTACCAAAAATCGCCCCGCAAGGTTATCGCTCGCCCTACGATCAGGACTGGCGGGTATTGTTTGGGTTAGCCCTGACCTTTGTGTACCTGATATTGATGGGGATTTATATCAACACCCAGGTCGGTTGGGGACAGTTTGCCGAGCTGACGGTTGAACGCATGGGCAGTTTTCTCGAAGGTGCCTTTGCCCCACTCGCTTTCCTGTGGCTGGTGATTGGCTACTTTCTGCAAAAGAAAGAGCTGAGCCTCAACACCGACGCCATGAAAATGCAGTTTGTCGAAATACAAAAATCTGCTGAACAGGCCGTATTGCAATCCGAAGCCATAGCACGGAGTGAGATGCACCAGCGGCGTGAAGCATTTCTCAAGTTGGCCGAACTGGTGCGCAATCAGCTCGGCACCGTGGTTGGACTGCTCTACCTGTCCAGCCAGATGGCCGAGGGCAATGAACAACAGGTCCCGCCCGAACGACTGGCGGAACTGTGGAATACCGCACGCCGTGATGACCCAGAGGTATTTACCCGGGAAATGCTGCGCCTGATGACCCTCAGTAACCCCCGGTATTGCTACAAACTCATGTTCGGTACGGAGGTGCGTACCCGCCACAGCGACAATTTTCAGCATACCTTTGAGCGTTTGCTGCGGGCAGCCGCCGACTGCGACGAGGACAACCTGATCACCGATGCCCTCATGGGCGGCTCCCACGGCAGCCTGTACCGACGCCTGCAGGTGGTACGAGACAACATTCCCGAGGGCTTCGAACTGGGCGTATACGATTTCGATCCGGATAGCAGGGAGGGCTGAGCGCAGCTTCAGCGCAACAGTCTCTCCAGTTGTTCTATGTGTTCATCAACGATATCCAGCTTTCGCAGCGCCACCGCTAATTGCAGCAGGTAATCGCAGTTGGTGCCACTGGATCCCTGGCTGACGGCAATTTGCTCGGCAATTTCAGTCATGCCGGCTGGGCCCAGGAAGGCGTGGTTGTGCTCATCGGCAATATACACAGTAGCCAAAACCTGTCGGCCATCAGCCAAATCCATAGCCGTATCGAGCCGACAATAACCATTTTTTTCCCGGTGATCGAGGTGCTCAAACACATCTTCGGTAATTTTATAGGCCATACCGGCACACACCACGCCGGCAGCCGGCAGCAGCGTAACGACCCGCCCGGGCGCAGTAGGCGTACCCCGGTGATCGTGGGAACCCTGCCAGAAACGGCGTTGCCAGCCGCTAATCTGCGCCCTTAGGCGCTCCTGAAAGGGAAAGTCCACTTTATAAATTAGCGATCCATAGCCGAATACCCAGTGCGACATCGTCTGGTCAAACCATCCCCAGTACAAGCAGGGGAATTTGCCTGTGCCCTTTGCAACTGTGTTGGTAGTCAGCGTAGACAGGCACATTTTTGGTAATGTTGCCCCACACTCGCTGGTGCTCTTCACCCTCAAGAAAGCGGGCCCGCACCAGGTGCCGGTCCAGGGCCAGCCCTCGTGGGCCAATCAGTAGGTCAAACAACGCCATATCCTTGTATTTCCTGCGGAACTTTCCGCTAGCGAGCCTCGCAGCGCAGCCATGATTATCTCATTTCGATACGATATGGTTACGTCCGACCGGCTGCTGGTCTTTCTTATTTTGCAAGCTTTCTTGTTACACTATAGATTGTCTTGTACCCGAGATCTAATGCGAGATCACTTTGAAGAACTTCAATATAAAAATAGTCCTGCGTACGGCACTGGCCGTTTCAGCACTAAGTTTGCTCAGCCTTACCGGTTGGGCAACTATCGATTCTTACCCCCAGCTCTCCGAGACGGCTTTGGACCTGGTGGAAAAACTGGAGCAGCGGCACTACTCCAAGCGTAAATTTGATGACGGGTTATCGTCCGAATTGCTGGACAGCTACCTGAAGAGACTGGACCCCAGTCGCTTATTTCTGTATCAAAGTGATATCGATGAATTCGAAGCCTATCGGCTGCTACTTGATGATCATTTTGCCGAGGGCAATCTGGAGGCGGGTTTTGTCATATTTAATCGCTATCACCAGCGCATTGAAGAACGTCTGAATCAGCTGCTGGCAGAGTTACCGGATATGGTCGCAGCAATGGATTTCAATGTTGATGAGCACCTCTCACTGGTGCCAGAAAATCGCAGTTGGTCCATCGACAAGGCCGAGGCCGAAGAGCGCTGGCGCAAGCAAATTAAAAATTCGGTATTGAGTTTGAAACTGTCTGAGAAGGTCGACGATGAAATTGTGCCTACCCTGGAAAAACGCTACCGCAATCAACTGCACCGCATCACGCAGTACAACGCCCAGGATGTGTTCCAGGTATATGCCAACGCGCTGACCGAACTGTACGACCCCCACACGAACTACCTGTCACCGCGCACTTCTGAAAATTTCAATATCAATATGAGTTTGTCGCTGGAAGGTATAGGCGCGGTATTGCAACTGCAGGATGAATATACGCGTGTAACGCGTATCGTCCCCGCCGGTCCCGCCGATAAGCAGGGCCAGTTACAACCCTCTGACCGCATTGTAGCCGTGGCCCAGGGCGAAAACGGGCAGTTCGAAGATGTAATCGGCTGGCGCCTGGATGAAGTAGTACAGCTCATTCGGGGACCCAAGGGCACGACGGTCAGGCTGGAGATTTTGCCGGCTAGCTCAAAGACAGTTGACGAGCACCGTATCGTTACCATTGTGCGCAACAAGGTGAAGCTGGAGGAGCAGAGCGCCCAAAAAGAAGTGCGGGAATTTCCACTCGGTGACAGCACCATCAAGCTCGGCGTCATAGATGTATCCGCCTTCTATATAGACTTTGACGGCATGCGCCGTGGTGAGCCCGATTTCAAGAGCACTACCCGCGACGTCAAACGCCTGCTTGATGAACTCGCAGAGGAAGGCGTAGACGGCATTATTATCGACTTGCGCAATAACGGCGGCGGCTCCCTGCAGGAAGCCAATGACCTGATTGGCCTGTTTATTGAAAACGGCCCGACTGTGCAAATTCGCCACTCGTCACGCAAGGTGTTCCGGGATGGCAAACGCCGGCCTACGCCCTATTACGATGGTCCGATGGCAGTCTTGATAAACCGCCTCAGCGCCTCAGCCTCAGAAATTTTTGCCGCTGCCATCCAGGATTATCAGCGTGGCATCGTTGTCGGTAGCCAATCCTTTGGCAAGGGAACTGTGCAAACGCTGATTCCCCTGGCGGAAGGCCAGCTCAAACTGACCGAATCCAAATTTTATCGAATCAGTGGCGATAGTACCCAGCACCGAGGGGTTGTTCCGGATGTGGAATTTCCCTCTCGGTACGACAAATCCGAGATCGGTGAGAGCAACCTGGATAATGCACTCAACTGGGACCAGATCAATCCTGTCAGACATCGCAAATACCACGACCTGCCGGCACTGATACCCTACCTGACAGATATGTCGCAATCACGGGTAACAGAAAACGCAGACTTTATTTACCTGCAAGACAGCCTGAAGCTGGCTGAAGAAAGCCGTGGGATGACTACCCTGCCCTTGCAGGAGGAGGTGCGCATTGCCCTGCGTGATACCCGTAAAGCGCAATCGCTGGCGATCGAAAACAAGCGCCGCGCGACCAAAGGGCTGCCCTTGCTGGAGGGTATTGAAGATGGTACCACTGAGGACGACAACGCTGCCGACGAAGAGAAAGAGGAAGATCGTGACGTTTTACTGGTAGAGGCGGGAAATGTTTTGATCGATGTGGTCAATGCCAAAAATCAGATGGTCGCCGGCAACCCCGGCAACAGCAAAAAGGTGCTTATAAACTAGGCGCCGTCTCCCGGCAGCTCTTGCGCCACAGTAATCTGGCTGCGCTTACTATTCACGGAGACGCCCAAGCTCCCTGTATCCGGTTGATAATTATACCACTCCCGCTGTCGGAGGCCAGTTGCCCGGTTGCGCTGCCTCGCCCCACCAGGATAACTGCCCGTGCAATTGCACGACCTCGCCGACAATGATTACTGTGGGTGCGTGCACATCCTGCCCGGCGACAATCTCCTCCATGGCCGCCAGCGTGCCCGTTAGTGTGCGCTGGTTAGAAGTGGTGCCCTGTTCTATCAGGGCAATAGGCGTTTCCTTAGGCATGCCATTGGCCTGCAATTCACGACAGATTACCGGCAGCCCCTGTAAACCCATGTAGAAAACCAGAGTTTGCTTGGGCCTGGCGAGTTCATCCCAGGGCAGATCGACACGTTCGTTTTTGAGCTGGCCGGTTACAAAGCGCACCGATTGGGCGTAGTCCCGGTGGGTCAACGGAATCCCTGCATAGCAAGAGCAACCGCTGGCGGCGGTGATTCCCGGAATAACCTGAAAGGGAATCCCGTGTTGTGCCAGCAGTTCGATTTCCTCGCCACCGCGGCCGAAAATAAAAGGGTCCCCACCCTTGAGCCTGACTACACACTTACCCTCTTTAGCCAGGTGCAGCAGCAACCGGTTAATATTTTTCTGTGGAATCGCGTGGTCCGCCCTGCGCTTGCCCACATAAATACGCTCGGCATCGCGGCGCGCCATATCCAGAATTTCGGGAGCTACCAGGCGATCGTACAAAACAACGTCGGCTGCCTGCAGCAATCGCGCCGCTTTGAGTGACAACAAGTCCGGGTCGCCGGGGCCAGCACCGATCAGGTAAACCTCTCCCAGGCGATGCGGTTCATCGGGATTATCAATATATTTTTGCACCAGTTCCGCAGCGCGATCTTCCTGACCTGCCAACACCATTTCCCCTACCGGGCCGTTGACAACCTGTTCCCAGAAACGTCGTCGCTGACCCTGTCCGGGTGCGGCCTTCTTGATGGCTTCGCGAAAGCGACCGGTAAAGGCAGCCAGGCGGGCGTACGCGGCCGGAATCAAGGCTTCGATTTTACTACGTACCAGGCGCGCCAAAACCGGGCTGCGCGCGCTGCTGCCAATAGCGATAATGAGTGGCGAGCGGTCAACAATGGAGGGGAAGACAAAACTGCACAGCTCGGGGCTGTCGACCACGTTGACGGGAGTATTGCCGGCGGCTGCATCGGCGGCAACACTGGCATTAACACTCTGCTCTGGGGTAGCCGCTACTACCAATAGCGCTCCATCCAGGTATGAGGGGCGGTAAACATCCTGCTGCCAACATCCACCTGCCGCAGTGAGCATAGTCTCAAGTTCGTGATCGATATCCGGCGACACCAGGGTCACGGATGCGCCGGCGTCGATCAGCAAGCGCGCCTTGCGCAGCGCTACCCGCCCACCACCTACCAGCAAAACCGGCTTGTTACGCAGTGAAAAAAATAGCGGCAAATATTCCATAGCAACCTACGTCTTCTTCAGCAGCTCAAGACCACCCATGTAGCTGCGCAGCACGGCCGGTATTTCTACCGAGCCATCTTCGCGCTGGTAGTTTTCGAGAATCGCTACCAGGGTTCTGCCAATGGCCAGGGCCGAGCCATTGAGTGTGTGTAGCAATTCCGGTTTGCCCGTCTCCGGGTTGCGCCAGCGCGCCTTCATTCTACGCGCCTGGTAATCCCCGAACACGCTGCAGGAGGAAATTTCCCGGTAGGTATGCTGGGCCGGCAGCCATACTTCCAGATCGTAGGTTTTGCCGGCGCCGGCACTGGTATCACCCGCGCACAGTATCACTTTGCGATAGGGCAATTCCAGCGCACGCAATACCGCCTCCGCATGACCGGTTAACTCTTCCAGGGCCTGCTGCGAATCTGCCGGCCGAACCATCTGCACCAATTCAACTTTCTCAAACTGGTGCTGACGAATCATGCCCCGGGTATCCTTGCCGTGACTGCCGGCCTCGCTGCGAAAACAGGGCGAGTGACAGGTAAAGCGCATGCCCTGCGTCATGTCTTCATCGCTGACTATCGTGTCACGCACTATATTGGTGACCGGAACTTCTGCCGTTGGTATCAGGTAGAAATCCTGCTCGTGCCTCAACTTGAACAGGTCTTCCTCAAACCTGGGTAATTGCCCGGTGCCGCGCAGGGAATCTGCATTGACGATGTAGGGAACATTGACTTCTGTATAACCGTGTTCGCCGACATGCAAATTGAGCATGAACTGAATGAGTGCCCGGTGCAGCCGGGCGATGCCGGAGCTCATCACAGTAAACCTGGCGCCAGTCAGCTTGGCTCCCATGTCAAAGTCGAGCCCCCCCAGCGCTTCTCCCAGCTCGACATGATCAAGCACTGGGAAATCGAAGTTGGCCGGTTCACCCCAGCGCGACACCTCGACATTGGCAGCTTCATCGCGCCCTTCGGGAACCTCTGGCGCCAGCAGGTTGGGGGTAGCCAACAACAGGCTGTCCAGTTCGTCCTGCACTGTTTTGGCCTCTGCGGTCAGCCCGTCCAGTTGCGTGGAGATTTTGGCGAGGGTCTCGTTCACAGTCTGCTTTGCAGCATCGACGGCGATACCGCTCTTGACCAGCTCGCCAATTTTTTTGGAGGCGGATTTGCGCTCAGCCAACAAATTCTGGCTTTGTACATCTGCCTGTTTGCGCCTCGCATCCAGTGCTTCGAAGGCGGCCACATCAAAAATGTAGCCGCGTCTTTGCAATTGATCGGCAATAGCGTGCGGGTCTTGCCGCACCTGTTTTAAATCCAGCATTCGATTGTTCCTGTAAATCTAAAGTAGTCGCACCAGGCTCATGGCCAGCCACACCGCCGACACACACACCAGTACGCTAAATAACACATACCCCAGTGCTGCCGCGGGCTGCCCGTTTTGCAGCAGGGCGATGGTCTCCAGTGAAAAGGTAGAGAAGGTGGTGAATGCACCCAGAAACCCGACCGTGGTGACACTGCGCCAATCCGGGTGAATCAGGCCGCGCTCGACAATCACCATGTACATAATACCGATGCAGAATGAGCCCAGCAGATTGACCGCGAGAGTGCCCCAGGGGAAATGGCTGCCGGCCGAGTTGTGTATCAGGCTGGACATCCCGTGCCTCGCCAGTGCTCCGCCAGCCCCTCCCAGAGCGATAAATATCAGGTGTTTCATGTGTGGATGGGCTAATTACTACTGATTATTCGTAGCGCCGCATTGTACTGTGTTTGTCCTGCTCGCGCAGGCGCTTAAGTTTCTCGGAGATTTTCTGTTCCAGACCTCGCTCGGTGGGAAAATAGTAGCGTTGATCCCGCAGATTTTCCGGAAAGTAATTTTCTCCCGCGGCAAAGCCGTGGGGTTCATCGTGGGCATAGCGATATTCCTGCCCATGCCCCATGGTCTTGCCCAGGCTGGTAGGTGCATTGCGCAAATGCAAGGGCACTTCTTCACTGCCAGATGCTGCGATATCGGCGACCGCTTTGTTGAAGGCCGTGTATACAGCATTGCTTTTGGCAGCACAGGCCAGGTAGACCACCGCTTGCGCGACGGCAAGCTCGCCTTCGGGGCTACCCAGGCGCTCTTGAACCTGCCACGCATCCAGCGCAATAGCCAGCGCACGTAGGTCGGCATTGCCAATATCCTCACTCGCCATACGCACCACCCGCCTGGCGATGTAGAGTGGGTCACAACCACCATCAAGCATCCTCGCGTACCAGTACAGGGCGGCGTCGGGAGAGCTGCCTCGCACGGCCTTGTGCAGGGCTGATATCTGGTCGTAAAACACATCGCCGCCCTTATCAAAACGGCGCAGAGTGCCCTGTAAAACCTCGTCAATAATTTCCGCGGTGAGCTGTAATGTGCCATCCGCATCGGCTACGGCCAGGTCCAGTGCCAACTCCAGCAGGTTAAGCGCCCGGCGCGCGTCACCGTCGGCACTGCGGGCAAGACTTTCCAGAATGTCCGCAGTAATTTCAACCGGCTGCTGCCAGGATTCGATACCGCGCCGCAGCACTTCGCCAACTTCATCCACCTCCAGCGAGCGCAATTTATAAACCCGCGAACGCGATAACAGTGCGTTGTTGAGTTCAAAAGAGGGGTTTTCAGTAGTGGCGCCGATAAAGATCAGGGTGCCGTCTTCGACAAAGGGCAAAAAAGCGTCCTGCTGGGACTTGTTGAAACGGTGTACTTCATCCACAAATAACACCGTATCCCGGCCCTGCCCGCGTTGAATTTTGGCCTGGTCGACTGCCGCCCGAATATCCTTGACTCCGGACAACACCGCTGACAAGGCAATAAAATGTGCGCTGGCCTGTTCCGTCACCATGCGCGCGAGCGTAGTTTTACCAACTCCCGGCGGCCCCCACAGGATCATGGAGTGCAGTTGTCCGCGTGTTATTGCTTCATGCAGAGGCTTGCCGGCGCCCAGTATATGGGTCTGCCCGACACAGTCACTCAGTGTGGCCGGGCGCAGCCTGGCGGCCAGCGGCTGATAGGCTGACTCTGTATTGGCAAACAGGTCATCACTCACGGCTGTCTACATCAACGCTCATGGCTGTATACATCAACGCCATCGGGAGGCACGAATACAAAATCAGCGGCGCTGAGCCCCGGGTTGTGCTCCAGGTGCTCAAACACTATGTGCGTGACTCGCTGCAGCGGGTCCAATACGTCCATGGACAGGAGCAATGGCCCGTTAAACCGCAGGGTAATTGCCAGGAAATTCCCGCTCTCGAAATTCGGCACCAACCGCCATGAGTCGGGAGTCAGGGACTCTACTTGATAGTACTCTGCCAGGGTCTGGCTATCGCCGGCCAATATCTGCAGGGGACTGTAGGGATTGTCTGATGGAATGTTGCGCCGTGTTACCGTCTCCAGTTCGACATCGTAATGCCACAACACACCCTCGGCGGCCAATAGCAACTGCTGGTCAGGAAGCTCAATTTGCCAGGAGAAATAAGCCGGTTGCAACAACCTGAAGTGACCACTGCTCTGCTCCAACTGCTCCCCGTCCATCGACAGCAGGGTTTGCTGGAAATTTCCGCTGAGACTTTCGATAGCCGCCAGACGCTGCTGCAGGTCCATTAACGACGCGTGCTGGGCCTGGCACAGCGTAGCTGTGAGCAGTGCAATTGCCAGCGGTAAGCGCATCAATCTTCCACAGGCGGCGGCGCCAGCACTTCGCGTTGTCCGTTGGTACCCATTTCAGTTACCACACCCGCCGCCTCCATCACCTCGATAAGTCGGGCGGCACGGTTGTATCCGATACGCAGTTTGCGCTGCACCGCTGAGATTGAGGCGCGACGGCTCTTGGTAACGTAATGCACGGCTGCGTCATACAGGGCGTCGGCTTCATCATCACCATCTTCACCGCCGGCCGGTTTTTCACCGGGCATAACGCCCGGAGCACTGCCCGCCTCCAATAAACCGTCAATATAGGCAGGTTCGCCACGACGCTTCCAATCGGCAACCACTTGGTGAACCTCGTGATCATCCACAAAGGCACCGTGTACCCGCACAGGCACAGCGGTGCCTGGTGGCAAATACAGCATATCGCCGTGGCCCAGCAGTTGCTCGGCGCCGCCCTGGTCCAGAATAGTGCGTGAATCAACCTTGGAAGAGACCTGGAAGGCAATGCGTGTTGGCACGTTGGCTTTGATCAGGCCAGTTATTACATCTACCGATGGCCGCTGCGTGGCCAATATTAAATGGATGCCCGCCGCTCTCGCTTTCTGCGCGATGCGTGCGATCAGTTGTTCTACCTTTTTGCCAACAATCATCATCATGTCGGCAAATTCATCGATCACCACGACAATGGTCGGCAGGGTTTCCAGGTTGGGGGCTACCTGGTCTTCTTCGGCCACTTCAAACAGGGGCTCAGACTTCCACAAGGGATCGAGCAGGGGCGTGCCGACTTTCTCGGCATCTTCAATTTTGCGGTTGTAACCGGCCAGGTTACGTACACCCATAGCCGCCATCAATTTGTAGCGGCGCTCCATTTCGGCTACACACCAGCGCAAACCGTTAGCGGCATCCTTCATGTCGGTGATGACCGGCGTCAGCAGATGGGGAATACCGTCGTACACTGACAATTCCAACATCTTGGGGTCGACCAGAATCAGACGCACATCAGCCGGGCCGGACTTGTAGAGCAGGCTAAGCAGCATCGCGTTAACACCCACCGATTTGCCCGCTCCGGTGGTACCTGCGACCAACAAGTGCGGCATTCTAGCCAGATCTGCAACGACCGGTTGGCCGGAAATATCGTGCCCCAGCGCCAGGGTCAACGGCGATTTGGAATCTTCAAAAGTGGCCGAGGACAGCACTTCCCTCAAATTAACCACCTCCCTGTCTTCGTTGGGTATCTCGATACCCACTACGGACTTGCCGGGAATGACTTCTACCACCCGCACACTAATCACCGCCAGCGAGCGCGCCAGGTCCTTGGCCAGGCCTGAGATGCGGCTGACTTTTATCCCCGCCGCCGGTTGCAGTGCAAAGCGAGTGATAACCGGCCCCGGGTAGACCGCCACAACTTCGGCGGCGATACCAAAATCGGCCAGCTTGAGTTCCAGCAATTTTGACAGTGCTTCCAGCGCCTCTTTTGAATAACCGCGACGGGGGTCCTTAATCGTTTCATCCAGAAGCTCCAGATGTGGCAAATCTCCGCGTACCGGTGCATCAAACAGGGGCTGTTGGCGCTCCTTGTCACCGCGTTCACTTTTCTGGACGGGTTTGCCGGGTGGTTTGATCTTGGGTGGTGTGCGTTTCTTCTCTTTTGCAACATGTTCAGTAATAGCAATTTTGCGCACCTGCTGCGCTTTCTGCTGCTGACGCCGTTCGCGCAACTGCTGCCAGCGGCACTGCACTAATTCACGCGCGCAAACCGAGCCACGCATCGTCCAATAGCCCACATAATCCATCATTTTGAGCCAGCTCAAATCGGTGAACATGGTCATTCCGAACAAAAATACCGCACATAATATGAGCCGACTGCCGGTCACGCCGAAGGCATCGGCAAAGGAGCTGCCCACCTCCTTTCCCAGCGAACCGCCCAGGCCCTCGGGTAGCTGTGAATTGCCCGGGTCGTTCATCGCCGCCAGCGCCGTGCCGGCGATTATGACCATCATCAGGCCCAGCGCCCTGATGGTAAAGGTAACCCAGTCAAAACCACCCTCTTCGTGGCGGTGCTGGAACAACAACCAGGCGCGCCAGGCCAGCATCAGCGGGAACAGGTAGGCCAGGTAGCCAATGTGCCAAAAAAATAGACCGGCTATCCAGGCGCCGGCCGGACCGCCGGCATTGGCGACGTAATCTGAGCTGCCTGTGGCTGACCAAGAGCCGTCCTCCGACGTATAACTGAGCAGGGAGAGCAGCAAATACAGGCAGGCCGCAGTGATACCGATAAAGGCACCCTCGCGCAGGCGGGGTCCCAGGAAGTGCTTTGCAGTAGCGGCAGGTTCAGACACGCGGGTGCTCTTGTTGGTCTATAAAACTTTTGGTTTGAGTAATTATGCTTATATTTATTTATTATTTCATAAACTTAGCGTCGAAATGTACTTTAAATTATTATAAGCGCCCCAATTAGAATGTAAAACCTTACAGGACAAGCCAAACATGAGCGACATACAACATCACCGCCTGATCGTTCTCGGTTCCGGCCCGGCTGGCTATACGGCATCAATCTACGCTGCGCGCGCCAATCTGTCACCGGTGGTGATCACGGGGATGGAGCAAGGTGGTCAACTCACCACCACCACCGATGTAGACAACTGGCCGGGTGAGTTGGAGGGTTTGCAGGGTCCCGACCTGATGTTGCGCATGCAGGCTCATGCCGAGCGCTTTGATAGCAACATCATATTTGATCATATTCATGAAGTTGACTTGCAGGCCAGGCCAATGCTGCTCAAGGGCAGCAACAATTACAGCTGTGATGCACTGATTATTACCACTGGGGCATCCGCTCAATATCTGGGTTTACCCTCGGAAGCCGCATTTATGGGCAAGGGCGTCAGTGCCTGCGCCACCTGCGATGGTTTTTTCTACAGAGGGCAAAAGGTGACCGTTATTGGCGGTGGTAATACCGCGGTCGAGGAGGCCCTGTACCTGTCGAATATAGCCTCCGAAGTGGTATTGGTGCACAGACGCGACGCCTTGCGCGCCGAGAAGATGCTGCAGGACAGACTGTTCGAGCGCGAAAAGAATGGCAACATCACCATACTCTGGAATAACACCCTGCAGGAAGTTGTGGGGGATGACAGTGGCGTCACCGGCATGAAAGTGCGCAGCACCATTGATGATTCGATTACTGATGTCGACGCAGCCGGTGTATTTATAGCCATCGGCCACAAGCCCAACACCGACATCTTCGAGGGCCAGCTCAATATGAAAGATGGCTATATACAAATCCACAGTGGCATCGAAGGCAATGCTACAGCTACCAGTGTAGAGGGCGTATTCGCCGCCGGGGATGTCAGCGATCATGTCTACAGGCAGGCCGTGACCTCAGCCGGCTTCGGTTGTATGGCGGCGCTGGATGCTGAGCGTTACCTCGACAATCTGTAAGGATTCCATCACCATACAGGCAATGGTAACAATCCAACGCATCAAGCAGGGAAGCTTGGAATTCCCCGCCACAGAACAGGCGCTGAGCTATCCCAATGGCTTGCTGGCAGTGGGTGGCGACCTCAGCGTAGAGCGCTTGCTGCAGGCCTATGGGCGCGGGATATTTCCCTGGTATGAAGATCCTCAACCCATTCTCTGGTGGAGCCCCGACCCCAGGTCGGTGTTATTCCCGGAGCAGTTGCGCGTGTCCAGAAGTTTGCGCAAAACCCTGCGGCGCGATCACTTTCGCATCACCACGGACCGGGCTTTTCATCGGGTGCTGTCCGGCTGTGCAGCGCCCCGTGTCCGCGAGCGCGGCACCTGGATTACCAATTCGATGGCCAGGGCCTATATGAGCCTGCATCGAACGGGCTACGCCCATTCGGTCGAGGTATGGGGAGAGAACAATCAGCTGGTGGGCGGGCTGTACGGAGTTGCGCTGGACCAGGTATTTTTTGGCGAGTCCATGTTCAGTAGTGCCACGGACGCCTCCAAGACAGCGCTGTTAGCGCTGGCCTATCAAATGAAGCGGTCGGGACAAAAAGTCATCGACTGCCAGGTTGAAAGCAGCCATCTCAATACGATGGGAGCTCGCAATATATCGCGGCTGGACTTTGAGCGGTTCCTTACGCAAAATGTTGTACAGTCGCCCGCGCCTGATCGCTGGCAACTGGAAATAGCCACAGGAGACTTGCTGTGACTTCATCGTTACGCGACCTCAAGGTTTATACCACCTACCCCCACAGTTGCAGTTACCTGGCAGAACAGGAAGCAACTACGTTGTTCGTAGACACGCGCACCTCAATGAACAGCGACCTGTACAGCCAACTGTCTGGCATGGGATTTCGCCGCAGTGGATCACACCTGTATCGCCCCAATTGCAGCAGTTGCAGGGCATGTATCCCGGCCCGGGTCGAAGTACACAAATTTCAGCCCCGGCGCAGCCAGAAAAGAGCCTGGAAGCAGAATGCCGATATCCTGATAGAAGAAATCGATCACATTGATGATGACCACTACTACCGGTTGTATTCCCGTTATATCGAAGCGCGTCACCGGGACGGCGACATGTACCCGCCCACACGCGAGCAATACCAGTCATTTCTGAGTACCGAATGGGGGGTTACCCATTTCTACCAGCTATTACTCGATGGGCGGTTAATCGGCGTCGCGGTGGCGGACCGGCTCAATGACGGCCTGACGGCCATTTACACCTTTTTTGAGCCGGAGCTGCAATCGCGCAGCATCGGCACCTTCGCAGTGTTGTGGCAAATAGAGGCAACCCGCGCTATGGGGCTGGATTATCTCTACCTGGGTTACTGGATCAAGGAGTGCCAAAAGATGGCCTACAAAGTGCAGTTCCGCCCCCTTGAGCTCTATATCAATGGGCAATGGGTAGAATTGCTGTAGCCTTGAGGCCATTTTTAGGGCAAAATGCGGCCTGATTTTTCAACAGGAAAACTGCCGCATGGCAAAAGAAGATCAAATTGAAATGGAAGGTGAAGTGATCGACACGCTTCCCAATACCACCTTCCGGGTTCAATTGGAAAATGGCCACGTTGTGACTGCGCATATCTCGGGAAAAATGCGCAAAAACTATATCCGGATTCTCACCGGTGATAAGGTGCGCGTCGAGTTGACGCCCTACGACCTGAGCAAAGGGCGCATTACTTACCGCGCGAGAGAGACACAAGGGCCGAATTAATGCGGCGGTTCGCGTTCGGCCAATTGTTTAATGCACCGCCTCCGGCTCGGGCACCAGCACTTCAGCCTCCACCACTAACTTGTCCCCCGCCGCATCCAGGCTGACATAGGCCGTGCCGCCCTGTTTGGACAGCTCACCAAATAGCACCATTTCCGCCAGTGGCTTTTTAATGCTCTCCTGGATAATTCGTTCCATTGGGCGGGCTCCCATGGTGATGTCATAGCCCTTCTCTACCAACCACAGACGCGCGTCCTCGTCGACTTGTAGCATGACTCGCTTTTCATCGAGCTGCGACTGCAATTCGGTGAGAAACTTATCCAGCACTGTCAGAATCACTTCTGTGTCCAGCGCTTCAAACTGTATGATCGTGTCGAGCCGGTTGCGGAACTCCGGCGTAAACATGCGATTGATCGCCTCCAGGCCGTCTGTGCCGTGATCCTGCTCGGCAAAGCCAATCGAGCGGCGACTGATATTCTCAGCGCCGGCATTGGTAGTCATAATCAGGATCACATTGCGAAAATCGGCACGCCGACCGTTATTATCAGTGAGTGAAGCGTGGTCCATCACCTGTAATAGCAGGTTGAATACATCCGGGTGCGCCTTTTCTACCTCGTCCAGTAATACGACCGAATGCGGATGCCTGGTAACCGCGTCAGTCAACAAACCACCCTGGTCAAAACCCACATACCCCGGCGGCGCACCAATGAGTCGGGACACCGTATGACGCTCCATATACTCGGACATATCAAAGCGCAGCAGCTCAAGTCCCAGCACCCTGGCCAGTTGCCGGGTGACTTCGGTTTTACCCACACCGGTGGGACCGGCAAACAGGAAGGAGCCAATAGGTTTTTCGCCAGCCCGCAGCCCTGCCCGCGCCAACTTGATAGCAGTTGCCAGGCTGCCTATCGCCTTGTCCTGGCCAAACACAACCAACTGCAGGTTACTCTCCAGCTTCTGCAGAGCCTTCTTGTCGGAGGCGCTGACGGATTTTGGTGGGATGCGGGCGATCTTGGCAATCACCGCCTCCACATCGTGTACGCCAATAACCTTTTTGCGTTTCGAAGCTGCCTGCAGTTGTTGGTAGGCACCCGCCTCGTCTACGACATCGATGGCCTTATCCGGCAGAAAGCGGTCGGTGATGTAGCGCTCGGCCAGTTCTGCCGCCACCTGCAGAGCCTTGTTGTTGTAACGCAGGCCGTGGTGCTCCTCAAAGCGGCTTTTCAGGCCCTTGAGGATGAGATAGGTTTCGTGTACAGAGGGTTCCAGCACATCGATTTTTTGAAAACGTCGACTGAGCGCCCTGTCCTTGTCAAATATCCCGCGGTACTCCTGAAACGTGGTGGAGCCGATGCAACGCAGTTTGCCTGAAGCCAGCATGGGCTTGAGCAGGTTCGAGGCATCCATGACACCACCGGATGCAGCGCCGGCACCGATTATGGTGTGAATTTCATCGATAAACAAAATAGCGTTATCGCTCTGCTTCAATTGTGCCAATAGCGACTTCAGGCGCTTTTCGAAATCACCCCGGTACTTGGTACCCGCCAGTAGCGTGCCCATATCAAGCGAGTACACCACACTGCCCACCAGCACCTCGGGAATGTCCCCGTCTACGATAAGCTTGGCCAGGCCCTCGGCAATGGCCGTTTTGCCGACACCGGATTCGCCTACCAATAACGGGTTATTTTTGCGACGTCGAGCCAGAATCTGCGTAACCCGTTCGACTTCCGCCAGACGACCGATCAAGGGGTCGATGCGGCCCGCTTTCGCCTCTTCATTAAGGTTGGTGGTAAAACTGTCCAGCGGATTGGATTCACCCTTCTCGCCCGGCATTTCTTCATCGGCATCGCCAGCGCTGCTGTCATCATCTCCAGCCACCTTGGAAATACCATGGGTGATAAAGTTCACCACACCCAGGCGGGCGATATTCTGCATTTTCAGGAAATAGACGGCTTGGCTTTCCTGCTCGCTGAAAATAGCGACCAGCACATTGGCACCGCTGACCTCGGCCCGGCCGGAGGACTGCACATGAAACGCCGCACGCTGGATGACACGCTGAAAACCCAGCGTTGGCTGGGTGTCTCTATCATCATCTTCTTCCTCAGGGATGAGCGGAGTGGTGGCATCGACAAATTCTGCCAGTTCGCCGCGCAATTCGCCGACATCGCCACCACAGGCTTTGATGACCTGAATGGCATCGGCATTGTCCAACAGAGCCAGCAACAGGTGTTCCACGGTCATGAACTCATGACGCTTGGACTGTGCGCCACGAAAGGCATCATTGAGGGTGGTTTCAAGGTCCTTGTTTAGCATTGCCGGTTTGCTCCTCGTTGCTCAGCCATCAGAGGCCTCGACTTCACACAACAGCGGATGCTGCTTCTCTCGTGAATACTGGTTGACCTGGGTCATCTTGGTTTCGGCAATATCGCGGGTATAAATACCACATACGCCCTTGCCCCGGGTGTGTACGGTGAGCATGACGTGGGTCGCCTGCTCGCGGTTCATACGAAAAAAGACTTCCAGAACTTCGATCACAAACTCCATAGGTGTGTAATCGTCATTGAGCAGAACCACCTTGAACAGGGGCGGTTTTTTGAGTTTGGCCTTGGGCTTGGCGTCCTGTACGGCAAGGTCGCCTTCCAGGTGCTCATCGGCCTCGCTGTCCCGATCGGCCATCATGGTTACTGCTGTATGTGGATTGGCTACTGTCATGGGGATCATTATACGCTCAGGGTCGAATGAATTCGACCCTGAGCTTCTTCCAATACGAGATGATACAGATCGGGGGCCGTGTTGCTAACACGAAATGAGTATGCGGCGTGTCTTGTTGAAATCGGTTTACGACACTGATTTATAAACAACAGGGAGAACGCCACACATGACAAACAATAATGTACTTGATCTGGCATTGCCAGAGGAGAAAGACCTCTTGGCCCCCGTGCTGCGAGAAGGTGCCCGGCCGACCTTGATTTAGAGCCACAGGAAGAAGCCGAAGCAGTGACAGCCGGCTCATCCACTGGTACAACCAACGTGCGCAAGACAGTGAAAAGCGCAGCAAGGAACTGAAGCTCGATTTTGGTGGTGGTACCTTGCCCTGTTCGGACTTTACTGCCAATGCGCTGTATTTTTACTCACCGCGCTGTCCTACAACGTCTTTGCCCTGATGCGTGGGCTGTTGCCGGGCGAACTGGCAAAGTTCTATCTGAGGATTTGGGGAGAAGACTGTGCTTGACAGCATGAATTCGAAGGTTTAATAATTCATACCGATTATTAGCTAGCTGGAAGGAATCACAGTGGCTCTCTTTTCACAACCCACTGCGCGTGCGCTGGCCATTCTGGATTTGCTGATGGCCAACCCTCACCAGGCCTTTGGCCTGACCGAAATGACCCGCCGCCTCAGCCTCAACAAGGCCACCTGCCACGCCATATTGACCACCATGGCGACCTATGGATTCCTGGTGCAACACCCCAAAACCAAGGCCTACCGCCTGGGGCCCAGTATCATAGCGGCCGGTAACGCCGCCTTCGCGCAATTTCCGGTTCTCGAATATGCCAGGCCGGCGCTGGAATCCCTGGAAAACGACCTCAACATCGGTTTTGCCGTCACCGGCCGTTCCAAGTCACATGTGGTACTGCTGGCCCTGTACGGCAGTGCCAGCGCGCTTATCGACAATTTTCATCTGGGCTTGCGTCTGCCCAATATGGCACCTATTGGCGCCTGCTTTACCGCCTGGTCGCCCGCCAAACACCTGGAGGCATGGTTGACCGCGGCCCACGATGCCAGGGGTGACTACAACGAGAAGCTGGACCAATGCCTACGTATGTCTGTAATAGGAATCCGCGCCCGCGGTTTCGAGGTAACACTGCAGACCCAGGCCGAGAAAAAACTACACACAGACCTGGCCGGCATCCAGAACGCCTGGAACCTTAAGGATCTGGAAGAAATTACCAATAATTACCAGCGGGCGCTGTGTGACGAGCAGGTACACCTGGACAGAATTGATCCCCGGGGCCACTACAATGTCGGCACCATTAACGTGCCTGTGTTTGCCTATAAACAGATGCCCGCCCTGTGTTTTGCTGCCGGTTCCTTCACCAAGCCCGTCACTGGTGCTGAGATCGAGCGGGTTGCAGCACGTATGATGGCAGCCGCTGAGGAAGTCACGCAAGTGGCCAGAAATCGGGGCCAGCCAGAGGCTCATCTAAACGGCTAATGCCCCCTTTCTTCGATCAGATCATCACGGTATACGGTCGCAACCCGGTACTTGAAGTACTGCAGGACTCTTCCCTGAGCTGCTTTCGCCTGCATTTTGCCGACAGTAATAAACCGGCCGATGTGCTGCGCCAAATGGAAGACATTGCCCAGCGTCGTGGCATCGAACTATGCCTGCACAGCAAGAAAGAACTATCGCGGATATCGCGCAAAGGGTCGCAGGATCAGGGCGTAGCTGTGGATATTCACTGCCCGGGATTCTCAATACTGGATGAGTACCTGGCCCTGCCGCCCGCATCTCGTCCACGCCGCCTGCTGGCGGTAGATGGGCTCACCAATCCCCACAACGCCGGCATGCTGATTCGCTCGGCCGTGGCCGGCGGCATCGACGGGATTCTCTGGCCCCGGGCCGGCAATGCGGCGCTGGGGCCACTGGCGGTGAAAGCCAGCGCGGGAACCCTGTTTCGGGCTCCCTTGATTCGCTGTAGGGAACTGTCTGATGCACTGCGCCAATGCCAACAGCAGGGCCACCGAATCTGTACCCTGGCCGCCGATGCCGACTGTTCGCTGTATGATAATCACGCGCGCGGTGACACTATTTACGTACTGGGCAATGAGTCCAGCGGCGTCTCCAGGGAAATTGCCCGCCTGGCGGACACCTCGCTACGCATACCCATGCACAATGGCGTCGAATCACTGAACGTAGCGGTAACCGCCGCGCTGATTGCCTATTTGGACAGGTAGGCCATACCCTCTTCCAGGCCCCGCAGGGACAGGGGATACATGTGTCCCTCCACCAGGCGGTGTGTCATCGAAACCGACTGGGTGTACTCCCATTCAGCTTCCGGCACCGGATTGAGCCAGATCACCCTGTCGTACACTTCCTGCAGGCGGCGCATCCATACCTCACCGGCCTCTTCGTTCCAGTGTTCGACGCTGCCACCGGGCTGGGCGATCTCGTAGGGCGACATGGAGGCATCCCCGACCAACACGACTTTGTAGTCGTGGCTGTACTTGTGCAGGATATCCAGTACGTTGGTACTCTCGTTGTGTCGCCGGACATTGTTCTTCCACACGGATTCATAAATGAAATTGTGAAAGTAAAAATATTCGAGGTGCTTGAACTCGGTGCGCGCTGCCGAGAACAGCTCTTCACAAACTTTTACATGTGGATCCATTGACCCACCCACGTCCAAAAACAGCAAGACCTTCACCGCATTGTGACGCTCGGGCACCATTTTGATATCGAGCAAGCCGGCATTGCGGGCCGTCGAACGGATCGTGTCGTCAAGATCCAGTTCATCAGCGGCGCCACTGCGCGCAAACTTGCGCAGGCGCCGCATGGCAACCTTGATATTGCGGGTACCAATCTCTACCGAGTCATCCAGGTTGGCGTAATCGCGCTTTTCCCAGACCTTGACTGCTTTCCTGTTCTTGCCATTGGGGCCGACCCTGATACCTTCCGGGTGGTAACCCTCCTGGCCAAAAGGCGAGGTACCACCGGTACCCACCCATTTGTTGCCGCCCTCGTGGCGTTCCTTCTGTTCTTCAAGTCGCTGCTTGAATTCTTCGATCAGTTTTTCCAGGCCACCGAGCGATTCGATCCTGGCCTTCTCTTCCTCGGTGAGGTTCTTCATAAACTCACTGCGTAACCAGTCATCCGGTATTATCGCCTCGATGATGTCGTCGAGCGCCTCCAGTTCCTTGAAATGCAAACCAAAGGCACGATCAAAGCGGTCGAAGTACTTCTCGTCCTTAACCATGCAGGTGCGGGAGAAGTAATAGAAGTCGTCCATGTTGGCGAAGGCGATACGCTGCTTGAGACCTTCCAGCAGGTCCAGAAGCTCCTTGGCGGTGACCGGTACGCCGGAGTCACGCAGACCCTGAAAAAAATTAATCAGCATGACCGCTTAGCGCATCTCTCGACGGTGTATGAAGGCAAGTCGTTCCAGCAAATGCACATCCTGCTCGTTCTTCAGCAGCGCGCCATACAGGGGTGGGATGGCCTTGCTGGGGTCGCGATCCTTGAGAATTTCATCGGGGATATCGTCGGCCATCAGCAATTTCAACCAGTCGATCAACTCTGATGTCGAGGGCTTTTTCTTGAGGCCAGGGATACTGCGTACATCGAAGAATACTTCCATCGCTTCCTGGACCAGGTTCTGGGCGATATCGGGATAGTGGACGTCGACAATCTGTTTCATGGTGGCGCGATCGGGGAACTTGATGAAGTGGAAGAAACAGCGACGCAAAAATGCGTCTGGCAATTCCTTCTCATTGTTACTGGTAATGATGATAACCGGGCGGTGCTTGGCCTTGATGGTCTCGCCGGTCTCGTAAACGAAGAACTCCATGCGGTCCAACTCAACCAGCAGGTCGTTGGGAAATTCGATATCCGCCTTGTCAACTTCATCAATCAGCAATACCACTTGCTCATCGGCAGAAAATGCCTCCCACAGCTTACCGGGCTTGATGTAGTTGGCAATATCGTGAACCTTGCCGTCGCCCAGTTGGGAATCGCGCAGGCGGGATACCGCATCGTATTCGTAGAGCCCCTGTTGTGCCTTGGTGGTAGATTTAATATGCCACTGGATGAGACGCATGTTGAGTCCCAGCGCCACTTCTTCAGCCAGCATGGTTTTACCCGTGCCCGGCTCGCCCTTGATCAGCAGCGGGCGTTCCAGATTAACCGCCGCATTAACTGCCATGCGCAGGTCGCCGGTGGCGACGTAGCGTTCAGTGCCTTCAAATTTCATTGATGTTTACCCTGAAGAATGGAACCGGCAAGCCTACAGATGGCGTGTTGCTAAATCAAGAATCCTCATCATCCTCGAGGTCGTCGTCATCGTCATCGTAGTCATCATCCCACTCGTCATCCCTACCGCGGCGAATCCACCAGACCCCGATAGCAAGCAATAGCGACAGCGAGGCCACAGCCGGCAACAGCCAGCCCGGCAGGCCTTCCCCCGGCTGCTCCGCAGGTACCAGGTCGGAAGGGTCCACCGCCGGCGCCGGCTCGATAACGTCGGTGAGAAAACTCACCTCGCGCTGAAAACTACGCCCATCGACGTGCACCACCACCTCGTAACGTCCTGCTTCGGCCAGCATGGGCAATTCCATACGGAACTCACCGCCGGCATCAGCCTCAGCGCCGCCCATGGTGATCTCCCACTGGCGACCATCGCTCCTGAAAACCTGGGCCGTGACTGTCAATACCGCTAACAGGTCCGGGTCGGTGAGCACCTGGCCCGAATCGGCCAGGCGCAGACCAAATTCAGGGCTGTGGCCAACCGGCATGGTGGTCGGCAGGCGATCCAGCTCCAGCGACAAATGTGAAATTACATTGACCCGGCTAATCGAGCCTGGGGCGACGATACGCCACTCACCGTCAATCGGATCCTGTACGGTAATCAATTCGAAGCGGTCGTTGTGATACCAACTGGTATTGGGCGGCGTGTCCTCGCGTTCCAGGCTGACTTCGTCCGGGCGGATCAGGCTGACCTGTGCGGTATCGGCATCGGGGAATACCAGTACCGTAAATTCCTCAACACTCTCATCGATCAGGAATTCTCCGCCCAGCAGGGGCACTTGCTCGGTGGGCGCGGCGATATCCAGAGCCTGCAGGAACACGGCAGATAATTCTTCCGGCGATTGGGCTCGCTCTGCCAAACCACCGGTAACCTGCGCCAGTGCGCGCAAGAATTGCCAGTCCGCATCATCCGACAGGGCTATGGTGTGCACGGTCACGCCCCAGTCGCGTAATTCGATGGCGAACTTCTTTAACAAATCCCGGGCGGCGCGCTGGTTAGTTACGGTATCGTTGGACACTTCAACCTTGCCATCGGTCAACAGAATCACGCTGGTTCGGTATTGATGTTGCAGGCGATTAATATCGAAGGTGGCTAGCTCCAGCACATCGGGAATATTGGTCAGCAAGCCATGATTGCTGATCTGGGCCACCGCGGCGGCGGCTTCTTCGCGCCACTGCTCATTGACCTCAGCATGGGGAACCACCATGTTGACCCATTGGCCAAATGTCCACACGCCGGCTTTAGAACCTTCCGGCAACAATTGAACCATGAGTGCCAGCGCCGGCTTGCGCAGGTTGTGCGGATCAGATTCACGCATGCTGCCAGAAACATCTATCAGCAGGCGCACATCCGGCAGCTGATCTTCGGCTTGCGCCAGCCCAGTACCGGCAATCACTATGGCTACACTCAGTGTCAGTAACAACCGTCTCAAAACTTTCATAGTGACCCTCTCCGTCTATTCGTGTGTCAGCGTGCGCCGCAGAACCAGCCTGCCCAGTTGCAACACCAAAGCCAGTGCCAGTGCAATAACCACGCCCATAGTCAGGGAGCGCAACGAGCGCATGGCAAGCTCCAGGCCATCGGTAAGCAGGTCAAAGCCGGCCACAAAAATGGCCGGCGCCCAGCTACCGGCATTTTCTATCGGGTGTGCCGGCGCCAGCGCCAGTGCTGCCAGCACCAACAGTAGCGTGCTCCGTATACCCACGGCGACGCTCTTTTTAGTCCAGGCGTTGAGGATCAACAGCGCGCCAAGGGTGCCCGCCAGGTAAACTGCCCAGGCGATCAGGTACGATTCATCGGTCAGCAATGCCGCTTACTCCTGCCAGTGCACGATATGTTCATTGTACCCATCTGGATGTACAAATTCATCCGAAATTGATCGTCCGCGAATGGATATACCCGCCTCGTGAACCGAGTTTGGATCGCCCGACACCAGTGGATGCCAGTCTGCCAGGGGCTGCCCTTCAGACAATAGCCGGTAGGCACAGGTGCTGGGTAACCAGTGGTAATCTGCCAGGTCCTGCGGGCGCAATTTGATGCAGTGGGGCACCAGCACACTGCGTCGCTGATAATCACTGCAGCGACAGCTTTGCTCCAGCAGGTATCGGCAGCGGATGTTGGTGTAATAAACCCCACCGTCATCTTCATCTTCCAGCTTGTGCAGGCAACACTTGGCACAACCATCGCACAGGGATTCCCACTCTGTGACAGACATCTCAGCGAGGGATTTCTCCTCCCAGAAGCGGCCCGTGCTCACTGGCCGTCCCGACGCAGTAGCTCAGCCAGGGCCGGTGGCATCTGCAGATAAAAGCCCTGCTGTTCAATTTTCTCAACCAACTCGGCAGCATCAACGCGAGCCAACTGACGTTCGCCATCGAGATGCACCAGCATGATGGGCTCTGGCTCGCCAAAACGCTGTAATAATTCTGCCGGAACCTGTACCAGCCCTTGGGTCTTTTCCACATACAGGTACATTTCCTGGCGACGTGGGCTTCGATACACCTGGCACAGCATGCGCTACTCCTCTACCCCGGCCGACCGTAGCAGTGGCTGTACCACTGGCTGCCAACGCCAGCCACTCCAGCGCTCCGGTCTTTCAATACTCTCTCCATCGGCCAGCCGCACCATCAATTCGTAGTCCTTGGCGGGCAGCAAAGCCTCACTGGCAAGATTCCAGCCGGCAGCCATCCCCGCCGCTGTCTTCTTCAACTTTTTGAGGCGTTGACGTTGCGAGGCCGTCAGCGGTGACGGCATGCATACTGGCAACTGTTCATCATCCAGCGCCAGTGCGGCTACCACCACATCCACAATCCGCTCCCCCTGCTTGCGCACAATTGACGCCGGCATATCCGCCACGGCGCACAATTCATCGATAGACCGCGGCGGTCGCAGGGCCAGCTCCAGCAACAGGGGATCCTTGATTATCCAGCTACGCGGTTTGTCCACCTGCCGGGCCCGGGCTTCACGCCAATCACACAGGGCGCGCAGCACGGCAAGTTGGCGTTGCGTTAACTGCCAGGCTGACTTGATTCGCAAATAGGTGGGCGGGCCTACCTGCCCGGCCGCCTGGGCCGCGTCCGCGCCGTCGTCCAACACCCATTGCAGGCGCCCGGTTTCAACCAGGCGCTCACGCAATTGTTTATATACCGGCAGTAAGGGCACCACATCCGCCGCAGCGTAACTGAGCTGTTTCTCCGTCAGTGGTCGCTGTAGCCAGTCAGAATGGGTCTCATCCTTGGCTATCTCTATGCCGGCCTGCTGTTCCATTAGCGCCCGATACCCCAGGCCAAACCCCAGCCCCGCAAAGGCCGCCGCACGCTGGGTATCGAACAGGGGCAGCGGCTGTTGTGCCGGCAGTTGCTGAAAAACCTCCAGGTCTTCACTGGCAGAATGCAACACCTTCTCCACAACTGGATTGGCGAACAACTCACACAGAGGCGCAAAATCAGTGATAGGCAAGGGGTCTATCAGCCAGGCTTGCTGTGGAGCGGCCGAAAAGCACAGCTGGATAAGCCCCGCCCGGGGATAAAATGTAACCCTGCGCATAAATTCTGTGTCGACGATCACCGACTCTGAATGGCCCAGATCGGCCACCAGCTCGGCCAGTTGCCGGTTGCTTTCTACCTGTTGATACGGTGTCACAGGCCGACTTCCCGTCGCCCGGAAAACGCGTGCGCCAGGGTACTACCGTCCACGTATTCCAGCTCTCCGCCCAGTGGTACGCCGTGCGCTATGCGACTGACCTTGACCGGCTCAGTACGCACCAGTTCTGTCAGATAATAGGCGGTGGCTTCACCCTCAACCGTGGGATTGGTGGCTAGAATCAGCTCGGTGATCCCGCCATCTTCGATACGCTGCTTGAGTATATCCAGGCCAATATCTTCCGGGCCGATTCCGTCTATCGGCGAGAGATGCCCCATCAACACAAAATACAGTCCGCGGTAACTACCGCTCTGCTCGACTGCCACCACATCGGCTGGGGACTCCACCACACAAATGGTGGTTGTCTCCCGGCGCAGGTCGGTACAAATTCCGCAAACGTCCTCTTCACTAAAATTGCGACACTGGCGACAGTGAGCGACACCTTCCAATGCCAGGGTCATCGCCTCGGCCAGGGCCAGGCCTCCCTCGCGCTCTCGTTCCAGCAGGTGTAGGGCCATACGCTGCGCCGATTTTCGCCCTACGCCGGGCAGGCAGCGCAGGCTTTCCACCAGTTGTTCAATTAGCGGACTGAAGCTCACTTGACTCTCCTGTTCTCTTCACCTCTTCTGCGCTGGCCTAGAATGGCATCTTGAAACCGGGCGGCAGCAAGCTACCCATAGCACTTTGATTGTTGGCTTCCACTTTCTTAACCGCGTCATTGACCGCCGCCGCCAGCAGATCCTCCAGAATTTCCTTGTCTTCGGTCATCACCATATCGTCGATGGCAACGCGCTTCACGTCGTAGCGACCGGTCATGGCCACTTTCACCATGCCGGCACCCGCCTGCCCTTCGACCTCGGTGTTGGCTAGCTCCTGCTGCGTCTGTTGCATTTTTTCCTGCATTTCCTGCGCCTGTTTCATCAGGTCACCAATATTGCCTTTCACTGTTCACCTCAATGCTTTATCGGAGTAATGGATTGCATGTCCAGGCTGCCTTCGAAGCGATCGATAAGCAGCTGGACTCTCGGGTCGGACTCTATGGACTGAACGGCCTGGGCAAGACGCTCATCCAGCAGCCGCTGAGCTCGCGCCGCAGGTGTTTCAAAACGGGGCGATCCCAGTTCAATATGTACCGTAATATCGCGCTGCAAATATTCACTCACGGCGCTGGCAATACGCTCGCCATGCTTTTCGCTGTAGAGCGAGGCATTATCTTCATCGAGCACCAGATAGACCTTATCGCCATCCACCTGGCGCAACTCACAATAGGAAGCAACACTCAGTAAAATACCGGTGAGAGGCAGCTTGTCCAATAGTTCTGCCCACCGTGCGGGCTCCAGGTCCAGCTGCGCAGTCGGCGCTGTCGACTCTGCCTCTACTCTTGCCTCTACTACCGCCGGTTCTGCTGCAACTACTGGCTCAGGCTCAGGTTCTGGCTCGGGTTCACGCTGACGCGCGATCTCAGGCTTTTTTACCTGGACGGCCACCTCGGCGCCGCTTGCCTGCAGATCTTCGGGCTGCAGGTGTTGATCTATTACGGAAACTGGCCGAAAAGCGATCATGCGCAACAGGGCCATTTCAAAACCGCCGCGCAAGTCGGGCGCCAGGCCAAGATCGCGGCGGCCGGTAACCGCCAGCTGATAATAGAGCTGCACATCTTCAGCCGTCATGCCAGCCGCCAATTCGGCTACCTGTGAAGCATTCCCCCAATTATTATCGATAGCATCCGGCACCGCCTGCGCTATCGCCACCCGGTGCAGCAGGGAAGCCATTTCCTGCAAGCTGCCGCCATAATCGGGAGCATGCTCAGACATATTTTCTACCACCGCCAGGGCGGCAGCAGCATCCTGTTGGGATACGGCGAGAGTCAGTTTGTAGACAAATGTCAGGTCCACGCTACCCAACATGGAGCGCACATCGGCTTGCGAAAGCTGGCCGGAACCAAAGGCTATGGCCTGGTCGGTAAGACTCAGTGCATCGCGCATACTGCCATCGGCAGCGCGCCCCAACAACCACAGGGCGGGTTCTTCAAAACTGACCGTTTCCTGCTCAAGAACATGCTTCAAATGTCCCACAATGAGCTCGGCAGTCATGTTTTTGAGATTAAATTGCAAGCAGCGTGAAAGCACCGTGGCGGGCAATTTTTGTGGGTCTGTGGTCGCCAACAGGAATTTCACATGGGGCGGCGGCTCTTCCAGGGTCTTGAGCAACGCGTTGAAGCTGTGGGCAGAAAGCATGTGAACTTCGTCAATCAGGTATATCTTGTAGCGACAGCAGGTCGGCGCGTATTGCACGTTATCCAGCAATTCCCGGGTATCCTCTACCTTGGTGCGCGAGGCGGCATCGACCTCGATCAGGTCAACGCAGCGACCCTCTGCTATTTCGACGCAGGAAGAACACTCTCCGCAGGGCTCAGAGCTTACCCCCGACTCACAGTTGAGGCACTTGGCCAGAATACGCGCGACGGTGGTTTTGCCGACGCCGCGGGTGCCGGTGAACAGATAGGCGTGATGTAGCCTGTCGTGATCCAGCGCATTGATCAGCGCCTGCAGAACATGCTCCTGGCCCACCATTTCGCGGAATATCCGAGGGCGCCATTTGCGTGCCAATACCTGATG
Organism: Halieaceae bacterium; assembly: GCA_965247075.1. Lineage (GTDB taxonomy): Bacteria > Pseudomonadota > Gammaproteobacteria > Pseudomonadales > Halieaceae > CBDFGK01. The sequence continues at coordinate 565,614 of CBDFGK010000002.1, read as the reverse complement.
AGACATAGATGTATTCTTGTTCGTCAAATGAGCCAGGGGCTAGCATACCCCAAGGAGCCCTCAGCCCATAGAGCCTTCAGCCCATAAATAAGAGTGGAGGCGGCCCAAACAGCCACACTCCGGCACACGAGTCGATAATTACCGTTGCTCCCTTCCGGGCCTGGCGGAATTCACTATCTATCGTTGCGAAGGGACCGTAAGGGCCACCGCAAAATGGCGGAGAGGGAGGGATTCGAACCCTCGATAGGTTGCCCTATACACACTTTCCAGGCGTGCTCCTTCGGCCACTCGGACACCTCTCCCAGCGAGGGCGCGCATCATACCATAACCCCACGAGTTTCCAGTGTTGCGCCCTGAGAATCATTGGCGCGAGGTCCGCAACCGCGGTGCTGGGCCGGTGTCCGTGGAACGAAACGGATTGATATCGAGGCCGCCTCGCCGGGTATAGAGTGCCTGTACAGATAAACGCTGTGGTGCGCAGGCGCTCTGAATATCGCGAAACATTCGCTCCACGCACTGCTCGTGAAATTCCCGGTGATTCCGAAAGGAAATAATATAGTCCAACAGGCTGGCCGGGCTTAACTGCGCATCCTCACACCTCACAATCACCGTGGCCCAGTCGGGCTGGGCTGTTACCGGGCACAGCGAGCGCAGCAAGTGGCTGTACAACACCTGCTCACCCGAGCTCTGTTCGGTTACCAGTAGCTCTGCCGACGGCTGATCAGCATGAGATCCGCTGGACAAATGGTCTATGCAATCCCCAGGTAGCTGATCAACCTGCAGGGATGGTGAATCCAGCGCCAATATCTCTACGGTGACAGCGCCCCCCGCCACCGCACTCAGGTCTGTCTGCAGGGTGGCTTGCAACTCTGCCCGATCTGAAAAACCGGTTTGATTGAGAGAAGCCAGGTAAAACTTCAGGGATTTGGATTCAATGAGATTCGGTGTCTCGCAGGGCAGCACTATGCGAGCGACGGCAGCACGGGGTTGACCGGCTTCCAGCCATGCCAGTTCCCAGGCGTGCCAGACATCTTCTCCCCGCAAGGGTAAGGCTGCATCAAAGCCCAACAGTGACCTGGCGGGCCGGCGGGAAATCGGGTCCAGCACTTCCGGTGCGTAGCACTGGGGGACCGGCGTGCTTTTGCCCAGTAGCGTCACTGACGCAGTCCTTTGCCGGTATTTAAGAGGTGCATACTGAAGCTGAAAGCAGCCACGGTGAACAAAAGAATCATACTGAAGGCAAAGCCCACGCTCACATCAGAGACACCCAGCACCCCGTAGCGAAAGCCGTTAACCACATACACCAGCGGATTGATTTTGGATACCATGGCCCAAAAATCCGGCAACAGCTCCATGGAATAGAACACCCCTCCCAGGTAAATAAGTGGCGTCAGCACAAAAGTTGGAATAATGGAGATATCATCGAAATTCTTGGCATAGACGGCATTGATAAACCCGAACAGGGCGAACAGGATTGAGGTCATCACCACGATGGCTACAGTAATCGCCAGGCTGTGAATATGCAGCTCGGCAAAAAACAGCGACAGGGTGGTCACTATCACCGCCACCATGAGCCCTCGAGAGACGCCACCGAGTACAAAGCCGCTGAGAATTATCCAGTTAGGCACCGGCGCAACCAGTAACTCTTCAACACTGTGATTGAATTTGGCACCAAAAAAAGAGGACACCACGTTTGCATAGGAGTTGGTTACCACCGCCATCATTATCAACCCCGGCACCACAAACTGCATGTAACTGAAGCCGCCCATCTCGCCTATACGAGAACCGATAAGAGTGCCAAAAATAACGAAATACAAGGACATGGTAATAGCCGGTGGCAGCAGGGTTTGCGTCCATATACGCAGGTAGCGCCTGATCTCCTTAAGGAAGATGGTGCGAAAGGCTATCCACTTTTCATATGGACTCATGGCTGCTCATACTCCCTCATGACAGCAAACTCACAAACATCTCCTCCAGCCGGTTGGACTTGTTACGCATGCTGGATATCTCCATGCCCTGCTCGGTCAGAGCCGTGAATAGCCGGTTGATGTTCTGGTCGTGGTCCACCACCACTTCCAGGGTATGCGCATCCAGCCATTTACAGGGGAAGCCGGGGATTTCTACATCGGCGGGTAAATCCGAGCGCACATCCAGCAAAAACATTTCCGTATGCAGCTCGCTCAGCAATTCCCGCATGCTGCTGTTGTGCACGATCTGCCCCTGGTCGATGATGGCGATATTGCGACACAGTCTCTCGGCTTCTTCCAGGTAGTGTGTGGTCAAAATAATGGTGGTGCCCTTGTCATTGAGCTCATTGAGAAAGTCCCACATGGCGCGGCGCATTTCAATATCCACCCCGGCGGTGGGTTCGTCCAGTATCAGCAACCTGGGTTCGTGCACCAGGGCCCTGGTGATCAACAGCCGTCGCTTCATGCCACCGGACAACTCGCGCGCCCGGTCGTGGCGTTTTTCCCACAAGCCCAGCTTTTTCAGGTATTTCTCGGCACGCTCGCGGGCCAGTTCGGGCGGCAAGCCGTAGTAACCGCCCTGGTTGATGACAATGTGATCTACCCGTTCGAACAGGTTGAAGTTGAATTCCTGAGGCACAATCCCCACGTGCTTCTTGGCCAGCGGGAAATTTTCGTCAATATCGACCCCAAAAACCTTTACGCTGCCGCCGGTTTTGTTAATCAGCGAAAAGAGGATGCCAATGGTAGTAGACTTGCCGGCACCGTTTGGACCCAGCAGGGCAAAAAAGTCGCCCTCTTCCACCTCCAGGCTAATGTCGCGCAGCGCTTCAATGCCATTGTCATAGCGCTTGCGCAAATCGCGAATGGCGAGAGCTGCTGTCATGGTATTCCTGTTGTCCCGGTGGCGAAAAGTCGGCTATTGTATAACCCAGTACACAAAGGTGCGAACATCTCATGAATGACCTGCAATATTGCGATCACTGCCTGGGCCTGCCGGCGAGTTTTTGGACTATCCTGAAGCCCACGCCAACCTGTTGAAATTGCAGTAGAACTATTTCATTATTGGAGAAGACTCGAGCTTGACGTTTCCCCACTGCCTACCTACAATGCGCGCCTCTCGATTGAGCGACTGTGTGTCCCCTTCGTCTAGAGGCCTAGGACACCGCCCTTTCACGGCGGTAACAGGGGTTCGAACCCCCTAGGGGACGCCACTTTCACACGAGAATGCGGGAATAGCTCAGTTGGTAGAGCGCAACCTTGCCAAGGTTGAGGTCGCGAGTTCGAACCTCGTTTCCCGCTCCAACATAACCCCTTTGTTTTCAACGACTTAGGGGTTTTTCTTTGTCTAGACCCCGCTAATTGATCTTCTACGTTAGAACCCAGAGTGCCCTGGTGTAAAAGTGAAACCAAATAGAAGGGTTGAAATGCAGTGGCCTGCCTGTACAAAAATCCCTTGTTTTATAAGGTATTCCTATATCTGAGTCGATGGTGTCTACAGCGGCGATGGACTGGTTGCCGGCGCTTGTATGCTATCTGGGGATTTGGGTTGTACCGACAGTATTCTAACCCGACCGATTGCTATAGAATACCCGCCGCCGTTTTGGCAATCCTGGGCGATCACGTCGTCCAGGCTGGTATCAGGTGAGAGTTATGACACAGGCAAAAGTAGACAATCTAAATGTGCAATCCCAGAAAATCCTGGTTACCCCGCAACAATTGAAGCTGAACGTTCCCATGTCGGATGCCGCCAACGCCACGCTGGTAGAGAGCCGGCGGGTAATTCGGGATATTCTCGACCGCAAGGACCATCGCATGTTCGTGGTCATCGGCCCCTGCTCCATTCACGATGTGGACGCCGCTCTGGATTATGCAAGCCGCCTCAAGGAACTGGCCGCCGAAGTATCCGACACTATCTACTTGGTTATGCGTGTTTATTTCGAGAAGCCCAGAACTACGGTGGGATGGAAGGGCCTGATCAACGACCCCCACCTGGACGACTCCTTTAAAATTGAAGAGGGGCTGCATACCGGCCGCAAGCTGTTGCTGGATATCCTCGAAATGGGGCTGGCCACTTCCACCGAGGCACTGGATCCCATTTCCCCCCAGTATCTGTCTGAGTGCATCAGTTGGTCGGCGATCGGGGCGCGTACCACCGAGTCACAAACGCACCGTGAAATGGCCAGTGGCTTGTCCTCGGCAGTAGGTTTCAAAAACGGCACTGACGGCGGACTGGCAGTGGCACTCAATGCACTCAACTCGGTGTCCAACCCGCATCGCTTCCTGGGTATCAATACACAGGGCCAGGTTGCAGTGATCGCAACCCGTGGCAACGCTTATGGACATATTGTCTTGCGGGGTGGCTCGCATGGCCCTAACTATGACTCCGTGCACATCAAGCTGTGCGAGGTAGAGCTGGACAAGTCTGGTCTCGACATAAACATCATGGTCGACTGTTCGCACGCCAACTCCAATAAAGACCCCGAGCTGCAGCCGCTGGTTATGGAGAACGTGACCAACCAGGTGCTTGAAGGCAATCGCTCGATCGTCGGTTTGATGGTTGAAAGCAACCTGCGCGCCGGCAACCAGTCAATTCCGGAGGATTTGTCGCAGCTTGAATATGGGGTGTCGGTAACAGATGGCTGTATAGATTGGGATACCACCACCGCCACCATCCGCGAAATGCGCACTCGCCTCAAGGATGTACTGCCCGCCAGATAGCGGGCGAGCGTCTACATGTAGGCGTTGCTGCGGTCCGAATGGTCGGTCATATCACGTATACCGGCCAACTGCGGCAATTGCTCCAGCAAGGTTTTCTCAACACCACCTTTGAGAGTAGCATCCACCATACCGCAGCCCTGGCAACCACCACCAAACTGTAAGATGGCGAAGCGATCTTCGGTCACTTCTACCAGCGATACTTCGCCGCCGTGCGCAGCCAGTGCCGGGTTCACCTCGTTGTAGAGAACGTAGTTGATACGATCTTCCAAGGAACTGTCATCACCGATACGGGGCATTTTTGAATTGGGTGCCTTGATGGTCAATTGGCCGCCCATGCGATCTTCGGCGTAATCTACCAGTGCATCCTCCAGAAACGGCAGGCTGCGACCTTCAAACCAGGCAGTAAACTTGTCGTATTGGTGCTCTTCATCCCCTTCGGTGGAGTCGCCTTCCCGGCAATAAGCAATACAGGTCTCAGCTCTGGGGGTGCCCGGTTGATTGATAAATACCCTGACACCCAGGCAATTTTCCTGGCTTGATAACAACTCAGCCAGGTAATCCTGTGCAGATTCGGTAATAGTGACCATTACGCTGAAACCTGTATTCCTACTGATTTAGTCGGGTATGTTACAGAAATCACAAGACGAAGGCGAGAGCCCTGCAAAATTAGTTCGTTTACTGCCCGTGGGATTATGGTGTTCGACTGATAGTTAATTCCACATCTATATCGAAATATTTTGATATAGTGTTTTCGTCTGTTAAGATACGCCCTTTTTAAGCGACAGATAATTCGCCATGAGTGAGAAAACCGGTCCCCTGGAACGCGCCCTGCTTGACCGGATCATGATTATTGATGGCGCCATGGGAACCATGATCCAGAACTACTCCCTGGCCGAGCAAGATTACCGCGGTGACAGGTTTGCCGCGCACGGCGTGGATTTAAAGGGAAACAACGACCTGTTATCCCTGACCCGGCCGGATATCATCCGCGATATTCACCTCGAATACCTCGCGGCCGGTGCCGACATTATCGAGACCAACAGCTTTAACGCTACTTCGATAGCCCAGGATGACTATGGCCTGGGTGACATCGTGGCAGAGCTCAACCTGGCGGCGGCGCAATTGGCCCGCGCCGCCGCAGATACTGTTAGCGCCCAGCAACCCGACAAGCCCCGTTTTGTAGCCGGTGTGCTTGGCCCTACTCCCCGCACTGCCTCCATCTCTCCCGACGTCAACGACCCGGCCGCGCGCAACGTCACTTTTGAGCGCCTGGCAGCCGATTACGCCGTTGCCACGCGGGCCTTGATTGAAGGTGGCGTAGACCTGTTACTGGTGGAAACCATCTTTGACACGCTCAATGCCAAGGCCGCTATCTACGCCATTAAAGGTGTCTTCGAAGAGATTGGCCGCGAGCTGCCATTGATGATTTCCGTGACCTTCCCGGATATCAGCGGCCGGATCCTGTCTGGTCAGAGCCCAGAGGCCTTCCGGAACGCTATTGCCCATGCCCGCCCGCTTATCGTGGGTACCAATTGTGGCCGCCGTTTCAAGGAAATCAGGCCCTTCGCAGAAGAGCTGGCCAACGCTGCCGATTGCTATTTCAGCGGTCATTTCAATGCCGGTTTGCCGAATGCTTTCGGGGAGTACGACGAAACACCCGACGATATGGCTGATGATCTGCGCGATTTTGCCCAGCGCGGCTTTCTCAACCTGGTCGGCGGCTGCTGCGGCACCACCCCGGATCATATTCGCGCCATCGCGGCGGCCGTTGCGGGTGTTGCGCCACGGAGAGTCCCATCGGTTGACCCTGCCTGCAGGCTGAGCGGGCTGGAGCCTTTTACTATCACTGCCGACTCCCTGTTCGTCAATGTCGGCGAACGCTGCAATGTCACCGGTTCTGCGCGCTTCAAACGACTGATCCTGGAAGACGACTATGAAACTGCCCTGCAGGTAGCCAGGGAGCAGGTAGAAAATGGCGCCCAGATCATTGATATCAACATGGACGAAGGCATGCTGGATGCCGAGGCCGCCATGGTCACGCTTCTCAACCTGATTGCCTCTGAGCCCGATATTTCCAGGGTGCCAATCATGGTGGATTCTTCCAAATGGGAGGTCATTGAAGCCGGACTGCGTTGTATTCAAGGCAAGCCCATCGTCAATTCCATCTCGCTCAAAGAGGGCGAGGCCGAGTTCATTGAGAAAGCCCGCCTCTGCCGGCGCTACGGTGCCGCCGTGGTGGTAATGGCCTTTGATGAAGAGGGCCAGGCTGATTCTCTGGCGCGCAAGACCGAGATCTGCCGGCGTTGCTACGATGTACTGGTCAACACGGTAGGCTTTGCACCCGGCGACATTATCTTTGATCCCAATATTTTCGCCGTGGCTACCGGCATTGAGGAACATAACAACTACGGTGTGGACTTCATCGAGGCAACTCGCTACATACGCGAGAACCTGCCGGGCACACTGATTTCCGGTGGCGTTAGTAATGTGTCCTTTTCTTTTCGCGGCAATAATCCGGTCAGGGAAGCCATCCATTCGGCATTTCTCTATCACGCCATCAAGGCCGGCCTGAGCATGGGCATCGTCAATGCCGGCCAGTTGGCCGCATACGACGACCTGCCCGCTGACCTGCGCGAAGGCGTGGAAGATGTGGTTCTGAATCGCCGCGAGGACTCCACCGAGCGCCTGCTGGACCTGGCTGAATCCTACCGCGACAGCGGCAGCAGCACCGCCAAAAAGGTAGAAGACCTGGCCTGGCGCGAGCAAGCCGTTACCAAGCGTCTGGAGCACGCGCTGGTCAAGGGCATCAACCAGTGGATCATAGAGGACACTGAAGAGGCCCGGCAGCAAGCTGGCCGGCCTATTGAGGTCATCGAAGGCGCGCTGATGGATGGTATGAACGTGGTCGGCGATTTGTTCGGTGAGGGCAAGATGTTCCTGCCACAAGTCGTCAAGAGCGCCCGTGTCATGAAACAGGCTGTGGCCTACCTGCAACCTTATATCGAAGAAGAAAAGGGTGGTGTCAGCCAGAGCAACGGCAAAATCCTCATGGCCACGGTTAAGGGCGATGTACATGACATCGGCAAGAACATCGTTGGTGTTGTATTGCAGTGCAATAATTTTGAAGTGATAGATCTCGGCGTTATGGTTGCCTGTGAGGAGATACTGCGGGTGGCGAAAGAGCAATCTGTCGATATCATCGGGCTCAGCGGCCTTATTACCCCCTCGCTTGACGAAATGGTGCATGTCGCCGGCGAGTTACAGCGACAGGGTTTCAGCCTGCCGTTACTCATCGGTGGTGCCACCACTTCCAAGGCTCACACGGCCGTCAAGATTGAGCCGGCTTACCGGAATGAGGCCACTCTCTACGTGCCGGATGCCTCACGCAGTGTCTCGGTGGCAACACAGTTGGTAGGTAGTGACAAGCAGGCCTATGTGGATGCCCAACGCGCCGAGTATGAAGTGGTCAGGGAACGCACTGCCAAGCGCAAACCCAAAGCAAACCGGCTCAGTTATGACAGGGCGCTGACGTTGGCCTTCCGCCCCCAGTGGGACCAATACCAGCCGCCCTGCCCCAGTTTTACCGGCACCAAGGTACTGGATAACTATCCACTGGCAGCGCTGGTAGACTTTATCGACTGGACCCCTTTCTTCATTACCTGGGAGTTGGCGGGTAAATTCCCGGCCATCCTGGAGGACGAAAAGGTTGGTGAAGCCGCAACCCAGTTGTATGCAGACGCCAGGGCCATGCTGACGCAGATTATCGAGCAAGGCTGGCTACAGGCCAACGCCGTCATTGGCTTCTGGCCCGCCGCCCAGGTCAATGGCGACGACATAGCGTTGTTTAGTGACGCCATCAGGACCGAGAAGATAGCGACCCTGCATCACCTGCGCCAGCAAACTGCCAAGGCCAACGGCAAACCAAACTTCAGCCTGGCGGATTTTGTGGCACCGCTGGCAAGCGGTGTCGAAGACTATGTGGGTGGTTTTGTAGTCACTGCAGGCCTGGGTCTGGACAAGAAAGTGGCTGAGTTTGAAGCCGACCACGATGATTACAATAGCATTCTGCTGAAGGCGCTGGCCGACCGACTGGCCGAGGCATTTGCAGAACACCTGCACCTGCGCGTGCGCAAAGAGTTCTGGGGTTACGCAAAATCTGAAGATCTGGCCGGCACTGACCTCATCAGGGAACGTTACACGGGTATTCGCCCTGCACCCGGTTACCCCGCGTGTCCGGATCACACGGAGAAGCGCACCCTGTTCGACCTGTTGCAGGCAGAACAGAATGCCGGTGTAGAATTGACCGAGCACTTTGCCATGACCCCGGCCGCTTCAGTCAGTGGCTTTTACTATTCCCACCCGCAAGCCGGTTATTTCGCAATTGGGAAAATCGGTCGCGATCAACTCGAGAGTCTTGCGGCCAGAAAGAATTTATCCGTGCAGGAAATGGAGCGCTGGCTGCGTCCCAACCTGGCGTAGGCCCCAGCGGGGCCGGGGTCATAGTCTGAGAAATACCAACGGAGAAAAAAGCAGTGGAAAAAGATACTGACCAGCCCACCAAAAAACTCAATCCATTGCAGGTCGTGGGCAGCGTGCTCGCAGCCGGTTTTGGGGTGCAGAGTAGCAAAAACCGCGAGCGGGATTTCAAGGAGGGAAGTTTCAAATCCTTTGTTGTAGCGGGAATACTGTTCACGGTCGTCTTTATTGGCGTATTGTACCTGATCGTTTCAACCGTGTTGGAGAACACGCGATAGTTTTCAGCTGGGCATTGTGCTCAACCAAAAGGCCACCGCAAGGATTATCACAGCGATCACTGCTGTCGCAGCTATTGCGTCTACCATGCCATCACCGGCATCTTTTGAATTCTGATCAGACATCAGTTACTCCGAGACCTTTGCACGGTGCACCCACACGGTGCCCCCAAATTTGACCATTTTTCCTCCCACTCCCATTTTTCAGACACAACTTGCCTGCCTGATCGATCACCCTTGTTACCTTTACATGAGGCTTGATAAGGTCTATCGGGCGCGGATTATAGCAGCTCTGCGCCAAAAGCCACAAAAGTCGCGGTGCAACTGCCGGTAGCGCCACTGGGCTTGAGCTTTTTCTGGTCTGAAAAATGCCGGAAAATAGGTTCTTCGGCTGCTTTCGCAATCGGCCCGAAGACCGTGACAACAATCAGAACGAATGTGTATCTATACCGCCAACCCATAAAAATGTTTCACATAAGCATATAATTTTTACGCCGTTTTACGAGCTTTTCTTTTCTGTTATGGTAGCGTCGCCCCAACAGATTGTCACTCAAATGTACATATACGACAAAATTGACCAGCACATCATCGATGAGCGCGTAACTCAGTATCGAGACCAGACCCGGCGCTTCCTGGCCGGCGAATTATCCGAGGCTGAGTTTCTGCCACTGCGCCTGCAAAATGGCCTCTATATTCAGCGTTTGGCGCCCATGCTGCGCATCGCCATTCCCTATGGCATGCTCAACTCCGCGCAGCTGCGCAAACTGGCCGAACTCTCACGCAAATACGACAAGGGCTACGCCCACTTTTCCACCCGTCAAAACCTGCAGTTGAACTGGCCCAGGCTGGCCGATGTTCCCGACATTCTGGCAGAGCTGGCCACCGTGCAAATGCATGCCATCCAGACCAGTGGCAATTGTATTCGCAATACCACCACCGACCAGTACGCCGGTGTGGCGACAGACGAGTTGGAAGACCCGCGCCCCTGGTGTGAAATTATCCGCCAGTGGTCCACCCTGCACCCGGAGTTCGCCTTCCTGCCACGCAAGTTCAAAATTGCGGTATGCGGTAGCCAGTCGGACCGCGCTGCCATTCACACCCACGATATCGGCCTGGAGCTGGTTGCCCATCCGGACACTGGCATTGTCGGTTTCAAGGTGCTGGTAGGTGGCGGCCTGGGTCGCACACCGGTGATCGGCTCGGTGGTCTGTGAGTGGCTGGACAAGAAACACCTGCTCACTTACCTAGAGGCGATACTGCGGGTTTACAATCAGCTTGGTCGTCGCGACAACAAATATAAAGCACGCATCAAAATACTGGTCAAAGCGATGGGTGTCGAAGCCTTTGCGGAGCGGGTAAACGATGAGTGGGCGCGTTTGCAGGATGGCCCCGGCACCCTCACCGAAACGGAGCTCCAGCGCACTCGCTCCTGCTTCACCGCACCGGCCTATCGACAGTTGGACGCCATCGCCTGCATCACGGCACTACAGCAACAACTGGACGCCGACAGCGGCTTCGCCCGGTGGTATGAACGCAATACCGTGGCCCACCGCGTGCCCGGTTACCGCATCGTCAACCTATCACTAAAGGCCACTGGCTATGCGGCCGGGGATATCAGTGATCGGCAAATGGAAGCCGTTGCCGATCTTGCAGATCAATATTCCTTTGGCGAGATTCGCAGCACCCACCACCAAAATCTGGTGTTGGCAGATGTTGAACAGGAAATGTTATTTGAGATCTGGAAGAAAATTGGCGCGCTGGGTTTGGCCACACCGAATATTGGCTACCTGACCGATATGATTTGTTGCCCTGGCGGCGATTATTGCGCCCTGGCAAACGCCAAATCCATTCCCGTGGCAGAAGCCATCCAGGAACGCTTCAACGACATGGACTATATATACGACCTGGGACCACTGGAGCTGAACATTTCCGGTTGCATGAATGCCTGCGGACACCACCACATCGGCCAAATTGGCGTACTCGGCGTGGATAAAAAAGGCGAGGAGTTTTACCAGGTCAGCCTGGGCGGCAACCAGGGCAAAGATGCGTCTATAGGAAAAATTCTGGGTCCGTCTTTCCAGCAGCAGGATATGCCCGATATAGTTGAGAAAATCCTCAGCACCTACCTGGCACAGCGCGCTGAGGGAGAAAACTTTCTGGAGACCTACCGCCGCGTGGGGCCACTTCCCTTCAAGGAGACTGTCTATGCCAAGGCTGATTAAGGATGGTCAAATTGTTGAGGATGACTGGCAGGGCAGCCTGCTGAATCTGGAAGAGCTCAACGATGCAGCCGATTTGGAGGGTACAGTGGGGCTGGTACTGGAAGCCGATCAACCGCCCTCGGCCATCGCAGCGGAACTGTCACGTCTGGATCTCATCGCTGTCAATTTCCCGGTATTTACCGATGGTCGCGGCTTCTCTACGGCGCGGGAATTGCGAGAGCTGGGCTTTAGCGGAGAAATTCGCGCGACCGGCCACTTTATCCGCGACCAACTGCACTACCTGCAGCGCTGCGGCTTCACTTCCTTCGAATTCGCCGACCAGAATCAACTGGCAAGCAGCCTCGCCAGTCTCAATGACTTCAGCGAAGCCTACCAGGCTGATGTGCAGGAAAAGGAGCCCCTGTTTAGACGCCGCTAGGGTTATACTCGCGCCATGGATGCCGGCACCATCACCTTTTCGTTCTTCCTGATCTTCTCGGGCGCCGCTGTGTTGGCGTCGCTTGCACTGTATACCCGACAACCACTCATTATCGCCTATATCGTATTGGGGGCCCTGATGGGGCCGTTCGGGCTATCCATGGTCACGGACGTACAGTTGCTGGCCGAGATTTCCCACGTCGGCATCATATTCCTGTTGTTCCTGCTGGGTCTCGACATGCAACCCCAGGCGCTGTGGGCAACCTTGCGTAAATCCACATTAGTCGCATTTATTTCTTCACTCCTGTTTCTGTTGACGGGCTATGGAGTCGCCTACGTGTTTGGGTTCGCCCAGCTCGATGCACTGGTGATCGGCGCCGCGATGATGTTTTCCTCGACGATTATTGGCATCAAGCTATTGCCTACCACAGTCCTGCACCACCGGCATATCGGCGAGTTGATGATAGGACTGCTGTTACTGCAGGACCTATTAGCGATCCTGGTACTGATGTGGCTACTGAGTGTCTCAGATACCGGATCGGAAAGCGCACCCGGCCTGGCCAGGATACTGCTCAGTTTGCCCCTGCTCGCCGGCGCCGCACTGGCCGCCGTGCGCTACGTCATATTGCCGCTGATCACCCGCTTCGACCGCTTTCATGAATACATCTTCCTGCTCGCCATCGGCTGGTGCCTGGGCATGTCAGAAGCCGCACACGCACTGGGCCTGTCGGGAGAAATCGGCGCATTTATAGCCGGTATTACCATCGCCACCAGCCCTATTTCCCAGTACATCGCGGTCAACCTGAAACCCTTGCGAGACTTCTTCCTGGTATTGTTCTTTTTCTCGGTGGGTGCACGCTTCAACCTGGGCCTGCTCGGCGCTGTGATTGTGCCTGCCGCGATCCTGTCGGTGCTGGTGCTGGCTTTGAAGCCAGTGGTATATCGCTTTTTGCTCAAGGGCGTCAGTGTAAAGCGCAGTCTGGCCTGGGACCTGGGCTTCAGGCTCGGGCAGATTAGCGAATTCTCGCTATTGATCGCCTACGTGGCGACTTCCGGGGCCGTAATTTCCTCCCAGGCCTCACTGCTGATACAGGCGACTACCATCATCACATTTGTCGCATCGTCCTATATCGTGGTGCTGAACTACCCCACACCGATCGCTATTTCGGATCACCTCAGGCGGGATTAACTCGTGTGATAACCCCTACTCCCAGGGGTCGTAACTGCCAAAATTCCACAGGTTTCCCTCTGCATCACGACAGGCCCAGTTGCGCGAGGCATCGCTATAACTGAGCGGTTCTGCCACACTGCGCCCATTGAGAATACCAAGGAGACGAGATTATGAGGGATGTCAGCCACCGGGCCGCCGCTGAACTGAAGTCTGGTCTTGCACACATATTGGAGGCTCCTGCTGACACTGGCACTATCGAGTTGATTGTGCGGCGCCCGCAGGTGGATGCACGTGAGGTACTTGCGCAAGGCGAACTGGCTCTTGACATGGGCCTGGTGGGCGATAACTGGCTGCAAAAGGGCTATCGCAAGAGCGCCGATGGTAGCGCCCATCCCGATATGCAAATTAACCTGATGAACGCCCGGGTGATTGCACTGGTGGCCGGTGATCGGGAAAATTGGCCACTGGCCGGGGACCAGTTCTATGTAGACTTCGATCTCAGTGACGAAAACCTGCCGGCGGGCACACGTCTTGCCCTCGGAGACGCGGTGCTTGAGGTCACCGCCGAGCCTCACCTGGGTTGCAAAAAGTTCTCTGTCAGATTTGGTCTTGAAGCGATGAAATTTGTGAACTCAGGCCGTGGCAAGGAGCTGAATCTGCGCGGCATTAACGCCAAAGTAGTCAAGCCCGGCACGGTGCACAGCGGCGGCAGTATCAGCAAATTGTAGGGCCCCACATCTTCCAGGCAGAATGAATTCCGTATATGGTCTCCTCCCCTTTTGCAAGGCATGGGATCTGGATAACAGGGATTCGGCCTCAGATATCACAGTTTGGAATCCAGCTCCGGTATGGCGGTAAACAGGTCCGCTACCAGGCCATAATCCGCTACCTGGAAAATCGGTGCGTCTTCGTCCTTGTTGATAGCCACAATTACCTTGGAATCCTTCATACCCGCCAGGTGCTGAATGGCACCGGAGATACCCACGGCGATGTACAGGTCTGGGGCGACGATTTTACCGGTCTGACCTACCTGCATGTCGTTGGGAACAAAGCCGGCATCAACCGCAGCGCGAGAAGCACCCAAAGCTGCACCGAGTTTATCGGCAATGGATTCCAGCATGGCGAAGTTCTCACCATTTTGCATGCCGCGACCACCGGAAATAATGATGTCCGCTGCGGTCAGCTCTGGGCGGTCGGATACGGCCAGCTCTTCGCTGACGAAGCTGGATATACCGGCGTCGTGTACTGCGTCTACTGCTTCAATCGTGGCACTGCCACCTTCAGCGGCAACACCATCGAAGGCGGTGCTGCGCACGGTGATAACTTTCTTGGCATCGGCTGATTGCACTGTGGCAATTACGTTACCGGCGTAGATGGGACGCTTGAACGTATCGGCAGATTCCACGGCGATAATGTCAGAGATTTGACCCACATCCAGCAATGCGGCAACGCGCGGTGAGATGTTTTTGCCGTTGGAGGTGTCAGACGCCAGGATATTGTCGTAATTAGCACCCACCTCAGCGATCAGCAAGGCGACATTTTCTGCCAGTTGGTGTCCGTAAACCGCGTTGTCAGCAACCAGTACTTTCGCTACACCGGCAACGGCAGCAGCGGCATCGGCGGCACCACCGCAGTTCTCACCGGCTACCAGAATATCAATTTCAGCACCCATGGCCTGGGCCGCTGCAACGGTGCTAAGAGTTGCCGGCTTGAGGCCGGCGTTGTCGTGTTCAGCAATAACCAGGGTACTCATGAGATCACCTTCGCTTCATTCTTCAGTTTCTCGATCAGTTCGTCCACGTCTGCAACGATGATGCCCGCCTGGCGCTCTGGCGGTGGCTCAACTTTCAAGGTGGTCAGGTGGGCCCTGGGCTCAACACCCAGGTCAGCCGGAGTGTACACATCCAACTGCTTCTTCTTGGCCTTCATGATGTTAGGCAGCGAGGCATAACGCGGCTCGTTCAGGCGCAGATCGGTGGTAACGATCGCCGGCAAGTTCAGTGACACTGTCATCAGGCCGCCATCGACTTCGCGGGTTACGTTCAGCCTGTCGCCGTCTACCGCCACTTCCGATGCAAAGGTTCCCTGCGGCATATTGGTCAGCGCACCCAGCATTTGCCCGGTCTGGTTGTTATCACCATCGATAGACTGCTTACCCAGAATAACCAACTGGGGCTGCTCTTTCTCAACGACACCTTGCAGCAACTTGGCAACGACCAGTGGCTCTACATCACCTTCGGTTTCTACCTGGATGCCACGGTCAGCGCCCAGCGCCAGCGCAGTACGAATTTGCTCCTGGCAGGACTTGTTGCCAATCGATACGGCGATCACTTCAGTGGCAACGCCCGCTTCTTTCAAGCGCACCGCTTCTTCAACAGCAATTTCACAGAATGGGTTGATGGCCATCTTGACGTTATTCAGATCGACATCAGACCCATCTGCCTTGGCGCGAACTTTCACGTTGTAATCTACAACGCGTTTCACAGCTACAAGAACCTTCATGGATTCTCCCGGGTTAGGTGGTTGGAGTGGTGGCACAGCGTGGTTTTATGCGCGTTGCGCCGCATTAAGGGCGGGTATCATGCCCACATACGGTGATCAGGTCAATAGCAGATAGTGACCCAGATATTGACCTGATCGGTCATTTTCTCAAAAAGATTATCCCATTGATTTATATGCGCTATTTACCGCCTTTATGGAGTTCTTTACCGGAAATATATATACTTCGGCCCGTCCATAATGCTGTGCAGAGGAACCCCGCGTGGAACGTGAATCAATGGAGTTTGATGTAGTTATCGTCGGTGCCGGCCCGGCAGGCTTGTCGGCCGCTTGCCGCATCATGCAACTCGCCGCAGAGAAAGAGCAGGAAGTCACCGTCTGCGTGGTAGAGAAAGGCTCTGAAGTAGGAGCGCACATACTATCCGGCGCTGTACTGGAACCGCGCGCCATGAATGAGCTGTTTCCCAGTTGGACAAACCAGGGCGCGCCTCTTAACACCAAGGTCAGTGGCGACACGTTCTTTTTCTACACCAGTGCTACCGGCGCCATCAAGTTGCCAAATTTCATGATCCCCAAGCCCACCCATAATGAAGGCAACTACATTGTCTCCATGGGTAACGTCTGCCGCTGGATGGCGGAACAGGCCGAGGGCCTGGGTGTGGAGGTCTACCCCGGTTTTGCCGCCGCTGAAGTGCTATTCCATGAAGATGGGCGGGTTAAAGGCATCGCCACCGGCGATATGGGTATTGGCGAAAATGGCGAGCAAAAAGACAGTTACACGCCGGGTATGGAGCTACATGCCAAATATACCCTGTTTGCGGAGGGCTGCCGCGGACACCTGGGCAAGCAGTTGATCGAGAAATTCGAGCTCGACAAGGATGCCGACGCGCAGCACTACGGCATTGGTATCAAGGAAATCTGGGAGATTCCCGCCGCCCAGCACCGGCAAGGCACGGTTATACACGGCCTGGGTTGGCCGCTGTCGACAAGCGGTACCGGCGGCGGTGCCTTCCTGTATCACGCCGAGAACAAGCAGGTTTATGTCGGGCTGATTGCCGATCTCAACTACTCCAACCCCTACCTGAGTCCGTTTGAGGAATTCCAACGCTGGAAGCACCATCCGGAAACCAGCAAGTACCTGCAAGGTGGCACCTGTATCGCCTACGGCGCCCGCGCGTTAACCAAGGGCGGCTTTAACTCCCTGCCGAAAATGCACTTCCCCGGTGGCCTGCTAATCGGTTGTGATGCCGGCACGCTCAACAGCGTCAAGATCAAGGGTAATCATACCGCTATGAAGAGTGGCATGGTCGCTGCGGAAACAGTGGTAGATGCCCTGGCAGCCGGTGAAAATACTGTGGCTGACCTGGTCAGCTACGCCGACAATATCAAGCAGTCCTGGCTCTACGATGAACTGTACACCACCCGTAATTTCTCCGGCTTCATGCACAGGTTTGGCATCTATATCGGCTCCGCCATGACCTGGATTGACCAGAACATTTTCGGTGGACGCCTGCCCTTCACCCTGCGCGACACCAAACCCGATTACGCCACTCTCAAGCCAGCCGCGCAAAGCAAGCAGATCGATTACCCCAAGCCCGACGGCAAGCTCAGTTTTGATCGTTTAACCTCTGTTTCTTTCTCCAACACCAGTCACGAAGCCGACCAACCCTGCCACCTGACTCTCAAGGATGCCTCGATTCCCATTGGTACCAACCTGCCGCAGTGGAACGAACCGGCGCAGCGCTACTGCCCGGCCGGCGTCTACGAGATTGTCGAGGAAGACAGCGGTCCTCGCTTCCAGATCAATGCCGAGAACTGCGTGCACTGCAAGACCTGTGACATCAAGGATCCCTCGCAGAATATTACCTGGGTGACTCCGGAAGGACTGGGAGGCCCCACCTACCCCAATATGTAGCGCACTCCGCGGCTGAGCAGCACAAAACCCTGGTCGGACTCCTCGCAGAGTTCGGCCAGGCGATACCAACTGGCGCGATTGAAGGCCGCTGCCAGTCCGTGTTGCAGTTTTACCGCCGGCACAGCACTACCTTCTGGCAAGAACAGCGGATGGTCTACGTCGACGACATAGCACTTGTTGGTATTGGTTTTCACGGCCAGAACCTGCCCTTTCCCACCGGGCTGCTCCAGTTCAAAATCAATGATTACCAAGGGCAGAAACGCCACCTGGATACGCCACTTTTCGACCGGGGTAACCAGGTAGTAATCGCCGTCTTCTTCGCGGCGCATAATACTGGCAAATAGATTTATCAACTGCCGGCGCTTGATCTCGCCGCCTTCGTGCAGCCAACTGCCATCGGCGCGAATCAGCAGATCCATGTCACCGGAAAGTGGCGGATGCCACAGGTGCAAGGGGGGATTGGAGGCGTCTTTGCGCGCCTCCAATTGGTCAGTTAATTGCGTGAGCTTGTCGCTCAGGCGATTACTCTCACATTGATAACACCCTCTACCGTTCGCATCTGCTCCAGCAGCTCATCGGTGGGGCTTTGCTCAATATCGATCAGGTTGTAGGCGATGTCATCGCGGCTCTTGTTGAGCATATCGCAAATGTTGATATTTTCATCGGCCAGGATCGACAACAGGTGGCCCAGTACCCGGGGAACATTTTCATTGCTGATCGCCAGGCGAAAGCCTTCGCTGGGCTCCAGCTCGGTGAGCGGGAAGTTGACGGAATTGCGTATATTGCCATTTTCCAGGAAATCACGAATCTGGTTTGCCGCCATGATGGCGCAGTTTTCTTCAGCCTCGTCGGTGCTGGCACCGATATGTGGCATCAGAATGACATCGTCCCGGCCGATCAGGGCAGGCGCAGGAAAATCGGCGATGTAGCGCCGCAAACCGCCATTGTCCAGAGCTTCGACCAAACCGTCTGTATCGACAATCTCCTGACGGGCAAAGTTCACCAGGCAAGTCCCGGGCTTGAGGTTTTGCATCAGTTCAGCGTTGATCAGTCCGCGCGTACTATCGAGTACCGGCAGGTGCAGTGTGATGTAGTCACAACGGGCAAACAGTGACGCCAACGCGTCTACCTTCTTCACCCGGCTGGACAGCCGCCAGGCTGCCTCAACCGACAGTGCCGGGTCATAGCCACACACTTCCATGTCCATGGTCATGGCCATCTCGGCTACCATGGAACCAATCGCCCCCAATCCCACTACTCCCAGTGTCTTGCCCGTGAGTTCGCTGCCCTTGAACTGCTTCTTGTGCGCTTCCAAAGTGCGATTCAGTTCCGCCTCATCGGTCATTCCCGTGAGGGTGTCAACGTAGCTGATGCCCTCTACAATACCGCGAGAGCCCAGCAACAAGGCTGCCGCAACCAACTCCTTGACCGCATTGGCATTGGCCCCAGGGGCGTTGAATACCGGAATGCCCCGGGCAGTACAATCAGCCACCTGAATATTGTTGGTACCGGCACCGGCGCGGCCTATGCACTGCACCGTATCGGCGATCTCATCCATGCCCAGCTTGTGGCTGCGCAACAATATGGCATCCGGGTGGGTGAATTCACTGGCGAGTTCGTAGTCCTCGCGGGAAAAACGATCCAGACCCTTCACGGAAATCTGATTCAGGGTAAGCACCTTGTACACGATAGTATCCTCTGGTGGCGCGACTAGCTTTTGAACACTGTGGCATGGCTACGCAGTTCTTGCCGGTAATAGTTGTCGGTGCGACGTCCGAACTCTTCGCTGAGGCGCGTTTGGAGTTGCAATCGCTGTTGTTCGGTCAGCCTACTGGAGTCGGCCGGGGTAACCCGCACCAATTCAAATACCTCGACGTCGCCCTCGGCGTTTTGCACAAATTCAAAGCTGCTGCCACCGTCGGGCGGCACCGGCAGATGGAATGCGCGCTCTATTACCACAGTGGACAGTGCCCGGTTGCCACGCTTGGCGCCCAGTTCTACCTGCCATTGGTAGTCGCTCTCAAGTGCCAGCTCTTCAATCGATGCGCCTGCAGACAGGCGCTGCAACATCGCAGCCGCTTGTTCACGAATTTGCGTGCGGGCAATTTCATCAGCCATGGAGCGCTCTATATCGCCGCGCACATCGGCCAGCGGTTTAACAACAGGTGTGACATGTCTGGCTACACGCAACACAACAAAGTGCTCTGCATCCAGTTCCAGCACTTCGCTGTTATAACCGTCGGTTAGCACTTCTTTGCTGTACGCAGCAGCAATCAGGCGTGGGTTCGCGAACAGCCCCTCTGCCTGGCTGCGTGTAACGGCAGCCGTGCTGTTTACCATCAGTTCCAACTGGGCCGCCGGGCCGGCAAGATCATCGGCGTTGAACACCAGGTCACGCAAAGCTTCCACCTTCTTCAGTAACTCCAGGGCTGCCTGCTCTTGCTGCAGCCTGGCCTCCAGGCCACCGCGCACTGAATCAAACTCCATGCTTTCACCCGACCTGACTTCAGTCACTTTCAAGAGGTGCCAGCCGGCATCGCTCTCTACCGGCGCGGAAATCTGGTCTGCTTGCAGGCGGGCGATAGTTTCTTCAATCTCGGCGGGGAAGGTATCACCGGAGGTAAAGCCCAGATCACCGCCATAACTGGAAGAACCCAGGTCAGCTGACAGCTCAGTTGCCAGGTCCGCAAAACTGCTGCCACTGTCGGTCAGGCGCAGAGCCACTGCTGCCATGCGTTGCTGTAGTTCCTCGTCACTCTCATCGGCAGCCTGTTCAAACAGAATATGTGAGACACGGCGCTCTTCCTGTTGCTGAAAGCTATCCCGTTCCTGCTCGTACAAGTCACGCAGCCGTTCCTCTTCAATCGGTTGGTAGAAATCGGCGGCGCGCAGCTCGATGTACTCCAGATCAACAGACTCCTGCGTCAGGTACTGATCCTGATGGGACTCGTACCATTGCTGTACCTCAGCGGCATCGAGGTCTACCTCGCCACGGAAGCGCTCCAGAGGTAGCAACAGGTAGCGAATATCGCGCTGCTCTTCATTAATTGACGCCATCTGGTCTACTTCAGCGGGAGTAGCAAATTCAGAACTGGCCAGGCCCGCATGCAGTTGTATCTTCAACAGGTCATCTTTCAGGGCGGTCTGAAAACCAGCGGGGCTATAGCCCTGGTCTGATACAACACGGCGGTATAACTGTTGATCAAATACTCCGTCTACCTGGAATGTCGGCATGTCTGCTATAAACGCACCGAGTTGTTGGTCAGACACAGTCAGGCCATAATCGGCAGTGGCCTGCATCAGCAACTTCTGTTGAATCATATACTCCAGCGCCGGCCCGGCCAGCAACTGGTCATCCAGCATTGAGGGGTCAGCGTCATCACCCAGGCTCAGCAGCAAGCGGCGCTTTTGCTGATTTATCTGCTGCTGCAACTCACCGACACTGATGCCCTCTCCGTTCACCTTGGCGACATACTGAACGCCGCCTCCCCCCAACAGGGATTCGATACCAAACAGGGCAAAGGGAACGACAATAATGGCCACAATGACCTTGGCGATTGTGCCCTGAAAACTTTTACGAATATTTTGCAGCATGGTGTTGGTCTACTTCGTCGCTGCGGGCGTCCTGCCCTCTCGCGACCTATTGCCCATCCTGGACATATAAAAAAAGCGCACCAATAAGTGCGCCTTCCTTCCTTGCTTAGTACCTTGGCTATCTGTTGTTGACGGCGTCTTTCAGTGCCTTGCCGGCTTTAAAGCCAGGAACTTTTGCGGCGGGAATCTGGATTTCCGCCCCAGTCTGAGGGTTGCGACCAGTACGAGCGGCACGATCTTTAACCGCAAATGTGCCAAATCCAACCAGCGCAACGGAGTCACCATCTTGCAATGCGCCAGTGATGGAATCAACCACCGCATCCAGAGCGCGTCCCGCCGCTGCCTTAGGTATATCGGCAGAAGCCGCAATAGTATCTATCAATTCAGTTTTGTTCACACTTGTCCCCTTTTCATAATAATGCATAGAGTTGTTTTTATGACCCAAATACTCGGGTATTCAGGCCCACGACTGTATAATACATTTTGGAATCCGGTCAACAGGAAACCGCCCACATAACCACTATTAGTGCGCATTAATGAGTATTTATACGGTTTTTCTCCCCTGCCCCCCCCTCTGAGCCGGCGATTGGCTCAGCGAGGTAGTCCTCATCAGACAGCGGCTCAGGCATAGTCTCCAGTGCAATGTCCAAAACCTCGTCGATCCACTTGACCGGTTTAATGGTCAGTTCCGCCTTGATGTTATCGGGAATTTCCTGCAGATCACGCTCGTTTTCCTTGGGTATGACCACGGTAGTGATACCACCGCGATGCGCCGCCAACAGCTTCTCCTTGAGACCACCGATCAGTAGCACCTCACCGCGCAGGGTGATTTCTCCGGTCATGGCAACTTCAGATCGTATGGGAGTACTGGTAAGCACCGATACCAGTGCCGTACACATGGCAATACCGGCACTGGGGCCATCTTTGGGTGTGGCTCCCTCAGGGACGTGAATGTGCAGATCGTGTGTTTCATGATAACTGGCGGGAATACCGAGAACCTGCGAACGACTGCGCACCACGGTCGTGGCTGCCTGGATAGACTCTTGCATGATGTCACCCAGGGAGCCGGTCATAACCTGTCGCCCTTTGCCAGACAGTGCTACCGCCTCAATGGTTAATAGTTCGCCACCGACACTGGTCCAGGCCAGGCCAGTGACCTGGCCAATCTTGTTGTCTTCTTCTGCCGATCCAAAACTGAACTTGCGAACACCGGCCAGCTCAGCCAGCATTGCCGAGTCTATCGTGACGGGAGCGGTTTGCTCTGCCAGCGAGAAGGCCTTCACCATCTTGCGGCAGGCTTTGGCAATTTCCCGCTCCAGCGCTCGCACGCCGGCCTCCCGCGTGTAGTAACGGATAATGTCGGTGATGGCCTCCCTGGACATGGTGATTTCATCCGGCTTGAGGCCGTTGAGCCTGGTCTGCTTGGGAACCAGGTAACGCTCGGCAATGTTACGTTTTTCATCTTCCGTGTAGCCGGGAATACGAATCACTTCCATTCGGTCCAGCAGTGGGCTGGGGATATTCGTGGTGTTGGATGTACACACAAACATGACATCCGAGAGGTCGTAATCGACCTCCAGGTAGTGATCGTTAAAGGCGTGATTTTGTTCGGGATCAAGCACTTCCAACATGGCCGAGGCCGGGTCGCCGCGGTGATCCATGCCCATCTTGTCGATTTCATCGAACAAAAACAGCGGGTTGCGCACACCGGCCCTGGACATCTTTTGCAGTAACTTGCCGGGCATGGAGCCGATATAGGTGCGTCGGTGACCGCGAATCTCGGCCTCGTCGCGCACGCCGCCCAGTGCCATGCGAACGAACTTGCGATTGGTGGCCCGGGCTACCGATTCTCCCAGGGAGGTCTTGCCCACTCCGGGAGGACCCACCAGACACAGCACGGGCCCCTTGATCTTGCGTACGCGTTTCTGCACCGCCAGGTACTCAAGAATTCGCTCCTTGACCTCGTCCAGGCCGTAGTGATCCTTGTCGAGTATGTCGCTGGCCCGTTTCAGGTCGTGTTTGACCTTGCTGCGCTTGGACCAGGGTATATTCAGCATCCAGTCGATGTAACTGCGCACCACCGATGCCTCTGCCGACATAGGCGACATCATTTTCAGTTTGTTGAGCTCGGCGTTGACCTTGTCCTCGGCCTCTGCAGGCATCCTGGCTTCGGCAATTTTGCTCTGCAGGTCTCCCATTTCATTGGGAGCTTCATCCAACTCCCCCAGTTCTTTCTGAATAGCTTTCATTTGCTCGTTCAGATAGTACTCGCGCTGGCTTTTCTCCATCTGCTTCTTGACGCGGCCACGGATGCGTTTTTCAACCTGAAACAGGTCTATTTCGCCCTCCATCAGGCCCATCAGGTGCTCGAGCCGCTCGCGAATACCGGCAATTTCAAGAATCGTTTGTTTCTGGTCCAGGTCTACGTTCATGTGAGCGGCGATGGTATCCGCCAAACGGCCCGGCTCTTCGATGCCCGACAGCGAAGTAAGCACCTCACCGGGAACCTTTTTGCTCAGATTGACGTATTTTTCAAATTGGGAAATAGTCGAACGCAGCAGTACTTCTGCCTCACCGGCGCCAATGTCTTCACTCTCAATCTCGCGCACTTCTGCAATCGCAAACTCTTCGGCATTATCGACACTGTCGATACTGGCTCGGTAGCCACCCTCTACCAGCACCTTGATAGTGCCATCCGGTAATTTCAGCAACTGCAGGATGCTGGAGACAGTACCTACCTGATAGACGTCGTCTACGCCGGGGTTGTCTTCAGCGGCGCTGCGCTGCGCTACCAGCAACACCTGCTTATCGCTGGCCATGGCTTCTTCCAGCGCTTCTATGGACTTCTCACGCCCCACAAACAGCGGCAGCACCATGTGTGGGTACACCACAACATCGCGCAATGGCAGTAGAGGTAGCTTTACAACTGAGGCCGAAGCCATATAAATCTCCCTTGGGTATCGCTTGCATGTGAT
Organism: Halieaceae bacterium; assembly: GCA_965247075.1. Classification (GTDB taxonomy): domain Bacteria; phylum Pseudomonadota; class Gammaproteobacteria; order Pseudomonadales; family Halieaceae; genus CBDFGK01. The sequence goes on along the minus strand of CBDFGK010000002.1, from coordinate 541,382 downwards.
ATGGGGGTAGTGGTGCTGTTTTACAAGCTCTTCGCCGGGTTTTGCAAGAACTGTGCGCTGCAAGGAGCGCACGCAATATTACTGGTCATGCCGCCGGCGCTATTCCTCCGGCGCTGCAACCTTGGCCGGTTCGCTGCGCTGGTATACCAACAGGGGCTCAGAATCTCCGCGAATTACCGATTCATCGATCACCACCTTGGTAACATCATTCCTTGAGGGAATGTTGTACATGCTGTCCAGCAGCACAGATTCGAGGATGGAACGCAGGCCCCTGGCGCCGGTTTTACGCTTCATAGCGCGCTCGGCAATTGCGACCAGCCCGTCTTTACGGAAATCTATTTCGACGCCCTCCATCTCCAGTAACCTGGAGTACTGCTTGGTGAGAGAGTTTTTGGGCTCTGTGAGAATCTGCACCAGGGCTTGGACATCCAGCTCCTCAAGGGTGGCGATTACCGGCAGACGCCCCACAAACTCGGGAATCAAGCCATAGCGAACCAGGTCTTCCGGCTCCAGCTCGTTGAGAATCTCGCCGATGTTCCTGGCGTCGTCCTTGCTCTTCACTTCAGCGCCAAAGCCAATGCCGCCTGTTTCAGAGCGATCGCGAATAACCTTTTCCAGGCCGGCAAAAGCACCGCCGCATATAAACAGGATATTGGAGGTATCTACCTGCAGGAACTCCTGCTGGGGATGCTTGCGACCGCCCTGTGGCGGAACCGACGCAATGGTGCCCTCTATCAGTTTCAGCAGTGCTTGCTGCACGCCTTCGCCGGACACATCGCGGGTGATAGACGGGTTATCTGATTTGCGAGAAATCTTGTCGATCTCGTCGATATAGACTATACCAACTTGCGCTTTTTCGACGATGTAATCGCATTTTTGCAGCAGTTTCTGGATGATATTCTCGACATCCTCACCCACGTAACCCGCCTCGGTCAGCGTGGTGGCATCGGCAATGGTGAACGGCACATCCAGTAACCTGGCCAGGGTCTCGGCCAGCAAGGTCTTGCCACTACCGGTGGGACCCACCAGCAGTATATTGCTCTTGCCAAGCTCTACTTCCCTCTTGTGGCCATCTTCGTGGCGCAAACGCTTGTAGTGATTGTAAACGGCAACCGCGAGAACTTTCTTGGCACGACCTTGACCAATGACGTATTCATCGAGAATGCCCCTGATTTCGTGCGGCGCGGGCAACCGGTCGCGACTGCTCTCATCATCTGATTCCTGAACCTCTTCACGGATGATGTCGTTACACAAATCTACACATTCATCGCAAATGAAAACGGACGGGCCGGCAATCAGTTTACGAACCTCGTGCTGGCTCTTTCCACAGAACGAGCAATACAGCAGCTTGCCGCTGTCATCTCCCGAGTTCGTTGTTTCGTTGGCCATTTGATACTACCTGTTTCCTGCTAATTCAACTGCGTGAGTTATGTACCATAAGATGCTGATTTTTGTCGAACTTTGCAAGTCCTGTACTACGCACCAAAGCCTGATACAATGCTTTACTTGATGGCAAGCTAATCAGCCCACCGGTTCGGCCGCATCAGCTGGCTCGCGAACCCAATACCTCATCCACCAAACCATATTCCTGGCTCTGCCGGGCGTCCATGAAATTGTCGCGCTCGGTATCCGCCTGAATCGTTGCCAGTTCCTGGCCGGTGTGTTCCGCCATCAACTTATTGAGCCGCTCCCGGATAATGAGGATTTCCGTGGCCTGGATATCTATATCTGTGGCCTGACCCTGGGCGCCGCCGGAGGGCTGGTGAATCATGGTGCGGGCATTGGGCAGGCAGTAGCGCTTGCCCTTGGCTCCGCCGGTCAGCAGGAAAGCTCCCATGCTGGCAGCCTGGCCGATACACATAGTGCTGACATCGGGCTTGATGAACTGCATGGTGTCGTAAATCGCCATACCGGCAGTCACTGAACCGCCGGGGCTATTGATGTAAAGATGGATATCCTTGTCGGGGTTTTCGGACTCCAGAAACAGCAACTGGGCCACAATCAGGTTGGCCATGTGGTCTTCAATCGTACCAACCGAAAATATCACCCGCTCCTTTAACAAGCGTGAGTAGATATCATAGGAGCGCTCACCGCGGGCGGTTTGCTCCACAACAATAGGCACCAGGCCAAGATTGCTTATCATGTTACTGTTCTGTCCACCAAATTGCTGGGTCATACCTGTCGACTCTCCTGTGCCTGCGTTAGGGCTTCCTGATAGGAACAAGCCTCTTCTGTTACCCTGGCATTGTCCAGCAGATTTTCGACAATCTGGTCTTCCACCACCATTGACTCCACTGCGGACAGTTGTTCCTGGTCGGAGTAGTACCACTGCACCACCTGCTCAGGCTCCTGGTAAGTGGACGCTATTTCTTCGATAGCCGCGCGCACTTTATCACCATCGGCTTTCAATTCTGCTTTTGCTACCAGCTCACTGAGAAGCAGGCCCAGCCTAACGCGTCGCTCCGCCTGATCCTGAAACATCTCGGCGGGCAACAGGCTCTCCGGGTCGAGGTCCCGGTTCACGGTGCCGCCAAATTGCTGGAACATCTGCTTGCGCATATCGCCTATTTCCCGGTCAATCAAGGCCTTGGGTACTTCCTGTAACTGGTGCGCTTCTATAACTGCGTCCATCACCTGTTGTTTGACCTTGTTTTTGACCGCATTGGCCAGTTCCCGTTTCATGTTATCGGCAATTTCCCGGCGAAACTGTAATTCACCACCTTCTTCAACGCCGTACTCCTTGAACAGTGCCTCGTCCATGGGGGCCGGCACCAGCTCGCTAACCGAGTGCAAGGTGATCTTGAACTCGACGGCGGCGCCCTGGAGATCTTCCTTGTGATAATCCTCAGGGAAGCTCAGTTGCAGAGTTTGCTCTGCGCCGGCGCTCATGCCCACAATACCGTCCTCAAAGCCTGGAATCATACGGCCGGAGCCCAGTTCCAGGTCACTGCCCTCGGCGCTGCCGCCGTCAAATGCTGCACCGTCTCTGGTACCTGCATAATCGATATTGACATTGTCACCCTCAGCAGCGGCGCGCTCGGCTGTTTCCCAACTGCCCTGCTGCTTGCGGAAGACCTCGATCATGGTATCTACGTCTTCGTCGCTGACATCTGCGGTGGGTTTGGCTATTTCGATGCCACTCATGTCCGCCAGTTCGATCTCCGGATAAACCTCGAAGGTCGCAACGAACTCGAGATCCTTGCCCTCCTCCAGGCTTCTCGGCTCAATGCTGGGCTGTCCGGCTGGCCTGAGGTTTTCCTGGGTCACAGCCTCGTAAAACGACTGGCTCATCACCTCGCCCAATACTTCCCGGCGCACACCGGCACCAAAGCGCTGCTTGACCACCCGCATTGGCACCTTACCGGGTCGAAAACCGTCCAGTCGCGCATTTTTGGCGGCCTTTTTCAGGCGAATGTTTACTTCATTTTCTACGCGCTCAGCGGGAACACCGACCGTCAAACGACGCTCCAGACCCGAAGTCGTCTCGATATAAACCTGCATGAATAATCCTCAGAACATATAACTGGTGCGAAAGGAGAGACTCGAACTCTCACGTCTTGCGACACAGGAACCTAAATCCAGCGCGTCTACCAATTCCGCCACTTTCGCATGTATCTCGGCACGGCCGTCTGTGCCAGTGTTCCAGCGCTGTAAACCGCTTGAATAAAACTCCCTAACTATCTGATAAATGAAAATTAAAAGTAACGACTACAGCTTTAGCGGGGGTACCATAAGGGCGGGGATTCTGCCACAAAGCTACCGCTCAGGCAAGGCATAGCCTCTTCCATGTTAGGAACACATAGACTGTCCGCTGTTAAAACACATAATCTGTCCGGTTTATGCCAACTCTTGAGGAGAGTGGTTTATGAGGCGGACAGAAGTGTTACAGGAGATACGACGGATGAGATTTGAAGAGGCATACGGGAGCTGGACGGAGGGTCGTTTGAGCCAAGAGGAAGCGGCGCAGTTGCTGGGTGTGTGTGAGCGCACCTTTCGTCGTTACATTGATCGTTACGAGGAAGAAGGCCTGGATGGGTTGATCGACAAGCGGCTGTCTCAGGTATCGCACCGGCGGGCCCCGGTCGATGAGGTTATGCGCATGGTGGATCGGTACCGGAGCCGGCATGATGGCTGGAGTGTCAAGCACTACTACGCCTAGGAGTCTGTCGGGGTTGACCCGAGCGAAGCAGGAGTACACTGCGTCCACTCAAGTACCCATTCCAATTTTTTGTTTGAACTGCCTCCCAAGGTGCAAAATTGGGCACCATTGCTCGGGATAAGGCTTCCCTTGTTCATGCTCTCAGCCTCCCAGGGCGTACATGCGCTTCAGATTCCACGCCATGCACACCAAATTCCATTCACCTTGCGCCGCATCCCGCCCGCGAAGGTGAAACCGCCGAAACCCCATCACCTCTTTAACTATTCCAAATACCGTTTCCACCGTGGATTTTCGTTTGGCATAGATTGCCTTACCCTCAGCGGTTCGCAATCGATATGCCATCGCTGTCACGGCATCGGCATCCGGTGGGCATGGGGGAGGTGTCCTGAATCGTTCATCCCAGGGAAGGTTGTGTCGCTCCCGATGATCCGAGATATAGGGTATGATCTCCGCGTCTTCACAGCGACCTACGTTATCAGCGCTGAAGTAACCCGCATCCGCCAATAAGGCCTCCGCCTTGCCCAACTGCGCTTCCGCATCCGCCAATCCGTTCAGGGTCGGCTCAATCTCCTGCTTGTCATTCGGCTGCTGTGTGATGTGATTTTCCACAATCAGGTATGATTCGATATCAACGGCAGCCTGTGCGTTGTAGCCCTGCACAAATCCCTCCGAAGACGGCATGATGCGTGATTCTCCATCGGTAAAATTAACCTGATCCTTATCCCGTGGCCCAGGCTCAGGTGGCTTTGGCTCACGCCCTCTGGCTTGCTTGCCAGTCTCGGCTTCCTTGTCCTTGCGACACTTGAGCTTTGCCTCATACTCAGCCTGCTCGGCCTCAAAGCGTTCTTGCGCACGTCGCTCAATCTCTTCCTTGGCTTGCTTGATGGCCGCCAGCCGATCTTCCCGGCGCGCCAGTTCATCAGGAATGTCGATCGGCGGCTTATCTTCAGTATCGGCCTGTTCCGCCCGCCTGAGCAGTTCCTGTACCTCTCGGCGAAGTTGCTCTTCCAGTTTGTTCGCATAGCCCCAGCTCATCGCCTTGTGCTTGCTGGCGTTGGCCTTGATCTTGGTTCCGTCCAGGCTGACCTTGCCCAGCTTGAACACGCCCATCACCTTGGCGACCACCAATATCTGTACAAACAAACCTTCCAGCTCCGGCAGAAAACGCTTGCGAAAGGTGGCGATCGTGTCATGGTCCGGGTGCGCGTCTGCGGTGATATAACGAAAGGCAACCGAGTCGTGGGTCGCCTGCTCCAGCTTGCGACTGGAGAATATCCCGGTCGCGTAACCGTAGAACAACAGCGCTACTAACACAGCGGGGTGATAGGGCTGTTTCCCACCGCCACCATAGCGAGTTACCAGTTCACTCAAGTCGAGTTGATCCACAATATCCACTACAAAGCGTGCCAGGTGTTTCTCCGGCAACCAGTCCTGCAAGGAGGGCGGTAGCAGGTACGGAGTATCTCGATTGATCGGCTGGAATTTGGCTGACATGGTAGCCTCGATCTCTTCTTGGTACGATGGGCTTATTCTATCATTAATGCTGTCGCTAAATCCGACAGACTCCTAGTATCGGCGCGGCGGCGGTGGGCGTAGCTACAACTGGGTGCGCAAGTCCTTGCAGGCTGCCGGAGCGGTGACGAAGGCCGCGGGCCGCGGGCAACATCGCAAGCGGCGTGAACGAGCACCGGTGCCGGGCGTATTGCTGCACCAGGATGGTAGCACCCATGCCTGGGTGCCGGGACAGACCTGGGATTTGATAGTCACCATGGATGATGCCACCAGCCGGCATTACTCCATGTTCTTCTGTGACCAGGAAGGCACCCGGAGCAGTTTCCAGGGGGTACGTGAGGTGGTTGAGGCCGAGGGCTTGTTTTGCTCGCTGTATACCGACCGGGGCAGCCATTACTGGCACACGCCGACGGCCGGCGGCAAGGTGGACAAGGGCAACTCGACGCAGTTCCGGCGCGCCTTGCAGCAACTGGGCGTGGAGATGATCGCGGCCTACTCGCCGCAAGCCCGAGGGCGCTCCGAGCGGGCCTTTAGCACCCACCAGGAGCGCCTGGTCAAAGAACTGGCCGCCGCTGGCATCACCGATATGGCTGCCGCCAATGAGTATCTCCAGCAGGTGTATTTGCCCGCCTTCAACGAAGAGTTTGAGCAACCGCCGCGGGAAGTTGGCTCAGCCTTTGTGCCGGTGCCGGAGGGAGCGCAGTTGGACAACATTTTCTGCGAACACTACGAGCGCCGGGTACGCAAGGACAACTGCATTGAGTTCGAGGGCCGGACCCTGCAGATACCGGCAGACCGCCACCGTTACCACTACATCAAAGCTAAAGTGAAGGTGTTACGGCACACCGGCGGCGCCCTGTCTTTGTGGCACGGTCCCCGAAAACTGGCCTGTTATGACGCGGCCGGCCAGCTCATCCAGACTGACTTACCGGTGGCTGCCTGATGTCCGCTGCGCCATCAATAACGGGCACCTCAACAAGGTTTCCCGACATCGCCAAAAGCGGACAACTCATGTGTTCTAAAACCGGACATTTCTATTTGTTGCTAACAGGCATAGCCTCTTCCAATATGAAATGATACTGAACGGGGGTCGTGTTTCCAACACGAAATGATACTGACATAGCCTGATTTCTGTTCATGATGGAAGGATGAATACCATCATGAATGACAGTCACATAAAAACACTGGCACAGGTGCATGCCTTTCTTGAAGGCACCCATGCAGTTGCCTTCTCCTTACCAACCAAAACCGCACGCTATGGGTTTATTTGTCGCAGTCTGATTCGGTTTTGCTATCATCAGCTATCCAGGCCGGATAAGGGCTTGCTGCTGAGCTTTATGACCCACGTCAGCGGCTATTCGAGGGTTCAGGTCAAGCGTCTGGTCAAGGCCTGGCTTGAGCACGGCAAGCTACGACCTCGCTCCAGTGCAGGCAATGGGTTTGCCCGCCAGTACACCGATGCGGACCAACGGCGATTAGCGAAGCCGGCTGAGTTGCATGGTACGCTCTCCGGGCCAGCCACCAAGAAGCTCTGTGAGCGAGCATGGCAATTGTTTGGGCTTGCCGAGTACCAACGGTTAGCCGGCATCTCGGTCGCGCACCGCTATAACCTGAGACGCGCCAGAGCCTATCAACGCTCTCGCCGTACCTTTGACAAGACCCGCGGCAAGGTATCCGCCATTGGCGAACGACGCCAACCGCAACCCAATGGCCGGCCCGGTTATCTTCGGGTAGATACGGTTCACCAAGGCGCTCTGGACGGCGTTACAGGGCTGTACCACAGTAACGCGGTGGATGAAGTCACCCGGTTTGAGGTTGTTGGTGCGGTTGAGAAGATATCCGAGCGATACCTGAGCCCCGTGCTTGAGCAACTGCTGGATCAGTTTCCCTTCGTCATGCTCGGCTTTCATGCCGACAATGGTTCGGAATACATCAACCGGCATGTGGTTAGACTGCTCAAAAAGCTACTGATTGAACTCACCCAATCCCGTGCCAGACAGTCTAATGATAACGCCTTGGTGGAATCAAGGAATGGCTCCATCGTCAGAAAACATCTGGGCTACGCTCACAGCCGGCAGCACTGGGCCTTTCTTGTTTGTTGCGGTAGTGAATCAGTTCCATCACCAGCACTTGAACCCCTACATCAATTATCACCGGCCTTGCTTCTTTCCGGTGATAACAACCAACGCCAAGGGCAAGCAAGTGAAAACCTACCCCTACAAAGCCATGATGACACCTTTTGAAAAGCTCAAATCACTGGACGAGACCCAGCAGTATCTGAAACCCGGAATCACTCTGGAGACATTGGATGCAATCGCTATGAAGATCAATGATAATGAAGCGGCTAAACGGCTGAAGGAAGCTAAACAACAACTCTTTAAAACCATTGCTGAACAGAACTATCAGGCTGCATAGTGGTGGCCCTTACAGCCACTATCAAAACCCAGAGTTCAGTATCATTTGGTTATTGGAATATACTGGGTTGACACCTGTGTGTGGTGCCACCACATACTGAACAATCCAGATAAGTGCCGGGCAATAACGGGAAAAGGCGAGGATGACGAATAGAAGCGGCGGGGAATGACAAAAAGATTACGGCTTCGCCGCTCTGGGTTCCCGCCTTCGGCGGGGATGACAGGGTTAAAAGACTAGCTCGCCCTCTATGTAGATGCGGTGGTCAGCGGTAATCTGGCCTGCTTCGCGCTCGGCGACAAGTTTCAGATCAAACCACTTGCTGCGCTGCCACTGCAGGCCCAGGCGGTAGGTGTCACCGGTGGCGCCGAAGCTGAACTCACTGTAGGGCGTTACGAGGCCGGGCATCGCAGAGACATCCATGCCGTAATCCAAACGGAGGTCCAGGTTCGGGGTGTAGTTGTTGCCATCAGTACCGCCCTGAGCCTCCAGGCCATCATCCAGCCCTTGCTGCCAGAGTCGTTCCACACCGCTGGTGGTCACTCCATAACCGGGTGTCAGGCTGAATGACAGGCCGCGCCCGTTCGCGGCGGGGTTGTATGTGATCAGCCCGCTGAGTCCCCATTCTTCGGTATCACCCTTGCCGCCGACCAGCGCCCGTGCCTTGCCTTCTATCACCAGGCCCCCGCTATGGTTCGCATAGCGCAGGCCGCCACCCAACTCCGCGCCGGCACCGGTCTCGCCGTCGCCGCCGTCATAGCGCAGGCCGGCTTCCAGGCTGGTTTCCAATCGTGCGCCACTATTCAGGCTGTGGCCGCGAATCGCTTCCAGGGTCATGCGCATTCGGTGGGCTTGCTGAGTGATTGCGGTTATCTCTTCGCTTGCATCCACTTCCAGTTGGGTACTCAATGCCTCGGTTTTGAGCAGCACAGTGGTGGTGCCGGTTGTCATCAACACACCGTTGGCGCCCAGCCCCAGGGTCTGCATGCTCAGATCGCTTGAGGGGATATCCGTCTGCGCCCCGTCTGCACTGATCTCCAGTTCGCCCTGGCCGTAGCCGAGGGTTGCCCAGAAGTCCAGACCCCCTGCTGTCCAGCCCAGATACGGATGAACACTGGTCATATCCAGGTCATAGTTGCCGCCGGCTGCCGGGCCGGGGTTGGTGTAGTTCAGTTCCACCTTGCTCCCAGAGACAGATACACCCAGGATGGTGCGCTCATTCAGGTGTGCATCCAGACCCAGTTGCAGGCTGAACAGGTCGCCACTCCAACGCACCTCATCAGCACCTTTCAGGTCGCGGTAGTCGCCCGCACCCCACAGGGTCAGTTGGGTGCCGTCTGCTGCGCCTGCGCCGGTTTCGTGTAGTTGCAGGACAAAATTGGAATTGTTGAGGAGCCGCTTCAGGTCAAACCGGTCATCGGCGACGGTGCTGCCCTGGGATTTGGCGATTTCCGCCAGGCTGGAAGCACCGCCGAGGCTGGCACTGCTACCCGTTCTTGAGGGCAGCCGTGCCTGCTCAATGCGCCGGGCAATAGCACTGACATTCTGGTCAGCTATGTCGCGCGCCACTTCGGGCAGAATCGCCTCATTAAGCGCAGTCAGGTCGCGTGCCGCGATGACGCGGACGATACGGGTGACCGTATCGGCAGCATTGCCAGCGGCATCGGATACATCATAAGTGACGGTGTATTCCCCGACCGTGTCGGTATCCACCGTGTCGCCGCTAACGATGATGCCGGCACTGAGGTCGCCATCCCGATCATCACTTGCCGTGGCACCCGGGTCGGTGTAGGTGGCGCCCTGATTGACCTCAAGGGGGCTGTCTCCGAGCAGGGTAATCACCGGGGCCACTGTGTCCCGTGGCCTGGTCACGGTGACGGTTACCATGGCGGTGTGGCTGGCGGAGGGGTCGGCATCATCGGTGACGGTCAGGGTGAAGACCAATTCCCCAGCGGCATCCGGCGCGTCGAAGGTCGGGCGGGCGGCAGTGGGGTCGCTCAAGGTGACATCCGTGCCGCTGTCCTGCGTCCAGGCATACCTCAGCGTATCGCCATCGGGGTCGCTGCTACCGGAGCCGTTCAGGGTTACGCTCGCGCCGGTGTCCACCGCCTGATCGCCCCCGGCATGTGCCACCGGCGGTGTGTTGGCCGCACTCACGGTCACGGTGCGGGTTACCGGGGTGGAGACATTGCCGGCGCGGTCGGTCGCGGTGTAGGTGTAGGTGTAGTCGCCGGCGGCGGTGGTGTCCACTGCGTTCACTGTCATAGCGGCAGGGCCGGTAATGACCGTTGCCAGGGTCTCGCCGGCACCCGTATTCACTCCATTCACGCTCCTATCGGTGTACTCGCCGCCGTGGGCAACGAGTGCGGGTGAAGCGCTGCTTAGGGTGATGACCGGCGGTTCGGTGTCGATTGACACAGGTAGGGAAGGTGAAGTGAAATCGGCTGCCCTGTTGCCGGCAGCGTCCATGACACCGCTAACACTACACTGTAAACCTTTATCGTGGTCGGCATCTTCGATCGTATAGGTCGCCATATATTGGTTGGTGACGCCGACCCGCAGCAGAGCTTGCGCAGGGCGGTTTGCGTCGTCAAGGATAAATATGGCGGCATCCGTAAGCGAACTGGCAGCCAGCGGTTCGTTTGAGTTGACGAATACCGTGAGGGTGTCGCCTGCATTGAGGCGGGTGATGGCACCATCGGCTACACCGCCGGTGTGTGTAAACCGGTCGTAGGTAAGCACCGGCGCGGTGTTGTCCCTGGGCGGGGTCGCGACCGCGGGCGGGGTCACGACCGCGGCAAGCACAGCACGGGTCGCCGCGCTGGTGGCGGTTTTGTCGCTACCATGACCATCGGTGTAAGTGGCAACGACTCGAATGGTCCTGCCGACATCGGTTGCCACCGGCGTGTAGGTTGAAGTGGTGCCCGCGCCGCTGATGGGGGTGTAGGTGCCGCCGGACGCCGCGCTTTGCCATTCGTAACTATCAACATTAACCGCGCCATCCGGGTCGGTTACCGTACCGGCGGTCAATGCCACGCCAATCTGGGCGGTGCCGGTGATGGCGCTGATGGCACCGTCTTCATCCACATTGGTAACCGTCACCGTTACCGCCAATTCGCCTGTCAGATCGCCTGGGTCACCATTGGTTTCCGTGGCGGTAATGGTGATCGAGTAGGTGGCGCCGTGCGCGTCTTCAAAGTCCGGCGAAGTGCTGAAAGTCAATTCGCCATCCGCATCAATCGCAAAGAAACTCGCATCCGTGCCAGTGACTGACCAGGCGATGGCGTTGCTCTCGGCATCGGTCGCGGCGTAGGTCTCCGCTCCGCTGGCGTTCTCGGCATAATTCGGTGCTGCATTACCACTGACTACCGGCGCGGTGTTGGTCGGTGTCGGTGCCGGTGCCGCAGTGCCGATCGCGCTCGCCGCGGTCGCGGGCCCCATATTCGGGGTGGTCGCGGTGTCCATCACGCTGTCTATGGCAAGGGTCAGGGTGAAGGCTGTCGCTCGCGGGGTGATGCTGATGGTGTAGGTGGTGCCGGGGCCGCTGGCCGGGGTCACACTATTCACCACGAGGTCGCCGGACGCCACAATGTTGTTGGAAACGGAGAAATCACCCACCGCCAAACCGGTTACCGCCTCGGAGAAGGTGATGTCGTGATCCTGCGCCGTGCCAATCACACCTGCGGCGGGGTCGTCAAAGGTTATCACCGTCGGCGGGGTGATGTCAGGTGCTGCATCAGTCCTTGCACTAAACTCGGCAGAAGGAGCACTTGTGCCAGCAGAATTTGTTGCGGTAATGACATACTTGTACTCTGTGTCAGGAGCCACGTTAGTATCAGTGAAAGTCAATAGACGGCTTGGTATCATTGCTTCTTCATCAGCACCGCCTGCAACAATTCTGCGCAGCGTATAACTGGCGGCATTGGTCACTGCATCCCATGAGAGCGTTATACTTGTATCAGTAACTGCTCCCAGTCTAAGTGCCGGAGTAGCAGGAATTGTAGTTACAGATAACGCTGATGATCGTGAACCGGTCACGGAATCACTTGTACGTGATTCAGCAGTAAAAGAATACGTTGTTCCAGCAGTTAAGCCAGTAACTGTATGCGTTGTACCAGTAACTGCTGGTACTAATGGTGTTCCATCTTGGTACAACAAATAGTCAGCAGCACCAGTTTGTGCTTCCCATGTAATCACAACACTTGTATCAGTAATTGTTCCTGCGACAAGTGTAGGTGGGTTAGGTGCTTCATCAGGTACTTCGTCAGACGTTATCTGCGCTGAATGGTCACCAACCGGTTACCCTCAGAAAAACCACGTATACCAATTCCATCAGCATCATTTACTGTGTCAAAAAGTGGATCAGTAGTGGCAATAGTATGTGGACTAGCGGCAAGATCAATAATTTCCACATCAGCCACACCTGTTGTAATTGCATAAATAGTAAAATCGACACCAGGTATATTATCCCAAGATACTTCGATGGAATTATCAGGTAGTCTTTCAACTGTTACAGTGGGTGCAGGTGTAGTGCCAGGTGCTGCATCAGTCCTTGCAGAAAACTCTGTAGAAGTACTTGTCCCAGCAGAGTTTATTGCTGCAATGGTATACTTGTACTCTGTGTCAGCATCCAGGTTCTCATCAGTGGCAGTCAATGCATTGCCTGAAAACACTTCAACATCAGCACCGCCTGCAACAACTCTGGTCACGGTGTAACTATCAGCATTATCCACTGCACCCCATGAGAGCGTTATGCTGTTATGAGTAGTTGCCTTGATAACAAGTGTCGCAATGTCAGGTGCAGGTGTAGCAAGAGTGGTTGCATCAACCTCGTTAGAATTAGCACTTGTTCTGCCCCCCAACTGTTACGGTAACGACATACTTGTATGCTGTCTCAGCAGTCAGGCCAGTATCAGTGGCAGTCAGTTCATTGGTTGCTGTTGCCACTACTACATTAGCACCGCCATCAACAACTCTGGTCAGGGTATAACTGTCCGCATTATCCACTGCAGTCCATTCAAGCACTACACTGGTATCAGTGATTGTTCCTGCAGAAAGTACCGGTGGTTCAGGCGCGGTCGCGGCCACCGGCTCGCTAACGGTCACGGTGCGGGTCTTCGTAGCGACATTGCCGGCGCGGTCGGTGGCGGTGTAGGTGATGGGGTAGTCGGCGGCGGTGTTGGGGTTCACCATGCCACTCGGGGTGGGCGTGGGGACACTGACATCCACATTATCCGTGGCGGTGGCGCCCGGCTCTCTGTATGCCTCGCCCACAGTCAGAACGACAGGCGCGTCGCCACCGGTCAGGGCGATGGTTGGCGCGCTCAAATCAATTCGAATCGCACTATCGTCAGTTATCTGTGCGGTATTACCGGCGGGTCCAGCGGCTGTCAGTGTGCCGGTGCTATAACTCACCACCGCGCCTTCATCAGTAACCTCTGCCGCGAGCACCGTGTAGGTTGCGGTATACACATTGCCCGCTGTGCCAGTCGGCGTGATGGGCTGCCCGGCGATGGTAACGACCACCGGGACGCTTGCCAATGCCTGATTGACCGCGAAAGCCAGGGTCAGGGTGTCGCCTTCTTTGGCGCGTTGTGGGTCGGCGTTGTTGGTAGTCAGCGCGGGCACTTCGGTAAAGGCAAGAGCGGCGGTGGCGCTGCCGCTCGCGCTCGCCGCGTTCTCGGGACCCATGTTCGGGGTGTCGGCGGTGTCGGACACGCTGCCCGCGGCAAGGGTCAGGGTGAAGGCTGTCGCTTGCGGGGTGATGCTGATGGTGTAGGTGGTGCCGGGCCCGCTGGCCGAGGTCACACTATTCACCACGAGGTCGCCGGACGCCACAATGTTGTTGGAAACGGAGAAATCACCCACCGCCAAACCGGTTACCGCCTCGTCGAAGGTAATGACGTGATCCTGCGCCGTGCCAATCACACCATCGGCAATGCTGCCGAGGGTCACCGTCGGCGCGGTGGTGTCGACCGGCGCGCTTACGGTGATGACGACCGTGTCGGTGTGGCTGGCACCGACCGAATCGGTGACGGTCAGGGTGAAGGTATAAGCCCCAGCCGCGGTCGGCGTGAAGGTCGGGCTTTCCGCGGTGGCATCAGGCAAAGTAATTGCCGTGGCGGGCGCGGTGCCATCGGTCAAGGTATGCTCCCAGGCGTAAGTCAGCGTATCGCCGACATGGCTATTGGGGTCGCTGCTGCCAGAGCCGTCCAGGGCTACCGGCGCATTGGTAGCCGCAGTGTCATCGTCCCCGGCATCTGCCACCGGCGCGGTGTTGCGGGTCGCGGTAACGGAGTAGGTTGTTGAGACACCGCCATTGGTAACCGCGATGTTGTAGGTAGCGCTGGTACCGGCAAAGACGCGTGTCGATGTCGATCCACTACTAATCACACCACCACTAACCCGATTGACCTCAATGACCACGGTGCCGGCACGGAAGGTTGGCGTAAAGCTGATAAAGTTCACACCAGTGCCCACGATGACGTTGTAGGCCGTGATGGCCGGATCAAAGTCGGGCGACAAGGTGCCAGGCGAAACAGTCAAAGCCGACAAGGTCACCGGCTCGGTCACGGTCACGGTGCGGGTCAACTGCACGGCATCATTACCGGCGGCATCCTGCGCATCGTAGGTAAGGTCGTAGGTGCCGGCGGTGCTGGTGTCCAGTGTATCGCCACCCACCCTGAGCCTGACGCTGGTATCCAGATTATCCGATACGGTGGCTTGCTCTGTGTAGATTTGGCCCGCAGCCAGGGTGATGTCTCCACCATTCAGGTTGATGGTTGGCCGCGTGGAATCAAAGGTAAACGCGGCAAGACCGGCAAAACCGGAAGTGATGCCATTCACGGTCTGGCGCACTCGCACCTGATCTTTGGCATATTCGCCGTCGCCCAATCCGAAACGAAGATTGGGGGCGGCGGCGGCGTTGTCCACTGCAGTGCGAGCGTAACCATCTGCGCCGCCATCGATGGATATTCCCCAGGTGTCCCCCCTGCTGGCATCAAAACTATCCGCCAGAGTAATAAGTATCCCTCTTTGTCCGGTGATGCGGTCCCTATCACTGGCACCCGTGTCCGGACCCGCCAGGGCGATGATGGGGAGTCCAAATTGAGGAGGTACTGGTGTATACGTTATACCCCCCCCCACTACCACTTACACCAATTCCATCAGCATTGTTTATTCGGTCAAAGGAAGCATGATCAGGTGAAATAACATGACTTAAAGCTTCGCCAACACGAGTTACGGAAGTACTAACTGCAGCATCCCTCCTGCCTCCTACACTTATCCAAATAGTGTATATTAATGTCTGGCCCTGGGCCTGGGTGCGTATATTCTCCCAACTTATCAAAATGGAATTATCGGCTTGTCTTACAGCTGTAACAGATGGCTCTGCCTGCGCATGTGCCGTGTTTATTCCAAAAGTGAACGGGACGGCGGTGCTAATCGCCAGCACCAGGAGGATGAGCCGGCAACTTCGCGAAAGAAAAGTGGGGGGGGGGGGGGGGGGGTGACACCTATTGCCACCGGCAACGCGGAGGCAAAAACGAAATGGGTGATGCGTTTGTTCATGATGTCTTGGATACCGTGTGAATGAAGTTGATTTTGGGTGACCCACATTTGGGGGAGGGTGGCCCGTTCGGGGTATTATACACTAAAAATACCCCTGAAAATCAAACCCGCCAGCGGTGAATTAGGCGCGGCCTTGCCGCGATAAAAGGACCCCGGCTACGCCGCCGAGGAGCCCCGCAACGCGCAAAAAATCGCCGAAATTCCATAATAAAGAGTATACTATGCGGAAGAACCAGTTGCTCGATTGAGCATTGGATGGCGAATGAGGAAGCCATCATGACACCCACAAAAACACGAAATCCGTTCAAGCCAGGTGATGGGCAACGCCCGCCCTATCTGGCCGGTCGGGAAAATGAGCAGGGTCGGCTCAGACAGATATTGGCAGACATGGCTGATGGGGATTCGCCTGCCGCCAACATGGTTATGTATGGGCCCCGGGGGATGGGCAAAACAGTGCTGCTGAATTGGCTCGCAAATGAAGCCGAAAAAACCGAAAAAGACAATCTCCCTTTACGGGCAATCCAAACAACCCCGACAATTTTTCCATCCTTAAAGTCTCTCTGGAACAAATTGATTTCTGACGACTGGAAAGAGAAAATCTGGCCCGAGCAAATAGAACTTGGGGCGCTTGGAAACAAAATCGTGTGGAATTCAAAAGCTCCCGACGAGGACGATTTAGTAAGTGTCTTAATTGAGGAATGTAAAGAGCGTCCATTGGTGCTGTTGATGGACGAAGCACACACGATGGAGCCTGCTTTCTGCCAGGCCCTGCTGAATATAAGCCAACAAGCGCGGCAAAATGCACCCTTTTTGCTGGTTCTCGCCGGCACTCCTGGCTTATCACATTTCTTGAAGACAGTGGGGGCTAGTTTTGTTGAACGTTCCACGAAAATGGGCATTGCACGATTAGAGGCGCAGGCCACTGCGGATGCCATTGTAAAGCCGCTAAATGAACACGGCATAAATATAGACGACAGCACCCTTGCACAGGTGGTTGAAGACAGCCAGCACTATCCTTACTTTATTCAACTTTGGGGCGAGGCCCTTTGGGATCTGGCAAAGGAAAAAGACCTGCAAAAACTGACTGCTCAAGACATTGCCGAAGTAGAAACAAAGATTGAGAACCGCCGAGCAAACTTTTATGAACAACGCAGAGCAACATTAAGCGATCTTGGATTGCTACCGGCGGCTGTTGCTATTGCAACACTATTCCAAGACACGGAAACAACCACAATGGATACGCTCATAGATGTTATTGCAGATAATTCACCTGCTGATTCACTGGCTACACAGTCAGTTAATGAGCATCTACGAACGCTTATTCGCCATGAATTTATTTGGAATCCACCGGATTCAATATTATTTGAGGCCGGCATTCCGAGTTTGATGAAATATGTCCTGGACCGGCAACGCGAGCATGTGCAAAAAGTATCGCCGGCAGCAGAATGAGTCACGCGTAGCGTGACTCCTTATTCTCGGTTACTTTGTCTTCTCAAAGTGTCCGGGTTCACCACCTATGAGACAAAATCAGGCGGCCAGGGCAGGTTGCTGATAGTACGCCATCGGCGTCATCAATCCAAACTATCGTGTGGCCGGTAATGATTATAGGTGCATTGGCAATGAACCAGTTCCTGATTGATCGCGGCTGCCGTCAACCGCCCGTCATACAGCGGGCAGAAATCATAACGGCTGCATTGGCTTGCTCAAACTCATCCCGAAACTCACTGCCGCCATCGACCTGTATCGAGCGGATTTTGAACGGCGCTTGTTCGATAAGGTAGTGAGGAAGTCTTTGGCGTTCCTGTTGGTCGCGCGGCTATAGGCTTTTAAGGCAACAAACCCGGCAGCCGGACAGGCTGCCTTGAACTCCTTGATGCCAAAGCCCGCCGGCAGTCCTACGCTCATAGGGTCAATCTGCATCAGCTCGCCTGGCTGCCTGGCGTGGTGCTTGAACTGGCGGCGGCGTTTGGGCTTGACCCGCTTCAAGCGCACCAGCCGCGCCAGGATGCGCCCAACCGTGCTGATGCTCAGAAGCAGTCCCTGATCCCTGCACAACACCTTCCAGAGCTTGCGTTTGCCCCACAAGGGATAACGCCTGCGCAAGTGCAACACTTGTTGCTCCTGCTGCGCTGTCCATTGTCGACCGCGCACACGCTTCGGACGACGACTTTGGCTTTCCAAGCCACGCCAGTCGCACCGCCGATAACGCTCTAGCCAACGGTAGTAGGTCGCCTTCGACCAGCCGATGGTTTTCAGGCATACGTCGTGCAGCCTGCTGATTTGAGTTCGGCATGGAGTTCCAGTTTCTTTATTCGGGCGATGGCTGCTTCACTGGCGGTGTCGGCAATCGCCCAACTGCGGTATGATTTGATACGCAGGCTTTTGATCTGCATCGGGTAGTCTCCTGTGATTTAAGTGAAGAGATTTCACCTCAGACTACCCGATTTTCTTAACTAATAAAGTCTCATTTGTGTCTGAGCCCGGACACCCAGCCAATACCTGAAGCCGGGCATCACTATGAATCAACCGGATGCAATTGCCTTTTCAATCAGTGATAATGAAGCAGCTAAACAGCTCAAGGACGCCAAACAACAACTCTTTACGACTGTTACTGAACAGAACCATCAGGCAGCATAGCGAGCACACCGATAGCGGCTATCAAGACCCAGAGTTCAGTATCATTTCTCTATTGGGATATACTGGCCACAACAATGAAAACAATAGTATTTGTAGACTACTGGAATCTTCAATTGACACTGCAACAAGAGGACGCAAAGGCGTTAAACGCGGAGCCACACTCACACAGACTTCAACTTGATTGGTTCAATCTTGGTCAAACATTGACGGACAATATAAAAGATGGATTACCAACACAGTCAATCGTACAGTGGGCATCCGAGTCTTCTGCTTGGCTCGGAAACCCAAGATTCCGATATGAAGCCAGCGGTAGAGCACTTAAGTTCGAAGGGTATAAAAGTGATTCATGCAGGGATCAAACACTATGGGGCCGACCTAAGAAATAGTTGTTGGGCGGGATTCGATTTATTCCCGATTCGGGATCAACTCAAACGTAATTAGTGCTTTGCAATAAAATTCAAACTGAGCCACTACACAGCGCTGGGGTACAATGACAGCCGAATACTCGGAGCCTGCCTGTCTTGATCATAGACCGTTACATCAGTTGGGAAATTGCCCGGCCATTTTGCACTGGCCTGGGCCTGTTGATCCTGATTTTCGTGGGCTACTCCGCCGCTAGGCAACTGGAGCTGGCCGCCCAGGGCCAGTTGGACATGCTCACAGCCTTTAAACTGATCGCGCTTAACACGCTGATCACACTGGAAATACTGCTGCCCTCGGCACTGTTCTTTTCGGTACTGGCCGCCATTGGCAGACTCTACCGGGATGCGGAAATAAATGCCTTGTATGCCGCCGGCGTGAGCCGGGCACGCATATTGGAATCGGTGCTAAAGCTGTCCCTGTTGATAGCTGTCATCACCGGTGTCATATCGATAGAGGGGCGGCCCTGGGCCTACCGGGAAAGCTATCGACTGGAAGCCCAGGCCCTGGCGGAATTTGATCTGAAAAAAATGGTCAGCGGTGAATTTGTAACTATAGAGGGTAGCGATTACACCTTCATTGCCGAGGGCCTGGATCTCGAGCAAGGCTTACACAAAAGGGTGTTTTTGCAGAAAAATCACCGTCAGGGCAGCCTCTCGGAGATTATCATCGCCGAATCTGCGTCGCTGCCAGTGCTCAATCCAGGCCAGGCGCTGACCGCAGAATTTTACCACGGCCGCAACTACCTGCTGGACAATCGCCGGCACAGGGATATAACTGTGCAATTCAAGCGAATGACCGTGCATCTGGCCAACGAGGAGGCGCAGGAGCGCTATCGGCGCAAGGCCGAAACAACCGAAAACCTGTCGCTATCCACCCAACCCAAAGACACGGCGGAGTTTCAGTGGCGCTTAACCACACCACTTGCCACGGTATTGCTGGCATTAATCGCCGTGCCGCTGGGCCGCAGCGCACCGCGCGAACCGCGCTTCAGAAGCTTTTTCATTGCCCTGGCGGTCTATGTTGCCCTGTTCAGTATGACCAGTGTCATGCGCACCTGGATTGAGCAGGAGCGACTGGCGGCATTTCCAGGGTTGTGGATGGCCTATGCCATCATGGCGCTGCTGCTGTTATTGCTGGTGAATCCACCTCGGCCAAGGCGCCGCTCTTGAGTATTTTACAGCGCTATATTGCCGGCAACCTGGTGCGTGGCTGGATGCTGGTATTGCTGGTATTAGCCACCGTGTTTGGATTGATCGGCTTTATTGGGGAGCTGGAACACACCCGCTTCGACTACGATGCCCTGGCGGTGGCACAGTACAGTTTGCTGATCCTGCCCCAGCGACTGATATCACTGGCACCGGTTATTGCCCTGCTAGGCACTATTGTGGCACTGGCCAACCTGGATAAATGTAACGAACTGACTATTATCAGCTGTTCCGGCATATCGCTACGGAAAATCCTGCTAGCCGTGGCCATACCTACCGCACTGTTGATGGGACTGCTCTGGCTGGGCATGGAATTCGTAACAGCCCCCCTCCACCGGTACGCCGAGCAACAGCGTCAAGCCCTGCGTTTCCGCAATGACGTGCGCATTCCCGATGGCGGCGTCTGGTCCAGGCACGGGCGGCGTTATATACACCTGGGAGAAATGCGCGATGGCGGCATTCCCGGCGATATTTCCCTGTACGAATTCAATCAACAGGGCGATCTGTTATTGGCTCTGCATGCGCAAACGGCGGAGGTTTACCCCGACCGACGCTGGTTGTTCAAGCAGGTTCGTAAAAAGGAGCTGGCCGATGGAGAGCTGATAACCAGCGGACTGCCAGGACTGGAAATTGCCGATTTATGGGCACCGCAAGAATTGCCCACACTCACCCTGTCCAGCGACAGTATGACCTTGTCGGTGTTATACAGCTACAGTCAGTATCTGGATCGCAATGGCCAATCGGCCAACCGCTACCTGAGCGCATTCTGGCAAAAACTGGCGATGCCGCTGACGGTGGCAGCCATGGTCTTGCTAGCCACGCCAATCAGCGCCAGCCTGGGTTCCAGGCGCGAACGAAATTTTGGTACTAATGTGGGTATCGGTGCCCTGATTGGTATTTTGTTCTACCTGGGCGCACAAATCATCTTTGCCCTGGGTCAGTTGCTTGATCTGAGTGTAGCTCTGGTTGCCATTAGTCCCGGCGGCATTATATTGGCCTGCGCAGTGCTTATGGTGCGGCGCATGCGGTGGTAATAATGCTACTCCCTGTCGATTGTGATTGCCGGCGCGGCTGGTCATACTGGCTGTTCCCCCACACCCCCCCTTTAGAGAATCTCCACCATGCGGCTGATGGCCAGCTTCTTCCGCGCCTACAGAGTGCAGACCCTACTCATGCTGCTGGCACTGCTGCTCTCCGGTATTGCTGAGGGAATCGGTTTATCGGCACTGCTGCCACTGATTAACATTGCGGTCGGCGCCGACACTGCGCAAGCACTACCGGGCATGCCCGCCGGCACTCAAAGTGAATTTGAGCGCATCGTGCTGGACTTGCTCGATAGCGCCGGCATAGCCGCAACCCTGGGCAACATGCTGGGGATCATCGCCATAGGGGTCGCCTTCAAAAGCATCTTCCTGCTACTGGCCCAGCGCCAGGTGGGCTACACGGCCGCACAGGTTGGCACTGATTTACGTCTGACTATGCTGCGCGCCGTGCTGCGCAGCAAGTGGGAATATTTCCTGCACCAGCCGATAGGCAAACTCACCAACTCGCTGGCCACCGAAGCCCAGCGCTCCTCCGCCTCCTTTGTGCATGGCGCTACCGCCATCACCTACCTGATTCAGGCGATCATTTACGGCGCTGTCGCCTTCGCACTGTCCTGGCAGGCATCTCTGGTGGCCATCGGTGCGGGGGTAGTCGTTATCGGTCTCTCTCATTTTCTGGTACGCATCACTCGCAAAGCAGGCAGAAAGCAAACCAGTTTGCTGACGTCCCTGATGGCAAATCTCACCGATACCCTGCAGTCAGTCAAACCGCTTAAGGCCATGGCCAGGGAACACCTGGCCGATACCGTGTTGGCGCACGATACCAGCCGGCTTAACAAGGCCCTGCGGCGCCAGGTGCTCAGTGGCGCCGTATTGGATAGCGCCCAGGAGCTGATGTTTACCCTGCTTATCTGCCTGGGGATTTACCTGGCACTGGACGTGTTCGCCATGGACTTGCCAACCGTCATGGTGCTGGTGGTCGGCCTGGGCCGCGCTTTCGCTTTTCTTGGCAAGGTGCAAAAACAATACCAGAAGCTGGCTCAGGGCGAGAGCGCCTACTGGGCCATGATGGATTCCATCAACGAGGCGACCGCGGCCGCAGAAAAACTCAATGGCGGAGCAACTCCCAGCCTTGACAAGAGCATTGAGTTCAGCGATGTCGGTTTTAATTACGACCGTCACAAGGTCTTCGAAGAGCTCAATCTGCAGCTCGAAGCGGGGTCCCTAACAACACTGATCGGCCCTTCGGGTGCCGGCAAAACCACTATGATAGATCTGACCATTGGCCTGTTGCGCCCGCACAGCGGCGCCATATTGCTCGATGGTGTGCCACTGCAGGAAGTGGACATCAAGACCTGGCGCGCCATGATCGGCTACGTACCCCAGGATACCGTGTTGTTACACGACAGCATTTTACACAACGTCACTCTGGGCGATCCCCAACTGACCGAGAGTGACGCCAAACTCGCCTTACGGGCAGCCGGTGCCTGGGAATTTATAGAGCTTATGCCGGAGCGTATGGAGACCATTGTCGGCGAACGGGGCGGCAAACTATCCGGCGGGCAACGTCAGCGCATCGTTATTGCCAGGGCACTTATCAACCAGCCACGCTTACTCATTCTGGATGAGGCTACCAGCGCGCTGGATCCTGAGAGTGAAGAGGCGATCAGGCGAACCATGGAAAGCCTGAAGGGACAGCTGACCATACTGGCGATCTCGCACAACCGGGCCATGGTGCAAGCCACCGACCGGATCTACCGGTTAGTCGATGGCCGGGCGGTCCTGCTCGACAGCATCGGTCACGCCGAGCTCGCCAAATAGATTTTTCACAGCCCTTACCGCCCTTTCCATATCCGCATTGGCCCGACCGGGCTTGGATTGCGCCGCCGTGGCGCAAGGCAAATCACCCAGCCAGGACACCGCCCCGGCCGCCAATAACTTGCCATGTACCAGGGTAATGTCCCTGGTGAGCGACCGCCGGCACCAGCGCAACATAAACCGGTAGATACTCCCGCCCAGGCGAAAATCCCTGGGCAAGGCAACCTCGGAACGCATTCCGCCCAGGTCAAACATAGCAACCGGCTTGCCGGTCGCGCAGGCCTCGGATAGCATGGCGATGCTATCGGCGGTCACCACACACTGATCGGCGCAAGCCAGTATTCCAAAATAGGGATTGTTTTCATCATTGGGCTGCCATGTATAGAAATAATTGGGAACCTCTATTGCGTCGCGCAGGGTGTCAGCCGCCGCCGGGCACGTCCTGGAGCTGGTGGTCACCAGCACCGACCCTCCGTTCTCTCTGGCCAGTACCGACACCTCCCTGGCCAGCCGCCTGGCCGCCTTCACACCGAAGGTGAATGGCCCGCTGTCACCACCCACTACCACCGCTATGTGTGGCTTTGGCAACTCTGAATACCGCTCGCGCCAGCCGACGGCAGCATCTTCGAGTTGCCGGCGGGTAACACTGTGTAAGGTCAAGGTGTTCTGCACGACGTTATGCCGGTCCGCAATGCGGTATTGCGGCGTGGTTATCACGGCATCAAAGGACTCAGGGGCAGCCCAGGGTTTGCCAACATGCACATAGCGGGTACGCCCCCCGGATTGCCTGCGAATCCAGCGGCAGACCGGTTCATTGCGCACACCCGAGCTTATTACCAGGTCCGGCCAGGGTGGCTGCAACAACTGCCGCGCCCGGGGAGTTATGCCATGCAGCGTGCTAAGACCCAGCATATGCGGCATAAACGCCGGCAGGCGATAGCTCACGCGTTTGCTTTCATTGGGCCAACCGAGCGCGTCGACGAGTGCCTGTACCTGCCTCCGCTCGCCCGCCCGATAAGCCTCTACAGTCCAAATTACTGGCATTGCAATTATTCCGTGGGTATAGTTCCGGCTTTGAAATCTAGCGACTTGCCTGCGGTGGCGCAAGGGTATAATGACATGGCAGATTACCGGCAATACCTCACTTTCATGTACACGGCACTGGAGCAGTTGGACAAAAAAGGCCGGCAGTTGTCTGAAACCACCGACCTGGTGGCCGACATTGGCCTCAGTTCGCTGGAGGTCATGGAGCTTATCGAGATGATTGAAGATCACTTTGATATATCAATACCACTGAATATTCTCCCCGACGTCAATACGATTGGTGAACTCGCCAAAAAAGTACAGGAAATTGCCCCCGGTTAAGCCATGCTGTTTGATAAATTTAAGGAAATGGCCGCCTTCCAGGCCGAACTCGCAGAGTGTGATGTCAGCCCCTTCGGCGCTGTCACCGAACAGATTCTATCGGCTACGGAGGGCATCGTAGAGGGCCGCAAAGTCATTCTCGCCGGCACCAACAATTATCTGGGCCTGTCCTACGACCAGCGCTGCATTGATGCCGCAGCGGAGGCGGTGGCAACATGGGGCACCGGCACCACCGGCTCCAGGCTGGCCAATGGCAGTTTCTCAGAGCACCAGGCACTGGAACAGGAAATCGCTGATTTTTACGGCGTTGAGCATGCCATCTGCTTTTCCACAGGCTACTCCGCCACCATGGGAATGTGTGCCACACTGGCCGGTCCAGGCGATGTCATCCTGCTCGATGGAGACAGTCACGCCAGCATCTACGCCGGTGTGCAACTGAGCGGTGCAGATGTTATTCGCTTCAAGCACAGCAATCCGGACGACCTTGCCAAGCGCATTCACAGACTCGGTAATCGCGCCGGTCAAACCCTGATTATTGCGGAGGGAATTTACTCCATGCTGGGCGATGTTGCCCCCCTGCAGGAGATCGCCGCAATAAAGAGAGAGTATGGCGGCTACCTGCTGATAGACGAAGCACACTCACTGGGCGTCATGGGTGCTTCCGGGCGCGGTGCCGCCCAGGCCGCCGGTGTGGAAGCAGATGTCGATTTTACGGCGGGCACCTTTAGTAAAAGCCTCGGCTCTATCGGCGGCTATTGCGTGAGCAGGCACGCCGAGTTGGAAGCTATTCGCTTCTGTATTCGCTCCTATATTTTTACCGCCTCCTCCTCCCCTTCAGTAGTCGCCTCAACCCGCAAGGCATTACAGATCATCGTTGAAGAACCGCAGTTACAGGCGCGGCTGTGGGACAACGCCAATCGACTTTATGACGGCCTCAGTACCCTGGGACTCAAACTTGGACCCACCGCCAGCCCGGTGATAGCCGTAGATTTCGAAGATCGCTCGCAGGCCATAGACTGCTGGAAGGGCCTGATAGAAAGCGGCGTCTACGTGAATCTGGTGATACCGCCCGCCTCCCCCTCCAGCAATTTTCTGCTGCGCAACAGTGTCAGTGCCGCACACAGCACGGAGCAAATTGACACCATTATTGCCGCCTACAGCACTCTGATTGAACAAGGCACGCTCAAGCCAGGTAAAACGTTGTAATGGAAAAATTACTTATCACGGGCAACGGCCCCCTGCGCGGTGAAGTAGCAGCAGCGGGCGCCAAAAACGCCGCCCTGCCTGTTATTGCCGCCAGCCTGTTATCAGCGGAGCCACTGGAAATTTCCAATACCCCCGACGTGCGCGACATCGGTACAGCATTGCAGTTATTGGAATTGCTCGGTTGCAAGGTGCAGCGCAGCGATTCCAAATTGAGCATTGATAGTTCCCAGGTACACTCGGTACGCGCGCCCTATGACCTAGTCAAGACCATGCGCGGCGCAATTTTATTGCTGGGCCCATTGCTGGCGAGGTTTGGCGAAGCTGATGTCTCACTGCCGGGAGGATGTGCCATAGGTTCCAGGCCGGTCAATGAGCATATCGCCGGGCTGGCGGCCATGGGTGCTGAAATTAATATTGACGCCGGTTACATCCAGGCCAAAGCGCAGCGCTTGCGCGGCGCACATTTCGTGTTTGACATCCCCTCGGTCACCGCCACAGAAAACTTGATGATGGCGGCCGCTCTCGCCGCTGGCACCACGGTGCTGGAAAACGCCGCCAGGGAACCTGAGATTGAGGACCTGGCCAAGCTGCTAACGGCTATGGGAGGGCGAATTTCAGGAGCCGGCAGTAGCGTTATCACCATTGAAGGCGTAACCGAACTACATGGAGCGGCCCACACGGTGCCCCCGGACCGCATCGAAACCGGCACTTTTCTGGTCGCCGCAGCAGCCACGCGGGGCAGTGTCAGGGTCGTTAATTCCCGGCCGGACTTTCTGCAGCACATACTCAGCAAGCTGGCAGCCACCGGCGTCGCACTGAGTTGGGGCGAGGACTGGATAGCTCTCGACTCACAGGGCAAACGCCCACTGGCGGTGAATGTCAACACGGCACCCTACCCGGCATTTCCCACTGATATGCAGGCCCAGTTTATGGCCCTGAACGCCCTGGCGGAGGGCACTGCTACGGTGGTGGAAAATATTTTCGAAAATCGTTTTATGCATGTGGCCGAGTTACAACGCATGGGGGCAGATATTGAACTGCAGGGACACACCGCCATTGTGCGCGGTCGTGAGAGCTTACAGGGAGCCCAGGTGATGGCCACTGATTTGCGCGCCTCCGCGTCACTGGTTATTGCCGCCATGGCGGCCGAGGGAGAAACCACCATCGACCGGGTCTACCACCTGGACCGTGGTTATGCCAATATTGATGAAAAACTGGCTGGGCTGGGCGCGGTTATTCGCCGCGTCTGATTGACTGGCTGAGAGTCAGAACGCCATGCCACAGTGTTTCGCACAAATTTCTGATCCGCATCTCAGTTCACTGGAGACTGTCAGGCTCGGCGACCTGCTCAACAAGCGCCTGCTCGGCTATCTATCCTGGCGACGCAAGCGCCGATATCAGCACCGCCGTGAGGTTCTCGATGCCCTGCAAAGCGACCTGCAAGGCCTCACCCTGGATCAGCTACTGGTCACCGGCGACCTCACCCACATCGGATTACCCATTGAGTTTCAACAGGCGCTGGCCTGGCTGGAACAATTGGGTGAACCTCGGCAGGTAGCGCTGGTGCCCGGCAATCACGACGCCTACGTGAAGGAAGACCGGAGCCAGACCTTCGCCCTGTGGCAGAAGTACATGGCATCCGACGATGAGCGCAGTGGTTTTCCCAGCCTGCGTGTGCGCGGCGATATCGCCTTTATCGGTTTATCGACAGCCTGTCCGACCCCGCCGCTGATGGCCTCGGGGAGCCTGGGGCAAGCACAGTTGGAGAGGCTGCCTCGGCTGCTCAAACAAACCGCCGCCGACGGACTGTTTCGGGTGGTGTATTTGCATCATTGCCCGCTGCCCGGCAAGGAGAAATGGCGCAAGCGCTTGACCGACGCCGGCAGCCTGCGGTCAGTACTGGGTACACATGGGGCCGAGTTGGTATTACATGGACACGGCCACCGGGCGCACCTGCATACACTGCAGCGACCGCAGGGAGACATAGCGGTTATTGCCGTCCCCTCTGCCTCTGCCATGGGACTGCACGGCGCTGAAGTCGCGGCCTACAACCGCTATCGACTGGAATCGCTACGTGACGGCTGGCAGTTGAGCATCGAGGCGCAAGCGTATTGCTTATCAGAAAAAAGGTTTGTTGCAGCCAAGGCGCAGCAACTGCAGATTCCGCGCCCCTGAGGGCACAAACTCAGCTCTCCTCGCGACGCGCCTTTTCAAAAAATCCTTTCACCAACATCAGGTCAGCCACTGAATCCACATCAATGGAGGCATTGGCATAGGGCAGGATAACCGCCCGCATTCTCAATCCCAGTCGCTTACTCAATTTGGCCAGCGCCTCTTCCAGGGGCAGCATCCCGAGGCGATAGCGGATCACTGCCCACCAGCCCAATAAACCTATGACCAGCAGCGGTTTTTTCCGCTCCTGTTCGATCTTGCGCCAGAAGCGCGCAGCGCGCCTGCCTTCCGGGGTAAGAAAGGCAAACAGATTACAACCACAGAATTCGCCATCACTGAAACGCAGTACGGTTTTCCTGATGCCCGGATAAGCTTCCTCAATCAAGGCATAGGGGGCCAGCCCAACCGTCACATCAATGTCATCGGCCAGACTCTGGCGTCCAAAAGCATCGACAATTTCAGCAGTTAACAGCGGATGATCTGCCGTGGTGAGCAGTATCGGCTGCTCCGGGTCAATCGACTGCATGGTGCGAAAAGCGCTGGCACTGGGGCTAACATCCGGTTCGCTCCAACCAATTTCGCCGCTGTCAATCATCGCCTGCAAGGGCGCGTCGGCGGCGACTTCGCTGCCCTCGGGGCCAGCCAGAAATACGCTTTTAACAACCCGGGATTCACGCAGCGCCGACAGTACCCTGCGCACCATCGGTATGTCATCAATGTCGATCAGGGCTTTACAATCCGCCTCAGAATGATCGATAAGCGAATCCGCCTTGCTGCGATCTCCCGCCAAAACAATGGCCGTCATTTGGTGGTCGTGTGGGTCCAGTTGCATAGGATTACAGTGCCTTCTCGTACATTCGGTATCGCTTATACGCTTCGCCACCGATAGTTTCAACGATGTTGCGCATGCCTTCGTTATCTTCCAGAATCCAGCCCATTTCTACGTTCTGCACGCCGCGTGACCGCAGCACTTCGCGAACCGCATCGGTTACCATAAAAGCCAGCGTGAGGCCCAGCCGGGAGTGCTGAAACTCCTGACGAACGCCCAACAGCGGTATGCGTGCGGTACGTGGGCTTTTGACTTTCAAGCGCCACAGTAACCTTGCCCACCCAAACGGCAACAACTTGCCATGTAAATCCCTGGCCGCCTCATTGAGATTGGGCAAGGCGACGACAAAGGCGGCCGGCTTGCCGTCGTACTCGGCAATCTGGATGTAGTCATCCGGCAGCAGCGCAGTCAGTGTTGTTACCGTATCCAGCCAACTCTCGGCAGCCAGCGGCACAAAGCTCCAGTTGTGCTGCCAGGCATCGTTGAATATTTCACGCATGAGTTCAGCATCTTCGCGCAATTGCTTGCGCCGCAAGCAGCGAACCGTGACACGGCTGGAGACGCGTTGCACCAATTTTGTCATTACCCGCGGCGTCTCAAAGTCAGGACTAATTTGATAGGCCAGCAAATCCTTGACCGGGCTGTAGGCCTGCTCTTCCACCCGCGCACCGTAATAGGGACGACCGTGGCCCATTAATACATAGGGGGGGGTGGTAAAACCATCCACCAGCAAGCCCAGTTCTTCATTGACGTGCAAATTATAGGGGCCGCGCACCCGGCGCATGCCCTGTTCGCGCAGCCATTGCTCTGCCGCACCGCACAGCAGGGCGAACAGGGCAGGATCATCTTCAGCCTCCAACATGCCGAAGTAACCCAGCCCATCGCCATGTTGCTGCTGGTGCAAATCATCTACCTGGGCACTGATGCGCCCCACCGGCTGACCGTCTCTGTAGGCGACCCAGGCGCACCAGCGCGCATGCCGGAAAAAATGGTTGTCGGGAGAAAAACGCTGCATTTGCTCAAGGTTGAGCGGTGCAATCCAGGCGGGGTCAGAGGCGTAGATGCGGTGAGGGACCGCGATAAAATGGCGTAGCTGTTGCTTATCTGTCACCATCCTCAGGGTGATAGGGCCGGTACTCGAATTGTGCATGCCTTATGTCTTCGTTCCCAGACCTTAGTAGGCATGGAGTATAGCCCCAATCTTCTTGCAAGTGCAATAAACTGGAAAAATATCTTTAAATAACATATAGTTGGCAGCTTTCACAGAAAATAAGGAAGGGCTGCATAGCAAGCGCTTGTACAATGCAAAACCTCACCAACCCACGGCAAGACGAATTAGCTAAAGAATCCCTCAATTTATTTTTTAGACCAGGCACCTTGATTGGTATTATTACCTATAAGTCGCTTTGTGAGAGATGCTAACATAGCGCCGCACTGGATAGACAAAAGAAACCGTTAGTATGCGCAGATATACATACGAAGAAAAAGGACAATCGGTGACACCCAATAGGGCTCAATCAAACTAACTTACCGCTCATCATTGTGGTCAATGGTTGCTATTTATTTTATTGACTTACACAACGTTGTCGACCTGGTCGCCAACCGCCGTCAAACGGAAGGGGAACAAATTGCAAGTCGTCGCTACGCCAACTGGCCACGAGCTACCCTACCGGGCTGCCGATTTTGAGACCCTCACCGAGGCTATGGATTACGCCGCCAAGGGTGACACCGGAGCCAATTTCTACACCGGCCGCGGCGTCATTTACGCCAGCATTTCCTACCGCGATTTAAGAGACCAGGCGATAGAGCTGGGCCGCAAACTACTTGGTCTTGGCTTGAACAAAGGCGATCGTGTTGCCCTGGTCGCTGAGACCAACCCCGAATTCATCAAGTTTTTCTATGCCTGCCAGTACAGCGGCCTCATTCCTGTAGCCCTGCCCGCGTCCGTAAAAATAGGCGCACACAGCACTTATGTTGCACAGCTACAACGCCTGCTTGAGGCCAGCCATGCAGAAGTCGCGGTGGCATCCGAGGGCTATCTGCCCTTCCTGAAGGAAGCCGGCGAAGGCCTTGGTGTGCGCATGGTTGACCAGCCCGAGGCATTTCACGACCTGCCGGCCAACGACTTACCCTTACCCACGATCAGCCCCGCAGACATCGCCTATATTCAGTACACTTCAGGCAGCACGCGTTTCCCGCGCGGCGTCGTCATTGAACAGCGTACCGCCATGGCAAACTTGCAAGCCATCAGGCAAGGTCTGGAACTGAGCAATAAAGATCGCTTCATGTCGTGGCTGCCCTTCTACCACGATATGGGGCTGGTGGGTTTTGTACTGGTACCCATGTCAGCACAGGTATCCGTGGACTATCTGGACACACGCGAATTCGCGATGCGGCCGCGCCAGTGGCTAAACCTGATGACCCAATCCCGTGCCACCATTTCATTCGCACCATCATTCGGCTATGACCTGTGTGCACGCCGGGTGCGCGAGAATGACCTCAAGAATTACGATCTCAGCAATTGGCGGGTAGCGGGTATCGGCGCGGAAATGATTCGCCCCCAGACCCTGCAACACTTTGCTGATTTGCTGGCCCCCTGCGGATTCGATCAGCGCGCCTTCCTGGCCTGTTATGGTATGGCCGAATGCACACTTGGCGTTAGTTTCTCTCCCCTGAACACCGGTTTTACTACACACTATATCGATAGCAATCACCTCTCAGACCATCACCACGCAGTATTGATGGATGAAAACGAGCAGGAAGGCCGCGGGCGTCACTTCGTAAACTGTGGTAAGCCACTGTCCAATTTTGAAATTGAGATACGCGACGACGATGGCGCGGTGCTGGAAGACTGGCACAGCGGTGTGGTTCACTTGCGCAGCCCCTGCATCATGTCCGGTTATTTCAATTTGCCGGAAGAAACCAGCCACGCGCTATGCGGTGAAGGCTGGCTCAATACAGGTGATATCGGTTATACCGTCGATGAGGTGCTAACCATCACCGGCCGCAAAAAAGACCTGATCATTATTCGTGGACGCAACATTTGGCCACAGGATCTTGAGCACATTGCCGAGACCCAGCCTGAGGTACGTGTCGGTGAGGCACTTGCCTTTTCTGCACCGGACCACGAGGGCGAAGAACTGTGTGTGCTGGTAGTGCAGTGCCGCGAAACAGATCCCACCAAACGCAACAACCTGGTACGTCGCCTGACAGCCTTGTTACGCATGGAAATGAGCCTGGACTGCTCGGTAGAACTGGTTCCCATTCACTCCTTGCCCAAGACCTCCTCCGGCAAGCTCTCCCGTGCCAAGGCACGTCTCGACTTTATTGCAGCTCACGATGCCAACACGCTCGGCGCGGTTGCTGAAGAAGTTCGCCTGAGGGTGGCCTCAGCCTGAATCTCCATGGCAGCCTGATTGCCCTTACCGGCGCTACCGGTTTTATCGGCACTACCCTCTGTCGCATGCTCCAGAGTGAAGGTGCGCACATTCGTGCCTTGGTGCGCGATCCCCAGGCTGCCGCCAGGCTACGCTCTTTCGGCGTCGAACTTATCAGCGGCGATCTGCATGACCATCAGGCTCTGCATAGCTTGCTGGACAGCTGTCAGGCCGTAATCCACCTGGCCGGAGCAGTGCGCGGGCACAACTACCAGAGCTTCGAAAGCACCAATGTGCAGGGCACTAGTAATCTCTGTCAGGCGGCGCGATCTCAAACCGGGCCGCCTCGATTCCTGCACTTTTCATCAATCGTGGCACGCGAACCCCAGTTGTCCTGGTACTCGCGCAGCAAGCGGGCGGCCGAAGATTGCTTGCAGAACGACGCGAGCGGGCTGGACTGGACAATCATGCGTCCACCAGTTGTATACGGACCCGGCGACAAGGAAATGCTGCCCATTTTCCGGACCATGGAGAAAGGCCTCGCTGCCGTGCCGGGTGACATTAGCGCGCGTACCTCACTCATCCACGTGGATGACCTGGCGACAGCGGCGCTTCGCTGCCTGACGGCGGAGACAATTTCTGGCCAGACTTTCCAGCTTCACGACGGCAACAATGGCGGTTACGATTGGACCGAGATGGCCGCCATCGCCGCGCAGATCTACGCCAGGCCAGTGCGCCTGTGGCCCGTGCCACGATTATTACTGGACGCAATTGCAGCGGCCAACCTGGGCCTGGCGAAACTCAGCGGCCGAGCGCCGATGCTCACCCCCGCTAAACTGCGGGAGCTGCGGCACCCGAACTGGGTCGCAGACAATAGCGCCATCAGCGCTGCTACCGGTTGGAGTCCCCACATCAAGCTGCAACAGGGCTTGCAAGCCCTGCAAAAATCGGCATTTTGACAATAAAAAAGTCCGCTGCCCGGCCAGGTAGCTGAGCTACAATAGAAGACTGTTTTCCATACTGATTGATGCCCTATGGCTGAGTTCATTGTCGGCAATTCGCTGCGCAAACTGGCCCGAGAAAACCACTTGCTGCAAACACTGCTGTGGCGACTTGACTATGCGCTGGTGTGGTCACTCACCAGTCTGTTCCGCCTGTTACCAATCGATATCGCCTCGCGCCTTGGCGCGCGCGTGGGTGCCTGGATAGGATCGCGTCTGCAGCGCAAAAACGCGATCTACCGCGAGAACCTGGCGTTGGCCTTTCCGGAGCTTGACGATAGTGAACTTGATGCGCTGCTGTTGCGAGCCTGGGGACAGGCGGGGCGGGTGATGGCCGAATACCGGCACCTGGACACTATCCTCGAGGAGGACAGCCGCCTGGAGATAGTCATTTGCGAGCCTGTCGTCACCTACAGCGAGCCGCAGCGACCTTGCGTCATAGTTACTGCCCACCTTAACAACTGGGAAGTGGTCGGTTCGGCCATGGCCAAAATGGGTATTCCCTATGCGAGCCTGTACTCCCCACCCACCAACCCCTACCTGGACCGCTTGCTGCTCGACAGTCGAACAGCCCTCAACTGTCAATTGCTGCCCCGTGACAATAGTGCTCGCGCCTTGATGCGGGCACTCAAGCAGGGCCGCACCGCCGCCATGGTCATGGACCGGCGAGTGGATGAAGGGTCACCCATAGGCTTTTTTGGCCGCGATAAATTATCCACCCTGTTGCCGGCCAAGCTGGCCTTCAAATTTCAGTGCGATCTGGTGCCGGCACAGGTTGAGCGCATTGGCGACGCCCGCTACCGGGTAACATTTCACCCCCCCATACAGGCCAGGGATGCCACTGCCGGCGAGGACAGCCGGGCGCAGGACGTCATCCAGCAGGTACACAATTTGTTCGAGGACTGGATACGGGCCGATCCGGAAGGCTGGTTTTGCTCGAAACGCTTGTGGGTAAAGGGTAAGATCGAACCAACCGAGGATGTCGGCAAACATACCGACATAGATACTTATGCAGCCTGAGCAGGAACACCAATCCATTCGCCTGTTCGAGAACGACTTTCTCGAACGCTTGTCACACGTACACCCGCTAACCCCGCTGCTGTTGTGGGGACCGGTGGTTATCTGGTTGTTGTGGCGCAGCTTCACGCTACATCACTTGCCGCTTGTGTCAGTACTGGCCATCGGCGTCGCCGGTATGCTTATCTGGACTCTCACCGAGTACTGCCTGCACCGCTTTTTGTTTCACTATCGAGCGCATAGCAAGCAGGGCAAGTGGCTGGTATTCCTGTTCCATGGCAACCACCACCACGACCCCAAGGACAAGACGCGATTGGTAATGCCTCCGGCCGGGGCGATACCCATTATGGCGGCGCTGTACCTGCTGTTTGGGATGGTACTCCCGGCCCCATGGATTGAACCCTTTATTGCCTTTTTTATCATTGGCTACCTGATTTACGACTATATCCACTACTCCACACACCACTTCCCTATGCGTAACCCGGTGGCAAAATACCTCAAGCACTACCACCTTAAGCATCACTTTTCCGGTCAGGAAGGTCGTTACGGAGTCAGCTCTCCCCTGTGGGACAAGGTATTTAACACCAGTGCCAATGAATCCTAGCGCCAGAGTCCCAAGCGGCTAACAATGGCGCAGTATTTACTGCTACCGAAGCGAATCGGCCGGGCTGGCCAGTGGCTGGAAGCGCAGGCTTTTCGCTTTGTTTTCTGGTTTGTGAACACCCTGTCCCCGCAGCACGCCGGCGCACTGGCGGCCTTCGCCTTTGGGCTGGTGGGTCCGCATTCTGCCAAGGCAGGTAAGGCCGAGACCAATCTTGCCATTGCCTTTCCAGACCGATCGGCCCAATGGCGCCGGCACACGGCCAAGCAGATATTTCGCTATCTGGGCAAGTCGGCGGCGGAGCTGATCAAGCTGCAACAAATTTGGGCCGAACGAGATCAACGCCTGGAATTCGACTTGCGCCCCGGCGTCCAGCAGATAATCAACGCCAAGACTCCGGTAGTTTTTGTAACCGCACATGTCGGC
This sequence comes from Halieaceae bacterium, assembly GCA_965247075.1. Lineage (GTDB taxonomy): Bacteria > Pseudomonadota > Gammaproteobacteria > Pseudomonadales > Halieaceae > CBDFGK01. The sequence goes on along the minus strand of CBDFGK010000002.1, from coordinate 506,610 downwards.
GCCTGGCAGTTGACCAACCTGATTTCCCTGCACTGCCAACTCTCTATCAGCACCGTCTATGCGGCTGAATCAAACCCCGCCATGCAGAAGATGTTATTCAGCTTGCGGGAGTACTTTGGCGTTCAGCTGATTCCAACGGATGCCGGGGTCAGACCACTACTAAAAGAATTGAAAGACGGCAACTCCATCGGCCTGGCTATGGATACACGACTGGACACCGGCCACATGCTGCCCTTTTTTGGCAGGGATGCCCTCACTAACACCAGCGCAGCGCGGCTGGCCCTGCGCTCCGGCGCAGCACTGGTTCCCATCCGCGCCCAACGCCTGGGCGAGGCCCGCTACAAAATAACGGTATATGAACCCTTGGCCAGCACCGTTCCCGATGCCTCTACAGAGCAACAGGCCATCGACTTGAGTCGCCAGATCAACTGCCATTTCGAACAGTGGATTACTGACAATCCAGAGCAATGGATTTGTCTGAAGCGGCGCTGGCCCAAGGCGCATAAGCTCTAGGGTTTATGGGACCGCGCCAGGTATTCCAGCGATAGCATTTCCTGCAATCGACTGCAGGTGCGCTGGAATTCAAACTCCAGCCGTCCACCGCGGTAGAGTTCCAGTAGCGGCACCGCCGCCGATAACACCAGTTTGACGTTGCGATCGTAGAATTCGTCCACCAGATTGATAAAGCGTCGTGCCAGGTCATCGCTGGTCGCACTCATCTGCGGCACGTTCCCCAGTAGCACGGCGTGATAGATTCTGGCCAGTTCAATGTAGTCATTCTGACTGCGCGGCCCATCGCAGAGTTCAGCAAATTCAAACCACACCACGTCGTCAGCCACCCATCGACTGCTGAGGTAACGGCCGTTTATCTCAAGGCGCTCCCACTGCTGGCCGCTTTCGGGCGCAAGCGCCTCAAAGCTGCGCAACAGGCTGAGGTTGGCTTCCTGGTCCAGTGGATAGTGGTAGAGCTCGGCTTTTTCCAGCACCCGCAAACGGTAATCTACCCCGGCGTCCACATTTACCACCTCGGTATATTGGTTGATGAGGCCTATCGCCGGCAGAAAGCGCCGGCGCTGCAGGCCATTCATGTACAGGCCATCCGGAATGATATTGGAGGTTGCCACCAGGGTAATGCCCCGTTCAAACAGGCGCTCCATCAAGCCACCCAGGATCATGGCGTCGGCAATATCGGAGACAAAAAACTCGTCAAAGCACAGCACTCGCGCTTCGTCGGCCAGTTTGTCAGCGATCTGCCCAAGCGGGTTTTTGGCGCCTTCCAGGCTCCGCAACTCGGCGTGCACCCGCTGCATGAAGCGATGAAAGTGCACGCGCATTTTACGCTCAAAAGGCAAACAATCGAAAAATGTATCTACCAGGTAGGTCTTGCCGCGCCCGACGCCACCCCACAGATAAAGACCGCGGATGGGTTCAGCTCGCTGTCCCTGCCAACGCCGCCGGCGACGTTGCCAAAAATTGCTGTTCGCCGCAGCCGCATCAGCCAGCAACAGTGCCCGGTACAGGACATCAAGTTTTTCCACCGCCAGGCGCTGGGCGAAGTCCTCCAGGAACTCCTCGCGCTGTAAATCCTTTTGATAACGTTCCAGGGGGCTGCTCATTGGGGCACACTGTAACCAGCTGTTAAGACATTGGCAACGCAGTTTGTCAACGCTACTGTCACGCCGCCGAAATCGTTATAATGGGGCGACATACAACAACGAGGTTTTATACGTGGACAGTATCAGCACTCTGATATTAGTGGCCATAGGGGCTTTGGTGGCAGGTCTGGGCACAGGCCTGCTTTACAGCAGACGCCTGTCGCCGGACACGCGCAAGCAACGCGAACTGGAGCGCTCCCTGGAACGCCTGCTACAGCAACAAAAGGATTACCGGCACGAAGTTGCCGAGCATTTCACGGACACGGCAAAACTGTTGAATAACCTCGCTGAAAGCTATCGCGATGTTCACAATCACCTGGCCGGGGGCGCCGGCGAACTCTGCAATGACCAGGCCGGCACTATTCTCAGGCGACTCCCCGCCGGCTCTATGGCCGAGCTCGCGGCTGAACCCGACCTGGATGGTGTGCAGGCACCTCTGGACTATGCACCCAAGGTTTCACCCCATGCACCGGGTGTATTGAATGAGGATTTTGGCCTGGACAAACAGGCCGAGCCGGCTGAGCAAACCCAGGTGCCGGAAGAAATGGTGATACCCAAGCAGGTCTGACCCAAAAAAGCAGGCATGCCAGGCTATGTGTATAATTTCCGTCTGCGCCAATCCGGGACACAGCACCCATGAGAAAGTTACTCCGGTTTATCACCTGGCCGTCCATTGCCGGGATACTGGCCGCCATCATTATTCTGCAGGCCAGCCAACCGCAGCAGCGAATTGCCACGCCTGCAGCAATCAGCTTCGCCGAGGCGGTAAGGCTGGCCGTGCCATCGGTGGTAAATATCTACACCAGCAAGCGCGTTTCCAGCCGACGCAATCCTTCGCTGGACGACCCAAACTACCGCCGCCTGCTCGATGGCGGCAACCAGCGTCGCGAGCGCATTCAGCGCTCACTCGGCTCCGGTGTGATCGTGTCAGAACAGGGGCTGGTGTTGACGAGTCGGCACATTATCAGCGGTGCCGACGAAATACTGGTGTTGCTACACGATGGGCGCAACGGCCTGGCCCAGGTTATTGGCAGCGATCCCGACACTGACCTGGCGGTACTGCAAGTGGGCTTCGATCAGCTCCACGCCATAAAACCGGGCAATCCCGACCGGGTCCGTGTTGGCGATATAGTGCTGGCGATTGGCAACCCCTACGGTTTTGGCCATTCAGTTTCACAGGGCATTGTTTCGGCGGTGGGCCGCTACGGACTCAATCTCAGCACCTACGAAGATTTTATCCAGACCGATGCGGCTATCAACCAGGGCAACTCCGGCGGCGCGCTAATCGACACCCAGGGGCGCCTGCTGGGTATAAATACAGCCACCTACTCGCGCTTTGGTGATTCCACGGGAATCGGCCTGGCCACCCCGGTAAACCTGGCCATGGGTGTCGCCCAGGACCTGGTGAATTTTGGCAAGGTCATTCGCGGCTGGATGGGACTGGAAGTACAGGCCGTTTATATCCCCGCCCAGCAACGCCCCACGATGTTGGTAACCGGCACTCATCCACAGGGCCCCGCCGCCCGCGCCGGCATCCGCCAGGGAGATATTATCACCCACATCAATATGCAACCGGTTGTCGATGGGCAGGCCGCCATGCACCAGATCGCCTTACTGCGCCCCGGCGATATGGTTGAAGTGAGCCTGCGCAGGGAAACTGAAGAACTGGCTGTAGAGGTTATTGTGGGAATCAGGCCGCCGCGCAGGCAAAGCTAGCGAGCGGGGTTTTCTGTTTTCATCATCGCCGCCCGGGCTTCCGCCGAGCGGGCGTGAGCCTGCAGCGACTCACCCCTGGCGAGCACCGAGACCAGCGGGGCTTGCTCTGCCACGCTGGTATCACTGCACATAATCACGGAGCTGCGTTTTTGAAAATCGTACACTCCCAGCGGTGAGGAAAACCGGGCGGTACCCGATGTAGGCAGTACATGATTGGGGCCGGCGCAGTAGTCTCCGAATGCTTCGGCGCTGTTACGGCCCAGAAAAATGGCGCCGGCGTGGCGAATCTGTGGCAGCAGTGCCTCCGCATTGGCGACCGAGAGCTCAAGATGCTCTGGTGCCACCCGGTTGGCAATATCGATGGCTTCGTCGAGGTCGCGGGTCAGGATCATGGCACCGCGCCTGGCAAGCGACTCACTGATAGTGGCGGCCCGGTCCATCTGCGGCAATAAGCGCTCCATACTGTCTGCCACCGCATCCAGATACTCCTGGCGTGGCGCCAGCAAAATGGCTTGCGCATTCCGGTCGTGCTCAGCCTGGGAAAACAAGTCCAACGCCAGCCACTCGGCCGGTGTCGTGCCATCGCTGATAATCAATATCTCAGACGGGCCGGCCACCAGGTCAATGCCCACCTGACCAAATACCCGGCGTTTGGCGGTAGCGACGTAAATATTGCCCGGACCAACAATTTTGTCGACCCGGGGAATGGTCTCTGTGCCGTAGGCCAGGGCGGCAATAGCCTGCGCTCCGCCAACGGTAAAGAGCCGGTCGGCACCGGCCATTGCGGCAGCGGCCAACACCAGGTCACTGACCTCCCCACGGGGCGCCGGTACTACCATGATGATCTCGTCCACCCCCGCTACTTTGGCGGGCACAATATTCATCAGCACAGATGAGGGATAGCTGGCTTTGCCACCCGGCACGTAGACGCCAACCCGCTCCAGCGCCACGATTTGCTGTCCCAGCAAAGAGCCCTGCGCATCCCTATAACTCCAGGATTCCTGCTTCTGCCGCTGGTGGTACTCACGGATTCGAGCAGCGGCAGCTTGTAGCGCCTGTCGCTGCGTGACGTCGATACTTGCCAGCGCCGCTTGCAGACGTTCAGCCGGCAATTCCAGTTGCGCTGCGTTATCAATCTGCAGTTGATCGAATTGCCGGCAGTACTCAATAACAGCCGCATCACCACGCTGACGCACAGCGCTGACAATTTCATCTACCGCGGCAAGAATTGCCGGATCACTATCATCACTCCAGGCAATCAGCTCGCGCAACTGCGCATCAAATGCTTCGCTGTTGGTATCCAGGCACCGCATCATCAGCTTAACTCCACCGCTGCGGTGAGCGCCTGCACCACCGCTTGAATGGCATCATGCTTGCTGCGCATTGCCGCTTTGTTGACCACCAACCGGGAACTGATATCGGCGATATGGTCGCGCGGCTCCAGCCCGTTGTCGCGCAGGGTATTACCGGTATCAACAATATCTACAATCAGGTCGGCCAGATTCATCATCGGCGCCAACTCCAGCGCTCCATAGAGTTTGATCACATCGGCGTGCATACCCTGCTCCGCAAAAAAACGCCGCGCCACATTGGTAAATTTTGTCGCCACTCTTACCCGGCTGCTACCGGGCTGCCAGCCTATCGGCGTCGCCGTCATCAACCGACAGCCGGCAATACGCAAATCCAGCGGCTCGTAGAGGCCACCGGCGCCCTGCTCCAGCAAGACATCCTTACCCACCACCCCGAGGTCTGCTGCCCCGTGGCGCACATAAGTGGGAACATCAGTGCCGCGCAGCAGCAGCAGGCGTACCCCTTCCAGGCCGGTCTCAAAAACAAGTTTACGGCTACTGTGGATATCATCACGGGGTACGATACCCGCGCGCGCCAGCAGCGGCAGAGTATCCTTGAGTATCCTGCCCTTGGTTAGTGCTATAGTTAAATTGGTTGACATGCCAGTGTGCTCAGCTGGATTGAGAAGCCCACTGGGCAGGGGTGAAGGTGCGAATATTCACGGCGTGAATTGTTCCATCGGCAATAAGCGAATTGAGCACGGCGTAAACCATCTGCTGTTTTTTAACCGGGCGCAGATCGGCAAATACCTCACCAATAGCCAGGATATCAAATCGATTGCCCTCTCCATCCACGCGGATCTCACAATCATTCAACGCTGTTTCCAGCAGTGCCTTTATTTCTTCCGGCTGCATAATGTACCTTCTTGCTTGAGGCCCGGCGACGCTGGTCAGTGCTTCGCAAGGGGCGCGATTCCAGGAGAAAACCGCCCTAAAGGCGAGCGGTTTGCCCGCCACTGTCCGCCTCGGATGACGTGGTCCAGTTATCTATCACTGCATTGAGGTCACCCTCGTAGTCCTGTGCCGCAGCCTGGAACTGGTTGCGATAGATCACCCCCAGGTTAATCGTCTCGACAATAAGGTTGCGTATTTTCCAGCCGTTCCCGGTCTTGCGCATCTGGTACTGAATCACATAGGGCTCAGCGGCGTCACTGTATATAAGCTGGGTGATGGACATACTCTTTCCCTCGGCAACAGCTCCCTGGGGACGTTGCACCTCGGTCCTGCTACCATCGAAAGCTATCAGGCCCTTGCCGTAGGTACGCACCAGGGCGGTGCGCATCACCTCGGTAAAACGCTCGACCTGGACTCGCAACTCCAGCTTGCCCTGTTTGCTAAACCCCTGGTAGCGCCGCCGGCTGGCGTAGGGACCCATGATCGCCCGCGAAAAGCCCACAAAGTCTACCACCTCATCGAGTATAGGTTGCAATTCAGCGTAATAGCGCTGCGGGTCTGCGTCCGCATAATCTGCTGCCTGCACTACCACCGCCATAACGCGTTCCGTGGTAGATTCAATCACGTCGTAGGCGTCTGTTTGTGGCGCCGCCGCCAACACCGGCATTGCCGGCACAAGGGACATGACCAAGCCCAGTGCCCATTGACCTGGTTTGCAAGGCATATTGGTTCCCTGATACTGAATGTATGTTTCTTTCATCTGGTTCCACTATATAATGCAGACGCTCGCGCTTCCAGATTCGACCACCGTAGGGGGAGCGAGTTCAGACAAAAAGCGAGGCGGAACGTACTGTAACAGGATTATTGGTCTTATGCTGATAGCTTCAGCCGCTATTTTGATCGGTTTTATCATTCTCGTCTGGAGCGCCGACATGTTTGTCGCCGGAGCAGCCGCCATCGCCGAAAACATGGGTATGTCACCCATCTTAATCGGACTCACCATCGTATCTCTGGGCACTTCCGCGCCAGAGGTACTGGTCTCGATTAATGCCGCGATCTCTGGAACAGGAGATCTGGCCGTGGGCAACGCCATCGGCTCCAACATTGCCAATATGGGCATGGTACTTGGTATCACAGTACTGATCGCACCGCTGCCGGTGCATCGCAATCGCCTGCGGCGAGAAGTACCCACACTGCTGGCTGTAACACTCGGCTGCGGCCTGTTATTGCTGGATGGCCGACTGGACTGGATAGACGGGCTGCTGATGTTGACGGCACTCGCATTCATCCTGATAGAAATGATCCGCTTCCAGTCACACGACCCCAGCGCCGCTGAAGAAGTCAATGTCGAAGAACTTCCCCACATGGTGCCCAGGCGCGCCTGGATAAGTTTCACCATCGGCCTGGTGTTGCTGGTGGCAAGTTCAAAAATTCTCGTCTGGGGAGCCAGCAAGATTGCCTTGGAGCTGGACGTCAGCCCGCTGGTTATCGGGCTCTCTGTAGTGGCAGTCGGCACCAGCTTACCTGAACTGGCAGCATGTCTGGCCAGCGCTATGAAAGGCCACACTCAAATAGCCCTGGGCAACGTGATGGGCTCTAACCTGTTCAATTTGCTGGGTGTCATGTCGCTGCCGGGCATATTTAGCGCGCAGATACTGGAGTCGGAAGTCTTGAGCCGTGACTATGCCTCCATGACCGGCATTACCCTGGTACTCGCCGTCGGGCTGTATGGCGGCTTGCTGCGCCCGGCGACGGTAAACGCCGGCCAGGAACACCGGATTGGACGCATAATGGGGGTAGTGTTACTCACCATTTACGCCCTGTATTATTACTGGCTGTTTCAAACCGCCCATTAACTCATCATAAACTCACAGAGAATTGCCAAGTGCCCCAAATAGCCAATCCCGACTACCTGAGCGCGGCGCGACGCACCATCCAAATGGAGCGGGATGCAATCGACGACCTGTTACAGAGAGTAGACGACAGCTTCTCGCTCGCCTGCCAATTGCTGCTGAAAACCAAAGGCCGTGTGGTGGTAACCGGTATGGGAAAATCCGGCCATATCGGCACTAAAATTGCCGCCACTTTGGCCAGCACAGGCACTCCCGCCCTGTTTGTTCACCCGGGTGAAGCCGGCCATGGCGACCTGGGCATGATTACCGACCAGGACTCGGTCATCGCCCTGTCCAATAGCGGCAGCACCAGTGAGCTACTGACCCTGTTGCCGCTACTAAAACGCATGGGCGTGCCGCTGATCACCATGACCGGCAAGGCCGATTCGGTGTTGGCACTGGCGGCTGATGTAAACCTGGACACCTCGGTGCCAGAGGAAGCCTGCCCGCTGGATATGGCGCCTACTTCCAGTACCACAGTCTGCCTGGTCGCCGGCGATGCCATTGCCATGGCGCTGTTGGAGGCGCGCGGCTTTACCGCTGAAGACTTTGCATTCTCACACCCCGGCGGCGCACTGGGGCGTAAATTGTTGCTCAAGGTTGAGGACATTATGCACAGCGGGGATGCCATTCCCCGCGTGTCGAACACGGCCAAGGTGGACCGCGCCTTGCTGGAGGTAACCACCAAAGGCCTGGGCCTGACCGCTGTACTTGATGATGGTGACAGGCTGCAGGGGGTGTTCACCGATGGTGATTTGCGCCGCGCACTGGACCACAAAATTGATATACACGAGACATCGATTGACGCTGTTATGACCATCAACTGCATCACCATCAATGCAGGTATTCTTGCTGCTGAGGCGCTACACATCATGGAAAAGCACTCGATTACCGCACTGATGGTTGTCGATACCGAAAACAAACCGGTGGGTGTGGTTCACTTGCACGACATTCTCAGGGCGGGTGTCGCATGAGCCTGGCTCTGGAAAAAGCGCGACGGGTCAAACTGCTGGTACTGGATGTGGATGGCATTCTCAGTGATGGGCGCCTGCTCTACTCCAATAGTGGCGATGAAACCAAGGCTTTTTTTACTGCCGATGGAGTGGGTATCAAGCTACTCCAAAGCGAGGGCGTGCAGGTCGCTATTATTACCGGCAGGAGTTCGGAAATCGTCGCCAGGCGCGCCCGGGAGCTGGGAATACAGCACCTGATGCAGGGTCGCGATGACAAACTGGTGGCTTTGCGCGAGCTATTGGCCGAGTTGAACCTGAATCTTGCCGCGACCGCTTACATGGGCGACGACCTCCCCGATCTCGGCGCCATACAAGCCTGCGCACTGGGTATGACGGTGGCTGATGGTAGCGAATTTGTTGCCAGTCATGCCGATTGGCGCAGCCAGCGGCCCGGTGGCCGCGGCGCCGTACGGGAAGCCTGCGAGTTCATTCTCCAGGCCCAGGACAAACTGGCGCAGGCACAGTCTCGGTTCCTGAGCGGCAGCACCAAAGCGTGAAATTTATGCGCATTTCCAGCTTCGCCTGTTGCGCCCTTGTGTTGGGGCCTTTTTCTCCACCCTCCCTGGCCCTGGAAGGTGATTCTGAGCAGCCCATTCGCATTGTGGCTGAGGAGGCCCTGCGCGACGAGAGAACTGGGCTGACCGTGTATCGGGGTAACGTACAGATGGACCAGGGCACTATCCGCATCGAAGCGGAGCAAATCACGATTTATCGCATCGAATCCGAGGGCGACAAGATTGTGGCCGAGGGCTCGCCTGCACATATGCAGCAGCAACCTGAACCCGATAGCGCCCCCATGCACGCCTGGGCTGGTATCATCGAGTACTACCGCACTGAAGACAGGCTACAATTGCGTGGAGACGCTGTACTCGAACAGGACGGCTCCAAAGTCCAGGGCGACCGCATCGACTACTACATCAAAACACAACAAATTAAGGCAACGGCCGACGAGAGTGACGGCACACGCCGCGTCGAAGTCGTAATCCCCTCCCATAGATTAGAAGAGTAAGCGCTGCCGTGGCCATTCTTACCGCCAGTAACCTAGCCAAAAGTTATCGGGGCCGAGCCGTTGTACGGAACGTGTCACTGGAGGTCAGCAGTGGACAGATCGTCGGTCTGCTGGGACCCAACGGCGCCGGCAAAACCACCTGTTTCTACATGATTGTCGGCATTATCACAGCTGACCGCGGCAGCATTGCCATAGATGGCCAGGATTTGACGGCACTACCCATGCACGGTCGCGCCCGCCGGGGTATTGGCTACCTTCCGCAAGAAGCCTCGATATTTCGCAGGCTGTCTGTGGCCGAGAATATTATGGCTATCCTGGAGAGCCGCTCAGACCTCAACCGATACCAGCGCCGCGAAAAAATGGAACAGTTGCTGGAAGAATTCCACATCACGCACATCAGGACCAGCCTCGGTATGTCACTATCAGGCGGTGAACGGCGCCGCGCTGAAATCGCCCGCGCGCTGGCCATAGAACCCGACTTCATCCTGCTGGACGAGCCTTTCGCTGGGGTAGATCCAGTCTCGGTCAATGATATCAAGCAGATTATTGAGCACTTGCAATCACGCGGCATAGGCATTTTGATTACCGATCACAACGTTCGCGAGACCCTGGATATCTGTGAGAAAGCCTACATTGTCGGAGAGGGACACATCATTGCCACCGGCACTGCAGAGGATATTCTCGCCGATGATCAGGTACGGCAAGTGTACCTGGGACACGAGTTCAAGCTATAACTGCACGCTCCCCCTGCCACGCCATTTTCATGCCAAAGTTGCCACCGAGTGCAGGCAGGGCTACACTGGGATTACTGCAGTTTCAAGATTTGCCATGAAGCAATCGCTACAATTCAAGCTGGGCCAACAACTGGTAATGACGCCCCAGTTGCAGCAAGCAATCAAGTTATTACAGCTCTCCACTCTAGACTTACAGCAGGAAATCCAGGCAGTTCTGGAGATAAACCCAATGCTGGAAGTGAGCGAAGATGACGATGGGGATGCGCCGTTACCCAGCCAGACTGAACACAACGACAATGCTGAAACTGACGAAGTCGATGCGGTAGAGGTTTCCTTGGAAGCCACCGACATTTCCGACCCCAGTGCAAGTATTCCCGCCGAACTCCCCGTCGACACACTGTGGGAAGACATTTACCAGTCACCCATCAGTGGCAATATGAGTGGCAGCGACTCCCGGGACATGGACTTTGAGAGCCGCAACGGCACTCAGGAATCCCTGCACGAGCATATACTGTGGCAACTCAACCTCACCCGTATGTCTGACCTGGACCGGGTAATCGCTCTCGCCATCGTAGACGCCACCGACGACAACGGCAGGCTCAGCCTGAGTGCGGAGGAAATCCGGGAGTCTTTCGAGCCGGACATGGATATTGACCTGGGCGAAGTAATGGCCGTGTTACATCGCCTGCAGCAGTTTGATCCCGTCGGTATCTGCACCCATGACCTGCGTGAATGCCTGCTGGTACAATTGCAGCAACTACCTGCCGACACACCCTATATCGTTGAAGCCAAACTGTTAGTAAATCGATACATGAAGTTGCTGGGTAATCGCGATTACGCACAATTGATACGGCGCAGCAAAATTCGCGAGCCAGAACTGAAAGAGGCGCTGGCACTTATTCAAACGCTAACCCCAAATCCCGGCCAGACAATTGGCACTGACAATACCGAGTATATTGTTCCAGATGTATTCGTACGCAAACAAAACGGTAGCTGGATAGTTGAGCTCAACCCTGATGTCGCGCCCAAACTGAGGATCAACAATACCTATGCGAGCTTGATAAAACGCGCTGACAACAGTCCCGACAACACCTATATGCGCAACAGTTTGCAGGAAGCACGCTGGTTCCTGAAGAGCCTGCAGAGTCGGAACGAAACCCTGATGAAGGTCGCCACCGGAATTGTAGAGCACCAACGAGCTTTTCTGGAATACGGCGACGAAGCCATGAAACCCCTGGTATTGCACGTCATCGCCGAGGCGGTGGAAATGCACGAATCGACTATTTCTCGGGTAACCACCCAGAAGTACATGCACACTCCCCGCGGCATCTATGAGCTCAAGTATTTTTTTTCCAGTCATGTAAGTACCGCCTCCGGGGGCGAGTGCTCATCGACTGCCATTCGTGCACTAATTAAAAGGTTGGTTGCGTCTGAAAATCCGCGCAAGCCGCTCAGCGACAGTAAAATAACCAGTCTGCTGGAGGAGCAGGGCATTAAGGTAGCTAGAAGAACCATAGCCAAATACCGGGAATCTCTGATGATTCCACCATCCAATGAGCGCAAGAGACTAGTATGAGTTGGGCTCAATTACTCTACTTACAATGTATATAGGAGCGAAGTATGCAAATTACAATCAGTGGTCATCATGTCGAAGTCACCCCCGCACTAAGAGACTATGTGCTGGCAAAATTTGATCGGCTTCAGCGTCACTTTGACCAAATCACCAACACTGATGTGACGCTGATAGTCGAAAAGCCGGTACAGAAAGCTGAGGCGACCATTCATGTTTCCGGGGCGGACATATTCGCCACGGCAGATTCTGAAGATATGTATGCCGCCATTGACCTGCTGGCCGATAAACTCGATAGACAACTCATCAAACACAAGGAAAAAAGCCGCGGCCACTGATGCTTAAACCAACTACACTACTCACCCCCGCGCGCTGTCTGTGCCGCGCGCCCGGGACCAGCAAAAAGCGCCTCTTTGAGACCGCTGCCAACCTCATATGCGAGGATCAACACAGTTTCGAGTCCAGTGAAGTCTATGGCAAGTTACTGGCACGCGAACGACTGGGCAGTACAGCTTTGGGGGATGGTATCGCCATTCCCCACTGCCGCGTCAGTAACTGCAAAACATCTGTGGGGGCGCTCATCACTCTCGACGAGGGCATCGATTTTCATGCGCCCGATGGCGGCACCGTTGATATTTTGTTTCTGCTACTGGTGCCTGAGGAGGCACAACAGGAGCACTTGAATATTCTGGCGGGACTGGCCCGGTTACTCAGTCAACATACGTTTTGCGAGGCACTGCGCGCTGCTGATGGCAGCGAGGAACTCTACCGCGCAGCGATCGGGTTTGAAATCTGACGGTCGCCATACAATGCGGCTGATAATAATTAGCGGGCGCTCAGGCTCCGGCAAAAGTACCGCCTTGCATCAGCTTGAAGACGAGGGCTTCTACTGCATAGATAACCTGCCGGCCGCGCTGCTACCGGCACTGGTAGAGCGCGCTCTCCATGACGAATTATCAGCCGCCGGCCTGGCCGTCTGTATCGACGCCCGCAATGCGCACCGGGATCTGGCGCACTTTCCCAACCTGCTGGCAGCGCTGCCGGATGTAATCAAGGTCGATACTCTCTACCTTGGTGCCGACAATGATTGCCTCATCAAGCGTTTCAGCGAGACCCGGCGACGCCATCACCTCAGCAACGAGCAAACCACACTGGCTGAGGCCATTGCCAGTGAACACGAGATACTGGAGCCCATCGCCGGCAGCACCTCACTAAGCATTGATACCAGCCAGATGACCATCTACGAACTTCGCTCGGCGATCAGGGATAGAATGCTGGGCGCGCAACAGGGCGGTATCTCTATCCTGTTCCAATCCTTCGGGTTCAAGCGTGGGCTACCCAGCGATATTGATCTGCTGTGGGACCTGCGTGTTCTACCCAACCCTCACTGGGAGACAGCCTTGCAGTCAATGACCGGCAGGGATCCTGAGGTCAGGGAATTTCTGCAGCAAAAGCCCGCAGTGAAAGAGATGTTCGACGATATTTGCGGCTTCCTGGATCGCTGGCTACCTCGCTACCGTGACAACAATCGCAGCTATATTACCGTTGCGCTCGGTTGTACCGGCGGCCAACATCGGTCAGTATACCTCGCCGAGAGACTATTCCATCACTATCGGGAACAGTATCCTCACGTCAAAATCAGGCACCGTGAACTACAGAGCTGACAAGTAAAAAATATGCTCCGGCAAGAAATAGCAATTACCAACAAACTCGGACTACACGCGCGTGCCGCGGCCAAGTTTGTTAGCTGTACCTCAGCTTTTTCCAGCAAAATCATGATTGGCCAGGATGGCAATTTCGTTGATGGCAAAAGCATAATGTCCATCATGATGTTGGCCGCAGCCAAGGGAACGGTACTGGAAATTCAGGTGGACGGTGCAGATGAACAGGATGCTCTAGCGGCACTGATCCGGCTTGTTGAAAATCGCTTCGACGAGAACGAGTAACCGTGCCTCACCAGGGCAAGCAGAACAAAACACTGGCGCAACTGGATGAACTGGTCACGGCGCTGAGCAGCGGCACCTTCGCCAATGTCAGGCGCATGCTCAATGCTCTTCCTCCCACCGATATCGCACATTTACTGGAGTCTTCTCCTCCCCCTACCCGCGCTGTGTTATGGCAGTTAGTGGACGATGCCGATGAAGGCGAGATTCTGCAGGAGTTGGGTGACGAGCTACAATCGCAGTTTTTGCGCAGTATGGATGCCGAGGAAGTGGCCGCCGCAACTGAAGGCCTGCAACCGGATGATGTCGCTGACATCCTGCAACGGCTACCCGAAAAAGTTCTGCAAGAAGTCTTGCGTGCCATGGATCAGCAGGATCGCACACGGGTAGAACAAGTACTGGAGTACCCCGAGAATACCGCCGGCGGTTTGATGAATACCGACACAATAACCGTGCGTGCTCGCCATACCGTCGACCTGGTTCTGAGATACCTGCGGCGTCACGATGAAATCCCGGCCATGACAGACAACCTCATTGTCGTCAATCGCTCAGACCGTTTTATTGGCCTGCTGCCACTGCGCACCCTGCTCACCTCTGATACCGCCGCCATTGTGCGCGAGGTCATGGAAACGGATGTCAATGCCATTGCCGCCGATATGGAAGACAGCGAGGTCGCCCAGCTATTTGAACGGCATGACTGGGTGTCGGCACCGGTTGTGGACGAAGCCGGCAAGTTGCTGGGCCGCATCACTATTGATGACGTGGTTGATGTAATTCGCGAGGATGCAGATCACTCGCTAATGAGCATGGCGGGACTGGACGAGGATCAGGACACCTTTGCACCGGTATTCAAAACCATGCCGCGGCGGGCCATCTGGTTGGGTATCAACCTGCTGGCCGCGGCGGTCGCCGCATCGGTAGTCAGCCTGTTTCAGGACACTATTGAAAAAGTTGTCGCGCTGGCTGTGCTCATGCCTGTTGTTGCCAGCATGGGCGGCGTTGCCGGCAACCAGACCCTGATCGTGATGGTGCGCGGCATGACGCTGGGTCAGATTGGACGCAGCAACCGGAATTGGCTGGTCAATCGTGAATTTGTAGTGGGCCTGCTAAATGGCATGCTGTGGTCCATGGTAGTCGCCGTGGCGGCTTCACTCTGGTTTGAAGACTGGTTGATTGGCGCCATCATTGCCGCCGCCATGGTAATCAACCTGGTTACGGCCGGCCTGGCCGGCACACTCATACCCATTATCATGAAGCGGCTGGATATCGACCCGGCCCTGGCCGGCGGAGTTGTGTTGACCACCGTAACCGATGTGGTGGGCTTTATGTCATTTCTTGGATTGGCGACGCTGTTTTATGCATGAGCAAGAGGAAGCATCGGGTCCCAGCAAGTCGGCGTTGAAACGCCGAATGACAGCACTGCAAAAGCTGGGCGAACAATTGGTCGGACTGAGTGACAGCGAACTGGGGCGCATTCATATAGACAGTGAACAACTGCTGCGCGCGATTGAGGAAGCCCAGCGCATTCGCAGCAATAGCGCCAGGCGGCGTCATATGCAATATATTGGCAAAATCATGCGCAATATAGATGCCGAGCCCATTCAGCGCGCGCTGGTCGATTTACATCAAACACGGCAACACAATGCCGACGTCTTCCACGAACTGGAAAAGCTCAGAGATGCCCTGCTAAGCGATGGCGCGACAGCCACAGAAATGGTCGTAAACAGCTTCCCCGCCGCCGACCGGCAACACTTGCGACAACTGGTACGGCAGCATCAACGGGAAAGCAGTAGCGGCAAGCCACCCGCTGCCAGCCGCAAACTATTCAAATACCTGCGAGAACTTGCCGAAACCGGTTACTTATCGGCTCCCTGATGCCTCGGCACTGGATTGCTCAGTGCTCGATTGCCCTGTATTTGCTTTTTGGGGCTGCGCCGTGTTGTCGAATATTCTCTCAAATTTCACTTCAGGTTCGTTCCACGGACCCTGAACCTGGTAGATTGCACTGGAAAATCTGTCCATCTGTTTGGTAAACAACTTGCTGACTACATAGACCGCCGCCGCCGCCGGCAGGCCGCTAATCAGCGCGGCAATCCAGGGCAGGTTACTGGCAATCGGCAGTGTGGCAACCAATTGCCCGTCGACAGTCTCAGCCATCACATCGGCACTGCCGGCGAACTCAAAGCGGCTGGAGGGGCCGGCTATCTGCATACTGGGTACTTCCAGCATTCCCTGTTCAAGCTGAACTTGCCCTTCTATCCTGTCAAAAGGAATGCCGGACTGGAACAGATAGGAAACATCCAGGCTCAGTCGACGCACAAAATCTGCCAGGTTCAAAATACCCACAACTCGCAAGGTGCCTTCGGCAGTACCCGAGGTTTTAAGAAAACTACCCTGCCCCACGTCTATATCCATATGCCCACTGGATTGCGCCAGCTCAAAGTCACTGGGCGCCCCTGGCCAGCGCAAATCAATCTCCACTCGGCCCTGGTCGGTCTGGATGGTCCGGTCGTAATTATATTGCTGCAGTACCTCTCCAAAATCCGTGAAGCCAAGCACGCCGCTGAGGTAGGTCTCCGGGCTGCCCCCCGCCCCCACCCAGTCCAGCGTCAGACCCTCCTCGTCACCAAGTTGCAAGCCACGCAGATGGCCGCGAATATTTCGGAAGTGATAATTGCCTCCGTCATCTTCCAACTCAAAAACAACATCGCCCCACAGGTTTTCATTGTCGCGAAGCTCTGCAATGGCAACGGTGGTTGGCAGCAAGCTAAATTCAGTGGGATCAACGGAACCGAGCCGACCGGCAAGACCCTCAGAGAATTTGCCTATATCAAGCCGGTCCAGTTTGATCTCCGCCCAGGCAAAGTCCACCGGCAATGTCACCCGGCCCGTCAGCCAGTTCGTATTCACAGATACCTGCCATTGATCGGCGCTTTGATCTGCACTGATGTCAACCTGCTCGAAGCGCTGCCCGAATACTTCCAGCACGCCCACTTGTAAGTCGCGCACACCCAGCAACACCCCTGCTACAGTTGTACCCTCAGCGCCAGGCAGAATGTATTCAGCGAGACACTCAGACCATTGCGCCCAGTCCAGTTCATCCAGTTTGCCACCCAACAAAAATCGACCCGGCTGTGCGGCCGGCAGGGGCGCACCGAAACCGAGAGAGCCGCCTGAATAACCATTATCAACCAGCACACCCAGATAGATTTCCCGCTCCAGATCCAGCAACACCCGTCGCGGCCCAGGGCTAAGGGGTACCTGCAGGTGCATAATCTTGCCGGTGGTGGCCGGCTTGCCCCATGGCTGGGGAAGGTCCAGTGAGACACCCTCAAGGTCACTGGTAATCTCCAGATGCGCGCCACCCCCACTGGGTACCTTGATATGCGCATCCAGTTCGGCTTCACCCCTGGCCAGACGCAGGACGTCCAGTTGCAGCCACTTCCTCACCGCCTCGGCGCGGACTGTGCCGTGCGCGGCAATGTTGAGCTCGGCCAAGCGTTCTCCGTCTCGCCCCTGGCTTACATCTGCCACCAGCGATTCACCCCACAGGGAGCCGGTTATACCAGTGGCAGAAAATCCCGCATCTGAGTTAAAGCCAAGGATGCCGCGTACATCCTCGATCCTTATGTTAATACTGCCCGCGTCAACCCGGACCCCGTCCCAGGCGGTTGCCACCTTTACCCACGGTGGCTGCGTACTATCCGTCAAGTTTATCTCTAGCTGCAGATCGGTTTGCAAGGGGCCACGTAACTGCCAATCAGCAAAGGTACTGCCAACAATTTTTTGTAGGGGCGATGTATTCACAACCGTCAGCCCGTCTTGCGCATCCCCTGTTAAATGGCCTTCGACAGTCAATATCAACTGCTTTTGCGAGTTGCTGCGCAATTTCACCAGGGTATCGTCCAGTTCGGAATCGAGCAAGGTGGCACCGTCGACATACACGTCGACATCTGTATCATCAATCAATACCAGGCCGTTCACCGCATGTAATGGTGGCCAGTGGGCGTGATAATCCAACTCAGTATCACGCACATCAAAGAAAAGCTGCACGGTGCGGTGATCACGATTCTTCAGGCTACCACGCCAGATAAAGCCGCCTTCCTCAAAAACACCTTCACCAATACTGGCATCCAGCCAGTTCAGCAGGTTCTGGCTGAGCGTGTAGGGAAGATATTTGGCCTTCTTCAAAGCACGCGCCTGAGCCACACCGACCATCAAATCCATCTCGGCGCCAACCTCGGTCCTGTGCCTGGGAAAATTGAATGCAAACAGTCCCCTGGACTCGCCATCCTCGCCCTCGCCGCGAAAGGGGCCACTGGCAATGTAGAAGGCTTCTTCATCCAGACGCCACAACAGTTGCGCCTCAAAAGTCGAATATTTCAATGGCTCACGATATACAGTGGGGAAGAACATGGAAAAATCTGAGCTCTGCAACTGGACCCGGCCCGCACTCGCATCCATCGCTACGTAGCCCGACGCATTGGCAAGCCCGGGAGCACCCTTGAAGGATTCAACCCCCACACCGGTAAAATTGGACTGTAGCTGCCAGCGGAGTGCCTCTCCTATTCGATTTAGCTCCAGTGTGACCCTGTCGACGTGACCGCGTGGTGACAGCTCGGTAAGCACCCATTGCAGGTCTGCAGGCAAAAAGTTGTCCTGATCAAGGAAGCCTACAATCGGTTCCAGCTCAAGATCACGACTTAACAAGGTCACCTTGGAGCCATCGTAATCGCCTTGCAGATGGGCAATTTGCAACTCTCGCTCCGCACCGACCAAGGTCAGCTCACTGAGACCAAAGTTCCAGATGCCCTGCTGGTATTGCGCGCCGAAAATGCCGCCCATATGGGCCAGTTCCATCAGTGAAAAGTCATTTCCCGGCAGTTGCAACTGTAGTTCATCACCATCGACTCTGGCAGCGACGGAAATATCGCCGGCACTGAAATCCAGCCACAACTCCATAGCAAAGCGACCCTGGCGGGCGTTCACATTAAAGGGCTGTAGCCAATTGTTATAGGTGGCAATATCTCCCAGCGACGTTTCGAGATGCAACAGTCCGCTGAAGTTGGCGATATCAGTAAACGACCCGGTGCCCTCCGCAATCACCCGCACCCATGCCTCTCGGCTGGGAGACAACAGCGACAATTTGAAACGACGGAAGTCCCGGTCGCGCAACAGGCTGGTATTCACATGCAACTGACGCAGCTCCGCATCCCGGTGGATGCTGATAGTCAATTCCTCAAATTGAAGTTTCTCAGCGTTGAGAACAAAGTCGTACAAGGGACTGCCAAAACTACTACCGCCCGCCACCACGGGGAAGCCCGGCAGCCGCAACTCTCCGGCGGCACTAACATCTACATGCACATTTGCCTTTGAGGCCACCAGCTCGAAAAACTGGATTGTGCCAGTCAGGAGTGATTGCAGCACATCAATCTCGGCATGCAGGGAGGCAATCTCCACCGCCATCGGCGCGTGAGCATCACCCGCCACTCTGACACCTTGCAGCTCAATACGCGGCGTGAAGGTAGACCAGCTACCCTGCAATCCGTCCACTTCCACCACAAAATTGATGCGCGCATTGAGTTCGCGCAGCAGCGGTTCCCGATACTGCGCCAGGTTGGTGGTGACAAGCCGCCCGAAACTGGCATATACCGCCAACACCACGATAAATATCACGATGCTGGACCACAACCAGGTGGTGAGCTTGTCCAAAAGATAATCTTTCAATTCAATTCCTGTGCCTGCCCAGGGCTCCCCGGCTCCAGGCCTGTGCGAACCCCGATTCGTTGTAGCAGTGCCCAGGTCTGGGAGAGAGGCAGCCCTACCACGCCGCTGTAGCTACCCTCTATGGTATCTACGAAAGCACCTGCCAGGCCCTGGATACCGTAGCAGCCGGCCTTATCCCAGGGTTCATCTGTGGCCAGGTACGCCTCACACTGTTGCCTGTCCAGAGTGACAAACTTCACCCTTGTTTCACTGACAGCCTCTTCGACCTGCTCCTCTCGCTGCACACATACGGCGGTGAGTACGCGGTGCTCGCGACCACTGAGGCGCGTCAGGGTGCCCAAACCATCACAATGATCGACTGGCTTGCCGAGGATTATGCCATCGAGAACAACACAGGTATCCGCCGCCAATACCGCAACATCCGCTCCGAGCGTGCGCTGGATCTGCGCAGCTTTTTCCCGCGCCAGGCGGATCACATAATCCTGCGGCTCCTCCCCAGTGCGTGTCTGTTCATCTATATCGGCGGATTGCTGTTCAAACACCACGCCCAGTTGTGTTAGCAGTTGGGTTCGGCGCGGTGATGCAGAGGCAAGAATCAGGGTTGTCACAGCCGCACTCTAGGTGACGCGAAAGTAACGGCGCAAAAACCGCAGCAAGCTCATTATACCCGGCCACAACAGGGCGCTCATCACCACCGGCATCAGAAACATGGCTCCGCGCACTCCCAGGCCGGCAATATTTTGCAGCCACAGGCCAACCAATTGGTTAATGCCAACCATGACAAAAACTACCGCCGCTTGCTGCCACATATCAAAAAGCCGCAAGCGCTGATAAAGCACGAGACCCAAATAGGCGACCACCGATAGTGATAGTGCATGTTGACCCAGCATTGTCCCTTCCAATATATCCAACAACAGTCCCACTAAAAAACTCAGCACTATACCGAACCGTTGCGGCAGTGCGATCACCCAGTAAATCAACACCAGCGCCACCCAGTCTGGCCGGGTCCACATCAACTGCGCAGGTAATGGGAATATAGCCAGCAGGAAGGCCACTGCAAAACTGACGACAATTACCCACGAGCCGTGGTGTGCCGATCGAACCACGACCTTCAGTTCTCCAGGCTGTCGGTAAAGACCAGCAATACATGGCGGCTTCGGTTCAGAGCAGAACTGGGTTTGGCGGTGACCTCCGCGAAGGACTTGCCCGGGTCACGGGAAATCTCGGTGACCACCGCAACCGGGTAGCCCACTGGAAAGCGGCCGCCCAATCCGGAACTCACCAACAAGTCACCCACCTCAATATCCTCTGTACTCGCCACATGACGCAATGCCAGGGTGTCGAGACGCCCCATACCTTCAGCGATAGCGCGCGCACCATTGCGATTAATTTGCACCGGGATGGCGTGCGTTACGTCGGTGAGCAGCAGCACACGAGCGCTATTGGACCCCACCTCTATCACCTGCCCCATTAAACCCTGTGCATCAATTAACGGCTGACCCTCAAAAACGCCCGCGTCTGCTCCCTTGTTTATCACCACCAAATGCCTGGCCGGATCAGGTGAAATACCAATTAGCTCCGCTACCAATACATCATCAGCCAACAATGCAGAGGAGTTCAGCAACGCGCGCAAGCGCGTATTTTCTGCCCGCAGGGCAGCCATCTGCTGTACCCGGGATTCCAGCACCAGCGC
This sequence comes from Halieaceae bacterium, assembly GCA_965247075.1. Lineage (GTDB taxonomy): Bacteria > Pseudomonadota > Gammaproteobacteria > Pseudomonadales > Halieaceae > CBDFGK01. Next base: position 485,415 of record CBDFGK010000002.1, on the reverse strand, counting down.
CGCTGAGCGCAGGCGGGAGTTTTCCTGGTGCAGTGTTGAACGGCTAACCAGGTTTTCCTGGCCCCACATACCAAGCCGCGAGGGCAAGTCTGCTACCCAGTAAAACGACAATACCACAGCGGACAAGGCCGCCCGGGTAGCGACCATTTTATTGAAGCGAATATCTGCAGTAATAAGCGCGAAGGCCACCACTGCGGCCAATACCAGTCTTGTACCGGCAGATGCTTCCTTGATGAACAGGGGTTTGATAACCGCTCCTTGTCTTCACGGGCCAGCGGCGATAGCCTCGGCCTACTCCGTCGACAAGAGATCGATGGTATGTCTATCCATCATCTCCATGGCTATTCCACCGCCGCGCGCAACACAGGTCAGTGGCTCTTCAGCAACGATAACCGGCAGTCCGGTTTCGTCAGAGATCAGGCGGTCCAGATCACGCAGCAATGCGCCGCCACCGGTAAGAACAATACCGCTCTCCGCAATGTCCGCAGCGAGTTCCGGGGGAGATTGCTCCAGCGCGGACTTAACAGATTGTACGATTTGCGCCAGGGGCTCTTGCAGGGCTTCCAGGATTTCATCGCTGTTCAGTGTAAAACTGCGCGGCACACCTTCTGCCAGGTTGCGCCCACGCACATCGATCTCGCGCAATTCGCTACCGGCAAAGGCACAGCCGGCTTCCTGCTTGATTCGCTCCGATGTAGAGTCGCCGATCAGGCTGCCATAGCGTCGCCGCACATGAGAAACGATGGCTTCATCAAAGCGGTCACCACCAACCCGGGTTGAGTCGCTGTACACTACCCCATTGAGCGAGATAATCGCAATTTCGGTAGTACCGCCGCCAACGTCAATAACCATCGAACCATTTGCTTCAGCCACGTTCAGGCCGGCACCTATAGCAGCCGCCATCGGCTCTTCAATCAATCGCACTTCCCGGGCTCCGGCCCCCAGCGCCGACTCGCGAATAGCACGGCGCTCTACTTGCGTAGATTGGCAAGGCACGCAGATCAACACACGTGGACTGGGGCGGATGAACTTGCTTTCATGCACCTTGGAGATGAAGTGTTGCAGCATTTTTTCCGTCACCTGAAAATCGGCAATAACACCATCTTTCATGGGTCGAATAGCGGTGATATTGCCGGGGGTGCGGCCCAGCATACGTTTCGCATCGGTGCCTACGGCCTCAATTGTTTTCTGGCCATTATGAACGCGAATCGCCACCACGGAAGGCTCATCGAGAACAATGCCCTGGTCACGGACATAAATCAGGGTATTGGCAGTACCTAAATCGATAGACAGATCATTGGAAAACAATCCGCGCAGTTTTCTTAACATGTAACTCAAATACCTTCGGATAAAAACAACCGGGGCATACATTCCACCCCCCAAAAAAAAGGCGTTACTTCATATAGTTATAGTCGAACGCTCCACTGAGGCGAAACTCTACCAACCACGGGGATTTTGGGCAAGGCGCAAATGTGTTAAGTTTGCATCCCCCGGCGCTCCCGCCACCACTGCAGGAGCGACTTCCAACGCAGCACCGCTGCGCTGGAGATGATCCGATCAGGACTTAAAAAACGAGTGAAAACATGCCTGTAGAGCAATCAGAAATTGAGAAGATCGCCGAATTGGCGAGAGTTAACATCGCCGACCACGAGATAGGCGAAGTTACCGACCGTATTTCCAGCATTCTGGAGATGGTAAGCCAGATGCAAGCGGTGGATACCAGCGCCATCGAGCCTATGGCCAACCCGCTGGATGCCACCCAGCGCCTACGCGCAGATGTCATCACCGAGGCCGACCGCCGCGCCGAATTCCAGGCGATAGCCCCGGCCGTTGAAGCCGGCTTGTATCTGGTACCAAGGGTGATCGACTGATGCAGCGACCAACCCTGGCACAGCTTGCCAACGACCTCGCCGCAGGGACAGTATCCAGCGAGGAAATCACCACCGACTACCTGCAGCGCATAGGCGCACAGGACGCTGCTCTCAACAGCATTATCACAGTCACCGCGGAACTGGCGCTGCAGCAGGCAAAAGCTGCTGACGCGCAGCGTGCTGCAGGCAAGGCGGAAGCACTAACCGGCATTCCGCTACTACACAAGGATATATTCTGCAGCCGCGGTATCCGCACCAGCTGCGGCTCTCGTATGTTGGACAATTTTGTTCCGCCCTACGATGCCACGGTAATACAGAAACTAACTGGGGCCGGTGCGGTCATGCTGGGTAAAACCAACATGGATGAATTTGCCATGGGCTCCTCCAATGAATCCAGCTTTTACGGCGTCAGCAGGAATCCCTGGGATCTGGAACGCGTTCCCGGCGGTTCTTCGGGCGGCTCAGCGGCAGCCGTAGCAGCGGGCTTCGCCCCAGCGGCAACCGGCACCGACACTGGCGGCTCCATTCGCCAACCGGCCGCCCTGTGCGGCATCACTGGCCTGAAACCCACCTACGGACGAGTTTCCCGCCTCGGTATGGTGGCGTTCGCGTCCAGTCTGGACCAGGGTGGTCCACTGGCCCAAACAGCCGAAGATTGCGCCTTGCTGTTGTCGGCAATGGCCGGTTTTGACCCGGCAGACTCTACCTCCAGCGAACGGCCGGTAGATGACTATTGCGCGGGCCTGGAGCAGGACATCAGTGGACTGCGAATTGGCATCCCGGCTGAATATTTCAGCGACGGCTTAGACCAGGGTATTGAGAAAACTATCCAGGCAGCGCTGCGCGAGGTGAACAATCGAGGTGCCCAAATAATCGACATCTCGCTCCCCCACACACACCTGGCGGTGCCCGCCTACTACGTCATCGCACCCGCTGAGGCATCTACCAACCTGTCCCGCTTTGACGGTGTGCGTTACGGACATCGCTGTGAGGACCCGGTGGATCTTCATGATCTCTACACGCGGACCCGTGAGGAGGGCTTTGGCACGGAGGTAAAACGACGCATCCTGGTGGGAACCTATGCCTTGTCTGCCGGCTACTACGACGCCTACTACCGCAAGGCACAACAAATTCGTCGCCTTATCCAGCAGGATTTCGTGCAGGCCTTCAATGAAGTGGATGTCATCATGGGCCCCACCACTCCACATCCGGCCTGGAAACTCGGCGCGAAAGGCGATGACCCTGTGGCCATGTACCTGGAGGATATTTACACGCTCTCCGTCAACCTGGCCGGTTTACCCGCGATGTCGATACCGGCAGGTTTCAGCGCCGGATTGCCGGTGGGACTGCAGATCATTGGCAACTACTTCCGGGAGGGGCAACTGCTCAACATCGCCCATCAATACCAGCAGCACAGTGACTGGCATTTACAGCGGCCGGCACCGAGGGCAGCATCATGAGCGTCTGGGAAATCGTCATTGGACTGGAAGTCCATGTACAGTTGGCAACCGACTCCAAGATATTCTCAGGTTCTGCCACCACTTTCGGCGCGCCACCCAACAGTCAGGCCTGTGCTGTTGACCTGGCCATGCCGGGCATGTTGCCAGTCCTCAATGAGAAGGCCGTACAGTACGCTGTCCTGTTCGGGCTTGGCATTGGTGCACAGATCGGTCACCGCTCTGTATTCGACCGCAAAAACTATTTTTATCCAGACCTGCCCAAGGGATACCAGATTTCCCAGTTTGACCATCCTGTTGTCGGCACAGGCGAGGTGGAGATTCATCTCCCCGATGGCAGCAGCAAGCGCATCGGTGTTACCCGCGCCCACTTGGAAGAGGATGCCGGAAAATCCCTGCACGCAGACTTCCACGGCATGTCGGGTATAGATTTAAACCGGGCTGGAACACCCTTGTTGGAAATCGTTTCAGAACCGGATATTCGCAGCTCTGAGGAAGCCGTCTCCTATCTGAAGACGATACATTCACTGGTTACCTATCTGGGCATCTCCGACGGCAACATGGCTGAAGGTTCAATGCGCTGTGATGTAAATATTTCATTGCGGCGCGCGGGTACTGAACAGCTGGGCACGCGCACCGAGATCAAAAACGTAAATTCTTTCCGCTTTGTCGAGAGGGCCATCAAGGTCGAAGTTGAGCGGCAAATGGATATTCTGGAAGACGGCGGCAGCATCGTTCAGGAAACCCGACTGTACGATGCCGATCACAATGAAACACGTTCCATGCGCAGCAAGGAAGTCGCCAACGACTATCGTTATTTTCCGGAACCCGACCTGTTGCCAATAGTAATCGATGAGGCCTATATCAGCAGTTTGCGTGCGTCTTTGCCCGAGCTGCCACAACAGAAGCTTGAGCGCTTCGAGCAGTCCTACGCACTCAGTGCCTATGACGCTGCTGTGCTTGCGGATTCTCGTCAAGTCGCCGATTACTTTGAAGTGGTGTGCGGCGTATGTGGTGACGCCAAACTCGCCGCCAACTGGGTGCAGGTTGAACTTTTGGGCCAGCTCAACCGCAGCAACATGGATATTGGCAGCTGTCCGGTCGCTGCCGGCGACCTGGGTGGCCTCATTGCCCGCATCATGGACAACACCATTTCTGGCAAGATCGCCAAACAGGTATTCGAAACCATGTGGACCGAAGGTGGCGATGTCGACACCATCATTGAGCAGCAGGGCCTGCGGCAAATGAGTGACAGCGCAGAACTGGAAGCGCTGGTAGAACAAGTGATCTCGGCCAATGCCGGCCAGGTGCAACAGTACCTGGCGGCGGACGATGGCAAGCGCAAGAAGCTGTTGGGCTTCTTTGTCGGTCAGATTATGAAGCTATCCAAGGGCCAGGCCAATCCACAAATGGTTAACCGGTTACTGGGTCAAAAGCTCGACGCAGCCGACGCCTGAAGGGAACCGAACGATGCGCAAAGACAAAGAGAAGGTACTGGACGAAGTATGGACGGAAGACCACATTAAGAGTTTTCTGCGGGTCAAGTCCCACGACACGGTCGCAGAGGACTTCCACATGCTATTGAAGGCCTATCAAAGCATGCGCGAGGAGGATTTTAGCAAATTTGTAAACTTCTTCCTGGCCGCTGGGCGCGACCTGAACTGTCGCAATCCAGACGGGCAAACCGTACTCAGTATTGTCCAACAGCACCGCACAGCCACCGGCTATGGCAACATCCTGCAACAGGCTGGCGCTTCAGGCTGATTCGCACTTCACCAGCCAGGGGTTTTACCCCGGTCATTTCCTGTTGGAACAGGATTTCCTCGTCTTCATTCGTGGCGCGACGTATTATAGAGCAATGACTGAGGGAACAATTCCCGGAGTCGCTGCTGAGCGAGCCGAAGCCAGGCACAAACAGGCAGCGCTGTAGCTGCCGGGCCTGTTTGAAAAAAGCACAGAGATTGACCTATGCAGGGTAGCGTTAGCGATGGTGTAGCTTATTTTGTGCGCGGTTTTAAACTGTTGCGCCAACCCCGCTTACTGCCCTTCGTGATCATCCCGCTGGCTGTGAACATCATCATTTTTGCCGCCCTGATTACCTACAGCATCCATATCGTTAGCACCACCGTGGACGGCTGGCTGATGGCAATCCCGGATTGGCTGAGCTGGCTGAGCTGGCTGAGTTGGCTGGTCTGGCTGAGCTGGCCCGTCGTGGTAATCACCCTGGTCCTGGCCACTGGATATTTGTTTACCGCGGTGGCCACACTTATCGCCTCACCCTTCAGTGCGCTGCTGGCAGAGAAAGCAGAGGAATTAACAACCGGCAAGCCAGTGCAGGGTCCCGAGGGCCTGTGGCAGGCAGTTGCTCTCTTCCCTCGTGCGTTGGCGCGGGAGTTGAGAAAGTTTCTCTATTATCTACCACTGTTATTACTAGTGTTCGTGTTGAGCTGGATCCCGCCTTTTACGGTTGTTGCACCGCTGCTCTGGTTCTTACTGGCAGCGTGGATGATGGCCGTGCAGTATGTCGACTATCCCATGGACAACCATCAACTGGACTTTGCCACGGTCAAGGAGGTTTTGCGCCAACACCGCCTCAGCAGCCTGGGTTTTGGCGGCATGGTGGCGCTTGTCAGCGGCATACCGATAGTGAATTTCTTCGTGGTACCCGCCGCCGTGTGTGGCGCCACCTTATTCTGGTGTGACGAGTTGGCGCGGCTCAAATCCAGATAATGGATCGCGCGCCGGTCATCAGTGTACGCCGACCAACAGCTCTGCCGGCGGGTGTTCGCAATCCAGCTTGTGACCCAGCAGTTTCTCTATATCCGGCAGCAGAAAAGCATCATCTTCACTGGCAAAGCTGATAGATGTACCGGTTGCTCCGGCCCGACCGGTTCTACCGATGCGGTGCACATAGTCCTCAGGATCTTCAGGCAGGTTGTAATTCACCACATGGCTGACGCCTTCGACGTGAATCCCACGACCGGCCACATCAGTGGCTACCAACACTTTCAACTTGCCGGATTTGAAATCTTCCAGAGCGCGAGTCCGCTTGTTCTGGGGCACTTCACCCGAGAGTATGCCGCAGGGAAGACCGGCACGGCGCAATCTTTCATGCAAACGTCGCACCTGGTCACGGCGATTGACAAATACGATAACGCTGCTGGCCTCGGGAGAGTGCAGCAGGTTATTCAGCACACGATAGCGCTGGGAGCTACTCACCATGTAGACCCTTTGGTCAACGCTGTCGATGGCTACACGCTCGGGCTCTATCTCCACATGAACGGGCTCAAAGGTCCACTGCTGCGACAAATTAATTATGTCCGGGCTAAACGTGGCACTAAACAACAGGGTCTGGCGATGGGACTTCTGTGGGGTCGCCCTGACGATGCGTTTCACCTGTGGAATAAAGCCCATATCCAGCATGCGATCCGCTTCATCGAGCACCAGGATTTCCACCTGATCCAGGTAGACATCGCAGCGTCCCATAAAGTCGATCAAGCGGCCGGGCGTGGCCACCACCAGATCCACAACCTCACGCTGCAAGTGATTGAGCTGCTTTTGGTAGTCCATGCCACCAATCAGGGTAACCACCTTCAATCCCGTGTGGCGACCGAGCTCCCTGGCATCGGCGGCAATTTGCATCACCAACTCACGGGTGGGCGCAATAACCAGTGCACGCGGTTCGCCCAGGAAGCGTTCACCCTCATGGGGGTGGCATAGCTGATCGTTGAATATGGTGACCAGAAAGGCAGCCGTCTTACCGGTCCCGGTCTGTGCCTTGCCAATCGCATCGTGGCCCTGCAGGGTATGCGGCAACACTTGCGCCTGTATTGGCGAGCAGTACTGGAAGCCCAGGTCGGCAATGCCATGCAGCACGCTTTCTTCCAGATCCAGATCGTGAAATCGGGTCTCACCTTCCTGTTCGGGCACCTCAAACTGCGCCGGCGTCCAGATATCCTGTTCTTTTTGCTGTCGTTTCATTGAATCCCGCTTTGGTAGCTGTCAAAAAAAGCGGGGCATTCTACCACTTTAGCGAGCAATGTGCTCCTCTGATCCGGGTTGATTGCCCAGGTAGCAATTGCCGCTGTAGTCACCGGCAGGAAACTCAATGTTTGGATGCATCGCCCGCTGGTAACCGATGTGAACTACAGTGTGGACACTGCGGATTCTTTTTCAGCTTGACCCGTCGCACCTGTAGGGACCAGCCATCTATTACCAGTAACTGCCCTTGCAGCGGTTCGCCGTAACCGGCCAGCACTTTTACCGCTTCCAGAGCCTGCAAGCTGCCAATCACTCCCACCATGGGGGCCAGGACACCGTTTTCGGAGCAACTCAAATCCTCATCGGCCTGCGCCTGCGGGTAAACACAGTGATAACAGGGCGTGCCCGCCGCGCTGTCAATCACCAGTACCTGCCCCTCACTGCGAATGGCAGCACCGGACACCAGCGGCCTGGCCAACTCCACACAGGCGCGGTTAATCTCCAGGCGAGTGCTGAAATTATCGGTGGCATCAACAACCAGATCAACAGCGGCTACTTGCTTGCACAGCTCTTCGCCCTGCAATCGCCGCGCGATGCGCTGTACTGTGATGTCACTATTTATGGCGGCAATGCTGTCTGCCACGGAATCTACCTTGGCGCGATCCAAATCGGCTTCGGTATGCGCTATCTGGCGCTGCAAGTTACTCATATCGACGCTGTCGCCGTCGGCCAGAATGAGCTCACCGACGCCCGCGGCCGCCAAATAGAGCGCCACCGGACAGCCCAGACCGCCCATACCGACGATCAGTACCTTCGCTGCCAACAGCTTTTCCTGCCCGGCCACATCCAGCTGTGGCAGCATGATTTGCCGATTGTAACGCAGCAGTTGATCGTCGCTAATCACTCCACATGCCTCCGCTGATTCGATCTGTGCCAGCCAGGTCCCGGCGGCATTCCAGCGTCGAAAATCCAGCTGATTGTAACAGCTTGCGTACTGCCCCGGCCTGGTCAAAACCATGTTCCAACAACAGCCAGCCACCAGCGCGCAGATACTCAGGCGCGGCGGCAATAATGCGGCGCAGTGCATGCAGGCCATCCGGGCCGGACTGCAAGGCCGTTTTCGGCTCGAAACGCACGTCACCCTGTGCCAGGTGCGGATCGCCTTCTGCTATATAGGGTGGATTACTGACCACCAGGTCAAACTTGCGACCGGTCAGGCCCGCCCCCCAATCGGCTTGGAGAAACTCGATATTATCCACACCGAGCCGTTGGGCATTGCCCTGCGCCACCGCCAGGGCCGCACCGCTGATGTCTGTCGCCAATAGCTTCCAGCCGGGTCGCTCACTGGCCAGGGCCAGCGCAATAGCACCGCTACCGGTTCCCCAATCACTAAGCTCTGCGGTAGCCGGCAGACGCATCTGTAGCACCCATTCGATGAGTGTTTCTGTCTCGGGACGCGGGATCAAGGTGTGCTGATTTACCCGCAGTGGCAGCGACCAGAACTCGCGCTCACCAACCAGATAGGCCACCGGCTGCCCGTCACGGCGAGCTGCCAATAACTCAAAAAAGACTGCGCACTGCCCCGGCTCAAGCTCCCGCTCGGGCCAGGCATACAAATAGCTGCGCGGTTTCTGCAGGCAATAACTGAGCAACAGTTCCGCGTCCAGACGGCTGCTGTCACCGGGCACATTAGCTGCTGCCAACAATTCAGCGATGGTGGCCATCAGGCCTCAGCGGCTAAGGCCGTCAGCAGATCAGCCTGGTGTTCCTGGCGCAGTGGCTCAATGACCACAGTCAAATCTCCCTCCATGATTTCCGCCAGCTTGTAGAGGGTCAGGTTAATACGGTGATCAGTGAGACGACTCTGGGGAAAGTTGTAGGTGCGAATACGATCGGAACGATCACCGGAGCCCACCAGGTTGCGCCGCTCCTCTGCCTGCTCTGCCGCCTGTTTATCCTGCGCGGTAGACAACAGCCTGGCCTGCAACAGAGACATCGCGCGAGCCCGGTTTTTGTGCTGGGAACGCTCGTCCTGGCACTCCACCACAATACCGGTAGGCAAGTGGGTAAGCCGCACGGCAGAGTCCGTTTTGTTGACGTGCTGACCACCCGCGCCAGAGGCACGATAGGTATCGACCCGCAAGTCAGCCTTGTTTATCTCCATGGCGTCTACTTTCTCTGCCTCGGGAAGAATAGCTACCGTACAGGCCGAGGTGTGAATGCGTCCCTGTGATTCGGTTTCGGGAACGCGCTGAACCCGGTGTGCCCCCGACTCAAACTTGAGGTGAGCATAAACGTCCTGACCCACAATGCGGGCAATTATTTCCTTGTAGCCACCGTGCTCGCCCTGCCGCTCACTGATAATCTCCAATGGCCAGTTTTGCTGCTCGGCGTAGCGGCTGTACATGCGAAACAAATCACCGGAGAAAATTGCCGCTTCATCACCACCGGTGCCCGCTCGAATCTCCAGAAAGACATTGCTCGCGTCATTGGGGTCACGGGGCAACAGTAATGTTTGCAGCTCGGTTTCCAGGGCCGCCTTTTGTTGTTCTCCGTCGACAATTTCCTCCGCCGCCATCTTCTGTAAATCCGGGTCGCTGTCTGCCAGCAGCAGCTGCGCCTCAGCCAAGTCTTCCTCCACCTGTCGGAAACGACCAAGACACCGCACCAGGGTTTCCAACTCCGAGTACTCCCGTGACAGATCGCGAAAGCGATTCTGGTCAGAGATGATCTCTGCATCGCTGAGCAAGACCCCAAGCTCTTCGTAGCGGTCAGCCAGGGTATCCAGCTTGGTAAGTAGTGATGCTTTCATAGGATCTACAATTATTCCCTGTCGTTGGGCTTGGCCGGCAAACCCAGTAAGCTGCGCGCCGCCTGCACCACGTCTTCACGGCCCTCGGCACGGGCTCTTTTCAGCTCAATACTGGGGCTGTGTATTAACTTGTTGGTCAAGCCGCGTGCCAGGGCGGACAATACCCGTTCCGGTGCCTCCCCCCTGGCCAGCGCCTTGAGCGCTTTTTCTACCTCTGAATCACGTAGCTGCTCGGCGTGGCTACGCAGCGCCTTGACCGTATCTACGATATCGCGAGAGCGTAACGCCAGCTCAAATTCCTTAACGCCTCTGGCAATAATGACGTCGGCCTTACGGGCCTCATCCTGGCGGCTACGCCTATTTTCTTCGACAATACCGCGCAGGTCATCGACGGTATAAAGGTAGACATCCTGCAAGGTCCCGACCTGGACTTCAATATCCCTGGGAACCGCCAGATCGACCATCAAAATGGGACGGTGTTTGCGTTTTTTAAGGGCGTCTTCCACGGCTCCCTTGCCCAAAATAGGCAACTGGCTGCCCGTCGAAGAAATAACAATATCCGCATCAACCAGCTGCTCAGGAATATCTGCCAGCAGCACGGCCTTCGCGCCAAAGCGCTGCGCCAATTCCCTGGCCCGACCCAGTGTGCGATTGGCCACCACAATTTGCGCGAGCCCCGTTTCGGCCAAGTGCCTTGCCACCAGGTCGATGGTCTCTCCGGCACCGACCAGCAGCGCCCTGATGGTCGACAGATCTGAAAAAATATGACCGGCAAGGTTCACGGCGGCATAGGCGACAGAAACCGGGTTTTCGCCAATAGCGGTATCGGTGCGCACCTTTTTAGCGATCGCAAATACACGCGGAAACAACTGCAGCATCTCAACACCCACGGTGCCGGCCTCTTCAGCCACGGCAAAAGCAGACTTCATCTGCCCCAAAATTTGCGGTTCACCCAATGCCATGGAATCGAGCCCACTGGCGACCTGGATCATGTGTTCCAGTGCACGGGAATTGCTAAAGTGATAACAATTTTGCCGGATATCTTCGCGATCAAGGCGATGGTACTGAGCCAACCAACCCAGCGCCCGCTCCAGCACAGCTTCATCTTCAGCTTCGCTGGCCAGAAACATTTCTGTTCTGTTGCAGGTTGAAAGAACCACCAATTCCTGCAACTGCATGTGCTGACAGCCCTCCTGCAGGGCTTCCACCAGTTGGTCTGCAGCGAAGGCCACACGTTCGCGCACCGCCAGGGATGCGGTCGTATGATTGATGCCCAGAGTAGTGAGACTCATAATGCTCGCCAAGTTACCGAAATGCGCCGGTACGCGCCAGTATCGCAACAAAAAGGGGCGCGATTTTAGCAAGTTGTGGGGATAAATGCAGCGGCAGTCGTTACCGCGACAGTCGATACTGCGTTTTATCGTGACCGCTGGGCGCGACCGGCAAGCTGTGTCATCATTGTCCTATGCGGTATCTCATCTTCTTTACGGTCTCCCTGTTACTGTTCGGCGGTTGCAGCGGCAACCCCGTACCATCGGCTGACGCGGAAAAATCTGCACCCGAGCGTGAAGCTGAAGAGCCCAAAGAGACCGCAAGGATAGTGGAGCGAGCCTTTCCGGATAACAGTATTTACGAGTTGCTGGTGGCTGAGTTTGCCCTGCGCAGACACGACTACGACGTGGCGCTGCAAAACTACCTGCGGCAGGCCGCAATATTGCGAGACAATGGAATCAGTGCGCACACCACGCGGCTGGCTCAGTTTATGCAACGTGATGAGGAGGCTCTGGTTGCTGCCGAGCTCTGGGTAGAGTTGGAGCCAGACAATCTCGAAGCAAGACTAACCCTGTCCAACCTGTTAGCCAGGCACGGCCGCACCCTGGAATCCCTGCCACACATGGTGTTCATCCTGCGCGCCGGCGGTACCGCCAATTTTACGGCCATGGCCCAGGGCTACCAGGAGCTTGACTCCACAACCCAACTGGCTTTTCTGAACACCATACAGGGCCTGCTAAAGGACTATCCCGACAACACCCAACTGCTAATTGCCCAGGTACTCATGCTCGAAGAGTTGGGCAAGATCAAGCTGGCCCTGGCTGCACTGCAGCCGGTATTTGAAATCAGTCCGGAGCAATTGCAGGCCGTGGTATTGGACGCGAAGCTACGCCTGGACCTGGGCCAGGCTAAAAATGTCTTCACACGTATAGAAGCTGTGCTGGCAAAAGATCCCGACAACCACCGATTGCGCATGCAATACGCTCGATTGTTGACGCGCACTGATCTTAAAGCTGCCCGGCGGCAGTTTCAAATACTGGTGGATCTGGTCCCGGCCGAACCGGACCTGTTGTTCTCACTGGCGCTCATTCAACGCGAGATGGAAGATTTGGATGCCGCCCGCGAAAACCTGGAGCGACTATTGGATCTGAATGCCCGCACGGATGAAGCACATTACTACCTGGGACGAACAGCAGAGCAGCAGCAGCGCGAGGAAGACGCCCTCATGCACTATATGCAGGTACAGCCAGGCCGTGATTTCGGCGCCGCAACAGAACGCATCGCTGCCCTGTTGTTAGCCGGCGGTCAAACAGCTGAGCTGAGTGCCTATTTTGACCACCTGCGGACCAGCCACCCGCAATTGAGCGAGCGGCTCTACGCTATCCAAGCCGACCAGCTGAGCAGTCGCAAGCACCTCGCAGAGGCAGTACAGCTACTGGACCGTGGCCTACAGGAATTTCCAAACAGCACCAGTCTGCGCTATTCACGCTCCATGCTCTACGAACAACAGGGCAACCTGACGCTGGCAGAACAGGATCTTCGAGATATTCTGGCTGTCGATCCGGACAATGCCACCGCTCTCAACGCCCTGGGCTACACCCTTACCAATCGCACCAACCGATATCAGGAAGCGGAGCAATTAATAAGCCATGCGCTCGCCCTGAGCCCCGATGAGCCGGCGATTCTCGACAGCATGGGTTGGATCAAATATCGACTTGGTGAGTACGAGCAAGCCCTGGGCTATTTGCAACGCGCCTATCGCGCTTTTCCCGACCCGGAAGTCGCAGCCCACCTGGGTGAGGTACTGTGGGTCAACGGTGAGCACGAGGCGGCCATCACGGTGTGGAAAGAAGTACTGGCTAAAGATCCCCAACACCCAGTACTGACTGAAACCATTCAACGCTTGAACGCTGATTTGGACTAGCGCCAGTGCCACCGTTACAACGACTTTGCTGCCTGCTGGCCGGCCTGGCTGCGTTGAGCGCCTGTACTACGCAGCCGTCGGCACCCACTGTTGCAGATAACTGGATACAGCATCAAGAGACGGTCGCTGCCCTGTCGAACTGGGAATTCTCAGGCAAGGTAGCTATCAAGACCGCTGCCGGCGCCGATAGCGCCAGGCTGCACTGGTTGCAGCAGGGTGATCAGTTACGACTGGAAATCTCCGGGCCGGTCGGTTTCAAAAAAATCATATTTGAACGCGATGGCAGCAGGCTCAAGGGGTTCAGAAACAAACAGTGGCAAGCCCTGGAGGCAGAACTGGGGTGGCCACTGCCACTGGAGCTACTGCCCTGGTGGCTGCGCGGCCTGCCGGCGCCGGAGGTAGCAATTACCAGCCGTCACCTTGAGGACGGCCGCCTACAGGAACTGAGACAGGATGGCTGGACTTTACACTACCTGGCGTACGCCACAGTTGACGGCATAAGCCTGCCCAGCAGCATCCGCTTCAAACGCGACGAGGTTGGCGGAAAAATTCTCCTGAAACGTTGGACGCTGCCCACAGCGGAACTGGCAACGCCGTGAGCGAGTTACGCCTGCCCTCACCCGCCAAGCTTAACCTGATGCTCCATATTACCGGTCAGCGCAACGATGGTTACCACCTGTTGCAGACTGTCTTTCAACTGCTGGATAAAGGGGATTCGCTCACCATATCCACCAACCGTGACGGAGTTTTGCAGGTAAACTGTCCGGCACTGCCCATTCCGCAGGAGCAGAATCTTGCCTGGAGAGCTGTCCGACTGCTGCAACAACGCAGCGGCAGCAAGCTCGGCGCCACCATCGATATTGACAAACAGCTACCCACAGGTGGCGGCGTTGGCGGCGGCAGTTCAAATGCAGCTACTGTGTTGCTGGGCTTGAACAAGCTCTGGCAACTGGACTTGCCACTCTCAGAGTTGGCGGCTTTGGGGCTACAGTTGGGCGCTGATGTGCCTGTTTTTGTGCACGGTCACAGCGCCTGGGGAGAGGGTGTTGGAGAAATGCTCGAACCGGTTTCGCTACCTCAGCGCCACTACTTGGTGCTGGCGCCAAACTGTTCTGTATCCACCGCTGAAGTTTTTTCTCACCGGCAATTGACACGACACACCCCTCCCATCACAATAGCGGCCTTTTTTGAGGGGCATGGGCGAAACGACTGCGAATCAGTTGTTCGGCAGCTTCATCCAGAAGTAGATAAGGCGTTGACTTGGCTGAGTAAATTTAGCCGGGCTCAACTAACAGGTACGGGTGCTTGCATCTTTGCCGCCTTCGAGTCAGAGGTAGAGGCCGAGGCGACTTACCGACAACTGCCACAGGAGTGGCGGGGCTTCGTAGCGACGGGCATTAGCCAGTCGCCGGTGCATGGGTTGTTGGAGTAGCTGTAAAACGAATTATTGGGGTGTCGCCAAGCGGCAAGGCACTGGGTTTTGATCCCAGCATTCGCAGGTTCGAATCCTGCCACCCCAGCCATATTTTGGCCTGGCCAGAGGGAACAATCCGTGACTGCAAAGATGATGGTGTTTACCGGTAACGCTAACCCCGAGCTTGCCACCAAGGTCACCGGAAAACTGCATATTCCCCTCGGCAGTGCGGACGTCGGTCAGTTCAGCGACGGCGAAGTCGCGGTAGAGATTAACGAAAACGTGCGTGGTAAAGACGTCTTCGTACTGCAATCGACCTGTGCACCAACCAATGACAATTTGATGGAGCTGATCGTCATGATCGACGCGCTTAAACGCGCATCAGCTTCGAGAATTACGGCGGTAGTGCCCTATTTTGGCTACTCCAGGCAGGACCGGCGGGTACGCTCATCACGAGTACCCATCAGCGCCAGGGTGATTGCCGATATGATGGCCAGCGTGGGGGTGGACAGAGTGCTGACCGTGGATCTGCACGCGGAGCAGATCCAGGGTTTCTTTAAATGTGCCGTGGACAATATTTACGGTTCGCCGGTGCTCAACGATGACATTGAACACCGGCACTATGAAAACCTAATAGTAGTTTCACCGGATATCGGCGGTGTGGTCAGAGCCAGGGCGGTTGCCAAGAAATTGCATGACGCTGATCTGGCCATCGTCGATAAACGTCGGCCACAGGCCAATGAAGCCCAGGTCATGAATATTATTGGTGATGTAGAAGGTCGCACCTGCCTCCTGGTCGACGATATGGTGGATACCGCCGGCACCTTGTGTAAGGCGGCTGACGCGCTCAAGGAAAAAGGCGCCTCCAAGGTCGTCGCCTACTGTACCCACGCGGTATTGTCAGGTAACGCCATCGACAACATCAATGGCTCCCAGCTTGATGAGCTGGTAGTAACAGATACGATTCCCTTCAATGGGGCAGCCAGCGAATGCAGCCGCATTCGCCAGTTGACCATTGCCGACCTGCTGGCAGAAGCCATGCGTAGGGTTAGTAACGAGGAATCTATAAGCGCGCTGTTTACCTAGTTTTAGGCAAGCAGTGCTTTTTTAACTCACCGGAAACGCTGGTCGCAGGCGTTCCGATGTACTAATCAAAGGAGTCCAGACAATGTCTGACGCATTTGAACTAAACGCTGAAATCCGGGAAGACACGGGGAAAGGTGCGAGCCGCCGCCTGCGTCGCCTGGCCGAAAAAGTCCCCGCCATCCTGTACGGTGCCGATAAGGC
The DNA here is from genome assembly GCA_965247075.1 of Halieaceae bacterium. Lineage (GTDB taxonomy): Bacteria > Pseudomonadota > Gammaproteobacteria > Pseudomonadales > Halieaceae > CBDFGK01. The sequence goes on along the minus strand of CBDFGK010000002.1, from coordinate 469,397 downwards.
TCCTAGTCCGCTCACCCTGGTTCGCAAGGATCTGGAAAAAGCACTGGAAAACGAGGCTTTTTACTCACACATCCTGACACTGAAGGTTGGCAAGAAATCTGAGAAAGCTATTCTCAAGGATCTGCAGCGCCATCCCGCCAAAGATCGCGTAATGCACGCCGATTTTATGCGTGTCAGCGACGACGTGGCTATCAAGGTGCACGTACCCCTTCACTTCCTCAACGAAGAGAGCTGTTACGGTGTCAAGACAGAAGGCGGCATGATTCAGCACTCGACCACAGATATCGAAGTACAGTGTCTGCCGGCCAAAATGCCCGAGTACCTCGAAGTCGATATGCTGGAGGTTAAGGTCGGCGACATCATCCACATCTCAGATATCAAACTGCCGGAAGGTGTTGAGTCTGTGGCGCTGTCCCACGGTGATGACCACGACCTGGCCATCGCCGGCGTACTGACTCCGAAGGGCATCAGCGAAGAGGAAGAGGAAGCCGCTGTTGAAGCTGAAGATGGCGCAGAGGCTGATGCAGAGGACGCTCCCGCCGAAGACGGCGAGGAGTAATTCTCTCTCCCATCCGCTGCCCAGTCCTCTGAGAGCGTCTCATGCGGCAATCCCCATTGAGAATTCAGCTCATTGTTGGTCTGGGCAACCCCGGTAGTGAATACCGGGGTACCCGCCATAACGCGGGAGCGGATTTTGTCACCGAGCTGGCTCGCCGGTTCGGTGCTTCTTTACAGCCTGAATCCAAATTCTACGGCTTGGCCGGACGCATCCAATCCAGCACCATGGATGTGCGGCTGTTGATTCCCACTACCTTCATGAACCGTTGTGGACAGTCGGTTTCGGCGCTGGCCAAGTTCTACAAAATTGAAACTTCTGACATTCTGGTCGCTCACGACGAGCTCGATTTTGAGCCGGGCATTGCGCGCCTCAAGGATGCCGGTGGCCACGGTGGCCACAACGGTCTGCGCGACACTGGCAAGGCCATGGGTGACAGCTACCTGCGACTGCGCATCGGTATCGGCCACCCCGGCTCTGCATCGCACGTTAGCAACTACGTATTGTCGCGCCCCTCGGTGAGCGACCGACAGTTGATCGATAACAGCATCGGCGACGCTATTGGCGCTCTGCCCTTGCTGATCAATGGCGATTGGGCCAAAGCCACCCACCAACTACACACCGGCACCGGTTAGTAAACCCACGCACAGGAGCAACACATGGGATTCAAATGCGGCATTGTCGGCCTGCCCAACGTCGGCAAATCTACCCTGTTCAACGCACTCACCAAAGCGGGTATTGATGCAGCCAACTTCCCCTTCTGCACCATTGAGCCTAACGCCGGTGTGGTGCCTGTTTCCGATCCGCGCCAGGAAAAAATTGCCGCCATCATCACACCGCAGAAAGAAGTCGCCACCACCATGGAATTTGTGGATATCGCCGGGCTGGTGGCCGGTGCCTCAAAAGGTGAAGGGCTGGGTAACCGGTTTTTGGCAAATATCCGGGAAACTGATGCCATCGCGCACGTAGTGCGCTGTTTTGAGGACGACAACGTTATTCACGTCGCCAATAAGATAGACCCTGCCGGCGATGTCGAAATCATCAACATCGAACTGGCACTGGCGGATCTGGAAAGTTGTGAAAAGCAACTGCAAAAAGTCATTCGAACCGCCAAGGGAGGCGACAAGGAGTCCATAGCAATCAAGGCGCTACTGGAAGACAAGCTCCTGCCCCAACTCAATGAGGCTCTGCCGGTACGCGCCCTGGCGTTACGCCCCGAGGAATGGGCGCTGGTTAACACGCTGTACCTGCTGACGATCAAACCCACCATGTTCATCGCCAACGTGGACGAGGACGGACTGGACGGCAACGAATGGGTCGACAAGCTGAACGAGATTGCGACCAGGGAAAAGGCCATAGTTGTGGTTATCTGTAACAAGCTGGAAGCGGAGATTGCGGAGCTCGATGATGAAGGGCGAGCGGAGTTTCTCGACGATCTTGGCCTGGCCGAGGCTGGCCTCAATCGCGTCATTCGTGCCGGCTACGAACTACTTGGCCTGCACACCTACTTCACCGCGGGAGTAAAGGAAGTGCGGGCCTGGACAGTAAAAGTCGGTGCCACCGCGCCGGAAGCCGCCGCGGTGATTCACACCGACTTCCAAAAGGGCTTTATTCGCGCCGAAGTCATCAGTTATGAAGATTTTATTGCTCACAATGGCGAACAAGGGGCTAAAGATGCCGGTCGCTGGCGCCTGGAGGGCAAAGACTACGTGGTCCAGGACGGCGATATAATCCATTTTCGGTTCAATGTTTAAGTCACATTGACCACTATTTAGTCGATTATTTAGTCCACTATCCAGTTAACCAATTTCGATCGGATCCAATCTCGAAGCTCCACTCCGCCCATAATTCTGGGAGTGTCATTCAAGTTCACGGATCTGTTGATTGTGCCCGTAATCTCTCTCTCGCTACCACAGCATGAAATTCGAACAGACTCACCATCGATGCCAAGATAGCGGGAGAATCCGATGGGAACATTAAGGAAACCCTGGTTGTAATAAGTCTTACCGAGAGTCACAGAAAACTCGGTTTAAGAGCAGTACTTCCCGTTACCTTTGATGGGTTGTCGTCAACGCTGGCTGAATGATCTTGAGATTCTTCATCATTATTAGAAGTCACTGCTGTCCCGTTAACTTTCATATGAGTTTCATTTGATTGACATCGGGCAGTCTGCCATCAGGCGGATCACCCCTTAACAACGCCATCAGGTCACGCTTATCAAACAAATTAAGCTGCAGTAATCGCAATAGCTGCTGCATACTCTTTGTGAGTCCAGACTGAAACTTCAGAAATGCAATTAGCAGGTATACGCACATCGCTATCCATATTTGAGTCATCACTGCATTCTTGCTCGTGCCAACAAACGATTTGATTTTCAGGTTCTGTTTTATCCACTTAAAGAATAATTCCACTTGCCACCTGGCTTTGTAGACATCGGCAATCGTCTTGGCTGCCAGTTTGAAATTGTTTGTTACAAACACATAGTGCTTACCCGTCTCCGCATCTTTGTAGCCAACCCGCCTTAATCGAACAGGACATTTTTTGGAGACCTGGGGGCCGGTGAATTCTATCGTTTGATCACACGTCAAACCTTTGCCTTTCAGCACCGATCGACGCTCGATAATGCGGTATTTTGCATTGCTCTTAAGCCGGGTGACGAAGAAAATACCCTTATCTGTCAATTGCTTATACCAAACGTAATCATTGTAGGCTTTATCAATTGCAATAATACTTCCCTTAGGAAATATGAGCGTGCGACCCACTGTTACATCGTGCTTCTTCCCTTCCGTGACGACCACAAACTCCGGCAAATAACCCGCATGATTCAAACCGACGTGCAGCTTAATCGCTCCTTTGGTGGTGCGAAAATCAGCCCAGGGAAACGCAGACAAACACAAGTCGATGGTGGACGCGTCCAGCGAATAAAGCGGGTGAGTAAATCTGAAACTATGATCAGGCGCCACGCCTTGGCAGCGAGTTAACAGTTTTCCAAACAGCGCTTCGTACAGAGCATAAGGCTTATCTTCATTGATGCGCGATAGGTTAGATCGCGACAGCTTCGCGCTGCCCAGGTGGTAAAGGCGATGCATTTGCGCCGACATATTATCCACGATATCACGCAAGCTGTTTCGACCAGACAATTGAGCCATCGTCAGCGACACAAACTGTGACCAGCGGGAGGCTTTACGAAAGGAACGGCCAGAATGATGTTGTTTGGCAAGGGTCTCAAATTCATGTCTCGGAACAAGTTTTAGTATTTGTGACAGGATCGTATTACAATGCGCCATGGTCTGGTTCCCTCTATTAATACACTGTTTTATAGACAATCTCATTGTATCAATTGTGGCGGAATCAGACCTCCTTATTTCTCCTTAACGGGACAGCAGTGATTAGAAGTATAACTATGCATGGGAGGTGATGACCTGGCGCCAATTCGAATCTCTCGCGCATCGTGAAACGCCCAAATCTCAATAGTGCTTCCCGCGTCAATTGCACTAACCAATTCGGCATGGACTCGCATATTGGTTTTTTGGCTCTCTCCAGGCTTCTGATATCCGTAAAGCCGCCTTGACAGCGGCCGGGATGTTTTTCCAATATACAAAACATCCTCACTCGATACGAACGCATAGAGAGCCGGAATCTTCCCTCCTCATAAATCCAGATGCCCACATGAGAAAAACCTATTCCAATGAGTTCTTCCATAGAGCAATTTACCTCCTACGATGGTGTAATTTTAATGCCGTGATCAGGGAATCGCTGCTGAAGGAGATCCACTGCTTCCGAAGTCCTGGCTCCCCATTTATTGATCAATACATAAGTTTTACCGGCAAAATGAAAAACCTCGCCGTCACCAGAGAAGTACCTTTTCATACGTGGAATTTTGCCGCCCACATCAGATTTCATAATCTCTTCTCGTGCTTGCTCCGCTGTCAGCTCTCCCTCAAAGATTTCGAAGAGGGCGTTTCGTCTCCAAGGTATTGCATCTATAACGTCTTGAGGATCAATACCAGAACTGAGCAGTCCCGAAACGATTCGGTACATCAACCAACGCTTGCTCTCTGCTGGGTACGTCGCACTACCTATCTCAACATCATATTTAGTAAAGTCGCGATTGCTTGTCCGAACCTGGCGCTCGCGCAGCTTTTTCTCCCGAATACGCACTTGATAGTCGGCAACCTCTGGAATAGGTATAACAGTCTGCACATCAACCAAGACCTGTCCGTCACTTACATAGGGGTGCATGCGAACACAGCGAATATCCAGGCGAAAATCGTTGAGCCACATGACCGAGGCGGTCAACTCCTTCGAGAACTCAGCTGACGCCAAAACAATCTTCACTTCCTGAGCGAATTGGTCTTCATTTGGCTCTGACCAGCCGAGAAACTCCAAAACACTCACCTCTGCATCCAATTCCATGCCATTGTCTTTGAGGTATCGCACGTAAATAGCGATCAACTTTTCAAAGGTTAGCGTCGATATCATGGCTGCATAACGAAGCGCCTGTAGCTCCATATGTCCGCCATCTTCGGTACGCTTGAGTTCGATCACGACAAGATTCGCCGCCTTATCAATACCTAACAAGTCGATGCGCCGCCTGCTATCCTCCCAATCGCAAAACTCCTCGGCGATAACAAGTGTATCGGGCGAAATTACGTCTATACATTGTTTAAGTAGCCGTTGAATATCCTCACGCTCACGGATACCTTCCTGATCAAAGGTGGTTCGAGTTATTGGGGTGATACTCTCTTGGTCAATTCGATAAATCGGCATACGTAATCTTCCAATAAGGATTCCAAATATATTTTGATGTGGTACGCCGTTGGCGCATCAATTGTTTCCTTTCGGATCACGGCCATAATCTGACGATTGCCTTTGCTGTCTTCGGCGGAGATATAGGGCCCCTCCTACCAGGGTCGCGGGAACAACCGCTACTCCAAGCAACACGAGTGTTCCAGCTGCGATACCTCCGCCACCTACGGCCAGTGAGCCTCCTCCAAGAGCCGCAAGTGTTGCCTTGGTCGCTGCCACACCAGACAATGTACCAATAGCTGTACCCGTACCAGCTGTTCCAAAGGTTGCAACTGCTGCTGCAGTACCCGCCGCAGAAGCTGCGCCAGCCCCAGCAGCTGCGGTCACAGATACAAGGCGATCAGCGCGTTGTTCTCCTTTCACATCTCGCCCGTGCTCCTCAAATCGTTTCTCAAATTTCGATCTGAACCTGCTCATGAACTAACCCACCATCTGTTGAAGCGTCGCATGTCTTCGCAGTTGTTCCATGTTCAGCGCGAAGGCTTGATAAGGGTTATTGGGCGACTTCTGAATTTCCTCCTGGAATGATTTCAGCAGCCCTATCTCTTTCTCGTCGACCTGGAGTAGCCAATCAACATTTTCGGACAGTAATGCACCATAGATTCTCTGTGCAGCACGAAATGCGTTCCGTTTGTCCTCAGGATACATTTCAATACCGGACTCAATGGCGTAGTCCATCAACCACTCTGCGAATACCGTAACCTGATCATCCAATTTGGCGAGCTGAGATTCCAATTTCTCTTCAATTTGCGCAAGAAAGACTGAAGTTACATCCAGCGTATTAAAGACCAAAAACCGGCGCTTGGGAACTCGAAGCTTCCGCTTCGCTCTCGCGTCCTCTATTTCACGTTGAAACTCGACGCGCTTGAACAAAATATCGCCGATCTTCCTGCGAGAGTATTCCGATAGTCCATTGTGATAGGCAGTAGCGAAGTGCTTATGGGTTCTATCGGATACCGGCCACTTATGTTTGTAACGTCTATTTTCCAGGAAGGATCGAGCACCCATCGCACCCGCAATACCGCCAACAAATCCACCAATAAGGGTGCCGGCCAACGGGAATACTACACTGCCTGCCATCGCCCCCGATACTGCTCCCGCAGTAGCACCTGCGCCTGAGGCAGCGAACTTACCGATGTCTGTACCTATCTCGCCCAGCGCTTCAGCTTTGGAGAGCTTTCCCTCCCTCATCTCTACCACGACATTGCCGATACTTGCCGCTGCTACAATCGCACCCACAATGGGGACATCATCGAGAACATGATCAAAAATGGGGGAGATCGCGTCGTCTATACGGTCAGAAAGGTGCTCAGTAGCAAGCTCCAGATCATCCTGATGACTGAAACCACCATCGATAATTTGGATACCATCTTCTTCGTACTCCGCAATCTGGCCTTTGGATGCCAAGCCTTCATAGGCTTCGGTATTGACCACATAGTACTGTGCGTCAGACTCCCGTATTTCATTTCGAAGACTATGGAGGTTCTCTGAAGCGTAGGATTTCACGGAATACTCAACGCCATCGCTACCAGCCAAATCGGTATGCGCATGAATTTTGGAGGCGAACTGCTCTGCAACGATGCCATTATTAGCCAGGAATGACATAGCGTCGCGTTCCGCGTCCTCACCAACAAACGCGCTAATATACGCTTTCACCACATCTGTGTCGGAGAGTTTTTCGCGCCAATCTTCCTCAGTCACTAGTGTAGTGTCCTAAACAAACTAATCATATATAATAGCCCCGGTTATTTGCCGGGGGCATCCGATGAACACAGCAGTAAAGATTCAGTTAACACCGGAAGAGGAAAACATACTAAAGAAAACGATCCGCAGCCGGAAAGCGCCTATACGCTTGATTGAGCGATCCAAAATCATTTGGATGGCATCAAAAGGGCATAGCAATATTGAGATAGCTGAGCAACTCAAAATAACCGCGCATAAGGTTGGTCGCTGGCGAAACCGCTACGCTGTACACGGTTATGACGGCATCAAAAGAGAACTGCCCCGTGGCAAAAATCAAGGGGGTAGGAAGAGTGCAGATCAAGCCAGGTTGCGTTCCATAATAATCAAGATGACCACGCAGTCCAAACCGAAAGATGCGACACACTGGTCCACGCGAACACTGGCAAAAGAGTTGGGGACGACGCATAGTTTTGTAAATCGTGTGTGGCAGGAGTCCGGACTTAAACCGCATCTGCTGATGGGATTCAAAGTCAGCAATGATCCTCGGTTTGAGGAAAAGCTGGAAGATGTTGTGGGGCTTTATTTATCTCCTCCGGAAAATGCAGTGGTTTTCTGTGTTGATGAGAAATCTTCTATCCAGGCGTTGGATCGCACCCAGCCGGGCCTTCCGCTGAAGAAAGGGCGTGCCGGCACGATGACCCACGACTACAAGCGACATGGTACAAGTACGCTATTTGCAGCGTTACATGTGGCGACTGGAGAAGTTATTGGACAGTGCAGGCAGCGACATCGGCATCAGGAGTTTTTATCTTTTCTAAAAACTGTAGAGAAGCAAACGCCGAAAGAAATGGAGTTGCACCTAATAGTTGATAACTACAGCACCCACAAGCACGAGAAAGTGAGGAGGTGGCTGTCGCGCAACAGGAGGGTAAGTCTTCATTTTATTCCGACAAGTTCTTCGTGGCTCAACCTGGTGGAGCGCTTCTTCGGGTTGTTAACACAAAAGCAGTTGAAACGGGGTGTCTTTAATTCTGTTAAAGAGCTTGAGGCGGCAATCACGGAATTTATTGATCGGCATAACGAATCACCAAAGCCCTTCGTTTGGACAAAAAATGCGGAAGGGATATTGGAAAAGGTGGGCCGAGCCAAGGCGGTCTTGCAAAATGTATAGTATGTTTAGGACACTACACTAGATTTTTTGTGGCGTGCGGAAATCGTTCCTGCAGTGTATCCAGCACGTGCTGGCGATCCCGTGACAATAGATACATATCAATAAGATTCAATCCTGCAAAAGAACCGCCCTGAATCAAGGGGAGATTTACAAGTTCACGCAGTTTTTCGATTTTATGGGCCCGACTCATGTTGTATTTCAGAGTTTATGCAACTTGTTCTTATAATGCCCAGTATGGGATGGATCCTGCGAACTGTCTACTATCTGTATACGCGAGCAACTTGGCGGAAGTTCAAACCTTGAGAACAACTAGAACTCCTCTGAATTCTCAGTGCTTAGCCCAATGCTGCGAACCCAGCGCTGCCGTTGTTCCTTAACTTCATGGATATGCACATACAGTGGACGTACGTCACGGAGTTGTATCCAATCACTCACCAGCGTTTCCGAACAGAATAGAGTTGTATCCCATATTGTTTTGCCACGTCGTTTACTGATCGTACAAATTCCTTTTGGTAATTCGTAGACGGGACGTTGAACACCGCGATGACTCCGGTACATGGGCATACCATCCTTTTCTGTAAGCTGGAAATCCTTGAGCTTATTCGCGTCAAAGCGATGTGGTCGAGTATCACCGCAAATCGTCCAGTTACAGGCAAGGCCAACACGATCCACCGGATACATAATGTTGCTCCATATTACGAGTCATCTACTCTCTTCGAATACTGGTGTTTCGGGATCAGCCAGCCGTACGTTTCCAGTAATGAGATCCGAGCTAAACGCAATCTCTATATCGAAGCGCGCTACCTCCGCGATGACAAATTCATAGGTTGTTTGCGGTTTTTTCCTGGTTTTTCGTGGCACCATTAGAATCTCCACAGAGGCTTTTCGGTCAAATTACTGTCCTCAGTGCGTATTCCGGCGATCGTGAACAGTCATTCTGGACGAACGTGAACACCTGATCTCTCAACGCATCACGTTGGTTGTTTTTTACACCAAGTGTTCATCATCAGTCAATTTCCCCAGTTTCTTTCTCATAGATTCTCCCTTTAGCGGTAAGCGGTGCGCGTTGTGCATCAGGCGGTCCAGAATGGCATCAGCCAGGGTGTTGTCGCCGATGGCGGCATACCACTGATCGGTCGGTAGTTGGCTGATCATCACCGTGGAAGTGGCGCCGTGGCGGTCATCCATGATTTCCATGAGGTCATTACGCTGGGCCGCGGTCAGTGACTCAAGACCCCAGTCATCAATGATGAGTACCTGGGTTTTGGCCAGTTGGGTTAGCTGCTTCTGGTAACTGCCATCCGCTTTGCCCTGCGTCAGCATAAGTAGTAAACGCGAGAGCCGGAAGTAACGCACGCTGTAACCCTGCAAACACGCGTTGTGCCCCAGGGCACAGGCCAGGTAGGTTTTGCCGCTGCCACAGGGGCCGGTGATCAATAGGTTCTGACCTCGATCAATCCATTCGCCCTGCGCCAACTGGGCGATCTTGCTTTGCTTGATGTTGCGCGGGTGCTCGTAGTCAATATCCTGGATAGTGGCCCGGAGTTTGAAACGGGCCTGGCGAATTAGTCGGTCCTGTTTGCGATGTTCCCGTTCAAGGCACTCCTGCTCCACGAGTAGGGAAAGCCGCTCCAGAAACGGCAGTCCATCATAAGTGCCCACCTGTTCCTGCTGGCTTTGCAGGGCCTGGGCCATGCCGCCGAGTCGAAGGTCGCGCAATCGCGCTAGGGTTAGTGCTGTTGTCATACAAGGTACTCCTAATGGAAGTCGTGGGGACCACGCACGTTCTCATGGTCCTGGGGTAAGTCAGCCGCCAGGCTGAGCTGTTCAGGTAATAGGTCACGGTTGCTGGTGAGAATGGATTTGACCTGCTTCAAGCGGATGAGACCGTTGTGGTTGGCAATCCGGCAGGCGGCGTTCAATCGCAAGGCCGGGTACTGCCGGCTCAGGGACAGCAGGCCCAGGCAGACCTTGTAACCCTGCTCTGGATGATCCCGGCTGGTCAGTTGTTCATTGACCCAGGCCAGGGTGTCCGGGCCAATGTTGTTGGCCCAGTGTTTGAGACGTCCCGGCGTCCATTGCTGTTGTTTGCGGTGCCGCTTGGGCATATGGGCGGGATTGGTCGTCATTCCCGGGGTGTGCTTGCGCGGGTGTGAGGCAACCTGTGTGCGGCGGAAGTAGGCCTGCACGAGGGTCTCACTGGTATGAATCTCAAGCACCTCCCCAACATACTGGTGGGGCACCGAGTAAGCGTGCTCTTTGTACAGCACGTGGTAATCGATAGTAACCTTGGCTTTTTTGATTGCCACATACTGGTAGGGCTGGGTGGGTAGTGGCTGTAGCGCCGGTTTATCCAGTTGTTCAAAGGCCGAGCGGCGGCACCCTGGTAACTGTTTGAAGGGTCGACTGTTGAGGTCTGTCAACAAACCGCGGATACACTGGTTCAACTCCGCCAGGGAGAAGAAGCTGTGATGGCGCAGGCGGGCCAGTATCCAGCGTTGAACGAGTAAGACGCCGCCTTCCGCCTTGGCTTTATCCTTGGGTTTGTAAGGCCGTGCCGGCACAACCGCCACTCCATAGTGTTCAGCGAACTGTTGATAACTGGGGTTGAGATCCGGGTCATAGCGGCAGGCTTTGCTGACGCCGCTCTTGAGGTTGTCCGGAATTACCAGCGCCGTCGCACCGCCAAAGTATTCCAGGGCCCGTACGTGGCTTTCCAGCCAGTCGGGCAGGGATTGACTCCAGGTAGCCTCGGCGAACGTATAGTTGGAGGCACCCAATACCGCCACGAAGATCTCGGCCTGGCGGATCTCGCCGGTCATGCCGTTGATAATCTGCACGGTGGATCCGCTGTAGTCCACAAAGCACTTCTCTCCCGCCTTGTGATGCTGACGCATAGAGCGGCGTTGCTTGCCTGCCCAGTGCCGGTAGCGGTCACAGAACTGGGAATAACTGTAGCTACGGTTGGGATACCGTTGGGTGTATTCCTCCCACAGTAACTGCTTGGTGACGTGGGAGCGCTTCAGCTCCCGGTAGATGGTTGGCCAGTCCGGCACCTGGAAGCGGCTGGCTGCACGGGTATCGGCGCCGGGATAGAACAGCTTGGCAAGTTGGTTATCGTCCAGGTCATCGGGCAAGGGCCAGCTCAACTCCAGTTCCCGGGCCCGGCTGAGCAGCTTTTGGATACCGCCTATGCTGAGCTTGGTGCTGCGGCTAATCTCGCGGATTGACAGCCCGCTGGACAGTCGAAGTCGCAGGACATCTCTAAGTTTACGCATTGTGATCCTCTTGGTTGGCATGGGCTCTCCTCGAACAAGCTGAGAGCGTACCAAATCATTTGAATATCAATGCGTTGAGAGGGATTCTGGTTCATCGTGAACACTCATTCCGGGATCGTGAACACTCATTCCGGAAATACCGGCGAAAGTGTTCACGATCAACCGGAATAGGTGTTCACGATCAACCGGAATAGGTGTTCACATTCAACCAGAATGGGTGTTCACGTTGGGCCGGAATACGCACCTCAGTATAGTGGTGTGCGTATACCAGTGAATGTTGCCACCCAGACCACGGGAAGCCATTGATTCTGCGAAGGGCACTGCACAAAGAGAGCGTCTTGAGGTAATGATACACCGCCCGGATGGGACAATCCGCGATAGTGATAGCTACGGAAACGACCCCAACCCACCTCGCGATATGCAGCACTGAAGATCAGTGGAGGTGCTTTTACAGGGATCACACCAGCGCTACGCAGGGTTTTCCTCCGAGCTGACAGTTTCACACAAATTCGCTATCCACTGCTTGTAATAGTCATGAGCTGATCTGACAACTGGACGGCTATTACACATAAAGCTAAGCGGCAGCCAGGGCTTTAGCTACCTGTTTGGTAGAAATGCCCACGCTAAACAGCGATTTCATCATAAGGTCCATAGAAACTGATGGGTCGCCAGCCTCCATCTTCGCCACCCGGGACTGGCTGGAGTTGATAGCTTTCGCAAACTTGGCTTGGCTCATTTTCTTTTCTTTGCGTACAGACTTAATCTGCTGGGCCAAAGCCAGCTTTGCCTCAATATAGGCTTCCTCTTCCTGAGACAGGCCCAGGAAGTCGGTGGCGGACCCAACGACCCAACCAGCGGCTTCCAGCTTCTTGCGCTTAACTGCTTTCATGGTCGTAACTCCTCAGTCGCTGTTTACACAGCTTCTTAATCCTTACTGGTGTCGTCGCTGTTTTCTTAGCAAACACTTCTGCAATGAATATGGCGTCATCGTCAATTCGGTAAATAATTCGCCATGTAGCCAGACGAGCGGTTTACTCTTGGGATTCATTGAATCTATTTTATGTCATATCTGACATAAATGTAAACACATTGTTCACCGGGTGATTACGTGAACTTTCAGGATGTCATAGAACGCTACCGGGATTTCCTGGCGCGCGTTAAACCACTGCAGATATTGTTCGGGCGCGGTAGGCGCGGCACCAATCAGCCAGAACCGTAGCGATCCCGCAGCAGTTTTTTCTGCACCTTGCCCATGGCATTGCGGGGCAATTCGTCGACAAAAAACACCCGTTTGGGCACCTTGAAATTGGCAATTTCGCCCCGGCAGAAATCAATGAGGGCCCGCTGGTCCAGTGCATTATCTGCGGTGGCTACAATGACCGCCGCCACTGCCTCCCCGAAGTCCGCATGGGGTACGCCGATGACAGCAGATTCCACCACACCCTCGATACCATCCAGCAGTTGTTCGACTTCCCTGGGGTAAACATTGAGACCTCCACAAATAATCAAATCCTTGGTACGCCCGACAATGGCTACATAGCCGTCGGCGGAGATGGTGGCTTTATCACCCGTATCGAAGAATCCATCCGCCGTGAAGTCCCCCTGGGTTTTTTCCGGCATACGCCAGTAACCTTGAAACACATTACTACCACGCACCTGCAAATCGCCGGTTTCGCCCGCCGGCAGAGACGCACCCTCCCCATCGACCACGCGTAATTCCACCCCCGGCAGGGGCGGCCCCACGGTGCCCGGACGACGCTCGCCGTGCAGGGGGTTAGAGGTATTCATACTGGTCTCGGTCATGCCGTAACGCTCGATGATGGCGTGACCGGTACGGGACCGAAACTCCTCGAACGTCTCCGTCAGCAGGGGTGCTGAGCCCGATATAAACAAGCGCATATTGGTGCAACACTCCGCCGCGAAACTGTCCTCAGCCAGCAGCCGCGTATAGTAAGTGGGCACACCCATCATCACGGTACATTCCGGTAGCAGGCCCATAACCTGGGGAGCATCAAACTTTTCCTGCCAGCGCATGCCGGCGCCACTGAACAGCACGCAGCCAATCGCCACAAACAAGCCGTGCACATGAAAGACCGGTAAGACATGCAATAAGCGATCAGCGCTGCCAAAGCCCCAGGCATCTACCAGGGTCTTGCCGTTATCTCCCAGGTTGCCATGGCTGAGCATGATGCCCTTGGGGCGCCCGGTGGTGCCAGAGGAGTACAGCAGCGCCGCCAGGTCGTCCCTCTGCCTGATAGCGGTTTTGAACCTTGCGTCACAGGTCGCCGCGCCAGCGGGCAAACTACCTGATCCGTCGCTCTCTAACGTCAGCACATGCTCTATACCCGCTGCTGCCCCCAGCGACAACATAAGATCCTGCGAGCGCTGCGTACAAACCACAATATGCGGCTGGGCATTGCCGAGGAAATACTCCAGCTCAGACGCCTGGTAGGCTGTATTAAGGGGGTGGTACACCAATCCGGCACGCAGGCAGGCCAGGTACAACCACAATACGGAGGGTGTTTTATCCACCTGCACGGTAACCCGGTCTCCCGGTGCGGCACCCAGGTTGAGCAGGTAGTTGGCCAGCCGGGCGGACTCTCGTTCGGCATCGGCGTAGGTGTATACGGTGCCGTCACTGGTGTGCAGTAAAGCTGTCTCCCTATCGACGGGAAAACAGGCCCGGTATTGCTCGTAGAGATTGCAGTTGTCTGGCGTAGTCATCCGCTGTTCACCCTCAGCCTTGTTCATTTATTAACAACCAACTATTGCATGGGGGCCAGTGGCTGTATTGACAAAAAAGGCACCTGCTGCACGGGAATGGGCAAATACCGGGTCGGGTTCAACACCGCGATCCATCAGGTAATCGCGCACGCAGGCGACAAATCGCGGCGACAGTGTGGGCTCAAAATCCATCGACACCTACTACAAGGGCTACTTGTTGGAATGTCAATCTACTGCAGTACAATGGGTTCATCAACCGGGTCTGCTATGCTCCCGGCATGAATACTTACCAGACATCCCTTGAGTTCCTCTACGACCCCCTGCGCTACGAGCAGGGCGCGCCGGTGCGTGAGTTGGCGCAGCTGCGCGACCGGGCCGCTGTAATATGGGTAGAGGAGCACGAACTGCCGCAATGGTCGGCTGACCGGGGCTTCTGGCTAGTGCTCAGGCATGCCGAGTGCATGCAGGTTCTGAAGAGTCCCAGGGTATTTTCCTCACAATTGGGGGCAACCCAGTTGCGCGACCCGGCCACGCCACAGGATCTGGCCTACGTCCAACAGATGATGTTGAATATGGATCCGCCGCAGCACACCCGCCTGCGCAGGCTACTGATCAATGCCTTCACCTCCAAAGCCGTGATCCAACTGGAACAACAGATTGCCGGCCATGCGAAAGCTATTGTGGATCGGGTTATAGGCGACGCAACCGAAGGCGAGTGTGATTTCGTCACGGATATCGCCGCAGATATGCCACTGCTGTGCCTGGCGGACATATTCGGCCTGCCCCAGGAAGATCGCTACCTGATGTACGACTGGGCCAACCGGGTGATCGGCTACCAGGACCCTGACTACGCCGGCTCCAGCACCTTTGACCTGAGCGGCGGCAGCAATCTGGCGCGCCAGGCGCTGAAACGGCGACCGCAGCCCGATGCCAACGGCATGATGCCGGATCCACGCTCGCGCAATGGCATGGACGACCTCTATCACTATGCCCACCTGCTGGCAGAGCACAAACGCGGGCAGCCTGGAGACGATGTGGTGTCGATCCTGTTGGCGCAAGTGGATGATGATGGTGGCATAATGACCGCCGGAGAATTTGAAAATATGTTCTGGCTGTTTGCTGTGGCCGGCAATGAAACCTTACGCAACGGCATCCCCGGCGGCATGATCGCGCTGCTTGAACACCCCGCCGCCTGGACAGCCCTCCAGGACCAGCCGGCTTTATTACCCGGGGCCATCGAAGAAATGCTGCGCTGGTGGACGCCGGTAATGAACTTTCGCCGCACTGCCAGCCAGGACACTGAATTGGGCGGCGAGAAAATAGCCGCCGGGGACAAAGTGGTGGTGTCCTTTCTGTCAGCAAATTACGACGCCCGCCAATTTGACTACCCCCTGGAATTTGACATACGGCGCGCGCCGAACGCCCACGTGAGCTTCGGTTACGGGCCGCACTTTTGCCTGGGGGCGCAGTTGGCAGTCGCGCAAATGCGGGCGATATTTGGAGAATTGACGCGCCGCTTTGAAAGCATCGAAGTCACTGCTCCGCCGCGCTACCTGCGCTCAAATTTCCAGCGTGGAGTGAAGTCCCAGCCCATTCGCTGGCGAATTAGAAAATAATTCCAAAAGGCAAGTCATACATGTCTGAATTTACCCACAGGGAAACTCCCGTCAACCTCGACAGCGCCAATCGGCACCGCCTGCGCGGGTTTAACTACCTGGCGAAGGTGGTTACGGGAATCGAATTCAAAAATGGAATCGAGGTGAAAAAAGTTGACCGGGTCGCCGTTTGAATCAGGTGCTGAAACACCACTTTTGACAATAACTCCAGTGACTGAAAGTAAATCCGGTTCATGTCGTTCATTTTGTTTGTTTTTTCCATTGCGATGAACGATATCGTATCTTCCAAATAAGTCAGAAACACCAGGTTTTCTTCTGCCAAATTCTGGATCGCTTTCTACAACGCGCCGATATTTTGATTTGCTCTGACTTAAGCTTCTATTTTGAAATCGGCTTGAAGTTTGCCCCAGTGCTCTTTCAGCTGCTCTTTCTGTTGTTCATCCATCGGCAAATCTTTCAATGCCTCAGGCCATAAGCTACGCGCTTTTTCTATTGTGTCATCAATATGCGGGTTGATAGCCCTCCATGGTATACCGGATTTTTCAGCCCAAGCCTGAAAATGCTCTTCTGTCACTGAAAACCATTCTTTCGTTTTGCTAAGGTTCAGGGCGTACTGCATTTCACCCTCTATGTAAACGCTGGTGGTGACGATATCATATGCAGGGGATAATCTGGGTGTAATCTGATCTCGGTAAAGAAGGCTCCAGTTTTTTAAATGGCATCACCATTTGCCAGTAATATATTCACCAGTAGTCTTATGGCAAATTGTTGTGCATCGGCTAGGCCATCGCCTGAGAAATCGTAAACCACTTTGCCGATTTGTTCATAATTGGCAGAGTTATATTTTTCGTGTGGGTACTGCACCAAGACTTGTGCAAAGTCTTCCATATGAATTCTTGTGTTGCCCTCGCGATCAAATCGCTTGATGGCAAAAGCCAACTTTTCTTCGGGCAAGTTGATTTGCGGCAGATTATCCAACTTGCCCAGCTCAATAAGCTTAATATCAGGAATATAGACACCTGCCAAAGCAGAAAGGGACATTGCCGTATATTCGTTTAATGGCATGTGTTTATGATTGGTTGATGGTGTCTTGATAATCCAATCACCAAGTTCACCATTTTTAGTCAGGTTATAGCGCCCGTCCTTTTCCTTCATGGAAAACTTCATTTGAACGCCCGCTAATGAGAACTTGCTCTCTCGGTCGCTAACTTTGTGTTTTACCGCTTTAGCTTTGCCATGGGTGGCTAGAACGCTTTCAGGAACCTCTTCGGGTTGCATGGGCGTAGCGACCAACGCTCCGGGGAGATCTTGGCCGAGATAAGAAAAAATCTGAAACTCATTGTCGATATGAGTTTTTAAACCTTGGGAAATTAAGTCTCGTAATGCTCCCTCTGGGAGTAGGTTGGATAAAACAGGATGCAGTCTTTGATTTCTTGCCCATGACTGTGACATGAGCTTTTCTGAATTGGGAAAGCCTGGATGCGTAATCAGGCTGAATGTTGGGCGTGAGGAGTCTGCTTTAAATTCATCGGTAAAGCTCAAAACATTTCGGCCATTTTGAAAGCCTGCCAAATATCCTATGAGTCTGCCATGCAAGGTAAGCTTAAGAACGCTAACTTCATCAATTTGATTATGGGGACTCATTCTTCATCCCCTAGCATATCTTTCCATGGATCATTTGAAAGAGCACTTTCCTCACTTTGCCTGGAGGATTGATTTTTTGTTGTTGGAGACGATCGCGTATCATTCTCCAAAATTTCTTTTACAAGGTTCAGCTTTTCTGTAGGGATCAGCATCAACTCACTTTTCAACCCCTTGGCAATGAGTTCGAGCGTGCTTAGTCTAGGATTACCCTTAGACTCCAAATGCTGATATTGCTGGCGTGATACGCCAATGCGAAGCATCATGTCCTTTTGCTTTAGGTTGAGGGTTAACCTGCGCTTTTTTAATTGCTCTAATAGTGGTTTCATAACGGGAAACTCATGTGTTGCTTTTTAACTATAAGAAATATATTGGTTTCTTTTCTACTTAGAAGCAACAAATAAATGGCTTTTAGGTGTGTCACCAGTCTGGGGGTGTTGCTGCTCCCCGACACCCCATGACCTAAGAGCCTTCTGCGCCCTTTGGAAACCTCGACAGGAAAGGAGATGTTAGCTCTCCCTTCATCCCCCCGTGGCAGGATAGTAGTCGTGTCTAATTTTCCAGCAATATTAGGGGGGCGCTCAGGGACGCTGTCCGAAGAGACGGGCATCTCCGATGTAACCGGGATGCCGGCCACTCGTATCATTGGCGCAAACAAGCCCGATCAGGAGGAATGGCAGTGCCAGAAGATGGAAAGAATCCGGAGAGTTGGTCGCCGGAAGACAAGTTTGCAGGCTGGCCCAGGTGTCACTTGCCGGTCATCGCGGTACGGTGGTTGGTCAGGGTCGGTGGCAGCGGGCGGAATTCTGCGATGGCGGCCCAAGAAGGGCACGTCATTCACCCACATCGTGGTCTCCTCGTTGGTCAGGTTCTTGCCCACCACCACGCTCCAACCGGCCTCACTGGCAAGCTCTCCGATATCGCCAATGGGGGGGGGGGGGGGGGGAGCGGGATTGGTCGGCGGGTGCTGCTCAATCCATGGTATTAAGGCGGGCTTCCAATTTGTCCAGCGAGTGCAGCAAATCCCGGTACTCGCCGGCGTTGAAATCCTCCAACAACTGCCGCTCCCAGGCTAAAGCCCTGGGCACAATAGTGCGGTAGAGAGTTTCACCGGCCTCGGTCAACGCCAGATCCTTGGTCCGGTTATCACCCTCTCTGCGCTGCTGACTTACCAGCCCCCTGGCACAGAGGTTGTTGACTGCCCGCGACACCCTACTCTTCTCCAGCGTGGTGAACTCAACAATTTGTCGCGCATTGAGGGTGGTGTGTTCCGCCAGGTTGGCAATAACCCGCCACTCGGGAATCGTCAGCCCGTACTCAACACTATAAAGTGTCGACAACCCGGCACTGATACGCTCGGCCAGGTTGTTGATCACATAGGGCAGAAAGCGGCTTAGCTTGAGATCGCTACGGTCGCCCGACACGGTACGCTTCAGTCCTGCAACCGGTCCCAGACTTCCTGGTCCCGCTCGGCGGTCCAGATACGGCCCCAGTCGATGCCATCCAGTTCATCCCACAGGCGTTGCACATCGAAAGGCAGGCAGTGTTCGAAGATCGGCCACTGGCCAAATTTCGGGGACAAATGGGCGTGCGTCTTCTCAAAGGCCTCTTTGAGAGCACCCTTGTTGCTGTGTACCTCGCTCACGATTTCGATCATGTCGAGCAGGAAACCGCGAGTCTGTTCGATGGCGGCGTCCACTTCTTCACGACCGCGGGCAATGGCGCCACGGCCACCGACCAGTTGCTCAGCACCCAGGGCCTTCAGGTTATCCAGAGTGGTGCTGGACCAGTCAAAATGCGAGGCGTCACCGGTATAGAGGGCTGCTTGCGCTTCTACCAGGTCACCGGTAAACAGAATCTTCTGCTGCGGCAGCCAGGCGACAATATCGCCGGCGGTATGGCCGCGGCCACAGAACTTGAGCACCAGGTCACCACGGTCGCCACCCAGGGGAATCTCCAGGCGATCACTGAAGGTAATGGTGGGATGGGTCAGCCCGGGAATCTCATCCGGCTCCCGGAACAGGCGTGGCATACGCCCAAACTCACTGGCCCAGTCCTGCATGCCACGCTCGTCGATCAGGCTACGGGTTACATCACTGGTGATGATATTTTCCGCGTCAAAGGCCGACGCGCCCAACACGCGCACTGCGTGGTAATGGGAGAGCACCAGGTACTTGACCGGTTTGTCGGTGTGTTCGCGCAACACCTCCAGCCAGTCGCGAGCCGCCTTGGGTGTGGCGCGAGCCTCAATAGCGACCAGGAAATCTTCCCCCTCGATGGCGCCAACATTGGGATCGCCTTCGGCCGTCAGGGCGTACACACCCTCTGCCAGAACTTCCAGGGTTTCTACTTTCTCGCCGAGGTCGGCGGAGGATGCAAAGGGTTTCTTAGCCATAAGCCTATATCACCTGTGTTATTTGGTTGTGCGGCGCAATATATCACATTATAGTTGCATATAGAACTATTAATGAAGATATGCTCACTGCAAAATGAGTATTATTGGGCATTGAATATTGATTTAATCACTTTTTATCTTTATATTAGTCTCACTTGCAACTATAAGTTGGGATAAATCCATGCTAGGTAGCTACATCAATCCAGGGTATCCGTATGTCCACAGCCCCGATCAGGATAGCGCTGAACCGGCGCACCACAGGGTCATCATCGTGGGCGGTGGCCCGGCGGGCCTCGCTGCAGCCATGGACCTGGCCCAGTACGGGATTGAAACCGTGGTGCTGGATGACAACAACACGGTAAGCGTCGGTTCGCGTGCCATCTGCCTGGCCAAGCGCAGCCTGGAAATTTGTGATCGCTACGGCTGCGGCCAGGCCATGCTGGACAAGGGCGTTACCTGGAATTTGGGAAAAGTATTCTTTGGCGAAGAGCGGGTCTACGACTTCAACCTGCTGCCGGAAGAGGATCACAAGGTTCCCGCCTTTATCAATCTGCAGCAGTACTACGTGGAAGAATACATGGTGCAGCGCTGCATGGAGATCCCCGAGATCGAACTGCGCTGGTTGCACAAGGTAACCCATGTGGAAACCGATGATGCCGGCGCCGCCATCACCGTTCACACCCAGGATGGCGATTACCGAATGAGCTGCGACTACCTGTTGGTGGCCGATGGCGCCAACAGCCCTATCCGCACCTCTCTGGGCCTGGAGAGTAAAGGCCAGGTATTCGAGGACCGCTTCCTCATCGCCGATATCATTATGAAGGCGGATTTCCCTGCCGAGCGACGCTTCTGGTTTGACGCCCCTTTTCACCCCGACCAGTCCACCCTGCTGCACAAGCAAGCCGACAACGTCTGGCGCATTGATTTCCAGCTCGGCCGGGACGCGAACCCGGACGAGGAAAAGAAAATTGAAAACATCCGCCCCCGCGTAGAGGCCATGCTGGGCAAGGGTATGGAGTGGGAACTGGATTGGGCCAGCGTGTACACCTTCCGCTGCCGCAAGATGGATTCCTTCATTCATTACCGGGTGCTGTTTATCGGCGACTCCGCCCACCAGGTTTCCCCGTTCGGTGCTCGCGGCGCCAACGGTGCCCTGCAGGGCGTGGAAAACCTGGGCTGGAAACTGGCGGCCATATTACGGGGACGGGCTCCCCGGTTCCTGTTGCAAACCTATGACATTGAGCGGCAGCACGGCGCGCGGGAGAATATCCTGCACTCCACCCGCGCCACCGATTTCATGACCCCCAAGAATCACATCACCAAGGTGTTTCGGGACACGGTACTGGATCTGTCGCGCCAATATCCCTTCGCACGCGCCCTGGTCAACAGCGGTCGCCTGTCCAAACCCTGCACCTACGAAGAAACCCCGCTCAGCACAGCCGACAGTGGCGAGTTCCAGAGCGCCATGCGCCCGGGTTCCGCCTGTACCGATGCACCGGTCAGCGGCGGCAACAGCAGTGGCTGGCTACTCAATCACCTTGGCGGTCAATTTAATGTGCTGCTCAAGGGCGAGTTTGACGCCGATCAACTGGCCGAGTTGGAAGCCCTGACCGTAGAACTGAGCAAGCGCGGTGACAACATCAATATTATTCGCGTGGACGCGGCCACCGTGGAGACGGCCGGCGAGGACGCAGGTAATACGCTGTATATCAACGATGACAAAGGAGTGCTGGCCGAGCGCTATGACCTGGGGCAGGCTGGCGTCTACCTGATACGACCGGATCAACACGTGGCCGCGCGTTGGCGCCGCCTGGACCCCAGCGCCATTGCAATGGCCATGCAGCGCGCGCTGGGATTTGAACTGCCGACGGAGATAGCCGCATGAACAAACTGAATCTGGAGCCGAATTTTTCCGACGCCGATGCCTTTTATGCCGCCCTCGCGGAAGTACACCGGGATCGCAAACCGGAAACCAGTGAAAAGATCAATGCCCGGCTGATTCTGCTACTGGCCAATCAAGTGGGCGACCAAGCAATCCTGGAGCAGGCATTGGCCATTGCCAGCCAGGCAGACAGTGAGTAGTGCTATGACAACAGTTAAAAGCGACCTGCAGTACCTCCACGGCTTTGGCAATGAACATGAAAGCGAAGCCCTGCCCGGCGCGCTGCCGGTAGGCCAGTTCAGTCCACAGCAGGTTAAGTACGGCCTCTATGCGGAACAATTCAACAGCACTGCATTCACCGCGCCGCGCGCAGAAAACAGGCGCACCTGGTTCTATCGCATCCTCCCCTCCGCAGTGCAGGACGACTACCTGCCATGGCAACAGGACGGGGTGCGTACCGCACCGATTACCGAGACGCCAACTCCCCCGAACCTGTTGCGCTGGGACCCATTGGAGTTCCCCACGGCGCCCACTGACTTTATAGAGGGGCTGAGGACTCTCGCCGCCAACGGCGATACCATGGCCCAGACGGGCATGGGCATCCACCTGTATGCGGCCAACCGCTCTATGCAGCAATGCTACTTTTACTGCGCTGACGGCGAATTGCTGTTTATACCCCAGCAGGGTGAGTTATTGCTGCGCACCGAGTGCGGGCACCTGAACCTGCGGGTTGGTGAAATTGCCGTCATTCCGCGGGGCATGAAGTTTGCCGTCGATCTGCTCACCGATACCGCCCGTGGTTACCTGGCGGAGAACTACGGCGCGCCTCTGACGCTGCCGGAACGGGGACCGGTAGGCGCCAATGGCTATGCCAATGACCGCGACTTCCAATACCCGCAAGCGGCCTATGAAGATCTGCAGGGCGATTTCGAGTTGTTGTGTAAATTTGCCGGCAACTTCTACCGCGCCTCCATAGACCATTCCCCACTGGACGTGGTGGCCTGGACCGGCAACTCTGCACCCTACAAATACCAATTGACACGCTTCAATGTCATGGGCACGGTCAGCTACGATCACCCCGACCCCAGCATCTACACGGTGTTGTCATCGCCCTCGGATACTCCCGGCCTGGCCAGCATTGATTTTGTGATCTTCCCGCCACGCTGGATGGTGGCGGAGGATACCTTCCGTCCACCCTGGTATCACCGCAACGTGATGAGTGAGTTCATGGGTTTAATCGAAGGCGTGTACGACGCCAAGGAAGAAGGCTTTGCACCCGGTGGTGCCAGCCTGCACAACTGTATGAGCCCCCACGGACCGGCAGCCGCCGTGTTTGAAAAGGCCAGCACCGTTGAACTGGAGCCTGATCGCTACCGCGATACCATGGCCTTTATGCTCGAGTCACGCTACATTATCCAGCCTACTCAATGGGCGCTGGAGAGCGAGTTGCGCCAGCGGAATTACATCCAGTGCTGGGATGGCATCAAAAAGAACTTCACCAAATAACTGACAGAATTGTTTGACGCGCTACAGGCCGGCACGGGGCACCGCAAAGTAGTCCTGTTCCATCTCAAAATACAAAGCGGTGGCAAGCTCAAATAAATGCCAGCCAAAACCCGCATCGTCAAAATCGATCAGGCGCTCTGTATCCCCATCCAGCATTAAATTCTCCGCTACAAAGTCGGCGTGAATCAGGCTGTACCGGGCAGCATTTTCAGGCTGCGATCCATAGCTACTCAGATCCTGATAAACCCGGTCTCGGCCGCCGGTAACAATTGCCGCTGCTGCTCCGTGAGCGCCTGCAGTTCCCAGAACGGCCCCCAAAAGCCTGTTTCTGCTGTCCTACCTGTTGATTTTGCTGCCCCTGCTGGCCCACCACAGGCAAGTGGCCCAGACGGCAATGGCCAGACCTGTTACCTGAGCTGGCTGTAGTACGCCGCGAGAGCATCGAATTCAGCATCACCCATGTGGCTGACCACCGGCTGCATGCGCGCGCCGAAGCGGCTACCGGACTTGAAAGCCTGTAATTGTTTACTCAGGTAAGCTGCTTGCTGGCCGGCAATATTGGGCCACTCCAGGTTGATAGTCTGGCCCGCCACGCCATGACATGCCTTGCAGTAGCCAGACAGATTCTCTCCCTGGGCTACCAGCGCTACATTGCCACTGGCAGATGATGCGGCCGGCAGGCTGGAAAAATATTCAGCCAGTGCGGTAATTTCCGTATCACCCAGGTTTGCAACAAACGGCGCCATGGCCGAATTGCTGCGCGCGCCATCCCGAAACGCTTTCAACTGTGCAGCCAGGTAGCCGGCTTTCTGGCCGGCCAGGTTGGGCCACTCGGGGTTGCTGGAGTTGCCATTTTGACCGTGGCAGGCTACACAGGTTTTTGCACGGGCAATGTCCACCAACAACTGGGTGCGGTATTGCTCAACTTCATTGAGAGGCTCTTGTCGCAGTCTAGCCACCTCCAGCGGGGTATACCGTTGATAGCCATCAGCAGCACTGTCACCGGCAAATTCCTGGATAATCCAGTTGAGCACTTCGGCCAACTGCTCATCATCCAGGGCCGACGTGGCCGAGCCCGGTACGCGCACCAGGTATTCTCGCCCCTGCCGGGTTTCCAAAAATTGCCCAACCTGATCTTTCATACGGGGCACGGCACCGGCGCCCGACCCATCCGGCGCATGGCAGCCCTGGCAAGACATCCGGTAATTAAAATGCGCTCGCTGCCAATCCGGATTTTCGGCCAGCGCGCCGCTGGCCAGACAGAGACACAGAACCGTGACAATTTTCTTCATTGCTCCTCGAATGCCACTCCCACCACGATGGCGGTGGAGCAGTGATAGGCCGCACTGCTGGTGCCAAGACACCAGTTGATGTCGTTGGTTTTGTCTGACCGGTAGGGGGGTCTGTCGCCCTCGTCGCGCTGGCACAGGCAGGCGCCGCAGGCTGACTTGCCGCAGCAATCGTTATAGGAAATGACATAGTTGCGCCCATCGGCCGGATTGCGACAGGTTCCAATCCAGGTGATGGGAGACATTTCCGTACCCGGTGGGCAGGTGTTCATGCTGCCGCCGCAACAGCTACAAAGAAAACCATCGATAGCGCAGTAACGCCAATAATCGCAACCGGCGGCATCACCCTCTTCCGCTGGACGGGAGACGCCTTCACTGGCGGAAGCCCTGGCTACGGGTAGCAGCGGTATGGTGGCGCTGCCAACCAGAAATCCACCCAGGCCCTTGAGCATGCTGCGGCGGGACGAGCGCTGCGCCAACTGGCGCGTGCGCTGTTCAAATAGTTTGTCAAAGATCTTCATGCCTTGTCGGCCTCCACAATCTGAACCGCTTGTTTCCTGTTCATGTACTCCTGAATCGAAGCCACTTTTCGTTCCTTGGCTTCAAACAGGCTTTCGAGGTGTTCTCGCGAATTAATTATGCCCATCGAGGCGATAATACCCGCCTCATCGATGAGCACTGCGTAGGGTAGCTTGGCGACGCCATAGGTCTTGCCGAGTAGCTCGGAAAGCACATAGGGAAAGCCCTGTAAGCCCTTACGCTCGATATAGGAACGGTGATCCTGTTCGCCATCGCTGGCCAATACCACATCCAGCCAGTCGGATTCTGCCTTGGCCGCCGACTTGAGGGCCGGGGTCAGTTCGTTACACACCGGACAATCCGGCGACAGGAAAAACAACAGTTGGGACTTGCCGGAGACGGTGCCAACTTGCAGGACACCTCCATCGAGAACAGGCACCGCCAACTCCGGAGCGCGGGCACCCACCTCCAGCTTCTGGTTCATCATTAACGCACCGGCCGGTGCGACACGCTCGTAGAGCACACCGATTTGCCTGGCCAGTGCCAGGTTAACCACGACCATGGCGAGAAAACCAATCCACAAGACAATATTGGAAACCAACAAAAGATCCATACTTATGCGTCTCCAGCCATTTGCTGGGCATTGGCAATCAACTGGTCACTGCACAGGTACAAGGTGATCATGAAAGAGGCCATAATTACTGACAGCAGCATACCCAGAACACCCACCGCCACGCCGGCCAGTGCAGACAGGCACAGGATTGCCAGACAGGCACAGACCAGGTTGCGCACCACCAGGGCCGGGCTGACCATTAATGCGGAAGCAGGACCTGAACACCCACAGTCCATATCGGCCCGCCCGCGCCAGACCTGCCAGGCCATCATCGCGGCATAAGCCAGTAACCAGCCTGCACTCCCCACCAAAGCGTACCAACGGGCTGGCGGTATCAACAACAAAATGGTCAGTGCCAGTTCACTACCGGCCAGGGACAGCAACAGCAAACGACCGACCGGCAAGGCCGGGGCATAAGATGATATCAAGCCCAGGTAATAATCCGCAGCGCGCAATTTTTGAATCCCCGCCACGGCAAACAGCCAGGCAAAAAACAGGGCCAGAGCATTTGCTATCACGCTGGACAACACGTCATCTCCTACCTGGCACCGGACAACATCAACGGTGTCGACTGCCCAAAATCGGTGATGGTTTTAATAAACTCACCGCTCAGCCCGTCATAGACTTCCATACTCATATCAGTGGGATTGGTTACCATAAGCAGCGGCTTCTCACCGCGGCTGACAGCCAGTGACAGGCCCCATACCTGCAACGGAATCCGCATTACGCGCTTTTGATTAGTTACATCGTATACCCACACCTCGGGGCCACCACCCTGGTAACTGCCGTCCTTGCTATCGGGGTGCATCAGTATATAAAACCGGCCCAGGTCATCCTTGTCAATCAGGGCGATACCACCGGGAGCCCATTTTTCCGCACGCTCTGCCGCCGGCACCAACTGCCAGGCCTTGCCCACTTTGGCGACCTTGCCACTGATGTCTACCGGGTGAACCAGTCCCGCCAGCGATGGAAAATAGGCCGTATCACCGATTACCGCGGGTCGTTCATAAATGGGCGAAGTATCTGAGTTAAAGAAGGCGTCGGTGCGTGTCTGCTTGAGGATACTGCCATCCTGCGCCAGTTCAGTACTCAGGAAGCGACCATCCGCGCACAGCGAACTAAAACCGCGACGACCGGTTGGGTAGGCCAGGAAACAGCCGGGTGTGGGAATTTCATTGATGATTTTCCTGCTGTCCATGTCGATCAGGGTAATGGAAGTCGCGGGACTGAAATTGGACACCGCCAGCCAGCGGTCATTGTCTATCAGCGTCAGGGCATAGCGCTGCGGCATGCCCATAAACCGCGTCGGCTTCGGCCAGACTACCTCACCCAGCGGGCTGAGTGTCTCCTGGTCCCAGATGGTCAGCACATCGAGGCGATCGCCGCGGGTACCGCGAGAGTGGAAGGTCTCGGTGGCATATATTTCACTGCGCCGTGCCGACTGCGCAATATTACCCATGAGAGACACATTGAACATGCCCTTGACCTGTTCGGGCATCGTATCGCCCGCCGTATCAATGACATAAACCTTGCCGTCTGACATATGGAAAAATGCGGCGTCAAAGACCAGAAACCAGTCCTGCGGGTATTTCTTCGGCAGGGTTTCAATGACACCGATGGGCTCAACAGGCAGCGGCGGTGGCCTGCTCTCTGCGGACAGTGCCAATCCGCTAAATAGTAGCCCCGCCGCCGCAACAGCTGCCAGAGCGCGAACAGGAGTGACGCCATGAATGGCGCGGGTACGAACATTCTTCATGGATCGTCGCCTTATTGTTTAGCCCAGTATAGTCACCCTGGCTGCAGCTCACAAATTACCCTTTGGCAACCGACAGGGTCTGAATGGAGGTATATTCCTCCAGGCCATAGCGCCCGAACTCCACCCCGAGACCCGATTCCTTGACACCACCGAAGGGCGCATCCGGCTGAATCATTGCGTGGCTGTTCACCCAGGCCGTACCGCATTCCAGTCGGCTCGCCAATTCTGTGGCTGCCTGCACATCGCTGGACCACACCGAACCGCCAAGGCCGTTGTTGCTGTCATTGGCCCGCCGCAGGGCATCTTCCACATCGCTGAACTTGAGGATTGGCAGGATCGGGCCGAAGGGCTCTTCACTGACCAGGCGGGTATCGTCGGCAATATCCGCAACAATGGTTACCGGGTAAAAATACCCAGGCCCATCACCTGCTTCTCCGCCAGTGAGAAAACGTGCACCGCTGGCCTTTGCCTCTGCGGCCATCTGACATACCTTGTCAAACTGTGGTTTGTTCTGGATGGGGCCGAAATCCACATCGCCGCTGCCATCACCGGTGGTTACACTACTGGCGATAGCGGCCAGTGCCTGGCACATATCCTCATAGATATCCTCGTGCACATACAGACGCTTCAGGGCAGCACAGGTCTGGCCGTTGTTCATCATTGCCGTGGCAAAAATTTTCGGAGCCATTGCTTCCACATCTGTATCGGGCAACACGATAGCCGCATCGTTACCGCCCAGTTCCAAAGTCACCCGCTTGAGATTGCCGGCGGCACTTTGCATGATCTTCTTGCCAGTGGGCGTGGAGCCGGTAAAGACCATTTTGTTGATATCCGGATGGGAAGAGATGGCTGCACCCAGGCTGCCATCACCGGTAATAATATTGAACACACCGGGGGGCACCAGATCATTGATAATCCCGGCGGCCCGCAGGGTTGTCAGCGGTGTAAACTCGGAGGGCTTGATCACCACGGTGTTGCCGCTGCGCAGGGCCGGCATGGTGTGCCAGATTGCGATCAGCAGAGGAAAATTCCAGGGCGTGATAGATCCCACCACACCCAGCGGCTTGCGGTGTACCTCGATGCGTGCCTCGTCATTATCCTGGATTACATCTACCGGCAGTTCGAGATCAGCGGTAGCGTGACACCAGGCCACCGTGCCACCCATTTCAAAGCCGCCACCCAGGTTGGCAAAGCCAGCAGCAGGCTTGCCCTGCTCCAGGGTCAGCAGTTTCATCAATTCTTCGCTGTGTGCTGCCAGCGCATCGGCAATGGCGTGCACCACGCGAGAGCGCTCGCTGTCAGCGGTGGCGCTCCAGGCAAGAAATGCCTTGCGCGCGGCGGCAACAGCCAGATTGACATGTGTCCCGTTGGCTTTGGGACACTGAGCAATCACTTCTTCTGTTGCCGGGTTGAGCACGGCAAAGGTATCTTCTGTCGTTACCCGTTCACCATCAATTATCATTTTGTAGTCGGCCATAGTGCCTCCAGTATCATTCCACTACTCACCAGTGCGGTGTTGCAATGCGTTGTTATAGATAGTTCTGGAAAAACGCGACAAGACGTGTTACTCACCCCAGCGATAGGTCATGGAGACGCCCCACCAGCGTGGGCGACCGTAGTATTGCTCGGTCATACCAAACACATTGAGACCAGACAAGTCGAAGGTTTGCACCAGGTACTCTTCATCAGTCACGTTGTCGACAAAGGCTGTCGCCTGCCACTTGCCGTCGTCGGTGGTATAGCTCACGCGAATGTTGCTGACGGAATAGCCATCTTCTGTGACTGTCTCCGCTCCAGTGAGGGCAAAAATGTGTTCATCGATATAAACGATATCTCCCTGCACTGCCATGTTGCCGCCGAACGCCGGCCATTCGTAACGCACCAGGGCGTTGAGATTCCACTCCGGAGATTTTATTGAAGACACATCACCGCCGGGCAATTCCACATCGATATCGTTGTAGGCTGCACCCAGCAAAATATCAAGACCGTCAATGGGGCTGGCCTGCAGCTCCAGTTCTCCACCGACACTTTCAGCATCGGTATTAAAGGTAATGGTGTCGATACCGGTAATAAAGAACGCCTGGTAGTCCTTGTAATCGTAGTAATAGACCGCACCGTTGAGCCGCATGGCGCCGTTCATAAAGCTGGATTTGAAGCCGATTTCAAAGGCATCCAGCTCTTCCGGATCATAGGACATGGTCGCGTCGTTGTAATCCAGTGGCGGGCTCAGCGGGAAGATCGGGGCATTAAAGCCGCCGCCACGCACACCGCGGTTCCAGCTGCCGTACACCATCGCGTCATCGCTGACGTCCCAGTCCAACTGTACCCGGCCCGACCATTCGCT
Organism: Halieaceae bacterium; assembly: GCA_965247075.1. Lineage (GTDB taxonomy): Bacteria > Pseudomonadota > Gammaproteobacteria > Pseudomonadales > Halieaceae > CBDFGK01. The sequence continues at coordinate 439,615 of CBDFGK010000002.1, read as the reverse complement.
GTCGTCTCTACTACCCGTGTAGGCAGCAAGTTCGACCGGCTGCGCCAGGTTGTCCTTGGCGTCAAAGTTTCTGGCCTCGGGATCGAGGAATTCTGCGGCATTGATGCTGTACTCAAAGTCTTTTTCGTCTTCGATATAGCGGGCGCCGACAACCAGGTTTACGTTATCTGCCAGCGCAAATTCCACCTGCCCGAATATGGACGTAGACTCCAGCTCTGATGTGTAGGGGTTATTCAGACCCGCCTCAGAACCCGGCGTACGCGGGATGCCAATATCGTCATAGACCGGGGCGATAAACGGGTCGGTAATGGCGCCGTTGGAGTCATCGATATCCAGGTCCAGGTAGTAAAAGCCACCCAGCCACTTGAAGCCGTCGGTTTCGCCGTCGAGGCGAAACTCGAAGGAGGATTGCTCTGAATCTGTATTGAGGAAAAAGTTGAACACCGGTGCCGGAGACGCGTCTGAATCTTCAATATATTTGCGCTCAACCGTTGAATAATCAGCAATTGTAGTCAGGTTAAAGTTATCAAAGGCCCACTTCAATGTGCCGGTATAGCCGTCCGTTTCCAGGTCGTTGTAGCCGGGGTCGTCGTAATCGCCCGCATAGGGATCGCCGTCATTATCCAGATATTCCAACACCGGATTGAAGGTTTTGGGCGTCAGTTTTCCCGAGATTACCGAGGACACATTTTCGAAAAAGCCGGTGTCAATATCCTGTTCACCGTGGCGCAGATTGAACAGAACTTCCAGATCGTCGGCAGGGGTGAACAACAACTGGGCGCGGTAAGAGCTGTCATCGGCATTATTCAGGTCAGTGCTCTTGTCGAGACGGTTGGTCACGTAGCCATCGGCCTCGTGGCGGGAGGCGGAAAAGCGCGCCGCAACCTTGTCGTTACCACCGCCGGCGGCGCCCTCAACCTTGTACTGGTCGTAATCACCGTAGGTGCCTTTGATGTAGCCACTGAATTCCTTGTCTGGGCGCTTGGTAAGATAGTGAACCAGACCGCCGGTGGCGTTGCGCCCGAACAGGGTGCCCTGGGGACCGCGCAGTATTTCTACACGCTCCATGTCATACAACATAAAGCCCGCACCGGACATCTGGCTGATATAGACTTCGTCTACGTACAGTGCCACCGGACTCTCCACGTTAGTGGTGAAGTCACTGTTGACCACACCGCGAATCCCGACGGCGTAGTTGGCCTCACCGTTGGGCTGAAGGGTCTGCACGCCGGGCGCCATGGACGTGACCTGCTGGGCACTGGTAAAACCCAGCTGTTCCAGCTGCTCACCAGTGTAAGCCGTAATGGCGATACCCACGTCCTGTACGCTTTCTGCCCGCTTGGTAGCGGTTACCACCACCTCTTCCAATACGGCGGCCTGCAGTGAGGCGGGGGTGAGTACGGCTGATATCGCCAGGGCGAGAAGTTTGGGTTTGGCTTTAAACATGGGCGGTGTTCTCCATTATTATCGGGAATTTGTATGCAGGCAGGTACGATACTACTTCGCTCCGGTCAACGCCGGCAATTACCCAAAGGGAGCAAGGTCTAATACTAAAGTAGTAGATGGCCGGCAAGGGCATGCTGTCGGCGATTTCCTGCCATGTGTTGTTCGCCGGCTGCCAATTTCCGCTATGATGCGCCAATGGCTACCGGTATTTTCACTGCTCATTCCGACGCGGCAGATAGCGTTGCTGCGCTTGCGGAATGTCGTGCACAACTACCCACAGAAGAGGCCGAGTTCGTACTGCTGTTGCACGGCCCGAATCATACCGGCGACGTGATGGAACGGGAGTTGTCAGCGCATCCCGGCACGCCTGTCTTCGGCTGCTCGACAGCCGGTGAAATTGTGCCGGCCGGCTATCGCGAAAACACCATGTCGGCGATTTGTTTCAGCCGCGAGCACTTCACCTGCGTGGCCCGTTCTATTGATGGATTGGGCGAGTTTGGTTTCCGCCAGGCCAGGCAACTTGTTACTTCCATGCAATCCGTCTTGCGCCGGCGCGCACCAGCGGCAAACCCCTCTAACACGTTCGCGCTGCTGCTGATTGACAGCACCGGTAAGGCGGAAGAGTTTGTGGCTGCTGCCCTGGGCAGCGAATTGGGCAATGTACACCTGGTCGGAGGTTCGGCGGGAGACAACTGGCAACTCGGGCCTACGCCGGTGCTATTTGACGGCCGCTTCTGCCACGATTGCGCCGTGGTGTTGTTGGTCCACAGCACTCTGCCCTTTTCCCACCACAATTTTCACAACTTCGTCGCTACCGACCGGCGCGGCGTTATCACCGCGGCGACCGCTTCAGAACGACTGGTGCATCAAATCAACGGCACCCCTGCCATGCAGGAGTACGCGCGTCTGTGTGACATGCAACCCGGTGAACTCGACCGTGAGCACCTGGCTGTTCATCCCGCCATCATTACCGTGGGTGATCGTGCCTACCCGCGCGGTTTCACCGAAATTCTGGAGGATGGTTCGCTGCGCAGCGCCTGCGCCATAGACGAAGGCGTGGTATTTCGTGTTGCCGCTCAGGTCGACTACATAAAGCAGATGGAGAGCGCCTTACATCAGATCCAACAGGACCTGGGCAGCACCATGCTGGTATTGACCTTCGAATGCGCGGCTCGTAAGCAGATGGTTGAGCAATATAAATTGCAGCAGCGGGTATCACAGCTGTTCAGTGAGTTTAATGTCTGGGGATTCAGTTGCATGGGCGAACAATCCAATAGCCTGAACATGAACAATTCGTTTAATTGTCTCGCCTTCGCCTTGCCAGCATGAGTGTCGACGAGGAAAAAGCCCTGCTCGAAGAGGAGCTGCGCCGACTGCAGCGTACCAATGAAGTGCTGCTGGACCGGGTTGAACACCGTATCAATGTGGAGGGCGGCGCCTTCGCAGCCTTCCAGGCGGCCAGCAAGCTCGAACAAACCGTCGCCGAGCGAACCGCTGAACTGCGCATCCTCAACGAACGCCTGGAACACGAACTCGATTTGCGACGCAAGTTCGAGGGCGCCCTGCTGCGCGCCAAACAGCAAGCCGAGGATGCCACCGAGAGCAGAACCCGCTTTGTCGCCGCTGCCAGTCACGACCTGCGCCAGCCTCTTAATGCGGCCGTGCTATACCTGGAGGCCATTGACCGCAAGCGACTTTCCCCTGGCGATAATGAGAGTATTGGTGGTATCACCCTGGCACTGGATACCCTGGACAGCTTGCTGAGCGCCCTGTTGGATATTTCTCGCCTGGACAGTGGCGGACTCCATCCGCAGCCCAGCCATTTTCGCCTGCAGACTCTGCTGGAACCACTGGCCCGCGAATACGCTTCTATCGCCGAGGCCAGGAATCTGCGTCTCCAGGTAAGCGATAGTGATGCGGTGGTACACACCGACCCCATGTTGCTGGAAACGGTATTGCGCAATCTGCTCAGCAATGCGATCAAGTACACCAACAGTGGGCTGATATCGGTAGAGACCAGCGACGCTGACGATGGCATAAAAATTGAAGTCAGGGATACCGGGGTGGGTATTCCCCAACAGCATCTGGAAAAGATCTTCGATGAATTCTGGCGCGCGCCCGGCAGTGCCGGCAGTGAAAAAAGCAGCATGGGCCTGGGTTTATCTATCGTACAGCGGATTTGCCACCTGCTGGGCACTGAAATCACGGTGGAATCGGTAGCGGGAGAGGGCAGTAGTTTTTCCCTGAACCTTGCCCCTGGCGATGCCGGCCAGCTCAGGGAGACAGCCGCAACAGAACCGGTGGCCACGGAGCTGGGCTTTAATGGCTGCCTGGTAGTGGTGGTAGACGACAACACGCAGGTACTGCGCAGTATGGTGCGGCTACTGCAGGATTGGGACTGCCAGGTGGTGGCAGCGACCAGCGTCGAAGAGGTACTGACTACTATTATCAACCAGGATCTCGCCCCACGGCTGCTATTAACCGACTACCACCTGGCCCACGGTGCCACCGGCATTGAGGCGATTGAGGCCATCAATGCAGAGATTACCAGGCCGGCAGCAGCGATGATGATCAGTAGCGACAATTCGAAGGCGCTGCGCGAGGAATTGCAGCAACTGGCAATACCGCTGCTCACCAAACCCCTGGACCCCGCCCGGCTGCGGGCACTTATGCAGCACTTGCTGGCAAGATCAAAACTTTAGCCGCTCTTATCGCTTGAACTCCCGCACCGCCACAATGGCTTGCAGGCGATTCTCTACTCCCAATTTACGCAAAATCGCAGAGACATGCGCTTTCACGGTAATCTCACCAATGCCCAGTTCACGGGCAATCGCCTTGTTCGACATACCGCGTTCCAACAGGGACAGAACCGTCCGTTGCCTGGGTGTTAAACCTCCCGGCCCGTCGTCCTCGGAACCCGCCCCGGCAGCCTGCTCGGCATCCGCCGCCGATACCACCTGTTCCGCCAGTGCCTCCGATGGTACGTATACACCACCGTCCCGCACCAGTTGCAGCGCGTGCCGGGTGATGCCGCTGCCCGAGGATTTGGGTAAATAGCCGGACACGCCCAGTTTGAAGCAATCCCGCACCAGCTCTGAATCGTCCTGGGCGGAACAGATAATAATGGGGGTCGCCGGTCCCGCTGCTCGCAACCGCGCCAGGCCATCGAGCCCATCGACGTCAGGCATGGACAGGTCTAGCAGCACCAGGTCGATGGCCGCGCTCTGCAGGTATTGCAGCGCTGAGCTGATGTCTTCACATTCCAGCACCTCCACATCATCAAAGGCGTCTGATACAACATTGCGCAAGGCACTGCGGTACAGCGGATGGTCATCGACTACCAGAATGCGGTATATGCTCATACCCGTGGGCCCGTATCTGAGGATGATTCAAACAGTAGTGCCACAACAAAAATAAAACAAGCTATCGAGGACGTCCCAGTGACACCCTTTGCACGCGCGCATCGGACCGGACTCATCCCCTTCCATGCGCGAGCACCGGAATCAGGGCGTGTTCGGCAGCGCTTGGCTTGAGGTGTTCCGGCAGTAAGGGTTCTGCGACCGGCAGCACACCAACATGACCCGCCAATAGCATTGCGGCGATATAGCCCAGGTCGCGATGAAGATTGGCAAAAAAAAACGACCGCTATAGGGCGGAAAGGTGCGCGCCCTGCCCCGGTAGACAAAGAGAAGCAGGCCGATGGCCAGGGCCAGGTAGCCCAGGTAGTTGGCCCAATCCCAGACGGGATTGACAGGCGGTCGCCCCGGCAGATTTTGCCGGTGCCTATTTCTGGTCGAAATCCACCACAACCCTGTCACTGATGGGGTGTGCCTGGCAAGTCAGAATAAAGCCCGCCGCCTGCTCACCGGGCTCCAGCGCATGGGTGATATCCATATCCACTTCACCTTCCACCAACTTCGCCTTGCAGGTTGAGCACACCCCGCCCTTGCAGGAGTAGGGAAGATCAATACCGTGGTTAAGACCGGCGTCCAGGACGTTTTCACCATCTGCCGTCAGCTCGAACTGGCTGGCGCGCCCGTCCATAAGCACTGTTACACTGCTCAGCTTACCGCCATATTCCTTGGCCCGGGCGTGGTGCTTTTCCACCACCGCCCGGGCATCTTCCGCCGAGGAGGCAAACAGTTCGTAATGGATATTGTCCTCGGTTGCACCCACCGAGCGCAGGCCCCGTGACACTTCTGAGATCATCGATTCCGGACCACAGACAAAGTATTCATCGAAGCCTTGCAGGTCTACCAGTTGCCGGTTCAACTCACCGCCCTTGCGATTATTGAGGCGGCCGTTTAGCAGGTCTGACCCCTGGTCCTCGCGACTGAGTATATTCACCCAGTGAAATCGGGCCATGTAGCGATTCTTGAGAAAACTCAGAGTCTCGCGAAACATGATGGTGTTGCTGCGCTGATTGCCATACAGCAGGGTCACCAGGCTGTTCGGTTCATTTTCCAGGATGGACTTGAGATTGGACACCACCGGTGTGATACCGGCACCGGCAGCAATAAACAAATAATTGCGAGTCTGATCGGCATTCAGTTCCGTGTAAAAGCTGCCCCGGGGTGGCGTAACGTCCAGACAATCACCCTGTTTTAGCTCATCGTTGGCAAAGTTGGAAAACACACCCCCCTCTACCCGCTTGATAGCCACTTGCATGGCGTCATCATTGATGCCCGAACAGATGGAATAGGAGCGTCTGAGCGTCTCGCCCTCTATATCAGTCGTCAAGGTCAGGTACTGTCCCTGTTTATATGTGAACCTATCGCGCAGTTCCTCGGGTATAGCGAAGCTGACCTTGATGGCGTTATCGGTCTCTGGCGCCACGTCGGCGACAGTCAGGGAATAAAATTGAGAATCTGCCATAAGAGTTTCCTAAATGGGTTTAAATCGATCGAAAGGCTCACTGCAGTCACCACACTGGTACAGCGCCTTGCAGGCGGTGGAGCCAAATTCACTGATACTGCGAACATGCCCGGAACCACACTGCGGGCAACTGATCTGTCCGCCACTACCAGGCCCGGGAGGAGCGATGCCATAGCTGCGCAAGGCCTCCTGTGCTTCCGCTGCGATCCAACCGGTGGACCAGGCCGGCGCCAGGCGCGTGACAACTGCACTGTCTGGATAACCGCCTGCGGCCAGGGCGCTGACAATATCTTCGGCCATGACGCCCATTGCGGGACAACCGGAATAGGTGGGCGTAATAGTGACAATGACCTTGCCCGCACGCTGCTCTATATCCTGCAGCACGCCCAACTCCCAGACGCTGATGACCGGAATCTCCGGGTCCTTCACCTGGTCCAGCAGCGACCACAACTGCGACAGGTCGGACGCCGCCCTTCTCTGACGGCGCTGATGTTCCTCCAGCGGCAACAGTGGAATATGATCGGCGTTAGCAGCCACGGCGCTCACCCTACCACTCCAGGCCGGGATAGGCGCGCTGCATAAACTGCAGATCACTGAGCATATGGCCCAGGTGTTCGGTGTGCATACCCTGGCGCCCACCCTTGACAGACCAGTCACCCGGCGGCAAATCTATGGTCGCTGCCCTGAAGGTTGCCCGCACCGCCTGATCCCAGTCGGCTTGCAGAGCGGCACTGTCAACCGCTATAGCTGCTTCCACCAGGCCCTGCTCCAGCGCATCCAGCTCGAACAACTCGGGGGTATACCCCCACAGGTCATCGACTGCTTGCTGCAGGCGCTGGTGGCTCTCCGCAGTGCCATCACCCAGGCGCAGCATCCAGTCATGGCTGCGACGTAAATGGTAGCGGCACTCTTTCACCGCCTTGGCGGCAATTGCCGCCAGCGTCGCGTCGGCGGAACCCGCCAGGCGCTGCATAAATGCCAGGCTGAATTCATCCACCAGGTACTGTCGCGCCATGCTGAAGGCGAAGTCGCCACCCGGTAGTTCATGGATCAACAGGTTGGTGAAATCACGACAATCCCGTTGCAAGGCGTAACTGTCTTCGGTGTATTCCCCACCATCAATCTCGGCGGCATAGCGGTAAAACATTCGCGCTCGGCCAATGAAATCCAGCGCCACGTTGGTCAGTGCCAGGTCTTCCTCCAGAAAAGGCCCCTTGCTGCACCATTCGGACAGGCGGTGGCCCTGCACCAGGGCATCATCACCCAGGCGGACCGCGTACTGCTTGATCATTTCTTTTGCATTGCTATCAGACATTACCCGCCCCTCACATATTGTTAACTTCTTCAGGCAACCGGTAGTGCGTTGCGTGACGATAGGGCTTGTCATCGTGCGGGTCGTAAAAACTCTCGCAATCCGATTCCTGGGAGGCGACGATATCTGACGAGTTAACCACCCAGATACTCACACCCTCGCTGCGCCGCGTATAAACATCCCGGGCATATTCCAGCGCCTGCTGCGGGTCTTCTGCGTGCAGGCTACCGACGTGCTTGTGGTCCAGGCCACGCCTGGAACGAAGAAATACTTCGTACAATTTCATATATTCTGACATGTCATTTCCTCTCTAGGCGGCCGCTTGGCCGGCGCGCCGGCGTTTTTTTGTTTCGTAGGCCGCGATGGCCTCCCTGACCCACTCACCCTCTTCATGCGCCTTGACGTGATGCGCCATGCGCTGACGGTTACAGGATCCATTGCCACTAATTACCCGGTTGAACTCCTCCCAGTCGATCTCTCCAAAATCGTAGTGGCCGCGTTCTTCGTTCCACTTGAGATCAGGATCCGGAATTTTCAGGCCGATTACCTCAGCCTGCTTGACCGACTGGTCGACAAACTTCTGGCGCAACTCGTCGTTGCTCTGGCGCTTGATTTTCCACTTCATGGACTGGGCCGAGTGCGCTGATTCCGCGTCGTGTGGCCCAAACATCATCATCGATGGCCACCAGAAACGGTTGAGTGCATCCTGCGCCATCTGCTTTTGCGCTTCACTGCCGCGCATCAGCACCATCATGATGTGGTAGCCCTGACGCTGGTGAAAACTCTCCTCCTTGCAGATTCGCACCATGCTCCTGGCATAGGGGCCATAGGAGGTTCGCTGCAGGGATACCTGGTTGACGATAGCGGCGCCATCCACCAACCAGCCAATCGCACCGATGTCCGCCCAGGTAACGGCGGGGTAATTAAAAATTGAAGCGTACCTGGCACGGCCTGCGTGCAGCGCCTCGTTCATTTCTTCCCGGCTGCTTCCCAGGGTCTCTGCGGCGCTGTACAGGTACAAGCCGTGCCCGCCCTCATCCTGCACCTTGGCCAGCAAAATACACTTGCGGTGCAAAGTGGGCGCACGAGTAATCCAGTTGCCCTCCGGCTGCATGCCGATCACTTCCGAGTGAGCGTGCTGGGACATCTGTCGCAGCACATTCTGCCGGTACTTTGCCGGCATCCAATCCTTGGGCTCTACCTTCTCCTCGGCGTCGATCCTGGTCTGGAAACTGGCCTCCAGTTCTGCCTCGGTTTGTTCACTTGTCATAGTGTTCCTCCGGTTTCAGACCGATTCACAGCGTTCGATAATCAGGGCGATGCCCTGCCCCACTCCGATACACATGGTGCACAGGGCGTATCGTCCGCCTGTGCGCCGCAATTCATACATGGCCGTGGTCACCAGCCGCGCCCCACTCATACCCAGCGGATGTCCCAGTGCAATGGCGCCGCCATTGGGGTTTACGTGAGCAGCATCGTCCGCCAAACCCAGCGCCCGCATGACCGCCAAACCCTGTGCCGCGAAGGCCTCGTTCAGCTCGATAACATCCATCGCGGCCAAATCCAGACCCTGCCTGGCCAACACCTTGCGGCTGGCTTCGACGGGGCCATAGCCCATAATGCGAGGCTCCAGGCCGCTGGCTGCCATCGCTACAATTTTTGCCTGCGGCGTGAGACCGTGTTGCTGAGCCGCTGCTGCCGAAGCTATCAGCAGAGCGCAGGCACCGTCGTTAATTCCCGAGGCATTGCCGGCGGTAACAGTGCCACCGTCCCGAAAGGGTGTAGCCAGTTTTGCCAGCGCTTTAGCGGTGGTTGCGCGGGGGTGTTCGTCGGCGCCAACTATCACAGGATCGCCTTTGCGCTGGGGAATGCTTACCGGCACGATCTCATCATCGAAGCGCCCCGCCTGCTGGGCCGCCGCGGCGCGCTGCTGACTGCGCAGGGCAAAGGCATCCTGATCCTGGCGATTGACGCCAAACTGCTCCCCCACGTTTTCAGCGGTTTCAGGCATCGAATCGACACCGTACTGTGTCTTCAACAGTTTATTGACGAAACGCCAGCCCATGGTGGTGTCATACATCTGCGCATCGCGGCTGAAGGCGCTGCCGGCCTTGCCCATCACAAAAGGCGCCCGCGACATGGATTCTACCCCACCGGCAATGGCCAGGTCAGCCTCGCCGGCTTTAATGGCCCGGGCGGCGGTGCCTACCGCATCCATACCCGAACCACAGAGGCGATTGATGGTCACCGCCGGCACGTCTACCGGCAGGCCCGCCAACAGTGCGCTCATGCGCGCCACATTGCGGTTGTCTTCTCCCGCCTGGTTGGCACAGCCGTACCAGAGGTCATCGACCTGGTCCCAGGCTACCGATGTATTGCGTTCCATCAAGGCCTTGATGGGAACAGCCCCGAGGTCATCGGCCCGCACCGATGACAATCCACCGCCATAGCGGCCGATGGGGGTGCGTATTGCATCACAGATATAGGCGTCAGTCATTACTCGGATTCTCCTGTTCCCGGGTCGATTGTTGGGTCGATGGCTTCATCGATTAGTGCGCCGCCAATACGGTGGGAGTTACCGCGAAAAAGGGCGATCGTCCTGTCTTGCTGATTGGTGACCACAACGTCGTAAATACCGGTGCGGCCACCCTGGGACACTTGCTGCGCCACCGCGGTTAAACGATCACCCAGATGGGCCGGCGCCAGGAACTCGATACGCGCACCGGCTGCAACGGTGTTCATGTTCTGGCTGTTGCAGGCGAAGGCGAAGGCACTGTCTGCCAGGCTGAAAATCAACCCGCCATGACAGATATCGTGACCGTTGACCATGTCTTCGCGCACCGTCATACCCATGATGGTGCGGCCCAGCGCAGCCTCTTCGATTTCCATACCCAGCGCAGTCGATGCCCTGTCATTGGCATACATGACATCGGCACAGGCCCGGGCCAGGTCATTGGCATCCATATCCATAGCGCCTACTCGCCCTTGTACCTGGGGGTGCGCTTGGCGAGAAATGCACTCACACCCTCCCGGTAGTCGTGGGTTTTACCCGCCGCACGCATCAGCTCTTTCTCCAACTCCAACTGCACGTCCAAAGTATTGACGGCAGACGCTGCAAAAGCCTGTTTGGTAAAAGCAAAACCGCGGGTGGGTTGGGTAGCCATCTGCTCAGCCAAGCCCAGCGCGGTGCTCATTAGCTCCTCGTCATCAACAACCTGCCAGATCATGCCCCAGGCCTCGGCCTGCATGGCGGATAGCTTGGGGGCCAACATGGCCAGGCCCTTGGCCCGGGCCATACCAACCAGGCGCGGCAAGACCCAGGTACCACCGGAGTCGGGGATAAGACCCAGGCGAGCAAAAGATTGAATAAAGCTGGCCGAGCGCCCGGCAATAACAATGTCACAGGCCAGTGCAATGTTAGCGCCGGCGCCGGCAGCCACACCGTTTACTGCGCAGATCACTGGCTTTTCCATGGTGGCGATCTGGGTTATCAGGGGGCTGTAGTATTTCTCCACGGAGTCACCCAGGTCCGGCAGGGATTGCCCCGGCGCCACGGCGCGATCATTGAGATCCTGCCCGGCACAAAAGCCCCGGCCGTTGCCGGTTATCAGCACTGCTCGCACCAGTTTGTCTGCTGCGGCCTGGGTCAGTACTTCACGCACCTCGCCATGCATTTCTGCAGTAAAACTGTTAAGGACAGCGGGCCGGTTTAACTTGAGAACAGCCACGCCCTTGTCGATGGAGAATTCAATATTTTTGTAACTCATGATCAGCCTCTGTGTTGTCAGGCATCGCGCTGGGCGACCAGAGTCAGAATGTCATAGACAGCCACCGGCTTTTCATCCTGGTTGGTCACTTCTATCGCCCACGCCACCACGCCGGTGGCCTGCTCGTCACCACGGGGTGCCTTTTTGATCTTGCGTTTCACGGTAAGCCTGGCTCGAATGGTATCACCGGCAGCCACCGGCTCAATAAAGCGCAAGTTCTCCAGACCGTAGTTGGCAATCACCGGACCCGGCGATGGCTCAACAAACATACCAGCCGCCGCTGAAATCACGAAATATCCGTGCGCCACGCGCTTGCCGAAGAATGAATCCTTGGCGGCAATTTCATCGAAGTGGGCATAGAAGTGATCGCCGCTGACACAGCCAAAGTTGACGATGTCGGCCTCTGTCACGGTGCGGCGGTGGGTGATCAGGGTTTCCCCTATCTTGAGATCTTCAAAATGCTTTTTGAACGGATGTATATCATCGCTGTAAACCCGGGCACCGGCATGGTATTCACCGGTAATGGCCATCAGCGTGGTGGGCGAACCCTGCAGCGCGGTACGCTGCATATAGTGTTTCACGGCCCGGGCACCGCCCAGCTCTTCGCCGCCACCGGCGCGACCCGGGCCACCGTGCACAAGGTTCGCCAGCGGTGCACCGTGGCCGGTAGATTCAGCGGCGCAATCCCTGTTCAGGATCAACATCCGCCCGTGATAAGGCGCCGCGGCGAGAATTATCTGTCGGGCTTCTACATCATCGAAAGTGTAGAGAGAGCCGACCAGGCTGCCTTTGCCCAGTTGCGCTATGGCAATCGCATCGTCGAGGCTGTCGTAAGGCATCAGCGTACTAACCGGACCAAAGGCCTCCACCGCGTGTACCAGCAGTTTGTTAAAAGGATCGTCACAACGCAGCAGGGTTGGCGGATAAAACGCGCCGCTACTGTTGTCTGCCCCGGCTATGGCAAAGTCACCGCCGCCACCGACAATGACTTCGCACTCTGCCGCCAGTTGATCCACTCTGGACTGCACGTCTTTGGCCTGGTCGCGGCCGATCAGCGGGCCCATGCGTACGCCTTCGGCGGCGGGATCACCCAACACCGCTTTAGCCAGGCGCGCTTCCAGCGCTGCGGCCACAGCCTGCATTTTGTCTGTCGGCACGATGACGCGACGAATGGCGGTACATTTCTGGCCCGCCTTGGTGGTCATCTCCTGGGCCACTTCCTTGATGAAGAGGTCGAATTCTTCATCGTCCTCCGCCACTGTTTTACCGAGAATTGCACAGTTAAGAGAGTCCGCTTCCATGGTAAAGGGGATGGCATTGGCGACCATGTTGGGATGGGTTCTGAGTTTACGGCCGGTACTGGCGGAACCGGTGAAAGTGACCACGTCCTGCACGCCCAGATGGTCGAGTAAATCGCCGGCACTGCCACAGATCAACTGGATGGCGCCCGCGGGGAAAAACTCCCCGGCGATCATCTCGCGCACCATGGCCTCGGTCAGAAAGGCACCCGGCGTGGCCGGTTTAACGATAACGGGCATGCCCGCCGCCAGGCTAGGGGCGATTTTTTCCAGCATGCCCCAGCAGGGAAAGTTGTAGGCATTGATATGCACAGCCACGCCCGGCTTGGGAGACAGGATATGGCGGCCCAGGAAGGTGCCCTTGGCGGACAATCGCTCCACGTCGCCTTCAATCATCACCACATCGTTGGGAAATTCCCGGGTAACCAGGCCGGCGTAGCTGAATACCGTGCCGATACCACCTTCGATATCTATCCAGCCGTCTGCCCTGGTCGCGCCGGTCCTGGCCGACAGGGCGTAAAATTCGTCTTTTTTGGACATCAAGTGCTTGGCCATAGCCTTCAGCGCGGCGGCACGGTCGTGGAAAGTCATAGCCCGTAGCGCAGGACTGCCCTGCTCGCGCCCGTGACGCACGGCTTCAGCAAGATCCAGACCGGAGCCAGTCACCTCGCAAACACTCTCACCGGTAACGGCGTCGCACAGTGTCACGCCCTCGCCCTCGCCGTCACGCCACTGTCCAGCCACATAGCTCTGTAACTTCATCACACGCCCTCCTGTTATTGGTGTTATTTATGCAGTCTCAATATGATACATAAATATACAACTATGTAAACTTTTATGTAATACTTTGTTCTCCCTTCAGCAGCCCACCACTCCAACCGGTACAATAATATGAGCAATTCCGTCGTCAGCTACCAACTGCAAGATCAGCTCGGCATAATCCGCATCGACAACCCGCCCGTAAACGCCCTCTCCCACAACCTACGCGTGGGCCTGATGGAAGCGCTGCAACAAGCCAGATCAGATGCCAGCCAGGCCCTGTTGATCCTCTGTCAGGGGCGCACCTTTATCGCCGGTACAGACATCACGGAGTTTGGCAAACCGCCACAGGCACCACATTTACCCGATGTCATTAGCGCTATAGAAAATTTTCCCAAACCCGTCATAGCCGGCCTGCACGGCAATGCCCTGGGCGGCGGCATGGAAGTCGCGCTGGCGACCCGTACAGATATCGGCGAGGGACAGGCACAGGAGCGCGAGCGCTTTCTCGAATGTCGCAACTCGCCCCAGGCGGCTGCCATGCAACACGTTTTTTGCGCCGAACGGGCCGCTGGCAAGTTAGCTGATATCCCTGCCGACACCCCCAACCTGCCGGTCAATTCTATTGCCATTATCGGCGCCGGCACCATGGGCGGTGGTATCGCCATGTGTTTTGCCAACGCCGGCATTGCGGTCACCCTGGTAGAGACTAGGCAGGAGTTCCTGGACCGCGGCATGGGCATCATCGAGAACAATTACGCCACCTCGGTAAAACGCGGTCGCTTTTCCCAGGCCCAGGCAGATGGCTGTCTGCAAAACTGACTGCGTACCGGCCACCAACACCTCCTATCTGGACGTGGACGAGATTGCCACGGCGACCAGCCGGCCACAGCAGGTTATCGGTGCTCACTTTTTTAGTCCTGCCAATGCCATGAAGTTGCTGGAGGTAGTGCGCGCCAAAGAAACCGCTCCAGCGGTTGTGCAGACCTTCATGAAGACTGCCAAAAAAATTGGCAGGCTTGCGGTGGCCGTCGGGGTATGCCACGGTTTCGTAGGAAATCGCATGCTCAAGGGCTACGCTCGCCAAGCCCAGCTGTTGCTGCTGGAGGGCGCCGGCTCCGAACAAGTGGATGGCGCCATGGAGTCCTGGGGGATGGCCATGGGGCCTATCGCCGTTAGCGACCTGGCCGGACTGAATATCGGCTATCGCTCGCGCCGGGACCAGGGCATCGCATCATGTTCGGTGAAGGAGTTCACCCTGCCAGACACACTGGTGGAAATGCAGCGCCTCGGACAGAAAACCGGTGCCGGTTACTACCGCTACGATGCGCAGACCCGCCGGCGCCAGCCAGACCCGGAAGTCGCATCACTGATAGAGGATATCGCCGCTCGCTGGAATGTAGAGCGCCGCGCAATCGACGCCGAGGAAATCGTCGAGCGACTGCTGCTGGCACTGGTCAATGAAGGCGCGGCTATTCTTCAAGAGGGCATAGCCGCCCGACCTTCAGATATCGACATCGTCTACCTCAACGGCTACGGCTTCCCCGCCTGGCGCGGTGGACCCATGTTTTATGCCGATACTCTGGGCATAGACAGCGTCGTGGAAAAGCTACCGCAGTTACAACACATAACCGGCGATGCGTGCTGGCAACCCACAACCCTGCTGATGGAGCTGGCTGAAAAGGGGCAACCCCTTGGCTCGCTAAACTAGGTTTTAGCTGTGCTTATGTTTAGATATATCCGTATGATGCGAATCGAAGACCAGAATAGTCATACACCTGCTATAAACAACAAGGACACCAGCCAGTGCCACATCCAGCCGCCGTACAACGCCTGGTTGACGATTTCGTCAAACGGCGGCCCATGCGAACCACCTCGCTGATTGTCACTTTCTTTGGTGACGTTGCATCGCAACATGGCCATACCGTGTGGCTGGGTAGCCTGGTGAATGCCATGGCACCACTGGGCATCAACGAGCGCTTGGTACGAACCTCCGTATTCCGTCTGGTCAAGGAGGGCTGGCTGGAATCCGAACGGGTCGGACGGCGTAGCTTTTACCGCTTTACCCCCTACGGCACCCATGAATACGAACGCGCTGCACAACGCATCTATGCCCTGGAAGACAACAACTGGCAGGGACACTGGCAGGTAGTAGTGACGCTGGATGTGCCCGATAAAGCCCGGGAAAAATTCAGGCGCAGCCTGCAGTGGCAGGGCTATAGGGCAATTGCCTCCAACACCTTTGCCAAGCCCGGCGACGGTGGCCACACGCTGCGGGAAACCCTGGAGGAATTCGATGTCGCCGATAAGGTCATGGTTTTTGATGGCAACACATCGCCGCTATCTTCCTCTCGATTGGTAGGTAAAGTGGTACGCGACAACTGGCATCTGGAACAAGTGGCACAGAGATACCAGAATTTCATTCAACAGTACAAACCGCTGCTGAAATGGTCGCAGCGTGCCCAGGCGCCCTCACCCGAGACCGCCTATGTCGCGCGCACTTTGCTAATCCACGATTTCCGCAGAATCCTGTTGCAGGACACCCCACTCCCCGACGAACTGCTACCACCGGACTGGCATGGCGCCGAGGCACTAAAATTAACCGGCGTGGTTTACAAGGCGATGGCCAAGCCATCCATTGACTACATAATGGAAAAACTGGAACCGGGTGACGGACCCATGCCGGAGGCGGATGCACAGTTCTGGAAGCGATTTGATCGTATTAGCCAATAAGACTGATGATTGACCCTCTCAATTGTCTCGCCGAAGCGAGTGTTGATCCATTGACTGAACTGCTGCTGGACGGCGCACAGAAGCTGGTCTTCCAGGCCGTACAGGCTGAGCGCGAGATTCAAAGCCCCCGAAACAGCTCTAACCTACAAATCTAGTTATTCCGATAAAAAATAGCGTTAATCACTAATTTATACTTATTTTATGGAGATAGTACGTCAATTATTTGCATTTATATGTAATATTCGCAATTGATCACTATCGCCGGCGAACTATAATGACCAGCCTTACAAGGTTATGCAACGGAACAGGGACATGAGCTCATTCGATCACCATAAGTACCCCAGCTTCACGCCAGTGAAGATGGCGTCACGAAGCTGGCCGGACCAAACCATTACCAGCGCCCCACTCTGGTGCAGTGTCGACCTGCGCGATGGCAACCAGGCGCTGATCGAGCCCATGACCACAGCCCAGAAATCTCGGCTTTACGACCAGTTGGTTAAAGTGGGCTTCAAGGAAATAGAAGTGGGCTTTCCGTCCGCGTCCAGCCACGACTTTAACTTTGTGCGCGACCTGATCGAGAACAATCGCGTTCCCGACGATGTCACCCTGCAGGTACTCACCCAGGCCCGCCCCGAATTGATCGAGAAAACCTTTGCGGCATTGAAGGGCGCCAAACGGGCTGTCATGCATGTCTACAACTCTACTTCTATCGTGCAGCGGGAAAAGGTATTCAAACTGGACCGCGAGGGCATCACCAAAATTGCCGTGCAAGGCGCGAAGATGGTCAGGCAACACGCCAAAAAATATCCCGAGACCGAGTGGGTATTTGAGTATTCCCCAGAAAGTTTCACCGGCACCGAGCTGGACTATGCGATTGAAGTTTGTAACGCCGTCATCGACGTGTGGGAACCCACCCCCGAGCACAAAGCTATATTTAACCTTCCAGCCACGGTGGAAATGAGCACACCCAACGTCTACGCCGACCAGATCGAATACTTCTGCAACCGTATAAACCGCCGCGACTCCATCCTTGTCTCCACCCACACTCACAACGATAGAGGCTGCGCCGTTGCCGCCGCCGAACTGGCCATCATGGCCGGCGCCGACCGCGTTGAGGGCACCCTGATGGGCAATGGCGAACGCACCGGCAACATGGACATACTCACCATGGCAATGAATCTCTACAGCCAGGGTGTAGACCCCACGCTCAATTTTGAGCACATGGATGAAATTATTCAGACCTATAGGGACTGTACCCAAATGCCTGTACACCCGCGACATCCCTACGCGGGCGAACTGGTTTTCACGGCATTTTCTGGCAGCCACCAAGATGCCATCAAGAAGTGCCTGGATACGCGCGATGATGATCAACCCTGGGAAGTGGCTTACCTGCCAATTGATCCCGCTGATATCGGCCGCTCTTACCAAGAGGTGGTGCGCATTAACAGCCAATCCGGCAAAGGCGGCATAGCCTACGTACTGGAGAGGGATTACGGCCTGCAACTGCCACGTTGGCTGCAGATCGATTTTAGCGGCGCCGTACAAAGGCATGCCGAAAAAACCGAAACTGAAGTGGCCCCGGATGCTATCTGGGAACTGTTTCAGGCCACTTATTTCACAGCTGCCGGACCCTGGAGTATCGGTAACTACCAGGTCAATCGAGAGGAGGGCGTTGACAAGCTGACCGCAGATTTGGTCAAGGACAGCATCAGGCACAGCCTGTCAGGCAGCGGCGCGGGTGTGGTCGAATCCTTCGTCAATGCCATGGAGTTGTTTATTGGCAAACCGATCGTGCTGGTTGAATACAGTGAACACGCACTGAGCCACAGCGCCGACGCCGAAGCCATCTGTTATATCCAGCTCAATATCGACGGCCAGCGTGTTTGTGGTGTTGGCCGCAGCGTAGATATTATCCAGGCCTCCCTGGATGGCATCCTCAGCGCCATTAACGCCGCCGCCCGCAACGAAACCAAACAGGCCGCCTGACACGCCGGCAGGAGCCCAGGATGCACCCGGCTGGTACGAAAACTATATAAAGCTTACCCATTTGCAAACTATTCACGCCACAAAAGCGCAATATTTACCTCTCTTGCCAGTACCAATTGCCTACACTACAGACTTGATAAACTGACTCCGTGTATTGAGCACGGACTT
The DNA here is from genome assembly GCA_965247075.1 of Halieaceae bacterium. Classification (GTDB taxonomy): domain Bacteria; phylum Pseudomonadota; class Gammaproteobacteria; order Pseudomonadales; family Halieaceae; genus CBDFGK01. The sequence goes on along the minus strand of CBDFGK010000002.1, from coordinate 421,271 downwards.
ACGGTAAAGGTTTCGAGGTTTAAGATGGATTACCGCAGCAGCAAGGCTACATTCGCCGAAGTATTCGGCAGCATCAAGTTTTCTGGCAAAGCGTCGGCGGCTCCCGCTCGCCCGTGGCCGGAAACAGGCTTTGCGGTAAACAAATCGACTCACGTTGGCGAAGCTCAACGCGACGAATACAAACTGATCCGCAGCAGTAACTAGCCACCGAGATAAAGTGCCATCTCGCCAAACGCACTGCCCGGCTCAAGCCCACGCAAAATAATAGCGGTAACGGCAATCCAGTCTTTGCTCTGCAAGTAGTCGCCGTGCCTGAACAACCACTCCTCCCACAATTCTCATACTCCATCCACAGCACATTGAAATCAGTGGGCTCTGCCGCCGCCGGAAGCAACCAATGGTAATCATAAAACCGGCGGCCACTGGAAACGGCACATAGCGAATGATCTGGCCCAGCCGCCAGACCCCTAAAAAGTAGCATGCAAAACCAGTGAACACCGTCCATACCACTGAAGGCTGCGGCTGATTACCAGCCGGTCAGCGGCCTGGAAAGCAAACCGGGCTTAGTTTGCTGGACGTTTTCCACGCACCAGGTCCTTGACCTTATCCATGAAAGTTTCGTATTTCAGGTCGCTGAACTCGCCCGCATCCAGGAATATCCTGTCGCACTGCGGGCACGCCTCCATCCAGATATGAGTCTGCGCGGGGTCGATGATCTTTTCCATTTTCACTTTGCATTCAGGACAATCGATATCATCGATCCTGTCGTATTCGCGCCCTACCTTCGGGTGGCCAATGTCCAGAAATGCCTCAACCATCCACTCGCTACGCATTTCTATCAGTACCTCGGGCGCCACAAACAAACCAAAACAATTACTGCAGCGATCTACATTTATCTTTGGGCCATAGAGCTTGGCCTCCATGACGCCATGGCATTTTGGACAGTCCATGAGAACTCCTTACGTTGTGGCGCAGGACGGAACTTGTCGCTGACCTCGTCCTGACAGGGACATACAGTAGCAAATATTAGCGGACGTTATTGGAATATACTGTGTCAGGCGGGCAGGTGCAGAAATGGCTTGATGGTCGGCTTCCGGTAGGGCTGCCACTGCCCCTCGGGCTGGGCCAAGCGCTCGGCCAGCAGCACTCGCACCAGCGGGTTGAAAGGAAAGCCCACATGGCTGGCCATCACCGCAATATTCTCCATCAGGGCATGCTCGGGCAGGCGCGCAATGCCCTCCCCCACAAAGCCATCGGAGCGGCTATACAGTGCCGTTATCGGCACCTGTAAGTCACCTTCGAAAGTAAAGTTGATCCACGCATCCAGCATCTCGGTATCAACAGGGGTATTAAAGGCGCGCTGCATAGGACCGTACAGTGATGTTCCGCGAGGATCGCCGTAGGGCGTGCCCAGCGTTACAACCTGTCGTACCAGATCGGGATACTTGTGTGCCAGGGCCGTTGCATAGAGGCCGCCAAGGCTCCAGCCGACCAGGCTGACCTTACCACCGGTACGGGTTTTCTGCCGCCGTAACTTCTCCACCAGAGTATCTTCAATCCGGCGCCGAAATTCGAGCATGCTTTCCATATCGCGGACACCATCATCCGGCACATTTCTACCCAGGCCCCAGGGCACACCCGTGTAGCCCTGGTTATTCAAGAACTTGCGAATTGGTGCCATGGAACCATCGGCCCCCATAAAGCCAGGCAGCGTCATTACGGCGTGACCATCACCCACCGGCAGAAACCTGTACAGCGGTCGCAGCGCCGCACTACTGCCTGCTTCCCAGAAAATTCGGCCCAGCTCAGCCAGGCTGTGACTTACCTTGGGGGGGGCGGGAAAAACAGCAGCATGTGCGGGCATAAACAGTCCTCATCGGCTCTTGGTGTATTTGGCACCACGCTCTGGCCAAACGCTGATTATTCCATCACCACCGCTAACTTTGTACATATAATCGACCGCCACTTCTATGCTATTATTTTGGGTTCCCTGCCCGCCTGTGTGCTCTGTGTCCGACCAACGAGACAGCATTTACGCCGATCCCATCGCCGGGATCTCCTCTTTCACCTTCGATGACGACGTCGCGCGCGTCTTTCCCGACATGATCAAGCGCTCTGTGCCCGGCTATACCACCATTATTGCCATGACCGGCCTGCTGGCCGGCAAGTACAGCCAGCCCAACACACGCTGTTACGACCTGGGTTGCTCACTGGGCGCTTCCACCCTGGCGATGCGACAGCACATACAAGCCGAAGGCTGTCGCATCATCGGCATCGACAATTCATCGGCCATGCTGGAGCGCTGTCAAAACATCATCGATACTGACAGCCATGAGACCAAGGTCGAACTGCGCTGTGCTGACATCCTCAATGTGGACATAAGCAACGCCACCGTTGTCGTGCTCAATTTCACCCTGCAGTTTGTTGCGACAGTACAGCGCAATGAATTGATACAGCGCATTCACGACGGACTGGCGCCGGGCGGCATTCTCATTCTCTCTGAAAAAGTCCTGTTCGCCGACCCACACCTGAACGAGCTCAACATCGAGCTGCACCACCAGTTCAAAAAGGCCAACGGCTATAGCGATCTGGAAATCGCACAAAAGCGCGACTCCATTGAAAATGTGTTGATCCCCGAAACCCTGGAAGCTCACAGGCAACGAATTGCGGACGCTGGTTTTAGCAGCTGTGACGTCTGGTTTCAGTGCTTTAATTTTGCCTCTCTGGTCGCCCTGAAGTGATCGATTACCAACCCCTGGTAGAGCGCTGGCGAGATGGCGATCTGGTGCTGTGGGCAGCATCGCTATTGGAGGATATTGCCAGGGATTTTCATAGCCGCCGCTACGGTGACCTGCCCAAGTGGCTAGCCGCCCTGGAAGCACTGCCGGATTTACCGGTTTCACAGATAGACCTCAACCGCGGCGCCATCGAGCTTGGTCGGGCCGCAGATTGCTCACCGCAACAGCTGCAACAACTGGAGCAGAGCCTGCGAGCGCTACACCCCTGGCGCAAGGGACCGTTCGAGTTGTTCGGTATCCACATAGATACAGAATGGCGCTCCGACTGGAAGTGGAACCGCTTGAGCACAGCCATCAAACCCCTGGCCGGACGGCGGGTACTGGACGTGGGTTGCGGCAGCGGTTATCACTGTTGGCGCATGCTGGGCGCCGGCGCCGATGAAGTGATCGGCATAGATCCCACGCCGCTCTTCGTGATTCAGTTCTGGGCTTTGCAGAAATATATTCGCAACCCCAATATCTGGGTGTTACCGCTGGGCATTGAGCGGGTACCAAGGAATCTGCAGATCTTCGACAGTGTTTTCTCGATGGGCATTCTCTATCACCGCCGCTCGCCGATACACCACTTGATGGAATTGCAGAGCTGCCTGGCAACCGGTGGCCAACTGGTACTGGAAACTCTGGTAATTGAGGGTGGCAAGAATGAGTGCCTGATTCCAAAGGGACGCTATGCGCGCATGGGCAATGTCTGGTTTATCCCCAGTTGCGACATGCTGCTCAACTGGCTGCGCAAGCTGGGCTTCAAGAAACCGCAATTGCTTGACGTCGGCGACACCAGTACCGATGAACAAAGGTCTACCGACTGGATGCAGTTTCACTCACTGGCGCAGTTTCTGAATCCCGAGGATCGAACCAGAACCATAGAAGGTTATCCGGCCCCACGCCGCGCGATTATCACCGCTATCAAGTAGGCCCGAACGCGGACCACCGAATAGATTCGGCCCTGAGGCTTTGAGCCGGTGAACGAGCTGCATTTTGTCATGGAGGCCACCGGGATTTACCCCGAGGCGCTGGCTTATGCGCTGCACGATGCCGGGGCGCGGGTACGAGGAAAATTTCTACATGGCTGCCATGAGGAAGCCGGCACATATTTGTTTTGGGGTGCTGAAACAGCAAGCACCCTATCAACCTCAACTGGCCTAATTGCCGGGTTGAGATTGATTGAGGGAGATGGTATCTACGGGAACGTAAACACCAGGTTGGCGGTAACCGGCACGGCCGTGGCAATATTTTTCAGTCCCGCCACCTCGCGCAAACGCTCCACGCCATCGCCCAACTCAAAACTGGACACGTTGACCAACAGCGGCTGCAGGGTATGCACGTGCACTTCATTGCCCAGGCGAGCCACGCTGACCGTCGACTCCAGCATCCTGTGCCGGCCGTGCAGATGGAGTTCAAACAACAGTTGTATCTCTGTGTATTCGCCATTGCCCAGGGCCGCCACGGCTTTCATGTCGATATCTGCCTCGATAGTGGCGGCCGGAAAACTGACGGTTTCGAAAAACAGTTCACGCATGCGCTCGTTGCGAATCGGGATCATGGTTTCCACGCTGACCAGGGGGATATTGACCATTACCCTGCCCGCGTCGTCTATCCAGCCCGTGATACCGGTGAAGTGATGCACCTCGGCCACGGCGGCATTTTTTACGGACACAAAACGGATGGCGGATTTATCGGGTAATAACACGCCGCCCGCCGCCACCGGTTGTGTAATCAACCAAAAGCCCATGGCCAGCAGGGGAATAAGTCGTTTAATCAAGGTTTTCATAATAGTCGTCCGTTAGCTTTGCCGATTCACATACTGTAACCGGAGTGTAGCCAGATCAATGCAAATATTCTGCCGTTAATGTCTCGGTTGCTGCCCACAGCTCGTCTTGCAGCGCCTCATCGCGACCCCAGGCGCTGGTCCTGGCAAGCCGGCAATTGGCAAAGTACTCACCGGACACGCCTGCCAGTTGCGGGTGGGTGGCAACATAGCACTGGGTGGCTGCTCCCTGTCCGACACTCTTCATAAACGGACGCCCCAGCACACCCACCACGCTCATCAGACCGCCCGCATCGCGGCCCAGCCCGGTATGAATCACCCCCGGATGCAGCGCATTCACGGTAACACTGGTACCTTCCAGCCGGCGCGCCAGGGCTCGCGCATGCAGTAAATTGGCGAGCTTGGACTGTCCATAAAACCGCGTCGGGCTGTACCGGCGCGACGCGTCGAGATTGTCAAAATCGATACCGCCGGTCACGCTCATCATATGCGCGGCACTGGACAATATGACAATGCGCCCCGCCACGGCAGCCTGTACCTGCGGCAGCAGGTGATGCACCAAAATGGAGTGACCAAGATGATTGGTCACGAACTGCATTTCCACACCGTGCGCCGTACTCAGCTGTGCCGGTGCCATAATACCCGCGTTGGTCATAACGATATCCACCGGCATGCCCAGCGCCTTGATAGCCTCCCCACAGGCCTTAACCGAGGCGAAGTCACTGAGCTCGCAGGCCAGTGGCGTGGCTGCCCCAAAAACACCGTCACAGGCCTCTCGCGCCTTCTCCATAGTGCGAGCCAGGCCGATAACATGGGCACCGTGCTTGACCAGAACACGCATGGATTCATAACCCAGGCCGGAGTTAATCCCTGTGATGACGGCGGTTTTTCCCGCCAGGTCACGACCGTGCAGGACATCTTCCGCTGTCGAACGCCGCGTAAATCCCATAACATCCCCCTGCTGATAAAAATGGTTGTTCACTGGAGTATATGTACCTTTCCGAAGCTGAGCGAGATTATCAACGCCAGGTTGAAAAAGACCTGCCGCGAAATTTCCTTATCCACCTTATCCACGGACTACTGGGACAGACCGGCTTTCGGCTGATTAATACACCCACCTTCGTACCCGCCTACATACTGTTGTTGTCGGGTGGTTCCGACTTTGCGGTGGGACTGGCGCTGTCCTTACAAGCCCTGGGCAGTGCACTCACCCCCCTGCTCAGCGCCAGCATTATCGGCCATCGCGACCAAGTGTTGCCGGTCGGCTTCTGGACCGGGGGTGCCATGCGCGTGGCGGTACTGGGTCTCGCCCTGAGTGGATTTTTCCTCACTGGCAGCAACGCCCTGTATGCCGTTATCGCTTGCATGGCATTGTTTGGTTTATTCGCCGGCATGCAGGTGGTGGTGTTTCAGGTATTGCTGGCCAAGGTGATTCCGGTTACCAACCGCGGCAAACTACTGGGCCTGCGCAACTTTATGGCCGGTATTACCACCATTATCGTGGCCTGGTATGGCGGCAACTACCTGATCGGAACATCACCGACCGTAGCCGGTTATAGCTGGGTGTTTCTAATGGCCTTTGCATTGACCAGCCTGGGATTACTGATGCTGGCACTGGTGCGCGAACCCCGCCCCCCGTCAGTGGCGCCCCAGCAAAGCCTGACCGAACACCTGCGGGGCATGCCGGCTTTTCTCAGGGCCGAGCCGGAGTTTACGCGCTACATTCTGGCGCGGGCACTGGCCACCATGGGTCGCATGGCCCTGCCGTTTTATATTCTTTATGCGGGCCAGACGATTGGCCTGTCGGGGCCAACCCTGGCCACCCTCACCATTGCCTTCACGGTCGCGGCAACGGGTTCAAACCTGTGGTGGGGAGTGATGGCAGACCGATACGGCTTTCGCCTGTGCCTGCTGGTCACCATTGCGGTATGGATTGCAGCTACCCTGGCGCTGTTAGTGAGTTCAGAGTATACGGCGGTAATCGGTGTATTTGTTGCCATCGGCGCCTCCCAGGAGGGTTTTCGCATGGCCGGCATGAGCCTGGCCATGGAATTCGGCGCACGTGAACAAACCGCCCTGCGGGTGGCGACCGCCAATACCGCCGCTGAAATTGCCGGCAGCCTGGCGCCATTACTGGGCGGCATCATAGCCACGGCTATGGGTTACAGCGCTGTGTTTATTTGCGCCGGCGCCGTGCTTACCCTGAGCGCCCTGATACTACTGCTGTGGGTGCGTGAACCGCGCTATGCTTCATGCACTACGCTCTGATGAGGTAAACCGCTAAGCTTTTATAGCCGAATAAATAATCGACTGCAATTGGCCGCGAAAATTGAAGCTGCCCGACGGCATCAGCTGGGTCATGAATATCACCACCAGGTCCTCGGCGGGATCAACCCAGAACAGGGTACTGGCCATGCCACTCCAGTTGTACTCACCCACCGAACCCAGGCTGCCGTTGCGCACTGAATCCAGGCGGGTGGAAAATCCCAGCCCAAAGCCGATGCCCTCGTAGCTGGTTTCGCTAAAACTGCCACGCGCTATCTGGGCCAGGTCGACACCGCCGGGCAGGTGATTACCGGTCATAAACTCGATAGTGCGCGGCCCCAGCAAGCGGGCGCCATTGAGCTCACCACCATTGCGTAACATCTGGCAAAACCGGTAGTAATCGGCGGTAGTGGAGATCAACCCACCGCCGCCGCTGAAAAATGTGCGATCGCGATAGTCACTGTCGTGAGCATCGTCGGCCAGAGTCACAGATTTATCCATTTCACGCTGGTAGCAAGCGGTAAAACGCGGCTGTTTGTCTTCAGTAATGGAAAACGCCGTGTCCACCATGCCCAGTGGCTCGAAAATCTGCCGGCGTAAAAACTCATCCAGCGACTGGCCGGAGATCACCTCTACCAGATAACCCACTACATCTGTGGAGACGGAATAATTCCAGGCGGTACCGGGGCTGAACTCCAGCGGCAAGCCCGCCAGCTCATCGATCATATCCTTGAGGGTATAGCCGGGGCGGTGCACCTGTACCCCGAGCTTGCGGTAGGCATAGTCAACATTGGTCGCCCGCATAAAACCGTAGGTCAGGCCTGACATATGGGTGAGCAGGTCCCGGATGGTCATTGGCGCTGCACAGGGTTCTGTCTGGAATAGCGGCCATGAACCGCCCTGAAACACTTGCAGCTTGCGCCATTGGGGGATAAAGCGGTGCACCGGATCTGTCAGCGAGAAAAGGCCGCGCTCATAGAGCATCATCAAGGCCACTGAGGTGACCGGTTTGCTCATGGAGTAAATGCGGAAGATGGCGTCATCGGCCATAGGCAGGTTTCTTTCCCTATCCATCAAACCTTCACTCTGCAAGTAACAAACCTCGCCTGCACGGGCCACCAGGGTCTGTGTGCCGGCGACTTTGCCCGGCTCGATATAGTGGCGGCGCAGATGCTCACCGATGCGGTCCAGTCGCTCAGCAGACATGTCAACGGTTTCCGGTGCAACCAGTTCCAGTGGGGCCGTGTCCGGTGCGCCAATATCCATTGCGGCAATATCCATTGGGGTTACCTCCATGCTCTAGTGTAGGTCGTCAAACAGTTTGTAACTTATTAAGTTTCTCTCTGCCACGCTTCACTTTCTCCAGAATGTCACTCGCAGATTTGGTCCAGATATAAGGCGCTGGCGCTTGGTTATGAGTCTTAATGAACGCCATGACTGTTTGCTCAAGCTCTTTCACACTGCTAAAGACACCTCGTTTCAATTGCTTTTCAGTTAACTCCCGAAAAAACCGTTCCACCATGTTTAACCACGATGCGCTGGTTGGCGTGAAGTGCACATGGAATCGCTGGTGATATTTCAGCCGGCTTTTTACCTTCGGGTGCTTATGCGTGGCGTAATTGTCACAGATAATATGAATCTCTTTATCTTGGGGCGTCGACGTATTGATCTGGCGGAGAAATGACAACCATTCTTGATGGCGATGCCGCCCAGCGCAGGTGCCCAGCACTTCCCCTGTCAAGGTATTCAATGCAGCAAACAGGGTCGTGGTGCCATTACGTTTATAGTCATGTGTCATTGTCGCGGCCCTGCCTTTTTTCATCGGTAAGCCCGGCTGTGTTCTATCCAGCGCTTGTATCTGGCTCTTTTCATCACAACTGAAAACAATGGCGTTATCCGGCGGTGATATGTAAAGGCCAACGATTGCCTCCAGTTTCTCGGCAAACTCTTTATCGTTTGATACCTTGAATGTACTTATCCGGTGCGGTTTCAAACCATGGCTTTTCCATATCCGGCCCACCGAGGACATGCTGATACCCGCCTTCTCTGCCATCAGGCGTTGGCTCCAATGCGTAGCGTTTTTCGGTTTCTCTTGCGTCGTGAGTCTGATCACCTGTGCAACCTTACGTGAACTGATTGTCGGTTTGCGCCCCGGCCGATACGCATCCCGGCGGATGCCTTCAACTCCACTCTCCGCATAACGTTTTCGCCAGCGGCCGGCTTTCTGTCTCGTAATGCCCAGTTCAAAACCGATCTCTTCATTGGTCATGCCCTTGCCGGCCAGAAGAACAATTCGTGAACGCTCCGCCAATCGGACCGACACAGAACGCGATTTAGAGAACTTACTCAAATCCACAACTTCGTCATCAGACAAAACAATTTCTACTGCAACACGCACGACAAGCTCTCTATATAGGGAAGAGGCTACATGTTACACTATTTATAGCGACCTACACTAGTTCCTTGTCAGTGTTACGTGTTCCCGCAGTGCGGGAATTACGTCTTCTTCAAACCAGGGATTGCGCCGCAGCCACATCCGGTTGCGCGGCGACGGGTGTGGCATGGGCCAAAACCGCGGTGCAAATTCCTGCCAACGCCGCACCCGCTCAGTGAGGCTCTCTGTCGATTTCCCCAGGTAGTAATCCTGCGAATACCTGCCCAACAACAGGGTTGTTTGTATCGCCGGCAACTGCTCCAGCAACGCCTTGTGCCATGTTTTGGCGCACAGTGGCGGTGGTGGCAGGTCCCCCGATTTACCTTTGCCTGGGTAACAAAATGCCATTGGTACGATAGCGACCCGCGCTGCATCGTAAAAAGCCTGCTGGTCCATGTCCAGCCACATTCGCAATCGATCGCCACTGGGGTCATTCCAGGGAATGCCACTGTGATGGACCTTGGTTCCCGGTGCCTGGCCAATGATCAAAAGACGGGCCTCGGCCTGCACTCGCAGCACGGGATTGGGTCCCAGCGGCAGATCACAAAGCCTACAGGCACGCACCTGCTGCAGAAGATCAATTAGCGGTATCATGGGCGACCTATGCTACTGCATCATCTACATTGAGGGGAATCACCCGCTGACGCCCCCAGCGTCGTCCTGCTGCACGGCTTGTTTGGCTCAGCCGGCAACCTGGGCATGGTGGCGCGCGGACTGGCCGCTGACTTTATCAGGGCCCAACAGCTGGAGCGCTGTCATGTACTGGGACATTCCATGGGCGGCAAGGTCGCCATGCAACTGGCGCAGAACCAAGCCCAGCTGATAGACAAGCTGGTGCTGGCCGATATTGCCCCGGTGCAATATCCCCCCCGCCACGACCATATACTCAAGGGCCTGGACGCGGTCGCTGACGCTGGCGCCGGCAGTCGCCGGCAAGCCGAGGAGATTTTGTCAGCCTATGTGGAGGAGCCCGGTGTACGCGCATTTCTGCTCAAGAGTTGGCAACGCGACGAGAATGGTAATAGCCACTGGTTGATTAATCGGCAGGCGGTGCGTGCCAATTACGCCAAATTGGGTGAGGCCAATCACGGCAGTGGCTACAGCGGCGCGACCCTGTTTATTGTGGGGGGTGATTCAGACTATATGCAGCCTCAGTACCGGCAACAGACACTGGCACTGTTCCCCACCGCACAGGTAAAGGTGATAGAGGGAACGGGCCACTGGCTGCCCGCCGAGAAGCCCACCATCTTCAATAAGCTTACCCTGCGCTTCCTGCTGGGCTAGCCCTGGAAGGGCTGGCCCAGGCGGAATTCCAGCAATCCAGCACCGGGAGAAATACAACACATCCCACTGGCAAAAATGCGCTATTGAGGTAAAATCGCCGCCTCATTACCGCCGCTCTATGCTCTACCGAAATAGTACGGCCACTCAGGAGCCTCTGCGTCCATGAAGCGAGCATCCCTTTCGGCACTGGAAAACCAGGTGGATTTTATCCAGCGGCACATTGGCCCCAGCGTGGCCCAACAAACGGAAATGGTGCAGGCGATGGGTTATGACGACCTCGACGCCCTGATTAAAGACACCATTCCGCAGCTTATTCGCCGCGAACAACCCATGGCACTGGGCACCGCCCAGACCGAGCAGGCCGTATTACAACGACTGCGCGATATCGCCGAGCAAAACCAGATGTTTCGCTCCTTCATTGGCGCCGGCTATCACGACACCTATACGCCGCTGGTTATCCAGCGCAATGTCCTGGAAAACCCCGGCTGGTATACCGCCTATACGCCCTACCAGCCAGAAATTTCCCAGGGCCGCCTGGAGGGCCTGCTCAACTTCCAGCAAATGATCATGGACCTGACCGGCATGGACCTGGCCAATGCCTCCATGCTCGATGAAGGCACAGCTGCCGCCGAGGCCATGACCCTGTGCCGGCGCGTTAACAAGAAAAATTGCAGTCGCAGCTTTATCGTCTCCACCGATTGTCACCCCCAGACCATTGCCGTGCTGCATACCCGTGCCGCGCCGCTGGATATTGACGTGGTTGTTGGCAACGCTGAAGAACTGCTGGGTGAAACAGAAGCTTTTGGGCTTTTACTGCAGTACCCGGGCACCTATGGCGATATCCACGATATTGCCCCGCTCATTGAAAAGGCCCACGCGGCCAAAACCCTGGTTGCCGTCGCCGCCGACATCATGGCCCTGTTGCTAATGAAATCACCCGGTGAGCTGGATGCGGATATAGTGGTTGGCAATACCCAGCGCTTCGGCATACCGATGGGTTTTGGTGGTCCCCACGCCGCCTACTTCGCTACCCGTGATGCTTACAAGCGCTCTACACCCGGTCGCATCATCGGTGTGTCTGTCGACCGCCGCGGCAACCAGGCCCTGCGCATGGCCATGCAAACCCGCGAGCAGCATATTCGCCGCGAGAAGGCGACCAGTAACATTTGCACCTCGCAGGCACTACTGGCCATTATGGCTGGCTTTTACGCGATGTATCATGGGCCGGACGGTTTGCGTCGTATCGCCCAGCGTATCCACCGACTCACCGCGGTGTTGAGCAAGGGCCTTGCCGAACTGGGCTTCAGCGCCGACAATCAGCAGTTCTTTGATACCCTCACCTACACGGTGGGAGAGCAACGCGAGGCCATCACAGAGCGGGCCGCACTGCTGCAAATGAATCTGCGCTGTATCGGCACAGACAAACTGGGCATCAGCCTTGACGAAACTACCGGGCGCCAGGACATAGAAAACCTCTGGTTCGTCTTTGCCGGTGAGAGTGCGGGTGACAACGATGAGCAAACGCTGGACCTGGCTGCCATTGATGAATCCATCGCCGATCACCCGGGTATTCCCGACAGTCTGTGGCGCGAGGTGGACTACCTGCAACATCCTATATTCAATGATTTTCATTCGGAAACGGAAATGCTGCGCTACCTGCGTCGCCTGGAAGACAAGGACATAGCCCTCAACCGCACCATGATCCCGCTCGGTTCCTGCACCATGAAACTCAATGCCACCGCCGAAATGGCCGCCATCACCTGGCCGGAGTTTGCGCGCATTCACCCCTTTGCACCGGAAACCCAAACCCGCGGCTATCAGCAACTGCTGCAAGAGCTGTCGCACATGCTGCTGGAGTGCACCGGTTACGACGCTATATCCCTGCAGCCCAATGCCGGCTCCCAGGGTGAGTACGCCGGCCTGCTGGCCATCAAACGCTACCATGAGAGCCGCGGCGACCAGCAACGTGACATATGCCTGATTCCCAGCTCTGCCCACGGCACCAATCCGGCCAGCGCCGCGCTGGCGGGTCTCAAGATAGTAATCGTGGAGTGCGACACGCAGGGCAACGTGGACATGGCCGACCTCAAGGACAAGGCCCAGCGGCACAGCGAAGACCTGGCCTGCATCATGGTCACCTATCCCTCGACCCACGGTGTGTTTGAAGAAAGCATTATCGAGCTGTGTGAGATTGTGCACGCCAATGGTGGCCAGGTGTATCTCGATGGCGCCAACTTCAACGCCATGGTCGGCCTGGCGGCGCCGGGCCAATTCGGCGCCGATGTATCTCACCTCAACCTGCACAAGACCTTCTGCATTCCCCACGGTGGCGGCGGCCCGGGTATGGGTCCTATCGGTGTCGGTGCACACCTGGCCCCCTTCCTGCCCAATCACCCGCTGTGCCAGATTGGCGAGCTGGACGAAGCGAACGTTGTCGTGGCCAGCGCGCCCTTCGGCAGCGCTTCTATATTGCCGATCTCCTGGGCCTACATTGCCTTGATGGGGGCAGACGGGCTGGAACAGGCAACGCGCGTCGCCATTCTCAACGCCAACTACATTGCGCACCGCCTCAAGGATCACTACCCGATTTTGTACACCGGTCGTAACGGCCGGGTGGCGCACGAGTGCATTATCGATATCCGCCCGATCAAGGAAGCCAGTGGCGTCTCGGCAGAAGACGTGGCCAAGCGCCTGATAGACTACGGCTTTCACGCGCCGACCATGTCGTTTCCCGTGGCCGGCACCTTGATGGTTGAACCCACCGAGAGTGAATCATTGTACGAACTGGACCGCTTGTGCGACGCCCTGATTGCCATTCGTGAAGAGATTCGTGCCGTGCAGGACGGCAGCTTTGATGAAATGGACAATGTGCTGCACAACGCGCCGCACTCCTTGCAGGACATCGTCGAAGACAACTGGCCTCACCCCTACTCCCGGGAGCTGGCCGCCTACCCGCTGGACAGTTTGCGGCAGGGCAAATATTGGGCACCGGTCAACCGTATCGACAACGTCTACGGCGATCGCAACCTGGTGTGTTCCTGCCCGTCGATTGATTCCTACCGGGAAGTAGCGCAATAGCGCGGGGTCAGAGTAAAAACTCCTGCCGGCTACCTCAATGCCGGCATTGTGGTTTCTGACATGGATGTTCCAGGTTGGCGCCTGCACCCATTGAAGGGGGACATGAGGGGGTTGCACGCTGTCGATGTAAGCGGCAACTGGCGCCTGACTTTCAGATTTGAAGACGGTCATGCATACGTTGTGAATTATGAGGATTATCACTAATGAGCGCAAAAAATCCTATGCATCCTGGTAAATTCATCATGGGTGCCTATATTGAACCACTAGCTCTGACAGCATCCGATGTTGCAGATTCACTTGGAGTACACAGGGCGACATTCAGCCGGCTTTTGAATGGCAAGATTGATGTCACCCCAGAAATGGCAATGCGCTTATCTGATGTGTTTGGCGGCTCCCCTGAGAGCTGGATCAATATGCAGATCAGCCACACTCTCGCGCGGTTGCGCAACTCTGATGACTGGCAAAAAGGTAAGCCAACTAAACCTATCAAAGCGATTAGTCAGCAATTGTCTAATGCGGCTGCCTGGTAGCGAAGGGGCACACTACTTACACACTTTCTGGAAATGCATGATCATTATCTCCTGAAAATTGTGCATCCTGGCTGACTGCTCCTTCTTAGCGCGCATTGATCGAGCCTGATCGTAGAGTCGGTTGCCCAGAGATATGTAAACTACAGTGTTAGCAACAAATAGGCTGGATTGGGTTGATCTAAATAAAATCATGACGTATTCTGTATACAGTATCCAATAAAAACACTTGGTTGAAAGATCATTATTCGCACCACACTCTGGAAGGAGAGGCCACCATGCCCTTTGAGACGCCCATAGTAGTAGCCCTGAAAAACATCCACAAAAAAGCGGGGGTAGTGATGGCCGGTGCATTGGCCAGCGCGATTTCGCTGCCCGGACACACTGCATTACTGGAAGAGGTCATAGTCACAGCCCAAAAGCGAGAGCAGAACATGCAGGATGTGGGTATATCTGTAACCGCGTTCTCGGGAGACCAGATGCGGGAAATGGGTTTTACCAATACCACCGATATGGTCACTCAGACCCCTGGCCTGAGTGCGGTCTCCCCCTTTGGCGCCGGTAATAACGTGGCCTTTACCCTGCGCGGCGTTGGTTTGAACGACTTTTCCGAATCCAACGAAGCTCCGGTAGCGGTTTATCTCGATGGGGTCTACAACGCCACCCTGGCGGGCATTGGTTTCCAACTGTTCGATATTGAGCGGGCGGAAGTCCTGAGGGGGCCACAGGGTACCCTGTATGGCCGCAACTCCACCGGTGGACTGGTGCACTTCATTACCGCGAAGCCCTCACAAGAAAACGAAGCCTTTGTAGAATTGACACTGGGTGAATACGCCCAAACCCGCGTTGAAGCCGCCTTCGGAGGAGGTCTCACCGATACCCTGTCGGCACGGGCCTCCTTCCTCTACCACAAGCATGACGGCTATATTGAAAACACTCAGCCCGGTGTGAAAGACGCTGGCGAGACCGACAATTTCTCCGGCCGTCTGCAACTGCTGTTTGCGCCCAGTGATGATCTCTCGGTCCTGTTCAATGCCCACGGCGGTAGCTCAGATCAGGTGGGTTCGGCCTACAAGCACACTGCTTCAATGTTTGGCGACAACGGCTGGGATTCTGTGGAGGTTCCCAAAGACCAGAATGTCTACGGCAGCTGTAATGGTTGTGATCTCACAGGTTATCGCGACAATACCGGAGATTTCTACAAGACAGAGAACGACCGGGAGCCGTTCATTGAGTTAGATACCTTTGGCTCGTCCTTGACCATTGACTGGCATTCAGGCGAATACAGCGTGCGCTCCATCACCGCTTACGAGGATGTAGAGAAGGAGTTCGGAGAAGACACCGACGCGGGCCCATCTCCCTTCGTGGAAGTAACCAACCCCGTGGACAGCGAACAGTGGACACAGGAATTCCAGCTGAGTTACCAGGGCGAGAGCAGCCGATGGACGGCGGGCATGTTCTACTACACTCGTGATATCGACAGTGGCACCCGCACCGACCTGTCCCGAGAAACTTTTATCGGCTTCCCCGTCAATAACCTGACCACTACCAAAGACGAAACAGACTCCTGGTCTGTTTTCGGCCAGTATGAGTGGGACATCTCTGAATCCTTCACGGTGATTGGCGGCCTTCGGTATACCGATGAGGAGCGGGAATTTGACATGCTCGTGGTTGATGAATCCGGCATCCTGCCCAATCCGGCATTCGAGTTCAGTGAGGAAACCGCCGGCAGCCTAACCAAGCACGATGACAGCTACGTCTCCTATCGCCTGGAACTCAATTGGCGACCAACCGATGATATCCTCTGGTTTGGCACGGTCTCCACCGGTGTGAAGGGGTCCGGATTCAATATCGATCTAGGCATCGATCCCCGCACGGTTGAAGATATTCCATTTGATGAGGAAGAACTGACCTCTTACGAGGTGGGCTTCAAGTCTACACTGTTCAACGGCTCAACCCGCTTCAATGCCTCGGTTTTCTACTATGATTACAATGATTACCAAGCATTCAGTTTTGAAGGTTTGAGTAACGTTATCTCCAACAAGGATGCCACCATCTACGGCATTGATGCGGAACTGATTACCAATCCCTGGGAGGGCTGGGAATTCACTCTTGGCTTGAGCGCACTGGAAACCGAGGTTGAGGATATCAACACCGGGGTTTCAGTCATTGACCGGGATTTAGTGTCCTCGCCCGATATCACTTTCAACGCCCTGGGCAGGTATCAGTGGGATGCCATGGGCGGAACCATGGCCCTTCAGGCTGACATGCAGTACGTCGGTGACCAGTACTACGACATCACCAATACCACCCTGGGCGAAGAAGACGCCTACACCGTGGGTAACCTCCGCGGCACCTACACCCGGGATACCGGCTCTGGCGAAGCGCGAGTATCGGTCTGGGTCAAGAACGTCACAGACGAGGAATACCGGATCTACGCCATCCAGGTTCCGGGCCTGAGTTTCTCGCAGAACATGGTTGGCCAGCCTCGCTGGGCGGGTGTCACCCTGAGTTACGCCTGGTAATTTCAAGGCGCTATAGCGCTGCCCACCTGACCGGAAGTACGCCCTCGCGAACTACCGGTCCGGAGGCACAGTTGCAATAAGTAATCTGACTGCTGGCGCCGCGCTCAGTGGAAAGGTCATCAACCGTCAGGCACCTTTTACACGATGCAGAGAACGCGAGGTTCAGAATGACTCGTCAACGCACAATACTCTCGCTGGAGCAGGCACTTTCACTGCCATCAGCGACTCTGCGATTTGCTCAACTGGGCTGGCGGGTGATTCGCATCGAAGCTACCCAGGGCAATACCGATTATCCCGGTGACCCGAACCGCTATATTGGTGAGCAGATTGCAGAGCACGACCGGCGCACCTATTTTCTGGCGCAGAATGTCGGCAAGCAAGCAATCTCGCTAAATCTCAAGGACAAGCGCGGCCAGGAGATACTTCACCGCTTGATCAGGGAGCTCGACGTCGATGTCTTTTGTTGCAATACGCTACCTGGCCGGTACGAACAGCTGGGAATTGATTATGAGACCTTGTGCGGCATAAAACCGGATATTATCTGGGCGGGTATTTCCGCTATGGGGCCGGCCTATCCAGTCGTGCCTGGCTATGATCCTGCTCTGCAGGCGATGGCCGGGTACATGGATGTCACCGGCGACCCGGAAGGCTCGCCCACTTTGATGGGGCTGCCCCTGATCGACCTCAAGGCCGGTGACGAAGTTTATGCCGGTGTATGGAAGGCCCTGGCAGAACGCGCGGAGACCGGTAAGGGAGCAGAGATAAACGTCTCCATGTTGCAAGCGGCTTCATCCTGGCTGATCACTACCATGGCGTTGCTGGATTGGGATCCGGAACCTTCCGAGATAACGCGATGTGGAAACCAGCACCGAAAATTCATTCCCACGGATACCTTCGCGACCATGGATGGACATATCTATATCGCCGTTGGCAATGATATCCAGTGGAGGCGATTGACGGAGATTCCGAAATTCGCTCCGGTGATTACCGAGGCGCGCTACAGCAATGCGGGGCGCCACAAGGAGCGGGACGCGATGCACGCGGATTTGCGCGAAGTTATCTCCCAGTACACCAGTGCCGAGCTCGAGGCTGATTTTGAAAACGTCCGCATTCCCTGGGCAAAGGTGAACGATGTGCGCCAGGTGAGGGAGTTGGATGCGATCCGCCCGAAGTTGACGAGTTCGGTTACCCCCGACGGCAAGGAGTTCTTCATGCAGCCGATGGCTGTTGATATAGAGGGCGCCGTCACCGCTCTGCCATTCCCTCCAAAATACGGTGAGCATACTGAGTCAGTACTGCTGGAGGCCGGTTATACCAGCGCGGATTTTCAACAATTTAAGGAAGACGGCATTGTGGCAGATGGCATCACCCTGAGAGGATAAGCAAACATGGCCCAGGCCAATTCTTATGCAGGCGTTGCCGTGGCAGTGCCGATTACCGTGGAGTACGCCAAGGTTGCCACCCACCACCCGGCCTGGTATATCGGCAGGGCCTTGCAGGAGCTGATCCGGGTGTCCGATTTCAGCAAACAGGACATCAACGGACTGGCGCTGTCCAGTTACAGTAACTCGCCCGATTCCGCTGCGGTTATGGCCGAGCACTTCGGGCTGGAATTGGATTGGTTAGTTGATCTTCCCATGGGCGGGGCTTCCGGGATAATTTCATTGAAACGCGCGGCGAGGGCGATCCAGTGTGGAGATGCCGATGTGGTGGCGTGTATAGGTGCAGATGCACTGGCCGGTAGCAGCTTCAAGAAACTCATCGATAATTTCTCCACTTTCACCCAGGACTATATCAACCCCCATGGTGCGGCCGCCCCCAACGCTATCTTTGCGATGATCACCAAGTCCTACATGGAACAGTACGGTGCCACCCGCGAGGATTTTGGCACTATCTGTGTAGCCCAGCGGCAGGCGGCTCTGGACAACCCGGTGTCGTTGTTGCGCAAGCCGATGTCGATGGAGGATTACCTGGCCGCGCCAGTTATTGCCGACCCTCTGCATATGTTTGATTGCGTTATGCCCTGCTGCGGAGCGGAGGGTTATCTGGTGATGAGCGAGGAGCGGTCGCGCTGCCGGGGCCTGAAATATGCAGTGATTAAAGGCGCGATGGAAACCCACAATGCCTTCACCGGAGACGACATTCAGTATCGCGGTGGCTGGGAAAAGGCCAGTGGCCGGATGTATGAGCAGGCCGCTCTGGAACCTGGTGATATGGATTTTCTACAGGCCTATGACGACTATCCCGTTATCGTCATGCTGCAGATGGACGGGCTTGGTTTCTGCAAGCAGGGGGAGGCTCCTGGTTTCATCCGGCGGACACCCCTGACAGTGAATGGCGGTGGCCTGCCTCTCAATACAGGCGGGGGCCAGTTGTCGGTTGGCCAGGCCGGGGCCGCGGGTGGATTTCTCGCGGTCAATGAAGCGATCAGCCAAGTGATTGGCGAACCACTGGGTGCGCAGGTACCTGGTGCGACAACAGGCGTGGTCAGCGGCTATGGCTATGTTAATTATGATCGGGGGATCTGTAATTGCGCCGCCATACTCCAGCGGGGCAATTGCTAAATGGACCTCTCGGAGCATTTTTTGCTCGACGCCTGGGCGAATGCTACTGCTGATGGAGCGTTCTGCTTACCTGTGTGCCAGGACTGCGGTCAGGTCCTATACCCTTTGCGAGAGAACTGCTCGTGCTGCCTCTGTGCCAGTGTTAATTGGGAAGTCATCGATAACCGTGCCACTGTAGTGACATCCACCAGTCTTAACCACAGCCTGGAACCTCGTTTCAGGGATCAGCTCCCCTGGTATATCGCTTCGGTCAGGCTGGATGCGGGGCCAGTGGCTATCGTGAGTGGCTCGGAGGTATTCAAACCCGGCGACCGCGTTGTACTCAAGATTCGTTATGAGAATGGTGGGGGCGAGTTACCGCTGATGTTCGCAGAACAAGCGCCGTGATTTCTTCACATCCAGCGAGGTGAATAACTCGATGGTAACCCACTGGTTCAGTACGTGATGGGCGAGCCAGTAACCCACTACAACCGATATCACTTCGGCCCAGGAAGATCAAAAACATAATACCGTATACGCTTTTGGTGCTAACATGCTGGAAATTGACTAATAGCATGAGCTGGAACTATGGAGAATGACATCTCCCTTTTGGGTGCGGTAAGCAGGAAATTCATTTTTTCTGAGCACAAAATGTTTATTGCTGGTGAGGCAGTGGATTCAACTGGCAGCGAAACTCTGCCCATCTATGACCCTTCCAGCGCTGAGTTAATTGCGTGTGTACCCAGTGGCACGGTGGAAGATGTAGACCGCGCCGTATCGGCGGCTAGAATCGCATTTGAAAGCAACGAATGGGCTGGACTCAAGCCCGCCTCACGTGAGCGTCTCATTCTAAAGCTGGCAGATTTGCTCGAACAGAATGCGCAGGAATTCGCAGAGATCGAAAGCGTGAACAGCGGAAGACTAATAGTTAATACGCGACTTTTTGATGTGGACTTGTCGGTAGACTGCCTGCGCTATATGGCGGGTTGGTCGACAAAAATCCAGGGTAAGACTATTGGCGTATCAGCGCCCTATGCAGCCGGAATGGATTTCTTTTCCTATACAACTCGGGAGCCAGTTGGCGTTGTGGCCGCAATTACGCCGTGGAATGTTCCTCTTGGGCAGGCTATCTGGAAAATAGCCCCGGCGCTCGCAACGGGCTGCACCGTGGTGCTGAAACCGGCGGAAAATACACCTTTAACCGCGTTGCGTTTTGCCCAGTTGGCAGCAGAAGCTGGCATTCCCCGAGGCGTAATAAACGTGGTGACCGGCACCGGTGCCACTGCCGGTGCTGCATTGGTAGAGCACCCTGGCATTGACAAAATATCATTCACTGGCTCTACAGAAACGGGGCGCATTATTGGCGTAACTGCAGCGAAGAACTTCAAGAAATGCTCGCTGGAACTGGGCGGCAAATCGCCGGTTATAGTTTTCCCCGATGCAGATTTGAGTCAGGCAATTCCCGGTGCTGCACAAGCAATTTTTGGAAATCATGGGCAGAACTGCTGTGCAGGGTCTCGCCTTTTTGTTCACGAGAAAGTCTACGACGAGGTTGTGGATGGAATAGTAGCGATAGCTGACGGCATTAAGCTAGGGGCCGGGCTAGATTCCGCCTCTGAGATGGGTCCGCTAGTATCGAAAATTCAACAAAAGCGTGTGCAGGATTTTATCAGGTCAGGTGTTAACGATGGCGCCGAGGCTGTTGCAGGTAACATTGCGATCGACCATCCAGGATTTTATGTGAAACCGACAGTCTTGACCAATGTGCGGCAAGATATGGAGGTGGTTAGAGAGGAGATTTTTGGCCCCGTACTGGCTGTCGCCTCTTTCAAGGACATGGAGCAGGTAGTTGCTGATGCAAACAATACCAAATTTGGTTTGGGCGCGAGTGTATGGACGAAAAATATAGACAGAGTTCATTGCATGTTGCCTCAATTGAAGGCCGGTATGACGTGGGTCAATACGCACAATGTTCTGGACGTGGCGGTTCCATTCGGTGGTCTAAAAGATTCGGGTATTGGCAGTGAGTTGGGCGAGGAAGCTATCGCGCAGCATACGAATAACAAGTCGACTATTATGCACATTGATAAAGCCCTTTGAGCACCATGTGGCATCGATAATAAGTAATACTCATATGGCGCTGAGCGAACAGTGAGCGGCACGTTTGTTGATAATATTTCCCAAGAACATGGAGCCCTTCACTCGGATGGTGTTCGATACGTGCTGGTTAGGGCTGATGGATTGATGGGCTGCTTTAAGTCTGAATTACACCCGGCTTCACTCGAAATGTATAGCGCGATCGAGGATTCATTTTGTCGATTTGGAGGAAGGTCCGCTCAACAATATGCTGACCAGATCGGTTCCGATCCAAGAGATTTATTGTTAAAAATCGAAAATATGGCTCCGCAGCTAGGCTGGGGTGAATGGACATTTTCCTTGAATTCGAATGAAAAGAAAGTGATTCTTACTGTAGAAAATAGCCCGTTTAGTGCTGGCTATGGTCACGCCAATTTTGCTGTCTGCGCGCCCATTTCTGGCATGCTTAAGGGCGTCGCCGAGCGAGTATTCAAGCAGGCAGTAACATGTGAAGAGCGACGATGCTCGGCTATGGATAGTGACATCTGCCAATTCGAAGCGGTAGTTGAAGCTGTAGATAGTGTGTAGGGTTTCCGGACTTTGCTGATAAATCACTTCAGAGTTTGCACTTAGCCGACCTCAAAGCCGAGTCCCTGGGAATTGTAAACACTCTGCCGGCTAGTTCAAATCCACATTGGGTTTGGGTTGATGACATGGTCTACAACCACATGCCCGACGGCAGAGCCTCACTCATCGATGGTGACACTGGAACATTCCTCGGCATGTTAAAATACGGGCTATTCATTTAACTCACTGACACTGCCTTCACAGGGAGGAGAAATCTATTCAGCGGAGACCTATTACTCAAGGCACACCAGGGGAACCAGAACAGACGTTGTAACGGTTTACGATTTACGAACGCTTTCGCCGCTACATGAGATTGTTATCCCCACAAAAAGAGGTTCGACTATACCCACGGTATACAATTCGGGATTAAGCGATAATGATCAATTTATGGCGGTCTACAACTACACACCGGCTCAGTCACTGACAATAGTCGATGTAAAAAATCGGAAATTTTTGAGTGAAATCGGTATCCCCGGTTGCGCTCTAGTCTACCCAGTCGGACCGCGAAAGTTCGCTTCCATTTGTGGTGATGGCTCGATGATGACTTTGGCCCTGGATGAATCCGGACAGATATCAGAAAAGAAGCGGAGCAAGTCCTTCTTCAACCCCGAAATCGACCCTGTCACTGAGTTTGCAGTGCGAGACCATGGTCTTTGACATTTCGTCTCATTCGAGGGCTTTTTGTACACCGCTGACTTGTCGGGCGACGAGCCAATCTACAGTGAGCCGTGGTCTTTGTTCAGTGAGTCAGAGCGAGCGGATCAATGGGCAATGGGCAATGGGCGGTCAGCAGCATCTAGCATTTCATGAAAAAACCAGTCGTCTGTATTCCATTACGCACCAAGGGAAACACGGAGTTTCCAACACAGCGAAGGATCCGGGGCAGGAGGTGTGGATCTATGACATTAGGAAGAAAAAGCGCACTCAAAAGATCTCTCTTCGTCGTATAGCGAATTCAATTCAGGTAAGCAAAGACGCCAAGCCGCTTCTATTCGCGGCCTATGTTGGCGTCAATGAAATCGACATTTATGATGCGATGAGCGGAGACTATTTACGCACTGTCAATGAGGTGGGATTTACTCCAACCGCATTACAGGTGTACTAGAGTCATGCTGAGTGAAATTCCGGGGCTTGCGGCAGCGGCAGCGATCTTGATTCAGGCTGCCTGCTTCTATCTTACCTTGCTTTTTATGTCCTCGAGCCGGCACAAAGCCAGCGATTTCGAGGCTTTTGTCGAGAGCATCAACAATCACGATATTCTTCCGATTGCGTTGTCTCGATCTATTGCATGGGCTTTTCTGGTTCTAGAAATTGCGGTCGTTACTGGACTGCTGATTAACAATGAGATTCGACACTATTCCCTGATGCTTGCTGTGGCATTGTTGTTGGTCTATACATCCTCGCTCAGCGTGAACCTTGTTCGCGGGCGATCTGATTACGCCCTGGTAAGGCAGGTCGGTATCCTTTACGAACGCGTGGCACCGGCTGGCGCACTTATGATTGGTGGGAAGTACAAGGTAGGTGATTATGTTCCTCCGGTACATCTGAATGTTCTGTCTGGAAGGCAAATTTCGATAGGGGGGTGATAATGGAGACAAGTTGAGCATGATGGTGTTTTTCCTCTCGCCAACATGCCCCATCTGCAAGACCCTGCTACCGGTGCTCAAATCTATGCAGCGAAGTGAAAAGTCTTGGCTTTCAATAATTTTGGCGAGCGATGGCGACCTCAGCGATCAACACAGGTTGATTGAAGAGCAAAATCTGGGAAATTTCAGTTATGTCCTGTCTCCAGAGTTGGGCCTAAAATTTGAAGTGGGCAAGCTTCCGTATGCCGTACTCATCGACAGTCAGGGAATCTTGAAATCGAATGGCCTGGTTAACTCTAGAGAGCATCTGGAAAGTTTAATCGAAGCAAAGAATCAGGGCGTGGTATCACTACAGCAATTTGTAGATGAGAAGCTCTCTGGAAAGACTGCGCAGCTGTAACAGGGGTAGTGTATGAAATTCATTGATAGCTGGTTTGAGAAATACGCACGTAAAACTGCAATGCGAACATCCAGAAGAAGTTTTCTGGGGAAATTTGGTTATGCTCTCGTTGGCGCGTCAGCGATTCCGGTTTTACCCGTCGCCAGAGCACAAGCCAGTGCACCGGATGAATCAGGTATTGCGGGGGATCCGGGCGACCCCAGGAGCTGCGAATATTGGCGACACTGTGCGATTGATGGCTACGCTTGTAGTTGTTGCGGGGGCACACAAAACACCTGCCCTCCCGGCACTGAGATGTCAGTTATTACCTGGATAGGGACTTGTCGAAATCCAGCGGACGGGGAAAATTACATTATCTCCTACAATGATTGTTGTGGGAAAAGTAGTTGTGGGCGCTGCATGTGTTCTCGCTATGAGGGCAACAAGCCTCTCTACATTCCGGCCAAAAGTAACAATATCAATTGGTGCGTTGGCCATTCTGACGGCAATGTTGTGTACCACTGCTCGACAGCAATTGTTTTGGGCGTCGCCCTTGATTGACATGCTTTTTGATACTGCCGCTGGCAAGCGGGTTCCCAGCTTATCGGGCCACCTGGGGAAATTTATATCTATTCCGGGTGGGCGAGAATACCTTGTTACTGTACCTGGCACCGCCCAGTCAGGCTTGAATAACGAGCGCACTGCCCTGCTGCTCAATTGGATGCTTCAGGAGTTCAGCCCAGCAGAGCTTCCACAGATTTTTATTCCCTGTACCAAGGAAGAGGTCGCCAGCTATCGGGTCACGCCTCTTGTGGAGGTAAAGGAAACTTGAGACAGATTAATTAGTCTGATTACGGCTGCGGATACAAAGTCGGATCGGTGAAGTAAATACCGTTAACGTTGGCGTGAAATGAATATGCCAAACAGGATTAAGGCCGTTTGAATATGAGAATACTAATTGCGTTTATGTATCTGATTTATGCCACAGCTGCTTCCGCAGGTGGCGATCCAGCTCGAGGCGAAAAATTGTATAACGCCTGTATTTCCTGCCATGGCGAGACGGGACAGGGCGTCCTGTCACAAAATTCACCCAAAATAGCCGGGCTGCAGGGATGCTATATCACGGACCAGCTGCGAAGTTTCAAAAACGGAACTCGTGGCGGCGATCCTGCCGATACCTATGGGGGACAGATGGTGGCAATATCAAATACACTTGGTAGTGATCAATCTATCGATGATGTGGCAGCATATATTTCTCAGCTTGCCAATGTGCCCGCGCCAGTGACACTTGCGGAAGCCGGTGGAAGTGGGGCGGCGATCTATGCTAATTGCGCAACCTGTCATGGAATGGAAGGCCAGGGGATTCCGGCCTTGAGGGCTCTGGCGCTGGCAGGGTTTAGTGATAGCTATCTAGTTCGGCAATTGGAGAATTTCCAAAATGGTATTAGAGGCAGTCATCTGGAAGAAAGTACTCCAAGTCAATCAATGGCGACCTGGGCGAGAACTTTATTGAGCCCGGCTGATATCAAGTATGTGGTGGCGTATATCAATACTTTGCCGGCACGTTAATGGATTGCTGCGCGCGCTAACCGAAAAAGCTGAGCCAGTAAGT
This sequence comes from Halieaceae bacterium, assembly GCA_965247075.1. Lineage (GTDB taxonomy): Bacteria > Pseudomonadota > Gammaproteobacteria > Pseudomonadales > Halieaceae > CBDFGK01. The sequence continues at coordinate 395,772 of CBDFGK010000002.1, read as the reverse complement.
TTCAGAAGAACAGTTGTATATTGCGCAGAGGCGCATCGCAGTTATTGAGCACGACTTTCTTTCTCGCAATTTTTAACTCACCTGCAACGCGCATTAATTCGTGGAGGTATCTACCTCCGTAGACCGTCTGAGAATTGCTGATATCCTCCTGATAGCCCAGCATTATGAAACTCGAGGATACAGTTAAACTTCCCATTGCAACATCAACCTGATCCAACATAATGTTGGAAATCAAATGTGTTGACTCCGGCATACGGTCGAGCGAGTGGGCTTGTGGATGCTTGCGCCGCTTAATACGAAGTTCCAGCCCCAGCTTTTCTTCATAAACTATCGATGCTTGTTGGAGTGGGTCATTCTGATGTCGGCCTGTGGGGACCCAATAGATTGCGCTGTCATGATACAACTCCAACCAGTCCTCCCAGCGCTGCTCATCGATAAATCGCGCCTCAAGAAACAAGAATTGCTCTATCTCTGCCCTTAATTCGGCGTGTACCGCGCTGCTTGATTTAGAATCGATGTCGCTGTTCATGAAGTTGTAACTCCAGTATCCGACATATAATTCTTCCAAGCTTCAAACTCATGGCGAAACACCATATCGCTGGTTCCTGGGGCGCTAGTCGTCCCGTCATGATTTAGCTCCTCATCATTCATATGGCGATTTATATTGACCCATTCAAGCCCGCCACTTTGCAATCCTTGTTGCATGCGACAAAAGGCTTCGTTGTCGTCGTGCCCGGCAACAGAGGCAGGAGAAAAAATGGTTTGATTATAAATCATGGTCCGGCGTAGCAATTCCTCAGGTGCGCCTTTCAGCCGGAAGGTCCAGGTCTCCAATAATGTTTCCTCCGCAGAAATAGGACGGAAGACCCGAATCGATTGCAGGCTACACTTGAGTGAAATACTCGGATAGATGACAGTATTGTGACGCTCGACAGATAGAATTTCTCCAGCTCTCTTTTCGCCATAGGCCTTATTCATTGCTTTCAGATACTCAGGCACTTCCGGGTAAGCCGAATGTATGCTTACCGTGCCTCCGCTGTATGAATGGCCATTTCCACAGATCGTCTGCCCTATTTCGTCAAAAAACGACAGAGGGTTGCCGAAAGGAATAAGCATATTGAGAGTTATAGGCTGTTCATCTGGGTCCGGGAAGTCACGAGACATTTCTGCTGCCGGTGAGCTGGCAGATTTGTGTGTTGGTAGCGCATGAAGCGCGTCAGATACGTTTTCGATCGGCATTTTCCAGTTGCAATCATTCAAATAGCGTAGAGGCTCGCCTACCACCTCGATCTCCCCTTCTGGGGCACGGTCGACAAGGTTATCGATGGAGGATTTTGTCTCCCCAAGCCATGTGCATAGATCCTGCCCTTCCTTGCATAACCGTGCAAAAACAAATCCTCGGTAATCTTCGACGCATGCGACCTGTTTCATATCATTTTCGTAATTGTCTGAAGCCGGGCAGCTGTTGTCATAGGCGCTCGCCAAGGGCCTGGCTTTAAATTTGCCGTCCGTTTCAAACGACCAGGCATGATAGAGGCATCTGAAAGCCCTTACAGTGCCCGAGGTGTGAGTGGTAATTTGAGCGCCTTTGTGGGCGCAGCGGTTGTAAAGAACTTTGATTGTCCCGTCAGTGTGTCTGACCATGATGACGGGCTCTTTCGCGATCTGTGTCGTATAGAAATCGCCTTGATTGGGTATTTGACTCTCATGGCCCACATATATCCATGCCCTGCCAAAAACCCTTTTCATTTCGAGATCAAATATTTTGGCGTCGGTATAGAGGCTTTTGTGAACCCTGCCCGGCTCGATCAATCCATTAAGTCCGGAGGATAGTGCGTCACTGTGCTCTATCATGTCGTCTCTCAGAGTTATATACTGCATACAGTATACTGTATATTAAAATTAGATGTGTAGTAAAATTCCAGATATCTGATTCAGTAGACATAGAAACCATCTACGGTTTTTCGGGATCGGAATAATAGACATGCGCGATATAAGACGGGTTGGTATGGAACCTCTTGATTGTTAGTGCTAAACTTTCGGAGTCTCACTGGATACCGTATACAAAGACGATCCAGCTTGTTGGTTTTCACTCGGTGAGAAACCGTATAACGCCTACTCTACTTCAGCCCAAGAACAGGGCAGTACGAATTCATTTTTCTTAGGATCACCATGGACACATTGAAAATTCAGAAACCAATACAATTACGTGATCAGGTTTACACTCTGGTAAAGAGAGCTCTTTTGGAAGGACTTTACGAGCAGGGTGAGAGAGTTACCGAAGACAATGTGGCAAAGCGTCTGGGTGTATCCAGAACACCTGTCAGAGAAGCATTGCGTTTGCTGGAAGAATTAGGTTTTCTCGATAGTAGAGCTTCTGGTGGGTATGGTGTGCCAACACTGAGCGAAGAAAATATTAGTGACCTCATTGACGTGAGATCGCTGCTAGAGACACGCACTATGCAACTAGCGGTCAAAAATGGAACCCCAGCTGAGATGGGCACGCTGCAGGCGATGCTTTGCACGATAAAAGATACAGCTGGAGATTGCGATACGATCGACTTTTACTTGTCTCTCACGCCATTTTGGATGTCATTCTGGAAAATGAGTCATAGTGCGGGCCTAAATGCATGCCTATCCAAACTGACAGAGCAATATCATTACCAATACCTTTCGGCAATTGCACTTGCCGATGAAGGGGTGAAAGTTCGACTTCTGGCATATTTGGAAGAGCTATGTGATTGTCTAATGGCGCGAGACGGGAAAACGGGCGTAAAATTGGTGAAGTCTCATTTGAAGTTTAAGAAAGGGGCTCTGCTGGACGCACTGCAGACGCTTAACTAGCAGCGTGGATGTGGATGGTTCATTACATTAGTACCTTAACGCGGGGAAATTACGCCATCTGATCTTTCACTTGGCAGGCAAGCAGAAAACTTCCGTCCAAGATCAAGCCGATAGCACGATTCCGTCGATGCACGCCTTGGCGTAGCAGCGAACCCTGGATTTCACAATCTTTATTCAAAGTCGACAAGTAGGGACTGGGCGTCCCCAACGAATTAATTTGACCAATGGTGTGATTGGATGGATCGCTGGCCGAAAGAATTCGACCCTACCTTTGTGAACGCTCAAACCAATTATCAAACCTGATCAACAACGGTGGCAGGAACAACAGGTCCAGTAGCAAGGCCACCACGATAATCGGCGTCAGCATCAGTGCCACGTTTTGATAATAAAAGGTGTTGGAGAAAATCAAAATCATGGTGCTCACCGCCAGCGACAAGGTGGTGATGGTGATGGCCGGCCCGGCCTTGTCCAGTGAAAACTTCACCGCCGCCTCCGGCACCTCACCCTCGCGCCTGGCACTGATGTACTTGCTCAACACGTGTACCGTATCATCCACCACTAGGCCGATGCTGATGGAAAACAACATCAGGATGTAGGGGCTGAGCTCACCGTTGTAGACCCCCCAGAAGCCGAACACAATGGTGGCGGGAAAAACATTTGGCGCGATACTCAACAGCCCATAACGCACACTTTTGAGTCCAATGATCAGCGTCAGGGTAATGAAAATAAAACTGACCGTGAACCCCTGCAACAGCTCCACCGATATTGAACGGTCCAGGCGCGCAAACAGGATGCTGTTATCGCCGTGCATCACCTGGTATTGCTGCTTCACATTGGCGTTAATCCACTGGTCTATTTTGTCATTGAAATGCAGTAGTTCACGGTTCGACAGGTTGGAGGTGCCAATCACCATGCGCACTGCGGAGTAATCCGAATTGAAGATGGGCTCCAGGTTCGGTTCGATCTCCTGTATCAGCTGGTAACCGACCAGGTAATCGATAATCTGCAGATGATCATCCGGCAGTATGTTCCAGCTCTCTTCGTTGTCGTGCTCCGCCTTGTTACGGGTTTTTAAATAGGCGGTGTAACTGCGCACGAAACCGGTTTCCGGCTGCTCTTCCAGCCAAATCGAAAGGTCATCCACCTGCTTGAGGAAAGCCGGTGTGGTGATGCCGTAATACTCACCGCTGTGAATGCTGTAGACCAGGCTCTGGTCGTTGCCAATTTTTTCAGACAGTGCCGTCATGGCGTGATGAAAATCCGAATCCCTGTCAACGAAACTGAAGCGGTTAAAGTCCACCGAGTTCAGCGGTAACAGGGCCAGGGTGGTCACGATCAGCACCAGGCTGCCGCGAAACAGCAGCTTGCCCCGCCTGCTCACTAACAGCTCTACCCCGGTAATAAAGCCGCGCACCCCCAGCGGCCTGGGTATCTTGCGCGTGGGCATCAACAGTATCAGGGTGGGTAACAGGGTCAGGGTAACCAGGTAGGCCCATACCACGCCAATCGCCACAATGTTGCCAAAGCCGTATATGCCCGGTGAAGAACAGTAGTTCAAACTCAGGAAACCAAAGGCGGTGGTGAGCGTGGCAAGACTAATGGGCTGAAAATTAACGGCCAGGCTTTGCCGCATGGCTTCGACCCTGCTCAGGGAGCGGTGCAGACCCTGCACGTAAATCGAGACGATATGCACGCAGTCTGCCGTGGCAATCATCAGCACTACCAAAGGCCCCATGGCGGAAATCTGGTTAAACGATATCTGTGCCCAACCCGCCGTCCCCACGGTCACGGCAATGGTGACAAAGGACACGGCAAATATGCACAGGGAGAACCGCAGGGATTTGAGACAAAACCACAGCAGGAAAATGGAGATACTGACAACCAACGGAAACAGGTAGCGGCTGTCCTTGCTCTGCGCCTTGTAGCTGTCCAGCTCAAATAACACGTTACCAATCACATAAATGGTCAAATCGGGATAGTCATTGCGGAGGGAATCTCGCAGCGCGACGACCGACTCTGCAATGCTCATGCGCGTGGCCTTGTCGTCGCTATCCGCCTTGTACTTAACCAGGGCCAGGGCCATTTGCCCATCGGGTGACAGCAGGCTTTTGGTGAGAACCTCGTCGTTGAGAGCGATATTGCGGATGCGCCGCAGGTCGTCCTGTGAGAGCGCTGACAAGGCCGGCAGCAGATAATCGCGATCGTGCTGTTCGGCATCGACCGCATTGAGGCGATAATTGCTGATGGAGGCGACGGAGACGGCGGACTCAATCTCTATGTACCGGTCGGTCAAATCCTCCATCGCTTGCAGCGCTTCGAAATTGAACACGCCATCTACTGTGAGGAAAGCAAACAACACAGCGGTGCTGGGCGGGAAATCCTCCCGGACCTGCTCGACCTCTTCCCGGTAGGGGTCGTCCTCACTCAAGATGCTGTTGAAAGTGTTATCAATAGTGGTATCGCGTATCCCCCAACTGACGGTGCCTGCCAGCACAATGGTCAGCAAGGTGAGGATATGGCGTCTGACGATCAGTTGATTGACCAGAAAATCCATCTCAGTCTCTATCAATTCGAAGTCATGTTTTATACCACATCCAGGGGCGAAACAATGAACTGCACGGCCGCCACAGGATCAAATGTAAGTCAGAATATGCTACTGTTTACCCAAATATTCTCGACACCTTTGTGATTGAGGAAGCACCCATGAAAATGTTCAGGTTCGCCGTATTTTGCGTCGCGCTGTCCACAAGCCTCTTCACCAGCTTGCTGTGCACCGCAGCCGGGTCCGCCAGGGTTGGTGATTTTGCACTGCTGGACCACCAGGGCAAGCATCACCAGCTCAGTTGGTATGGTGACCAGAAGGCCATCGTGATCGTCATCCAGGGCAATGGTGATACCGCAGTACGTGCCGCCGCCCCCACCCTGAACAAACTTCAGGAACAGTTTGAAAGCCAGGCCGTGGCGTTTTTCATGCTCAATCCCCGGCCGCAGGACAGCCGCGAAAGCATCGCCAAAGAGGCCGCAAATTTTGGCTATGAGCTTCCCATTCTCGTCGATGAATCCCAACTGGTGGCCGAATCCCTGGGCGTAGAAAACACGGCAGAAGCGTTCCTTATCGATCCGCAAACCATGTCCCTGGTATTTCGCGGACCCATTGAGGACGTTGACAACCACTACCTCAAGGACGCGCTCAGCAAGCTGTTAGCCGGCCAGGTGATTGCCGACAGCCGTGTCGCCATAGCGGACTCGGCAATCACCTTTGCCAGTCGAGCGCAGCACCAGGTGGACAAAGTGTCGTACAGCAAAGACATCGTGCCAATCCTGCTGGACAACTGTGTTTCCTGTCATCACGACGGTGGTATTGCACCCTGGTCCATGTCCAGCCACCGCATGATCCTCGGTTGGTCCAAGATGATGCGCGAGGTGGTCATGACCCGCCGCATGCCGCCGGGCCAAATCGATCACCACGTGGGCAAGCCCATCCAGGACATGATGGGACTCACCGTCGAGGAAAAACAACGCCTGGTGCACTGGATAGATGCCGGTGCACCCATGGAAGGCGCCGAGGATCCGCTCACTACCCTGAGCATCGACGATCCCAGGTACAGCCTGGGAGAGCCGGATATGATCATCAAGGTGCCGGCCCAGTCTATCCCTGCCACTGGGGTTATCGACTATCGCTACATCCCGGTGGAACTCAACCTGGATGAAGATGTCTGGGTGCGGGCCATGGAAACAGTGCCCGGTGACAAACAGGTCTTGCACCACGTCATCGCCTACCTGTCCAGCCCGGCGGACAAGAGCGTGCGGGGGCGGCAAACCGGCTCGGCCAGGGGCGAGAGCATCGGTGGCTTTGCACCGGGTCGCCAGACGGATGTATTCAGGGACAACAGTGGGCGCTTGATACCCAAGGGATCAAACCTGTTATTGCAAATGCACTACACGACCTCGGGCAAGGCCACTGTCGATGAAACCGAGATCGGCCTTTTCATTTACGATGAGCCACCGGCCTATGTCATGGCGGGAGGCGTTGCCGGCCAGAGACGTTTTATGATTCCCGCCAATGCCAGGGAACACAAACTCGAGGGTGAGCAGCTAATCGAGCGGGATGCCTGGTTGTACTCCATGATGCCGCACATGCACTTCCGCGGAAAATACATGAACTACACCGCCGTCTACCCCGATGGCAGCTCCGAGATCCTGCTGTCGGTACCGCGTTATGATTTCAACTGGCAGTTCAATTACCAGCTTGAGGAGCCCCTGTTTTTACCTGCCGGCACCCGGCTGATTGCCAAAGGGGCAATGGATAACTCAGACAGAAACACCGCCAATCCCGACCCCTCCATACCGGTACACTTTGGATTGCAGACCAGACACGAAATGTTCTTTGGCTTTGTTACGCTGCGCTATGTGGGAGAGACGCCGGCAAGCCTGTCGGTGGCTCGCAACTGATAGATGGCGCGCAACATAGCCGTCATCACCGGTTGCGCCGTCGAAACTATGCAGTAGCGGCATCAATGTGGGATCTTTCAGATAAGAGGACATTTCGTTGCGCTCATCCCAGCGGGCCGCCCGGGCGAACATGCCCTGCAACTGCTGCATTTCATCGCGCGTCGCCCGGGGCATACGCTGGGCACACTCCAGCCTGTAATGAAGTTGCCCGCCACAAGCGGTATGCTCACACGCACATCAAGGATACATGGCATGTCTTCAATCTGCATCTACTGCGGCTCCAGCCCAGGTACCAATTCTGCTTACATGGAATCGGCCCGTACCATGGGGCAATTAATCGCCTCGCAGGGACACACACTGGTGTATGGCGGCGGTCAGGTGGGGCTGATGGGTGCGGCCGCCGATGCCGCTTTGGGCGCCGGCGGTGAAGTGATTGGGGTAATTCCGCAGGACCTGCTGGACAAGGAAGTCGGTCACGGTGCAGTCACAGAACTGATTGCGGTGAGTTCGATGCACGAGCGAAAAATGAAAATGGCCTCGCTCTCCGATTGCTTTATCGCCCTGCCCGGCGGCATAGGCACGCTGGAAGAAATCATTGAAATATTGACCTGGAACCAGTTGGGCTTTCATACCAAGGCCTGCGGGCTGCTGAACGTCAATAACTTTTTTGATGCGCTGCTGCAATTTCTCGACCACATGGTTGAGAACCGTTTTTTGACCCCGCAGCATCGGGCGCAGCTACTGGTCGCGACCGATCCCACAGATATACTGGCAACGGTATTGCAATACCAACCACACACTCTCGATAAATGGATGGACAGGATATAAACATATTCATAACCGGCGCATCGGGCTTTGTCGGTGGATACCGGGGCATGTTTCACTCCATGGGATTTTATTTTTAGTGCAGTGAGGTTATGTAAATGCCGACGTAGGCACCACCGAGATCTATGGTAGGCTAGCTCTTTTTTCAGTGACCCCAACTCATGAACAAGCACTACATCGATGCCAGTCAATTATTGCGCGACTCTTTCGAATTGGCTCTGCAGGTCTACAAGAGTGGATTTCGGCCCGATTATATTGTCGGTGTGTGGCGCGGTGGCGCACCCGTGGGAATTGCAATACAGGAATTGCTGGATGTGCTGGGGATAAAATCCGATCACATTGCTATCCGCACCTCGTCCTATACCGGCATTGGCGAGCGCAACCGCCATGTTCAGGTACATGGCCTCAACTACCTTATCCGACGCCTGGAATCTGAAAATTCACTGCTGATTGTCGACGACGTGCACGATACCGGGCTCAGTATTGATCAGGCCATCAGGGATCTGCAGGCGGCCTGTAAAAAGAACTCGCCGGAAATTCGCATTGCCACGCCCTACTACAAGCCGACCAATAACAAAACCGACCGCGTACCCGATTACTACCTTCACGAAACAGACCAGTGGCTGGTATTCCCCCACGAGTTGGATGGGCTGACCATTGAAGAAATCGCCGGCAACAAGCCAGAACTCGCCGATATGATGGAAACCATCAAAGCAGCCCTGGCAGAAGAATAATCGCTAGTGTAGGTCGCCCTAAATAGCGTAACATATAGCCTCTTTCCTATATAGAGAGCTTGTCGTGCGTGTTGCAGTAGAAATTGTTTTGTCTGATGACGAAGTTGTGGATTTGAGTAAGTTCTCTAAATCGCGTTCTGTGTCGGTCCGATTGGCGGAGCGTTCACGAATTGTTCTTCTGGCCGGCAAGGGCATGACCAATGAAGAGATCGGTTTTGAACTGGGCATTACGAGACAGAAAGCCGGCCGCTGGCGAAAACGTTATGCGGAGAGAGGAGTTGAAGGCATCCGCCGGGATGCGTATCGGCCGGGGCGCAAACCGACAATCAGTTCACGTAAGGTTGCACAGGTGATCAGACTCACGACGCAAGAGAAACCGAAAAACGCTACGCATTGGAGCCAACGCCTGATGGCAGAGAAGGCGGGTATCAGCATGTCCTCGGTGGGCCGGATATGGAAAAGCCATGGTTTGAAACCGCACCGGATAAGTACATTCAAGGTATCAAACGATAAAGAGTTTGCCGAGAAACTGGAGGCAATCGTCGGCCTTTACATATCACCGCCGGATAACGCCATTGTTTTCAGTTGTGATGAAAAGAGCCAGATACAAGCGCTGGATAGAACACAGCCGGGCTTACCGATGAAAAAAGGCAGGGCCGCGACAATGACACATGACTATAAACGTAATGGCACCACGACCTTGTTTGCTGCATTGAATACCTTGACAGGGGAAGTGCTGGGCACCTGCGCCGGGCGGCATCGCCATCAGGAATGGTTGTCATTTCTCCGCCAGATCAATACGTCGACGCCCAAAGATAAAGAGATTCATATTATCTGTGACAATTACGCGACGCATAAGCACCCGAAGGTAAAAAGCTGGCTGAAATATCACCAGCGATTCCATGTGCACTTCACGCCAACCAGCGCATCGTGGTTAAACATGGTGGAACGGTTTTTTCGGGAGCTAACTGAAAAGCAATTGAAACGAGGTGTCTTTAGCAGTGTGAAAGAGCTTGGGCAAACAGTCATGGCGTTCATTGAGACTCATAACCAAGCGCCGGCGCCTTATATCTGGACCAAATCCGCGAGTGACATTCTGGAGAAAGTGAAGCGTGGCAGAGAGAAACTTAATAAGTTACAAACTGTTTGACGACCTACACTAGCGAGTAAATTTCTCTATGATCTCGCGATGAGCTGGAAACTGCTCCAGCAGCAAATTTCGCTGCCCCAACTGCAGTACTCGCACTAACTCATCAACGTCCATGGCAGAGCTTCCCGTGGCGATAATACATCCCATCAACAGCACCCATCTCATGGTGCACTCTCGGTCAGCGCCGCCTTGATCTCATTGCGCACGCGCAGCACATTGGCTAGCAATTTTTCTTCATCAATGGTCAGCACCTGCCGGTCCTGCATAAGAATGCGGCCGGCCACGATGGTGGTTTGCACGTCCTGGCTATCCAGCACATATACCAGATGAGACGTAATATCGTACAGGGGTTGGTGGCGGGTGCGGGTGAAGTCGAGCTGGATCATATCGGCCTGTTTACCGACCATCAATTGACCCGTCACGTCGCTCAGTCCAACGGCCATGGCCCCCATGCGGGTTGCCATATCCAGGGCGGTACCGGCGGGAATGGCGGTCGGGTCGGCGGCCTTTAACTTGTGCAGCAGCGCCGCCAGACGAATCTCCTCCCACATGTCCAGGTCGTTATTGGAGGCCGCCCCATCGGTACCCAGGCCCACATTCACTCCCGCTGCAATCATGGCGATAACCGGGGCCACACCGGCGCCAAGTTTCATATTGGAGGTGGGGTTATGCACCGCGCCAACCCCCTCGCGGGCGGCAATTTCAATATCTGCCGCGGTCAGTTGCACCATATGGGCGCCAATCACATCGGCCTGAAACAGCCCGGTGGCCGCCACATGCTCCATGGGCGTGGACTCGTAGCGCTCAAAAATAAACTCCACCTCGGCGGGTGCCTCGGCCAGGTGTATGGAAATCGGTGCATTCATTGCTACCGCCACCCTGGCTGTATCGGCAAGATGTTCTGGTGAGACCGTATAGGGTGCATGGGGTGCAAAGGCGGGCGTAATCCTGGGGTGGCGCCCCTGCCAGGCGCGCACAAACTCAATGGCTGCGGCAAAAGAGTCGTCCCAGCCTTTGAATCCAGGGCTGGGAAAGTCTATCTGGGGTGCGGCAACAACTGCCCGCAGGCCGCAGCTTTCGACCACCGCGGCGGTAACTTCCGGGTAAAAATACATATCCACAAAGGCCGTGGTGCCGCCCTGTATCATTTCCCAGCAGGCCAACTGCGTGCCGATGCGCACATACTCCGGATTGACGAATCGTCCCTCCAGCGGGAATACGTAGTCGTTGAGCCAGGTCATCAGATCCAGGTCATCGACCATGCCACGCATCAGGGTCATGGATGAGTGGGTATGGCCATTGATGAGGCCCGGCATAAGCACCCGCCCTGCGCCGGGCACAATTTGCGCGGCTCGGAACTGCTTGCTGATTTCCTGCCAGGGCCCAACCGCGGCAATGCTGTCGCCGACCACCACTACGGCTGCATCTACGAGTACTGTTCCGGCCCCGTCCATGGGCAAAACGTAATCGCCACGAACGATCAGGTCCGCAGGTTTAGAGTCGGCCGCAGCAGCACAACTTATGGCTGCGAATACAACAGCGGCAAGAGAAAATGTAACTGTCCGTTGCATAGGTTTCAACATCGGGGTGTGTTGACGTAGCAAGTAGATCTATCAATAGCTGTAACGCGCTTCCACACCCCAGTAACGAGGCTCGTTAACGATGGCCGTCATATTGAGAAAGTCGATCGCGCCATCGGCCACAATCTCATCGGTAATGTTGCGTCCTACTACCGATACGTCAAGGTTCTCGGCACTGTTGCGGAATCCGATGCGGGCCCCGCCAAGCCACCGATCTTCCGCTACAAACTCGACCGACTCATACAGAAAAATATTGGACTCATCCCGGTAGTTCCAGTCTGTTGACGCATAAATTGTGCCTGCCTGAATCGGGTACTCATAGCTCAAACTGATATTGTAGATCCACTCCGGTGCTCGCGGCAGAGAATTTCCCTCCACGGCCACCAGGTTCACCGTGCCAAAGAAGCCTTCGAAGGTATCCACAATCGGGTTTTTTGGCGTACACAGCGGGGTGGACGAACACATCTCGACCAGCAGGCCCTCTTCGACAATCTCCGTGTCGTTGTAACTCATGTTACCGGACAGACGCAGCCCTTCGGTCAGCAGGATTTCGAAGTCGGTTTCAAATCCATAGCCCTCGACGTCGGCGTTGAGCAGATCATTGGTATTGCCGGTGCCGCCGGTGGCCGTCAACTGCATGTCATCCAACTCATAGGCGTATACGGTAGCATTCCAGCGCGCGCGCCCGTCCAAAAGCGTGCTCTTGAAGCCCAATTCTACGGAGGTATTGGTTTCCTTGTCCGCCGAGCTGGTGAAACCGAATCGACCCAGGGTCACAGGCCCGCGAGATGCGGTACCGATGCGACCATAGATGCTCATATCATCCGACCAATCGTAGATAAAGGCCAGTTCGCCGTTCCAGTACTCATCGTCTTTGTCAATTTTCGCCGGCGGGGCAGTTGAGCCCGGGCCTGGCACCACGTCCAGCTCCTTGTCATCGGCCGTATATCGCAGCCCGGCCACCATCGACCATTGATCAGACAAGCGGTAATCGAGCTGGCCAAATATCGCTGCTGATTCTGTCTCCTGCTCTGCTTGGGTCAGGGCTGTCCTGGCGCCAGACGGGGTATCAAAGTCGGCTGAGTCAACGGTGATATCCTCCTTCAGGTAATACAGGCCAAACTGGTAGAACATTTTGTCGGTCTCGCCGGACCAGCGAAGCTCCTGCGTAAACTGGTAGTGATCGTCCAGACCATCACCGGTGGCCACGTTGAAGAAGGCCTGGCGATTAAAGACACCGATCACCTCCGGGCCGCCGACCAGGCCACCATCAAGGTCAGTTTTACTAAAGCTGTCAACCTCGTCATAGCCACTGATGGAGATAAACTTGAGATCAGAGAATTGATACTCGACGATCAGGCTGCCACCGCTGTGGTCCAGTTCGAAATCAGACAGGCCGTCCTGCAGGGTTTCTTCCTCGTCAAACTCACCGCGCAGGCCCTCTTTACCGGGCGTGAAGCCATTGGCATAGAAGATCTGTGGATGCGAGCCATCCTGGTGAAATCCGTGCAGCTTACCGAGAATGGTGAGGTCGTCGTTGGGCGCGTACTGCAGTTGCAACCGGTAGGCAAATTCGTCGAAGGCACCAAACCGGTCACCACCGCCCTGGACAGCATTGCTGATCCGGTCATCTCGCTCCTGATACTTGACCGATGCTCTCGCGGTCAGCTTATCAGAGAGGGAACCACCGACGGCGCCTTCCAGGCTATAGGTGTCATGGCTACCGTAGCCCGCATTGATATAGCCCTCGGTCTCTGCCGTGGGCCGAACAGAATCGACTTTCACCACGCCTGCCGTGGTACCGCGCCCGAACAGGGTACCTTGAGGCCCCCTCAATACTTCCACCCGCTTTATGTCAAACAGGGGCAAGCTTTTGAGTACCGCATTTTCCAGGGCAATCTCATCCATGATAAAGGAGACGGGTTGCGTGGCATTCACATCGAAATCGTAGTTGCCGACTCCGCGGATATAAAAACGAGGCGATTGCCGGCCATTCGAGGACTCCACAACCAGGCTGGGCACCCTGGCGTTCAAGCCACGGATATTTTCACCGGCCGTCAGAATTTCGTTAACAAACTGACCGCTAATGGCTGACACCGATGCAGGAATATCCTGTAGGGACTGCTCCCTTTTCTGCGCCGTTACGATGACTTCCTCTAAAACAGCTTGCGCCGTGGCGCCGCTTGAAAGCCCCACCGCAAAAGCCAGCAGGATACCACTGTACAGTTGATTTTTTTTCAGGTTTGGAAGACAAGACTTATTCATGTGAACCTCTGTCCAATACAGGTTGTCAGGATTACAACCGCTTGATTTTAACGCGAGTATAGGCGACCTTTTGAACTTCGGGGCCGGTAATAATTCACAATTTTCCTCGCCACTGCAAGCGCACCCGGTTGACATGCGCTCTATGCAACCATACAGTCCCGTTCTACACTAGGGTACCGAAAGGAAACCCCCCGTCCTTGAGCCGGGGTTTCATGGGTGGCACTTGCGTCAGCCCCCCTGCCGTTACAACAATCGTAAAGAGGGCAGACAAATGCTAATTGTTGAATCCTATACTCTGGCCGTGGCCATGTGTTTTGTCACCATGCTGTGCTGGGGCTCCTGGGCCAATACTCAGAAACTGGCCAGTGAAGAGTGGCAGTTCCAGTTGTTCTACTGGGATTACTCCATCGGTGTACTGCTACTGACCCTGCTGTTGGCATTTACGATTGGCAGCAGCGGTGAAGAAGGTCGCAGCTTTATGGCCGATATCAGCCAGGCCAATAATGATGCACTGACCTCTGCCTTCCTGGGCGGAGCGGTCTTTAACCTGGCTAATATTTTGTTGGTTGTGGCCATCAATATTGCCGGTATGGCCGTGGCGTTTCCGGTGGGTATCGGACTTGCCCTGATTATCGGCGTAGTTACCAATTATATGGCGAGCCCGGTTGGCGATGCCCTGTATTTGTTTCTCGGCGTTGCCTTGATCACCATCGCCATTGTTATCGATGCCATCATCTATCGTCGCCTGCCATCCGATGGCACGCAGTCGGTGGGCAAGGGACTGACCATTTCCATCATTGCCGGTATTGCCATGGGCTTTTTCTACCGCTTTGTGGCGGCCTCCATGTCCATGGATTTCGCCAACCCGGAAGCGGGCCTGATGACACCCTACAGCGCCGGTGTGGTGTTCAGCTTTGGCCTGCTCGCCTCCAACCTGATCTTCCTGATACCGCTGATGTACAAGCCGGTGTCCGGTGCCGTCGCGCCCATGGGCGAGTACTTCAGCAAGGGCAGCCCCAGGCTGCACATGGTGGGTATTCTGGGCGGTATTATCTGGGCGCTGGGTTTCAGCCTCAATGTCATTGCTGCCGGCACCGCCGGCTACGCCATCTCCTATGGCCTGGGCCAGGGCGCCACCATGGTCGCCGCTTTCTGGGGCGTATTCATCTGGAAAGAATTCAAGGATGCGCCGGCGGGCACCAACAGGCTGATTACAGCCATGTTCGCCCTGTTCCTCATCGGCTTGGCGCTGATTATTTACTCGCGTTAGAGGTAAAGCCATGTATCGCTTGCTGATTCTCATATTCCTGTGCAACCTGGGCCTGCAGGGCTGCGTCCGTGACCAGGACAATGACAACGAGCCGGGCAAGTCGAATGACACCGTCAAGGTGGTGGAAGATGCCATACCGATCAAGGTGGTCATCGTTACCATGTTTGAGACCGATGAAGACAGCGGCGACAAGGCCGGTGAGTTCCAGCGCTGGAATGAGCGCCGCCACCTGGACACGACCTTTGCGGCACCGCATATGCATCACGACATCAAGGTCAATCTCAATACCGGTGTCCTGGGTATCGTCACCGGGATGGGCACCGCCAACTCCTCGGCATCGATCATGGCCCTGGGCCTGGACCCACGCTTCGACCTGACGGACGCCTACTGGCTGGTGGCGGGAATTTCGGGGTTCGATCCGGAGGATGCCTCGCTGGGTTCGGTGGCCTGGGCCGACTATTTGGTCGACGGTGACCTGGCCCACGAAATTGACGCCAGGGAGATCCCGGCCCACTGGCAGCATGGATACATCCCCCTGTTCAGCCAGGGCATGCAGGACAAATCTCGCAAATCCTACAGTCTGGGTGAAGTATTCCAACTCAACGAGACACTGGTCGACTGGGCGTTCACCCTCACCGAGGACATGGATTTACCGGATCACCCTACCCTCGCCGCCACCCGCGATCTCTATACGGAGCACGAAGTGGCACAACGCACGCCGTTTGTATTGCGTGGCGACCAACTGGCCGCTATGACCTTCTGGCACGGTCAACTGTTGAACCAGTGGGCTAACGAGTGGACCGATTACTGGACCCATGGCAAAGGTGAATTTGTCAGCTCGGCCATGGAAGATACCGGCACCTACCAGTCCCTCGCCTACCTGGACAAGGCCGGCAAGGTCAACAAAAACCGCTTGCTGGTGCTGCGCACCGCCAGCAACTACACCATGCCACCGCCAGGTGTCAGCGCCGCCGATAACCTGCTGGCAGAACAACACGACAGCTATGCAGGCCTGGATGCCGCGCTGGAAAATGCCTATCTGGTAGGCAGCGTGGTAGTCGACGAGATTCTCAATAACTGGTCCACCTACCAATACAAGACACCTGGGGAGTAACACACTATGAAAATCGCAGTCATCGGGTCCAGCATGGTAGACCTTATTGCCTATACCGACGTGGTGCCCAAGGCGGGAGAAACCCTGGTCGCCAAAGACTTCCAAATGGGTTGTGGTGGCAAGGGCGCCAACCAGGCTGTCGCTGCCGCCCTGCTCGGTTCAGAAGTCATGATGATGGCGCGGGTGGGCGACGATGCCTTCGCCGATAACACGATCAAGAACTTCCAGAGCTACGGCGTCAACACCGATCACGTGGAGAAAGTGGCCGGTGTATCCAGTGGCGTCGCACCCATCTGGGTCGACAAGGATTCACAAAATCGCATCCTGATTATCCCGGGTGCCAACAATCACCTGTTACCGGTCGACGTCGACACCGCTGCAGAAGCACTCAAAGCCTGCAAATTGATCATCCTGCAATTGGAGATACCGCTGGAGACCGTTTACCACACTATAGACTTCGGCAATGCCAATAACATCCCGGTTATTCTCAATCCGGCACCGGCCACCCCCACGCTGGACCTGGACTACGCCTGCAAGTGTGATTTTTTCGTGCCCAATGAAACCGAGTTGGAAATTCTCACCGGCATGCCGGTTGAGAGCATCGACCAGATCAGGGCGGCGGCAGATACACTGCTGGCCAAGGGACTCAAAAACCTTATCGTTACACTGGGAGAAAAAGGTGCCCTGTGGTTGCACGGCGACGAGGTAAGCATGGTCGATGCACCCTCGGTAGATGCGGTCGACACCACCGGTGCCGGCGATGCCTTTATCGGCTGCTTTGCCCACAGTTATAGCCGGCATGCCGACGTGGTTGAAGCCATGTCGCTGGCGGTGAAGTACGCTTCACACAGCGTTACCGGCAAGGGCACGCAGACCTCTTACGCCACCGGTGAACAACTGGCGGCGCTCTAACGCCGGGCTACGCTGAAGGCCATGCGCCCAACAACTCCTGTTCAACAAAATCCAGCCGATCCTGACCAAAGTACATATCGTCACCCATAAACATAGTGGGCGCGCCAAACACACCTCGGCAATGACATCGATCTCATCCATTTTCTTGCCATCGAACCAGACCGCTGTATAAACCGCATCAACATAGCTATCCATGGCCGCACATCCATTTCAAAGGTCCAGGCGTTGCGTGGCTGCTGGTACAGATTCAGGTAATTCTGCGCCAGTGCCTCGGGATCGACAATACCATCTTTACCTTTGTGCTCTTCAAAATCCGGGATCATCTGCCGGATAAAAGTATGTTTTTAGGTAATGTAGTAAAAGCCTCTCTTTAGTTGCACGTATCCGGGCGGGGCGGCTATAGGTTCTTCTGGCATCAGGAAGCGCCAGAACACCATGCCGATCATCTATCACCGCCGAGAAATAGCGCGCGTCCGGGTTATCACCCAGCAGCTTCTTGTGATTGCCGATTGTCTGCTGAGTCGGCTATACACGCCAAGGATTCGGAGTATACTTTTGCAAACTCTCTGGAATGTTTTCCCCAATGAAGAAGATTTTTTTGAGCATTGTCGGTGGCGTCGCAGTGCTGGCGGTGGTGGGCTATGTGTTGCGAGAACCTCTGTTCGGGGTTCTCAAGGAACAGGTAACCAAAGACATGTTTGTCTCTGCCGACGCCGACGACTTTGATGCCGGCCTCAGCATTGGCACAACATTCCCCCCAATCAATGCGCTGTACCAGGGAGCAGTCCTCAGCGACACCGGACAGTTTATTAACGACAAGGGCATGGTTTTTATTGCCAACCGTTCTGCACACTGGTGACCCTACTGCATGAAGCAGCTCGTGCAGCTGCAAGAGAATTTAGCCGGTTTTGAAGAAGCGGGTATCGTCGTGGTCGCCATGACTTACGACGCGCCGGAGCTTCAGCAGGCCTTTATTGTTGCGCAGGGCATCACCTACCCGTTTCTGTCAGATATCGACGCCGGCAGTGTGCAGACACTGGACATCCTCAACACCGAATACCAGCCGGGCGACAATGCCTACGGCATTCCCTATCCAGGTGTGTTCGTGGTAAATGCAGACATGGAAATTGTCGGCAAGATATTTATAGAGGCCTACAGCACCCGGGTGAATGCTGCAGGGGTTCTGGCTTACGCCAAGAGCGTGCTGGAATGACCAGGGGCGATTAAAAATCGCCCCTACATTATTCCATATCCTGTAGTAACTGCTCGGTAAGTTTATCAATAGACCAGGAATCCGATTTCTGACTGGGTGGATACTCCCTGAAAGTCGCCAGGAATTGCTGCGTCCGCGCGGCGCCCAGATAGAACTGCGGCACCTTGTCGATCACCCAATCCCAATAGGTATTTGAATTGTGATCCGCCCGTTCATAGGGGTCGCGACGCAAGTTAAATATCTTGGGAATGCGTAAAATCACCAGGGGCTCTGCCCACAGCGCCATGGTCTTGGCCCTGTTCTCTGCGTAGACAATCTTCCAGTCACCTGCACGCACCCCCACCGGCATACCCTCGTCACTAATGTAATGGAATTCAGTGCGTGGACCTGACTTTTGCGTACCGGTCAAGTACGGCACAAAATTATAACCATCCAGGTACACCTTGGCCTGTTTGTTACCAATGCGTGTACCTTCCAACAAGCGCTCCTTCAAATCGGTATCACCACCGATCGCGGCAAGGGTCGGCATCCAGTCCAGATGCGACATGACTTCTGTGGAGATGCTACCGGCGGGAATTTTCCCCGGCCAACGCACCATCATGGGCACCCGGTATGCGCCTTCCCAGTTGGAGTTTTTCTCACTGCGAAATGGCGTCACACCCGCATCCGGCCAGGTATTAAAATGAACACCGTTATCGGTGGAGTAGAACACCAGGGTGTTGTCCGCTATACCCAGTTCATCCAACTGGTCCAGCATCTGGCCGACCAACTCATCGTGAGCGACCATCACATCATTGTAAAAGCCCTGCCCAGACTTGCCCTTGTGCTGCTCGGCCCGGTGCGTGCGAAAATGCATGCCGGTGGTATTAACCCAGACAAAGAAAGGCTTATCAGCCTTCACCTGCTTGTCGACAAATTTTTGCGCAGCGACGATAAACTCCTCATCGGCGGTTTCCATGCGCTTGCGAGTCAGCGGACCGGTGTCTTCTATGCGGCCATCCGCATAGGAATGAATCACACCGCGCGGCCCGAATTGTTTCTGAAACCAGAGCATCTGTGGGTAATCTTCATCTTCTGGCTCTTCCTCGGCATTGAGGTGATATAGATTACCCAAAAACTCATCAAAACCATGGTTCGTAGGCAGGAACCTGTCCTTGTCTCCCAGGTGGTTCTTGCCGAACTGGCCGGTGGCATAGCCGCGATCCTTTAGTACCTCGGCAATAGTAATATCCCGGTCCTGCAGGCCCAGATCCGCGCCGGGCATACCCACCTTGGTCAAACCGGTACGCATGGGGGACTGTCCGGTGATAAATGAGGAGCGTCCCGCAGTACAGCTTTGGTCACCGTAATAATCGGTAAAGCGCATGCCTTCACTGGCAATGCGATCAATACTGGGGGTGTGATAACCCATAATGCCGTCGCTGTAGGCACTGATATTGGTAATGCCAATGTCGTCACCCCAGATGACGAGAATATTGGGCTGCTTGGCAGCGCCGGCAAATGTCGCTGCCAGTAACATCCATAGGGTTATAAAAAATAGGGCTCCCGTTTTCATTCCTGCTCTCCTTTTAAATGGTTTTGTGAGTATCAACCATGCTGGGGTTTATGCAAGCCCTCAGCAGAAAAATAGTGCTTTGGTGAATTTGGCACAATTTCTGCGGTAAATATTACAGAGCGCGGCTAAAAACAGGTATTTGGCGGCGAAAGCCATTGATATAGCGGCGAAAATGCATAGAATCGCCGCCTCGCACTACATAGTGGTGCGCTCAATGGCAGAGAATGGTGCAAAAAGTGATCAATTCAGATAAAGGGGAGCAACAAATGGACACCGACAGCTCAATTCGCAACCGTGCGGGCCGCGCTATCAGCGACCTGGTTATGGCTGAGCTTTTTTTGGTGCAGGCCACCATCGAAAGTGCATCGGCCCTGAGCGAAGGCATTAGCGGCCTGCGTGATCACCTGTACTGGGATGAGGCTGAAAATCAGCCGAGGGAAGAGCTGTCCTCCTTTCTCAAGCGCACCCGCGAGCAGGTAGTAGAGCCCTACTCCACGCGCTTCAAGTATCTGCGCGACATGCGCGAGCAAGACGCCGTCTGATATGCAGCGGGCGTGCTGCGCGACGCCCTACTGCCCCTCCTTCCGGTGGGCATCAAAGGCAGCTAGCTGCTCAGCGGTTGCCTCGGTCTGGTACTGGTTTTTCCAGTCCTGGTAAGGCATGCCGTAAACCATCTCCCTGGCATTATCCAGCGCCACATCCATACCCGCCTCGGTGGCTGCCTCTACATACCACTTCGACAAACAGTTGCGGCAGAACCCTGCCAGTGCCATCAATTCAATATTTTGAACATCCTTGCGACTGTCCAGGTGTTTAATCAAACGCCGCAGCACGGCTGCCTCTATTTCCGGGTGATCTAACACTGCTGACATAACGTGCATCTCCTGACTCTATCTTGATGCGCGTCAATTCATTGCGGCGCGCCGAGGTGCAGACTGTACCACGACTTACACAGCATGTTTCTGCAGCAATCCCATAGCACTCAACAAGATCATGGTCATCATCGACCCCCTCTGTGACGAACAGGCCGCCTTTGAAATGGATCAGACGCCCATTTGGTTACCGCCTACCGGAATCGCAACCACCAACCTGACGCCGCTGAGCCAGCGGCCACCTGCGGGGTTGGCATGGAATACATTCACATCGTCGAGGGCAAACCAGCTGATGCGTTACGTGACTACGCGCCCTGCGATGTCTCGAAATAGCGCTCGTTCCTGTAGTGCCGCCGGGGACAGACTTACGTCTGTTCCCGGGATGGTTGTTTTGCCACTACGCCTTGGCCAGCAGCCGATCCAACTGATTGGCGAACTGCTGCTTTTCCTGGGGTCCCAGCGGTGGTGGACCGCCCGATAGCATGCCACTGGTACGCATGGTGTCCATAAAGTCGCGCATATTGAGGCGCGGCTTGATGTTATCGGCAGTGAAGCGCTCACCCCGTGAGCTGAGCACATGCGCACCTTTCTCGATCACCTCCCCCGCCAGCGGAATGTCGCTGGTGATCACCAGATCACCCGCCTGCGCCAGCTTCACTATTTCGTCGTCCGCCACATCAAAGCCCGAACTCACCTGCAACATGCGAATATTGGGATTGGGTGGCACCCGCAGGGCATGATTTGCCACCAGGGTCAGCTGCATCCCCGTGCGCTGCGCCGCCCGGAAGAGAATCTCCTTGATTGGCCCCGGACAAGCGTCTGCATCTACCCAAATATCCATCGGTATAGTATGTCATACACACCCGTTCAGGGTCGGCTAAATATAACGTTTCCTGCCCGTCAAACTAACCGGTTTTGCTATTATCTTGCGCCCTGCTGAGGGTTACTCTTTGGTGGGCCAGGATGAGCGCCCCGCCGCTGTTTACGAAATGATGATCGTATTTCTGTAAGGAGAAACACATGTCAGAAGCAGTAATTGTCGATGTAGTTCGCACACCCAATGGTCGTGGCAAGCCGATTGTCGGCGATCTGAGCGGCATCAGTAGTGTCGCCCTGCTGGCAGAGACCTACCAAGCGCTGGTTGAACGCAATGGTTTGAGCTATGGAGATATTGAACAGGCCTATGCCGGCTGTGTCACCCAGGCCGGTGAGCAATCCAACAACCTTGCCAAGAATGCCTGGCTGCACCTGGGTGCGGAGTACACCGCCGGTTGTTCCACCGTCGATACCCAGTGTGGATCCGCCCAGGTCTGCAATCACATCATGTCGGCCCTGGTCGAAGCCGGCCAGGTCAATATCGGTATTGCCGCCGGTGCCGAAGTTATGAGCCGCGTCGGTCTGGGCGCCAGCGCCATGCACGGCCCGGGTTATTTCATCACCGAAAACTGGCCCTGGGACCAGGCCATGAGCCAGTTCGAAGCGGCCGATCGTATCGCCAAAAACCGCGGCATCACCAAACAGGACTGCGACCAACTGGCTGTTATGTCACACAGCCGCGCTATCGACGCCTGGGACAAGGGCCTGTTTCCACAGGTAATAGATATAGAAGCACCGATTCTCGGTGCAGACGGTCAGCCCATCGGTGAAACCAAAACCGTCTCTCGCGATCAGGGCATGCGTGAAACCACCATGGAAAGCCTGTCCGGATTGAGAATTCTTACCGAAGATGGTGTTCACACCGCCGGCACATCGTCACAAGTATCCGATGGCGCCGCTGCCATATTGTGGATGAGCGCTGAAGAAGCCAAGGCGCGCGGCCTCAAGCCTCGCGCTCGCATTATCCAGGGCGTGGTAGCCGGCGCAGATCCTTATTACCTGCTGGATGGTCCGGTCGACGCCACCGAATTGCTGTTCAAGAAAACCGGCATGAGCATGAGTGATATCGACCTGGTCGAGATCAATGAGGCCTTCGCCTCCGTGGTACTGTCCTGGCAGCTTCATTTCGATGCCGACATGAGCAAGGTAAACACCCGCGGCGGCGCCATCGCTCTGGGTCACCCGGTCGGTTCCACCGGCGCACGCCTGATTGGCGAAGCCTTGATCGGCCTGGAGCAACAAGACAAAAACATTGCCCTGATTACCATGTGCTGCGGTGCAGCCAATGGTACCGGCACCATTATTGAAAGACTGTAAGGAGCATATTGTGGGAGATCTTTTCAGAAAAGTAGCCATCATCACTGGCGCGGGTCGCGGCCTGGGTCGCGAAGAAGCCCTGCAACTGGCCAGCCAGGGCGCCAGTGTTGTTATCAGCGATATCGACCTGCCCGATGCCAAAGCCGCCGCCGAGGAAACGGTTGAAGACATCAAGGCGGCCGGCGGTGAAGCCACTCTGGTACTGGGCGATTGCGCCGACACCAACGATGCCAACAACCTGTTCAAGACTGCGCTGGACACCTACGGCGATGTGAATATCATGGTCAATAATGCCGGCTTCTGCCGCGACCAGACCATATTCAACATGGATGATGAGCAGTTTGATTCAGTGGTGCGCGTTCACCTGCGCGGTCACTTCGTCAACATGCGCAACGCCACCAAATACTGGCGCGGCAAAGCCAAACAGGATGGTGAAGTCTATGGCCGCCTGATCAGCACGTCCTCCGAAGCGTCTATTTTCGGTAGCGCCGGCCAGCCCAACTATGCCGCCGCCAAAGCGGGTATTACCGCCATGACCATGGGCGCCGCCCAGTTGCTGACCAAGTACGGCGTAACCTGTAACGTGATCATGCCGCGCGCCCGCACCGACATGACCAATATAGGCATGACGGCAGAATTGTTCGCCGCGCCGGAAGATGGCTTTGATGTTTTTAATCCGGCCAATGTCGCACCCCTGGTCGGTTACCTGGCCTCCCCGGAAGCCGGTCGTATCTCAGGTGAAGTCATGGTGGTGTGGGGCTCACAGGTCGACATCATCCAACGCCCCAGCCTCGGCCCGAAGATCACCAATCCCAACGGTGGCAAATGGGATATGGAGGGTTTGCACGCTGGCCTGTCAGAGCACTACAACGACGATTACGTTTCAGTATGGGGCGGTTACTCCGTACCGCCGCAGTAGGTTAATCAGCCCGCACAGACAAGCCCTTCGATTACATCAGCCGTCCCAATTAAAGGCATCAATCGCAACAGCGTTGGTTCGAACTCTGCCTTGCTCGCCCGAACTATCTTCCTGGCCTTGCGCTCTTTCCAGGCCAGTGTCTGCACCACATCGTCTGCAACCTCCACGATTACCTTTCCTTCTTCGGTGAACCCAGGCAACTCGGCCATGACTCCACATCAAATATGAAAGTTCTGTGGGTAATGCCAGGAATAGATAGAAATACCTGGCGCGAACGGCATATTTTCAATCAATTCAGATCAAATCGCTCACGCAAATAACGCGCGATACCATCCTCGTCATGGTGGCCGATGACTTCGGTGGCCGCCGCTTTGACCTCTGGCTTGGCGTTCTCCGGCGCGTAACATTCATCGGCGGTGGCAAACATACTGAGATCGTTATCGCTGTCGCCAAAGCACAGCACTTTGCCGGCACCCAATTGCTCCCGTAACACCTGCACTGCACCACCCTTGCTGGCATCACTGTGGTGAATATCCATCCATTTCAAACTGTTGTCTTCCAGCGCCACCCCCATGTAGGCCACCAGGTGTGGCTCTGCCTCTATTAACAGTGCCACGCTATCAGTAGCGAGGGGGATTCCCAGGCAACTGATATTGGTGATCTTGGCATCGGCGGGCAACTGCGCCACCGGCAACACGTCGACATCCAAACGCCTGGCGAAGTCGATCGCCAACTTCCGCTCTACGTCAGTCTGCAGCGGCGGGTGATATATCGCGTGACGATTGCCGGGTTCCAGGGTAAATAAAAACGGCGTGATTTTCTGTGCCAGGATCGCTTCCAGTACATGCTCTATTTCGCCCAGGGTCAGAAAGTTGCGATAGCTGTATTGCCGCTCACCCGGATGCCAGATCATGACTCCATTTTTAAAAATCTGCGGCAGATGGAAATTATGTCCTGCCAATACATCGACCGCACCGTGCAAGGTGCGACCGGTAGCCACCGTATAGGCGATACCCTGCTCGGCCAGCGCCACCAAGGTATCGTGGGTATAGGCAGATATTTCCGACTCGCGATTCAGCAAAGTGCCATCGAGATCAAAAACTATCAGTTCCATTTAGCGAAAATCCGTTTCCAACTCAGCCGCCAGGTAGAGAAACGCCGCATAGGCGGCAATATTTTGCTGCAACTCTACCGGATCAATCTTGTCGAGGGTGTCGTCCGGGGTGTGGTGCAAATCAAAATAGTCCCAGCCATTTTGCTTGAGGGTTACTACCGGCATACCAGCCCTGGCGAGAAACATCAGGTCTGGGCCACCGTGGGCCTTGTTGCCACCGGGGCCTATGCCCAGCGGGGCAAGCACGTTCTGCATTTCCTTGCCCAGCGAGAGCTTGCTCTCAGCGAAGCGGGTGTCGAACTGCCAGATTGTGCCGGCACCGAAGTCAGACTCGGTGCCAACAATGTGATTAGTCAACTCACCGGCGTGCTGTTCGGCGTAAGCCTTGCCACCTACCAGCCCCACTTCTTCGGAGCCGAACAGCACCACCCGAATGGTGCGCCGCGGCGCCCGTGGCAGGTGATCCATGATCAGCTTGGTGGCGCCCACAACAATACCGACCCCGGCGCCATCGTCGATCGCGCCCGTACCCAGATCCCATGAATCCAGGTGTGCGCCCACCAGTACGATTTCTTCCGGTACTTCACTGCCGACAATTTCAGCAACTACATTGCCAGATTGAGATGGCGGCAGGTTCTGCGGTGTTAACACCAGTTTTACAGTCACCGGCTGCCCACGCTTGAGTGCCCGCCGTAACTGATCTGCATCGGGTGCCGATAAGGCGGCGGGAACACTGGGTTCGACCTCGTGCATAGCGCGGTGCATTTGCCCGGCATGGGGGAAGCGATGGCTGCTGGTACCCACCGAGCGAATCAGTGCCGCTTTGGCACCCAGGCGATAGGCCTGGTAAGCCGTTTCACGCCGTTTGGCACCTGCCACGCCGTAGCCGGAGCCATCCTGGGTGCGCGTCATAACCTCATCGACAAATACAATCCTGTTTTTTAGCGAGCCATCCGCTGCCGCCTTTACTGCGGCCAGCGAGGGAAAAGAAACGATTTCACCCTCAACACCTTCGGGACCGGTACTGATACTTGCCCCCAGGGCGGTAACGGTCAACGGCTGCGGAAACGGTGCGGTAATCTCAGCGCGCTCCACACCGCGAATCCACAGTGGCACATCGAAAGCTTCAACGTGAACATTCTGGAAGCCCAGTGATTTGAGTTTTGCCACCGCCCAGGCACGGGCGCGAGCTTCGGCCGCGGTGCCGGCCAGGCGCGGCCCCACCTCGGTGGTTAATGACTCCACCAGGTGGTATCCAAGCCGGCTCTCGCCCGCCAATAGCATAAGTTCTGCAGCCTTGGCTCTCATCTGGGGGGTTAATATCGGGCTTGCTTGTTCAGCACTTGCCACGGCAGTCAATAGCAGTGCGGCGGCGATCAGAAAAGCTCGCATGGCATACTCCTTCGGGGAAGAGAGAATACTAGCACTCAATGATGCTGACCGTCGCCGCGCAGGGCCATGCGGGCAGCACTGATCGCCTTAATGGCCGCCATGGTGTTGCGCTCTATGCAGGGCACCTGGACCAGTTGTGGCAAACGCTACGATGTGCTGCGTACCGTGTTTTACGCCATCGTCACCATAACTTTGGCGGCGCGCTGAGGGTCGCGCGCGACCTCCAGGGCTTCCATAAAACTCTCCAACGGAAAGTGATGGCTGATCAGTGGCGCCACATCCACCTTTCCGCTCATTAACATTTCGATGACCACTGGGAATTCTGTGGGATAGGCCATGGAGCCGGTCAGGCGGAGCTCTTTCATTAGCAGGGTTAGGGGATCCAGTTGAATCGGCGCCCTGTGCACACCGACGACCACCACGCTGGCACCGGGCCGGGACAGATTTATCGCCTGCTCCAGCACGGCCCCCACGCCGGTAGCCTCAATATAAACATCTGTTGCCGGCAGCGGCATACCCATCAGTTCAGCTTCACCATGTACCCGCTTAAGTAGCTCACCCAGGTCCTGCTCCTGCACATTGCAGAGCGTCGCCGCGCCCAACTTTTGGGCGACCTGCAAGCGGTGGGCGGATTGATCGGCGACCACGAAATTGTCGACACCAAGATGCTTGAGCACCACTACCGTGCACAGCCCGATTGGGCCGGCCCCCAGCACCAGCGCCGATTGGCCTGCCGTGATTGCAGATTGGTTCACCCCATGCATGGCGACTGCCAGAGGCTCAATCAGGGCCGCCTGCTCAAAACTGAGTTGGTCGGGGATGGGCAATATTGCATCCTGTGCAGTGGCGGCATCTTTCACCAGTAACAGCGGCGCAAAGGCTCCCTCGCTGCCACCGTTGCCGATGGAATGCTTGTTGGCCATCGGATTTACCGTCACTCGCTGCCCCACCCGCAGGTGCCGGACCTTCTCACCGAGGCTTTCAATAGTGCCCGAAAATTCATGCCCCAGGGGCATGGGCACACCCGGTGCGGTCAGCCCGCCCGTACTGATATAACCCAGGTCGCTACCGCAGATGCCGCAGGCCGCTACCCGTACCAGCGCATCGTTGGGACCAACAATGGGACACTCGACCGTATCGATTCGAACATCATCGACACCGTGAATCTGTACCAGTGGCATTGTGCTCATGTTAATTCCCTTACGCCTGAGTCGCCTTCATTGGACGACAAAATTGAAGCCTATCAACCAACATCATAGGATTCCTGCGGGAATCATTCAATCCAAAGCCTTACGCCGGCTTCGGTGGGACCATCAAAGCATAGAGCAGCTTGAGAAAGAGAGCAATCGTTTGAACCGGACAGTTCTATTTGTTGCTAACAGGGGGGCGACAAGGACAGGGTGGGCGCACGCATCTGGTGTCGCCGGCGGTCGCCGCCGCCATTGCCGGTCACTTTGATGATGTCAGAGCCAGCCACGGCAGCGCCTGATGGAATCTTTTACGACACTTGATGGATTGGTGATGCCCCTTGACCGCGCCAATATTGACACCGACGCCGTCATTCCCGAACATTATTTTTCTTTCAATTTCTCAACCGCTTCTTTCATCGCTTTTACGCCGCCAGTGCCGTCATAGTAATGTTTGGCTATTTCGGGGAGTCGGGTTTTGTTGTTTATTGGGAAAATTAATTTTCCAGCCGTGGGAAGCCGGCGATTATTTTTTCATCACCGTTCGCAAGCCATAATATTTTTGGCAGTCTTCCAATGCGGTCAACATCCGGCGTGGTTTCAATGATTGCATAATCCGGATAAATTTTCTCAAGACCTTCGTCAATAATTTGCAACAGTTCGTTAATTTCTGTGGTACGCAGATTTTCCGGGTGGATGATGATTTCATCCGCAGAATCCAAATTAAATTCTTTGGCGAATATTTCAAATTCGGTTTCTTTCAAATTCTCATAACTTTCACAATACAACCTCGCCTCGATCAAGGGTTGCCCTTCTTGAATCAGGTTATCGCGTAGTTTTCGCATGTCGTATTGGTTGATTTTATCGGAAATCAACGCCACAGTAACATCCTTATCGGTGTTTATTATGGTTGCGATAAATTCATCCATTGACTGTGTGTAATTCAATACGATTGTTCGATGACCCGGTATGTTCCCTTTTGCTGCACGTTCCGACAAAAGATGGATGCCTTGATTGTGCGATATGATGTGAAAAATTCGCAAAATAATGACGATTGCAAAAATTGGCAGGGAGCCAGTAACCAACAACGTAAAATTGGTTTGTGGAAAATAATCACCAAGCGAGCGTCCACTGCCAAGAAAAACAACAAACCATACAAAGAAATGACCCATACTATCCATTTGTATCGGGCGTGTAGTAAATTCGATTCTTCTTAACTCATAATGATATGCCGCAAATGTAATCACCCACAGAACGCTTGCGCTAATTAGTGCCCATCCATAAACGACTGTTTTTTTGAAAAACACCCTGTTCTAACCGTGAGTGTCCCAGGCCACAACTCTCCGGGCTTATGAGCGGCCATAAATCGACCGGTACAGTCACATTAGGGCCCCTTACCCTGAATTTATGCCACAGATTACCGCTGCACAACCCAAAAGCGTACAGATATTTGGCTCTCAGGGCCAACCATTGTGCTAGCTGGAGTCGAGCCGTGCCAAACGCATCAGATTATAGCTGAGAACCGAGGACCAAACATAAGCCTTGAACCCATCCAACCCCTTCCAAGTGGCCTTCGTTGCACCAAAAGCCCTTTTTAATTCCGAAATATTTCCTTCTACGCCTGCCCTGAAATGACGTAATTGATCAAAGGTTTTTGATTGCACGCCCATTGCCCGAAGCGATAGGCCAACCGGCTTATGGAAGACGACTCGCTTCACTCCGAGGCCTCTGCCTTCTGTCACATTTGCTTGGCTGGCATAGCCGCCATCAGCGACTACCGAACCGGGAAGACGACCCAGTTTTGACTGGTGGAAATCGAGTACTGGAATGAACAGGTCCGTATCCGATGGATTCCCTTTTTCAATGGAGAGGTACGTGATGAATCCACTTTCCTCACTGCTTATATTAATCTTATGGCCATACTGAACGTCTCGAAATCCTTTAACGATAATGTCAGTGTGCGACTCGAATAAACTGACAATTTTTTCTGATGAGTGAACGCTCTCTTTTCGAATGACACGGCGCTCTGTTTGATGGATGACTTTGAGTGTTAAATCCCGATACCGCTCCACTTGATCGAGCCATTTTTTCTTTTGGTCAGAGTCAGGGGCGCCCGCCTTGATTTTCTCCAGGCTTCTATCGACTTGTCTAAGTACAACTCGGACACATTTCAATAATTTTGGATAAAGCGCTTCTTTTCCAGTATTTTTTGCGTTAAAAATCTGGAATGCCAGTGATTTTGATAACTTCCTCTGATCTGTAAATCGATTTTTTACTCCCGTTACATTTTTACTTTTCGCCAACAATCGGCTTAGCACCCGAACGCCATCATTCAATAGTTGGCTGTCACTGGGCGGCGCAATATTACTGGCAACAACCGTACTATCGATGCGTAATTTATCCATCGACAAAATACCTTCTTTCAGCCAGTTGTCCGATAGGATCTCATGCACCTTTTCCAAGGTCTCCGGTTTGATACTTCGTATCGTTGACTGCAATCCTGACCGACTGGGTGTCAAATGATTCGGCAGTCTTGCGAACGTTCGGTAGGTCATCGAATCTGACAAATGGAACGCCAGTTGCTCGTAGCTGATACACAATTGTTGTTTCAATAACAGGCATCGAAAAATACTTTCAACACTGAAGCCTATTCGTCCCACCTTTGTTGCCGATTGGCTCACCAAATCATTGGCGATCAAGGCCAGTATTTCCGGGTGCTTATCCAGGAGGTTTGACAGTGATCTGAGTCGGGTTCCAAATTCGTGTTCTGAGTAGTTTTCAAATATACTTGCCTGAGCTACGCGGGTTTCTCGCATGCTGAATCCTCTTGGTTGTTTTGTTTTTGTTCGCACCTTTAGCTTAACAAATTCAAGAGGATTTTTTAATGCCTTGCGAATAAATTTCCTTATATTTCAATGGATTGAGAGTTTGTGGATGGGCACTAATTAGAAGAAAGCTAATCGCGCGGTAGCGATTGGAATAAGAGGAAATCCATGAAGCCACGCCGAGAAAAACTTTCATATCAAGAAATGACAACCGGTTGCGGCTTGCGATTCTCAACGCATATACCAGCACGATAACTCCCACGATTGCCGCAACCCATATTGTTATACGGTCGCCGAATGTGAATAAATTCGTCCAGTCGCTTTCATACCAGGCTGCAAAAAAACGCGACAACAAAAATTGCAGTGAGATGAACAACGGTAGCAGTACGCAAATGGCGATAAAGTGTAGTTAGCCGTAACATAACAACCCCGAACGAGTCGGCGTGTTCACCGTGTCATCATCTATATTCAGACGCTCTTTTTCAGCGCGCATTTGATGAAACCAAATAATGCCCGCCAGCGCGCCAATCGGTGTGACATAGCAACCGACATTCAACCCGGCTAGCATTGAGACGATTACGACGTTACGAAAATCGCCTTCTACATTTAACGCGCTATTGGTTATAACTTCAGTCAATAAGGCGGCTGCGGGCAGATCATTAAGAATATTTACCAACACACCGGCGGCGGCGATGGATTTCAATGACTGCATATACATTGCATCACCAGATAATGAAGTGATGAGCGAGTTTGCCCAAATTATTACGCTGTCCTGTGCGAGTAGTTCTTTCGCAATGACAAAATAAACCATTCCAAAAAAGAAAATTGGAATAGGCAAGGAAGCAATGGCATCGCCGGTAACGTTACCCACCACAGGCTCCAGTTAAATATGGAAACAACAGCCAGCCACGCCACCAAGGCTATAAAAAACCCAATCCACCATCGCATGAACGGGTTGAAAGGCGTACTATGTTCAAGCGAAGGCATGATGTAGCCTGGGTCATATTTCCAAGTTTTGATTTTCCAGAGTTTCGTTCTTTTTCTTTCGCTAAAAAATAAATTGATGCGGTTAATCAAACAAAAACTAATCAGGAAAGACATGATTGCAGGCAGAAACATCAAAATGAAATAGTCAACAAAGGTAATTCCTTGATCAAAACCGACAATGATGTTGGTCGGTGACCCGATAAGCATACCCATTGAAAGCGTATTTGCCGCAATGAATTGCGAGAGCAGAAGCAACTTTGCGTTTTTGATCTTTGAATAAAAACAAACATTGATAATAATCGGCGTAAGCACCAGCACAACAATATCGTTTGAGGTGAAGAATGTCAGTATTGAAGTGAGAATGAACAGATACAATGCCAATCGTGCGGTATTTCCATTACATGCTTCCACAATCTTAAACGCCGCAAACTTGAAGTAGCCAACGCGACCTATTCCAAATGAAATAAACGCAAATGAAAAAATCAATGCAAGGATTCCGACTTTGTCGTAAAAAACAGAAACTACGGCGGGTATTGATATGACGCCCAGTAATATCAAAGTGACAAGCATCACAACCGGCAAAATCGCTTCGCGCGAAAGAATAGAGCGTAACAATCTATTTTTGTTATCTTCCACTTTTGCGTCTGAGTGAAGATTCTTCTTAAAAAGTTTTAAGTCATCACCAAAGACAATGCCAATGATGGAGCTGAACGCGCCGCCCAACAACAAGAAAATATCATTCGCGTCAAGTAACCAAGAAACGGTCAGGAAAGCGAAGATAAAAATAGAAAACGCAAGGGTGATGTAGTGTTCGGCTCTCATTAATAGGGTCTTCCCCAATCGTCGTGGGTCATTCAGGCCCTGATTCCTTCCGGATAGAGCTGTAATCCGCCCAGGTGGAAGTAAATTGCATTACGGAATCGCTCCCTGTTTCTGAAACTCCGAGCACGGCTCTTCAGCGTTTTGATACGACTGTTCATACTTTCAGCGTGACTGTTGTCGACCTTACGAATCACCGCATTGAGAATACCCCAAAGGTGATTCCGCAGGGTTTTTGACGTCGTTTGCATTGGCGTGAGCCGGCTACGGGCCATCCAGTTGATCAGGCGTTTCCAGCCCTTCTCAGCCCAGGTGCGACTCCGATAGTCCCAAAGGCGGGAGGCTGGATCCTTGATAGCCCACGCCCTGGCGGTCTTCAGGGAAGATTGTCGCAGTTCGCTGAAACTGCGCTGCTGGTGCCGGCTCATGTTGCTCCGGTTACGCAGCCAGTGGTATTTACTACCCTTCATCCGCTCATCGCCCTGCTTGATCAACTGCCGGTGTTCCTGTCGGCGCACCTGATCCACAGCCTTGCCCATGTACTGCGCAACGTGGAAACGGTCATAGGCGATCTTGCTATCCGCATTGGGCAGTGCCTCTCGAGTTGCCCTGATATAGGCCGGCCACATAGCCATGCACACGCTCTCGATACCCTTTTTCTGGTCCTCAGACAGCAGGTCGTAAAATTCAGCCAGGCTATCGGTCTCCCGATTTTCGGCAACATGCAGCACTACCGACTGCTCCTGATCCGTCACCACCGTGACATAGTCATGGCCCTTGCGGTAAGAGGTTTCATCCACACTGATTTGCCTGGGTGACAGCGCCTCTCGATGCGACAGACCACGTTTCACGGCGCGCTGCATGATGCCATCCACGGCATTCCAACTCAGTCTTAGGTGTTCTGACACCGCACGGGTTGAAGCGCCTTTCAGCCAGTCAATGACCAGCGCCTCAAACAACGCTGTAAATCCGCTGCCAGGCTCTGCCCAGGGAACATGCACCGTAACCACGCCGTGCTCTGAACACTCCACCCGGGGCACTTCAGCCATCAGCAAGGTCTTGAGTTGACAGGTGTCAAGATGGCGCCGGCGCCTCTGCCGCTTGTCGTAACCGGAGCAGGCTTTGCCACACTTGGGACATGTCAATTTACCGCTCCCATGATCTACGGTGACTTCCACTTCATCGTTCGCGAGTGAAACCTGCACATCGATCACCTGCCACGGCTTCTCGATACCCAATATCTGGCTGTATAGCTGTGTATCTTTCATGGGGCATCAGGCTAAACTACCCACTACGATTGGGGAAGACCCAGTTTGTTTAGGACACTGCCCCTAGCAGGTTGTTTATATTGTCAATAATTTCCATAGTTTCACTTGGCTTTCATATTCGACTTTTCACCCTTGGTTAACTTTTCAGTCTCTTCGAAACCTGCTACGCGAGTTTGTGCGGGTACTGGCGCCAGGCTTGCCTGTCGATATCCAGATCAGACCAGTCAGCCGGATCAAGCTGCGGTTGCTTGCCCGCGCTGCGTTGTTGCTCATAGTCCTTCAGCAGGCGAAACGCTACCTTGACTAACATTGCCAGAGCGGCCAGGTTAACCACACCCAGCAGCGCCATGGTCAGGTCTGCAAAAACAAACACGGTGCCCAGGTCCTGCATGGCGCCCCATAGCACCAGAACGATAACCAGCACCCGGAACACCGTGAACAGAGTCTGGTTTTCCTCACTAAAGTAGTTGAGGCTGTTCTCACCCAGATAGTAGTTGTACATAATCGAACTGAAAGAAAACAACAACAGCGCAATACTCACAAAGCCCTGCCCCCAACTACCCACATGCTCGGCCAGCGCGTTCTGTGTCAGCGCCACCCCGTTCACACCCGCTGCACCGGGCTGGTAGACATCCGATAGCAGGATGATAACGGCCGTACAGGTGCACATGATCAGGGTATCTATAAACACACTCAGGGCTTGTACCATGCCTTGGTCGGCCGGGTGCTGCACATAGGCCACCGCCGCCACGTTGGGTCCACTGCCCAGGCCCGCTTCATTGGAAAACAAACCGCGCTTGACACCCTGCATGACCACGGCTGCAAAACCACCCGCCACCGCCTCTTCAAAGCCCATGGCCGATTTGACGATATACATCAGCACCGCCGGCACTTCAGTAATATTCATTACCAGCACCACCAGTGTCATAATAAAATAGCCGCCGGCCATGAGGGGCACAAGAATTTCGGCCACCCTGGCAATACGCTTGATACCGCCAACAATAATGAGACCAATACCCGTGGCCAGAAACAGCCCGGTCGCCCAGGTGGGTATGCCAAATGAGGCCTGCACGGAAGTGGCGACGATATAGGATTGCACCGAGTTGAAACCAAAGCCAAAGGTGATTAACAACAACACAGAAAATACGGCGGCCATCCGGGGCTTACCCAGACCGTGACTCATATAGTAAGCCGGCCCGCCGCGATAAGTACCATCGGGTTCGGCGCGCTTGTAGAGCTGGGCCAGGGAGCACTCGAAGAAACTGGTGGCCATGCCCATCAAACCGATGACCCACATCCAGAACACGGCACCCGGGCCGCCCAGTGTAATGGCGACGGCTACACCGGCAATATTGCCGCCGCCGACGCGACCGGCAACACTCACCACCAGCGCCTGGAACGAGCTGATGTGATTTTCCTGATGATGGATACCACGCCCCAGGGACCGGAACATCTGGCCGAAATAGCGAAATTGTACAAAGCGGGAAGCCACTGTGAACCAGACACCCAGGCCCACCAGCATCACGATGAGGATATAACTCCACAAAAAGTCACTGACAACTGTCAACATGCGTGAGCCTCCTGCTTATGTTATTCGGTGACGCCCAGGATAAAAATAATGAACACCGCCGGCGGCACCGCGTAGCGCAACAGAAAGTGCCAGATACTGAACAGCGTTTCGCTCGTAAAGCCCAGCTCTTCCTGCGCCACGTCACGGCTTACCCGGTAGCCGACAAACACCGCTATCAACAGCCCGCCCAGGGGCAGCAGGATCTGGTTGGAGAAATAATCCAGCACGCCGTTCAGGTCTTTGCCGAACAGTTGCAGTTCAGACAGCACGCTGTACGAAAGGATACTGAGCACACTTAGCACCGCCACAGAACCAACCACGGCTATCGCGCTCTTGTGACGGGGAAAACCATAGTGATCTTCCATCCAGGCCGTCACACACTCGATCAAGCCCACCATGGAGGTAATGCCGGCCACCGACAGCAACAGGAAAAACATCACGCTGAATAAATGACCGCCGGGCATTTGTGCAAATGCCACCGGCAGGGTCTGGAAAATCAAGCCAGGGCCGGCAGCCGGATCAAGCCCATTGTTGAAGACCGCCGGAAAGATCACCAAGCCGGCCAACAGGGCAACCATGGTATCGGCGAAAACAATGATAATGACTGACTTTGGTATCGAAACATCTTTCGGCAGGTAAGCGCCAAAGGTCATCATACCGCCCATGGCCACTCCAATGGAGAAAAAGGCCTGGCCGATCGCCACCAGGAAAACCCCAGGGGTGATCTTGCTAAAGTCGGGCTGAAATAACCAGACCAGGGCTTCCTTCATACCACCGGCAAAAACGTTGTAGAGCGCCAGGCCCGCCAGCAACAGGAATAACACTGGCATCAAGACCGTCACCGCTTTCTCAATACCGTTCTTCACTCCCTGGTAGATGATATAACCGGTAATGCCCAGGCCAACCAGGGTCCAGCCGATCATACCCACCGGGTCGGTCAAAATGGCCTCAAACTGGGTTGCGGCGATGTCGGTATCGACGCCCACAAAGCCGGTGGTAATGGCTTTGAACAAATACCACAGCACCCAGCCGACGATGCCGGCGTAGACAATTTCAATGGTGAAGGCCGCCAGCAATCCCATATGCCCAACCGCCTGCCAGCCCCGGTGATGCCCCTCGGATTCCGCGACATTGCGCATCGCCAATGGCGGGCTCATCTTGCCGCGCCGACCAACGAATAACTCGGCCATCAGGATAGGCACGCCTATACCGAAGGCACAGGCCAGGTAAATCAGCACAAAGGCCGAGCCGCCGTTTTCACCGGCGATGTAGGGGAAACGCCAGATATTGCCCAGGCCGACTGCAAAGCCGACCGAAGCCATCAAGAATGCAAAACGGGACGACCAGTTTTCATGGTTTCCGGAGGCGAGTGCCATATTATTATTCTCCGTTGCTATGTGGCTATGTTAACAGGTCAAACCCGTTCTATCACCGTGCCATTGGCGGTGCCGCCACCCTCACAGATCGCCAGCAGGCCGTAGCGCTTGCCGGTACGATGTAATTCGTGGACAAGCGTGGTCATGAGCTTGGTGCCAGTACTACCCAGAGGATGACCCAGCGCCTGGGCACCACCATTGACGTTGAGCTTGGCCAGGTCTGCGCCCAGCGCCTTGGCCCAGGCCACAGGTACCGAACCAAACGCTTCGTTAACTTCAAACAAGTCGATGTCATCGATGCTCAGACCGGCTTTTTCCAGCGCTTTTTCGGTCGCCTTGATGGGGCCTTCCAGCATAATCACCGGGTCCGTTCCCACTACCGACATGGAGACAATTTTGGCCATGGGGGTCAGCCCATATTTTTCCACAGCCTCGGCATTGGCAATTAACACCGCCGAGGCGCCATCACAAATCTGTGAAGCCAGGCCGGCGGTGATAACACCACCTTCCTGCAGCGGTTCCAAAGCGCGAATAGCGCCCAGGGTGGCCTCCATGCGAATGCCCTCATCCTGCACGTGCATTTCGCGAGTACCGTCTTCCAGCTCTACCTCAATAGGTACTATTTGACTCTCAAAGCGCGATTCTTCAACCGCTTGCCTGGCTTTCATATGGGAGGAGTGGGCGAACTCTGCCAGCTCATCGGCAGTCAATTGGTATTTCTCAACCATCATCTCGGCACCGACAAACTGGCTGAATCGCACGCCGGGATAGCGCTGGCCGATAATTTCGCCATGGGGCAGACCATGATCTGCCTGGTAGCCATCGACGATACTGGCGCCAATCGGCACCTGGCTCATACTCTCAACACCACCGGCAATGACCACATCCTGGGTGCCGGACATAACCGCCTGGGCGGCAAAGTGAATCGCCTGCTGGCCTGAACCACACTGCCTGTCAACGCTGGTACCGGGCACAACTTCGCCGAGTACCGAAGACAAACAGACATTGCGCGCGACATTGCTGCTCTGCGCCCCCACCTGACTGACACAGCCGAAAATCAGGTCATCGATTTGCTCCGCCGGCATGCCGCTGCGCGCTACCAGTGCATCGACTATCTTGGCGCCCAAATCAATGGGATGGATTTTGGATAAACGGCCATTGCGCTTGCCGCCGGCACTGCGTACGGCGCCGCAAATAAAAGCTTCACTCATGCTGCTACTCCAATAGGTTGTGTGGCATTTTCCAGCCAGGTCAGTGTGTTGGAATCCAGATGCGGCGCGATTTTGCTGCGCACCTCGGCGTGGTAATCATTCAACCAGTCGAGTTCATCATCAGTGAGCAGTTCAACATCCAGCAGGCGGGTATCGAACGGCACCATGGTCAGCGCTTCGAATTCCAGCATTTGCGGACCATCACTGTTGGTTGCCTCTGACTCCCTGACCACCACCAGGTTCTCACAGCGAATGCCGTAACTATCGTCCTTGTAATAGCCGGGCTCGTTGCTAACCACCATGCCCGCAGCCAGTGCATAGCTGTTGCCAACCTTGGCTATACGTTGCGGCCCCTCGTGCACGCTGAGAAAAGAACCGACCCCATGACCGGTACCGTGATCGTAATCCAGGCCTTCCTGCCACAGGAACTGTCGCGCCAGGATATCCAATTGGCTACCGGTGGTGCCGGCGGGGAAAACGGCCTGGTCCAGCGCGATATGTCCTTTCAGTACCAGGGTAAAACGACGTTTCATTTCATCGTTGGGTTCACCAATCGCTACGGTGCGGGTAATGTCGGTAGTGCCATCCAGGTACTGGCCGCCGCTATCTACCAGGTAGAGGGAGTTTATTTCCAGGCTACTGGCCGCCTCTACGTTGGTATGGTTGTAGTGGCACATGGCGGCATTGCCGGCCGCTGCCGATATGGTATCGAAACTGAGGTCCTGAAACAGTTCACCGGCGGAGCGAAATTGAAACAGCTGATCAGACAGCTCGCCCTCGGTGTGCAGGCGCCCCGCCGCCACTTCCTCATCCAGCCAGGCCAGAAAACGAACCTCCGAAATACCATCGCGAATATGCGAGTCGCGCATACCCTGTACCTCGACCGGATTCTTGCAGGCCTTGGGCAACAGCACGGGATCATCAACCGCAATCAACTCAGCACCGGCCCGCGCCAGCGTCAGCTGACACCAGGCATTCGCCGTCACCGGATCAGCCAATACCCGGTGTCCACTCAGCTCGGCAAATCGCTCAGCAGCAGCGGCTTCCGGCAAAACTTCTACGCCCGGCCCCACATGTTCGGCAAAGCCCTCGGGTATCTTGGCGGGGTCTGTAAAAAACAGCATGCACCCGTCGGCGCGCAAGAGCCCAAAACCCAGCACCAGCGGCAGACAGGGAATATCGCGGCCGCGTATATTGAGCAGCCAGGCTACGGAATCGGCGGCAAAGATGAGGGCCGCTGCGCCGCCCTCAGCGGCTATGGCGGCGCCAATTTCCTTGCGTTTCTCGCTGCTGCCCTGGCCGGTATAGGTTTGGGCCAGCAATATCGCCTGTTTGCTGTCTGCCGCCGGCCGGTCGTGCCAACACAGGTCGATCAGGTTCTGCTTCAGTTCTACCAACGCGACCTTGTTTTTGGCCAGCGCCCCGGTCGCCGATTTTTGCCAGTTCAGCGGGTGCATACGCGGATCGTAAGCAACCCTGGCACCCTCGGCGAGTTCGCCGGCCAGCCAGGCCATGTGCGGGGTTTCTACCAAGTGCAAAATTTCAAACAAATCCTCAGACACCTGCCGGCGCACCTGCACCGTGTAGCGACCGTCTACAAAAATGGCGGCCCGTTCGCGCAGCACAATCACCACCCCGGCCGAGCCTGTGAAATTACTTATCCACAGCATGCGTTCATTTTGTGCAGGCAGGTATTCGCCAAGGTATTCATCGGCGCGAGGGATGACAAAGGCATCCAGGTTGAGATCGGCCATCTGCGCGCGCACACTGGCCAGACGTTCAGCCACTAATTCCATACTTCTTACTCAAATATATCCGCTTTTTGTACATACCAGTCAACACCGTCTGGGTCGCGCTTGCGCTGCACCATGCGTCGCCCTATCAGGCAATTGAGGTGAGCCAGCGTTTCGCCGGTGGCCAATTGTAGCAAATGCTCAGTGATTTCTCGCTTGAAGAGCGCCGGGAAGCAATCCACCGCGCGCCGCGGTTGGGCCAGGTGCGCATACAGGGAATCGAGATCTCGCTCATGGGATTCGATTATCTGGGTAAGCCGTACATGCAGCCCATAAAATGGCGCCTCGTGCGCCGGCAACACCAGCACATCGTCAGGCAGGCTTGCACGAATACGGGCACTGGATTGCAGCCAGTCCTTGAGCGTGTCACCGCGGGGCTCGGTCGGAAAGACGCTGACATTGGGAGTAATGCGCGGCAATACCTGGTCGCCGCTTATCAGTAACTTCAGGGCCGGGCAGTAGAGTGCCATGTGTTCGGGTGAATGGCCACTACCCACCACCAGTTGCCAGTAGCGATCATCAATACGGATGGTGTCGCCGGCCTGCATGCGCCGAAAACTGTCCGGCAGGGCTGATATGGCCAAACCGAAGCGTCCAAAACGGGCGCGGTAGGCATCCAGTTGTTCATCATCGAAGCCGGCCGCCCGGTAGAAACGAATGGCCACATCGGGGGTTTTACGGCCGGTGTCACCCGCCAGCGCCCGGCACATCAGGAATTCCTCCCTGGCCATCCACAATTCGCAGTCAAATTGTTCGCAGATCCAGCCGGCCAAACCGACGTGATCCGGGTGTAAATGTGTACAGACTACCCGTTTGACGGGCTTGCCCTGCATAAAGCCATCAAATAACTGCTGCCACTGCTCACGGGCAGAGGGAATGTTCATGCAGGTGTCTATGATGGTCCAGCCATCGCCATCTTCAAGCAACCACAGGTTGATATGACTGAGTGAACCCGGCATCGCAAAGCGTACCCAGAAAACCCCGGCGGCTACCTCTACCGGTTCGCCGGGTACTGGATCGGCCCTGCGACCATAGGGGTACACGAGACCGTGTACGGTCTCTGAATTCTTTTCCAAACTGCACAATCCCGGCTTTTTCTTCAAGCCGCGCAGTGTATCACGACAGGCGCTTGATTCCTGCGCCTGAGTGCGCATACTACGCGCCTGAATCGGATCAGAGACTGAACCATGGCAAAGCGTGTATACCTGTTCAACGAGGGCAGCAGGGACGATAGAGACCTGCTGGGCGGCAAGGGTGCCAACCTGTGTGAAATGACGGCCATGGGGTTGCCTGTCCCCTTTGGGTTTGTCATCACCACCCCGACCTGCCGAGAGTTTTTTGAGGGCGGCAACACTCTGCCCAGGCACCTGCAAACCGAGTACAACGTGGCTCTGAAGCTGGTCGAGGAAAAAATGGGCGCCCACTTCGGGAACCCGGAAAACCCGCTGCTTTTTTCCGTGCGCTCGGGCGCACCGGTCTCCATGCCGGGCATGATGAATACCATTCTCAACCTGGGCATGAACGATGTTATCGCCGAGGGGCTGGCGAAGAAAACCGGCAACCCGCGCTTTGCCTACGACTCCTACCGCCGTTTTATCCAGATGTTTGCCGATGTGGTACTGGGCGTAGCAGGTCATCAATTTGAGCAACAGCTCAATCAATACAAGGTCGAGCACGGCAAAACGCTGGATACGGACATGAGCGCTACCGACTGGCAGGCCATCGTGGCAATCTACCAGGAGTTGGTGAATTTTCCTCAGGACCCCTCCGTGCAGTTGCGCCAGGCCATCGAGGCGGTATTTTTGTCCTGGCACACACCGCGCGCCATTGTCTACCGGGAAATGCACAATATCCCCGAGACTATTGGCACCGCCGTGTGTGTACAGGCCATGGTGTTTGGCAATTTCGGCGATGATTCCGGTTCCGGTGTCGCCTTCACCCGCAATCCCTCCACCGGTGAAAAGAGTTTCTTCGGTGAGTTTCTGGTCAATGCCGCGGGTGAAGACGTGGTGGCGGGCACCCGTACTCCAGAGCCTATCAGCAAGCTGGCAGAGGCAATGCCCACCGTCTACCGGCAGTTATTCGCCACCCAGCAACTGCTGGAGCAGCACTACCGCGATATGCAAGACCTGGAATTCACTGTCCAGGAGGGCAAGTTCTACATGCTGCAAACACGCAGTGGCAAGCGCACCGGTAGAGCTTCGGTAAAAATCGCTGTAGAAATGGTCAGGGAAGGCATGATCACCGAGAAGGAGGCGCTACTGCGAGTTTCACCGGAACACGTGGAGTCATTCCTTCACCCCATGGTAGATCCCGCCGCCAAGCGCGACATCGTTGCCAGCGGACTGCCGGCCAGCCCCAGTGGCGCGACCGGCAAGGTAGTATTCTCCGCCGATGAAGCGGTAGAAGTGGCAGCCGATGGCACACCGGTAATCCTGGTGCGACGTGAAACCACGCCGGAAGATATCCATGGTATGAGAGTGGCGCAGGGCATTCTCACCGAGCTTGGCGGTATGACCTCCCACGCGGCCGTAGTGGCCCGCGGCATGGGTGTGTGCGCTATCACCGGCTGTGACAGCATCTCTATCGACTACGTCCAGGGCACGGTAAAAACCTCTGACGGCACGTCCTTTGGACGCCTCGACACCATCACCCTGGATGGCTCTACCGGCGATGTCATGCTGGGGGATATTCCCAAAACCGAGGCCTTATCCAGCGATGATTTCCAGACCTTGCTGTCCTGGGCCGATAAATATCGCCGCCTCAAGGTTCGCGCCAACGCCGAAACGCCTGAGGATGCACGCAGGGCGCGAGAGCTGGGGGCAGAAGGTATCGGGCTGTGCCGCACCGAGCATATGTTCTTTGACGCTGATCGCATTGATCTGATGCGAGGCATGATCCTGTCGGACAACAGGGAAGAGCGTCAAACCTACCTGGACCAGCTGTTTGAATTCCAGAAGGCAGACATGAAGGCGCTGTTTGAAGTCATGCACGATTTGCCCGTCACCGTGCGCCTGCTGGACCCACCGCTGCATGAGTTTTTGCCTCATTCCGAGGCAGACCTACAGGCCCTGGCGAAGCGCATTGGCAAGTCCGCCGACTCCATACGCGAAGCCGCCAGGCAACTGCAGGAAGTTAACCCCATGCTGGGCTTTCGCGGCTGTCGTTTGTCCATTGTACATCCGGAAATTACCGAAATGCAGGTTGAGGCCATTATCTCAGCGGCCATAGAGGCACACGAGGCGGGCCACAACCCCTACCCGGAAATCATGATTCCACTGGTAATCAACGTCCGCGAAATTCGCTACATCACCGATATCATCGAGCGCGGCATTCTCAAGGCCATGGCTGAGAAGCAGGTTTCCATTCCCTATAAAATCGGCACCATGATGGAAACCCCGCGCGCCTGCCTGGGCGCCAAACGGCTGGCACCGGCGGTGGAGTTTATGAGCTTTGGCACCAACGACCTCACCCAGATGACCTATGGCTTCTCACGGGACGATGCGGGCAGGTTCATCCCCGCCTACCTGGACAAGAAACTGATTGAGCACGACCCCTTCGTTTCACTGGATCAGCGCGCCGTGGGCCGTTTGATGAAAACCGCCATCAAGGACAGCAAGTCGCGCAAACAAGGCATCAAGTACGGCATCTGCGGCGAGCACGGCGGCGATCCGGTTTCCATCCAGTTCTGCCACGAAATCGGCCTCGATTACGTTAGCTGCAGCCCCTTCCGGCTACCGGTGGCGCGCATCGCCGCCGCCCAGGCCAATGTGCGTTTAGACGGCGATGAATAGGGTGTGGGCGACAGCAGCGGCGGGTGAAACGCCATCCCCTGTCAACAAACTCACAGCTCTCTATCCGCCGTTCGTTCCTGCTGATAAACACCTGGGCCAGCTCCATTTCAATCACGCAGGGATAGCCAGACAGCGGCACATCCCTGACCTGTCGGCGGACATACCGGTTGACCGTTCCCTTCTGCCCGGTAACGGGGTCTATGGCTTTTCTGCGCCTGTCCCGGCGGCAGCAAATGACGAGCTGTCCCTCCTCCTCGTCCAGTTTTATCTGATTGACGCACTGCCCCTTGAGGCCCAAAATATCCCTCTGGATGTCGATTCCCATATACCTGTTCCATATAAAGTGTCGGAAGCCTTATATACCAACAGATTACGGGGGATCGGCATCCTTTTTCACTCATAGAAGCGGAGAAGAGCCGCACCGGGGCACTAATCAGATCTACCCTTAGAGCTTAAGTAAGTGCCATTGGTACTATCCTTTGTGCTGTTGGTTGCCGGTATGGCAATCGGTGTGATGCGTGGTCGTGCGCCAATATCAGGTTCCTGCGGCGGCCTCAACAGGATTGGCCTTGACGGGGCCCGCGAGATTTGCGGCGGCGACCCTGAGCATTGCGAGAAATAGAAAAAATAAGTGTAATCCAGTGGAGTATATTCCAATAACCAAATGATACTGAACTCTGGGTTTTGATAGTGGCTGTAAGGGTCACCACTATGCCGCCTGATAGTTCTGTTCAGTAATGGTTTTAAAGAGTTGTTGTTTAGCTTCCTTCAGCCGTTGAACCGCTTCATTATCATTCATCTTCATAGCGATTGCCGATGGAACAAGGGCCGGGGGCTGCATCGTGACGCGCCGAGACAACGCGGCCACAGACCGAAGCACTCAGGCCACCGAGCGGGCGACAATCGCTTCCTTGAGTCCCTGCATCAGCCCTTCGAGGCCGGCCATGCGCTTGTCAAGCCCGTGCAGGGCTTCGCGCAGGGCGTCGATTTTTGCATCCACGGCCTCAAAGCGGGCATCCACGGCCTCAAAGCGGGCATCCACGGCTTCAAAGCGTGCATCCACCCTGTCTTCAAGCCGGAGCATGTCTGCGCGCAGATCGGCCCGCAGTGACCGGTTCATGGTCCAAGTGGCAATCAGGATGGTCGCTGTCATACCAAGGATGGTCAGAATTTCAGGGGACATGGCTATCTCCACGCAATATTGCCGGGCAGTATACCGCATTGTCCAGCGGGGGGGGGCAGCACCGGGTAAATCCTCAGCCAACGATCAGCCGAAACAGCGAAGGCGCCGCTATGTGCCCAGCGAGGAAA
Organism: Halieaceae bacterium; assembly: GCA_965247075.1. Classification (GTDB taxonomy): domain Bacteria; phylum Pseudomonadota; class Gammaproteobacteria; order Pseudomonadales; family Halieaceae; genus CBDFGK01. Next base: position 351,227 of record CBDFGK010000002.1, on the reverse strand, counting down.
CCCTTAACCCGAGCGGGAGAAAACCAATGACAGGAGTGATGACGACATTGGTAAAGAACGCCGCCGCCGGGTGGGTGCCACACACGATGATGGGCACACGGTGGGGGACCTTGCCGATTTTATCGGTGAGCGGCTCGACATTGGGGAGGAAGAGCCCGGCGGTGCGGGCGTGAACAGCAAGAGTTATGCCGCCGAGCGGGCAACAATGGCCTCTTTGAGTCCCTGGACGAGACCTGAAAGTCCAGCCATGCGCTCACTGAGGCTGGCAACCCGGCTATTCATTGCCTGTAGTTCTTCTTTGACCTCATCGCGCAGCGCGGCGTTATCGGCTTTCAATTCATCGCGCAGCGCGGCGTTATCGGCTTTCAATTCAGTACGCAGGCCGTCAATCTCTCCATGTACCTCTGTGATCTCTCCATGTACCTCTTTGATCTCTCCACGGACCTCTTTGATCTCTCCACGGACCTCTTTGATCTCTCCGCGGACATCTATGATGTCTTCACGCAGTTCTGTGCGCAAGGAGCGGTTCATGGTCCAAGTGGCAATCAGGATGGTCGCTGTCATACCAAGGATGGTCAGAATTTCAGGGGACATGGCTATCTCCACGCAATATTGCCGGGCAGTATACCGCATTGTCCAGCGTGGGGGACAGCACCGGGTAAATCCTCAGCCAGCGATCAGCCGAAAAAGCGAAGGCGCCGCTATGTGCCCAGCGAGGAAACCTTAACCCGAGCGGGAGAAAACCAATGACAGGAGTGAATGACGCCATTAGTAAAGAACGCCGCCGCCGGGTGGGTGCCACACACGATGATGGGCACACGGTGGGGGACCTTGCCGATTTTATCGGTGAGCGGCTCGACATTGGGGAGGAAGAGCCCGGCGTTGCCCACTGCATCGAGTGTGGCTGTACCGAACAATACGGCTGTTGGGATGACTAGGCGGGACAACCCTGTTCCCGGTTATGCCTGGACGTAAGTTATGCCGCCGAGCGGGCAACAATGGCCTCTTTGAGTCCCTGGACGAGACCTGAAAGTCCAGCCATGCGCTCACTGAGGCTGGCAACCCGGGTATTCATTGCCTGTAGTTCTTCTTTGACCTCATCGCGCAGCGCGGCGTTATCGGCTTTCAATTCATCGCGCAGCACGGCGTTATCGGCTTTCAATTCATCGCGCAGCGCGGCGTTATCGGCTTTCAATTCAGTACGCAGGCCGTCAATCTCTCCGCGGACCTCTTTGATCTCTCCACGGACATCTATGATGTCTTCACGCAGTTCTGTGCGCAAGGAGCGGTTCATGGTCCAGGTGGCAATCAGGATGGTCGCTGTCATACCAAGGATGGTCAGAATTTCAGGGGACATGGCTATCTCCACGCAATATTGCCGGGCAGTATACCGCATTGTCCAGCGTGGGGGACAGCAGCGGGTAAATCCTCAGCCAACGATCAGCCGAAACAGCGAAGGCGCCGTTATGTGCCCAGCGAGGAAACCTTAACCCGAGCGGGAATCGTGAAACAGGCTCGGTGCAGGCACAGGATGAGTGTCAGCGCCTCGGCGCTGTGTAATACCTCAAAACGCTGGGCCGGAATATGCAGCATTGTCGGGATAGTGTGCGGTGACCGCAAAACGTCGCTTGTAGTCGTCAATAAACCGGGGCAGCAATGCGTTGGCTGGTTCAATGGAACGGATGCTTCGCAAGCGCATCTCCTTGACCAGGCGGGACAACCCTGTTCCCGGTTATGCCTAGACGTAAGTTATGCCGCCGAGCGGGCAACAATGGCCTCTTTGAGTCCCTGGACGAGACCTGAAAGTCCAGCCATGCGCTCACTGAGGCTGGCAACCCGGGTATTCATTGCCTGTAGTTCTTCTTTGACCTCATCGCGCAGCACGGCGTTATCGGCTTTCAATTCATCGCGCAGCGCGGCGTTATCGGCTTTCAATTCATCGCGCAGCGCGGCGTTATCGGCTTTCAATTCATCGCGCAGCACGGCGTTATCGGCTTTCAATTCAGTACGCAGGCCGTCAATCTCTCCACGTACCTCTGTGATCTCTCCACGTACCTCTTTGATCTCTCCGCGGACCTCTTTGATCTCTCCGCGGACATCTATGATGTCTTCACGCAGTTCTGTGCGCAAGGAGCGGTTCATGGTCCAGGTGGCAATCAGGATGGTCGCTGTCATACCAAGGATGGTCAGAATTTCAGGGGACATGGCTATCTCCACGCAATATTGCCGGGCAGTATACCGCATTGTCCAGCGTGGGGGACAGCACCGGGTAAATCCTCAGCAAACGATCAGCCGAAAAAGCGAAGGCGCCGGCCATTGGGCTAACAGGGAAGTGAGAAAATGATTGAACCTGTGCGATCCTTTGTGCTGTTGGTTGCCGGTATGGCAATAGGTGTGATGCGTGGTCGTGCGCCAATATCAGGTTCCTGTGGCGGCCTCAACAGGATTGGCCTTGACGGGGCCTGCGAGATTTGCGGCGGCGACCCTGAGCATTGCGAGAAATAGAAAAAATAAGTGTAATCCAGTGGAGTATATTCCAATAACCAAATGATACTGAACTCTGGGTTTTGATAGTGGCTGTAAGGGTCACCACTATGCAGCCTGATAGTTCTGTTCAGTAATGGTTTTAAAGAGTTGTTGTTTAGCTTCCTTCAGCCGTTTAGCCGCTTCATTATCATTCATCTTCATAGCGATTGCCGATGGAACAAGGGCCGGGGGCTGCATCGTGACGCGCCGAGACAACGCGGCCACAGACCGAAGCACTCAGGCCACCGAGCGGGCGACGATGGCTTCCCTGAGTCCCTGCATCAGCCGGCCATGCGCTTGTCAAGCCCGTGCAGGGCTTCGCGCAGGGCGTCGATTTTTGCATCCACGGTTTCAAAGCGGGCATCCACCCTGTCTTCACGCAGTTCTGTGCGCAGTGACCGGTTCATGGTCCAGGTGGCAATCAGGATGGTCGCTGTCATACCAAGGATGGTCAGAATTTCAGGGGACATGGCTATCTCCACGCAATATTGCCGGGCAGTATACCGCATTGTCCAGCGTGGGGGACAGCAGCGGGTAAATCCTCAGCCAACGATCAGCCGAAACAGCGAAGGCGCCGCTGTGTAATACCTCTCGATGGGCCGGAATATGCAGCATTATCGGGATAGTGTGCGGTGACCGCAAAACGTCGATGGTAGTCGTCAATAAACCGGGGCAGAAATGCGTTGGCTGGTTCAATGGAACGGATGCTTCGCAAGCGCATCTCCTTGACCAGGCGGGACAACCCTGTTCCCGGTTATGCCTGGACGTAAGAACCGCAAGGGGCGTGTGTAGCGCGTGCCCGGAGGGGGCTACTCGCCGGCTTCGCGGCGATCAGACGCCGGCGGTGCGGGCGTGAACAGCAAGAGTTATGCCGCCGAGCGGGCAACAATGGCCTCTTTGAGTCCCTGGACGAGACCTGAAAGTCCAGCCATGCGCTCACTGAGGCTGGCAACCCGGGTATTCATTGCCTGTAGTTCTTCTTTGACCTCATCGCGCAGCACGGCGTTATCGGCTTTCAATTCATCGCGCAGCGCGGCGTTATCGGCTTTCAATTCATCGCGCAGCGCGGCGTTATCGGCTTTCAATTCATCGCGCAGCACGGCGTTATCGGCTTTCAATTCATCGCGCAGCGCGGCGTTATCGGCTTTCAATTCAGTACGCAGGCCGTCAATCTCTCCACGGACCTCTTTGATCTCTCCGCGGACATCTATGATGTCTTCACGCAGTTCTGTGCGCAAGGAGCGGTTCATGGTCCAGGTGGCAATCAGGATGGTCGCTGTCATACCAAGGATGGTCAGAATTTCAGGGGACATGGCTATCTCCACGCAATATTGCCGGGCAGTATACCGCATTGTCCAGCGTGGGGGACAGCACCGGGTAAATCCTCAGCAAACGATCAGCCGAAAAAGCGAAGGCGCCGGCCATTGGGCTAACAGGGAAGTGAGAAAATGATTGAACCTGTGCGATCCTTTGTGCTGTTGGTTGCCGGTATGGCAATAGGTGTGCTGCGTGGTCGTGCGCCAATATCAGGTTCCTGCGGCGGCCTCAACAGGATTGGCCTTGACGGGGCCTGCGAGATTTGCGGCGGCGACCCTGAGCATTGCGAGAAATAGAAAAAATAAGTGTAATCCAGTGGAGTATATTCCAATAACCAAATGATACTGAACTCTGGGTTTTGATAGTGGCTGTAAGGGTCACCACTATGCAGCCTGATAGTTCTGTTCAGTAATGGTTTTAAAGAGTTGTTGTTTAGCTTCCTTCAGCCGTTTAGCCGCTTCATTATCATTCATCTTCATAGCGATAGCGATTGCCGATGGAACAAGGGCCGGGGGCTGCATCGTGACGCGCCGAGACAACGCGGCCACAGACCGAAGCACTCAGGCCACCGAGCGGGCGACGATGGCTTCCCTGAGTCCCTGCATCAGCCGGCCATGCGCTTGTCAAGCCCGTGCAGGGCTTCGCGCAGGGCGTCGATTTTTGCATCCACGGTTTCAAAGCGGGCATCCACCCTGTCTTCACGCAGTTCTGTGCGCAGTGACCGGTTCATGGTCCAGGTGGCAATCAGGATGGTCGCTGTCATACCAAGGATGGCCAGAATTTCAGGGGACATGGCTATCTCCACGCAATATTGCCGGGCAGTATACCGCATTGTCCAGCGTGGGGGACAGCAGCGGGTAAATCCTCAGCCAACGATCAGCCGAAACAGCGAAGGCGCCGCTGTGTAATACCTCACGCTGGGCCGGAATATGCAGCATTGTCGGGATAGTGTGCGGTGACCGCACAACGTCGCTTGTAGTCGTCAATAAACCGGGGCAGAAATGCGTTGGCTGGTTCAGTGGAACGGATGCTTCGCAAGCGCATCTCCTTGACCAGGCGGGACAACCCTGTTCCCGGTTATGCCTGAACGTAAGTTATGCCGCCGAGCGGGCAACAATGGCCTCTTTGAGTCCCTGGACGAGACCTGAAAGTCCAGCCATGCGCTCACTGAGGCTGGCAACCCGGGTATTCATTGCCTGTAGTTCTTCTTTGACCTCATCGCGCAGGGCGTCGATTTTTGCATCCACGGCTTCAAAGCGGGCATCCACGGCCTCAAAGCGGGCATCCACTTTATCTTCGAAGCGGTGCAGATCGGCCCGCAAGGAGCGGTTCATGGTCCAAGTGGCAATCAGGATGGTCGCTGTCATACCGAGGATGGTCAGAATTTCAGGGGACATGGCTATCTCCACGCAATATTGCCGGGCAGTATACCGCATTGTCCAGGGTGGGGGACAGCAGCGGGTAAATCCTCAGCCAACGATCAGCCGAAAAAGCTTGGACACCCGCACATTGGGCTAACAGGGCAGTGGGAAAATGATGGAACCTGTACTATCCTTTGTACTGTTGGTTGCCGGTATGGCAATAGGTGTGCTGCGTGGTCGTGCGCCAATATCAGGTTCCTGCGGCGGCCTCAACAGGATTGGCCTTGACGGGGTCTGCGAGATTTGCGGCGGCGACCCTGAGCATTGCGAGAAATAGAAAAAATAAGTGTAATCCAGTGGAGTATATTCCAATAACCAAATGATACTGAACTCTGGGTTTTGATAGTGGCTGTAAGGGTCACCACTATGCCGCCTGATAGTTCTGTTCAGTAATGGTTTTAAAGAGTTGTTGTTTAGCTTCCTTCAGCCGTTTAGCCGCTTCATTATCATTCATCTTCATAGCGATCATTCATCTTCATAGCGATTGCCGATGGAACAAGGGCCGGGGCTGCATCGTGACGCGCCGAGACAACGCGGCCACAGACCGAAGCACTCAGGCCACCGAGCGGGCGACGATGGCTTCCCTGAGTCCCTGCATCAGCCCTTCAAGACCGGCCATGCGCTTGTCAAGCCCGTGCAGGGCTTCGCGCAGGGCGTCGATTTTTACATCCACGGCTTCAAAGCGGGCATCCACTTTCACTTCAAAGGCTTCAAAGCGGGCATCCACTTTCACTTCAAAGGCCTCAAAGCGGGCATCCACTTTATCTTCGAAGCGGTGCAGATCGGCCCGCAGTGACCGGTTCATGGTCCAGGTGGCAATCAGGATGGTCGCTGTCATACCAAGGATGGTCAGAATTTCAGGGGACATGGCTATCTCCACGCAACATTGCCGGGCAGTATACCCCATTGTCCAGCGTGGGGGACAGCACCGGGTAAATCCTCAGCCAGCGATCAGCCGAAACAGCGAAGGCGCCGCTATATGCCCAGCGAGCTTAACCCGAGCGGGAGGCGTTGCCTGCACGCAGGAGCAGATTATGGGAAAGCAGGCTCTCCGTTTAACAGAATGCCCATTGATGCACATCCCGGCCATTGGGCTAACACCCGCACATTGGGCTAACAGGGCAGTGGGAAAATGATGGAACCTGTACTATCCTTTGTGCTATTAGTTGCCGTGGTTGCCGGTATGGCAATCGGTGTGCTGCGTGGTCGTGCGCCAATATCAGGTTCCTGTGGCGGCCTCAACAGGATTGGCCTTGACGGGGCCTGCGAGATTGGCGGCGGCGACCCTGCGCATTGCGAGAAATAGAAAGGAAATAAGTGTAATCCAGTGATATTTTTTGATATACAATACCCCGAACGCAGGTTACATACCGCCGGATGCGGGTTGCTCTAAACCAGCTTCGTTTACGGTACAAGGCAAACATCATGAACAAAATAACCATCAACATACACAAAACAATCACCCGCCTTGGTTTTTGCCTCGGCGCTGCTGGCAACGATGAGCGTCGCCCCCTCGGCGCTGCTGGCAACGATGAGCGTCGCCCCCTCGGCGCTGCTGGCAACGATGAGCGTCGCCCCCTCGGCGCTGCTGGCAGCGATGAGCGTCGCCCCCTCGGCGCTGCTGGCAACGATGAGCGTCGCCGCCTCGGCGCTGCTGGCAGCGATGAGCGTCGCCCCCTCGGCGCCGCTGGCAGCGATGAGCGTCGCCCCCTCGGCGCTACTGGCAACGATGAGCATCGCCCCCCCCCCCCCCCCCCCCCACACAATAGAGAGGCAAGTGCTATGAATAAAACAATCACTCCATTCGTTTTCGCCGCGGCGTTGCTGGCAGCGATGCTGGCGTCAACCGGCGTCGCCCATGCGCAAGCGGTAACTTACGCACCTGGCCAGACGGCAATCCGGGCAGACTCTTTTAGTATTCGCACTTCTGGAACCCAGACATTGGTAGGCTTTTTCCCCCTCAAGACAGGAACATACACGGTTGTGGCGGGCGGACAGACCAAAAATGTAACGGTTACGGCAGATGACGCGGGTGACGAAGCAAGTATCGTATTTACTTTGGGGGATGCTGTTGGCGATGCCGTCTTGTCATTTGGCGGCAACGAGGTGGCAAGGGCATCGCTTGAGCAGCCGGCAATCGAGGCCGGCTCTTTTAATATTGTCACTTCTGGAACCCAGACATTGGTAGGCTTTACCCCCCTCAAGGCAGGAATATACACGGTTGTGGCGGACGGACAGACCAAAACTTTAACTGTTGCGTCAGATGAACTGGGTGACGACCTAGGTATCTTATTTATGTTTGGGAATGCTGTTGCTGGCGATGCCGTCTTGTCATTTGGCGGCGTCGAGGTGGCAAGGGCACCGCTTGGCGGGCCGGCAATCGAGGCAGGCTCTTTTGAGATTACCTACTCTGCTGATAGACGAACTGCAATTGTAGTTTGGACCCCCCTCAAGGCAGGAACATACACGGTTACGCTGGCCGGACGGACCAACACTAGAATTGCTACGTCAAGTGAACTGGGTAACCCAGTAAATGTCGAATTTGGTTTTGGGAGTGCTGCTATTGGTGGTACTGCCGTCTTATCATTTGGCGGCGTCGAGGTGGCAAGGCAGAAGGTAGGGACACCCCGCCCGACCATCCACCTGCGTACTCCGGACGACAAGGCGTTCGCGGATGGCGCGAACCGCATCACCAGAACTGGAGTGCTAGTTGTATTAGCGGGACATTTTACTGCCGGCCCTCCTCTGACCGGTGACACATGGGAAGTATCCACCAATAGCGGTGCTGATTACAATCATACACTGATAAAACTGCCCCTCGAACGCCCCGATGTTAGAGTCCGCCTGACGCGCGAAGGCAGCTATACCGACAATCAGGTGCGAGCGCGCCAGACCATAAGTCGGGTTCGTTCCCCATTTGCCGGTCTTGCCGCATTTATCTATGATGCCACGCCGCCAGTCATCACCCTGACAGGTGACGCCAGGATTGTCCTGAATGTGGGCGAGACCTACACCGACCAGGGCGCCACCGCCGCGGATAAACTGGATGACAACGTGCCGACGCCCACCGCGTCAGACACTGTGGATACCGGCACCGCCGGCACCTACACGGTTACCTACAGTGCGACCGACCACGCCGGTAATGTTGGCACGGCTACCCGCGAAGTCGTCGTGCAAGGTCAAGCGGCAAACCGGAATCCGCTGGCCAATGCCGGGCTCGATCAAGGTGTGGATACCGGCGCGGAAGTGACCCTGAACGGCGCCGTGAGCAGCGACCCCGATACCGGCGATACGCTGAGTTACGCCTGGACGCATACCTTGACCGATGGCAACCCGCCCACCACGGCAATCACTTTGACCGACACCGTCCGCCCGACCTTCACCGCGCCGGCTACGGCGGCTACTTTGACCTTTTCCCTGATCGTTACCGATGATGACGATGCCGCCAGCCCCGCCGACACGGTAACCATCACCGTAACCGTGCCCAACCAGAGGCCGGTTGCCAATGCCGGGCCCGATCAACCTAATGCGGTTGTCAACCGGGAAGTAACCCTGAGCGGCTCCGGCGACGACCCCGATGGCGATAACAGTGCGCTGATTTATTTCTGGGGTCAGGCCAGCGGCCCGGATGTCGACTTGAGCAATGACGGCGTTGCTCGCCCGACCTTCACGCCTGCCAAGGCCGGGATTTATGTCTTCGACTTGACCGTCATCGATGACGGCGGTGTCGTGCGGGGAACCACCGACAGGGTAATCATCACCGTGAGTGCGGCGACTACCGACTCCACCGCGCCGGTGCTTACCTTCGACCGGTTTGAACACACTGGTGGTGTAGTCGTGGCCACTACGACCTTTTTGAATGTTGGTGACACCCTCACCGCGTTCGTGAACTCCGACGAAGCGCTTGCCGCCACGTCGCTTGCCGATGCTGCCTTTTTTGACTTTGACGGATCAGTACGCCCTGTGCAAGATCTGCAGCCGGTAGCCGGCGTCGCCAACCAATATATGGCGACCTATACCATCACAACTGCTGATGACGATGCCGGGCCACAATTTAATGTTCGCGGTGTCACGGACACTGCCGACCCCGTGAACCCGGCACCTAATTTCAGACATTCTCTCGGAACAGTGACTATCGACACCAGCGTGCCGGTCATCACCCTGGAGGGCGATTCACCCGTAGCCGTTGACCACGGCGGCACTTACACCGATGATGGTGTGAGTGAAGTGGGGCGTGAGGAAACTCTGGAGACGACTATTGCCGGGCCTGGCGGTGCGACCGCACTGGACACCGACACCGCCGGCGACTACATCTACACCTACATCGCCACCGACCGCGCCGGCAATGTCTCCAACACGCTGACCCGCACCGTGACCGTGGCCCCGGCACCCGGAGCCAACACCGCGCCGACTTCCGATGCGGGACCCGATCAACCTGATGAGGTTGTCGGCAGTCCAGTAACCCTGGACGGCAGCGGCAGCAGCGACAGCGAAACCGCCACGGATGATCTGATGTATTTCTGGTCGCAGGCAGAGGGCCCGGATGTCGACTTGAGCAATGAGCGCGTTGTTAGCCCGACCTTCACGCCTCCCAGGGCCGGGACTTATATCTTCAACTTGACCGTCACCGATACTGGCAATCCCCCGATGCCTACCACCGACAAGGTAATCATCACCGTGAGTGCGGCGACCAACACCGCGCCGACTTCCGATGCGGGACCCGATCAACCTGATGAGGTTGTCGGCAGTCCAGTAACCCTGGACGGCAACGGCAGCAGGGACAGCGAAACCGCCACGGATGATCTGATGTATTTCTGGTCGCAGGCAGAGGGCCCGGATGTCGACTTGAGCAATGACCGCGCTGTTAGCACGACCTTCACGCCTCCCAGGGCAGGGACTTATATCTTCAACTTGACCGTCACCGATACTGGCACTCCCTCGATGCTTGCCACCGACAAGGTAACCGTCACCGTGAGCGCGGTGCCGGTCACAGACACCACCCCGCCGATGATTACCTTCGACCGGTTTGAACACACTGGTGGTGAAGTCGTGGGCACAACGACCTTTTTGAATGTTGGTGACACCCTCACCGCGTTCGTGAACTCCGACGAAGCGCTTGCCGCCACGTCGCTTGCCGATGCTGCCTTTTTTGACTTTGACGGATCAGTACGCCCTGTGCAAGATCTGCAGCCGGTAGCCGGCGTCGCCAACCAATATATGGCGACCTATACCATCACAACTGCTGATGACGATGCCGGGCCACAATTTAATGTTCGCGGTGTCACGGACACTGCCGACCCCGTGAACCCGGCACCTAATTTCAGACATTCTCTCGGAACAGTGACTATCGACACCAGCGTGCCGGTCATCACCCTGGAGGGCGATTCACCCGTAGCCGTTGCCCACGGCGGCGATTACACCGATATGGGCGTGAGTGGAGTGAGGGGGGGGGAGACTCTGGCAACGGTCATTACCGGGCCTGACGGTGCGACCGCACTGGACACCGACACCGCCGGCGACTACCTCTACACCTACACCGCCACCGACCGCGCCGGCAATGTCTCCAACACGCTGACCCGCGCCGTCACCGTTGGCGAAGCGCCGCCGGTGGTGACTCCACCGGCAACGCCGATAATGGTTGACGAGAATACGGCAGCAGTGCACACCTTCATCGCGACCACGGCCGCGACTGACGGCAGAACCATTGCCAGTTTCGCCCTCGCCGGGGACGATGCGGGTGACTTCTCCATCACTAACGCTGGCGTCTTGACCTTCGACCCAACGCCGGACTTTGAAGCGCCGACCGATGCCAACACCGACAACGATTACGAAATCACCGTCACCGCCACCGACAGCGAGGGCTCGACCAGCGCAGCAGTTACGGTTACGGTGAGAGTTGCCAATGTGGATGAAGCCGGCACGGCAACCATCGCCGGCATCGCGCAGGTTGGCGTGGAATTGACCGCCAGCGTGGCCGACCCGGATGGCGCGGTTACCGCCCCACAGTATGTATGGCGAAGCGCGGCAGGCGCGGTCAGTGCTCCCAGAGACATCGCGACCTACACGCCGGATGCCGATGATGTCGGCAGGACTCTGTGGGTCACCGTCGTCTATTCCGACCCGGTATACGGTAACAAGAGCGTCACCAGCGCGCCGACCGCCGCCGTGCTTGCCGCGCCCGACACCACCCCGCCGATGGTTACCATCCCCGCTCTGGGCGAATCCACGGTGGGTAATCAGGCAAGCGTGAAAATTACCTTCGACGAGGCGGTTAGCGGTTTGACGAGTGGCGATTTCACCGCTGACAACGCCATGATGATTGGGGTTAACCCGGACAGCGGCGCCAACACCATCTACACCGTCACCTATACCCCGAACGCGGCGGGCGTGGTACGCCTGACTCTCGCCGCCAATAGCGTGGACGACACCGCCGCCTCCCCGAACATGGGTCCCGCCAGCCCGGTAACCGCGAACGGCAACGCGGCGGCAGCGGTACCGCAAACCGCTGATCGACCACGCATCACTGCCCAAATGACCATTGCCGGGCTCACCACCGCCGAGTTTGATGCGGACAAGTTCCGCATGGGCATGGCGCGCTTCTTGAACGTGCGTTCCGATGATGTGCATATCCTCAGCATTACCGCCGCTAGCGTCATCGTGGAGTATGAAGTAGTCACCACCGCGGACCAACTCGTTGCATTGGCAGCGACCTTGTCCGGCGCCGGCGCGTCGCAGTTACGCACCGCCAGCGGTCAAACTCTCCCCGGCGGCGCGGCGGTGACCAACACCGCGCCGCAGACCAGCCAGCCGCCGGTTGCCAATGCTGGGCTTGATCAGCGAAATGTGGATACCGGCGCGATGGTGACCCTGGACGGCTCCGGCAGCACCGGCGATGAGCTGGAATATGCCTGGGCACAGGACACAGGCGCGACTGTTACCTTGAGCAGTACCGCTGTCGTCATGCCGACCTTCACCGCGCCGACTCTTGCCAATGACTTGGTGTTCACCCTGACCGTCACCGATAAGGATGGTGTTACCGCCACCGACACGGTGCGCATCTTCGTAACCGCGTCGACCGCGTTCCGCATCGCCCTGGCTATGGACACCGGCATTGACGGCGATGGCATCACCAGCAACGGCCTGGTGAATGTGTCGAACCCCGGGGCCGGCTGGTCATACACCACCGATGGCGGTGGTACTTCCATCGTCGGCACCGGCGCCACCAGTTTCACCCTGCCCGAAGGCGTGTATGACGCTAACGATGTGGTAGCCTCTCAGGTTGGAGAGGACGTCGAAACTGCCGAACTCGGTGCGGTTACCGTGGACAGCACTGTGCCGACGGTGGAGACCTTCGGCGCTATTGCCGCTGGCGTGATTGGCACGCCGCAGGAGCACGACATCACCTTCTCCGAAGCGTTGGACTTTGTTAGTGCCGACATCACCGCCGCTGGCGCCACGGTGAATCGGGTGACCAGCAACGATGGCATCACCCACACCATCAACTTCACCCCGACCGAGGCAGCCTTCAGCCTGACCCTTGCCGTGGACAGCGTGATGGACCTGGCCGGCAACGAAGGACCTGCGGCAGAAGAGGTCGCATCCGGCACCGCAAACCAGCCGCCGACTGCCGAAGCGGGCCCCCCGCAAACTGAGGTTGCCGGCACCGAAGTAACCCTTGCCGGCTCCGGCGACGACCCCGATGGTAATAACGATGATCTGACATACTCCTGGGCACTGACCGGCGGCACCGGTATCACCTTGAGCGATGCCAACATCGCCGCCCCGACCTTCACGCCGACTGCGGCAGGGACTTATACCTTCACCCTGACCGTCACCGATGCTGACACTCCCGAGGGAAGCGGCACCGACACGGTAATCATCACCGTGACCGCCAACACCGCGCCGGAAATCACGGCTGGCAATGCAACACCGAATTATGCCGAGAACGCCGACACCCCGGTGGAGACCTACACCGCGACCGATGCCGAGGGCAACGCCATCATCTGGTCAATCACTGGCGGCACGGATGCGGCATTGTTCTCGATTGCTCCTAATAATGCTGCTCCTAATAAGGGCGAATTGACTTTCAACAATCCGCCGGACTTTGAAGACGATGCACACACCGAGACCTACGAGGTCACCATTACCGCCACGGAAACCAATGGCGTCCCAAGCAACCTGGCAAGCGCACCGCTGGCGGTAACGGTGACGGTTACTAATGTGGAGGAGCCGGGCGCCATCAGCGACATCAGCGGCACCGCGCAGGTAGGCGTGGAATTGACCGCCGGCACGGTAACCGACGAGGATGGCGCGGTTACTGGCATCACCCATACCTGGCAAAGTGCAGGCGGAGACGGTACCTACACCGACATCAGCGGCGCGCCCGCCACTTCAACCTACACCCCGGCACCCGCCGATGAAGGCAGGCCATTCAAGTCATCGCCACTTACACCGATGGTGAGGGTAGCGGTAAAGAAGTCACCAGCAACCCGACCGCCGCCGTGCAGGCCGCGACCCCGACCATACCGACTGTGGTGGCACCAACAACGCCGATAGCATTTGCCGAAAATGATACGGCAGAAGTGCACCCCTTCACCGCGACCCCAACTGGCACCAGAACCATTGCCAGTTACGCCCTCGGCGGGGCCGATGCGGGTGCCTTCTCCATCACTAACGCTGGTGTCTTGACCTTCAGCACCCCGCCGGACTTTGAGACGCCGACCGATGACGATGGCGACAACGTTTATGAAATCACCATCACCGCCACCGACAGCGAGAGCGAGGCAAGCGACGAGATTGCGGTAACGGTAAGGGTTGCCAATGCGGAAGATGCCGGCAGCGTCAGCGCCATCAGCGGCACCGCGCGGGTCGGCGAGACCCTGACTGCCGGCACCGTGGTAACCGACCAGGATAGCGCGGGCGCGATTAGCATCACCGGCTATCAATGGCGACGGTTGCCGTCCGGCGGCGGACCCGTAAACATCGGCACTGACCAAGTTACCTACGATGTGGTGGCTGCCGATCTCGGAGCCACCCTGCACGTGGTGGTCTCTTATACGGATGATTTTGGCGGCGACACCGACACCGCCACCAGCAACCCGACCGGTGCCGTGATTGGCGCGGATGCACCCGCGGCACCGACTATCACCCTGGCTATGGACACCGGCACTAATACCAGCGATGGCATCACCAGCAATGGCGTGGTGAATGTGACCGGTGTTACCGATGGCGCCACCTGGAAACACACCATCAAAGGCACAACCAGCGCCGCCCTTGCCTCCACCGTCACCAGTTTCACCCTGCCCGAAGGCGTGTATCTCACGAGCGAGGTGCAGGTCGTGCAGACCGTGAACAGTGTGGACTCCGCACCCGCTACCTTTGATAGGCAGATTACCGTGGACAGCACCGCACCGACGGTGACCCTCGGCACCATTACCGAAGGCGAGGTTGACGCGGCGCAGGATCACGACATCACCTTCTCCGAGGATGTAACCGGTTTGGAAGTGAGTGATTTCTCCGCTTCCAACGACATTGTGGCGTCCGGCGACCTCGTGGTGAATAGTGTGACCCCGGCCAGCGGCCCCAGCGGCCCCAGCACCACCTACACCATCAGCATCACCCCGCGAGCGACAGTCTTCGGCCTGACCCTTGCCATAGACAGCGTGATGGACCTCGCCGGCAACGAGGGTCCCGCGACAGAAGCGACCGCGGACGGCACTGCGGCAGCGACACCGGACGGCACCACCGGCACCGGACCACCGACACCGGCCAACCGGAATCCGGTTGCCGAAGCCGGCCCCGCGCAAAGGGTGGATACCAACGCGCTCGTGACCCTGAACGGCTCCGGCAACGACCCCGATGGTGATAACAATGCGCTGACATACTCCTGGGAACTGACCGGCGGCACGGGTATCACCTTGAGCAATGCCAACATCGCCGGCCCGACCTTCACGCCTGTTGCGGCAGGGACTTATACCTTCTCCCTGACCGTCACCGATGCTGGCACTCCCTCGGCAAGTGCCACTGACACGGTTACCATCACCGTGACTGTGCCGGCCAACCGGTTGCCGGTTGCCGATGCCGGCCCCGCGCAAAGGGTGGAGACCAACGCGCTCGTGACCCTGAACGGCACCGGTAGCAGCGACCCCGACGGCGATACGCTGAGTTATGCCTGGACGCATACCCAGACCGGTGGCGCCGCGCCCGCCACGCCAATCACCTTGACCGGTGCCGACATCGCCGGCCCGACCTTCACGCCTGTTGCGGCAGGGACTTATACCTTCACCCTGACCGTCACCGATGATGGCACTCCCGCAGCAAGCGACACCGACACGGTAGTCATCACCGTGACTGTACCGGTCAACCAGCCGCCGGTTGCCGAAGCCGGCCCCGCGCAAAGCGTGGATACCAACGCGCTCGTGACCCTGAACGGCTCTGGTAGCAGCGACCCCGACGGCGATACGCTGAGTTATGCCTGGACGCATACCCAGACCGGTGGCACCGCGCCCGACACGGCCATCACCGTGACCGGTGCCGACACCGCCGGCCCGACCTTCACGCCTGTTGCGGCAGGGACTTATACCTTCACCCTGACCGTCACCGATGATGCCGATTCCCCGGCCAGCGACACCGATACGGTAAGCATCACCGTGACCAGGCCACTGGACACCGTGGCCCCGGTGATTACCCTCCGGGGAGACAGCCCCCTTGAGGTCAATCAAGGCGCCACCTACACCGACCCGGGCGCCACGGCAAGTGATGATACCGATGGCGATCTCAACAGTGCCGGCATCATCGTTGGCGGCGACACGGTGGATACCGACACTATCGGGGCATACAACGTCACCTATGATGTATCCGATGCCGCCGGCAATGCCGCCGCGACGGTCACCCGCATCGTCCGCGTCGTCGTAGCCCGCGACCTTGCTGCGCTTAATGAGGCGATTCTGCCCGAAGTGGCGCGCGACATAGCGGACCGGAATGTCAGTGCTATTGCCCGGCGCATTGAGCAGGCGCGGCTGCCCTCAAGAGTGGGTAGCAGTGCCAGCCTCGGCGGTGCTTCCAGCCTGGCGGAAATCGCCACATCCCAGGGCAGCACCGTCGCCGATGGCCAGTTTGACCTGCAGCGGCTCCTCAACAATTCCAATTTTGTCCTGCCGCTGAGCGCAACCGGCGCAGGCGCAGCAGACGGCACCCAACTGACCCTGTGGGGTGCGGGCGACTACCGCGACCTGAAAGGTGCTGATGGGGTGCGTTGGAGTGGCGACCTGTTCAGCCTGCAACTGGGTCTGGATGCACGCCTGAATGAGCGCACCATCCTGGGTGTATCTGTCTCTGGGAGCAAGGTGGAGCTGGACTACACGAACCCCGGCCCGGCAACCAGCGGCAACTATGAGCTGGATATGACCAGTGTTCATCCGTATCTGGGCTGGTCAGCAGGGGGTCTGGACTTCTGGGCAACCCTCGGCTACGGCGAGGGCGAACTGGAGATCAGTGCAGACGGGGCGCAGACGGATATCGCCTCAAGCGACCTGAGCATGCAGACCCTGGGGCTGGGCGCCAATGGTGTGTTGATGGCAACCGGCACCACCACCGTGCTGCTCAAAACCGAGGCATTGAGTACCCAACTGGAAGTGGATGCAAGCGAAGAGATAACCGCAATCACTCAGCAAGCCCACCGTGTGCGCATGACCCTGGAAGCGATTCGCGGCCACAGCCTGGATAGCGGCGCACGCTTGGAAACCAGCCTGGAAGCCGGCCTGCGCTATGACGACGGCGACGGCGAGACCGGTGCCGGTGCTGAGTTGGGTGGTGGCCTGCGCTATGCGAGCGATAGCGGGGGCCTGGTGATAGAAGGCAGGGCACGGGCGCTGGTCGGCGGCAAGGGTGATACCGAGGAATGGGGGCTCAGCGGGCTGATCAAACTCAGCCCCGCCGCGAACGGGCGCGGCCTGTCATTCAGCCTGACGCCCGGTTATGGAGTGACCACCAGCGGTGTAGAACGACTCTGGCAGCAAGGGCTGGATGATGGCCTGGAGGCTCAGGGCGGTACTGATGGCAACAACTACACCCCGAACCTGGACCTCCGTTTGGATTACGGCATGGATGTCTCTGCGATGCCTGGCCTTGTGACGCCCTACACTGAGTTCAGTTTCGGCGCCACCGGTGACACCTATCGCCTGGGCCTGCAGTGGCAGCGCAGCAAGTGGTTTGATCTGAAACTTGTCGCCGAGCGCGCAGCAGGCCAGATCACTGCTGACCACCGCATCTACATAGAGGGCGAGCTAGCGTTTTAACTTGTCATCCCCGCCGCAGGCGGGGACCCAGAGCGGCGCAGCACAACCGACCGCCCCGATTTCAATTAGCCAACGCGTGGGGCGCTGCCTCGAACGCCAGGGATTAGGACCAGGACATCATTGACAGAATCCTGGCTCACCTACGCGATAAAGAGCCGGCCACCCCTTCCCTACCGCTACTGATACCACCGCCCAGGGCGCCACCTGGCACATCGCCTCTTTGCGCAGGGAAGGGACCCGATTTTCCACAATTCGATCAGCAAGGACGCCGCTGAAAATTTCCCGCGTGACACGCGCAAACGATTATGTCGCTCACTGGCAATGCTCCGCGACAAGCAATTGAAAAATCCGTTGTGCAAGCGTGGAAATATTCCGTTGTGATGTTAGACTACAAAGTCCGGTCAGATATTATTCTGCAACACAATTTTATTAACACCAAAAGGAAATCGACATGAAAGCACTACGAGCAGAACCATTGTCTCTCGGTAAAGTTTTCAGTGACCGAGAGTTTGTTATTCCTGAATTTCAGCGTCCTTATTCATGGGGTATTGAAGAGTGCGAACAGTTGTGGATAGACATATCTTCTTTTATTGATGACCATATTAATGGTGACCGCGGTGATAAAGAACAATATTTTTTAGGTAGTATTGTTGTTTATCCAGATGAAGAAAATACAAATGCATGGGTGATCATTGATGGACAACAACGCCTAACTACCTTGTTGATACTTATAAGATTGTTATTTGCAATCAATGGCACATACATTGTTTTGCAAAAAATGTTTTATAAAACGGATTCTAAAACCACTGAAATAATCAAAGAGCCCCGATTGGAATCAAAAGTTCTGGCTGGTGATGGACGAAACGACTACGAAGATTTTAAAAAAGTAATGGATTTGGAAACTGAAAACTTACAAAGCAACAATCCATACAAACTAAACCGTGATATTGTGGCAGAAAAATTGAACGAGTGGTGGAACGGTAAAACAGTAGAGCATCGTGAACTCGCATTGAAAATATTCCAAGAAAATATAGTTTTGCTGCCAATTGAGTGTGATTCGTTAGATGATGCACTGACCTTATTTCAAATAATTAATGACCGCGGAATGAGCCTAAACGATGCTGATATATTCAAAGCGGATATTTATGGTATGTCCAAAGATCAGGATAGAGAGAGTTTCATCAAACGCTGGCATGCCCTTGATGATCACGAAACGCTTTTTAGAATCCACATGCATATTATTAGATCCAGAGCAGGTGATACTGGGAAGGAAATCGGGTTACGTGCGTATATCAAAAAATATTTTAAAGATCTGAAAAATCCGAGCAAAGAGTGGAATTTGATAGTAAGTAGTTTGGAGGGCTATCACAAGATACGCACGCAAGGCATCGTAGGTTCCGATGAATTTACATGTGATGCGAATATATTTTGGGCTATTTTAAACCAATATCCTAATATTTATTGGGGGTATCCGCTATATGTCTATTTAAATAAATACGGCAGACAAAATGACGGGTATTTTCATTTGGATAATGAGGATAAGCAAAATAATTATATTGATTTATTGAAAAATACTATTCGATATTTTTATATCAAAGGCATCTTTCCGGCGCAAGCAAAATAAATATCGGGAATCCAAGGTTCAGGATGCAATAGATTTGTCAGAGAAGAATCCAGCATCTTGGGTGCCAGAAGATTTGAGGGAACGACAAAAATATTCATTAAATAGGCTTGAGAAATTCTTTGGAGATATTTTGTAGTTTTGTTGTTAAATAAAAGAACTACTGTGGCAAGAATTTTTAGTATATTTCGACAGATTCACTACTACATTTTTATTCACTGAGGTATTGAAAATGAAAATCACTCTAACTGGAATCATCGAGAAAGAAAAAGACGGCTATGTCGCGCTGTGCCCCGAAGTGGATGTGGCGAGTCAAGGCGAAACCGTTGATGATGCGCGCAAAAACTTAACCGAAGCGTTGCAGTTGTTTTTTGAATGTGCATCCGATGAGGAAATCAAAGATCGATTAAGCGGGGAAATGTATATTACGCCGATTGAGATAGCATATGCCTAGGTTGCGAAGACTGTCCGCTAACGATGTTTGCGCGGTTTTGTCCAAGCATGGATTTGTTGAGGTCAGGAGGCGGGGAAGTCATATAATTATGCAAAAAAGCATACCCAATAGCACCATAACGGTGCCGGTTCCAAACCACAAAGAAATTAGAATAGGCACATTGCGTTCGATCATTCGGCTATCCTGTTTGTCGCGTCACGAGTTTGAGTAATTCATTCAATGTTCCAAAAAATCCTAATCGCCAATCGTGCTGAAATTGCTTGTCGCGTAATTAAAAGGGATAACAGCAATCACTCAGCAAGCCCACCGTGCGCGCATGACCCTGGAAGCGATTCGCGGCCACAGCCTGGATAGTGGCGCACGCTTGGAAACCAGCCTGGAAGCCGGCCTGCGCTATGACGACGGCGACGGCGAGACCGGTGCCGGTGCGGAGCTGGGTGGCGGCCTGCGCTATGCGAGCCATAGCGGGAGCCTGGTGATAGAAGGCAAGGCACGGGCGCTGGTCGGCGGCAAGGGTGATAGCCTGGAGGCTCAGGGCGGTACTGATGGCTACAACTACACCCCGAACCTGGACCTCCGTTTGGATTACGGCATGGATGTCTCTGCGATGCCCGGCCTTATGACGCCCTACACTGAATTCAGCTTCGGCGCCACCGGTGACACCTACCGCCTGGGCCTGCAGTGGCAGCGCAGCAAGTGGTTTGATCTGAAACTTGTCGCTGAGCGCGCAGCAGGCCAGATTACCGCTGACCACCGCATCTACATAGAGGGCGAGATAGTCTTTTAACTTGCTGATAAATACTTGGGCCAGCTCCATTTCAATCACGCAGGGATAGCCAAACAGCGGCACATCCCTATATACCAACAGATTACGTGGGGGTCGGCATCCTTGTTCACTCATAGAACCGGAGAAGAGCCGTAGAAGCCAAATATATTTCGAATGATGGCCAACCGGTAGTTGAGCTGATCCCCGGCGCTTCTCATTCCCACCAGGGCAACAATCTCATCGCCCTCAATGGCGACGATGTGGTCCCTATAGCCGAACTCGCCCTCACCCCGGACAAAGGCCGCGCGCAGAAAGTCGAGTACCTGCAGCTCACTGCGCACGGAAAATACATAGCGAAAGGCTTCTGGACCAGCGCTGTACATGAGTGGGAGTACCGCATCGACATCTTCTGCCCGGCAGCGACGGAACAGCATGGCATCAGGTATCCGCCAGGGTAAACAACTGGGTATTACCGCCCTTGGCCACCACGTTGTCAGTACGGGTTTTTTCAGTGGCAAAGCGCAACAAATAGTGCGGGCCGCCGGCCTTGGGACCGGTGCCTGACAGGCCCTGGCCGCCAAAGGGGTTCACACCCACCACCGCACCGACAATATTGCGGTTGATGTAGGTATTGCCAACGCGGGTGCCTTTGAATACTTCCCGGGCAAAACCATCAATGCGGCTGTGCACGCCCAGTGTCAGACCAAAGCCAGAGGCGTTGATATCACTCAGCACGCGGGGCATATCTGCAACCTTGTAGCGAATAACATGCAGCACGGGGCCAAACACTTCTTCCGGTAATGCTGACAGCTGCTGAATCTCATGCACCTGCGGCGCGAAGAAATACCCTTTGCCCAGAGTTGATGGCAGTTCACAACGGGCCAGCAATTTTGCCTCTTTCTGCATGCGCAGTTCGTGTTGCTCCAGTAGCTGTCGCGCGCCCAGATCGATAACTGGACCAATATCGGTAGCCAGTGCCGCCGGGTTGCCAATCTCCAGCTCTTGCATGGCTCCCGCCAGCATCTCGATAATGGTATCGGCAATGTCTTCCTGCAGGTAAATGACACGCAGCGCCGAACAGCGCTGGCCGGCGCTTTGAAAGGCCGAAGTAATGACGTCGTCTACCACCTGTTCGGGGAGCGCCGTGGCATCAACCAGCATCACGTTTAAACCGCCGGTTTCGGCAATGAGCGGCACGATCACGCCGTCGCGCTGCGCCAGCCGGCGATTAATAAGTTTCGCCGTCGCCGTCGAACCTGTGAATACCACACCAGAGACACGCGCATCATTTACCAGCGCAGCGCCTGTCCTGGCGCCATCTCCTGGCAACAGGTGCAGCACCTCCGGCGGCACACCCGCTTGCAGCAACAGCGCTACCGCGCGAGCGGCAATCAGCGGTGTTTGCTCCGCGGGTTTGGCTATTACCGTGTTCCCGGCCACCAGCGCAGCGGTGATCTGGCCGGTAAAGATGGCCAGCGGGAAGTTCCACGGACTGATACACAGGAATACACCACGCCCGTGCAGGGAAAGCTCATTGGTTTCGCCAGTGGGTCCGGGCAGACTGACCGGCCGGGCAAAGCCGGCGCGCCCCTGCTGGGCGTAATAGCGGCAGAAATCCACCGCTTCGCGCACTTCGGAAAGCGCATCGTCTATAGTGCGGCCCGCCTCGGCGACGATCAGGCCCATCAACTCTTCGCAGTGCTGCTCCAATAGCTCGGCCATGCGTTCCAGGCACGCCGCCCGGCGCTCAACACCCGCCCCATCCCATTCGAACCGGGCAGCACTGGCACAGGCGAGTGCTTGCTCTATCGCCCGGGAATCCGCCTCAACAACCTGGCCGACCACCGTATCAGTATGGGCTGGATTGATGACATCCAACCGAGCACCGTCCAGCCACTCGCCCGCCACTATGGGGGCAGCCAGCAGCGAGGCAGATGTTGTAGCTGCGATCTTTGCCAACAGTGGTACAACTTCCAGCGGCTCCGTCAAATCAATACCCCTGGCATTGAGCCAGGCGTTTTCTTCCTGCCGGAACAGTTCACGCGGCACGGGTATTTGCGGGTGACGTCGCAACGGCTGGGCCTGGCTCAGCGCAAACGGGTCCGCCAGCAACTCATCGGCGGGCACCTTGGCATCAAGAAACCGGTTCACAAAAGAGCTGTTGGCCCCGTTCTCAAGCAAACGCCGCACCAGGTAGGGCAACAGGTCTTTATGGTTGCCTATGGGCGCGTATACCCGCACCGCCACCTCGGGGTTGGCCGCCTGTATTTCGTCGAACAACAAATGTCCCATACCGTGCAGGCGCTGAAACTCATAGCTTTGGCCGCCGTCGGCCAGCTCCCGGATCAACGCTACTGTGTGCGCGTTATGGGTGGCGAACTGGGGGAAAATAACCTCCTGCGCAGACAGTAGTCGCTCTGCACATAGCTGATAGGAAACATCAGAGTGACACTTGCGAGTAAATACCGGGTAGTCGGCCAGGCCCAGTTCCTGAGCATGCTTGATCTCCCCATCCCAATAGGCACCCTTGACCAGCCGCACCATAAAGCGACGCCCGGTATCCCGTGCCAGCTCGATCAACCACTGTGCCACATGCCAACCGCGCTTTTGATAGCCCTGCAGCACAAAGCCCAGCCCTTCCCAATCCGCCAACTGCGGGTCCCGCGCCAGAGCTTCAAAAATATCCAGTGACAGATCCAGTCGAGCGGCTTCTTCCGCATCAATACTAAAGCCCATGCCGCCGGCCTTGGCCAACAGCGCCAACTCCCTGACCTGTGGCAACAACTCCTGCATGACCCGCTTCTTCTGCCGGTACTCGTAGCGAGGATGCAGGGCCGACAGCTTGACCGATATACCATTGGCAGCAATGACCGAGGTATTGTTTACCGTGGCACTGATGGTGCGAATAGCAGCGGCATAAGACTCAAAATAGCGCTGCGCATCGACCATGGTACGCGCGCCCTCGCCTAGCATGTCAAAGGAGAAGCGGGTGCCAGGTCGATTTGCCGCGACCCCCCTTTTCAAGCCCTCATTAATGGTGCGACCCAGCACGTACTGCCCACCCATGATGCGCATGGCCTGCAAAACGGCCTGCCTCACCACCGGCTCTCCCAGGGAACTCACCAATCGGCGCATCCAGGAGGCGGTATCACCGGTGATATCATCGTCGAGACGCACAATGGTACCGGTCAGCATCAATCCCCAGACCGAGGCATTTACAAAACCCGACCTGGACTTGCCCTTGTGTGAGCCCCAGTCACCAGAGTGGATTTTTTCAGCGATCAGTTTATCGGCAGTTTCCTCATCGGGCACCCGCAACAGGGCTTCGGCCAGACACATCAGTGCAATGCCCTCGTTATTGGATAGGCCAAACTCCTGCAGGAACGCATCCAGTGTGCCGGCCTTGTCACTCTTGGCGCGACAGCGCTCTACCAGGCCAATAGAGTTCAAGCGCACCGTTTCCATGCGCTCTACAGACAAGGCGGTCGCAGCCAGCAAGGTATCGATGGCACCGGCTTCGTCGGCGCTGGTGCTCAGTCGAATGGTGTTTCTCAATTCGGCAAGTGTGGCGCTCATGATCCTGCGCTCCTCCTGTAGGGTCGAATTCAGCGACGAAAGAATTTCCACAAGCCGATCAGCGAGAGTTGTAGCAGGTAATAGGCCAACACTATCAGGGTGGTGCCGACCATACCAATGATGTCAGTAATCAGGATGGCTATTCTTCGTAAAGGTCGAAATCAGACTTGCTGATTCCGCAATCGGGACATTCCCAGTCATCCGGAATGTCTTCCCACTTGGTGCCCGGCGCAATGCCGTCATCGGGTATGCCCAGAGCTTCATCATAGATATAGCCGCAAATCACACACTCGTACTTTTTGAACTGGTTGTCACTCATGAATACCTTTACCTGACATTACTGATAAAAAACCAACTATAACCCAGTAGGCGTCACGGCGCGAAGCCAGTGCAAACCGGTTTGCCGGCGGTTTAAAACTCTGAGCTGAACTTCAATTGATAACCATTTTCAACCGGTGCTGCCATCAGTTGCAGGGCGTTGGCAATTTCCCTGTTGAAACCCTGCTCGCTCTGTAATCGCACATCCACCGAATAGCTGCGGCCTTGCAGACCAACCTTGCCCTCCGCCTGAACAGGTCCTGACAAAGTAGCAATCACGCCATCAATTTGCTGCGCAGCTGCGACCTCAAACTCCAGCACGTAGCCTCCCAGCAACTGGCTACCGCTATCACCGGTCCAACTGGCCTGTCGCCATAGCAGGCGCCCTGCCCCGCTCACCGGCAGGCCCTGTTCCAGCTCCATATTTGGCACCCGCAGATTTATCGAACCGCCCAACTGCACCGGCAGCCATTGCTGAACCAGACTCGCGGAAAAAGTAACACTGGTCTGCTCCAGCTCAATATTACCAGTAGGGGATACCGTAATGGATGCGTCGATCAATTGCCGCCCCCACTGGGCTTTCAGCTCCAGGTGAGGAGACAGCCACAGCAAGGACCATGGCGATAGGCGCCACTCAATTGCACCCAACTGCAACCATCCGCCTGTCACAGCCACGGCGGCACGGCTGGCCTGCCCCCGCCACAGGGAGCCAGAAAAGCCCTCCATCGAAAGTTGTTGGTCCGGCAGCCAATACCCCAACAGCCTGGCAGGCGCCGTTATCAGCAAAATCAGCAGTAGCAGGCCGCCACTGGCGGCGGCAAGAATTGGCCGTGACATAGCTAGCCGTCCTGGCCGAGCCGTACAGTAGCTTTGACAAGCCCGCCGCGACCACCCTGGTTGATAGCAACTTCACGTATCAGGATGCCTTCGGAGTTTTCAATCTGGTGTAGCCAGCGCAGCAGCGGCGAGAATGCCACGTCCTCAAAGCGGATCTGGGTTTCACCGCGGGAGTTGGGCTGAATCCGACTGGGTCGGATGCCAAATTTATTGGTTGAGCTGTTAATCAGCTGGTTCATATTGCGATTGCTGCGCGATGTCCCTTTAGACTGCAGTTGTTGCACTTCGCTGGCCATTGCCTGCACTCGCGCCAGTTGCTCTGCGACCTGCACATTACGAGTGAGCATCGCGTCGCGCGCGTGCGCCAGTGGCTGCCAAATCATCACCAACAGCACATACAGCAAAACGGTCAGCGCCGCCCCCATCAGGTACAACTGCTCGCGTTGGGTAAACTTCTGAAACCAGTCCCGGATATTCATTTCTCGCGCACCTTGAGCCGGGCCCGCACCACGTCGCCCTGGGTATTACTGTTTTCCAGCTGTGCCAACAGACCGGCTTTGTCCAATTCAATGCGAATCGATTCCACGGCCTTGAAGTCGGGCACCACCAGGTTCAAACGCACATCGCCCACCTTGTCATTGAAATTGATGGTCGCCAATTGCGCACCCTTCTGCGCCTGCACAACTCGACCGATACGATCAAGCAGGCTGACAAAACCCGCCGCCGGTGCGCCGCCGCGCAAGGTATCGAGCTGCCGCTGCAATTGTTTCTCCGCATCCACGACCGCACCGCGCGGCACAGCTTGCCGGTATGTCGCCTCAATCTGTTGCCGCAAGTACAGGTTGCGAGCCTGCAGCTTACTGTAATCCGTCCAGGTACCGGCCAGCTGTAAACCAAAGGCGGCGACGAACAGGGCCGCCACCAGGCGCCACTGCAGCCACCAGCGCCGCAAAGGCAATTGGGCGCCGTATGCTCCCTGGTTGAGATTGAGTGGCTGCGGCTCCTCCACCGCCAACATCAAGGCAGCGGCAAAATCACCACTGCGCCATTGCAACTTCGCCTGTAGCGTTTCCGGCAGCAGGCCCAGGTCAGTTTGTTGATCGGTTCCGTAGACAATCACAGCTTCGAATTCTGTCTCCTTGGCAAGCGCTGCCAGGGTCACAGGCGCCAGCGCACGCTCCACCGAAAAACCGCTGTTAACACCGCTTCGCACGATTACCTGGTCGGCCTCAATCACCATGCAAAGCTCACCGCTTTGCCAGGGCAACAGCAGGGATTCAGGTATCCACTGGGCCAGTTCTGGCAAGCCCACCAGCATTTCGCGCCAACGCTGCATGCATTCATCACTGCAGGCAGCCACACCAACACTGAGGCGCGACAGGGGTCGAGATGAAAAGTGCAGTGCTTCTATATCTTCGGCAAACTCATCTTCCATCAGGAATGGCAGCGACTTTATAATATGGCGCTTTTCAGTCGCAAAAAAACTGACCTCCCTGAGCACAACGTCAGCACCGGGAACAGCGAACACCAATGGCGCCCGCCTGGCCGCAGCAATTGCTTTCAGCTCGGCAACATGGCCCGGGTCCGACAGTGATTTAGGACTGCCACCTGCGCCCGCTGGGTACCAGACGAACTCTTCACCTACTAACCGAATTACCGCACTTTCACGCACACAAACTCCTCATCATAGTTCGCCACTACCGCGCATCAGGGCCTGTACCGTAATGCCATCACGCCGCAATACACTGTACATTCGTGCTTTCCGGTCGGCAACTTCCACCTCACCTCTATATAAAAACCAGACGCTGGTCTCACCCAGCCTGGCCTGTAATTCAGGGGCTATTTCGCGGCCCGCGAATACCGTGCCGTCCAACATCGCCTGCAAACTTTCAAAACCCGATTCCCCCCGCAGTTCCAGCAGGGTCTCGCCCTCCTGTTGCGTCAGCGGGCGTAGATTACCGGCAGTATTGATGGTACGTAAAACCGCTGGCGCCGCCGTGTGGATATTGATGCCGGCATTGCTTCCCCAGACGCTCAGGTAGGGTGCGACAGCCTTATAAATCTCGGCGGTCATGTATGCCACCAGTCGCAACTCGCTGACGCTTTGCATATTTTGATTGGCCGCCCGGTACGATGGCGTCATATCAAAGTAGTAGTCGTCCTCAGCGCCAAAATCCCCTGGCTCACCATCCTTGTCCAGCCAGTCCATCAATGCCTCGGTGATGAGAACGGCATCCTGCTCGCTGACCCGCGGCACCTCGGGAGTCTGCAACAGGCGGATAAACTGTTCCTGGGCGGCAGTAAAGCGTTTGCCCTGCGGGGCGGTACCTACCACGCTGTTAATATTGAAGCGGCCCTGTAAATCTTCCAGCGAACCCACTAACCAGCCGCCCTCATCCAGCGCATAGGGTGGCATTTGCTGTGCCCACAATTCCGTCAGGTCGTCGCGCTGCTGTTGGGCTTGCTTATCGGTTGCCTGATCCTGCCGCAACACCAGCCCGGCCAGCTCTTCGCCGCCGCGCAGGTAGGCATAGCCCTGCTGCGCAATAAAGCTGTTGGCGCCACGTTTCAGGAACAGCGTAAATTCACTGCTCATGGCAACAATCAGGGTAGTCGCCAGCGCAAACACCAACATGGCCACGATCAGGGCGGCACCGTGCTGCGGCGATTTATGGCTGGGCCGGCAGGTCATACAACCACCTCAGCGCACCCCAGTCTTGCAGCTGCACCCTGAGTTCCAGTGCTTGTGGCGGCGCTACCACGGCGCGCGCGCCGGCGCTAACGCCCCAGGTGTCTGGCCACTGCTCTGTATCCAGTTCCTCCTCAATGCGCAATTCAGTTGATGCGCCGAGAAAGGCAAGCTCAAAGCTGTCCACGCCGGTGAGTAACTGCGCGCGCTGTGGCTCAGATTCTGCCGTGCGATCCAGCACGGTATAGCTCTCGCGCCACAGCACATCGTCTTCCAAGCGGTATCGCACCCGCTGCAAATAACTGCGCGGCTGCTGGTTGGGGTTATGCCAGCCGCTGCGGGTAAAACTTATACCGCCAGTGATCGCCACCCCGCCCATCATGGCGGACTCGGCCTGGCCAAATTGATCGCGCACCGGCCGTGCCGCGAAATTGTTCAGGTCGCGCGACACCAATGTGAAGGCGCGGTTGATTTCTGAAACGCGCTGACCGCGGTCGCGCAGTACCTCGGCGCTATCCAGCACGGCGCTGAGACTGCCAAAGGACAGCATGGCCACCAGTGCGGTAATCGCCATGGCGATCAGCACTTCGATCAGGGTAAAGCCCCTCATTTCACGGCGCACCGGCATTACCACTGGCAATGGGCACCACCGCAAAACCAACCAGCCTATACAGGGGCTGCTGCCGGCGATCTTCTGCGGCGGCTACCCGCACTTCGATGCGATAGAAATCTTCAACTTCAGTTGCCGTACTTTCCAGCCACCAATACCAGTCCCGGTCGGCCATTTCAGCCACGCCACTGCGGGTGCCCTGAAAAACCTGGCCGCTGCGTAACTGCTGGATGCGGGTCTCAGTCAACTTGTTGCCGGCCACCCACTGGGCAATCGACTTGTCGCGTAAATGCGCTGTGCCATCGACCTGGCGGTACACCGTGCCCAACAGCGCGGGCAGGGCAATGGCGATAACCATTAGGGCCACCATGACCTCGATCAGCGTGAAGCCGCTTTTTGCAGACCCGCTGAGGGCTCTTTTTACAGGCCCGCTGAAGGCTCTTTCTGCAGACCCGCTGAGGGCTCTACTCCTCATCAGCCAATCCTTTGCGTCGCAAACTCAGCCGGCCCAATAAGTCCCACTCCAGCTCCCACAATACTTCGCTACTCTCGGTATCCACCCAGGTCATGATGCCGGGCGTGGTTTCACCGCTGCTGTAGAAAATAACCTGCGGCTGCACTGGCTCATCGTCATCGCCGTCTGTGGGCTCGCTGCCTGCCGGTAACAGCGCCGACCCCTGCTCAACTTCCAGTATTACGTCAATATCCCGCGGCATGTCGCGGCGGCCATAGGCATCAACGTCAAAAGGCGCCGGTTGCCAGCCGAATTCCTGTCGCTGCAGCCATTGATAACTGTAGATTTCCCCCCGGGGCGCACTGCGCCGTTCAATCAAGAGGCCCATATCGGTACCACTCAACTGGGCTTCATCGAGAGCATATTCAGCCACATCGGCAAAGTTGCGCAGCGCAGAATCCACCTGGTAGGGACGGCTGCCAGAACTGACTCCAAGCCCGGCTAAAGAAGTGATCAGCCCGATGATAATCAGAGTCAGCAACAGCTCCAGTAAACTGAAGCCCTTGCTGTTACTCGCGGCTATCGCCATCCCAGTTACCCAGATCCGTGCTCTGGCTCTCGCCACCGGAGAGTCCGTCGGCGCCCAGGGAATAGAGATCAAACTCACCGTTTTCTCCCGGACTCAGGTACAGGTAGGGATTGCCCCAGGGATCTGCCGGCAAGCGATCCAGGTAGCCGCCATGCTTGAAGTTGCGCGGCTCCGGGGTCAGCGTGCTGGCTCTCACCAGCGCCTCCAGACCCTGCTCGCTGGAGGGATAGACAAAGTTGTCCAGGCGATACAATTTGAGCGCCGTTTCGATATTGGCAAAATCTGCATACACCTTCTGCACGCGCGCTTCGTCAGCCCGGTTCAGCACCGTGGGCGCCACGACGCTGACCAGCAATCCCATAATCACCAGCACCACCAGTATCTCTACCAGGCTGAAACCTGCCTGCCTTTTCATTTAGTTCACCATCGTATTGAGTTGGAATATTGGCAGCAGAATGGCCAGTACAATACCCAGCACCATTCCACCCATAAAAACCACCATCAGCGGCTCGAAAATCCCCATCATGGTACCCAGAGCCATTTCCAGCTCCCGCTCCTGATTGGTTGCGGAGCGCTCCAGCATGGTTTCGAGTTCACCGGAGGCTTCTCCACTGGCCACCATATGCACCATCATGGGTGGAAATCGGCCGCTCTGCTTGAGCGCTCGATGCAAACTGGAGCCTTCCTGCACACGCTCAGCCACCTCCAGCGTGCTTTCACGCAAGATGCGATTATTTAACACTTCTCCGGCAATGCGCAGGGACTCCAGTAGCGGCACCCCGGAAGCCATTAGTATACTCAGGGTCGAGGCAAAACGCGCCGTATCGATGGTAGTGAGAATACCAGAGATACCCGGCACAGCCAGCAACAGCTGGTGCCAGCGCCGCAGCCGGCGCTCGTTGTGCAACAGCTGATTGATGCCAGCTGCGAACGCCACCACCAGCAGCAACATCCAGTAACCGTAGTTGCGAATAATATCGCTGCCGGCAATTAAGGCGCGGGTGAGCCAGGGCAGTTCCGCCTTGGTATGGGCGAAAATACCCACCAACTCCGGCACCACAAACACCATCAATGCCACCACCACGGCTACCGCCACACCAAGCAGGATAAACGGGTAGATCATGGCCATTTTTAATTTCTGCTGGGTGTACTGGCGCTGCTCACTGTAGTCCGCCAGCTGTTCAAGTACCGCCCCCAGAAACCCGGCGGTTTCACCGGCCTTGATCATGGCCCGGTACATACTGCTAAACACCTGCGGAAATTCGCCCATGGCATAAGCCAGCGCATGCCCTTCTACCACCCGCGAGCGCACTTGCAACAACAAGCCTTTGGTTCTGGCTTTGCGGGTTTGCTCGGCGACGGCCTGCAAACATTCATCCAGAGGCAGGCCCGACTGCACCAGGGTAGCCAACTGCCGCGTTACCAGGGCCAACTCCGCAGGACTGACCCGTGGCTGGAACAGGCGACCCATACTGGGCCCGGAGATCTGCGCAGTGGCCTCGCTAACTTCCACCGGGCGCAACTGCTGCGCTCGCAGGCTGCTGCGAACCTGGCGTTCGGAATCGCCCTCCTGAACGCCCTTTACCAGTTTGCCCTCTGTATTGAGTGCACGGTATCGATAGGCTGTCATGTCACGCCACGCTGGTCACACGCACGACTTCTTCCATGCTGGTGTCACCCATCAAAATTCGTCTGCAGCCATCCTCAATAATCCCCGGTGTTTTCACGCGCACGTGCCTGAGCATGTCATGTTCGCTGCGACCGGCGTGAATCATCGCCTGTAGTTCTTCGTCCATCACTATCAATTCATAAATACCGGTGCGGCCGCGGTAGCCGGAATTATTGCAGTATTCACAGCCCATCGGCTTGTGAATGATAAGCTCGCTGCCAACCGATTGTCCCAGCCACTCCAGCTCCAATTCATTAGCCGGGTGCGCCTGCTTGCATTTTGCACAAAGCAAACGCACCAGGCGCTGGGCCATCACACCAATCAGGCTGGAAGACAACAGAAACGGTTCTATACCCATGTCCTGAAGACGGGTGAGTGCGCCGATAGCGGTATTGGTGTGCAGGGTCGACAACACCAGGTGGCCGGTCAAGGATGCCTGCACCGCTATTTGCGCGGTCTCCAGATCACGGATCTCACCGACCATCACCACATCCGGGTCCTGCCGCAAAATGGCGCGCAGTCCCCTGGCAAAAGTCATGTCTACCTTGGTATTGACCTGGGTCTGACCGACCCCCGGCAGCATGTATTCGACAGGGTCTTCAATAGTCAGGATATTGCGGGTCGGCTGATTGATATGCGTAAGGCCCGCGTACAGGGTGGTGGTTTTACCCGAGCCGGTTGGTCCGGTTACCAGGATGATGCCGTAGGCACTGCGCAAGCCACGTTTATAGTCGGACAGCACCTGTTCATTCATGCACAACTGTTGCAACTGCAGTTGCCCGGCCTGCTTGTCGAGCAAGCGCAACACCACCCGCTCACCATACGCAGAGGGGATGGTAGACATGCGAATGTCCACCGCGTGACCGGCTATCTTTACTGAGATCCGACCGTCCTGGGGGACCCGCTTTTCCGCGATATCGAGCTTGGCCATAACCTTGAGTCGCGATACCAACAGTGGCGCCAACATGCGCTTGGGCGACAGCACCTCAGCCAGCACACCATCGATGCGATAGCGTATCGACAGCTTGTCTTCAAAGGTTTCGACGTGAATATCCGAGGCCTGTTCACGCACCGCCTGAGAGAGAATGGCATTGATCAGGCGGATGATGGGTGCGTCATCTTCCGCATCCATCAGATCGCCGGTTTCCGGAATTTCATCCGCCAGTCGCATCAGGTCTATATCGGCGCTGAGATCCTCGGCGACCTGCACCGCCTCGCTGTGGTCGCGCTGGTAGATCTGGGTGAGGCGGCGCTGGAAATCTGCTTCTGACAACTGTTGCAATGCAAAGGGCGCCTGCAGAACACGCCGCAACTCGTTTAGTACCGGCACCGACAGGGAGTTGCGGTGCAATACCGTGCGGGCGTCACCGGCCTGCAACAACACGCCATTTTGCTGGGCAAAGGTGAACGGCAATGAGCGGGCCGGCGCTGCCATCAGTCGCCTGCGTCTGCCGCGGGAGAATCCTCGCTGACGGACTCCTCTGCGGTGGTCTCCTTCATAAGCTGCAGTTGTTTAATCTGCTCTTGCCATTCCGGCAGGATGGGGATGTCCGCTTCATCCATAAACTCGATACCGGCATCAACGCGCAACTGCTGTTGGGCACGGATATAGCGGTATTTTTCGGCGGTAGCACCTTGCAGCTGCCCATCTTCGCGGATGATCGTCGGCTTGATAAAAACCAGCAGGTTGGAGTGGGTCAAACTAACCGAGTCCGAGCGAAACAAGCGCCCCAGCCACGGGATATCCCCAAGGAAAGGCACTTTCTGCTGGCCGTCCTGCAGGTTCTCCTTGATCAGCCCCCCCAATACCACGGTGCGTCCATCACGGACCAGCACCTTGGTTTCAATTTTTCGTTCATTGGTAACAATATCGGAGGCCAGCAGGCTCAAGGCCCCTGTCAAACTTGACACCTCCTGGGATATATCCAGCACCACGTAGTCACCTTCATTGATGTGAGGCGTTACCTTCAGCGTAATACCCACGTTCTCCCGCTGGATAGTCTGGAATGGATTGGCGGGATTGGAACTGCTGCCTGTACTGGAGAAAGAGCCGGTAACAAAGGGCACATTCTGCCCCACCGTGATGTAGGCCTCCTCGTTATCCAGGGTGAGCAGGCTGGGCGTGGAGAGAATATTGGCGTTGGTCTGGGAATTCAGGGCATTGAGGATGATGGCGATATCCAGGTTGTCATCCAGTTGCCCCCAACCCAGTGAGAAGCCAGGCGTACCGGCCAGTGCGCCCAACAGGTCATTGGAATCTAAGTCACCATCATCACTACTCTCCGCCCGAGCGGGCGGAAACAGGCCGTCGGCAATGCCCTGGGCGCGGTTGCTGCCATCGACAATATTGCTACCGAAGGTGCCGCCGGAACTGCGGAACAACCACTGGATACCCAGGTCCTGGTCATCGGTGATATCCAGTTCAGCGATAATGGCCTCAACCAGCACTTGGGCACGGCGAATATCAAGCCGCTGAATCACCGCTTCCAAGGAGGCCATTTTATCGGGTTCAGCGGTGATGATTAATGCATTGGTGCCTTCATCTGCCTCGATAGTGGCGCTGGCTTTGCTTGAGCGTCGAGCTTGCTTGTCTTCCGGTTCCAACTGGGAGATATTCTGCATGACCCGGGTCAGTACCTCGGCCAGCGCTCCGGCATTGGCATACTCGAGGTAGATGACCTTGACGTTCCCACTTTGCTCCAGCGGTGTATCCAGATACGTTATCAACTTGCGCATACGCGCCCGTTCCAGTTCATCGCCATTTACCAAGACACTGTTGGTGCGCTTGTCAGCCACCAGTAATACCTCGGGTTCCGGTGCGCCGGCCTGCTTGGCTTCAGTCTTGTTGAGCTCATCGAGAATGCGCACAACATCTTCGGCGACCGCATAGCGCAGGGTTAGAATCTCGGTCTGGGAGACAGCGCTCCGGTCCATGCTTTGGATAATTTCGCGGATACGCTCTATATTGGCCGCCACATCCGAAATGATAATGGCATTGGCCGGTGCATAGGCGGCCATATGCGCCTGCTGCGGCACCAGTGGCCGCAACACCGGTATTAATTTTGCCGCCGAGATATTCTCCAGCCGAATAACCTGGGTGACGTATTCATCGTTGGGGTCCAGGCTGCCGGTGGTCACCCGCACTGGCGATGAGCGGGCATCCTTGGCCTGGATAACCCGCACCACGTTGCCGCTGCGCACTGCGGTATAGCCGTGCACATCGAGAATGGAGAGAAATAAATCGTACAGCTCGCTGCTGGAGACTGGCTTGGAGGAGATCACCTTGACCGTGCCCTTGACCTTTGGATCTACCACAATGGTGGTACCGGTTGCCTCGGCCACGAACTTGATCAGCTCCTGGATGTCGGTTTCCTTGAGATTAACCGTGAAATCCTGGGCGGCTACGGTTAGCGATAACAGTACAGAACAGAGTCCCGCAAGGACCGCGCCCAGTGTGCGCTTAATCATGTAAGGTGATTTATTATGTGTAGACAAGAATAGCACTCATATTATGTTCAGATTATGACAGCTCTGTTACTTGCTGTCCGCTACATCCCCCAGCCCAACCATCAGGACTATTTCTTCCTCGCCGCGCTGCACATTGAAACTGGCCTCCTCCGCGCTGCGCATGATGCGATACAACTCCATGGCCTTGCCCGGATCAGTCAGCTCGACACCATTGACGCCGGTGACAATGTCATTGGCCTGAAAACCC
Organism: Halieaceae bacterium; assembly: GCA_965247075.1. Lineage (GTDB taxonomy): Bacteria > Pseudomonadota > Gammaproteobacteria > Pseudomonadales > Halieaceae > CBDFGK01. The sequence continues at coordinate 316,369 of CBDFGK010000002.1, read as the reverse complement.
AGGCTGGCAAACTGTTTTCTGTCCTTGCCGGCACTGACCCGGTAGCCCCTGAGCTGGCCATCCTGTCGCACCGCAGCAATTTTCACCACATCTGACAGCGACTGCGGGTTCGTGTACAGGCGCTTCCGATAGGCTTCTGCCATGTGCGTAATGTCTTTGTTGCCACGTCTATCGAGCCGGCGAGCCGGTTTGGCGGTAGCCTGTGCCGATTGCATGGGGGCGGCAGCGAGAGCACTTTTATCAAACAACATCAGCAGCTCATATTTACCGCTATTGTCCAACACCACCCGATCGGCCAGGATCTTGGCCACGGTAACCTTGCCTGACACCGGCAGCTTGTCTCCCACAGCGTATTGTTTTTGCTTGCGCTGGTTTTCGATCACGGCCCGCGCCGAGCCCACATCACTGGAGGCGACTATGCCCTGTAACTTGAGGTTTAGTTTGGTTTGCCTGGCGGTGTTCTCAATACCGTCGAGGTCGCCTGTGCCACGACCGACACCCCGCTCATCAATTGCTGCCTTGGGCACCGGTTTGCCGGCCGCCGTGCCGAATAAATTCCAGGCCACCACTTCCTCAATATTGACGTCCAGGCGCTGTTGACTGCCGGCTGAGCCCTGCAGGGGGTTGAGGCTTGGTCCGGACATCGCAAGGGGTTGTGGTTGGGGTAATAGCGCCCACACCATATTTGCCACAGCCAGCAGCAGCCACAGCCCGGCCAGCGCGTACAGCACCCCCTTTACCTGCCTGGCACGCCGCGGGTCGGCCAGGCTCTGCAATTGCAGCAATGCCAATCGCCGCACCTGGGCCAATCGGTCACTGGCAGAATCCAGCCATAGAGTATCCAAACGAAAGCCTCCAAATTTTACCAATGAAGTAGGGATTATAGGGTTGGCAGGGTAATTATAAAACCCGCTTTTCGTTAAGAGATGTAATCAAGATCGCGATGGATACCCGGGTCTGTAACCGGCACCCTGAGCAGGGCATCGGCATGCTTGCGCAGGATCGCACGGCCACCCTCGTCGCCGGTAAGGTCAAGTAACTGTGGATAATAACTGCTGGCAAAACCCACCGGGTTGCCCGGCTGGCCATCGTACTCGGGTTGCACTATAACGGCCGCTTGCAGGCGGGCGGCCAAGTCCCGGTAGGTTGTCGGTACTACCCAGGCCATATCGCCCAAAGCTATAAGTACCGCAGCCCAGTCGGCCACAGCGGCAATCCCCTGGGACAGCGTCGCGCCCATACCCCGTTGCGCCTCACTGCAATCAACGGGCTGTACCGCCAGCTCCCGTAACAAGGCGCGCACCTGCTCATCCTCGGGCCGGATACATACCCGGCAGGGCAGACCCGCCGCCAGCACGTTCTCCACCGTCATTTGCAACAGCGGCTTGTCCCCTTCGGCATGATACAGGCGTTTGTCACCCTCAAAACGACGTGAAAATCCTGCCGCCAGCACCAACACTCCCGTGTTCATGCCATCGCCTTTACCCGGGCCGAGCGCAACTGGGTTAATTGGGCGAGCACGGCAATGGCTATTTCCATGGGTGTTTTACTGCCAATGGGCAAACCCACCGGCGCGTGCAGTCTATCCAGCTCTGCTGCGCTTATATCAAGCTGCAACAGGCGCTCGCGACGGGCGGCGCTGGTGCGGGCCGAACCCAAGGCACCAATATAAAAAAGATCGTGTTGCAGAGCCTCCATCAAGGCCATGTCGTCGATACGGGGATCGTGGGTCAAGGTCAATACGATGCTGTCGGCATCAGTGGCGTAGTTACGCACCGCGTCATCGGGCATACCGCCGATTAGCTGCACATCAGCCCCGCCCCAATTGGCCAACAACTCCCGGTTGGGGTCACACACATAGACCTGGTAATCCATGGCAACGGCGAGTTCAGAAATGGTTTGTGACAGTTGGCCGGCCCCAACCAGCAACAGGCGATAACGCGGCCCGAATACATGGCGCAGTTTACCGTCTGCAAATTGCAGGGGTGCATAGCCGCCAGTGGCATGCAGGCTTCGGCTGCCATCGGCAACACGAACCTCCCTGCACAGGGCGCTGCGGTTGTGCACCGCAGCGTGCAATTCCTGAACATGCGCCAGTGCCGAGTTGTCCAGCGGTTCCAGCAACACTTCCAGTTTGCCACCGCAGGGTAAACCAAGTCGTTGGTTTTCCTCAGCGCTGACGCCATACTCCAGCACCTGTGTGCGCTGGATATCTGCCCCGGCAGCGACTGTGCGGGCCACGAGATCCTCCTCTACGCACCCCCCGGACAGGGAACCCACCGTTTCGCCGGCGGCATTGCAGGCAAACAGTGAACCGACCGGACGCGGCGAAGAGCCATAGGTTGCTACAATCGTACACAACCACACAAGGGATTGTGTCGGCAGCCATTCAAGGACTTGCGCCAGAACCTTTTCATCTACACTATGCATGCAATCAGCCTGTAACAGGGTATTTCAAAAATGAAAAATTATCTCACCACTTCATGCTTGCTGCTATCGCTCATATCCCTGCCAGGCAGCGCCAGTGGTCAAGCAGATTCAGCAAATGCAGAACAGGTGGCCGCAACTATACAGAAAAACAGCACCGCCTATATTGATATGGCCCAACAGATCTGGGAGTGGGCGGAAGTCGGTTACCGGGAGACGCGCAGCACATTCTCCCCAATGCCACCCTGGCCCGGCTTATGAACAACAGCTTGCAAACCTACGGCGGCATTGAATACGACGCCGTGGAACAGCGCTTTGCCGAGGCGCTGGTCGCAACCTACACCAGCAAACCACCACGCTCGCTCGGCTCGGAAAAATTCATCGGGGAGTTCTCCGAGGAAATAGACCACAGCTCCGGCTCATCTGATGTGGGTGATGTTAGCTGGATGGCGCCTACCGTAGGCCTCAAGACCGCCACCTGGGTGCCGGGAACATCTGCCCACACCTGACAAGCCGTGGCAGCCGGCGGCACCAGCACAGGCCATAAGGGTATGCTGCTCGCCGCCAAGAGCATGGCCTTAACGGCCATCACCCTGTTCGAGAACCCGGCTATTGTAGAGCAGGCACACGAGGAGTGGCTGGAGCAACGCGGCGCGGATTTCAACTACCAGCCCTTGCTGGGAGACCGGGCGCCGACGCAATGTGGTGAACCCGGACAGGTGCTTGTTTTTCCACTGGCGGCATCCTAAGGTGGGAGGGCTGTGGCGCTGAGAGATAATTGATGAATAACCTGATTGCTATTTTGCTGCTCATCTTTGGCAGCGTGGCGCTGATGGTGGTGTTGGGTGGCAAATTCGCCAAGCCAATGGAGCCGGGTAAGATGCAGCAGCTGTCGCGCTGGATCATGCCGCTGGTTATTATTTCAATCATTATCCAGATGATTTACTTCTATACCCAGTGAAGCCCACAGATATTATTGAACTGCTGTTGCTGGGTACGCTGTGGGGCGGTTCTTTCCTGTTTATGCGCATTGCCGCGCCGGAGTTCGGCCCTGTCGCGCTGGTGGCCGTGCGAGTATTTGTCGCCACTCTGGTGCTGCTGCCGTTTCTGTTGCGGGCGGGACAGGGCGCCAGCCTGGTTGAACACTGGCCGCAGCTACTGTTCTTTGGAGCGATCAATTCCGCGCTGCCTTTTAGTCTGTTTGCCTTTGCCACCCTGTCGCTCAGTGCGGGCTATACGGCGGTCATCAACGCGGTGGCACCCTTGTTTACAGCTATAGTGGCATTCATCTGGCTGAGAGAGCGCTTGCATCAATTGGCTGTTATCGGCCTTGGTATAGGGTTTGGTGGTGTCGTGTTACTGGTATCGGATAAATTTTCCCTTGACGGCGGACTCGCCTCAATCGGCATTGTCGCCGGCATGTGTGCCTCATTCCTGTACGGTATCGCCGCCAATTACACCAAGGTCAGATTTACCGGTATCGGCTCGCTGGTACTGGCCACCGGCAGTCAACTGGGCGCCAGTATTTTGTTACTGCCTCTGTGTATCTGGTTTTGGCCGGACACCATGCCTTCAACAAAATCCTGGTTGGCGGTTTTGGTGCTGGGGGTGGCGTGTACGGGTGTCGCTTACATATTTTTCTTCCGCCTGCTGGCGCGGCTGGGTCCGTCGCGAGCCATCACTGTTACTTTTCTGGTGCCACTGACGGCAATGATATTCGGTGCGCTGTTGCTGGGCGAGGTGATTAGCAGCTCCATGATGCTGGGCTGCGCGTTGATTCTGTTGGGTGTAGGCCTGTCCACCGGCCTGATAGGCAGGCGCCGTGCAGACTGAACAATGGAACGCATTTTGTGAGGCACTGAAGCAGGCCGGTGCCCAGGTGCTGCGGCCGGAGGTGCCCGGCGATGCGTTTACTCGCGCCGAGGGCTACCGGTATTTGACCCGGCTGTTGCGTTTGAGCCTTGAAAAGAATATTGAGTTTAATGACGCACGCTTCCCCCGGTTTTATTCCCTGTCGCACGAAACGGCAAAAATCGGCAATGATAATCCCGACAACTACTATATGAACTGTGCAGTATCCGGCCGTTACGATTATCGTATCCGTGGTCAGCGCGGCACCATTGCCTACCTTGGCATTGAGTCCAAGGCTGGTTCCTATGGTGGCAGTGGCACTATGGAACCGACGGGTCATTTGGAGCTGGATACTTTGCATATCAAGGCCGATGGCAGCTTTGAAATACGGGTATCGGCGACGCCACAGTCGGGCAACTGGCTGCCGATGACGGCGCACAGTGACAACTTGCTGGTGCGGCAAACCTTCCTCAATCGCCGCACAGAAGTACCGGCAAGCCTGGCTATTGAATGCCTCAATCCCGACGGCAGCAATGTGCTCGATGCCGCAGAGTTTGCCCGCCAACTGGCCAGCGTACCCGCATTTATTAGCGGCACGGCGAGCCTGTTTGTCGACTGGATGGAGCTGTTCAGCAAGCATATCAATGAACTTCCGCCCAATGACCAGGCCATGTGCCTGCGGGCCGGTGGCGATCCGTCCATTTACTATCACAACAGTTATTGGCAATTACAAAATGGTGAGGCCCTGCTGGTTGAGTTGACGCCGCCGGCCTGCCGCGTGTGGAATTTCCAGCTCTCCAACTACTGGATGGAGTCACTGGACTACCGGTATCACCGCATACATATTAACAGGCAGGACGCGGTTTACGCCGCAGATGGCAGTGTACAGATTGTGGTTTGCCAGCATGATCCGGGCGCGGCCTATCCCAATTGGTTGGACACGGCAGGCCATACGCTGGGCGCGATGCTGTTTCGTTATGTTGACGCTGACAGTTTCCCACCCATACACACTCAAGTAGTGAAGACAGCAGATTTGTAGATGACAGATTGGCAAGCGCATAGTTTGATTGAAGAAGCCTGCGCCGTGGATGAGCTGCACGACTTTGGCGATGATAGCCACAGCGAGCCGCTGCAGCAGTTGCTGTACTCGCTGGAGCATGAGGCACAACTCAATGCTATTGGCACGGTGGTGTTGCGGCAACGGGTGGTTGATGTACTCGCCACTCGCCTGCGGGTGCAGGCCTACCTCAAGCGCTACCCTGAGATTCAGGATGAGCAGATTATTGAGCCGCTGGTTATTGTTGGCCTGCCGCGCACCGGCACCACCATGTTGCATCGCACCATAGCGGCCGACCATCGTATGTACGCACCGCTCTGGTATGAAACGCGCTTCCCCTGTCCGGCTCTCGACTGGGACCCGGACGGGCTGGACCAGCGTATTGTAGATGGCAAAGCTGAGATGAAAGCGATGCTGGATGCCAATCCGGATTTACTCAGCGTGCATCCCATGGATGCCATGGGGCCGGATGAAGACATCATGTTGTTGGAGCAGAGCTTCTATAGTTTCACCATGCAGTCCTTCGCCAATCTGCCAACTTTCGACCGCTGGATTGAAGCACAGGATCATCGGCCTGGTTATGAGTATCTAAAACTGCTGCTGCAGTTTTTGCAGTGGCAGAAAAAGCGCAGTGGGCAGTCGGCGCAGTGCTGGACCATCAAGGCGCCCCATCACCTGCACTATATGGACCTGGTTTTTGAGGTCTTTCCGGACACCAGGGTTGTGCAATCACACCGCGACCCACTGGACACCATTCCGTCACTGGCCAGTATGATCTCAGAGATATGGAGTATTTATTCTGATTGCGCAGACCCGCAGGAAGCAGGGCGGCAGTGGGCCCGCAAGTTTGCCCAGGGCATGAATCACACCATGGATGTGCGCCGGCAGGTAGGAGCGCAGCGTTTTCTGGACCTCTGGTTCAAAGACACCGTGCGTCAGCCGCTGCTTGAAATACAGAAGGTCTATGATTTTATTGACATGGACTTTACCGAACAGGCGCAAGCAGAAATGACGCAGTGGCAGGATTTTAATCGCCGAGAGTTACGCCCGCCCCATGAGTATACGCTGGGGCAATTCGGGTATACCGAGCAAGGCTTGCACCGACAGTTCGCCCGTTACCGGCAGCAGTTTATTCTCTAACCCCGCTGGGGCTTACACTATCCGGTAGATAATCATTCATAGCACTGGTTGTACCGGTGTTGGCGTCACCCATGACACCCGGGTCTGTGAAAATTAGCTCATCGCCCTGCAGATCTGCATCCACGACTCCGCTGCCTGTTTGTGGAAGCGGCCTTTGGGGAGGGCGAAGTAAAAGGTGCGGCGCATGTCACGCTTGGGAAGGTGCAGTGGTACCAGATCACCATTGGTGAAATTTCTCTCCAGTACTATTTGCGACAGGCAGCCGATGCCGAGCCCGGCTTCAACCGCATTTTTGATAGCCTCGTTGTGCTTGAACTCCATGTGGATATTCATCTCCGGCAACAGTTCGGCCAGGGCGCGGTCAAAGGTATGGCGGGCGCCGGAGTCGGGCTCGCGCACAATCCAGGTTGCCGCCTTGATGTCGCGGGTGCTGAGGGATTTCTGTTGCGCCAGGGGATGGTTGGCGGCACAAAACACCATCAGTTCATCTTCCTTCCAGGGTATCAGGTCTAGCTCTCGGTGCTGAACCTCGCCTTCTATCATGCCCAGGTCGACCTCGTAATTGAGCACCTTCGCCACCACTTCCGGTGTGTTGGCGATATCCAGCTGCACATCGGCATCGGGGTAGTCGACCAGGTAAGTGGCCAGGTAGCGTGTGGCTAAATGATTGCCAATGGTGAAGCTGGCACCCACCTTGAGATGGCCCACTTCACGGTGATCCCTGAGTATCTGTTCAAAGCGCTGGCTGTGCGCCAGCAGGTTTTCCGCCTCCTTGCGCACGGTGCAGCCGATGGCGTTGAGAGAAAGTTTATTGCCGGTCCGATCAAACAATTGTACGTCGTAGGTTGCTTCCAGGCCTAACAGGGCAGCACTGGCCGCAGACTGGCTCATGTGCAGGCTTTCTGCTGCTCTGGATATATTGTCGAAGCGGGATACGGCGAGAAAAATCTGTAGTTGTCTGAGGGTGAACTTCACGAGACCTACCTATAAAATCGTTAGTACTGTCCATAATAACCTGTTTTACAACTAGCTGTAATGGGCGTAACCTCGGCGCTCTTTTAGACAACGGAGCAAGCCCATGGCTGAGCAGAAAGCAGCCAACGTACATTGGCACGAAGGCGATATTACCCGTGAACATCGCGGCAAATTGGTAGGCCACAAAGGCGCTACGCTCTGGTTTACCGGGCTTTCCGGCAGTGGCAAGAGCACCGTGGCGGTAGAACTGGAAGGCACCCTGCATGACATGGGTGTGCTGTCCTATCGTCTCGATGGTGACAACGTGCGCATGGGCATTAACAGGAACCTGGGCTTTAGCGCCGAGGATCGCACTGAAAACATCCGCCGCATCGGTGAGGTTTCCAAATTGTTTGTGGATAGCGGTGTGATTGCCCTGAGCAGTTTTATCAGTCCCTACCGCGCCGATCGCGACCAGGTGCGGGTTCTGCACGAAGAAGCGGGCATGGACTTTATCGAAATATATGTCGATTGCTCCCTGGCAACCGCAGAGGAACGCGACCCCAAGGGTTTGTACAAACAGGCCCGCGCCGGCGAGATCAAGAACTTCACCGGTATCGACGATCCCTATGAGGAGCCGAACAGTCCAGAGATCCACCTGCATTCCGACCAGCAGAGCCTGACCGAGGAAATTGAAATAATTCTGAATGTCTTGCGCGAGCGCGACATCATTAACAGGTAAGCGAGAGATTCCCATGATTAAACCGCACGGTTCCGACCAACTTAATCCGCTGTTTGTTTACGACAGCGAAAAGCGTCACGCGCTGGTGGCCGAGGCAGAAGGTCTGCCCTCCATCCTGCTTAACTCCGCTGCCGCCGCCAACGCGGTAATGATGGGTGGTGGTTATTTCAATCCACTTACCGGCTACATGAACCTGGCCGATGCGCTCAGCGTTGCCGACAACATGCACACGGCCGGCGGCCTGTTCTTGCCGGTACCGATACTCAATATGACCAGCGAAACCGGGGTAGAGGCGGGCAGCCGTATTGCCCTGCGCGATCCCAATGTGGAAGGCAATCCGGTGCTGGCGATCATGGATGTGGAAGCAGTTGAAGCGGTTGCCGAGCAACAGATCAAAGACATGGCGGAAAAGATTTTCCGTACGCTGGACGAGAATCACCCCGGAGTTGCAACGTTTACCGGTTTGGGCAACACCATGTTGTCCGGTCCGATACAGGTGCTGAACTTCTCTTACTTCCAGACTGACTTTCCGGATACCTTTCGTACCGCCGTGGAAATTCGCAACGAGATTGCCGAGCACGGTTGGCAGAAGGTGGTTGCCTTCCAGACCCGCAACCCCATGCACCGCGCCCACGAAGAGCTGTGCCGTATGGCCATGGAAGACCTGGGTACCGATGGCATTCTGATTCACATGCTGCTGGGCAAATTGAAGCAGGGCGATATTCCTGCCGAAGTCCGCGACGCGTCTATTCGCAAGATGGTAGAGGTGTATTTCCCAGCTAATACCGTCATGGTTACCGGCTATGGTTTCGATATGCTGTATGCGGGCCCCAGAGAAGCGGTGTTACACGCAGTGTTCCGCCAGAACTGTGGTTGCACCCACCTGATCGTCGGTAGAGACCACGCCGGGGTAGGGGATTACTACGGTGGCTTCGATGCGCAGACGATCTTTGCCGAAGAAGTTCCCGCCGGTTCGCTGGAGCTGGAAATCTATAACGCTGATCACACCGCCTACAGCAAGAAGCTGGATAAAGTGGTGATGATGAAAGACGCACCGGATCACAACAAAGACGACTTTGTGCTGCTCAGCGGTACAGCGGTACGGGAAATGCTGGGTAAGGGTATTGCGCCGCCGCCTGAGTTCTCCCGCCCGGAAGTGGCCAGGATTCTCAGCGACTACTACCAGAGTATCGATAGCTAAGGCCTGACCCTATCACCCGCGATTTCCCAGGTAAAACTCCAATCCCGCTGCGCCGGCAGGAGCCGTGGCACCGGCTACCTGGGGCGGGAATACCCGCCGGCTGAAGCCGCCGCTGACGAAATTGGACACGGTGAAATCCAGGGTGTTTTTGTTGTCGCCTTCTTCCTCGAAGTAGTAGAGCCCCACAATCCAGTTCAATTTGGAGTCAAAGGAGTCCCCCAGTAACTGAAATTCCTGGGAGAACTGATCCTGTTCCAGGGCGTCGACAAACTCGGATATCCTCAAGGGTGAGCCATCACCATCGCGGCCAAAATCGCTCTCCAGGTCGCGATAGCCGGTTAGCGATCGTCATAACAACCGGGCACCGCCAGGTTAATGGTTCCGGTAAGCGGTGGGATAATGCAGGGAGCGGGTGGGCCGCCGGCTACCAGGTTGGCGCCGATATTGTGAATCGTCGCCATCGGCGGTGTATCCGGATCGATTGGCCCCGCATAGTTGATAGCGAGGAACGGCGCTTTTTACTGTCCGAGTGCATACGATTGTTATGTTTTTACCAAATTCCATTCTTTGGTGAGTTTTTCAATATATTCTTTCTGCCGATATAAAATAACATTTTCATTCCATGTATCCTTATCAAGAACCTGAGTTGTTATTGCAAAAGGTGAAACCCCATCCACCATAAAATATGAATTTTTCTTTTTCTCCAACTCGTAATTGCTTGCTGAGCTATTTTTTACCCTTGACAGTAAGGCTAAATTACCAAGCCTATGAACAAGGCCTTTTCTTTTTTCTTCGTCTGGGATCCACGTTACCCATTCGCTAGAAGGTTCTGGATTCTGAGGGAGAACATGCTCTACAGTTATAACTCTGCGGTCGTACTGGGCAGAAGCATCAGATAAGACAGAGTCAAGTCTTAGCAAGACCATTAGTCGCGTCCGAGTGCTTTCATATATATTTCCGTTTAAAGCAGACAGTGTATTGTCAATTTCATCATTTGAGAGATGGATAGGAGATTTGGCGGATAAAACATCTTTTCCTGATCTAATCCAGTCCAGCAAATCTGAGTATCTCTTGATTCTATAGTTTATATTTCCGCGAAATATCATCATACAAGAAGCCAATCTTTCAAGACTTTTTAAAAAGCTCAAAAGCTTTGTCGGATCATTCCTGTTCTTTGATAAATAATCAATTGCCGGTGGAATCCAGTCTGCATTGTCTATTCTATTTAACCATCCTAAAACCACATTAATGCTTTCTGCTTTCTCCTCGCTTGAATAATCTTCATTGATAATATTTGTATATGCCTTTGAATACGGAATCAATATGTCATCGATAAACTGTTCAGGGTTTCCGCTAGGATTGACATGTTCATTGAATTCTTTAACCAGGGTTCCTTGTGGTTTTGATCTCCGGTATATCATGCGTATGTGTGAAAATAAATCGCTAAAGCTATCTCTTCCTATGCTTTCCTCTATATCCTCCCAATTGTCAGTGTATTTCTGCTTTTCTGGATCTGGAATTGCTCCGATGATATTGGATTTCAGTATGTCCGTAGCTGTTAAATCTAGACCGCGATCATTCATTACGGAGAATATCCTATAAGCAGAATCAATGTCTGGCGTAGACACCACAACAAGGTAACAACCAACTAATATGAATTGCATCAGCCTAATAAGCTCATTTTGTGATTCACTCTTTAGGAGATTATATATGCATTGAGCATTCTGTTTTATATTAGACGGACTATCTTTTAGCTCATCTTTTGAGTCCAACAATTGACCAAGGCCACCATCATGCTGAATATTGTTCTGAAAAAATTCCTTATCTCTTGGTCTGAGTAGAATTCTGAACGTGCTTTTTGTTTTTAGCAATTTGCTACCTTTTTGTCCAAGATACCCTGTGATTTCATTTTTTATATCTTTATCTTCAACAAGATGTCGCAAAACGGAAAATAGAATTGTTAATGTTATAAGGCGCTGTTGACCATCAATTACTTCGGAGTCTGCTTTATCTTCTTTGACAAGGACGATGCTTCCAAGAAAATATGGATTGAGTGTTTTTATATCCTCATTTTTACCCTTGATGTAGCCCTGCAAATCCATGACCAACTCGGAAGCTTGCTCAGTTGTCCATGAATATGGGCGCTGATAATTTGGTATTTGGAACAGATAATCGTCACAAAATATCTTCCTTATAGGATACTCATGAGCCGACAATGATTTCTTTTTAGTGGTTTCTGTCATTTGTTAAGTACTCCATTGTCTCTTTTAAACATAAAGTCCAAGTTCAACGAGCGACGAAGCCGTCCACCGGAGTGGTTTGTTAGAGTGTTTCATGGTGATGTTATTGATGTTTTTAAATACGCATATACAAACACATCATCATCATCACCACCACCACCACCACCACCACCACCGCCTGGACCTCCATCACACCCACAATTAAGCAACCGTCTCTCTACTCTTCTTGCAGAATTACTATCTGTGCATTCACGATATACAAACCAATGATTCTTCCTTGGTACTCTGTGGTCGCCAAATAAACGATTTTCTATATTTTCGGTTATCCCACAATACCATGACGAAAATGAACTACTTTCTTTTTGAATACGACCCAAAATTTCCTCGTAGGCTTCTTCTGCTGTTTTTGGCATTTTTTTATCATCCTCGATGTTTTTCTGCGTATAATGCCTGAATTCACCCGCCGCGTTAGCGGTCGGCGGAGTGAATAGCGGCATAAATGGTAGCATCAAAGTTGGTGGCCATCATCATTATCATCATCCGTACCACCACCGTAACCGCGACCACCGTCACTATCATCTCCCCGCCGTCAATAATGTCAGCGGCTAAATCCTCTGCGTTTTTCTTTCTGGATTCCAGCCTGCGCTGGAATGACGGCAGTGGTGATGTCTTCGCCGTCGTCACCATCAACCCGCACCGCTACATACCGCGTCACCGGTCCGCGCTTCGACAGATAGGTTTCGGTCAAGGCGCGGTCGTCGTGATTCATCCGCCAGGAGACCAGTTTTTGCGCATACTCCAGGACCAGCCCTGGGTATTTCGGGTCTTGCGCGCGGTTATGAAACTCATTCGGATCGTCGCGCAAATCAAAAAATAACGGCAGCAATGCGGTGAAGTGGACGTACTTATAACTTTCATCGCGGATGATATTCAGCGCGCGCCGGTCAGGCTCACACCCGGGCCGGTTTCCCCATCCTTGGTGTAGTCCATGGAGAAATTAACATCGACGCTGTCTGAGGCCTCCCACAACACGGCCAGGCGCGGTGAGTGTTTCATCATCTCCCAGTTCCTTGCCGTCGAACCCGCGTTTAACGTAGCCGTCCCGGTTCAGCAAAGCAACAGAGATGCGGCTGTACAGGCCATCTGCCAGGGGCAGGTTGATACTCGCCTTGGCATCAAGACGGTCATCTGAACCCATCGTGGCCTGTAGTTTGGCGGACAGATTTTCGTCTGGCTTGACGGTGGTAATATCGATGGCGCCACCGATGGTGTTGCGCCCGAATAGCGTGCTCTGGGGGCCGCGCAGGATATTCAATTACTGCAGCTTACACGCCGCTACACCATGCTCGTTGGTCCATGACCAGTTCGCCGCCGGGCAGTCTGCACGCAGTATAATTAATACGATTGTATTATTCTATGATTTCCGCTAAGGTATCTATCGATTAATACGATGGTATTAAGAATGGCTGAGTTGAACAACGCTGACCTCCGCATCAAAGACCTGGCCCATCCCGTGCGAACCGAGGCGCAGCGAGCTGCACTTGAGTTTGGCAAAACACGGCAAGTCTACCTGTCAGTTGATGCGGTACTCGACGCCGCGCGCCAGCAAACAGGCTGTAGTGATTTCGGGCCGGAAGATTTCAAAGAGAGACTGGCGGTGCAATTACAAAGTGCCGACGAAGATCCTCATACCAACCAGTTGGGCAAGCTCACAGTATTCAATGAAAAAGTGCTGAACGCGGCCAGTCGGCTACGGGTAATGGACTACCTCAAGCAGCACCCCGAGGTCGATGACATAGAGATCGAAAAGCCGCTGATCATTGTCGGCCTGCCGCGCAGTGGTACTACCCACCTGGTCAATTTGATCGCCGCCGACCGGCGTTTCCGATCAATGCCTTATTTTGAAAGCCGCCAACCGGTACCCAGCCCCGGCGAAAACGCTAGCCGGGATAAAAATGACCCGCGCTTTCAGCGCACGGCGGAGGCCTGGGCCAGGCAGGACACGCTGCTGCCGCTGCTAAAGAATATGCATGCCATGACGCCAGCGCACATTCACGAGGAGATTGAACTACAGGACCTGGATTTTTCCTCCTATACGCTTGAGTGGATCGCCAATGTGCCACGCTGGCGCGACTACTATTTGAGCCACGACCAAACCCCGCACTACCGGTTTCTCAAGCGTATGCTCAAAGTACTGCGCCACCAGGCCGGCCCCGACCAGTGGATACTTAAATCCCCGCAACACCTGGAACAATTGGTGCCGCTGCATAGCGTATTTCCCGATGCGACGGTGGCCATTACCCATCGCGATCCGGTGGCGGTGATTACCTCGGCTATTACCATGCTCGCCTACGGTTCACGGATGCGCAACCCGGTGATGCACATGCGTGAACTGGCGGACTACTGGATTGACCGCGTGGAAAAGCTGCTGCGCAGTTGTGTGCGCGACCTGGACAAACTGCCTGCCAGCCAAACCATCGATGTGTTGTTTCCCGAATTCATGGCCGACGATATGGCCATGGTGAGGCGAGTCTACGAAGTGGCGGGAATTGAAATGACCGCCGCCGCCGAGGCGCAGTTGCAGGCCTATCTGGACGCCAATCCCCGTGGCAAGCACGGCCAGATCCGGTACGATCTGGAAGGGGATTTTGGCGTGAAGCCCGAGTCGCTATACGAACGCTTCGACTTCTATTACCGGCGCTACCCGCTGCTGGATCCACGTAACAAGTGAGTGCAGAGTTCAACATGAGAAATCCAATTTACAAAAGCCGACCGGTGGAACCCAATGCAGCCCGTTTTGGTGGTGAGCGCATTAATGACCTTATTGTATTGTCAGAGGGTTTCTCCAACTGTTACCTGTTGCAGACCAGTGACGGCAATATCCAGATCAACTCGGGCATGGGGATGGAGGCGCCGGTGGTCAAACGCAACTTTGACGACTTTTCCGATGCGCCGGTCAAGCACCTGATCCTCACCCAGGGGCATGTTGACCATGTCGGCGGGGTTGGCTATTTTCGCGAGCAACATCCCGGCTTGCAGGTGATTGCCCAGGCCAACAATCCGGAGCACCAGGATTATGACACCAGGCTGACCGCCTTTCGTGGCAATCGATCGGCATTTGCATTTGCCGACAAGTTCGCCGACCTGTTCGCCTATTACGCGGAACAGGGCTACACGGAGTACCCGGCGCAGGATGCACCTACCGCCGACGTTTTGTTCGACGACCGTTATACATTTTCTGTGGGTGACCTCGCTATTGAACTCATTGGTGTCGCCGGCGCCGAGACCAACGATTCGTTGATTGTCTGGTTGCCGCAGCACAGGATTTGTTTTACCGGCAACCTGTTTGGTTGTCCCTTCGGGCACTTTCCCAACCTGGTGACCATTCGTGGTGATCGTTACCGCGACGCGCTGACCGTGGCGGCCGCAGTGCAAGTAGTAAAAGAGCTGGGCGCCGAGATGATTTGCTACGGACACCACGCACCGGTGGTTGGCGCCGAGATGATTGATGCCGAACTCACTGCCTTACACGGCGCCATTATGTATGTACATGATGAGACCGTGAAGGGCATGAATGAGGGTAAGGACGTGCACACGCTGATGCAGGAAATTCAGTTGCCACCTGAATTTGAGGTAGGGCAGGGTTACGGCAAGGTGTCCTGGAGTGTGCGCGCCATATGGGAGAACTATGCCGGCTGGTTTCATCATCACTCTACCACCGAGCTGTGCGGCGTACCGCAGACAGCGATACATGCCGATCTGCTGGAGCTGGCTGGTACCGAAGCCGTTATTGAGCGCGCTCGCCGTAAACTTGCCGAGCACAAACCTGAACAGGCGATTCATTTGTTGGAGGTGGTGTTATCTCAACAGCCGGGTCAGTTGGCAGCAGTCAGCGCGATGATCGAAGCGCATCAGGAACTGCTACAGGATAGCGTAAACTTCTGGCTCAGTGCCTGGTTGAATAATCAGATCAAGTTATTACAGACGGCTGTGGAGGAGCCTGAATCGCCGGGCCGGCGGTAATACGAACAGCGGCACGACTGTAGCTGCGCTCGGTGAGTTGTTTGAGTATGCGCCGCCCGGATACATGCAACTAACGAGAGGCTTGAATTACATTACCTAAAAAGCGGGAAATATGACCCTTTGAGCAATTTTTACATGAAGGTGAATTTGGCGAGGAACAGAGCGCCCAGGAACCAGGCACCGGCGCTGACTTGCGCCGCGCGACCGGCCAGGGTTTTTACCCCGACATAGGTAATAAAGCCCACTGCAATGCCGTTGGAGATTGAAAATGACAGCGGGATCATGATGATGGTTAGCAGCGCCGGTATCAGTTCGGTGGCATCGTCCCAGTCCAGCGCGCGCAGGCCGGACATCATAAGCAAAGCGACGTAAACCAGGGCGCCTGCCGTCGCAAAGGCCGGCACCATGCCTGCCAGTGGCGCAAAGAACGTGGCCAACAGGAACAGCACACCCACGGTTACCGCAGTCAGTCCGGTGCGACCGCCCGCTTCAACCCCGGCGGCACTCTCCACGTAGCTGGTTACCGGCGCACAACCCAGGAAAGCACCCACCACGCTGGAGGAACTGTCGGCCTTCAGCGCTTTGTCCATATTCTCAATATGGCCCTGTTCATTGATAAGGCCGGCTCGTGTGGCCACCCCCATCAGGGTGCCGGCGGTGTCGAACAGGTTTACAAACAGGATGGCAATAATCACCGAGATCATGGCCACATCGAAGGCGCCGGCAATATCCAGCGCCATAAAGGTTGGCGCCATATCCGGCGGTGGTGAGACCAGGCCCTGGTACTGCACCAGCCCAGTTGCCAGGCCAATCCCTGTCAGCACCAGCACACCGAGCATGATAGCCCCGGTGACCCGGCGCACTGAGAGCGCCGCAATGAGGATGAAACCCATCGCTGCCAGCATCGGCTCGGGCTGGGTGAGATCCCCCAGTGCCAGGATGGTGGCAGGATTGGAGACTATGATGCCGGCGCTTTGCAGACCAATGAAACCAATAAACAGACCCACGCCGCAGCCCATGGCAATGCGCAGGTCCGTGGGAATACTATTCAGCATCCAGGCACGCAGCCGGGTAATACTCATGATGACAAACAGCACACCCGCCAGGAAAACCGCTCCCAGCGCCACCTGCCAGCTATAGCCCATTTCGTCAACCACGGTGTAGGTAAAGAAGGCATTCAGGCCCATACCGGGAGCCAGGCCCACCGGCCAGTTGGCATACAAGCCCATGAAGAAACAGGCCAGGGCTGCCGCCAGGCAAGTGGCGACGAAACTCGCGCCTTGGTCCATGCCCGCAGACGCCATTATCTGCGGGTTCACAAAAATGATGTAGGCCATGGTCACAAAGGTGGTGAATCCCGCCAGCAACTCTGTGCTGACCCGCGTATTGTGCTCACTCAGGCTGAACAATCTCTCTAAAATCTGCATCCGTCCCATCCTTTTTCTCAGTGTTTGCTGACCAGCTCTCTGGCCAGCCGGGTTTGTTCCGCCATCAGCGCTGCCAGATCCAGGTCGAGCAATGCGCCGTCGTTGACCTTCCATTCACCGGCAACCATGACCTTGTCGGCGCGTTGGGCACCACACAGCAACAGCGCCGCCAACGGGTCGTGACTGCCGGCGAAGGCAATATCATCGAGTTTAAACAGGGCCAGATCAGCCTGCTTGCCCGGTGCCAGTTGGCCAATATCATCACGTCCCAATACCGCTGCGGAACCGGCTGTGGCCCAACGCAGGGCGTCGAGATGACTGACCGCGGCGGCACCATAGCGCAGCCGCTGCAGGTACAGGGCCAAGCGCGCCTCTACCATCATATTGCCGGCATCATTGCTGGCCGAGCCATCCACTGCCAGGCCTAGTTTGACTCCCGCGGCTTCCAGTTCCAGGTTCCGGCAAATGCCCGACGCCAACACCATGTTAGAGCCGGGACAGTGGGCAATACCCACCCCCGCCGCACCCAGCCGTTGAATCTCTGAATCGTCAAAATGGATACCGTGAGCGAGCCAGGTGCGTTCATGCAACCAGCCAGCCCGCTCCAGATAATCCACTGTCCGGCAGCCGAACATCTCCCGACAGAAATCCTCTTCATCCCGGGTTTCCGCCAGGTGGGTGTGCAACATCACACCGTTTTCCCGGGCCAGCTCTGCGCTGTCGCGCATCAGCGATTCACTGACCGAAAACGGTGAGCAAGGCGCCAGGGCAATCTGCACCATCGCCCCCTCCCCGGCATCGTGAAATTTTTCAATAACGCGCTGGCTGTCACGAAGAATCACCGCTTCATCCTGCACCGTGGATTGCGGCGGCAATCCACCTTGATCCTGTCCCAGAGACATGGACCCACGGGTCAGGGTTACCCGGGCGCCAATCTGACTGGCGGCGTCCACCTGCACATCCACAGCGTCATCCAAGCCTTGCGGAAACAGATAGTGGTGATCCGCCGCTGTGGTACAGCCGGACAACAGCAACTCCGCCAATGCCACGCGGGTAGCACAGTGCAACATTTCCGGCGTCAGTCCGGCCCAGACCGGGTACAGGCTTTTCAGCCAGTCGAACACCTCTTTGTTCAGCGCGGCCGGCAGTGCACGGGTCAGGGTCTGGTAGAAATGATGATGGGTACTGATTAGACCCGGCAACAACACGTGCTGGGAGGCGTCGAACACCACGTCGACCGGCTCAGCAGGCGCCTGCCGCGACTCCAACACTGCAACTATCAACTTACCGCGCACTACAAGTCCGCCGGCGCCCACTGCGGTTGTGGCGGTGAAACAAGCCAGGGGATTCTTGATCCAGGTACTCAATTCAGCTGACATCAATCACCTCGCCGGCCACGGCGGGCCTGGGCAATAGTAGTTCCAGCAGGACCGCACAGACGGTGGTGGTGGCAACCGGGAAACCCAGCAACATGGCCAGCATCGGCGACAATCCATCGACTATTGCGGGCAGTTGCGTTGCGGCCAATCCCAGCGTTAAGGATGCAATCACGATCACCCAACTGCGTCGACCGGGGCCGGCGGACTGCAAAACCCGGTAGCCGGACACGCCCACCAGGGCAAACATCAGCAAGGTTGCCCCGTACAACAAACCCTTGGGCATAGCCTGGAACAGACCACCCATGATCGGGAACATGCCCATGATCACCAGCATGGCCGCCAGCCACACGCCGACATGGCGACTGGCAACACCGGTTAGCTGAATCACGCCATTGTTCTGACTGAAGGTGGTGTTGGGAAAGGTATTAAAGACTGCCGCCAGCAGTGAATTAAAGCCGTCACCCAGCACGCCACCCTTGATGCGCCGCCAGTAGGGCTCGCCGACCAAGGGTTGCCCGGACAGCTTGGACGTTGCCGTAAGGTCGCCGATGCTCTCGGCCGCCGTCACCAGGTAGATGGGTAACAGGGATAGAAATATCCCCAGGTCAAAACCAAGTTTATATTGCAGGGGCCGCAGAAGGAAATATGTTGGCAATTCCTGCATCGTATCGAAGTTCACCTGTCCACCCCACCAGGCCACCAGGTAGCCCAGTCCCAGCCCAAGACTGATGGACGCCAACCGCAGCCACGGCGAAGCACGGCTGGCGATCAAACTGATGACAAGGATAACACTGACTGCATAGGCAGGTACTAACCAGGCGGCACCGCCTTGCTCAAGTGCCTGCCGGTACTCGAACACCAGGTTGTCGACGGTGACCATGATCAGGGACAGGCCCAGCATCATGACCGTGGTACCCGTCACAGTGGGTGTCACCACCCGCTGCAGGCGGTGCAGAAACTGACTCAATACCATCATCATGATCGCACCGACCATGGTGCAGCCAAAAATAATACCGAGCAATTGGTCGGTGCTGTACTGGTCGCGCATGCTGTGCGCGGCAAAGATCAGCGGGCCGACAAATGTGAAACTGGTGCCCTGAATAGACAGCAGGCCAGAACCAACCCGACCAAAACGCCGCACTTGTATATAGGTCGCAACCCCCGAGATAACCAGGGCGCTGCTAATCATGTAGCTGGTTTCCCGGGCTTCCAGGCCCATGCCAATACAGATCAACAGCGGTGCCGTGATGATACTGACAAAGATGGCCAACAGGTGTTGCAGGGCAGCGAGCAGCTTGGCTAAGGGCGGAGGATTGTCTTCCAGTCCATATAACAAAATAGTAACTCCAGTCCTGTGGTCTCGGCGCGCTCGCGCGGCATAGTCCACCGCGGCGATCCCACGCGGGTGTTTTCAGAAGTCCATATCCAGCTCGTCTGCTGGACAGCGAACCTGGCGTTGATACGTACTCATCGTGATGGCGCCCCCGCCGCGATCCAGCGCGCGACCAGAGTGCGCTCTGCATCGGTCATATTGGTTTTGTTGAGAAAAGGCATATCCGGTGTATCGATGGTCCGCGCCTTGATGCGCGGTGCCCACTGCCGCATCTGTGCCAGGCTGTCCAACATCACACCGCCCGGTGCCACGGTAAAGGTGTCGTCGACCGGCGTCTCTGAATGGCAACTGACACAGCGCTGGCGCAGTATTCCCTCGATCTGGCGAACCGGGACTTCTCCGGCCCCGGCTACGGCCGACATCCGGCTCTCAGGCATCACCACCCAGGCCAATACCCCGGTCGCCAGCAGTGACAGCACCAGGATGATTGGCTGGTTGATACCGCGATGCTTGAGATTGAAATAATGCCGGGAAAAGGCCGTGATTGCGATAATTGCCAATAATATCAACCAGTTATATTTATGTGCATAGGTCACCGGGTAGTGATTGCTGATCATGATGAACAGCAGTGGCAAGGTCAGGTAGTTGTTGTGAGTAGAGCGTAACTTGGCCTTGATACCCCAGGCGGGATCGGGCGTCTGCCCCCCTTCGATTGCGCTCACCAACGCTTTTTGCGAGGGGATAATCACCCGGAACACATTGCCCGCCATGATCGTGCCGATTACCGCACCCATGTGGATGAAGGCGCCACGACCACTGAATAAATGCGTGAGCGTATAGGAAAACACCACCGCCATTAACACCAGCACCCCACCCAGCAGGTAACCGTTGCCGGACAAGGGTGTCGCACACAGCAGTTCATAAATGATCCAGCCACCCAGCAAAAATCCGACCCCGATGCCGATGGCCTGCCACTGGCTCAGGTCGGCAATCCGCTGGTCGATCAGGTAGGCATCGGCGCCGATGTAAAACATCAGGATCATCAACACCATGCCGGTCAACCAGGTGGTGTAAGCCTCCCACTTGAACCAGTGCAAAGTCTCGGGCATTTTGTCCGGTGCCAGCCGGTACTTCGCCACCTCGTAGATACCGCCACCGTGGATGGCCCAGAGATCGCCCTTGATACCCTTGTCTGCCTTCCAGTCCGGCGGCGTTTCCAGGTTGTTATCCAGCCACACGAAGTAGAAAGAGGCGCCGATCCACGCCACGCCGGTTATCATGTGTATCCAGCGAAAGATCAGTTGCAGCCAGTCGAGAAAATAACTTTCCATGGTGCCGGTCCGTCAGTGAGTTCTGCTGTGCGCCGCTTGGCCGGCGACATAGGTATGGGCAATACAGCGATCATCACCCAACATGGCCAACACAAACAATTGTTCGGCCAGGTCGCGGCAATGTTTCATGCGATTGGTCAGCAACGGCGTGGCAGACTTGTCGAGTATCAGGAAATCCGCTTCTTTCCCCGGCAGGAAATTTCCAATCAGGTCCTCGCAATCGAGGCAGCGGGCGCCGCCCAGGGTGGCCAGGTAAAACGATTTGAAGGGCGTCAGTTGGTAGCCATTGAGCTGTTCAACCTTGTAGGCATCGGCCAGGGTCTCGAGGATAGAGAAGGTGGTGCCGGCACCCACATCGGTGCCCAGACCTACCGCAATGCCTTCCGCCACCGCGCGTTTGAGGTTAAACAGGCCACTGCCGAGAAACAGGTTGGAAGCGGGACAAAAGGAAATACTGGAGCGGGTTTCCGCCAGCCGCCGCCACTCATCGTCTTCCAGGTGTAGGCCGTGGGCAAAGACACTGTGCCGGCCCAGCAAACCGGCCCGGTCATAGGTATCCAGATAGTGTTTACAGTCGGGATACAGCTCTTTGACCCAGGCCACCTCCGCCGGGTTTTCCGACAGGTGGGTATGCAGGCAGACCCCCGGGTGCTCGGCCAATAACTGCCCCGCCAGGGCCAATTGCTGCTCGCTGCTGGTGGCTGCAAATCGCGGCGTAATGGCATAACGCAGGCGGCCGCGGTTGTGCCATTTTTCTATCAGCACCTTGCTCTCAACGTAGCCGGACTCTGCGGTATCTCGCAGTGCTTCCGGCGCATGCCGATCCATCAATACCTTGCCGGCAATCATACGCAACCGCCGCTGTTCACAGGCCTCGAAAAAGGCCTCCACAGATTGCGGATGCACGGTGCCAAAAACCAACGCGGTGGTGGTACCGCAGCGCAACAGTTGGTCGAGAAAGCGCTCTGCCACGCCGGCGGCATGGTCGGCATCAGCAAAGCCCAGTTCGGTGGGATACGTGTAGGTCTCCAGCCACTCCAGCAATTGTGCACCGTAAGCGGCGACCATATCCATTTGCGGGTAGTGGATGTGTGTATCGACGAAGCCCGGCACGAGCAGCGCATCGGTGTACGTCTGCACTTCGATATCCGGGGACAAGCTGGGCAACAGATCTTGTGCCGAGCCCAGCTCAACAATATGGCCGGCGTCTACCAGCAACAGGCCATCGTCAAAATACCGGTGGCTTTCCTCATCGCCCGCACTGTCGGGGTCGTCGAGAAAATGCAGGACGCTGGCGCGATAGGCTTCCATTTACGAGGCAAGCTCCACGCGAATCTGCTCGTCGCCGGTCAAGCGTACCTCATCGCAGTTGTCACCGGCACCGGCCCGGTCAACCACGAGGAAATCACTCTCTGCCTGCAGTGCCATACAGTAGTGATGCCAGACACCGCGGCGGTAATTCACACCCTGCCCCGGCGCCGCCAGGAATACTTCTATGGCCGACGCGTCCAGTTCACCGGGCGGCGCCACCGCCACCAGATAGGGATTGGATGACAGGGGCATAAACGACTGGCTGCCCAGCGGATGACGCTCCATCAATTCGAGCGTAAATGGCTGTGACACGGGCCGACTGCGAAAAATACTGATCACCACCTCACCATCGGTAGCTTCGACCCGCACCAGTTCGTCATGGCGCACGGTGTTGCCGTAGTTGATGTCGCGGGTATCGTTGCGATCCGACACTTCAATCACCTCGCCAAAGGCGGCGAAGCTATCCCGGGTCAGGGGTTGGGCTGTGATTGCGCGGCTCATTTAGCTACCCCGGTAGGTTGAGTAACCATAGGGGGAGAGCAACAACGGTATGTGGTAATGCCGGCCATCACCGGCAATGGTGAACACCACATCCACATGAGGATAGAACGCCTCACCACCGCGGCCTTCAAAATAGGCAGCGGTGGCAAAGTGGACACAGTAACTGCCCGCCGCCAGCACCGTTTTCTGTGCGCACAGCTCTGGTACCCGGCCATCACTATTGGTTTCCCCCGCGCCGATGAGGGTGCGTCGGCTGTCCCCGTTAAGGCAGTGCAGAGAGATTTGAACCCCGACCGCCGGACAGCCGAGAGCCGTGTCGAGGATGTGGGTGGTAATCTGGCTCATAGCATTTTCTCCAGCCTCAATTGAAAAATCTTGCGCTGCTCTTCGGCTGCACTGAGCAATTCCTGTGCACGCGTACTGGGCAGGCGGGCCTGTAACAGGCCCAGCATTTCAGTGGCACTCTTGCCACTGGCGCAGACAATGAATATAAAGCCGAATTTGTTTTCGTAGGCTCTGTTGCCCGCGGCCAGGGCCGCGATCACCTCGTCACTGGCAGTATCGACCGCCGACTGCTCCCGCGCCGCCAACTGTTTGCTGTCGGCGTACATTTGTTTGAGGGAGCTCACATCACCAATTTTTGGATGCCCCTCGAAGGCCTCGAGAAAATCCATTTCAGCCAGCTCTGCCCAGACAGCGTCTGCCGCTGTCGACAGGGCACTGACACTGGCAAACGGCCGCGCCGACACCAAGCTGGAAATCCAGCTCTGGCTGCTGCAACACTGTGCCAACAACCGTGTCGCTTCGGCCTCATCGGCCTCATTGAGTGTCTGCAGACTCACCGGCCACTCCCTGCGGCGGGGGTGCCCAGCACGCGCAGACGGCTGACCCCGCCGTCGGGAAAAATATTGAGACGCACATGGCTGAAGGCCCCGGCGTCGGACAATAACAACTCGGCCTCGAAAATATGTTCCCGGTGGGCTTCCAGGTAGTTCTCATCAATCATCAATTGCCAGGGTATATCGGCCGCATCGAGATCGTCGCGATCTGTGTTCACCACCTCAAGACTGAAACGATCAGGATAATTGCCTTTGAAATGAGCGGTGTCCATGATCACTTTTTTTATCATGCCCGGCAAGCCCAGCTTGATAACACACCAGTCATGACCACTGTCTCGCCGCCGCCGGGTCTCCCAGCCATCACCCATATTGATACCCGGTTGTGGCATCAGCAGGTTGCTGGGGGAGCTGTAGAACATATCGTTGCACAGGATGCCGCGACCACCGTGGACAACACTGGCCAGGTCCAGCAGCGCCGAGGATTCAAACAAGTGCTCACTGATATGTGGCTCACCCCAGGTCCGCAGCCGCGCCACACCGCCGTCGGGAAACATCTTCAAGCGCACATGGCTAACGGCCTGATCAGAGGAGACCGCGAAGAGGTTGTGGGCATCAGCCGCCGTTGCCGAGTGCGGCACCAGTTCGTGCCACTGGGTTGTCTCGTCGATCTCACCTTCTACCCCTCCCTCCACAAAAGCGCCTTCCAGAGATGCAAATTCCGGCGCATTGCCCTTGAAGTGAGTGGTCTCGATGTCAACGCCGTGAATCACGCCGACAATGCCCAATTGCAAGGTACACCAGTCGAAATCCACACCGCTTGCCAATCGCGCTCGGCGCCCAAAACTGCGGCGCGACTCCCAGCCATCCATCCACTGGCCGGTGTCGACAAAATGCCCCTCGCGGAAAATCGGGTCTGCATGTTTCACCAGATTGGTGCATTCGGCAAACCATTCATCTGAACAGGCCAGGGCACGTCCCCCGACCCGCTCATCCAGCAAGTCGGTGTAGCGACCGCTATAGGGGTGCCGGCTGTTAATCACGTCCGTCATCGTCTCTGTCCCAATTCCTGTCTCAAGATGGGCCGGCCCAGGGAGCCGCCCCGGAGCTCGTTGTCGGCAAACACGGTCTGGCCACGCAACAAGGTGCGTTCCACCAGGCCCCGCACCCGCCTGCCCTCGTAGGGTGTCATCTTGTGGCGGTACTTGATGATGTCGGCGGTGATTTCATATTCAGCATCGTCATCAAACACCACCAGGTCGGCATCGTAACCCGGTGCAATCTGTCCTTTACAAGCTTCCAGCCCGGCAAACCGGGCCGGCTGTGTTGCCATCCAGTCCACCACCTGGGCCAAACTGTAGCCCCGCGCGCGCGCCTCGGTCCAGACCAGAGACAGGCCAAACTGTAACGACGAGATACCACCCCAGGCTTTCTCCAGGTCGCCGCTGTCCAGGTGTTTTAGCTGTGGTGTACAGGGGGAGTGATCGGATACCACGAATTCAATCACACCTTGCTCCAAACCCTGCCAGAGGACATTGCGATTTTCTTCTTCACGAATAGGCGGACAACATTTGAACAGGGGCTTGCCGTCGGGACAGTCCTCGGCGGCGATAGTCAGGTAATGTGGGCAGGTTTCGGCACTGATGGATAGGCCTTCGGCGCGGGCCGCCGCGATTATCCCAATGGCATCTGAGGACGACAGGTGCACGATATGCATGCGTACATCCTGCCCCACTTCACTGGCCTGCCGGGCCAGCTCGATGACCAACTCAATCGCGTCGTTCTCCCAGCGCCGCGGTCGCGATTGCAGAAAACTCTGGTAGCTGGTGCCAATGTCTGCAGGGGGGGAAGCGTGCCGGTCCAGTTCTGCGTGTATCAAGTAGGGCACCTTGTGTGCCGCCAGGATGGGAATGGCGCGCTGCATGTGGCCGGCGTCGACCTGGGGAAAATCACTGATGCCGGAATGAATGGTGAAAGACTTCACCCCGAGCACGCCCGCCTGTACCAGGCCTTCAAGATCATCCAGGTTCTCCGGCACCACGCCGCCCCAGAAACCACAGTCCACCCATAGCTGATCGCCGAGAGCATCCAGCTTCTGCTGCAGTGCCGCTGCTGTGGTGGTGACCGGCGTACAGTTCAGCGGCATATCCACCACCGTGGTGATTCCCCCAGCCGCAGCGGCCTGGGTTGCGGTATTAAAACCCTCCCACTCCGTGCGCCCCGGTTCGTTGATATGCACATGGGTGTCTACCAACCCGGGCATCAATACTTTCTTTCCGAGATCTTCAACAGCGCAACCAACATCGGCATTTATGGCCAGGATCGCGCGTATTTTGCCGTCACCTATGACCACCGTGGCTGGCTGCTCACCGCCATCTATGAAGGTGCGTTGGCTGCGCAGGGCAAATTCGCTCACGGGTTTTCCACCGTTTCTTTCATCTCCTGCAAAGCGGTCGCGCCGATACCGCGTTGCGTTGGCCTTTCCCCGGATTCCTCATGATTGAGCGCAATCAGCTCTGCCGCAATCGACACCGCCACTTCCACCGGGCGCTTGCCGGGCACGGCTGACAAACCCACCGGACAGTGCACGGCCTGATAAAAGTCGGGCTCATGTCCCCGGTGCTGCATACGCATCTGGAAACGACGCCACTTGGTCTTCGAACCAATCAGACCGACGTAGCGCGCATCACCGCGCTGCAATACCGCCCGCAGGATCTGGTAGTCCAACTGGTGATTATGGGTCATAACAATGAAGTCGCTGCCCGCCGGCATCGCCGCCACTTCTGCAGCGGGTTCGTCGCTGATAATCATGCTGACATTGGCGGGGGTTTCCTGTTGGCGAAAACTTTCCCGGCTGTCGACCCAGTGCAAGCGACAGGGCAATTGGGCGAGCATGGGGACCAGCGCTGCGCCCACATGTCCTGCACCGAACACCGCAATCGTCATTGGCGCGCCTGTGAAGCTTTCAAACAACAGGTTGGTGTGGCCGCCGCAGCATTGACCCAGTGATGCGCCGAGGCGGATGTTTTCGATACGTTGCTGTTCGCCATCGGTGGTCATCAGTTCGACGGCTATTTCATGAGCCCGGTATTCGAGGTGTCCACCGCCAATCGAGCCATAACTGTCTTCAGCGCCAATCACCATCTTGGTGCCGTTGTCCCGCGGCGTGGAACCCCGCACACCCAATACCGTCACCAGCACATAGGGTTCACCGCGGCTTTGCAATTCCTGCACCGCGTCGGTCCAACTGACGTTGCTGGGCAGGCGATTCACGACTGCAACTCCCGGCAGGCTGCCAGCACCCGCTCCGGTGTCGCCGGCGCGTCCAGTTGCGGGCTGCGCCGGTAGTCGGCGACGCTGCACACCGCATCACGTAATGCGCTCCACACCGAAATGGCCAGCATTAGTGGCGGCTCGCCCACCGCTTTGGAGTGATAAATCGTCGCTTCCACATTGGGGCTTTCAGGTAACAGCTCAACATTGAACTCAACCGGCGTGTCCCCAATCGCGGGAATCTTGTAACTGGCCGCGTTATTGGTTTGCAAACGGCCATCTTTCCCCCAGACCAATTCCTCGGTGGTAAGCCAGCCCATGCCCTGTATAAACCCACCTTCCACCTGGCCAATGTCGATGGCCGGATTCAGCGATGCGCCGACGTCATGACAGATATCGACTCGCAGCACTTTGTATTCCCCGGTCAGGGTATCGATCACCACCTCGGAGACCGCTGCCCCGTAGGCATAATAGAAAAAGGGCCGACCCTTGGCCAGCTCCCTGTCGTAGTAGATCTTGGGCGTGCGGTAGTAACCGGTCGCCGAGAGTGGAACGCGGTCGAGATAGGCAAGCTGAATCAACTCCACGAAGCTCATGTCCTCTTCACCGACAACAACCCGACCCTGTTTAAAGGCGATCTCGCGCGGATGAACAGAAAAGTAGCCGGCGGCAAAATCCACCAGGCGCTGCTTGATCCTGGCCGCCGCATCCCGCGCCGCCATGCCATTGAGATCACTGCCCGATGACGCTGCCGTGGGCGAGGTGTTCGGTACCTTGTCGGTGCGCGTCGAGGTACAGGTGATGGTGTCGATGTTTACCTGGAATTCCTGTGCCACCACTTGTGCCACCTTGGTGTAAAGCCCCTGCCCCATCTCGGTGCCGCTGTGATTGAGCTGGATGCTGCCGTCGGTGTACACATGTATCAGCGCGCCGGCCTGATTGAGGTGCTGCACCGTGAAAGAGATACCAAATTTAACCGGAGTCAGGGCAATGCCACGCTTGAGTACCGCACTGGTGCTATTGAATTCACGTATAGCCTGGCGCCGTTGCCGATAATCAGAATTGTTCTCGAGACGATCAATCAGGGGGCCAATGATGTGTTGCTCAATCTGTTGGCCGTAGTGAGTGGTATCGCGGCCATCCTCGGCCCTGTAGAGGTTGCGCTTGCGCACATCGAGGGGATCCAGGCCGGTGGCTGTCGCCACCTGCTCGATAATGTTTTCGATGGCCAACATGCCCTGGGGTCCGCCGAAGCCGCGGAAGGCGGTGTTGGATACGGTATGGGTTTTAACCCGGTGACCCTGAATGCGGGCGGCGGGTAGAAAGTAACTGTTGTCGGCGTGAAACATGGCCCGATCGACAATGGCGTCGGATAAGTCCGGCGACATACCGCAGCCCGCCGCCAATTCGAGATCCAGGCCCAGTATCTGGCCATCGGCATCGTAGCCGACATCATATTGATTGTAGAAATGATGGCGCTTGCCCGTCGCCGTTATGTCGTCGGCCCGAGCCAGTCGAATCTTCACCGGCTGTCCGGTAAGGTGCGCCGCCAGCGCGGCAATACAGGCCCATTGATTGGCGTTGGTCTCCTTGCCACCAAAGGCACCACCCATGCGACGCACATCCGCCGTCACGCGACTCAGAGGAACCTTGAGCACCTCGGCCACCAGCTTCTGACCCTCACTGGGGTGTTGGGTGGAGGTATACACCAGCATGCCGCCGTCTTCCTCGGGCACACACAGAGCCACCTGCCCCTCCAGATACAGTTGTTCCTGGCCACCGCTGCGAAATTCACCCTGCAAACGATGCGGTGCCTGGTCCAGCGCGGCTGCCACATCACCACGCTGCTGGGTATGACTGGGGCGCACAAATTGCTTCGCGGCCAGGCCCTGCTCTATGGTCAGTAAGGCGGGCTGTGGCGCATAGTCGACCTCCGCCAGGGTGGCCGCCTTGCGCGCCAGTTCGTGACTACTGGCAATGACAGCAAACAAGACCTGCCCAAAAAACTCCACGGTCTGTTCCACCAACAGCGGGTCACCGGGAAAGACCGGGCCAATATCGCGGTGACCGGGAATATCCTCAGCCGTGATAACAGCCACAACTCCGGTTGCCCTACGCACCTTGTCCAGGTCGAGGCGCTCGATACGGGCGTGGGCCTGAGTGCTCAGGCCCACATAGGCGTAGAGAAGATCGCGGGGTTCCGGCAAATCGTCGGTGTAATTCGCCTCACCACTCACATGCTTGTGCGCACTCTCGTGGGGTAGCGCTCGGCCAACACTCTTGTCAGCACTAGGCATAGTGGGTCACCCGCAGAGCTGACTGGGTCAGCTCGGTCTCCGGGTCAGTCTCCAACTGTTTCTCGAAATACAGTCGCAACAGCATATTAGCCGCCACCTGCATCCGGTAGTCGGCACTGGCGCGGAAATCAGAAATGGGCGAAAAATCCTCGGCCATGGCCTGCATGGCAACATTGATTGCCTTGCGCTCCCATGGCTGGCCAAGCAACGCCTGCTCGCAGCGGCTGGCCCGCTTCGGTATCTCGGCCATGCCGCCGAAGGCAATACTGGCACCGACCACCACGCCCTTCTCAATCGTTACGTCGAAGGCACCGCAAACTGCGGAAATATCGTCTTCAAGGCGCTTGCTGACTTTGTATATTCGCAGCCGCTCTCCCGCTCCTCGCTTGGGAATGCGGATGGCGCGAATAAATTCGCCGGGCTCCAGGGCAGTTTGCCGGTAGCCGGTAAAGAATGACTCGACGCTTATCTGACGCACAGTCTCTCCATGCTGCAATACCAACTCCGCAGCCAGGGCAATCAGCACCGGTGGCATATCGCCAATTGGCGAGGCATTGGCCACATTGCCACCGACAGTGCCCTGGTTTCTGATTTGCAGTGAACCTAGACGCTCCAGCAACTCGCCCAGCTCGGGCCAGTTTTCGACCAGCACAGATTTGCACTCGCTGTAGGTCACTGCGGCGCCAATCTCCAACACCGCCGCGCCGTCGTCGATCTGCTTCAGCTCCTGCACCAAACCGGTATATACCAGGGTTTCAATGTCCTGCAGGCCCTGGGTGATTTCCAGGCACAGGTCGGTGCCGCCCGCCAACAGACGGGCAGCGGGGTATTGCTCAAGTAGCTGAGCCAGCTCGGCCACGTCAACCGGCGCGAGATAGTTGTTGCCATCGCCCTGCAGGTTGGCACCGGCATTGGAGATCGCCGCCAAACGCTGCTGCGTATCTGCGGCCCCGTCGGCAAAGCTGTCTTGCCGATCGGGTTCAAACATTTGCACGGCGGCATCGACAATGGGCCGATAGCCCGTGCACCGACACAGGTTGCCGCCCAGGGATTCAATAATTTCAGGACGCTGTGGTTGCTGATGCTGCTTGATGTGAGCAAACATTGACATCACAAACCCGGGTGTACAGAAACCGCATTGGGAGCCATGGCAGTCCACCATGGCCTGCTGCACCGGGTGTAACTGACCTTGTTGCCGCAGGTGTTCCACCGTAATCAGCTGTTTACCGTGCAATGTCCCGACCGGGGTTATGCAGGCATTGATGGCCCGGTAGTGCAGTTCATCCGCTTCCAGCGCTGCCAGTACCACGGTACAGGCACCGCAATCTCCTGAGGCACAGCCCTCTTTGGTGCCTGTTAGTCCCGCTTGTTCGCGCAAATATCTGAGCACAGAGACATTGGGGTCCAGATTCTGCAACTGTTGCTCAAGGTCATTGAACAAAAAACGGATCAAGGAATTCTCCAGCGCACACTCTATAGTTCAAATTCTGGCAATACTGTCAGTAAATATAGCATAATAATATAAGAATTATAGCACCCGCCGTGTTCAATGCTCCCCGGTTTGTTGTAGGCTTAGCCTGCCATTGAGGTCATCAGGCAAAAATAAACCGGTGGGGACATTGCGCTCCCCAACTCAGAATAAGCCAATCAAGGAACTGTCCATGAAAAGATCACTATTTGCCGTCAGTCAACTGTGCCTGGCCATTGTCGCGCTGTCAGCGCCGCTATCCACACCAGTACAGGCCCAGGAAGAACGCATGGTATTTGAAGAGGTACTGGTAACCGCGGAAAAACGTACCGAGAGCCTGCAGGATTTGTCCCAGGCGGTAACGGCCCTGACCGCAAAGGATCTGGATGATCGCGAGCTAACCTCCATTGTCGACCTGAGCGCGATTGCCCCGGGTGTCAATATCGCCAAGAATGAAGGCTTCAAAACGGTTATCACCATTCGCGGCATCGGCAACGAGGCAAACCAGAACGCGATCGCCAACCCTTCCGTGTCCTATCACCTCGATGGCATCTATGTCGCCTCACCCTTTTCCCTGCAAACCGACTTTCTCGACCTGGAGCGGATCGAGGTCTTGCGGGGTCCCCAGGGCACCCTGTTTGGCCAGAATGCAACCGGTGGCGCTATCAATGTGATCACCAAGGCGCCCGACACGGAAGAGTTCTATGGCACCGCCGACCTGACCCTGGGTGATTACGACCTGGTGCGCCTCCGCGCCTCGGCCAATGTGCCCATGAGCGACAATTTTGCTGCACGTTTGTCGGTAGCGACCAACGAACACAAGGGCTTTACCGACAATATCGTCAATGGTCAGGACCTGGACGACGCTGATAGCGTCTCCGCTCGCCTGCGCCTGTTGTGGGCAGTCACTGACAATTTTCGCGCCCACCTGACCGCGCAGTATTTCGATGAAGATGTAAACGGCCAGGCCCAGAAGGGGCTGCTCGACCCCACTACCAATTCTCGCAAGCTGGCCCAGGACTCAATTTCCAGCTACGAACTGGAATCCCAACTGTACAGCCTGGTACTGGAGTGGGACCTGGAGGCTTTCTCAATCAAGTCGCTGACCAGCTACCAGGATGACGACATCGCCGTCCTCCGTGACAACGACCGCAATGACCTGGCGTCTCTGCCGCCATTCGCCCAGTTGCCCAGCTACTTCGACCCGGAAACCAACCACCAGAAAACCACCACCCAGGAATTTAACCTGATCTCCGCCGAACCCGCCTTCGGCAAGCTGGACTGGGTAGCGGGCATCTTCTACCTGGATACAGAAGTGGATATCATCATTTTGGAGCGACTGGATTTCGGCTTCGACGGTGTGTTTGACCCCTTCACTGTAGAAGACATCCGTACATTTGGGCCAGCCGACGCGGGCTTTATCTCCGATGCCAAGCCCGAGCGGGAATCTATCTCTATCTATGGCCAGGGTACGTGGAACTTTACCGATACCTGGCGGGTGGTGGGCGGCGCGCGCTACACCGAAGACGAGGTGTACTCCGAGGTCACCAACTTCTACGGACGTGCCGGCACTGAGATACTGGAAATCGACAGCGAGAAGTGGACGGGTCGCCTCGTCATTGAGCACGACATCAATGATTCCGCCATGGGTTATGTGTCTTACACTCGAGGCTTCAAACCGGGTGGCAGCAACCTGACCTTCGGCCACGAGGATATTATCGCGCCCATCGTGGTGCTGCCGGTCTTCGAGGAAGAAACCATTAGCGCCTATGAAGTGGGCCTCAAGACAGACCTGGCAGACGGCCGCATACGCCTTAATGGCGCCGCCTTCTACTATGATTACGAGAACCTGCAATACCAGGCTACCGACCCTGAGATTTTCCAGGGCGGAGTCGGCAATATCCCGGAATCAGAAATCTATGGCGCCGAGCTTGAGTTTGCTGCATTCCTAACCGACACCCTGATCCTCGACGCCCGCATGGCCTGGCTGGAGACAGAAATCACTGCCAGTCATTTGGCTATAGATAACGTGGAGTCTGATGCAGCTACCAATCCATTGCTGGCCCAGGGCTTTTCCCTTTTCGGACCGGAAATCCAAATAGCCCGGGCTGCGGCCATTACCGACGTGAAGGGCAACGAACTGGCCAAGACTCCGAGCTTTACTGCCAACCTGGCCTTGACCTACAATACCGATATCGGTGCCTGGGGTACCTTCGATGGCATCCTCAGCTACACCTATCGGGGTGACTTCAAGCATCGGATATTCAACAACCCGGATACCGACGACGTGGATAGCTACGACACCTTCGACCTGGTACTGCGCTTTGCACCGATGGACGGCCCCTGGCGTATTGAACTTATCGGCAAGAACCTGACCGATGAAGACGGCATCAACGCCCGCTTCACCGACGTGTTCGGCGTCGGTGCCACCGGCGACCAGCTAATACCGCCGCGCCAGTACATGGTTCGTGCCGGCTTCGACTTCTAGCACCGGAAACGCAATCTCAAGGGGGGGCTTCGGCCCCCTTTTTTGTGGATCAAGTATAGGAAATATTAGCGGGGTATGGCGAGCAACTTGTCTGCTATGGCATGGTTGGTGAGTTCCGGGATGTCACGAAAGGCTTACCGATCTTACTGAAATAGCGCTCGTGTCGGTGATGTCCTGGTCCTCAATGCAGGCAATCACCCTTACCGATCCACCGCATCGGGCGCAGACCTCGATTTTCATGCTGAATACACGCTTGAGTCGTTGAGCCTGGGTCATCGCCGCGTGACGGCCAGTAAAAAAGCGGGTAGAATAGTTCGCAAAACCAGTGAAAAAACCAGTAAAACCGCCGCAAAGAAAAACACCAAAAAAGACGCGACATAACATAAGCGGGAACCATGCCAACCATATTCGACAACATTATTTTATTTTCGGGATAACCCATGCCCACTCTCGATTTCAAAGGCAAACAACTGGTCTATGCGCACCACTTAACGGTGTCGGCGCGAACCTTGAAGATTGATGCGAAAAAGTCGCATCCCTCAAAAAAGCCGTCTCTTGACGGCAACCTCATCATCCACGGCGACAACCTGCATGCGCTCAAGGCGTTGATGCCGCGCTATGCCGGTCGGGTGAATTGCATTTACATTGACCCGCCGTATAACACTGGCAATGAAAAGTGGCTATACAACGACAATGTAAATAGCCCGATGATGCAGAATTGGTTGAAAGACAAGGGCCCGGTGGACGGCGAAGATTTGGAGCGGCATGACAAATGGTTGTGCATGATGTGGCCAAGGTTGCAACTGCTGCGGGAGTTGCTTGCCGAGGACGGCGTGATTTTTATTTCCATTGACGATAACGAGCAACATCATTTGCGGATGATGATGGATGAGGTTTTTGGGGAGGAGAATTTTGTTGCTACATTACCCACCGTAATGAACCTGAAAGGCAATCAAGATCAATTCGCGTTTGCGGGAACACACGAATACACCACTGTTTACGCGAACGACAGGGAGAAATTGGTGTTGGATGAATTTAAATTATCCGATGACGAACTTGGCAAGTGGCACGAGGATGAGCGCGGTTTTTTCAAGCAAGGAGCAAACTTAAAAGCGACCGGACAAAATGCGCCACGCGAAAAACGACCATACCTTTTCTTTCCCATATACATTCGCAAACAAGAAAATGGATTTACCGTTTCTACAAATCGCAAGGCTGGCGATACGAAAATTCTGCCGATTACCGACAATCAAGAGATGTCGTGGCGGTGGAGCAAAGAAAAATTTGAGCATGAACCGTACAATCTCATCGTACAAAAAACTACCGGTGGATATGCTGTCTACAAAAAACAGCGGCCGGAAATTGGCGACTTACCGAGTAGCAAACCCAAAACGCTTTTTTATAAACCTGAATACAGTAGCGGCAACGGCACCGCACAGCTGAAGCGCATTTTTGGCGATGGTAGAGTTTTTGCCAATCCGAAACCACTGGCTTTGATTAAGGATATTATCGCTTTAGCCATACTAGATAGAAGCGGTATTGTTCTTGACTCCTTCGCTGGCTCCGGCACCACTGCCCATGCCGTCCTCGCCCTCAATAAAGAAGATGGCGGCAACCGCAAGTTTATCCTGGTGGAATGTGAAGGCTACGCCGATAAGATTACCGCCGAACGCATCCGCCGAGTCATCAAAGGCGTGCCAAAATCCAAAGACGAAAACCTGAAAAACGGACTGGGCGGCACCTTCACCTACTGCACCCTGGGCGATGAAATCAGCATTGAAAAAATGCTCACCGGTAAGCACCTGCCGGACTATGAAACCTTCGCCCGCCATTTGGTTTATGTCGCCACCGGAAAATCACCGGACAAAATTCGCAAAGCGAGAGGCAAGGACGGATTTTTCC
The DNA here is from genome assembly GCA_965247075.1 of Halieaceae bacterium. Taxonomy (GTDB): domain Bacteria; phylum Pseudomonadota; class Gammaproteobacteria; order Pseudomonadales; family Halieaceae; genus CBDFGK01. The sequence goes on along the minus strand of CBDFGK010000002.1, from coordinate 281,188 downwards.
TTGAGACACCAGACCGCTTGTTTTATCTCATCTATGAACCAGAACTGGCTTTTTTGCGAAGCACCGAATCCGCCCTAAACGGTGACCGCGCCGAACGCATTGCCAAACAAGCAAAAACAAAAAAGAAAACCGCGTTGGTCTTCGCCACGCATAAATTCATGGGACAGAAAGAATTAACCGACATGGGAATCGTATTTTGCGGGTTGCCGTATGGGGTTGCCAGCAGGTAAAAAAATGATAGTCTGTGAAAACAGCCTGAAATACTTATCAACACTAATTGGGAGATAACAAATGACTAGCATACTTGCTAACTCAGATACAGAACTCGGTAGAGTTAATGGACTACTAGAGAAAAGCGTGCCATCTTACAGGCAAGCGTATAGCGATAGAACCGCTTGGCTTATGGCCTGTCTATCCGAGCTGGCTTACATTAAATTTAATCCTTTCTTTTTACATCAGAAAAAAGAAACAGTGTTTCTCGAACGCATATCAGAACTGATAGACGAGGATAGGAAGTCGTCTTTAATTAGGTTAATTGCCGGCCTTGGATACGACCATGATGCGGAAAAAGAAAAACTCAATAAAGAGTTGACAATTTTTAAGATTCAACTCCTTGAAACATTTGACAGCGATGGAACTCAAGCCATTTTAGTCTCAAATGATAAGTTTATTGTCTTGGCATTTCGGGGCACTGAGGCTGACCCAAAAAATCCTATGGGCAGTCTAAAAGATATCAAAGCAGACGTGAAAGCAAACATAACTCAATGTGAAACAGGAGGAAATATTCACACAGGGTTTAAAGATGCTTTTGATACGGTAAAGAAGGATATTCAAAACGTGTTAAATGATGAGACATTAAAAGATAAGCCTTTGTTTATTACAGGGCACAGTTTAGGTGGTGCCTTGGCAACTATTGCTGCAAAAAAATTATCTCATGAGGGCGGCATCGCCGCGTGTTATACCTTTGGGTCGCCGAGAGTAGGAAATGACAAGTGGATATCAGACATTAAAAATCCCATCTATAGGGTGGTCAATGCAGCTGATTGTGTGACCATGCTGCCTCCTGGAGATGAAACAGTTACCATCTTTGCTTGGCTATTGCGAGGCATTGCATGGTTTAGGATACCATTTATCTCACGACCGGCGGAGTCAATCAGTCAATGGTTGCTATCATATTTTGAAGGCTATCTTCATGGTGGTGATATGCGATACATGACAAATTGTAGCAACGGTCAGTTTGACGATGTAGAGCTTCTTTACTCAGTCAGTATATTTCGCAGAATAATGGGGTGGTTTAAGAAAAAAGGTTCAGGGGGGAAATTTCTTTCGGATCATTCAATAGCAGTATATAGAAAAAAACTTATGATTATTGCGGAAAGACGCAACTGAATAGTGAAAAAGCGGCCGCAGCCCTGTTGAAAGAGGAAATTGATCTTCCTCAAGATCTGAAAAACTATCCGCGTACTGCCTGGCAAGATTTGAAAGAGCAGAGGGCTACTTGGCATGGGTTCATGGGACAAAAAGAATTGACCGCGATGGAAATCGTATTTTGCGGGTTGCCGTATGCTGCACTGGAACGCTGATACAATTTCATTTGGGAGCACGAGCAATGAAATTCAATGTAACAATGGAGCGGGACGAAGACGGAGTATGGGTTACTGAATGCCATGCCATACCGGGTTGCGTAAGTCAGGGGAAGACACTGCAACAGGCGCTCGATAACATCAAGGAGGCCATTACGCTTTGTCTTGAGGTGCGCGCCGAAAAAGGGCTCCCGCTGACCGCCGAGACACGGCAAGTAGACGTTGTGATGTAATGCCGGGCTTACTGCGGACGAGTTTTCCGCAGTGATATAAGGCGGGGGAATCAAAAATTTCATGCGACAGAATTATAATACAACTCAAAAACTACCAGAAAAACCGCGCTGATCTGCGCTACACATAAATTCATGGGGCAGAAAGAACTGACGGATATGAATATCACTTTTTGTCAGTTGCCATTTGGGGTGGCTGGCGGGTAGACTATGCGTGACCGGGGAGGGCATTATGACCGTTGATCGCATCATCTTGAAGATAGAAGGATCAGAAGCAAATAGGCGCCATGTGGAATTGTCTGTTTTTCTCGAAAAAGTCAGGAATTTTCACCGAATGTTGAACGCCAACATCAAGAGCGATGAGCGCAAAGGCATCGCGCTTAATGTTGTGCAATTGTCCCATTCCAGCCCCGTAACCGTCGGATGCCAGCCGATGGTCAATGGACAGCCATATACCCCCCTGATACGAAATATTGGGGAAACATTGTATGCCGTGGAAGAGGGGCGATTGGATCAACTCAATGATGATTTTTTGTCTGCCATGGAAAAACTGGCGAAGGACGAACCGAAAAAAATTATGTCCAGCGAAATACAAATCATCGGAGCCAATCAAGAAGATTGGCATGTTTGCAGGCTGGATAATGAATTTCGCGCCAAACTGGTGCAAGCACGAAGCGAGGAGCATATTGAAATAAGCACGATAGACGGCGTATTGGAAGAAATTAATATTCATAGCAACCCGCATACTTTCAAGATTTATGATGCGAGTTTTGCTTCCGCTACTATCAGATGCCAATTCCCAAAAGAATTGGTGGAGCAAGTGCAAGGTGCGTTGGGGTGTGGTGTTTTTGTTTCAGGTGAATTTTTTTACAGACCTAATGCAAAAATTCCCTACAAGATTGATGTTCAAGAAATTGAAGTATTGCCACGCTCCGGCGACTTGCCTTCTTTCTCTGATCTTAGGGGTATCGCGCCGAATGTAACCGGGAACAAAGCGCCAGAAGATTTTGTCAGGGAATTGCGTAACCAGTGGGATAAGGATGAATAATGAAAAAATGAAAATATTTGTTGGGATACATCCGTTTTTCTCACTCACATTCTTGGTGAAGCAACTGAAGAACAAGAACGAGAAATACAAGCGGCCCTAACGTTAGTGGAGCAAGGAAAATTCCAAATAATTGTATCTACACTCCTGCGTATTGAGATTCTTGAATCAACAATGTCAAAAAGTGCCATGGATTTATTTGATGCGCTAATGAAAAAAATAGGCATGGTCAGAAATGTTGCGATTGATATTCGAGTAGTCAATAAAGCGCATGAAATCCGTAATCGTAAATCCAGTCTGAAAACACCGGATGCTATCCACATTGCAACCGCAATTGTAAGCGGAGCAATAGTGTTTCATACTTTCGATAAAAAACTAATCAAATTGAATGAAACAGATGAGGTGGACAATCTCAAAATAACGCCCTGCCATATTCCAGGAACAACTCGCTCGCTACTTTAAAGAAAGAAATCTCGGGAGCTTGCTCCCGAGTCAAGGTAGATGAAAAGTAGAAAATTCCGGTTGGCCGAAGGCCAATCAAATTGGGCGTAAGCTCGGTCGCTTGCGGCCGAGTAGCCCTTTTTGAAGGAATTTTCTTTTTCACCCAAATTGGCTAATGCAACTCAAAAACTACCAACAACAAACCGCGCTGGTCTTCGCCACGCATAAACTCATGAAACAGAAAGAATTGACGGATATGAATATCACTTTTTGTCAGTTGCCATTTGGTAGTTTCGGCGGGTAAGATACCCATGCAAATTCTAGTTAAACTGAGGTCAGCAGAGGTTGGCAGGCAACCGAAACAGCATGAAAGAATTATTCTTCACTGATGTCCAAATACAAGATTTAATTGTCGAGCCAAAATTATTGGATTGCTCGGCCAGTGCTCTTATGCATGGCATGAAAAGTAAATCCGGAAGAGAGGCGTCGCACAGTCAAATCTCGCGGAAATTCCCAAGAAGAAAAAGCGAAGGGGATTGGTTGATTTATCTGCGCCGCAGCAGGGAAAATCAGTTTGACTTTTCTTGTGGTTTGGGCTTCATTCCTAAAGACAAAAATCAAGCACTCACACTGACGCGTTACAATGGAAAAAGCCATCAGCACACGAACATGCTGGAAAAAGGAAAGCCGTTCTACGACTTTCATATTCACATTGCAACCGAAAGATATCAACGATCTTCCTATTCCACTGAGCACCGGGCTGACATTACCAATCGTTACGCAGATTTTTATGGGGCTTTTACAGCACTTCTGAATGACTGCAACGTGTCGTTGAACGACTTCGACAGTGGCCAAACGAGTTTGTTTTAATGGACATTAAAGACATACAAGATACTTTCTCGGCGACAGTTGCCAAGTCAATTGAACTCTATCCTGAAGGAGTTGATCGCTATCAGGTTTTCACTCCGTTTCATTTCGATGACGGCGACCACTTTGTGATTGCCTTGCGAAAAAATGGAAGTGACCAGTGGATTATCAGTGACGAAGGCCATACTTATATGCACATGAGCTATGACACAGATTTAGCAACTCTAAAGCAGGGGCAACGCAACGAGATTATTGAAAACACGCTGGATAAATATGGAATAGAGGAAAAGGATGGTCAAATATTTGTGCGTATTGATGATGTCGCAAACGCGGGAAACATTTTCTATAACTTTATTCAATGCCTCATTAACATTACAGATGTTTCTTATCTGAAGCGTGAACGGGTTGTTTCTACGTTTATGGAGGATTTCAAAGAGTTCATGCGTAAAACTGTTAAGCCCGACCGAATTCAATTTGACTATCGTGATGAAGCACATGATTCCGACAGTAAATATTTGGTGGATTGCCGCATTAACGGCATGGCTCGTCCGTTGCATGTGTATGGCATAGGAAACAACGATAAATGCCGCGACACAACTATCGGGATTTTGAATTTTAGGCAATGGGATACACCTTTTACTTCACTGGGAATTTTTGATAACCAGGAAGACATTAATCGCAAGGTGCTTGCCCGTTTCACCGATGTTTGCGACCGTCAATTTTCAAGTTTGTCAACGAATCAAGACCGAATTGGGGTTTATCTTCAAGAGCAGATTGGCTAATGCAACTAAAAAACTACCAACAAAAAGCCATTGATGATTTAGATCGGTGGCTGGATGCGCTCAAATCCGCTCGCAAGGACACAGCGGATGCTGAAGAGTTTTATGCCAGGAAGAAAAATCCTGTCCCCGATGACCTAAAAGATTATCCACGCATCGCCTGGCAGATTTTGAAAGACCAGGGAACCCTGCCCCGCATTGAGAAAGACGGCAAGATGGAAGCCCCCGACCACATCTCCCGCACTGCGACCTCCGGTGCGCCGATTCCGCATGTTTGCTTGAAGGTGCCGACCGGTGGCGGCAAGACATTGCTCGGCGTTGCCGCGCTGGAGCGCATCAAACGGGACACCGGATTTGTGTTGTGGATTGTGCCGACCAGGGCGATTTACGAACAGACCATCACCGCTTTCAAAAACCGTGAACATCCCTACCGAGAGAGGCTTGAGCGGATTTCCGGCGGCAAGGTCAAACTGCTGCAAAAAACCGACCGCTTTACAAAACAGGATATTGAAAGCTATCTCTGCGTGATGATGTTGATGCTGCCATCCGCTAACCGACAAAAGAACAAGGATTTTCTCAAGATATTCCGCGACAGCGGCGGTTACACTTCATTTTTTCCCGAACAGGACGATGCGTCCGCCAACGAAGCTCTTTCGGAGCGACATCCTGACCTGGAGACAAACACAAACAGCAGCGGTGTCAAGCAAAGCCTGATCAATGTGCTTAAACTGATTCGTCCCACCGTGATTCTGGACGAGGCGCATAAAGCGTATGGGCAAAATAACAAAAGTAACCAGGAATTTGTGAAGTCGGTCAATCGGCTCAATCCGCGCCTTGTTCTTGAATTGTCCGCCACGCCTAAAACCGGCATCAGCAATATCCTGGTCAACATATCGGGCATGGAGTTGAAAGACGAGGAGATGATCAAACTGCCGATTGAGATTCACAGTTTCAGCAATTCCGACTGGAAGCACACGCTTGCCGCAACTCAGCAGAAACTGAACGAACTGGCAGCCGAAGCGCGCAAACTTCAAGCAAGCGAAAACCGTTATGTCCGTCCCATCGCCTTGGTGCGGGTGCAGAGAACCGGCAAATATCAAAGAGGGCGAGGGAAAATTCATGCGGAAGACGCGCGGGAGTATTTGATACGCAGTCTTTCCGTGCCAGAAAATCAAATACGAATTCAATCATCGGAGCAGAAGGAACTGGCTGGCGAAGACTTGTTGAGCGAGTTGAGCCCGGTGCGCTGGATCATCACCAAAGACGCGCTCAAAGAGGGTTGGGATTGTTCGTTTGCCTATGTGCTTGCATTGCTGGATAACACCAAGGCGAAAACAGCTATTACACAGATGGTCGGGCGGGTGATGCGGCAACCGCACGCGCACAGAATAGAAAAAAATGCCGCCCTTAACCGATGCTATATTTACTGTTACAACCAGGACGTGGGCGAAGCCGTGGAAGGGGTGAAAGACGGACTGGAAAGCGAAGGGCTTACCGGGCTTGGTGACTTCATTCGCGGGGATGGCAACGGAGACGCGCTGAAACCGACAACCGTCAAACGCCGCGGCAAATACAAACAATTAAAAATCTTTCTGCCGCGGGTTCTGCACAAAGAAGGGCGTAAATGGCGGCCGATTGACTACGACCGCGATATATTGAGTGCTATTGATTGGGGCAGAATTGGTGCGGGCGGGGCGGTGAATCTGGACGACCAAAGCATTATTCAAGAGATTGCAACCACAGTTGACATACAGGGGCAGGGCAAGGTTTCGGAAGAGAATCTTGATAGCGGAGAAAGTTTGACCCTTGATTATTTTGTGCGGCGGCTTATGGACATAGTGCCTAATCCGTGGCAGGCGGCGCGCATGGCGGATTGTTTTCTGCAAAAACACAAGCGACACGATGATGCAAAATTACTGAATAACCGGATTTATCTTTCGGAGGTTATGCGCCGCTGGGTTAAGGAAAATATAGACACCAGAGCCGAATCGGTCTTTCGCGACAAAGTCGGAAGAAATGAAATCAGATTTCATCTTGAAACCGATGAGCGGTTGGACTACGAACTGAGCAAGTCGTTTGAAGTTTTTGTTTCCAGCCAAGAACGGACGTTACAAGGCAAACAGGGTACGCCGATACAGCAAAGCCTTTTTGAGCCGGTTTATGAAAGCGGCTTTAACAATCTGGAACGAGACTTTGCGCTCTATCTGGAAACGAGCAACGCCATCCACTGGTGGCACAGAATCGCCGCAAGGCAGGCGTATTCCTTGCAAGGCTGGCGGCGACAGCGGGTTTATCCCGACTTTGTGGCTTGCCGCGGAGATAACGGAAAACTTCTGATTCTCGAAACAAAGGGCATTCACTTAAAAGGCAACGAGGATACTAATTACAAGAAAAAACTGCTTAAGACCCTTGAGAAAACCTACTCGACAGCGCTTGAAAGAGGGACAATGGAAGTAAAGGAGCCCCCTGCTCGATTCAGGATGATGTTTGAAGATACATGGAGAGAGAAAATGAATGAACTTGTTTCGGATGATCGGTAGGTATTTGTTGGTTGGGTATAGGAAATATTAGCGGGGTATGGTTAGCAACTTGTCTGCTATGGCATGGTTGGTAAGTTCCGGGATGGCACGAAAGGCTTGCCGATCTTACTGAAATAGCGCTCGTGTCGGTGATCATGCAACTCATATCCGTTCATTCCTGAACGAGAGCACGCAACGGTCCATGCCGAGAGGTTTTCAGTGGTGTCCCTGCTGCACCTCGGCCACCAAGATCTGTGCTGAAACCATGTGACGTAACCATCTCCCGGCGAATCAATTGAGAGATGGAATCACATCAGGGAAATCAAGGGAATCCCCAGCATGACTCTGTGTTCATCAAATGCGCTCTGGCTATCCCAACATTAGTACCCACACAAGCCGGCGTAGCGATCCTTGTGAAAGCCACTGTCGCCAAACAGTTGCATGACCACCCGGGCGCGTTTCAGAAAAAAGCCTATCTCCAGTTCGTCGGTCACACCGATGCCGCCGTGCATTTGCACCGCTTCATTGGTGACCAGTTTGGCAAGGTCGTTGAGACGTGCCTTGGCCAGGCTGGCCAGCAGGGGTAGTTGATCGGGATTTTCATCGACCGCTGAGAGTGCCTGCATAACCACCGACTTACTCATTTCCAGCTCCATGAACATCAGCGAAGCACGATGTTGCAGGCCTTGGAAACTGCCAATTTTGGCGCCAAACTGATCGCGTTCTTTCAGGTATTCCACGGTGCGCTCAAAAGCTTCCCAGGCGCTACCCAGCATCTCGGCGGAGAGGGCCACCCGGGCGCGGTCCAGGGTGGGCTCCAATACTTGCCAGCCGGCGTCGAGTTCACCGGTCAGGTTGGCGGCGCTCACCCGCACATTGTCAAATTCGAGATTAGCGGCGTTGCGACTGTCGGCCATTATCGTGCGCTTGCGGGTCAGTCCCTGCGCATCGCCATCGACCAGAAACAAGGAAATGCCATGGGTGTCGCCGGCCGTACCGGAGGTGCGCGCAGCGACGACAATTTTGTCGGCGCTGTGACCGTCCATAACAAACAACTTGCGACCGTTTAACAGGTAGTGATCGCCGTCTGCTGTCGCCGCCATAGCCGTAGCTGCGGGATTGTGGTGGTTGCTTTCCTCCAGTGCCAGGGCCAGCGTCAGTGTGCCCGCTGCTAGCGAATGTCCGAACCACAACGGCAGCACAACAACAAGGCGCAGAAAGCGCATTGGCGGTCGCCTTCTTTGGTGGCTCGGTGATGGGTTTGTGTGTCGCCTCCATGGGGCTGCTGGGCCTCGGAGTGCTGTATTTGCTGTATGGCGGCGATCCTGAGACCGCCCATGTTATCCACGGATTTGGTATGGGTGCTTCATCGGTGGCATTATTTTCCAGGGTCGGCGGCGGCATTTTCACCAAGAGCGCCGACGTTGGCGCAGACCTGGTGGGCAAGATCGAAGCCGGCATACCCGAAGATGACCCCAGAAACCCCGGCGTGATCGCCGATAATGTGGGTGATAATGTTGGCGATGTTGCCGGTATGGGCTCGGATATTTTTGAATCCTACTGCGGTTCAATAATCGCCACCATTGCCATTGCATCGACCTTGCCTGTGGCAACATTTGCGGTGATAGGCGAGCGCTCTATTCTGATGTTCTTGCCGCTTGCGTTGGCGTCGGCCGGCTTGGTGTGTTCTATCGGCGGTATTCAACTGGTGCACCTGAACAGCAAAAAATCCCCCGAACTGGCATTACGCATCGGCACCATCGGTGCTTCGGTGTTGTTCATCATCGCGGCGCTGGCGTTGATTTTGTCGCTGGAAATTAGCATCAATGTGTGGGGCGCGGTGCTGGTGGGCGCCGTCGGCGGCATCGGCATCGGCCTGATTACCGAATACTACACCGCCGGAAAACCGGTGCGCGACATCGCCAAAAGCGGCGAAACCGGCCCGGCAACGGTCATGATTGCGGGGCTGGCGGTTGGCATGGAATCGGTAGTCGTTCCGTTACTGATCATCGCTGCGATCATTTTAATCTCCACCGAATTGACTGGCCTTTATGGCGTCGGCATCGCCGCCGTGGGTATGCTGGCGACGGTCGGCATCACCATGGCCATTGACGCATATGGACCGGTGGCCGACAACGCCGGCGGTATCGCCGAAATGTCCGGTCTGGGCGAGGAAGTGCGCACCATCACCGACTCGCTGGACGAACTCGGCAACACCACCGCCGCCATCGGCAAAGGCTTTGCCATCGGCGCCGCGGCCTTGGCCGCCTTGGCGATTATTTCGGCTTTCATTGAAACGGTGGCGCATCTGAAACCTGAATTTGCACTGGAATTGAGCAACCCGCAGGTATTGGCGGGGATGTTTATAGGCGGCATATTCCCATTTCTGGTTTCCAGTATCACCATGAACGCCGTGGGTGCCGCCGCATTTGAAATGATTCATGAAATTCGTCGGCAGTTCCGCGAAATTCCGGGGCTGATGGAAGGCACCGCACGCCCCGATTCGGAGCGATGCATCGACATTGCCACGCGGGCGGCACTGAAAAGAATGATCCTGCCCGGCGTGCTGGCGGTCTCGGCACCACCGGTCGTCGGCTTCGGTCTGGGTGCTGAAGCGTTGGGCGGCATGTTGGGCGGTGCGCTGCTGGGTTGTGTATTGATGGCATTGACCATGGCCAATGTCGGTGGCGCCTGGGATAACGCCAAAAAATATGTGGTAAAAGGAAATCTGGGTGGCAAAGGCTCCGATGTGCACGTGGCCGTCGTGGTCGGCGACACCGTCGGCGACCCGTTCAAAGACACTTCCGGTCCTTCAATGAATATCCTGATCAACGTCATGGCGATTGTCAGTTTGGTGATTGCGCCGTTGTTGTAGTTTTGGGAGATAAATGCTTAACATTTTGCTATGATAGCGAATAATCGGCAGTCGGCGGCCTGAGCCGTATCACAACTGGAACAACGAGGGGACACTACCATGACCACATCAACCACAACCAACTATGCATCGCTTGCGGAATTTCTGCGCAACGCCCCGGATGAGGAACGGCGGCGCGTGTTCCAAAAAGTTGCCGAAGAAGCGATTGAAGATCAAAGAGCGATCATCAGGCAAGCACAAAAAATGCGCGCCAAGCAAGGCACTGGCGAAGAATAAATCATCTGGTGCACCGACAAATTGACGGTTTGTGTTCGGGTGTTGCACCATGACGCAAAGCGCAGACGAAGAAATGTTGGTGCGCGCGCAACAATACGCAAGAGAACACCGCAAACGTATCGTCAGTGAAGTCATTGCAGGTTTTTCAGCGGACGAAAAACCCGCGTCCATCTTTATGGCGGGCTCGCCCGGGGCCGGCAAAACCGAAGCGTCCAGGCGCCTGCTTGAAAATGCCGGCCGCATATTGCGAATAGATGCCGATGAGTTGCGCGACCATTTCATCGAATGCGGTTATCGCGGCGACAACTCGCATTTGTTTCAGAAAGCCGTGACCGGGCTTGTACATGACGTACACAATGCAGCATTAAAAAAGAGAATTAGTTTTTTGCTTGACGGCACATTTTCCAACGAAAACATTGCGCGACAAAACATTCAAAGATCGTTGAAAAGAAATCGGGACGTTTTCATATTTTTTGTCTATCAACCACCGATGACGGCGTGGTCGTTTGTGCAAGAGCGGGAATTTATTGAAGGTCGACGCGTACATTTGGAAGTTTTTGCAAACAAATTCGGCGCGTCACGAGAAGTGGCGAATAAAATGAAAGCAGAGTTCGGCAACAACATTACCTTGACTTTGATACGCAAAGACATTGTTTCCACCGACAAATTTGCCGCGGAGACGATAGAAAACATAAAAAGCATTGACAACCATATCGAGGAGAAATATACCGAAGCGCAGATACTCAACGAAATCCAACAATCACGTTGCTGATGTGGCGGCGGAGATATGGGGGCTTGAGCATGCCAACTAATCAAATCACACACATCATGCAGATTCTTGAATCATGCGATGGCGAAAAACCCAACATCCCACCAACTGATTTATTTTGCGAAGGTTGGATGTTGCGTCTTGTGCTTGATTGGTTCTCTACGCGGCCTGATATTGCCCATGAATTAAATATATCAGACGGCGAATGCTGGTATTCGGAAGCACTGATTCCTTCGCAGTTCTTGCAACGCAATAAAGGTGATCCATTGGCTGAGTCTTGGACGCATGCAGATGGGGTGATTGGGCACTTTGTAATCGGGGAAAACGGAAAGGGCGGCTTGTCGCTGTCTCCCAGCGCATCAAAGTTGGTCGTTATAGAAGCAAAAATGTTTAGCCTATTATCTTCGGGCGTAACAAATGCCAAATATTTCGATCAAGCCGCGAGAAACGTCGCTTGCATAGCAGAAGTGTTATGCCGTGCGAAAATATCTTATGACAAAATGTCCACCATTGGCTTTCATGTCATCGCGCCAGCGTCAAGAATTAAGGATAGCGTATTTAGTAAACAAGTGTCGCCAAATTCCATCCGCGAGAAAGTTGAACGAAGAGTCAAAGAATATAAAAACTCCGACAAAGATGCGTGGTTTGAAAACAGATTCTTGCCTGTTCTCGGTGTTATGAAAATCTCTGGAATATCTTGGGAAAGTATTTTGTGTGATATTGCCGACTGTGAATCCAAAGCCGGCAAAGATTTGACGAAATTTTACGAAAAATATCTAAAATATAGTTAGTTAATGGCAAGCCAGAACAAAATTTTCAAACCTACAACTCTTCCCCAACCACAAAATCAAAAACCTCGTTTAACTTCAACTCCACAATCAAATCATCGGCGGCTTTCCGACCATGTTCTCGCACGACTTCGGCGAGAATCAATTTCGCCGAGTGGCGGTTATACGAGCCGCCGAAATCGACTTGCACTTTGAGTAATTTTCGCGCCTTGTCCAGCGTCATAACTTAAATTCGGTTTTCAGTTTTTTCTTCACCGGCACATTCTTCAACCGAACATAATCCGGCAAACCATTTTTGTACGGCGGGTAATCTTCCCCCATCATCAATGGCGCCAGATAATTGCGGCATTTCTGTGTAATGCCAAATCCATCTTTGGTGATAAAACTTCGCGGCATCATTTTTTCCACATTGGCAACGCGGCCGAGACTGGCCCTGCCGATTTTCCAGCGATAGGGTTTGTTGCCGGTGCGCACGATGGTCGGCATCACCGCGTTATCGCCGGCGAGCGCCATTTTCACCGCGGCTTTGCCGACCGCATAGGCTTGCTCCACATCAGTTTTCGAGGCGATATGCCGCGCCCAGCGTTGCATATAATCCGCCACCGCCCAATAAAATTTGTAACCCAAATCTTGTTTGACCATATTGGACACAATCGGCGCGACGCCACCTAACTGCGCGTGGCCGAAGGCGTCAACCAAACCTTGGTCGGAAAGAAATCGCCCATTGCGGTCGCAAACGCCTTCCGAAACCACCACCGACGCATAACCAAATGCGGCCACTTTTTGTTTAACCACGGCCATAAATTTCTTTCGATTAAACGGTATTTCAGGAAACAGGACGATGATCGGGATTTCAGTTTTGCTGTCCGAAGCCATGCCGCCAGCCGCCGCAATCCAGCCGGCATGACGCCCCATGACTTCTAAAACAAATACCTTGGTCGATGTTTTTGCCATGGAAGCGACATCAAAACTGGCTTCACGGGTGGATACGGCAATGTATTTCGCCACCGAGCCGAAGCCCGGGCAGTTGTCGGTTATGGGCAGATCGTTGTCCACGGTTTTAGGGATGTGTATCGCCTGGATTGGGTAGTTCAAGGTTTTTGAAAGCCGCGAAATTTTCAGGCAGGTATCCGCCGAATCGCCGCCGTTGTAAAGAAAATAACCGATGTTGTGGGCTTCGAATACGTCGATCAACCTTTCGTATTGGCGGCGATTTTCCTCGACGCTTTTGAGTTTATAACGACATGATCCGAATGCGCCGGCCGGCGGATGGCGTAATTTGCGGATGGCGGCGGCGCTTTCGCGCGAGGTATCGATAAGGTCTTCGGTCAATGCGCCGATGATGCCAAAGTATAGATACAAGGAAATATTAACGGGGTGTGGCGAGCAACTTGTCTGCTATGGCATGGTTGGTAAGTTCCGGGATGGCACGAAAGGCTTGCCGATCTTACTGAAATAGCGCTCGTGTCGGTGATCATGCAACTCATATCCGTTCATTCCTGAACGAGAGCACGCAACGGTCCATGCCGAGAGGTTTTCAGTGGTGTCCCTGCTGCACCTCGGCCACCAAGATCTGTGCTGAAACCATGTGACGTAACCATCTCCCGGCGAATCAATTGAGAGATGGAATCACATCAGGGAAATCAAGGGAATCCCCAGCATGACTCTGTGTTCATCAAATGCGCTCTGGCTATCCCAACATTAGTACCCACACAAGCCGGCGTAGCGATCCTTGTGAAAGCCACTGTCGCCAAACAGTTGCATGACCACCCGGGCGCGTTTCAGAAAAAAGCCTATCTCCAGTTCGTCGGTCACACCGATGCCGCCGTGCATTTGCACCGCTTCATTGGTGACCAGTTTGGCAAGGTCGTTGAGACGTGCCTTGGCCAGGCTGGCCAGCAGGGGTAGTTGATCGGGATTTTCATCGACCGCTGAGAGTGCCTGCATAACCACCGACTTACTCATTTCCAGCTCCATGAACATCAGCGAAGCACGATGTTGCAGGCCTTGGAAACTACCAATTTTGGCACCAAACTGATCGCGTTCTTTCAGGTATTCCACGGTGCGCTCAAAAGCTTCCCAGGCGCTACCCAGCATCTCGGCGGAGAGGGCCACCCGGGCGCGGTCCAGAGTGGGCTCCAATACTTGCCAGCCGGCGTCGAGTTCACCGGTCAGGTTGGCGGCGCTCACCCGCACATTGTCAAATTCGAGATTAGCGGCGTTGCGACTGTCGGCCATTATCGTGCGCTTGCGGGTCAGTCCCTGCGCATCGCCATCGACCAGAAACAAGGAAATGCCATGGGTGTCGCCGGCCGTACCGGAGGTGCGCGCAGCGACGACAATTTTGTCGGCGCTGTGACCGTCCATAACAAACAACTTGCGACCGTTTAACAGGTAGTGATCGCCGTCTGCTGTCGCCGCCATAGCCGTAGCTGCGGGATTGTGGTGGTTGCTTTCCTCCAGTGCCAGGGCCAGCGTCAGTGTGCCCGCGGCTACCTCTGGCAAAATGGATTCTTTTTGCTGATCGTTGCCGCCCAGCAATATCGCCGACGCGCCGATGATCGCTGAAGCCAGCAGCGGAGATGCAGTGAGCGTGCGCCCGGTTTCCTCTATCACCGTACCCAGGCCGAGGAAGTCGAAATCCAGGCCGCCGTACTGTTCGGGCAGGATAATGCCGGCCCAACCCAGTTCGGCCATTTGTTGCCACAGATCCTGCGAGTAACCCAGGGCATCGCCACTGTCACGCAAGTGGCGCAAATTCTTTACCGGCGCAGTGCCCTTGAGCATTTCCCGTGCCGTGTCTTGCAGCAGGCGCTGCTCTTCGTTTAGTACCAAAGCCATTGTACCTCTCCTACTGTGGCAAGCCGAGGACGCGCTTGGCGATAATATTCAGTTGAATCTCATGGGTGCCGCCGGCAATGGTGAGGGTCTTGGACATGGCCCACTGGCGCAGCGCGCGCAGCTCTTCTTCGCTGAATTCGTCGCCTTCCCAGCCCAAACCCTGGCTGCCCAGCAGCGCCAGCAGCAATTCACCCTTCATGCGCTCAGCTTCAGTGCCCACATACTTCATGATCATGGCGGAGTCGCCGCTGATACCGTGGCTGCGCTCTTCAAAACCGCGCAAATGGGTGAGGCCCAGGGCATGCACATACATGCTGTACTCCACCATCTGGCGGCGTAATTCCGCATCGGCGATCTTGCCGTCCTTAAATTCAACATGATCGTGCAGCATTGCCTGGGGTTCGACCGAAGGTATATCGGTGCCCATTTCTGACATGAGCCTGCGCTCGTGCTTGAGCAGCGACTTGGCTACCGACCAGCCCTGGTTGAGCTCGCCGATCAGGTTTTGCTTGGGCACTTGTACATTGTCGAAGAAGGTCTGGCAGAACTCTGATTCGCCAGAGATCAAGCCGATGGGAGAGGTAGAGATTCCCGCGCTGGCCATGTCGATAAGCAGAAAGCTGATCCCCTCCTGCTTTTTGGCATCGGGATCGGTGCGCACCAGGCAGAAAATCCAGTCACACTCGTCGGCCTTGGTGGTCCAGATCTTGGCGCCGTTAACGAGAAAGTGGTCGCCCATATTCTCGGCCTTGCACTGCAGGCTGGCCAGGTCGGAGCCTGAACCGGGCTCGCTGTAACCCTGACACCAGCGCGTCTCGCCGCGCACGATCGCGGTGATGTGTTGCTGCTTTTGCTCGTGGCTGCCGTACTCGAGAATGGCGGGGCCCAGCATCCAGATGCCGATACTAAATATCGGTGCCCTGGCGCCGATGTTTTTCATTTCCTCCTTGAGAACTTTGCTCTGCTCTTCGCTGAGGCCGCCACCGCCGTACTCGGAGGGCCACTCCGGTGCTGTCCAGCCCTTGTCTCGCATACGCTCAAACCAGGCTTGTGCGCCGGGGCCGGCGAAGCCGGCATCGCGACCGCCCCAGTACTGTTCACCGGGCTTGACCGGCAGGCGCTGCGATGCGGGGCAGTTATCGGCCAGCCAGGTGCGAACCTCGCTGCGAAACTGATCTAGAGAGTCCATTTCCATAACCTTGTAGACTTCTGTGTTAGTGGTGACAGGATACTGCGTGGGTGCCCGCATTCAATGGTAAAAGGCGGCCCAGATGGTAACATTTTGGGTCACTCGCGAAAGCTGCTTCAGTACAGTTTTCTATACTTTTTTAGTCCGCTTAACTATTTGTTTTACGACTTTAAAAGAGTAGCATAAGATATTGTTTTTAAAAGAATAAAGAAGGAGATCGTTTGATGAAAAGGTTTGCTGAACGAGTGGCCCTGGTAACCGGGGCAGGGAGCGGAATTGGCCGTGCAACGGCGCTCAGGCTGGGGTCTGAGGGCGCCTCGATATTCTGTGTTGACCTCGATGAGGAGTCCGCCCGGGCAGTTGCAGAGGAGGTGTGTGCGGCGGGTGGAACGGCGCTCGCCTGGTGCTGCGATGTCAGTGATGAAACGGCCGTGAATGCCTGCGTTGACGCCTGTATTGCAGCGTTCGGCAGCTTGCATACGCTCATTCATATGGCTGGCTTGTTGCGCTTCGAGCGCACCCATAAAATGGATGCGGCCAGTTGGCAGCAAATCATTGATGTCAATCTCACCGGCACCTGGCTGTTGTGTAAGGCGGCCATACCCCACCTCAAGGAGACCCGGGGTAACATCGTCAATGCCGCCTCCACGGCCGCGCTGGCGGGCTTGCACTGGGGCGCCGCCTATTCAGCCAGTAAAGGCGGCGTATTGGCTATGACTCGCTCCATAGCGGTGGAATACGCGCAGGATGGTATACGTGCCAATTGCGTGTGCCCGGGTGATATCCAGACCAATATGACGGTTGATATCTCCATGCCCGACATTCCCAGCCATGATCAAATCGTGCGTATCAGTTCGCTCAGTGGCCCGAAAGGTCCAGAGGTAGTGGCCGGGGTAATTGCCATGCTGGCATCCGACGACGGTGCACATATTACCGGCGAAGATATCCGTATGGATGGCGGTACGCTATCCTAGGCAGATGTTTGAAGCCAATTACAGTCAGTTATCGGATCGCCTGAGCGGTCAGGATGCGGGTGTCTGGGATGTACATGATCGGGCCCTGGCCATGGAGCGGGCGGGGGAGGATGTCATACTCCTGTGCGTGGGTGATCCGGACTTCCGCACGCCCGAACCCATAATTGATAATGCAGTCAGTTACCTGCGAGTGGGGCGCACCCACTATTCACCTACCCTGGGTGAGATAAAACTGCGCCGCGCCGTGGCAGACCTGGAGAGTCAAAGCTCGTCTCATCCCTGCACGGCCGCTGAGGTGGCGATATTTCCCGGCGCTACCAACGCTCTGCACGCGGTCATGAGTTGCCTGTTGGACCCGGGTGATGAAGTGATAGTCCCGGAGCCCATGTACGTGGGTTACCCCTCCCTCATGGCATCCATCGACGCCACGCTGGTGCCGGTGCCCTTGCTGGTTGAGGATGATTTTGCGCTGGACTTGGCGGCCATCAAGGCCGCTGTCAACGAGCGCACCCGGGTGGTGTTTGTAAATACGCCGGGCAATCCCACTGGCAGTATTATCAGCGCTGCGGAGTTGGCCGAACTGGCGGAATTTTGTCGCCAACAGAACCTCTGGCTAGTCTGCGATGAGGTCTATTCCATGTTCACCTACGAGGGCGGACACCGCTCCCTGCGCGCCAGTGTCGAGCATCTGGAAAACGTGGTGATGGTGGACGGCCTATCCAAGTCTCACGCGATGAGCGGTTGGCGCGTGGGCTGGGTGGTTGCACCAGAGGCGTTACTAGCCAGGTTGGGCGAGTATGCCGGCGCCACACTGTTTGGCTGCCCGCAGTTTATTCAGGACGCCAGTGCGTTTGCATTGGAGAACGACCAGCAATACGTGCAGCGCATGCGCATGGAGTACCGGCAGCGCCGTGACCTGGTATTGAAACGCCTGGAAAATCTCAACGGATTGCATTGTCACCGGCCCAGGGCAGGCATGTTTGTTATGTGCGATGTGGGCGCCACCGGCATGACCGGCAATGAGTTCGCCAACCGCCTGCTGGATGCGCAGAAAGTGTCAGTAGTACCCGGTGATGCATTTGGCCCGACCGCGGCAAGCTGTGTGCGCATTGGCCTGGCGCAACCGCCGCATGTGCTGAAACGGGCCTGCAAACGCATCAAGCGGTTTATTGAGGCACAGCCAGGCTGACCTGGTATTGCCGTGGCCGGCCATTGAGTTCAGTGCTGATTATCAACTCGTCGCCCGGTTTGTGTTGCTCCAGGTAGCTCAGATAATCGTCGTTATTAGTGATCGGCTGGCCATCAATTGCAGTGATAATATCCCCCAGCACAATTTCTCCGCGGTGATTCTTCCAGGCGCCTGACATGCCTGCCTCGGCGGCCGGCAAGCCCGGGAACACCCGCACAATCGGTGCGCCCTTGATGCGGTGGCGTCGCGCCCAACGGTCACTGGCCAGTTCAATGCCTATCACCGGTCGATACAGCTTGCCGAAACTGATCAACTGCGGAACCACTTCCTTGACGGTGTTAACCGGAATGGCGAAACCGATCCCGGCACTGGCACCGGAGGGGCTGTAAATGGCTGCATTCACACCAATCAACTGACCCAGTGAGTTGAGTAATGGGCCACCTGAGTTGCCGGGATTGATAGCCGCATCGGTTTGGATGACATTGCGGATACGGCGATTGTTGGGGGCGTCAATTTCCCGCCCCAGCGCACTGACCACACCGGTAGTCAGGGTTGTATCCAGGCCAAATGGATTGCCAATGGCCAACACCTTGCGGCCCACTTCAAGCTCGGAGGAATCACCCATGGGTAGTGGAAACAAAAGCTCCTGCGGCGCTTCAATACGCAGTACTGCCAAGTCTTTTTCCGGCGCCCGCCCGATTATCTGGGCTTCCCATTGGCTCTTGTCGTGCAGCTCAATGATCAGGCGTTTGGCATTGCGAATAACGTGATAGTTGGTGACGATCAAACCATTTTTGTCCCACACGAAACCGCTGCCGGTGCCCTGGGGTACTTCACGAAGATTGCGGTTAAAGAAGCTGCGCTTCAGTGCGATGCTGGTTACGTGGACCACCGCCGGGCTGGCCCGCTGGTAAATCTCGGTGCTGTTGGCCTCGTCCTCAGTCTTGAAGCTCAGGTACGACTGGGCAACCAGAGCCGGCTGCGCGGCCTGCGCCGGCACCAAAAACGAGAGCAGCAGGGCGAGTAGTGCGCGCATGCGGTGGCTATTCCCGGAAGCGCTGGATAAAGATTTTTATGCGGCTGGCATTGGCGCCAAGGTCGTTGACACCTACCCGGGAAACTGAACGCAAGTCGATAGTGCTGCCAGAGCCATCGCTGCGCACACGCATGACGATGTCATCCACAAAACCAAACCAGAAGGAGGTTGAGGTGGCCTCGATTACGCCGTTTCTGGGGTCGCTGTTGTAGATTACCCATTCCATTGTGGTTGCTACTTCACTGGCCCGGGCGAATGCTTCAGCTTCGCTCAAGGGACTTTCAATGCTGGCCAGGCCGGTGTAGGACTCCAGTTGCGCGGTGATGGCCTCAGGATTGATATCCACTGGATTGGTGCCTGCCCCTCTATAGGCGACCGCTGCATCGAACAGGGGCGGATCATCGGCATTAGTGGTGATGTCGTGGATGGGTGGATAGCTTCCCGAGGAACCCAATACTGTGAGTATCAGCAGGGCGGGTAGCAGGGCGGGCAGGGCGCTTTTTATGACTGCGCTGCGATGTTGTTGATAGCGCGGCAGCAGGTAGGCGATAATCATGGCGAGCACCACAGCCAGGGCGGCGAAGCAACTCAGCGCGAATACAGCAAGCCCAATGGCGAAGGGTATGCCTACACGCACTGCCAGCACACCGATTGGCATCATTATCAGGCACAGTAGCCCCAGGTTCCACGCCCATGATATTAGTCGGGAAGTCCCGTGCGGGTTGTCGTTCATATCAATACCGGATTTACCAATTAGTGAGCCTGTCAGGATACCGTGGATGACAGCTTTTGCCAGCTTTTTGACCGGTGCCAGTGCCGGTACGGCGGATCATTCCGCCATTACCTTAGCCAGCCGCTCAGGTTCCCGCCAGATTTTGCCACGCAGTCTGCCCATATACACCACGGCAATCAGTAAAATCATTAACACAAAAGCCACCCAGGAAGTCCGTTCTCCCAACTGGTAAACAATGATGATGAAGTACTGGGCAACCAACATCAGCACATGCAGGACGATAGAGGTCACCATCAGCCAGCGGGTATCGCCAGCACCGCGCAGTACCGCGCTGGAGATAAGAATGGATGCGTCGGCCATCACGTAGGAGGCCAGGCCCAGCATCATGAAACTGCCCAGCAGGATAATTTCCATTCGCTCGGGGCCACTACCGGCCAGTATTCCCACGAACTCAACACGATAAAGGATAAAGGCCAGCGCCAGTACAAAGGAATAGCCCAGCGCCACGAAAAAACCTGCGGCAATAACTTCATCGGTCTTGCCCATGTCGTTGGCGCCGACAAAACGCCCGATCAGGCTCATCACGCCAATGTGCAGGCCCAACATGGGTACGAAGGAGAGCATGTCCCAGTTGAAGACAATGGCGGCGGAGGCTCCCTGCACCACACCATAGGACTGGAACATGAGGATGAACAGGTTGAAGCAGGCCACATTGATAAACAGCTCGAAGCCAGAGGGAAAACCCAGCCGGACGAAACGCCGCAAAATATTGAGATCCAGGTGAAAGGATTGCATAACCCCAAAGCGTTGTCGGTTGCCGCGCTCGAAGTAGAAGCGCAAAAACAGCAGCAGGGAGAACAGGCTGGCTATCACAGTGCCAATTGCCGCGCCCTCTATACCCAGGGCCGGCAAGCCCAGCTTGCCAAAGATCAGGCAGTAGGAAAGCGGGATATTGAGCATAACGCCCAGCACATCGGCAATCATCACCACGCGGGTGCGACCGATACCGGAAAAAAAACAGGCGACACACATTTTGGGAAGGTTGAATACGGCGCCACCCATGAGGATAAAAAAATAGCTGCGCTCCAGTACCACCTGCTGTGGATCGTGTCCCATCGCGGCAAACAGGCCACCGACCTTGACAGCGGCGAATGCCAGGATTGGTGCAGACATCATCACCAGAATCAGGCCCTGGGTCACCACACGGGGGCACTTGCGATGTTCGTCGGCGCCGAGGTATTGCGCCACCAGCGCATTAGCGTAGGTCAACACCCCCACGAACAGAGAGATACAGAAGAAGGACGCGACGCCGCCGCCCAGGGCCGCCGCCATGTGCAGAGCGTCGATCTGCGACATAAACAGCCGGTCACAGAACACCATTACCGCGAACGCACCCTGTGATACCACAATGGGCAGGGAAAGTTGCAGTAGTTCGGTTAGAGTGTCTTTGTTAAGATGTTTTCTCACGTTGATTGCATTCTACGCGAGATTGAAAAATAATCCTTATAGATAACAATTAGAAAGAATAATAAGAGCAATTCCATGTCTGAAAATGCACACGATGCCGCCGCTGTAGAGAATCCCTACGCCACCAAAAAGTCTGCCTATTACGCGCTGGCTGTGCTGACCACGGTGTACAGCTTTAATTTCATTGACAGGCAGTTGTTGGCGATTTTGCAGGAGTCCATCAAGGCCGAGCTACATCTCTCCGATGGTCAACTTGGCTTGCTGACCGGCTTTGCTTTTGCGGTGTTCTATGTGATTGCCGGGATTCCATTGGCGCGCTGGGCTGACCATTCCAATCGTCGCAATATTGTCGCCCTGGCGCTAACGGTATGGAGTGGCATGACGGCCCTCAGCGGCCTGGTGCAAAACTATGCCCAATTGTTGGCGGCACGAGTGGGCGTTGGGGTGGGCGAGGCAGGTGGTAGCCCACCCTCACACTCCATGATTTCTGATATATTTTCACCGCAACGCCGCGCCAGTGCGCTGGGTTTTTATTCCATGGGCGTCAATATTGGCATCCTGTTCGGCTTTTTGCTGGGTGGGTGGCTCAACGAATTCTTCGGCTGGCGGGTGGCCTTTATGGTGGTGGGCATCCCCGGCGTCATGCTGGCGGTGCTGGTGCGCTGTACCCTGGCGGAACCCATTCGCGGTTTAAGCGACAACAAGCAGGTTAGTAGTGATTCAGTCTCCTTCGGACAGGTGCTCAGGGTACTCTGGGCCAGCAAGGCATTTCGGCATATTGGCCTGGGCTGTGCGCTTACCGCCTTTGTCGGCTACAGCTCCAGCAACTGGACGGCGTCCTTTATGATCCGCAGTCACGGCATGTCGACCGGAGAGTTGGGTACCTGGCTGGCGTTGATCATGGGTTTTGGCGGGGCAGTGGGGGTGTTCTGTGGCGGCCTGTTGGCCGACCGGCTGGCCACCGGGGACAAGCGCTGGTATGCCTGGATTCCTTGCCTGTGCGGGTTTATCGCTATTCCGTTTATCGTTGCGGTATACCTGGTCGAGAGTTCCTACGCCGCCCTGATGTGCATGATCGTACCGGCTGTTATGGCCAATGCTTACCTGGGTGTATCCATCGCCACCACCCACAGCCTGGTGGGCCTGCGCATGCGCGCCATGTCCTCGGCCATTCTGTTTTTTATTCTCAATATTATTGGCCTGGGCGCCGGTCCGTGGACCGTGGGCGTGGTGAGCGACTACCTGTCCGCCACGCACGGTGCCGAATCATTGCGTTACGCCATGTTGTATATTCTGCCGGTGGTGGGATTCTGGTCAGCCTGCCACTTTTATCTGGCCTCAAAAACCCTGCGGGAGGATTTGGCGGTCGCACCGGATTAGAGCAATGGAAAATGCCTGCTCTTGATCCTGGCGACTAACCTCGGCCCTGCTGCTTCCCGGTGACAAACCCAGCGGTGAGAGCCCATGGCAATGCGCTCCGGTGTCATGCAGCCAGTTTACGCTGACGCGAGAGAAACTCTTGCACCGCCGCAGTAAAAATATCGTTGCGATCTCCGGCCACCATATGGCGCGCCTGGTCGACATCGACAAACTCGGCGTGCGGTATCAGTTGAAGAAACTCCTCGACCTGCTCTTCGGTAACCACATCGGAGGCGCGCCCCCGTATCAATAACACGGGTAATTCTATCTGGCTCGCCGCCGCTACCAGGCGCTCGGGTTGGGCGGGGCCATCTTTTCTGGGGGCAAAAAAGTTAGGGTCCCAGTGCCAAAAAAAGCGCCCATCCCGTTCGCGCAGGTTTTTGCGCAAGCTACTGAGGTCTTTCTTGCGGGGCCGTTGGGTATAGGTAGCAATAGCATCCGCCGCCTCTTCCAGTGAGGCAAAGCCAGTCTCAATATTGGCGTGCATGAACTCAAATATGCGCATCACCCCTGCCATGTTGAGGCGGGGAGTTACGTCAACCAGCACGATGCAGGAAAACATATCGCCCTGGATTTCCCCGGCGCCCATCATCGCCGCCATACCTCCCAGGGAGGCCCCCACTACCGCAGGGGGCTGCCTGAAGGAGCGCGCCAGGCAGGCCATATCGAGGGCGAAGTGCGCCATTTCGTAAAGGCTTTCATCTGACCATTCGCTTTCACCATGACCGCGGTGATCATACGCTACCGCGTACCAACCTGCGGCGGCGAGACTCTGGGCCGTACCGCCCCAGGAATGGCGGGTCTGGCCACCACCGTGGGAGAAAATCACCGGCGGGTTGGCCGGATCGCCCCAGGCTTCCGCCACCAGGGTAATGCCATCTTCGCCCTCAAATTCAAATTTTTTGCTCTGCACCTAACAGCTCCTGTCCGTACCATGCCCATCTGCATAGCGCGCTGAATATATCATGATAATCACCGGCGGCAATCACGCACCCTGCCTGAATATCATTCACTGGGGAAAAAATGTATAGTGATCCCATCGACAATAAGGAAGACATTCTCATGATGAATTTTCTCTCCAAATATACCGACACGACTTACGCGGTTATGCGCATCGCTTCAGGCGCACTGTTCTCCTTTCATGGTGTGCAAAAGATATTTGGTCTGCTGGCTGAGCGTGAGACGGCATTCTTGTCTCAGATGTGGTTCGGCGGCATCATCGAACTGGTTTGCGGCCTCTTCCTGGTGGTAGGTTTTCAAACTCGCCCCGCCGCTTTTCTCGCCAGCGGCACGATGGCGGTAGCCTATATCCAGTTTCATTGGGCGTTTCAAATGAATTCCAAGTTCTTCCCTGCACTCAATGGCGGTGACGCCGCCTTACTCTACGCCGTGGTATTTTTGTACATCGCCTGCCAGGGTGCCGGCCAGTGGGCGCTGGATAAAGAAGTGTAACGAAAGCCAGCGCACGAGGCTTCTATAGGCCTGTAGTTATAAACTCCTGTAGTTATAAACTCCTGCCGATTCTATGTCCATCGTGCATAGCGCCATGGATGTACCCCACGCCGTCACAATCACCGGCGACGTGCGTCTCAATAGCTTTTTCTCGCAATCTGTCTGCCAGGCCCCGGTTGGCCTGCGCACCACTGGCCAGGATTACGGTATCGGCGTCTATGCTGACATCACCTGCAGCGGTGACCAGTTGCAAGCTGGTACCGGAGATCGCACGCAGCCGGGTATTATTGATCAACACCACACCCAGTTCCTGCAATTCGTGTAGTACCCGCCAGCGCCGCACAATAGCGAGTTCGACCGCAAACTTTTCCCCTTCTTCAATCACGCTCACCCGGCGCCCGCGCTCAGCCAAAAACCCGGCCAGTTCCACACCCACCAGACCACCTCCAATCACCGCCACCCGTTTACCCACAGGCATCCAGAAATGACTCAAGCGCCTGATCAATTCCCCACTGCGGGTGATACCTGACAGACCACCACAAAACATCATAAAGCGCTGGAATGGGTTCAGCTTGGCCAGTACGGTTACGCTGCTGTCGCCGGTCATCAGCGCCCGCAATTCATCACCGCTGAACACATTGCTCTGCTCCGTACCGGCAATGGCAGGTGCCGCTCGCAACGCACCGGTGGCCACTACCACCGCATCGGGTTGTAACTGCTCTACCAGAACATCGTCCACCGTGGTCTGCAGGCGGATATCAATATCGAGGTCTTGCACCTGCTTGGCGAGGTAAGCTATAAGTGCCTCATTGGGCTGGTAGGCAATAGAGGAGAAAAAAACCGTACCACCCAGGCGACCAGTGCTTTCACAAAGTGTCACCTTGTGGCCGCGCAGGGCGGCCACCCGCGCCGTTTCCATACCGGCCGGCCCACCACCTGCTACCAGGATTTTACGCGGCTGCGCCGTCGGTATAATCACTGTCTCACCCTCAAAACCGGTCTGCGCATTGAGCGCGCAGATTACGTGGCGGGAGTGAAAAATTTCACTGACACAGGTATAGCAATAAATACAGGGACGTATATCCGCGACCTTGCCGGTTTTCAGCTTGACCGGCAAATCGGGGTCGGCCAACAGCTTGCGCCCCATGGCAATAAAGTCTGCCTCGCCCGCCCGCAGCACCTTCTCGGCGACTTCAGGCTCAATCCGTCCCACGGCGATAACAGGAATAGAGACCTGCCGTTTGATGCCGGCGGCAAATTTCAGGTAAGCGCCCGGCTCGTGCACCAACGGGGCCTCGGTAAAGCCAACGCCAGAACCGGGATTGGCATAGGCACTGACATGGATCGCATCGGCGCCTGCCTGCTCGGCCACAACAGCTGTTTTCACGGCATCTTCATAGGTGATACCGCCAGGCACCCGGTACTCCTTGGAGTCTATACGACACCAGACCGGAAACTCCTGCCCGACCCTGGCTTTGACGGCCTGGATTACTTCAACCAGCAGGCGCGCGCGATTCTCCAGGCTACCGCCGTATTCATCCTCACGAACGTTCACGTAGGGAGATAAAAACTCTGACAGTATGTAGCCGTGACCCGCGTGCAGTTCTACCGCATCAAAACCGGCCCGCTGGGCGCGATGGGCTGCATCGGCGAAGCGCTCGATCAGCCACTCGATATCCTGCTGGTCGGCAACCCTGTACTCGATCTTCGCTCCTTCCCGGGTATAGGACTTCACAAAGCCGGCCATTTCATCCTGGGTCAGTGCTGACATCATGTCATCGGGACTGGACTTGGGTATGGATGGCACCAACAGGGGTCGACCGGCGGCAATATCACAGACCGCCACCTTACCGGCATGCTGTATTTGAATCGCGGCCCGACAGCCGTGTTGCTTGATGCGCGAGGCCAGGGCTGATAGCCCGGCTATAAAACGATCATCCGACAGTGCCACCTGATTGGGATTACAGGCGCCATCGGGCCAGGCAATGGCAGCGACTCCGACTATAATGCCGCCCGCACCACCAACTGCACGGGCCTCGTAGTACCGTTGGATACGCTCGCCACACTCGCCATTGGTCTCGGCGAGATTGGTGCCCATTGGCGTCATCAAAATACGATTGCGAAATTCCAGTCCACCTATAACGCCGGGTGACAATAAAGTATCAAAAGCCATATCCAGATCATTCCCCTCTTCGCGCAGCCATTACGCGGCACTCGCCTGTGGCGCCGGCGCCGGCTGGGCGCCGCGAATCAGTTTGCCGGGGCGCGCCTTGGTGGCCTGGCCATCGCGCAACACCACATCGCCAGGCCGGGTCTCAGCCCCGGTACCATCAACTATCAGCCCGTTGCGGATTACCAGATCGTGCATGGTCGCTCTCCTTTCCACTAAAAAGACAAGCACACAAGATTAGCGCAATAACTACTATTTTTCTCATATAGCCCATTTGGGCTACGACAGTAACCACGCCAGGCACATATAGTTAAACCTCTTCATAATTCAAATAACAGGAGCACGACTATGGTCCGTTCCATTCGCACTACCCTTGCGCCTATTGCCGCTGTGGCTATGGCTGCTGCTGCGCTAACTGCCTCCCTGTCAGCCATTGCCCAGGATTTTGCAACCCTTGAAGAGGTGATTGTCACCGCTCAACGCAAACAAACCTTGCTGCAGGAAACACCTATTGCCGTAACCGCGTTCAGTGCCCAAAAAATTCAGGAACTCGGCATTTTCGATATCACCGATATTGGCGGCCTGGCGCCCAATACCAATATCCAGAAACAGCCCTCCTCCAACTCAAATACCTCCATCTACATTCGCGGCGTGGGTAGTGGTGAAACCTCGCTGATGGTTGACCCCAAGGTCAGCTTCTATATCGATGGCGTTTACATGAGTAAAACCGTCGGCGCGGTGTTCGACCTTGTCGATCTGGAAAGCATCGAAGTGTTGCGTGGCCCGCAGGGCACCCTTTTTGGTCGCAACAGCGCCGGTGGTGCGCTCAACGTTACCACCGTTAAACCGTCTGGGGAGTTGGGCGTGCGCCTGGAAGCATCCCTGGGTGACGACGGCTATCAGCGCATGCTGGCCTCTGTGGATCTACCCAGGTTCGCTGACATGGTATCAATAAAGCTGTCTGGCATGACCATGCAGTACGACGGCTGGGCCGACAACGACTTTCCCGGTCAGGAAAGCGATCTGGCCAGCGAAGATAACGACACCTACCGCATAGCGGTGCGTTTCGAGCCCATGGACAAACTGACCATCGACTACGCCTATGACAAGACAGACAACGAGGGTGTACCCACCCCCTTCCAGGTCACCAAGGTCAAGGACAGCATATATAACGGCATTTCAACCACCCCATTTCCCTACGAGGTGTTGGGTGGTCAGCTATACCAGGAAATGGCCGCCCTGGTGGGCGACCCCAAAGACCGCCGTGAAGACTACAACCTGGACTTTGTCAGCACCGAAGAACTGGCAGTAGAGGGCCACACCCTCAACATGGAATGGGAACTGGAAAACCTCACACTCAAGTACATCTTTGCCGACCGGGAAACGAACTCCACCTACGACAGGACCGACCTGGATGGCGGCGCCCTGCACACCTCCGATCTGTTTTACGGTGGCACAGCGGTTATACCTACGCCGGGCTTTCACGCCGCGATCAACGATGGCTACATTGAAATGACCACTCACGAATTGCAGATGTTTGGCGATTTGTTTGACGACCGCATGAGCTATACCCTGGGTTATTACAACTATGATGAAACCATCTACCAGGACAACCCGCAGACTTTTGGCTTGCCGATCCAGTTTCTGATCAGTAATCCACCCCTGGATGCCATTTACACCGGGGCCGGCTATTGTAACGAGGCACCGGGCCAGGGACTGACCTGTATCGGCAGTCAACGCCTGCCCTTTCCTTTTCCCAGTCCCGGCGCTGACCCCAATGGCAACGGCTTCACCGACTTTATATACGGTCAGGATTCGAAGTCCTGGGCGGTCTATGGCCAGTTCACTTACTCGATTAGTGATGTTCTGGATTTCACCGGCGGGCTGCGCTACACCGAAGACGAGAAGGACGGTTTCCTGTTTAACGAGGGCAACGGCCATGTCTCTATCGACGACAAGCTCACCAACAGCGATGACTGGGACAATACCAGCTACCTGCTGACCCTGAACTACTCCGTGAATGAAGACATGAACCTCTATATCACGCACTCCACGGCCTACAACGCCGGCGGCTTCAACGCCCGCGCCGCCACCGCCGCCGGGTTTGAGGTTGGAGTGGATGAAGAAGAGATCACCGCCTGGGAAATTGGTATGAAGGCCGAGTGGTGGAACAGGCGTCTGCGCACCAATATTGCCGTATTTCATAACGAGTTTGACGATATCCAGATTGCCCAGTTTGAAGCGGGCAGCGGCGGCGCCTCCAGCCGCTTGGTGAACGCCGGTGAGGGCACCTACCAGGGCTTTGAGCTGGACGGAGTGGCGGTACTCGCCGAAGGCTTGATACTGGACTTTACCTACGGTTACCTGGACGCCGAGTTTGACGAGTACCTGGCACGGGACCCGGCCACCGATCAGGAAGTGGATATTTCCGATGCCACTACACCTGCGCGCACACCAGAGCATACCTTCAACATCGGCTTGCAATATGATTTTCGATTCACCTCCCAATTTTGGTTGTCGGCCAGAGTGGACACCAATTATACCGATGAATTCACCTTCCACCCGTTTGCCAATCAGTTTGACAGCGCCGATGATCGCTGGCTGATCAATGCCAGGCTAAGCATCAATGACATTGCTATCGGCGAACGTGGCAGCCTGCGTGTATCGGCCTGGGGCAAGAACCTGACTGATGAAGAGCACCGCGAGTGGGGCATAGACTTTGGCTCTCTGGGTTATGCCGGCGATGTCTACAGCCGGCCTCGCACCTATGGTGTAGATGTGGTTTATAACTTCAACTAGCGCTTAGCCTGCTTCAGCGGGCCTGTTGTGAGAGCCCTCAGCGGGCCTGTAAAGAGGGATCATCTATTTCAGACGGTGCTTCCCGGCCCGTAAATATCACTGTAGCCATGCCTTCGGACAGGTCCATCAACTGGGTAGAACTTACCCGGTAGGTGGTCTTGCTGATCTTCCACTCACCGTCCACGCAGCGATATTCGTCTTCATAGAAACCACCCAGTTGGGTAACGGTATGCCGGCGTGTATCGATCATGTAGTAATAGAGGCCCCAGGTTGCACTGGCCTGCGTCTCGGAACTTATCTTGATCTGCGGATTCTGGGCATGATGCATTTCAACGATGTGCGGCTCACAGGCATATTTGGTGTAGATCGCCACCATATCATCGGCCTTGGTGAAACTGCCGACACGGCCGTAGTCGATCACCATATCACCATCCACGAAACAGCCGCGCACCACGTCAGCCTGTTTATTGTCGCAGGCAAAAAAGTACTTCGCCTTGAGCTGTTTAATCGCGTCTATCGCTTCCAGCCGTGCGATACGTTGCTCAAGATCCATCATCAGCCCTTCATCAAATCTTTATTAACTCTTTATTGGTTCAGGCGCCATGGACTCAACCAGGCGCCGCCCAGTGAAGACCAGCGATGCGGCCTTCGGGGTCGTGTAAACGCAAATCGTTGAGTTCCACCGAGCGGGTAAACTCGCCCGTCTGCGAATCTATATCACTGTAGGTAATAAGCTCTGGCGTTAAAAGACTAGCTCGCCCTCTATGTAGATGCGGTGGTCAGCGGTAATCTGGCCTGCTTCGCGCTCGGCGACAAGTTTCAGATCAAACCACTTGCTGCGCTGCCACTGCAGGCCCAGGCGGTAGGTGTCACCGGTGGCGCCGAAGCTGAACTCACTGTAGGGCGTTACGAGGCCGGGCATCGCAGAGACATCCATGCCGTAATCCAAACGGAGGTCCAGGTTCGGGGTGTAGTTGTTGCCATCAGTACCGCCCTGAGCCTCCAGGCCATCATCCAGCCCTTGCTGCCAGAGTCGTTCCACACCGCTGGTGGTCACTCCATAACCGGGTGTCAGGCTGAATGACAGGCCGCGCCCGTTCGCGGCGGGGTTGTATGTGATCAGCCCGCTGAGTCCCCATTCTTCGGTATCACCCTTGCCGCCGACCAGCGCCCGTGCCTTGCCTTCTATCACCAGGCCCCCGCTATGGTTCGCATAGCGCAGGCCGCCACCCAACTCCGCGCCGGCACCGGTCTCGCCGTCGCCGCCGTCATAGCGCAGGCCGGCTTCCAGGCTGGTTTCCAATCGTGCGCCACTATTCAGGCTGTGGCCGCGAATCGCTTCCAGGGTCATGCGCATTCGGTGGGCTTGCTGAGTGATTGCGGTTATCTCTTCGCTTGCATCCACTTCCAGTTGGGTACTCAATGCCTCGGTTTTGAGCAGCACAGTGGTGGTGCCGGTTGTCATCAACACACCGTTGGCGCCCAGCCCCAGGGTCTGCATGCTCAGATCGCTTGAGGGGATATCCGTCTGCGCCCCGTCTGCACTGATCTCCAGTTCGCCCTGGCCGTAGCCGAGGGTTGCCCAGAAGTCCAGACCCCCTGCTGTCCAGCCCAGATACGGATGAACACTGGTCATATCCAGGTCATAGTTGCCGCCGGCTGCCGGGCCGGGGTTGGTGTAGTTCAGTTCCACCTTGCTCCCAGAGACAGATACACCCAGGATGGTGCGCTCATTCAGGTGTGCATCCAGACCCAGTTGCAGGCTGAACAGGTCGCCACTCCAACGCACCTCATCAGCACCTTTCAGGTCGCGGTAGTCGCCCGCACCCCACAGGGTCAGTTGGGTGCCGTCTGCTGCGCCTGCGCCGGTTTCGTGTAGTTGCAGGACAAAATTGGAATTGTTGAGGAGCCGCTTCAGGTCAAACCGGTCATCGGCGACGGTGCTGCCCTGGGATTTGGCGATTTCCGCCAGGCTGGAAGCACCGCCGAGGCTGGCACTGCTACCCGTTCTTGAGGGCAGCCGTGCCTGCTCAATGCGCCGGGCAATAGCACTGACATTCTGGTCAGCTATGTCGCGCGCCACTTCGGGCAGAATCGCCTCATTAAGCGCAGTCAGGTCGCGTGCCGCGATGACGCGGACGATACGGGTGACCGTATCGGCAGCATTGCCAGCGGCATCGGATACATCATAAGTGACGGTGTATTCCCCGACCGTGTCGGTATCCACCGTGTCGCCGCTAACGATGATGCCGGCACTGAGGTCGCCATCCCGATCATCACTTGCCGTGGCACCCGGGTCGGTGTAGGTGGCGCCTTGATTGACATCAAAGGGGCTGTCTCCGAGGAGGGTAATCACCGGGGCGACGGTGTCCAGTGGCCTAGTCACGGTGATGCTTACCGTGTCGGTGTCGCTGGCCGGGGCATCGGCATCATCGGTGACGGTCAGGGTGAAGACCAATTCCCCGGTGGCATCCGGCGCGGTGAAGCCTGGGCGGGCGGCAGTGGGGTCGCTCAAGGTGACCTCCGTGCCGCTGTCCTGCGTCCAGGCATAACTCGCGATAGTTCCATCGGGGTCGCTGCTCATAGAGCCGTCCAGCGTCACTTCCATGCCGGTCTCCACGCTTTGCGCAGTGCCGGCATCGGCAACCGGCAACCGGTTGGCCGGCACAGTCACGGTGATGACTACCGTGTCGGTGTGGCTGGCCGCAGGAGTGCCGGCATCGGTGACGGTCAGGGTGAAGGTATAAGTCCCTGCCGCAACAGGCGTGAAGGTCGGGCCAGCGGTGTCGGCACCGGTCACGGTGATTGGCGTGGCGGGCGCGCTGCCACCGGTCAAGGTATGCGTCCAGGCATACCTCGCGATAGTTCCATCGGGGTCGCTGCTCATAGAGCCGTCCAGCGTCACTTCCACGCCGGTCTCCACCCTTTGCGCGGGGCCGGCTTCGGCAACCGGCAACCGGTTGGCCGGCACAGTCACGGTGATGGTTACCGTGTCGGCGGCACTGCCGGCACCGTCATCATCGGTGACGGTCAGGGTGAAGGTATAAACCCCAGCCGCGGTAGGCGTGAAGGTCGGGCCGGCGATGTTGGCATTGCTCAAGGTGATACCCGTGCCGCCGGTCAGTTCCCAGGAGTATGTCAGCGCATTGTTATCGCCATCGGGGTCGTTGCCGGAGCCGCTCAGGGTTACCGGCATGTCGGTAACCACGCTTTGCGCGGGGCCGGCTTCGGCAACCGGATTCCGGTTGGCCGGTGCCGGTGGCGGTGTCGATGGTGTCGATGCTACCGTCTCCGTGCCGATCGCGCGCGCTTCTGTCGCAGGTCCGTCGTTGCCGGCGATGTCCATCACGCTATCCGCGGCAAGGGTCAGGCTGAAGTCTGCCATATTCGGGGTGAAGGTGATGGTATAGGCACGGTCGGAGCCGCTGTCGAGGGCTACGCTATTCACCGTGGCGCCAGCGGCGGTGATGTCGGCGCTAACAAAGTCCACCGCTTCGGAGAAGATGATGGGGTGCGTCTGCTCCTTGTCAATCACTGCGGTAATGTCGCCGAATGTCACCGTCGGTGCGGTGCGGTCCAGCGTTACTTGCAAAGAGGCGGGAGCAGACCTGGTACCACCGATGGTCTGGCGGACGCGTAATTGATAGGTGCCGTCGTCCAAGGAACCCAAATCAAAACTGGCGGTGAAGCTGGAGGCAAGTGGGTCGGGTGTTGGGTTAGTGCCGACCGTGTAACTCCCGCCGCCGTTAGTAGAGTAATCCCAGGAATCAGGCGAATCAGTCTCCGTCTCGAAATCACTCGCCAGTGGCACATTCACCACACCATTGCTGGTGATGCCATCGCTGGCACTAGAGCCGGTGTCCATAGCCAGGGCGATGCCTGGTGCCGGGGTCGCGCTCGAGGCAATCACGGCGGCGGTCGGCAAGGAGGTGACAGATTTTGTGTTTCCGCCGTGTACCGGGTCACTATATCTGACCACGACATAAATGGTATTGCCGATATCTCCTGCCCGCAGCCGCCTGAAGGTTTTATCGTTGGCGTCTTTAGATGCTAATGTGCGGTCGTCCGTGCCATCACGCCAGGTGTGAAATATATGGACAGCAACAGTGCCATCCGGGTTGTCCGCGGTGACGGCATCCGGGTCGGTTACCCTGGCGGTCAATACCTGCCCTGCCTGAGCCGCGCCGTCAATGAACGCCGCGCCGTCTTCATCCACATTGGTAACCGTCACCGTTACCGCAAGTGCCTCGCTCGCCTCGCCGCCGCTGTCGGTGGCGATTACGGTGATCGAGTATGCCGATTTGGTTTCAAAGTCCGGCCTGGTGTTGAAGGTCAAGATGCCGGCGTTAGTTGTGCTATGGGTAGTAATGGAGAAATCTCCCCTATCTGCTCCGCCGACCGCCCAACTCGCAATGGTCCTGCCGGTGCTTGGGGTGGCGGTGAAGGTCGCCACAGTGCCGGTGGCACCTTCGGCAAACGTTATCGGCGATGCTGGTGTAACCACAACCGGTCGGGTCGCAGTCGCCACACTAACAATCACGGTGCGGGCCTTCGTGGCGACATTGCCGGCGCGGTCGGTGGCGGTGTAGGTGATGGTGTATTCCCCGGCGGTGTCGGTGTCCACTGTGCCACTCGGGGTGGGCGTGGGGACACTGGCATCCACATTATCCGTGGCGGTGGCACCCGGCTCTGTGTATGTCCCGCCCACAGTCAGAACGACAGGCGCGTCGCCACCGGTCAGGGTGATGGTTGGCGCGCTCAAATCAATTCGAATCGCACTATCGTCAGTTATCTGTGCGGTATTATCGGCGGGCCCAGCGGCTGTCAGTCTGCCGGTGCTATAACTCACCACCGCGCCTTCATCAGTAACCTCTGCCGCGACCACCGTGTAGGTTGCGGTATACACATTGCCCGCTGTGCCAGTCGGCGTGATGGGCTGCCCGGCGATGGTAACGACCACCGGGACGCTTGCCAATGCCTGATTGACGGTGAAGGTCAGGGTCAGGATGTCGCCATCTTTGGCGCGTTGTGGGTCGGCGTTGTTGGTAGTCAGCGCGGGTGCTGTGTCAAAGGCAAGGGCCGGGGTGGCGGTGCCGCTCGCGATCATTTCTCCCGCACCGGTGTTGCCGGCGGCATCGACCACGTTGGCTATGGCAAGGGTCAGGCTGAAGGCTGGCATATTCGGGGTGAAGGTGATGGTGTAGGTGATGCCCTCGTTGCTACTGGTCACGCTATCCAACGTGGCGCCAGTGGGGGTGATGCCGGCGGCACTAACAAAGCTCACCCCTTCGGAGAAGGTGATGGTGTGCGGCTGCGGCGTGCCGACCACGCCTGGGGCGATGGTGGTTACAAAGGTTACAACCGTCGGGGCGGTGGTGTCCACGGTAACCGCGCCGAGTAAGATAGATTCGGTGCCCTCTCCAACCTGATTGGCTACCACATCGTTAGCGCCATATACGCCTTCCTTCAGGGTGAAACTGGTGGTGGCCTCGGGTTGGATGTCGGAGAAAGTAGTGCCGCCATTGGTGGTGTATCTCCACATGCCTCCGGGGTTCATCACATTCACCTGGCCATTGCTGGTGATGCGGTCGTTGGGGAAGCCGGTGTCCGCCTCCAGGGCGATGCGAAACGTTCCCGGCGGGGTTACGGTGATGGTTACCGTGGCGGCGGTGCTTGTTTGCGGGGGAGTGCCGGCATCGGTGACGGTCAGGCTGAACTCGAGCTCATCTTCAAGCGCCGGCGCGGTGAAGGTCGGGGCGGCGGCGGTGGTACTGCTCAAGGTGACATCCCCGCCTTGGGTCTGCGTCCAGGCATAAGTCACGCATGGTTATCGGGGTCGTTGCTGCCGGAGCCGTCCAGAGTCACGAGCACGCCGGTATCCACATTCGGCTGATTGGGGCCAGCATGGGCAACCGGCGGCTGGTTGGTGTCCGCTACCACATTTTTAGCAGGTACGGTTGTAAACGTTGTCCTGCCATATACACCAGCAAGAGTAACACCGGCTACGCCGATTTGATCATTATCACTGTTATCTACTCGGTCAAGTTCAGAACCGGTAATCTGAAATGGGCTGTCAGCGTTGGTAAATTCCTTATTCACACCGTTTTCAACTAGATAAATAGCATAATCGGGGCCAATGATATGACTCCAGGTCAGGGTGATGGAATTATCAGCATTTCTTACCGCAGTTACTATGGGTGCAGGTCCGGTCGTTACCGGTGCAGGACCTGAAACTTCGCCCTTGTCAAGGAAAATACTAACATTGCCGGTATAATCATACCCCACTGTTTCTGTGTGAATGTAAGGGGAGGGGGCGGCATCATCAATGGTGAAGGCAGTGGAAGCACGGCCATCAAATTCAATGGTAAAATCACCGGTGTGTGACGATGTGAAGGTTATAACTACTTTATCTCCGTCCGTCACATGAGGATCATCTCTGAGCCCATACACGGCAGGTGGAGTTGGGGGCGTGATCGGCGCGTTCACGAAGATGGTTACCGTGTCGGCGGCACTGACGGCACCGTCATTATCGGTAACGATCAGGCTGAAGACCAGATCCGTAGCCGCATCCGGCGCGGTGAAGGTCGGGGCGGCGGTGGTGGTACTGCTCAAGGAAACAGTCGTGCCGCTGGGCTGTGTCCAGGCATAACTCGCGATAGTGCCATCGTCGTCTGTGCCGGAGCCGTCCAGGGTTACCGGCGCAGCACCGGTCAACACATCTTGATCGTCCCCGGCCTCGGCAACCGGCGGCGTGTTGGTCGCGGTCGCCGCGGTCGCCGTGCCGGTCGTGCTGGTCTCGGCAACAGGCCACGCGGTCAGGTCGGTCACGCCGCCCGCGGTAAGGGTCAGGGTGAAGTCTGCCAAAGTCGCGGTGTAGGTGATGGTGTAGGTAGCACCGCTACCGCTCACAGCAGTCACCTCGATACCTGTGGAAGTGGAGAAATCACCCACAGTCAAACCGGCCACACTCTCGGTGAAGGTGATGACGTGCGTCTGCCCCCCCTGGTCAATCACAGCACCGAAAATGTTGCCGAGGTCTGCGGTCGGCGCATCAAGATCAATGGTAAATGCGGCAAGCCCGGCATGTTCGGAAACAACGCCATCCACGGTCTGGCGCACTCGCACTTGGTCGGCTGCATAATCGGCACTGGTCTCGGGTAAAACGAAACGACTCACGGAGTGGTCGGTGATAGTGATGTAATCGGTGCCATTATTAATAGACCATTGCCAGGTGTTCGCAGCG
The DNA here is from genome assembly GCA_965247075.1 of Halieaceae bacterium. GTDB lineage: Bacteria > Pseudomonadota > Gammaproteobacteria > Pseudomonadales > Halieaceae > CBDFGK01. The sequence goes on along the minus strand of CBDFGK010000002.1, from coordinate 244,504 downwards.
TTGTCACCAAAATCGCTTGCCAGCATAACGTTTACCCCTCTATTTCTGGTGAGGCGGTCCGTATTCTCACCCCCATCGGGCCCCACGTCCCGCTCCAGGGCAATGCCCGGAGCCGGGCCAGGCGGTGCGCGTCCGCGCCCTGCACGATGACTTCGCGGGTAACCCGCACGGCAGTATTACCGGCGTGGTCGGTTGCGTCATATCTAACCGTGTAGGTGCCGGGGGTGGCGGTGTTCACAGTGTCACCACCCACGACCAGCTTGGACTGGATGTTGGCATCCAGATTATCCGTGACGGTGGCACCCAGATCGGTGTAGGCATCGCCCACCCGCAGGATAATGCTGGCCGCACCAGTCCGGGTGATGGCTGGGTCCGTGGCATCAAAGGTAAATGCGGCAAGCCCGGCATGTTCGGAAATAACGGTATTCACGGTCTGGCGCACTCGCACCTGATCGTCGGCATATATGCCGTCGACCAATCCGAAACGAAGATTGGGGGCGTCATCAGCGCTGTTCACTCTATCGCGAGCGTAATTATCAGCACCGCCATCGACGGATATTCCCCAGGTGTCCCCCCTGTCGGCATCAAAATTACTCGCCAGAGTAATGAGTATCCCTCTCTGGCCGGTGATGCGGTCACCAGGGGTACCCGTGTCCGGACCAGCCAGGGCGATGGTCGGCGGATCAACCGGCGCTCCTATGGGAGTCGTCTGGTATTCGACCTGCTGACTGAAACCATGCTCATTTTCCGCTTTCAGGATAAAATTGACTCTCACACCGGGTGTCAGGGAAAGTGTGTGGGTTACTACGGGACCCAAGTCTAGACAGGTATCTTCTAATATATCAGTCGTATAATAACATAACTCATAGTTGGTTATTGGGAAGCGATGAGTAGCCGCTGGGGTAAGCCATTTTAGCCTCAGTGCATCGGCAAAGCTGCCCGGCGACGAGGTAAAGTCCCGTGGCGCGGTGGACGTGCCTGCGATTACCGTTGCTTGTGCAACAGGTCCCTCAGTACTACTGCCGGTACTAAGGGCGAATACTCGAATACTGTATGTTTTCCCGTTGACCACTGGTATAGACGGGCTGGTGCCAGCGTCGAGATCTGCATAATCTTGTACATCTCTAACAGAAAATCTGACTTCATCATCCCTGCTTATGATATCGGTTACTCTGTTGCTGCTTCCACCTACTTCACCAGCAAATACAGCATACGAAAATGGTGCCGTACCAGTGGAGGGTTTATTCCAAGTTAGGTGGATTACCCCAGAGCCAGGTAATGCCCTAAGGTTGCGTATTTCTTGCGCATGGGCGATGCCGGTTGATGCCAGCATCGCCACCAGCAACGCCAAGGCGAAAACGAATGGGGGTGATTGTTTTATTCATAGCACTTGCCTCACTGTTGCGTGGCTGGGGGGGGGGCGATGCTCATCGCGACCAGCAGTGCCGAGGCAAAAACCAATGCTGGCGATGGTTTTGTGTATGTTGGTGGTTATTTTGTTCATGATGTTTGCCTCATAGTGAATGAAGTTGGTTTAGAGCAACCCGCACTGGCAGAGTGTAACCTGCGCTCGGGGGAAGTATACCCTACATATCTGAGCTTAGGCACCAAAAATACCACAGGGAATGAGACAAAAATGGGGAATTGTGTAGATGACACCTCCCCCCGCCCCCGTCAGAATCAAAGTCCCAGTTGCCCCTGACGAAGTCGTGGACAACTGGGACGGCGGGAATCCAGACTCTTTGATGCCGCGAATAACGGGGGGCATCACACATAATTCCCATAAAAAGAGTAGACTATGCAAAGATGAGTTAGTTGTTCTGACTGAGTATTACATAGCGAATGAGGCGTTGGTTATGACACAGATTGGTGATTTTAATCCGTTTACACCCGGAACTGGGCAACTCCCGCCTTATCTGGCCGGACGTGAAAATGAGCAGGGTCAATTCAAACAGATATTGGCAAACATGGCTGCCGGAAGATCACCCGGCACCGACATGGTTATGTATGGACCCCGTGGCATGGGCAAAACAGTGTTGTTGGGCTGGGTAAAAGATGAGGTTGGAAAAAATAATAAACATTGGAAATCACGCATCAAAAATAATTCAATACGTACCGCTTTAAAGACGCCGGATGAATTAAAAACTCCAACCAATATGTGGAGTGGTCTCATCAAAGAGCGCCAGAAAGTTTTTTCTAAAACCAAATTTTCCAAGTCCGGCAAAGGTGATACAGGAGTATTCTCTGGTGGTTTGAAATCGGAGTCAGAAACGGAATGGGCAGTTACTCAATCGCTAGTAGAAACATTGATTAAAGAATGTAGAAAAAACCCGTTAGTGTTTTTATTGGATGAAGCGCATACCATGGAACCGGAACAATGTCGCACTTTATTAAATATAAGCCAAAAAGTACGCCAGGAAGCACCTTTTTTGCTGGTTCTCGCCGGCACTCCTGGCTTGGCACATTTCCTGACCACAGTGGGAGCTAGTTTTGTTGAACGTTCTCATGTGATTGGCATTGCGCGGCTAAATGCACAGGCCACTGCGGATGCCATTGTAAAGCCGTTAAACGAACATGGCATAAATATAGACGACAGCACCCTTGCGCCGGTCGTTGAAGACAGCCAGCACTATCCTTACTTCATTCAACTTTGGGGCGAGGCCCTTTGGGATCTGGCAAAGCAAAAAGACCTGCAAAAACTCACCGCTCAAGACATTGCCGAAGCAGAAACAAAGGTTGAAAGTAGCAGGATAACCTTTTATAAAGAACGCAGAGACACACTGGAAAAAAAGAAACTGTTGCCCGTTTCTGTTGCTATAGCAACCATATTCCAACAAACGGAAACAATCACAAAGGATACACTCATAGATATTATCGTAGATAATTTTTCTGACGATCCTATTGCTAGAGATTTGGCCAATGATCATCTATTTACACTAATTCGCCATGAATTTGTCTGGGCTCCGCCTGGTACAGATTTATACGAACCAGGCATCCCGAGTTTGATAACTTATGTACTCGATAAACAACGCGAGCATGCGCAAAAAGTATCGCCGGCAGCAGAATGAGTCACAGCCTATTCCAATACGAAATGATACTGGTGTTAGCCTAAAGCTGTAATGTCCCCTTTTGACTTCAGGAGGGGTTATGGCGGGGGAAACAACGTAAAAAAGCGGCAATCCACCAGCGTCGACCCCGCCCGCCCCGGATCACCCTTGGCGACACCTCTAATCAGTGCTTGGATCGAGCCTGTTTCACGATTACTCAATGAAGAAAAGGAGACATTTTAGCTTTGGGTTGACAAATTCATAGCGCTGGTTCCATTTGCGGAACTGTCAATGATACTATGAGCACGCACTTCGGTGCATCCATACCTGAGGGGTGGCTTTTTGCCTGAGATGCTGGACTTTTAACCAGCGAACCCTTTGAACCTGATCCGGTTAGCACCGGCGTAGGAATAGGCTATACAACACCTACACGCTGTAGCGCATAGACCGGGTCTCTCACATCACTGGAGAGGCTCCGTGAAAAACAAACCATTCATCCGGGCACTGTCTGGGGCATTAGCGGTCAGCTTGCTGGCCAGCCCTGTAATCGCTCTTGAAGAACTTCCTGAAATTGTAGTAACAGCCGAGTTTCGCGACACCAGACTGTTACAGTCCAGCGTCAGCGTTGCTGTGCTGAGCGCCAATTTAATACAGCAGCGCGCCGCCCAGCACCTCGAAGAGATTCTCAACGTCGCTCCCAATGTAAATTTCGCCAGTGGCACCTCACGGGCGCGCTATTTTCAGATTCGCGGCGTCGGCGATCGCAGCCAGTTCGTGGAACCCCTCAACCCATCGGTGGGATTTTTGCTTGATGGTGTGGATTTCAGTGGTATCGGCAGTGTCGGCACGCTGTTTGACGTAGCCCAGGTAGAAGTACTGCGAGGCCCGCAGGGCACCTTGCACGGGGCCAACGCCCTGGCCGGATTGATCAATGTGAACAGTAATGCCCCCAGTGAGGAGTTTTTCAATCAGCTCCAGGCCAGCGCCGGTGACTACGACAGTTACAGCCTCGGCTTTGTCAGCAGCGGGCCACTCCGTACCAATGTGCTGTACCGGTTGGCCGCCCAGCAATTTCAGAGCGATGGCTATCAGGAGAACGATTTCCTCGACGCCGATGACACCGCCGACCGCGATGAGCTGACACTGCGCGGCCAGCTCCGCTGGCTGGCCGGCGAAAACCACACCATTGACCTGCGCCTGAACTGGATTGATATCGACAATGGTTATGATGCCTTTTCCCTGGACAATACTCGCCACACCATTGCTGACGAGCCCGGGCAGGACAGCCAGGAATCACTGGCCATCAGCCTGCACAGCAATTCCAGTTACGATAGTTTCGTACTGCAAACCAACTTCAGTTATGCCACCACCGACAGCGATTACGGCTACGATGAGGACTGGACCTATATTGGATTTCATCCCGAGGCGTGGAGCGCAACTGACCTCTACTCCCGCAAACGCGACAGCGTCAGCGCCGAATTGCGGTTCCTGTCCAACGACAGCTCGCGCCTGTTCAATGATCGAAGCGCTTGGGTGGTCGGCTTTTACTATCTGGCCAATGATGAAGATCTCAACCGCTTCTACTCTTTCGCCGGAGACTTCTTCAGCCAATACGATACTGAGACCTTCGCCCTGTTTGCCCAGCTGGACACTGCGCTGACCGACAAGCTCACATTGATTGCCGGACTGCGCGGGGAGAACCGCGACACCGATTACTCCGACAATAACCAGGTTCATTACAACCCGGATGAAGACCTGTGGGGTGGCAAGCTGGCGCTGGAATACCGGTGGTCGGATGACACCCTGGTCTATGGCGGGGTTGCCAGGGGCTATCGTGCCAATGGCATCAACGCGGGCATTCTCTCCAGGGTCGACGCCGGCGACGATGCGAACATCATCGGTGCACTCAACACGGTGCGGACTTTCGATGAGGAAACACTTATCAATTACGAACTGGGCCTGAAGAGCAGCCTGCTGAACAACACATTGCAGGCCCGCGTCGCCTTGTTCTACATGGACCGGAACGACCAGCAGGTGAAAGGGTCGTTGGTGATCTCACACGAGGGCGGCGGCAGCAGTTTTATTGACTACACCAGCAATGCCGCCGAGGGAGAGAACTACGGTGCTGAGATTGAAGTGGATTGGCTGGCCACTGAGTCCCTCCAACTCTGGGCCAACCTGGGCCTGCTGGACACCGAGTTTGACGAGTACGTGAACGTATTCGGAGAAGACCTGTCCGGCCGTTCTCAATCCCAGGCGCCGGAGTATCAATACTCCGTGGGCGGCCGCTACGATTTTCAACAAGGCGTATTCCTGCGCCTGGAGGTCGAAGGCAAGGACGCGTTTTACTTCTCCGACCGACACAACGCGCAGTCGGATGACTACGACCTGGTCAACGCCGGCCTGGGCATAGAACGCAACCGGTGGACCCTGACCTTGTGGGGGCGCAACCTCACCGATGAAGACATCTATGTGCGGGGTTTCGGCAGCTTTGGTAACGACCCGCGCAAGGGCTGGATTACCGAACCTTACTACCAGTTTGGCGCGCCTCGCATGGTAGGCGTTAGCGCGAGCTATACCTTCTAGATGCTCGTACTGGAAGCGGCTGCGGTGATACTGGGAATCGCCTACCTGCTACTGGCGGTCAGGGAAAATCTCTGGTGCTGGTACGCCGCCTTTGCCGGCACGGCGATTTACCTGGTGCTGTTCTGGGAGGTAAACCTGTTAATGGAATCTGCCCTGCAGGTGTATTACCTGGCCATGGCAGTGTATGGCTGGTGGCAGTGGCAGCACGGCAGCGGCGCAGACGGCCAGTTGAGCATTAGCCGCTGGAGCCGAAAGCGTCACTTGCTCGCTGTCACCTCTATTTTGACAATCAGCGCCGGCAGCGGTTTTCTGCTGCAGCAATACAGCACAGCGGCCCTGCCCTTCCTCGATTCATTTACCACCTGGGGCTCCGTGTTGACCACCTGGATGGTGGCGCGCAAGATACTTGAAAACTGGCTGTACTGGTTGGTGATTGACGCCGTTTCTATCTATCTATATCTGGACCGGGAACTCTACCTGACAGCCGGACTGTTCCTGACATATATCGTCATCGCCGCAGTGGGATATCGACAATGGTTGCTTCACTACCAGCGCCAATAGGGCAAAAACTTCAGCAGGCCCTGGCCCAGTGGCAACACTGGTCCGACGCCCCGGCAGCATTGCCCCGCGCAATAGAGATATTGACCGGTGGCATCAGTAACACCAGCGTGCGGGTCGAGGACGGCAACAACGCCTGGGTGGTACGACTGGACGGTTTTGACCCGCGGCGGTTGGGATTGAGCCGCAGCGCCGAGTGGCGCGCAATCAACCAGGCCGCCGCCCTGCACCTGGCGCCCGCACCGGTCTACTCCAATCCCGAACTGGGTATTCTGGTTTGTAAATTCTGTGAACCTGACTCAACACCCCATGCCAATAACCCTATCGAAGATATCGCTGAGCTGCTGCGGGCCATACACAACTTGCCACCGATCAAATTTCGGCTGAACTTGCAAGCCAGAGCACGCCGCTACCTCCACCTGGCGGGCACTGGCGAGTTATCAGCAGAATTTCTGCACGCCTGTGACAGGCTGGCGCAGCATCCACCCCCTGCGGTGTTGTGCCACAACGACCTGTTGCGCGCTAACCGACTGCGTTGCAACAATAGCTTGCTGGCACTGGACTGGGAGTATGCCGCCATGGGTGACCCCCTCTTCGATCTGGCGGTAGTGATTGAGGGTGATGAACTCGACGCGTCTCAGGCCAGCCTGTTATTAGGCAGCCGGCTGAACGCGCAGCCCACCGACCGGGATCAACAACGCCTGGCGGATAACCGACTGGTGTATCGGGAACTTAGCGAGCTATGGACGAAGGTCCCAGCGGGTAATCACCGCTAGTTTTTAAGTCGGGCCCTGAGCAAGGGCAGGTGCTGGCGTCCGAGGAAGGGCTCCTCATCAAGCAGGTAGGTGGGAGTGCCGATTACACCTCGCTCCCGCAAGCCCTGTTCTGAGCGCTGCAGCATTGCGCTACCTTGCTGCTCGGCAAACGTATGAAAATCAGCCACGGCAAGATCAAACGCCTGCAGTATCTGCTCCACGGCAGCAATGTTGTCGATGGCCAGTTGCCGGCGCCAATATTGGTCAAACACCGCCACTACATAGCGATACGCAAGTGCGGGAGCCGTCTGCTGGAGCCACAGCAGACCCAGGATTGCCGGCCCAGTATCAAGATCGGCATAAATATCCCCCAGCTCATGTGGTGCATAACGGGCGATATCATCGGCTGTGTACTCGGCCCGAAGGTGGCGGTGACGGCTACCGCGCGACCCATCCCCCGGCCCTGTAGAGGGCCGCAAGGGCGCCGAGCGCCTGGCGTGCCATTTGATTGGGCACTCCAGTTCAGCGGCGAGCGCCAGGGTTGGCGCCAGCGCGAGGAAGCTGCGCGGACATTTGAAATCGATACATACATCCAAAGTGGCCGGCGCGGAAGATTCCACCTCGGCCCCGCTGGGGACAGAGTAAGCGATATCCGGCGCGGGGCCAGGCTCTGCCGATAAGTGCCAGCGTATACGTGGCAGATGTTCTCTGCCGAAATACAGCTTCCCATTGACCACGTAGCTGGGCACGCCAAATATGCCTGCATCAAACGCGGCATGCTGCAATGCACTGTTTTCAGCCGCGCCATCGGTTTGCGCGTATTCCTCAAAACCTGCGGTTGCTGCCCCGGCCTGCTGCAGTACGCTGCGTATAACGGCACCATCTTCTACATCCAACCGGCGCTTCCAGAAGGGTTCGTAGACAGCGCCAATGTATCGCTCCAGCACAGCATCGCCCTGCCGCTTGGCCCACAGCAGCCCTATCGCCGCTAGATTGGTATCCCAGATTTTAACCGTGCCGCGCACGGTCAGCCGGCGCAGGTTGGCGTAGCGACGACAGTCGTAGTAGGCGTACTTGACTTCCGACCACTGCTCCTCGCTGCGATTCTGCTGGGCCACCTGGCCGGACTTACCCAGCTTTGCCGAACCGAGGTAACTGGGTATATCCAGCACGAAGGGCCGCCAGTCCACGGCAATACCCAACTCTCGCGCCAACTGCACGGTGGGTTGCCAGGCCAGGTAGGCGTAGGGGCTCTTGAAATCCAGGTACACGATCAACGGTCGTTCCGATTTTAGTGGGTGACTATCAAAACTCATTGCTGCCCCTCGCCTCGCTTGTCTTATAAATCAGAGGTGGAATCACTCATGGAACTCAAAGTTGTCAGCTATAACGGTGCTGCCGGGATAGAATATCATCTTTTGAAACAGACTCAGATATGACATATATAGATTCGTATTATTCTCGAACCACGGACAGGGGTCTGCAAGCCAGCCCACTGCATGAACAGATTGAAACATCGGTTTGTATCATAGGTGGTGGGCTGGCCGGTGTATCAACCGCTCTGGGTTTAGCGGAGCGGGGAGTCGACAGTGTATTACTTGAATCCCAACAAATAGGCTGGGGTGCGTCCGGGCGCAATGGTGGTTTCGTGGGAACAGGATTCTCCCAGAGCGCGATAAAGCTCGCAAAAATGCTGGGTGAAAATCATGCCAAGCAGCTGTATGGGCTGACAACTGCTGCTTTCAAAATAATACAGGAACGTATCAAGGGCCAGGCAGGTGTTATCCGGGAGCCTGAAACGGGTTCGATAGTAGCTTCATGGTTCGATGATGAATATGCAGTAAAGAAGTATGTGGAGGATATGAATCGTTTATATGATGAAGAATATGATTTCTGGCCACGTGAAAAAGTTGCCGAATGCTATCTGACAGAGCGTTATTATGATGGTTTTCTTAAGCCCGACACGCTGCGCTTGCATGTCCTGAATTACGTGTTGCACACGGCAAGACTTGCCATAGAGGGCGGAGCCAAAATCTTTGCAGAGACACCGGCAACGAAGGTGTCCCAGGCGGGTGACCGGTGGCAGGTGTCAACACCCACTGGGTCAGTAAAAGCCGACCATGTGGTCTATGCCTGCAGTGGCTATATAGGCTCCCTGCATGGCAAGCTCAGCAGGGCGACATTGCCCGTGGCAACCTACGTGTTGCTGACAGAACCCCTGGGGGACCGATTGGAGGAAGCCATCAGGGCACCGTATGCTGCCGGGGATAATCGCTTTTCATCAAACTACTACCGAGTTGTTGGCGATAAACAACTGCTCTGGGGTGGGCGTGTGTCGATGTTCCATCCATCACAGGAAAGACTCAAAACCATCATGCTGAATGACTTGCTGTCAGTTTACCCACAATTGAAAGGCATAAAGGGAGAGGTCGCCTGGGGTGGCTTCATGGGTTATGCGAGGCACAAAATGCCCCAGATTGGTCAGTTGAGACCCGGTGAGTGGTATTGCCAGGGATTTGGTGGACACGGCATGGTGAATACGACCATGGGTGGTGAATTGATCGCCGCAGCAATTGCATCGGATGATCGTCGTTATGAACTTTTTTCACCCTTCGGGCTCGATTATGTCGGTAAACCTGTTGGACCGGTGATTGCACAACTCGCCTACTGGGGATACCGGATACAGGATGCTTTCCAGATCGGTCGATTAAACCGTACGTTTTGATGCGGCCGGTATCGTTACCGACCCAAACCGCCCGACCGCCGAGTTGGTAGTGCCTGAACATCAAAAATGCACAGGCAAAGGAGGCACCGATATAGGCAATTGTCAATGTAGAGCGAACATGAATACTGCACAAATAAAAAAGCCCCACCCAATGGGTGAGGCTTTTTTATACTGTATGGCGCGCCCGACACGATTCGAACGTGTGACCGCCTGGTTCGTAGCCAGGTACTCTATCCAGCTGAGCTACGGGCGCGAAGGGGCGGTACTATAGGGGGCAGGTCCTGTTGAGTCAAGGGCTTGGACACAACTGGCCAAGTCTGTTAAAAATAGCCCATGGACAAGCAATGGACTGACTATTTACCCAACCGTGTGGTCCGCCGGCGACTGCGCGCCGCCGCCATTCGCCGGGTACGTAAGGAACTCATTTTGTACGGGAAATCGGAGGATGGGTTTTCCAAAGATGACCTGGAATACCTGGTGGCTGACGCCGAAATTGCCATCAAAAACAACCTGCAAAAGGCCGGCTTGATCGGCGCCCTGGCCCTGCTGGGTTTCGGGTTGTAGCGTGTCTCTCTACCGCTTCCTGCGCACCAGCGCCCTGCTCGCCCTTGCCGGCCGCTACCGGCAGAAACTGTTTCTTATACTGGTAGCGGTGGCTGTTGCCACCGTCACCTCCTGGCTCTATGACGACGTCGCCGGCTATCTGGAAGCCCAGCGGCCTGAATGGGTACTGATTGCGTTAATCCTCAAGACCCTGATTGTCTACAGCGTGCTGGTCTACGTGGTGTGGCAACTGCGACCCAGTGGCTGGGCGGCGGAGCCGGAAGCGGACGCTGCGACACAGGCCGCATCCACTGCAAGTGGTGAGCCCGGCCCATTGGATGAGTTAATGGACAAACCGAAACTCAAAACACGTAAAAATTCACTGCTTGATCAAATTGCAGACGAAAAATAAACGCACCTGTTCAATCGGGTGTTCGCTATTGATGCGGCGGCTGGGCTACAGGCCATCGGTTATTGCCAGCGTATGACTCAACTTATCTGACATTCGATATCCGACTCGCTCTTAACCAGGGTTAACGCCTCGTCAAAGGCCGTTATGGTTCGTTGATAGTCATCCTCGCTGTGCACACCACTGACCCAGCCACCCGAGAAACCGGCAATATGCACGCCCCGGGTCATCAACGCCATGACCAGTTTTTGCGCAAATCCGAGGCGGCTGATTTTCAATACGGTAAAATCATAATCCAGTGGGTCGAAGTCCAACGGAGAGATCTTCAAGCCGTCGGGGTTGGTGAAGATAAAGAAACCGGAAAAGCTGCCGTACACCGCCCAGGGCGTCTGCTGTCTGACCAGGACTTCATTCATGCCCGCACGGAGCTTCTGTGCATAGGCATTGGCGCGTTCACACACGTCGGTATCACGAATTTGTTTTAACAGGGCGATGCCCGCCTGTGCAGAAACCAGATTGGCGTTGAAGGTACCGTTGTGTTGTACTTTTTCTTCACCCTTGGCTGCCATCACTTCAAAGTCGAGCGTGTCCAGTATGGCTTTCTTGCCACACACGGCCCCGCCCGGCAGGCCACCGGCAATAATCTTGGCATGCGTGCTCAAATCGGGGATCACACCCAGTGCCTCCTGCGCCCCACCCGGTGCGACCCGAAAACCGGTGATAACCTCGTCAAATATCAACACCACCTTATGTTGCTCAGTAAGGTCGCGCAGCTGCCCCAAAAATTCCGGCTGAAAAGGCACCATGCCAAAATGTGTGCCGGTGGGTTCCAAAATGATGGCGGCGACATCGTCACAATCATTCAGCGCATGGCTGATTGCATCGATATCTCCAGGCGGCAATAAAATGGTATCGCCGGCATAGGTTGCCGGCACACCTCTCACGACGCTGCCGTCAAAGTGGGAGGAGTAGCCGGAGGCAACCGCGTCGTGCCAACCGTGGAAATGGGCCATAAAGCGTATGGTTTTGGTCTTGCCGGTGTAGGCCCGCGCCAGCCGCAGCGCCAGGTGCGTAGACTCGGTGCCGGACATGGTAAAACGCACGCGCTCAGCACAGGGCACCATCTCCTTAACCAGCGCACCATATTCAACTTCATCGGGCGTATTGCCGCCCAACTGCGTACCCCGCAATATGCTTTGTTGTACCGCCGCAACAACCACGTCACTGCCATGCCCTAAAATATGTCCGCCGTGACCGCCGATATAATCCACGTACTCATTGCCATCCACGTCCCATTTGCGCGAACCCTTGGCCCGCTCAATATAGAGACCATAGGGTGTTTGATAACGCGAGTCATGAGTAATACCACTGGGAAATATCTCAATGGCCTGTTCTGCCAATGCTTTCGAGCCCGGTGTCATACGCAGGTAAATATCTTCAATCGATGTTGGACGACCCATAGATCAGTTCCCCATTTGTTTACTTTTACCCAGGGTGATAATTCTGTAGATGCCAATGGTGAGCACCGGCACCACAAACACGGCTATAAATCCGCAGGTCAAAATTCCATAACCCTTGGCAATAAGCGTGACCAGGCCAAATCTGGATGCCATCAACAAGGCCACCGGCAACAGCCATGGACAACAAACCACCCACCGGCCGTGGGGCAAGAAGAACTCAGCCAGCTCTCTTCCCGTTGCATAGCCACCACCGATGACGACACCCTGGAAAACCAGGCCGGGCAGTAGGTACTTTTGAAAGAAATCCATAAAAAGAGGGAGGCGTTGGCGGAGAGGGAGGGATTCGAACCCTCGATAGGGATTAACCTATACGCCCTTAGCAGGGGCGCGCCTTCAGCCACTCGGCCACCTCTCCGTTACGGCGCGGGATAATACCACAACCGTTACAAAAGGCTCGCTATTCTTCGCCTTTCTCCTGTTTTTCCTGTTGGATCCGGTGGTAAATTTCCTCGCGGTGCACAGCAATTTCTTTAGGCGCATTCACTCCCAGGCGTACCTGGTTACCTTTCACACCCAAAACAGTGACTGTGACCTCGTCACCAATCATCAGGGTTTCACCAGCGCGTCGCGTCAGAATTAACATACACTTTCTCCACATATGGTCACTAAGCTGCGTGCCATATCTTTTCTCTTATTCCATTATTCATAGCCGTACTACACTTACCAGTATAGTCCGTTTCAGCATTTAGCCAGCATAGTCAGTTGTCATTAGCGTATAGCGGGTTTCATATCCAACTCAAAGGCTGAGTGCAGCGACCGCACCGCCAATTCGAGGAATTTTTCGTCTATTACCACGGATATCTTGATCTCCGACGTGGTGATCATTTGTATGTTGATACCGACGTCTGCCAGCGCCGCAAACATCTGGCTGGCGACCCCCGCATGGGAGCGCATACCCACCCCTACCAGCGAAATTTTGGCGATCCTGTCATCGGTGCGCACTTCGCGTGCATTGAGCTCGCCGGCGATGCGCTGCAAGATCTTTTCAGCCCTCTCCATATCAATGCGCGCCACGGTGAAGGTGAAATCGGTGCTCTTGTCATCGGCGACGTTCTGCACAATAACATCAACCTCAATGTTGGCATCACCGATGGGGCCAAGAATTTTATAGGCCACCCCGGGGGTATCGGGCACACCCAGGACTGTCAGCTTGGCTTCATCGCGGTTAAAGGCGATGCCCGCAATCGTGAGAGTTTCCATTTCGCTATCTTCCTCCAGTGTAATCAGGGTTCCAGGGCCATCCTGAAAACTGTGCAACACCCGCAGGGGCACGTTGTATTTGCCGGCAAATTCCACGGCTCGAATCTGCAACACCCTGGAGCCCATGCTAGCCATTTCCAGCATTTCCTCAAAGGTAATCCGATCCAGGCGTCTGGCGCCATCGACCATACGAGGGTCAGAGGTATAGACACCGTCGACATCGGTGTATATCTGGCACTCATCGGCCTTCAGGGCGCCCGCCAATGCCACCGCCGTGGTATCGGAACCGCCGCGACCCAGGGTAGTGATATTGCCGTGTTCATCCACCCCCTGAAAACCTGCCACTACGATCACGTAACCTTGCTTCAGGTCAGCGTGCAACCGCTCGTCGTCAATCTCCTTGATGCGCGCCTTGGTGTGGGCATTATCGGTGAGAATACGCACCTGGCTACCGTTGTAGGACCTGGCTTTCACACCGCGATGATTCAGGGCCATGCTCAGTAGAGCGGTAGTCACCTGCTCGCCGGTAGACAGCAACACATCCAGCTCACGGGGCGTTGGCGCATCTTCAATTTCATGGGCCAGACCAATCAGGCGATTGGTTTCGCCAGACATGGCCGACACGACAATAACCAAATCGTGGCCATCGGCTCGATGAGCGGCAATTTTGTCCGCCACCCGAGCAACTTTTTCGACAGTTCCAACCGAGGTACCGCCAAATTTCTGAACGATAAGGCTCATGACCCACCAACCCCTAGCTGTTCCTGGACCCAGGCAGGCACCGCTTGTAGCGTGGCCGACAATCCCGCGATGTCAGTACCGCCACCCTGGGCCATATCAGCGCGACCACCGCCCTTGCCGCCCAGCCTGGTGGCAAATTCACGCATCAAATCACCGGCCTTGACCTGGTCGGTCAAATCCTTGGTCACCCCTGCGGTCAGGGCGATTTTATCGCCGTCAATGGCCGCCAGCAGAATCACACCGCTGCCCAGCTTGTTCTTTAACCGGTCCACGGTATCGCGCAGGGATTTGGGATCGGCGCCATCGAGCACCGCCGCCAGCACCCTGGCACCATTCACCTCGGTCGCCTGGCTGGCCAGGTCACCGCCGGCAGAGGCGGCCAACTTCTGTTTGAGCTGAGCTATTTCCTTTGCCAGGTCACGATTGGAGGCACGCAGCCCCTGTACCTTTTCGACCACGTTGGTAACATCACCCTTCACCGCCGCGCAGATCGCATCGAGGTTCTGCTCGGCCGCATCAAATACCGCCAGCGCGCCAGCGCCGGTGACCCCTTCAAGGCGCCGCACACCCGCTGAAATTCCCGATTCAGAGGTCACTCTAATCAAGCCGATATCACCGCTGCGGGCAACGTGGGTGCCGCCACAGAGTTCTACAGAAAATCCACCGCCCATGGTGAGAACGCGCACTTCATCGCCATATTTCTCGCCAAACAAGGCCATAGCACCAGCCTGTTGGGCCGATTCCATATCCATCAATTGGGTGTCCACCACGGTATTGGCACGCACCTGTTCATTAACTATCGTTTCAATGGTCCTTACCTGTGCAGCGGTAACCGCCTGCGGATGACTGAAGTCAAAGCGCAGCCGCTGGGAATCGACCAGGCTGCCCTTTTGTTCCACATGTTCTCCCAACACTTCACGCAGGGCCGCATGCAACAAATGCGTGGCTGAATGGTTGAGCGCGGTGGCGCTGCGCACAGAGGCATCTACCGTCGCCTCCAGTTCAGAGCCGAGCTTAATTTCGCCTTCCAGCACCAGGCCGCGGTGCAGGTGATGTCCGCGCCCCCTGGTGGTATCGCAAACGTCAAAACGTACGCCTGGCGCAGCCAAATAACCGCAATCACCCACCTGGCCGCCGGACTCGGCGTAGAAAGGGGTGCGGTCCAATACGATCACCGCCTCATCACCAGCGCGCAAACTGTCTACTGCTGCACCGTCACGCAGCAGCGCCGTCACCGTAGCGGTGCCGGCCAGGGCATCGTAACCGGTAAACTCGGTCGCCCTGTCCAGCTTCAGTACATCGTTGTAATCGACATCGAATGCACCCGCCTCCTGCGAACGGCGACGCTGCTGCGCCATGGCCCCATCGTAGCCCGGCATATCCAGGCTAAGCCGGTGCTCACGGGCGATATCATTGGTCAAGTCAACCGGAAAACCATAGGTGTCATACAAACGGAACACCAGTTCACCGGGAATCTCAGTGCCTTCGAGATCGGCCAGGGCCGCATCCAGAATACCCATGCCCTTATCAAGGGTCTTGGCGAACTGTTCTTCCTCGGCCAGCAGCGTCTGTTCAATGCGCGCCTGCGAAGCAATCAGCTCGGGGTAGGCCTCACCCATTTCAGCGGCCAGCGGTGCCACCAACGTGTGGAAGAACGCCTGGTGGGCGCCCAGTTTGTTGCCGTGGCGAACAGCGCGACGAATGATGCGCCGCAAAACATAGCCGCGACCTTCATTACTGGGAACAACGCCATCCGCAATCAGGAAGGCGCAGGAGCGAATATGGTCGGCAATTACCCGCAGGGAGTTATCTTCGGTACTGTCCAATCCCAGCACCTCGGCCGCGGCCTTGAGCAGGGATTGGAACATATCGATTTCATAGTTGGAGCGCACTCCCTGCATTACCGCGGCAAGACGCTCCAGCCCCATACCCGTATCTACCGATGGCGCCGGCAGCGGTTCCATGTTGCCGCTGCTGTCGCGATTGTATTGCATGAACACCAGGTTCCAGATCTCAATATAGCGATCCAGTTCATCATTCTCACTGCCAGGCGGGCCGCCGGGCACGTCCTCACCGTGGTCGTAAAATATTTCGCTGCAGGGGCCACAGGGTCCGGTATCACCCATTTGCCAAAAGTTACCTTCATCCAGACGGGAAAACCGCTCCGCGCTAACACCCATTTCCCTGAGCCAGATATCCGTCGCTTCATCGTCGGAGGTATGGACTGTCACCCACAGTTTTTCCGCGGGGATATGCAGGGTGACGGTGAGGAATTCCCAGGCGAACCTGATGGCCTCGCGCTTGAAATAATCACCGAAGCTGAAATTACCCAGCATCTCGAAAAAAGTGTGGTGCCTGGCGGTATAGCCGACATTTTCCAGATCGTTGTGCTTGCCACCGGCGCGCACGCAGCGCTGGCTGGAAGTCGCCCGCCGGTAATCGCGGGGATCACGGCCCAGGAAGGTATCCTTGAACTGATTCATGCCGGCGTTGGTAAACAGCAGCGTCGGGTCGTCATGGGGCACCAGGGAGCTGCCGGCTACCCGGGTGTGCTGTTGATTTTCAAAATAGGCGAGAAAGGCCTCGCGGAGCTCTGCACTCTTCATGTCAGGTATCCAGTCCGCTGGCCAGGCTGGCCTCACTCATGCTGCGCCCTGCCAAAATATGCAGGTGCAAATGGGGCACGGTCATGCCGGCGGCTGCGCCGTTGTTGACCATTAGCCGAAAAGCTTCCTCCACACCCAATTGCCGCGCCACATGCACAGGCGCCAGCGGGTTGATGTCGTTAATAGCGACACAGTGTTCGTCTTCATAAACGAAGTCAGTGGGTATCTCGCCGCTGACAATCCTGGCAAAAATAGTATTGGACATAAGACTTAATCCAGCTTCTCAGCAGCGGTGAGCTGACGGGCCTCTTCCTCCAGCATCACCGGAATTCCATCGCGCACCGGGTAGGCCAAACCACTGGCTTTACACACCAGTTCCTGTTTCTCCTCGTCATAGACCAAGGATGCCTTACTCACAGGGCATACCAGAATACTCAGCAATTTTTTATCGATCATGGTTCTCGCCAATTACGCATTTTTGAAGGCCGCGAATTATACGCTACTCACGGCATGGGTGATACCGCCAGTCTCTTCCAATACGAAATGATACTGAACGGGGGCCGTGTTTCCAACACGACATGAACGCCGTGGGCGCCGCCGCATTTGAAATGATTCATGAAATTCGTCGGCAGTTCCGCGAAATTCCTTGCGTTTTTCCTTGATAATGCGCAATGGCTCCGCCAGGGAACACAAGCGCGTGTTTAAGAAGGTGATTGAAGAGTCTATCCGCGACCAGCAAAAGATTATCGAAAGATCGTTGAAGCGGGGGCGGGGCATCTTCATCTTTTTTGTCTATCAATCGTCGCAAGAAGCTTGGCGTTTTGTGCAAAGACGCGAAAAAGTTGAAGGTCGACATATTCGCCCGGAAGATTTTGCGGAAAAGTTTTGCGAATCACAGCGAGTAGTGAATAAGATGAAATCCGAGTTTGGTAAAAAAAATCAGAGTGTCACTGGTGCAGAAACACATTGACGGAACCAACAAATTTTATAAGAAAAGTATCGAGCGCATCGAAGACCATATCGCAGAAAAATACAGCGAAGAGCAAATACTGAAAGAAATTTTGGGTTAGCGAGACTGGTTATTATGAACACAAAAATTGGCAAAATCCGCAAGATTGCTTTGCGTGCTGTCCGGGCTCAGACACAAATGAGACTTTATTAGTTAAGAAAATCGGGTAGTCTAAGGTAAAATCAATTCACTTAAATCACAGGAGACTACCCGATGCAGATAAAACGGCTGACCAGCACTTGGCGCCGCCGGTTAATCAATGCCATCAGGCTACATAGCGAGCACAGGGACAACGGCTATCAAGACCCGGAGTTCAGTATCATTTCTCTGTTGGAATATACTCCAGTAGCTGTGGGTCTACCCGACGGTTACGCCAGCTCATACGCCAGTCCAGATGCGGCCCGGTGGCGCGCCCGGTACTGCCCACCTTGCCGATAATATCACCGACTTCAACCCGCTCTCCCACGGCCACCGATAGGGCACTGAGGTGCAACATGGAGGAGCTGACCTGGGAGCCGTGATCGATGATTATGGTACCGCCGCTGAAAAACAAATCGGGCTCGGCCAATACCACCACACCGGCGGCCGGCGCCGCCACCTCCGTACCGGTAGGCATGGCGACATCCACGCCGTAGTGAGGCGTGCCCGGTTTGCCGTTATAGACCCGCTGACTGCCGTAAACCCCACTTATAGGGCCCCGCAATGGCCAGGCAAAGCCCGCGGCAAAGTCCGCGCGTTCACTGCTGTTAGCTTTGGCGGCGCGCACCAGCTCTCGCTCGCGGCGAATGCGTTCCATATGCTTCGGGCCTGGGGTTACCGTTTGCTGTGGTACACCCTCAACATGCTGAATGCGATATTCCCGTGCGGCAATCGCCAGGGACTGCTCACAGGTTTCATTACCTTCTACCCGCAGCACGGGATCACCTGTTGCATCGCGGCCAAAGCCAAACACAACAAACCCATCGGCTGACACGGCCAGCGCCTCATCATCCAGGTATACCCGGCTGCCGGGTGCCACTTGTCCCCACAGCAGGGCGCCCTGGCGCACTTCACCATTAAGCTCAATGCAGGCCTGTACCGGGCTAGCCAACAGCATCAACATCAACATCTCTGTCCACAAACAGGTCTTCACGCCAATTCCTGCTCGGCCAGGGCAATGGCTTCAAATTCCTCTTCCGGTGCGCTGGCGACAAGATGGTGGCGAGAGTACAGGGCAAAGTAAGCGATCATGATGGCGTAAAACAGGGCACTCCACAGGGCCGCCTCCAGGCTGACAAAAAAGGTGGAGGCAAACGCGAAAATAGAAAGCACGAAGGCGATACCTGAGGTGAGTGTGCCGCCGGGAGTGCGATAGGGGCGCTCCAGATCCGGTTCCTGGTGGCGCAGCACCATATGCGAAAGCGTCATTAAGGCGTAGGAAATAGTGGCGCCAAATACGGCCATGGTAATCATCAGGTCACCCTCGCCGGTCAGCGACAGCAGAAAGCCAATGATGCCGGGAATAACCAGCGCCGGCACCGGCACTTTGTGGCTGCTGGTTACCGACAGGAAACGTGGCAAATAACCGGCTCGTGACAGTGCAAATACCTGCCGTGAATAGGCGTAGATAATGGAGAAGAAACTGGCAATAAGACCGCTCAGACCCACCCAGTTTACGAACTGCGCTGCTAATGACCCCTCCCCATAGACTTTTTCCAGCGCGCCCACCAATGGTGCACCGTGGTCCTTCATATAATCTGCGCCGGCCCCACCGGGTGCCAGCACCAGTACCAGCCCACCAAATATCAACAAAATAATCATCGCTGTGATAATGCCGCGCGGCAAATCCCGGGCGGGGTCACTCGCCTCTTCGGCAGCCAGTGGCACTCCCTCGACCGCCAGAAACAACCAGATTGCAAAGGGTATCGCTGCCCACACGCCCACATATCCCTGGGGCAGAAAGCTGCTGGCGCCGGCGGCACTTTCATTGACCGCAATATCGAACAGCTTATCGGCATTGAAGTGAGGAATCATGCCAATCACAAATACCGCTATCGCCAGCACCGCCAGCAATGTAATGACCATCATGACCTTGAGGGCCTCGCCCGCGCCCCATAGATGGAACCCCACAAAAATAACGTAGCTGGCCAGGTAGACCATCCAGCCGTTAATGCCCACCAGCGATTCCACGTAGCCGCCGATAAATATGGCAATAGCGGCGGGGGCAATAGAGTATTCCAACAAAATGGCGGTGCCTGTTAAATAGCCACCCCAGGGGCCCAGCGCACGCCGGGCAAAACTGTAACCGCCACCGGCGGTGGGCAGGGACGCCGACATCTCGGCCAGGCTCAACACCATACACAAATACATCATGCCCATAATCAGCGTGGCGATGAACATGCCACCAAAACCGCCCTGCGCCAGGCCAAGGTTCCAGCCCGCATAATCGCCGGAGATAACGTAGGAAACGCCCAGACCCGCCAGCAACATCCAGCCCGCCGCACCCTTTTTGAGCCGGCGCTTTTGCAGGTAATCTTCTGCTACCGTTTCGTACTCTATGCCGCCTGTTGCGCGCAGCCCTGCCATCCGTGGATCCCCGCAATCTCTTCGATGAGGTAACATAACAAAATGGGACGCTACCGACCACCGCGCCAGCGCGGATCTACCTATATCACCCCCGAGGGTGAGGCTGCGCTGCGCGCGGAAGTACACCGGTTGTGGAAGGTGGAGCGACCGGTGGTGACCGCCGCCGTACATGATGCTGCCAAGAACGGCGACCGCTCTGAGAACGGCGATTATATTTATGGCAAGCGCCGCATGCGCGAAATCGACAGCCGCGTGCGCTTTCTCACCAAACGCCTGGACGAACTGGAGATAGTGGATCGCCCTCCCAATAACCGGGACAAGGTGTATTTTGGTGCCTGGGTCACTCTGGAGGGTGACGATGGGGAGCAACAGCACTATCGTATCGTCGGCCCGGATGAATTCGATCTCAAAGCGGGCAAGCTGAGTATGGATTCTCCCCTGGCCCGCTCACTGTTAGGCAAGCGCCTCAATGACGAGGTAACCGTGCGCAGCCCCGCTGGCGAGCAGACGCTCTACATCGTGGCCATTCGTTATGAAATGAAGATGGCCGAATAATACCCACAGCATTCCCGGCGGTCATGGGGCACGCTGATTCGGCCCCTGTGTCTCTCTCGATGTACTGATCAACCTCAACTGGCCTAATTGGCGGGTTGAGATTGATTGGGGGAGATGGTATCTACGGGAAAACGTCTATGCAGGGATTTGTCATCCAGGTGCTCATCAAAAACAAAATGAAACACATCTCTATAGGTGCGCGCAAAATGCACGTTGACGCCCTCGCACAGATAGTCGGGCAGCTCTTCATAATCCTTTTTATTAGCGCTGGGAATAATCAGCTCCATGATACCGCTGCGCCGCGCGGCAATGACTTTTTCGCGAATGCCACCCACCGGTAACACCTGGCCGGTAAGCGTCAGCTCGCCGGTCATAGCCAGCTTGCGCTTGATACGCTCCCTGCGCGCCAGGGACAGCAAGGCCGTGGCCATGGTAACGCCCGCACTGGGGCCGTCTTTGGGTGTAGCGCCCTCCGGCACATGCAAGTGAACCAGGCTGGTATCGAAGTAGTCCGGGCTACAGCCGTATTCCTTTAGATGCGCCATGACGTAACTGTGGGCAATCTCGGCCGACTCACGCATCACGTCACCGAGCTGACCGGTCAACTTGAAGCCCTGGTTGAGGGTATGTACCTGGGTACACTCGATAGGCAGGGTCGCTCCGCCCATCGACGTCCAGGCCAAACCGGTGGCTATGCCCAGACCCCGCAGCGGCTTGTCCGCCGCAAACGGCGGCTTGCCCAACAGCGACTCAATATCTTTTTTGCCGACGCGAAGTTTGTCATCCCCGCGCTCCAAAAACCTCACAATACTCTTGCGCATAATGCGGGCCAGCTGTTTTTCCAGGTTGCGCACCCCCGCCTCGCGGCAATAGGAATCAATGACATACTTGAGCCCAGCGTCATTAATTTTTAGCTGCTCGTCGATGAGACCGTTGCGTTTCAGCAGCCTCGGCCATAAATGGTTGCGGGCAATTTCCAGCTTTTCCTCGGCAATGTACCCAGACAGACGCAGTGTCTCCATTCGGTCCAGCAGGGGCGCGGGAATGGTATCCAGTTGATTGGCCGTGCAGATAAACAGCACCTTGGAAAGATCAACACGCAGGTCCAGATAGTGATCCAGAAACTCACTGTTTTGCTCAGGATCCAAAACCTCCAGCAGGGCGGAGGCCGGGTCGCCCTGGTAAGACACGCCAATTTTGTCAACTTCATCCAGCATGATGACGGGGTTGGAGACTTTAACCTCTTTCAGCGCCTGGATAAGTTTTCCCGGCAGCGCGCCAATATAGGTGCGCCGATGGCCCTTGATCTCCGCCTCGTCACGCATGCCGCCCAGGCTGAACCGATAAAACTTACGACCCAGCGCATCGGCAACTGATCGACCAATGGAGGTCTTGCCCACGCCAGGCGGACCCACCAATAACATAATGGACCCGGATATCTCACCGTGAAAACTGCCCACGGCGAGAAACTCAATAATGCGTTCCTTGACGTCCTCGAGACCATCGTGTTGTTCCGCCAGCACCTCTCGCGCATGCGCTATATCGAGGTTGTCTTCAGAATACTTACCCCAGGGCACCGAGGTGGCCCAATCCAGGTAATTGCGGGTAACGCCATATTCCGGAGAGCCTGTCTCCAGGTAGGACAGTTTTTGTAATTCTTCCTTGATTCGCTGTTGGGCCGCCTCCGGCAATACCAGCCCTTGTAGCCGGGCTTCAAAACCCTCAGCGTCGGAGGTTTTGTCGTCCTTGGAAATACCCAGTTCTTTCTCAATAGCCTTGAGTTGTTCACGCAGGAAAAACTCACGCTGGTGATCAGAGACCTGCTGATTTACCTGCTTGCTGATCTTGCCCTGCAGTTCTGCTACCTCACGTTCCTTGCGCAGCAGGTTCAGCACTTTCTCCATGCGCGACACCAGCGGCAAGGTGTCCAGCACTTCCTGTAACTGATCGCCGGTAGAGGTGGTCAGCGCCGCCGAAAAATCCGCCAATAGAGAGGGTTCATTGGGACTGAAGTGTGACAGGTATTGCTTGAGCTCCTCGCTGTACAGAGGGTTCAGTGGCAGCAGCTCCTTGATTTCCTTGATCAGCGCCATGGCGTAGGCCTTGATCTCGTCACTGTCTCGCTGCCCCTGGCTGCGGGGGTACTCAACCTGCGCCAGGTAGGGCGCTTTATCTCTCAGCCAACGAACCACCCGAAAGCGCTTGATCCCCTGCACCATAAACTGGCCCTGGGCATTGTCCTCACCGGGCAGGCGATGCAAGCGCACCACACAGCCAATGGCAGGAAAATCCCCGGTAGTTGATTGCTCCGGGTCCATGCCGTGTACGTAGGTCAATCCGAGCAGATTGTGACCGTCCTCCCTCACCCCTTGCAAGGTGCTCTGCCACTGTTCCATATTGACCGCTACCGGCTGTACCTGGCCAGGGAAATAGGGGCGCGAACCAATCGGCATGACATGCAGGGTCTCCGGCAGCACGTCATCGGCCACGGCAATCTCCCCGGGAATAATATCGGGGCTAACTACCTCGCCATCCACCACCGTCCCATCACCACTGTGCTCATCACTCATAGGCCATCCAGCTCGCTCGACATTTATTAAGTATTAGCACGATATGGGTGCATTTTCCGGTTTTTCAATTGGGCGATGGCCCCGACAAAGTCAACCAACTGCGACAACTGCGCTGTCTTGGCGATGCAGAGGGTGTTGGCCTCAGTGAGGCGGCAACTCAGCCAGTAACTCCGTCAGCAAGAACAGGCGTAGCTACTCGTCGCCGCTTTTGGGGGCGGGGGTAATCATGCCCGGCATGGGGAAAGCCGATACATTGCCGCTGCCGCCATTTGACTCGCTGATCTTGGCAGAGCCTTCTTTTTCCACTTCGTCGATGCGAATAATGGCATGCATGGGTACATAGCTTCGTTTGACACCCGCAAACTCATGTTTGAGTTTTTCTTCAGAGGGATCGACCAGCAACTGACTGCGCTCGCCAAATACGAACGCTTCGATTTCGATAAATCCCCACATATCGCTCTGGAATATCTGCCGGGCGTATACTTCGTATACCCGGTTCTGGTTCTGGAATATCACCTTGTAAATTGGTTGGGACATGAGCTGCACAAAAACCGGTCAATACAGGGCCGCGAATGCTAGCACAATCAGGGTAGGTTTATCAGGGTGTTATCGGTATAATTCGCTACCCAAAAAATGACCAATTGAAGGAACACGTGGCAAAAAAGCTCTACATCCAAACTCATGGCTGCCAGATGAACGAATACGACTCTGCCCGTATGCGCGACCTGCTGGAAGACAGTCATGACATGGTCCTCGCACAGACCCCCGAGGAAGCCGACGTATTACTTCTAAACACTTGTTCTATAAGGGAAAAAGCCCAAGAGAAGGTGTTTCATCAACTGGGCCGCTGGAAGCACCTCAAACAGAGCAATCCAGACCTCATTATTGGTGTCGGTGGCTGCGTCGCCAGCCAGGAAGGCGAGGAAATTGGCAAGCGCGCTCCCTATGTAGACCTGGTGTTTGGCCCGCAGACCCTGCACCGCCTGCCGGAAATGATGGAACAATCACGCAACTCGAGAAACACCATCGTTGTCGATGTCAGCTTCCCGGAGATAGAAAAGTTCGACCGCCTGCCCGAGCCAAAGATGGATGGCCCCAGTGCCTTTGTTTCCATTATGGAAGGCTGTAGCAAGTACTGCACATTCTGTGTTGTCCCCTATACCCGCGGTGAAGAAGTCAGCCGGCCGGTAGATGACGTGATCGCAGAGATCGCTCACCTGGCCGCGCAGGGTGTACGCGAAGTGAACCTGTTGGGGCAGAACGTCAATGCCTATCGCGGTGATGACCATCTGGACAATTCAATAGATTTCGCCGAGCTGCTGTGCCTGGTGGCCCAGGTTCCCGGTATTGAGCGAATTCGCTACACCACCTCACACCCGGTGGAATTCAGTGATGCACTGATTGATGTCTATGCAGAGATTCCGCAGTTGGTGAATCACCTGCACCTGCCCGTACAGAGCGGCTCGGATCGTATCCTCACGGCGATGAAACGAGGCCATACCGCACTGGAGTACAAATCAAAGATACGGCGCTTGCGAGCTATTCGCCCTGACATCAGCATCTCTTCTGATTTTATCATCGGTTTTCCGGGCGAAACTGAAGCGGATTTCAGCGCCACCATGAAACTGATAGAAGATATCGGCTTCGATCACTCCTTTAGCTTCATCTACAGTGCCCGCCCGGGCACCCCCGCTGCGGATCTCCCCGACGACACAGATGAGGCAACCAGGAAGCAACGTCTGCAAATTCTGCAAAACCGCATCGTCCAGCAAACCATGGCGATCAGCCGGCGCATGGTCGGTACCACTGAACGGGTGCTGGTTACAGGGGTTTCCAGGAAAGACCCGGGGCAGCTACAGGGCCGCACTGAGAACAACCGAGTGGTCAACTTTAGCTGCACGGACCACGCTCTGATCGGCAACTTTACCGATGTCGAGATCTACGAAGCCCTGCCAAACTCACTGCGCGGAATCCTGACATCAGGGGCGGCATCAAAAGTGGCCTCAAAAGTTGCAGTTGACTGCGCCTGAATCCCCGTTATCCTTAGACTTACTATGAAATGCCGCGCTGCTGCCAACGACTAATTTGAACAGCAAAGAACCTCCCAGTCCGCACTCGATAGTGCTGGAACCCAACGACGCTCGTCACCTAGCCATTCTTTGCGGCCAGTTTGACCAACACCTGCGCCAGATCGAACAGTGTCTGCGCGTAACGGTACGTGCGCGCGCCAACCACTTTTTTGTGACCGGTGAAAACTCGCTGCTCGCCTGCTCCCTGCTCAAGGGTCTGTATGCAGATGTATGTCTGGGCGTTGAAGTAAGCCCCGAATCCGTGCACCTGCAGTTGCAGCAATTAGACATGGATGGCGTTGAAAACCTCAGTCTCGATACTGCGGACCAGCCGGTAGAAAGCCTCAATGTGATTCGCACCAAACGCGCCTCGATCAAGCCACGCGGCAAGAATCAGCAGGTCTACGTAAGAACCATCGGCAAAAACGATATCAGCTTTGGTATCGGCCCGGCCGGCACCGGCAAAACCTACCTGGCCGTCGCCTGTGCCGTTGAGGCCCTTATGGCTGACCGGGTGAAACGCATTTTGCTGGTGCGACCCGCGGTAGAGGCGGGAGAAAAACTCGGCTTTCTGCCCGGCGACCTGAGCCAGAAGATAGATCCTTACCTGCGACCTCTATACGACGCGCTCTACGAAATGCTCGGCTTCGAGACCGTTAACAAGTATATCGAACGCAATATCATCGAAGTGGCACCGCTGGCGTTCATGCGCGGCCGCACGCTCAACACTGCCTTTATTATTCTCGATGAGGCCCAGAATACGACCCGCGAACAGATGAAGATGTTTCTCACCCGCATCGGTTTTGGCTCCACTGCCGTAATCACCGGTGATGCCACCCAGATCGATCTGCCCCGCGGTTCCCAATCCGGCCTCACACACGTGATGAATGTACTGGGCGGTGTCGACGAACTGGGGTTTACCTACTTTCAATCAAAGGATGTGGTACGGCATCCGCTGGTACAGTGTATTGTCGAAGCCTATGAAGACTTCGATGCCCGGCAAACCACTTCTCTGGACAAGTCGCGGCCATGAACCTGCAAGTCGACATTCAGCAAGCCTGCACGGAACCCGTGCCCGATGAGGACGACATACGAAGCTGGATAGAAGCAGCGCTGGCGCATCAACTCAGCGATGCCGAGGTCAGCCTGCGCTTCGTAGACGAAATCGAAATGAGCGCCCTCAATTTTCAGTATCGACAAAACAGCAGCCCTACCAATGTGCTCTCTTTCCCCGCAGACCTGCCGGCAGAGCTGCAACACCCCTTACTCGGCGACATTGTCGCCTGCCCGCCGGTAGTGGAGCGCGAGGCTGCACAGCAGCACAAAACATCTCAGCAACACTGGGCGCATATGCTGATTCACGGCAGTCTGCACTTGCTGGGCTATGATCATACAAACGCGGCAGATGCCGAAACAATGGAATCACTGGAGACCACAATCCTTGAGTCCCTGGGCTGGCCTTGCCCCTACAGCGAGCGCCCCGACCAGGCTACCCAGAGGAGCGCAGCACAATGAACGAAGTTCGATCGAGTCACGATGCGGGTGATAAATCCTGGCTGGAAAAAATCGCCACCGCTTTTTCATCTGAGCCAAAAACCCGGCAGGAATTATCTGAGGTTCTCGATACAGCGCGAGAGAACGAAGTTATCGATGATGATGCCCAGAGCATTATCGAAGGCGCCATGCAGGTATCTGATATGCAGACCCGCGACATCATGGTGCCGCGCTCGCAGATGCAGGTCATCAAGGTCGATGCATCGCTGGAGGAAATACTGCCTCAAATCGTTGAGTCCGCTCACTCACGCTACCCGGTCATTGGTGAAAATCCCGACGACATACTTGGCATTTTGCTGGTCAAGGACTTGTTGCCACAAATCCTGGCCAGCCAGGATGACCCCTTTAGCGTTACCAGCCTGATGCGAACCGGCAATGTGGTGCCCGAGAGCAAACGCCTCAACGTATTGCTGCGGGAATTCCGCCAGAACCGCAATCACATGGCCATCGTGATTGATGAATACGGTGGCATTGCCGGGCTGATAACCATTGAAGATGTGCTGGAAGAAATTGTCGGTGAGATTGAGGACGAGACAGATATCGAAACCGATGCCTATATTCGCAAGCTCGGTGCCAGCGACTTCCTGGTTAAAGCCATCACACCCATCGATGATTTCAACGAGGAGTTTGGTGCCGATTTTAGTGACGGTGAATTCGACACCATTGGCGGCCTGGTTTTGCAACAATTTGGGCATCTGCCCGATCGCAATGAAACCGCTCTCCTGGAAAATTTCGAGTTCAAGGTGATTAACGCCGACCAGCGCAAGATTCACAGTTTGCGTGTGCGTGTTCGTGATAGCTAAGCGTCGGCACTGGCAACGCGAACTGGGGCCCAGTCTGCTAGCCCTGTTCGCGGGCAGCCTCATCACCCTGTCGCTGGCGCCCTACGATATCTGGCCAGCCGCGATACTCAGTTGCTGCCTGTACATGGGACTGCTGCGCGATTGTTCCGTGCAGCAGGCGGTTTGGCGCGGCTGGTTGTTCGGGCTCGGCATGTTTGGCACCGGTATCTCCTGGGTGTACGTCAGCATTCACGATCACGGCCATGCCGGCGTGCTGCTTGCACTGAGCCTGACCGCCCTCTTGTGTGCCTGCATGGCCCTCCTGCACGCCCTGTTTGCGTGGATTTACGTGCGCTTGCTGCGCCAGTTGATGGCCGGCATGTTGCTGGGGTTTCCAGCGCTGTGGGTATTGTTTGAATGGCTGCGCAGTTGGTTTTTAACGGGGTTTCCCTGGCTCTACATCGGCTATTCCACGCTGGATACCTGGGCTGAAGGCTGGGTGCCGGTAATCGGGGTATTTGGCGTTTCCCTGCTCTGCGCATTTAGCGCAAGCTGTATTTATCTCGCCTATATGCGCAGGCATGTGCAAGCCTACCTGGTGTACGCCACCATGATAGCCGGCATCTGGCTGATCGGCTGGCAGCTACAACAGGCCAAGTGGGTAGCACCGGCCAGTGCCACCCCCCTCAGCGTGGGCATTGTGCAGCCTAATATTCCGCAGGAACTGAAGTGGCAGCGCGAATATTACGAACCCACGCTGGCCCTGTATCAATCAATGACCGAACCACTGCTGGGGCGGGACCTTATTTTGTGGCCCGAATCGGCGATTGCAAACTACTATCAGCGCGCCGGCGAATTTCTGCTGCCCCTGGCCGGCAAGGCACGCAAACAGGGCAGCGCCTTGATCACGGGCATCCCCTGGCAAGTGGAGGGCAGCCCCAACTACCACAACAGCATCGTCGCCATGGGCAACGGCTCGGGGCAGTACCACAAACAACGACTGGTGCCATTCGGCGAATATGTGCCACTGGAAGGCCTGTTGCGCGGTCTGATTGCCTTTTTTGATTTGCCCATGTCTGGCTTCAGCCCCGGCCCGGCCAACCAACAACCGATACTGGCCCACGACTTTCGCCTGTCGCCATTCATCTGTTATGAGATTGTTTATCCCGAACTGGTAAGAAAGTTTGCCCAGCAGGCAGACCTGATGATAACCATTAGTAACGACAGCTGGTTTGGGTCATCCATTGGCCCGCTGCAACACCTGCAAATGGCCCGCATGCGCGCCCTGGAAAACGGTCGCTACCTGATCCGGGGCACCAACAATGGTATTTCGGCGATTATTAACGAGCGCGGCACTGTGCTTACCCAGAGCCCTCAATTTGAGCGCTTGAACCTGACCGGTGAAGCACAGGTGATGCTCGGTGCCACACCCTATTCACGTATTGGCTCGCTGCCGGTCATTGTGCTGTGTTGGCTTATGCTGGGGCTTGTCCTGGCAGTCGGATCATTGGGCTTTAAACTGCAACACGACTAGTAACGGTCGATAAAACGCACCAGTCGCGACAGACCCTCACGCAGTTGCTCATGTGAACGGGCAAAGCAGATGCGAATATACTGCTCGTTACCCTCGCCAAAGGTATAGCCCGGTGCCACACCGACATCTTCTGCGGCCAGCAGGTCCAAGGCAAAATCCATGCTCGATTGCAGGCCTTCGATATGCGGAAACGCATAGAAGGCGCCCTCTGGCTGACTGAGACTTATACGCGGATGTGATGCCAGCGCCTCTATCACAATTGCCCGGCCCTGCGCGTAGTGATCGCGCAGGTCAGCAACAAGGCGCTCACCCTGCAGTAGCGCCGCTGCCGCCGCGCGCTGCGCAAACACTGTGGCACCGGTATTAAAATTCTCCGACATGATTTGCCACTGGACCTGTAGCGCCGGTGGCGCCACCACCCAGCCCAGCCGCCATCCCGTCATGGCCCAGGATTTTGACAATCCATAGATCACGAACAAGGGGTCATCCTCGCCGGCCAACTGCAAAAAGGACGGCGCGTGCTCCACGCCGTAGGCCATGCGGTGATAAACCTCATCGGCAATCAACAGTATCTGTTGTTGACGACAAAACTCCAACAACTGCTGCTGCTCATCAGCCGGCATTACCCAACCGGTAGGGTTGCAGGGCGTGTTGACAAAAATGCAGCGTGTACTGGGCTGTACGGCGGCGATAATCTCCGCTGCGGTGAGCTCCCAGCCCTGCGCTGTCCGGCGCTGGCGCACGGACCCAAAATCCGCACCCGTAATACGCATGGCGTACTCGATATTGGGCCAGTATGGACTAACCGCAAGTGCGTGGTCGCCCTGGCTCAATGCCATCTGCGCCGCGATAGTTACACACAGCATGGATGAACCGGGCACGCTGATGCGATCAGGGTGCACATCTACGTCATAGAGGCGCCCCAGATAGGTCTGTATCGCGTCACGCAGCTCAGTCGTACCGCGCGTGAAACTGTAAAATGTTTTGCCATCATCCAGCGCCGTTTTGGCGGCATCTCGAATAAATTGCGGCGTGACGATATCACCCTCGCCAAACCAGAGGGGAATAACCTTGGGATCTCCCAGCCTGGAGATAGCCACACGGGCGATACCACTCAGGGGGAGGTTGGCGATGTCGGGACGAATAAAACTCACCACCTAAAGCCTCCGGTCGCGCAGCAGGTCGGCGGGATTGTGCATATCAACCATGCCCAGGTAGCCACGATGGCACTGGCACCCTCCTGCGCGCTCATTTGTTTCAGCTCTGGCATGAGCGGAGTTCTCACAGAAAAGATGTAAGTATAACCAACCTGACCACAATCGCAGCACCCCCCATTTTACTGGTAGAATGCGCGGTCTTTTTGTACCACTGAATCGAAATAAAATGGAAGAGAATTACCAACCTGGACCGCTGGAGCTGGCTGCCCAGCAATACTGGCAGAACAATGACAGTTGCGCCGTCCAGCAGGACGATACGCGGGAGAAATTTTACTGCCTGGCCATGCTGCCCTACCCCAGTGGCGCGCTGCATATGGGTCATGTACGCAACTACACCATCGGCGACGTAATTGCCCGCTACCAGCGCATGCAGGGTCGCAACGTCTTGCAGCCCATGGGCTGGGACGCTTTTGGCATGCCCGCCGAAAATGCGGCTATCAAGAACAATGTGCCGCCGGCTGCCTGGACCGCCAGCAACATCGAGGAAATGCGCCGCCAGCTCAAGCTGTTGGGCTATGCCTACGACTGGGACCGCGAGATCGCCACCTGCCACCCCGAATACTACCGCTGGGAGCAGTGGTTTTTTACCCTGCTGTTTGCAAAGGGCCTGGCCTATAAAAAGGAAGCAGAAGTTAACTGGTGCGAGACGGATCAGACCGTGCTCGCCAACGAACAGGTCGTAGATGGTTGCTGCTGGCGTTGCGACAACCCGGTCGAACGTCGCCAGATGAATCAGTGGTTCATCAAAATCACCGATTATGCGGAAGAATTATTGGCCGACCTGGACAAACTGGAACACTGGCCGGAACAGGTGCGCACCATGCAGCGCAACTGGATTGGCCGCTCTGAGGGCGTCAACCTGCGTTTTGGCCTGGCCACACCGCTGGCCGGTGGCGAAGATTCGCTGGAGGTGTACACCACCAGGCCTGACACCTTGATGGGCGCCACTTATGTGGCCGTGGCGCCGCAGCATCCTGTCGCCAGACAGGCAGCGGAAAACAACGCCGCGCTGGCCGCTTTCAATAAAGGGCAGGGGGGCGGCAAGGTGGCCGAGAAAGATATGGCGACCATGGAAAAGCTGGGCATGCCCACTGGCATGAACGCCATCCATCCGCTGACCGGTGAGGCAGTGCCGATCTGGGTCGCCAACTTTGTGTTGATGTCCTATGGCTCCGGCGCCGTGATGTCGGTACCGGGCCACGACGAGCGCGATTTTGCGTTCGCCCTCAAGTACCAATTGCCCATCGTGCAGGTGATCGCCAAAACTGTCGGTGACGAGCCCTATGACCATGCCAACTGGAATGACTGGTATGCGGATAAAACCGACGTCACCACCATTAATTCCGGTGCATTCGACGGCCTGGATTTTGCGGGCGCGTTTAATGCCATTGCCGATCTCCTGGAGCAGGCAGGCAAAGGCGAGCGCACGGTGAACTACCGCCTGCGCGACTGGGGTGTTTCCCGCCAGCGCTACTGGGGGGCGCCCATCCCCATTATTTACTGTGACGACTGCGGCACCGTACCGGTGCCCGCCCGGGATCTGCCCGTGGTATTACCCACGGATGTAAAATTTGAGGGTATTGGATCACCTATCAAAAAGATGCCGTCGTTCTATGAAACCACCTGCCCCACTTGCAGTAAACCGGCCACCCGCGAAACCGATACCTTCGATACCTTTATGGAATCCGCCTGGTATTACGCCCGCTATGCCTGTGCCCGCAACGGTGAGGCCATGCTGGACGGCGAAGCCGATTACTGGACTCCGGTAGATCAATACGTGGGCGGCATTGAACACGCCATCCTGCACCTGTTGTATGCGCGCTTTTATCACAAACTCATGCGCGATGAGGGCCTGGTCAGCTCCGACGAGCCCTTCACCCGGCTGCTGACCCAGGGCATGGTGCTGAAAGACGGCGCCAAGATGTCCAAATCCAGGGGCAACACGGTCGATCCACAGTCACTGATCGATCGCTATGGGGCCGACACCGTGCGTTTGTTCAGCATGTTCGCCGCGCCGCCGGAGCAATCTCTGGAGTGGTCTGACGCCGGTGTGGAAGGGGCCTCTCGCTTTCTCAAACGGCTGTGGAAACTGGTTGCCAACCATGTCGCTGCCGGCACACCGGCGGCGCTGGATATAGCCGGCCTGGACGACACGCAAAAAGCCGTGCGCCGCAAAACCCACCAGACCATCGCCAAGGTTGACGATGACTATGGCCGTCGCCAAACCTTTAATACGGCGATAGCGGCGGTCATGGAGTTAAGTAACGAATTGGCCAAACTGAATGATCGCAGCGGGCAGAACCTGGCGGTGGAACGCGAAGCCCTACAGGCGACCGTATTGATGCTGGGCCCGATTGTGCCGCACATCTGCCACGCTTTGTGGTCTGAACTGGGCGGTGCCGGCAGCGTGATGGATCATCCCTGGCCGGAGCTGGACAAAGCGGCGTTGGTGCGCGACAGCATTGCAATGGTTGTGCAGGTGAATGGCAAGGTGCGCGCGCGCATGAAGATTGCCGCCAATGCCGACCAGGCATCCGTTGAAGCCACGGCGCTGGCGCAGGCCAATGTGCAGAAGTTCCTGGACGGCAATACGATTCGTAAAGTCATTGTGGTACCGGGTAAACTGGTTAACATTGTTGCCAATTAATCGCAGGGGCACCGCGTGAAACAGCAGTTTGTTCAATTCCTGTCAGTAGTTTTATTGGCGACTCTTACAGCTTGTGGTTTTCACCTGCGCGGCGATATTGACCTGCCACCGGCGTGGCGCTCACTGGCCCTCAGCAGTGCCAGCCCCAACAGCGAACTCAGCAGGGCTATGGAATCAGCCTTTGAGCGCAATGGCATCGCCTGGCAGGCCCCCGCCAACGCCGGCTACAAGCTCTTTCTGGGCGATGAAAAATTCGCGCGGCGCAATCTGACTATTGGCAACAATGCCCGCGCCGTTGAGTTTGAACTGGTATTGAGCACTAGCTTGCGGGTAACTGACAGCGAGGGGACCGAAATCCTGCCGGAGACCGAGGTCAGCGCTCACAAAATCATGACGGCCGACCCCGAAAATATTACCGGCAAAGTAGAGGAGTCACGGCTGCTGAGACAGGAGATGCGCCGGGAGCTGATACAACAACTCATGCGGCAACTGCGTTTCGTGGCAAGCTCGCCTGCGCCCACTCCAACCCAGCCCAGCCAGGCCGACTGATGCGACTGCGGGCAGACCAACTCCCCGCCCGGCTTGACAAGCAGGTGTTGCCTGTATACCTGGTTAGCGGCGACGAACCCCTGCTGGTACAAGAGGCCTGTGATGCGGTGCGTGCCGGCTGCCGAAAGGCCGGCTGTAGCGAGCGCGAAATCATGCACGTGGACGGGAAATTCAAGTGGGGCCAACTGACGGCAGCCGCCGCTGAAATGTCCTTGTTTGCCGAGAGCAAGCTGATTGAACTGCGTATTCCCACGGGCAAACCCGGCGCCGAGGGCAGCAAGGCCCTGGTACAGTATTTGGCCAAGCCTCCCAGCGACAATATCCTGCTGATCGTAGCCGGCAAAATTGACAAGGCCTCCACCAACAGCAAATGGTTCAAAACCATCGATCAGGCCGGCGCGGTGACCCAGGTATGGCCGATAGAAGCACGAGAGTTGCCACGCTGGCTACAACGGCGCTGCAGCCAGGCCGGGCTGGAAATAGACCAGGACGCCCTGTTGATGCTCAGTGACCGGGTGGAGGGAAACTTGCTGGCCGCCGTACAAGAGGTCGAGAAATTGCGGCTACTTGGCAACGGTGCGCGCATCACCACCGACAATGTCAATGACAGCGTCGCCGACAATGCCCGCTACAACCTGTTCGCATTGATCGACAGTGCCCTGCAGGGCGATGCCGCCCACGCCCTGAAAATGTTGCAGGGACTGCGCGCTGAAGGCACCGACGCCACGGTGGTGCTGTGGGGCCTGAGCCGTGAACTGCGGCTGTTATACCAGTGCAAAACGGATATTGAACGCGGCAAGAACCACAACCAGGTACTGCAATCGCAACGGGTCTGGGACAAGCGCAAACCAATAGTCTCAGCCGGACTGGCGCGCCATTCCCAAGACGCCCTGGCCGACCTGCTACACCAGGCCAGCCTGGCAGATCACAGCATCAAGGGGCTGGCCGACGGCAATCCCTGGGACCGGCTGAGTGGCCTGGTGCTGGAACTGGCCCAGGGTGCGGTTATAAGATCGTCTGTCTAAAGACGAGAGTTCCGCTGGAACAGGTCGTAGCAACACTTTGCCTGACGAATAGAAAAGGGTTGGCCCTCGTTCAGGCCGGGGTAGCCACGTAATCTGTCGCATAAGTGCTCAGGTGATCCATCATGTGAAAAGTTCTCCTTGATTTCTCGTTATTTGCCAACTACTGTATATACATACACTGTATAAATAAACAGTTTTTTGGCAAAGAGGACAAACCCATGAATATTGCCACACAGAGCGCAGCAAGCAATACCAGCCGTACCGCCACCACTATGACCCCCAACATAGACATAGACATAGACATAAACATAGACATAGACCGCGTGATACAGCGCAATGACACCTGGCGTGGCCGTAACACCCCTGCCCCCCAACCAGGCCTGGCCAGCGGTTTTCAGCAGTTGGATGAGCAACTATATGGCAATGGTTGGCCTCTGGGCAGCAATATTGAGGTGCTCAGCGACGGCAATGGCCTGGGCGCCATGGGTATGTTCCTGCCCGCTATGCAGACCTTAAGCGCCAAGGGCCGTTGGCAGGCTTTTATTGCCGCCCCTTTCATGCCCTACGCACCACTGCTGGCCGCCTGCGGCATCGATACCCAGCAAGTCTTGCTGGTACACCCCCAGAATCGACAGGACCGGCTGTGGAGTATTGAACAGGCCCTGCGCAGCGGTACCTGCAGTGCGGTATTTGCCTGGCTGGGCACCGAGCAGTATAGCTACAGTGAACTGCGCAAGCTGCAATTGGCCGCTGCGGATAACGATGTATTATCGGTATTGTTTCGGCCCCGCCAGGCCGCCCGGAACCATTCCCCTGCTCCCCTGCGCGTGGCAATGAATGCCTACCGCCGGCTGCACATACTCAAGCAGCGCGGTGGCAACCAGTATGTTGATGTACACCTGGGTGAAGAAAACGATATACCGGGACAACCCCAACTGTGGGAGCTGCCCAGCTACCCGTCGGCACAGCACGCTGTCATGCCGGCCCATAACGCCTGACAGAGATCTAAAGGAGGTCTAAAGATGCATGTTGTGGCTGTGTCTGCGTTTTCATCAACTGCCCCTGCAGGCTCTCACCCGGCAACAGGCAACTACTGCACAGCCCGCAGCCATACCCGTAGCGGCACCCGTAGTAATAGTCGAAAAACAGCGGGTACTGCAGGCCAACGACGCAGCCACTGAAGCTGGTATAAAGCCCGGCCAGAGCATTGCCACCGTGCGTGCCCTGGCCAGCACCATCACCCTGCTGGAACGAGACCCGGCCGCAGAAACCCGCTGCCTGCAACAACTGTGTTGTTGGGCTTACAACATCACCCCATCGCTTTACAGTTACCGGCAGGACAGCCTGTTGCTGGAAGTTGGCAGCTGCCTGGCCTTATACCGGGGGCTGGATAACGTGCTGGCGAAGGTGCGCACCGATTTATCCTGCCGCGCCTACACATATTGCTGCGGACTGGCCGCCACCCCCAAGGCAGCCTGGCTGCTCTCACATACAGATCAGGACGAGGGGCAGGCCTTACAACTGGACCTGGAGCAACAACTGGCCCCCCTGCCCCTGCAACTGCTGCCGGGTTTTTCACGCCAGGTCGATGCCCTGGCAAAAGCGGGCCTGTGGCACTTCAGTGACATACTGTCATTGCCGCAACAGGCACTGGCTCGGCGTTGCGGCCGTGAATTTACGCACCTGCTACAACAGATTTTGGGCACGGCCGAAGACCGTCAACTGGCCTTTCAACCGCCTACAGAATTTTGCGACGATTACTGGTTTGGTTACGAGGTTAAAGCCAACCGGGAGTTACAACCTGCCATACAGATGCTACTGCAAACCCTCTGCCAGTTTTTGCGCAACACCCAACTGCAATGCCGGCAGATTGAATGGCACTTATACGGCATCAATCACCAACTGCGCAGTTTTGACGTACGCAGCACACTGCCACAATCCAGTTGGCAGGAGTGGCACAAACTCACCCAGATCAAAGTGGAACAACTGCAACTGGATATCGGGGTCGAATGGCTTAGCCTCAACTGTGAGCAGTTGGTGGCTGGCCAGGCCCAGAACCACGACCTGTTCAACCAGGCACAACGGGAACCCTTACACAGTCTGCCAGACCGCCTGCAGAACCGGCTGGGGCTACAAGCCGTGGAGAAAATAGCCTGCCGCGATGAGCACCTGCCGGAGTTTGCCGGCTACAGCAGCACAGACCAGCAGACAGACCCGGCAGCAGACAGTGCCTATGACGGTCAGCGACCTTTTTGGCTGATGCCGCAGCCGCAGCCGCTGCGCTATGCAAGGCAACAACTGCATTGGAATGGTCGCCTCACGCTGCTGGCAGGCCCGGAGCGCATTGAAGATAACTGGTGGCTGAATGCCGTTAGCCGTGACTACTACGTGGCCAAAGACCCGCAGGGGCAACAGTACTGGGTATTTCGGGACCGCTTGCGGGAACACTGGTATATACAGGGAATCTTTGCCTAGTGGGCGCAGGTTGACGCACAGGGTACTCATCTAAAGACCTACCGGCGGCCTGGGCTTGGCGAAAAAAACAAAAGGAACCGCGAAGGGGCCGATTAGCACACCCAAAACCACCCAGTAAGCCACCTTGGCACCGCGTTTTTTGGCCACGCAATAACAAACCAGGGTGCTGCATAAGGTGATAATGGCTAGCCCGAATATAACTGACATGGTGGTGCTCCTGCCTGCAGCCTAGCGAACAAACCGGGTGGGTTTCTCTCACAGCAACTTCAAGAATTATAATCGGCCCCACACTAACCTATTTGGTCTGCTCATGGGTAGTGAACCGCAAGCCAGATTGTATCTATATCAGGGTGAGTCCACTTAACTCGATGCAGGGTATGTGCCGGTAGGTTGATATGACTGCCGGCAATGTTCTTCAGTTTCATCCCTTCGACCGCTCAACAATACATTCGTAGGAACCCATTTCAAATTCTCTACAAACCAAGGGACGGTTCTCGTAAATGGTACACAACAAGGTATCGCGATCCAAAGCCGAGCACCAACCGTCATCCAATCGCACCATAACTTCACCACCCCACTCATCGGTCTGTATGTGCCGCTGCGGCACCCCGGTGTCAGTCAAAATAATGACTTCCAACCGACAGCAGCAGGCCTGGCAACGGGAACAGCTGATATCGGAATCCGGTAATTCAGTAACTTTAATGTTCACCAGAGTTTTGTGCGGGTGTAGATGGTTTCAACGGCCTTCGCCTCCTCCCCATTTGGCGACACGTTGTACGCGGTAATGGTGAGATGATTATTGTCCACCAACTCATATATCGTCTTCCAACTCCAGGGCGGCAGTTGGGAACCAACGGCGTACTGCCCAACCACCGCGAAACCTGACCGGGTGGCATCCCCTTCTGACAACATGATTCCATAATTCATGTGGAAATCATCTACCCAGGTTACCTGATACGTGTTCGCGACGGAATTGAACGCAATTGTCTCTTCACCGGCACGGGGCTTGCCGAGCAACTCACCCACATAGGCATGACGCAAGAAACGTCCATTGAGAATGAACTCGAACCTGCCCTTTACCCGGGATTCGTCGGCGAGCTCGCCCGGAAGGAACCAGGTACGGCAAGCGCCTTCCCAACTGCCGGCCAGGGAAGCCAACAACTCCTGCGGTGTGGCTGCTTCAGTTGAGTGGAGTGCCGATTGATCGGCCACTGCAAACTGTGCGAGAACCGCAGATCCAAGAACAAAGAGCACTGTTCGCAACCAACTGGTAAGCCTGGATGTTTTCATAGTTTTGCAATCCTCAAAAATGGCGTTGTCCATGATACGCTCCATTCAAATCACCTCTACGCCGCGCCAAAATGCCACGCGAGCCTCTATTTGTTTGGCCGCGTCCTCTGTCTCCGAATAGTAACAGGCGTCACCCTTCCAGGGGCAATGTGTTGTGGTGTCGCTGGGTGTAAAGTGCGCCATATCAAGCGATGAGGCAGGAAAGTAGTGATTGTTCTCTACTACTATCGTTTCATCACTTTCCGCCAGAACCTGATTTCGCCAAATAGCTTTCATTTGCCAGCTCCTACCGGTGACGTCCGGCGCCAAAAATCAGGAACGCACAAAACACAGCCCAGGGTGCATTCCATACCTTAATCATGTGCGCGACTTTTGCATCGTCACTCATTATCACAATGTAACGGAGGTATTGAAGAACGGATTTTCTACTAAAGGTCTCAGCCCCTCTTGATGAACCATAATAAACACGACCAACACCATGTTCTTTGATTGATGGCAACAGCTCTGATTTTAGTTCTTGCTCTTTCACAAGTAGCTCTTTGATTGTTTTCTTGAGTGCGACTAATTCTTGAGCTCAATCTTGAATTTCCGTTTCACCCATGAGATGTTTCCTTACACACATTTGAATTTGAAGTGTCTTGATGACTTATAACGCTCGGCTCACGCGACGCTTTGCAGCGACGAAGGAGCGTAAAAACGGTCGCTGTGTAGCCGCTTGTTATGCGATACCTAGCCTAAGCGAGCGGAGGGAACGCTTGGGGCAAGGTTCTGCTCGAAGTAAATTTCTAATGCCGCGACCCAATGTAAATCTTTGTGATCAATTACATTAAACAAAAATATCTTAGTTTCTGGGTCGTTTCCAAGATTCCTCATTACGCCGCCAGTATTGGCCGGTATGTGTTCTAAAGATCTTTTTCGCGAGTTAGTCAAATGCCGACCAACCTTAACTACACCCTGCTCTGGATGCCACCATACATCCCTGTGTGTCAACCTGCGCCCATACACTTCCTGTTTGGGATAACATAGATTTCAGAGCCACAGGTACTGGACACACAACATGCCAAAATCACTATCAGAACAGCCTGATACACAAGTTACACCGGAACCGGCGCTGGAGATGTAGGGCCGGGAGCACTCTTGGTCAGGCCGGCAATACCGCCTTGTGCATACTCACGGCGCTAGGCGAAGAGTTGATTACTGTACAGTTTCTCACGGCGTAACAAGGCGCCGAGTTCACCATGTTTACAGGCATCAGCTGCGGCTAGAATGCGCAGTTTGTATTCCGGCTTGAACTGGCGGCGCGTGCGTTTCTCCAGTGCGGGCTCTGGTGTGACTTGTGTATTAAGTGGATCTGAGTGTGGTTTTGGCATTGCATGGTTCCTGCATTCATAGCCCTGAAATCTATGTTATCCCAAACAGGGAGTGTATGGGCGCAGGTTGACACACAGGGGGGTCAGGTTGACACACAGGGCTAACGCCTGGCGCACACGCGTTATGCACTTTCACGTATTAGCCTCGCAAGTGATTCCAAATCTCTTTGTGGGGCTTTGACGGAATCATGTGAGGATATATAGCTTTCATACTGTTCAAAATATTTTTCTACGCCTGACGAAATCGACCTAAATTCTGGAGAGTTACCAGTTCTATGCATAGGAAATAATTTTGCATGTAGATGATCAATACCATACCCTTCAAATATCATTCCGGTTCTTGCTACTCCGTCAAGCACCTTATCTAATAATAGTCCTACTTGCTTCGCTGCAATTACCAACCCCGTAGCAATTTTATTATTCTGGTCGAACAGATAACTTGAATAGTGTACCTTCGGAATTACAACAGAAAATCCAGATGTATTAGGGTGGCTAGAGAGAAAGGCCAAATAGCCCTCATCTTCCCATATTTTATGGCAAGGTTTTCGACCATCAACTATTTCACAGAATACACAATTCATTTCATTACTCTTGGCGCATAACGTCTCACATCAGCGGGCGCAAAAAGGAGCGTAGTTTTTTCTAAAGCAGAAAATGTGACGCTTTTTGTGTTCCGCTGCATGCGTTTGTTAGGCACTACTTTTTTCTAACTCTCTATTGCAGTACCTACAAACCTTAGCTTCTTCTTTAACAAGTTCTGCGCAATACGGACATTTTTTCATGCCTTCAGAAAGCTGCTTTGCTTCCACAGATTTTTTATCTGCTGACATGATTAAGGAATGTGGCAATGCAATTATAAAAAGCATTGCACCATAGAACCACCACAACACGAATGAACGACCTTTAGATTGAGCTATCATTGCAGGGGTTAAGCCCAATAGAATTACAAATATAAATACTTCCATAACTACCTACTGTAGGTTTTACCATCTGTTGAAATTGAATAAAGAAACTCGCTATAAGGAAGCCTTACTAAGATCGTTCCTTTTTTTGCTATTGCAGCTATCATCATACCTCGGCAAAGTAGGCTAACCCCGCCCATTTCTCTTGCACACATCGCATCAGCGCTATCAATGAATTTTGTTTTATTCATTCTGAGAATAACTAGCGTCTTTCCCTCTGGTAGAGCGCCAATAGGCTGTATTACAAAAAATGTTACTTGTGAAAAGAATACAATTAGCAAGATTGCTATTGAGATAAATATTATTGACTTCTTGCTCATTCGGTACTCCCTTAACGCCTAACGTCACCCTTGAGCGGCGGGCAAGCCGCGCAGCGGTTTGACCGTCCGGCGCGCAGCGCGCGAACTCCAAAGGCTTGTTATGCCTAGCAGTCTGTCGGACTTGCGCCTGACAAGCACCTTTTTAAATGATTGTGTTTCCAGGCATGCTTCCTGGCCGTTGACGACCTCCAGAATAGCCTGTTCGGCATCATGCAAGTTGCCTTTCGGCCTGTGTGTGTCGATTGAAATGGCAAGTGACCCTCACAGCGCCATTCTCAGCACATTCATGCGCTTCACATTCCACGCCAGGGTCGCTAACGTCCATTCGCCCGCCACCTTGTCCAAGCCTCGCATCGAGAACTG
Source organism: Halieaceae bacterium (assembly GCA_965247075.1). GTDB lineage: Bacteria > Pseudomonadota > Gammaproteobacteria > Pseudomonadales > Halieaceae > CBDFGK01. Next base: position 202,958 of record CBDFGK010000002.1, on the reverse strand, counting down.
CCGCAACCCCATCACTTGTTTGATGATGCCGAACACCGGTTCCACGGTTTGCTTTCTCAATGCGTATAAGGCTCGCCCTGATTCGCTCGTCAGTCGGTGTTTCATCAGCGCCACCGGATCTTCCGTTATCGGTGTCGGGCTGTCAGGGGCAAATCGGTCCAACACGGACCGGTGGTGTTGATCTCGTGCCACTGCCAGTGAGGGCTGGATGTTGCCCCCTAAACACGCCTTTACATTCGCCTCGCTAAAATACCCTGTATCCGCTAGCAGGTCTGTCACCGTGCCCAACGCTTCGGGCAGAGAGCATAGCTTGGTCAGGGCCGGCACTATCTGTTGTTTGTCGTTCGTCGCTTGTGTCAGGTGTGAGCTGACAACAAGCATCGTATCAGTGTCCACACTGGCCTGGGCGTTGTAGCACTGATCGAAGCCGCCGCCTGATACCGGCATAATACGCGATTCTTCATCGGTCAAATTTACCTGGTCATTATCCCGAGGGCCGGGAATCGGTGGCTTAGGCTCCCGACCCCGGGGCTTTTTCCCCGTGTCCCTCTGAGCCTGCCGTTTGGCTTGTTTTTGTTGGTATTCGGCCTGTTCACGCTCAAAACGTTCTTGCGCCCGCGCCGCTATCTTCTTTTTGGCCTCAGCCAGGGCTTGGAGCCGTGTTTCGCGCCGGGCAATCTCCGCGGGAACGTCCATGCCATCCACCACCGGCGTTTGATCGGCCGCTTCCGCCTGCGCGGTGAGAGCGCTGACTTCTGCCTTGAGTTGCGCTTCGATCTTCTTTGCGTGCGCGTAAGAAAGCGCCTTATGTTTGCTGGCGTTCGCTTTTACTTTGGTACCATCCAGGGCGATCCGCCCCAGCTTCATGAGCTTCATCTCACGCGACAGTAACAAGACCTGAACAAACAGGGCTTCAAGCTGGGGCAAAAACCGGCGTCGAAACGTGGCTATCGTGTCGTGATCCGGATGCGTGTTGGCCGCCAGATAGCGAAACGCAATCGAGTCGTGGGTGGCGCGTTCAATCTTGCGGCTGGAGAAAACGCCGGTGGCGTAACCGTAGATCAGCAAACCGAGCAGTACGCCGGGATGGTAGGCCGGTGAACCCCGCCCCGCATACTGCCGAGTAAGCTCAGACAGATCGAGCTGGTCAACCACCTCTACGACAAAGCGTGCCAGGTGGTCTTCCGGGAGCCAGTCCTGCATAGAGGGAGGAAACAAATAGTCTGTCTCTCGATCAGCGGTTATGAAATTACCCATCACTTCGTTCCCATCTCTTCCAGCGTAGCCATGATTATCTCATTTCAATACAATTAGGTTAAGTCCGACAGGCTGCTAGAAGTGAACATATGTGATGTAGACCTTCTCCGGGGACACCAATCTCGTTTCATGGTTGACGATTTCCATGCGGTCTCGATGGACCGCCTTGTTAACCATGGTATTAAAAAGGTAGTCCAGGAACGATTCTAGACCGTACCGATAACTTATACACACCATAACTCTGACCATATTCTTGGTCTAGAGAGTTTTCCTCAATAAGAGCCTGAAGATAAAATGCCAGCACCCATAATGGCGTTGCCACAACAGCAAATGTAGCACCGAATAGAATTGCCCAGCCAAGAAAAAAGAGGATGTCACCTAGTGTAGGTCGCTATAAATAGTGTAACATGTAGCATCTTCCCCTATATAGAGAGATTGTCGTGCGTGTTGCAGTAGAAATAGTTTTGTCTGATGACGAAGTTGTGGATTTGAGTAAGTTCTCTAAATCGCGTTCTGTGTCGGTCCGATTGGCGGAGCGTTCACGAATTGTTCTTCTGGCCGGCAAGGGCATGACCAATGAAGAGATCGGTTTTGAACTGGGCATTACGAGACAGAAAGCCGGCCGCTGGCGAAAACGTTATGCGGAGAGTGGAGTTGAAGGCATCCGCCAGGATGCGTATCGGCCGGGGCGCAAACCGACAATCAGTTCACGTAAGGTTGCACAGGTGATCAGACTCACGACGCAAGAGAAACCGAAAAACGCTACGCATTGGAGCCAACGCCTGATGGCAGAGAAGGCGGGTATCAGCATGTCTTCGGTGGGCCGGATATGGAAAAGCCATGGTTTGAAACCGCACCGGATAAGTACATTCAAGGTATCAAACGATAAAGAGTTTGCCGAGAAACTGGAGGCAATCGTTGGCCTTTACATATCACCGCCGGATAACGCCATTGTTTTCAGTTGTGATGAAAAGAGCCAGATACAAGCGCTGGATAGAACACAGCCGGGCTTACCGATGAAAAAAGGCAGGGCCGCGACAATGACACATGACTATAAACGTAATGGCACCACGACCCTGTTTGCTGCATTGAATACCTTGACAGGGGAAGTGCTGGGCACCTGCGCCGGGCGGCATCGCCATCAAGAATGGTTGTCATTTCTCCGCCAGATCAATACGTCGACGCCCAAAGATAAAGAGATTCATATTATCTGTGACAATTACGCCACGCATAAGCACCCGAAGGTAAAAAGCTGGCTGAAATATCACAAGCGCTTCCATGTGCACTTCACGCCAACTGGCGCATCGTGGTTAAACATGGTGGAACGGTTTTTTCGGGAGCTAACTGAAAAGCAATTGAAACGAGGTGTCTTTAGCAGTGTGAAAGAGCTTGAGCAAACAGTCATGGCGTTCATTGAGACTCATAACCAAGCGCCGGCGCCTTATATCTGGACCAAATCCGCGAGTGACATTCTGGAGAAAGTGAAGCGTGGCAGAGAGAAACTTAATAAGTTACAAACTGTTTGACGACCTACACTAGATAACCGGGATGACGTACAAGTCCATATATACCGGCTGTGGAAAGTGTTTCATTTTTATTTGGGCTAGTGGCCCACATTATTTTTGACATTGGAAGCCAAAGCATTAATGCAGCAATAATAGGGATAATACCAAGGGTCGATTGATAGGGAAGATCAAATCGCTGCTGCTCAATAAGTGGCAGGGCAATAATGAAACGAGGCGCTAAAACTAACGTAACAACAAAAATCCCATAATACTTAAACGAACCTACTCTGGTTCGGCTGACTATTGTATTCCCTCCCAGCATCCCAAATAGAGAGATAACCACCCAAAAATAGGGATTAGTAATTGTAGACATAATCAATTCTCTCCAAGTGCTGAATGGCTAACGCCGCCAGCAGGGGCAGCGAAACCGCGCAGCGGTTTTGACATCCCTCTGCCGGGCCTTGTTAGACGGAGGGCTCAATTTTCCTGCGCCCCTTGATCCGACAGTAACAGGCCGACAAGTTTGTCATTGTCTGGAAATGTTCCAGTTTCATATTTCGAGTACACGAGGTTACCATCAACGACGACGTCAAAGATTCCTCGCCCCTCCGGAATAAGCCTAGATTCGACACCAAGAGCCTCTTTGATTTTGGCTGCCAAACTGACCGCCTGTGGTTTGTAGTTTCACTGAGCGCAGTAAGTGATCGAAATTTTCATCGTTGCCTCTGCATGTTGAGTGCCATTGCCTGGAATGCCGCCTAACGCCAAGGTAATGGGCCGCGTTGTGGAGAAGCCACGCTTTTAGCGGTCCAGCCGTAGGCACCATTGACCGCTTTGTTAGGCATAGCACTTAGCCAACTAATTGTTTGATACTATAAGATTTTGTATCGCCAGATCCATCTGAATGTTTTTCTGAAATACTCAGACTATTACCATTAACAGAAAAGGTGATCTTTGAATCATACTGATGTGTGCGCCACCTTCCGGTATCTGTTGCCCAAATTGCCCTATTACCCTCCAATTTACAGCGATATACCCAATGCTTACCATCATCTTTTCGGTAATAAGACAGGCGAGTAACATTTCCTTGAATTGAGTCAATTTTTATAATTGATGGGTCTCTACCCATTATTTTGGCAACCGTTGCTACACAGATTTGTTGATCTGTGAAAGCACCTTTATCCACGCCTCCACAACCGGCAAGTATTAAAGCGATGCAGATACATGCCGCTTTTTCTAATTTCCACCAAATGCTCATATGTCCTCCATGAGTGCTAACAGCTTATTAGATGGCGGGGTGCTGTGATATAACACAGCAAGAAGCTATATAAGTTCACTACACTCCTTCCAGCACAAAATCCGGCACACCAATAATTTCTGTCCGCAAGTGAGCCAGCGATCCCAGGGGCTCATTTAGCTGTCGGCACGATATTGCCGATATCCGGGGTGTCATAATGAGTAATGGTTCTCCCCTGTATTCAACCTGACGTCAAACTGTGACATTAAAACTCCCTGTGCTCATCTACAAATTCATTATAGACCTGAATTGCTGCCTTGTTGCCTTTTTTGCCGCCGTGCGATCACAGAGTTCTGTCATATCAATCATTCATTGACGTCTACTTAATAACTGTATATACATACAGTATAAAGTCGATCCATTGTCACCGCCATGATTACCTGAATATGTACGCCGAACTACACTGCCTGAGCAATTTCAGCTTTCAGCGCGGGGCCTCGCACCCCCGCGAACTGGTGCTGCACGCGGCGGAGTTGGGTTATTCGGCCATAGCCATTACCGATGAATGCTCATTTGCCGGGATAGTAAAAGCCCATGTGGCGGCAAAGGAATGCGGCATTCAACTGATTATTGGCAGCGAACTGAACCTGGAAGAAGGTATCAAACTCATTGCCCTGGTCACCAATCGCAGCGCCTACGGTGAATTATCGGGCCTGATCAGCATGGCGCGGCGGCGCAGCCCCAAGGGCGAATACCGGGCCACCCTGCGCGATGTGATCTTTCATCTCAAGCGCTGTTTGCTGATCTGGTTGCCACAGGACAACGGCGCCGGCAGCCGCGCCTATGGCCAGCAATTGCGCCGCTTGTGCAAAGATCGGCTGTGGCTGGGTGTACGCCATTTACTGCATGGCGGCGAGCAGCAGCGCTACCCGTCACTCCTTGAGATGGCGATAGCGCTGGATATCCCCATGCTGGCCTGTGGCGATGTGCAAATGCACCACCCGCGACGCAAGCCGCTACACGACATCATCACAGCCACCCGTTTCAACACCACGGTCGACCAACTGGGGCGCCGTCGATTGAGCAACAGCCAGCAGCATTTGCGCAGCCTTAAACAACTGCAGCGCCTCTATCCACAGGCGCTGTTACAGCAAACACAGGTCGTCGCCGCACGCTGCGAATTCAGCCTGGAAGAATTGCGCTACGAATACCCCGAAGAAGTCGTGCCTGAGGGCTTTGATGCGGGGAGCTGGCTGCGTGAACTGGTCGGCGAAGGCTTGCAACTGCGCTGGCCCGACGGTGCCAGTGACGATGTGTTAGAGCGCATTGAAGTTGAACTGGCACTGATCGAAGAGCTCAACTACGAGTACTACTTTCTCACCGTTTACGACATCGTCAGCTTTGCCCGCGAGTGCAACATTCTCTGCCAGGGGCGCGGCTCGGCCGCCAATTCGGTGGTGTGTTACTGCCTGCATATTACCGAGGTCTCACCCGATCAGGTGTCATTGTTATTTGAGCGGTTTATTTCCCGCGAGCGGGATGAGCCGCCCGATATTGATGTCGATTTTGAGCACGAACGGCGCGAAGAGGTGATTCAATACATCTACCGCAAGTACACCCGCAAACGGGCGGCGCTGGCAGCCACGGTCATTACCTATCGCTCGCGCAGCGCGGTGCGCGATGTAGGCAAGGCGCTGGGGCTGGATGCCGTCTTCGTCGATGACCTGGCCAAATCCCTGGCCTGGTGGGATCGCAGCAAAGACCTGGAAAAACGCTTTGCCGAACAGGGCGTGGCAAAACACAGCCGCAGTGCCCAGTTGTTCTACCGGTTGGTGCAGGAAATTCTCGGCTTTCCCCGCCACCTGTCCCAGCATGTGGGTGGCTTCGTGATTACCCGCAGTCCTATTTCCACCCTGGTACCGGTGGAAAATGCCGGCATGCCTGATCGCACCATTATTCAGTGGGACAAGGAGGATATCGAAGCGCTGGGTTTGCTGAAGGTGGATGTGCTGGCATTGGGCATGTTGTCTGCCATCAGAAAGAGCCTGCAGTTGGTGCACCGCTACAGCCCCCATATCAAGGTTATTCAGGATATTCCCAAAGAGGATGCCGCCACCTATCGCATGCTGCAGGCCGCCGATAGCATCGGTGTCTTTCAAATCGAATCACGGGCACAGATGTCGATGCTGCCCCGGCTCAGGCCCAACTGTTTTTACGATCTGGTTATCCAGGTAGCGATTGTGCGACCCGGCCCAATACAGGGCGACATGGTGCATCCCTATTTGCGGCGCCGCCAGGGGCTGGAGCCGGTCAGCTATCCCAGCCCGGAAATCGAAAAGGTACTGGAGCGCACCCTCGGCGTGCCTATCTTCCAGGAACAGGCTATCAAGCTGGCCATGGTGGCGGCCGGTTTCAGTGGTGGTGAAGCCGACCAACTGCGCCGGGCCATGGCCAGTTGGGGCAAAAATGGCAACCTGATGCAGTTTGAAACCAAGCTGGTAAACGGCATGTTGTTGCGCGGTTACGACGAAGACTTTGCCAAACGGCTGTTCGAGCAAATCAAGGGCTTTGGCGGTTACGGCTTTCCCGAATCTCACTCGGCCGGCTTTGCCCTGCTGGCCTATATCTCGGCCTGGCTCAAGCGCCACCACCCGGCGGCTTTTTACTGTGGTTTGCTCAATAGCCTGCCCATGGGCTTTTACTCCCCCTCCCAATTGGTGCAGGATGCCCGCCGCCATCAGGTGACGATATTGCCAATCGATGTGAATCACAGCGACTGGAATCACCAGCTACTGAACGACAGGCAACACACGCTACAACTGGGCTTGCGCCTGGTTAAAGGCCTCAGTCACGGCGGTGTCGAACGTATCATGCAACAGCGCAACAGCCGCCTGTTCCTGCAAGTCAGTGATTTGCGCAAGCGCGCCCAACTGGATCGCCGCGATATGGAAGCCCTGGCCGATGCCGATGCACTCAGCAGTCTCAGCGGCCATCGCCACCAGGCCCAGTGGCAAATCATGGCGCTGGAAGAGCAAAAGCCCCTGCTGGAAAACGAGCACTACCAGAGTGGGCAATTCTTCAACGACGGCATACAACTGCAAACACCGGCGGTGGCTGAAGAAGTATTGGCCGACTATCGCAGTACCGGGCTAACACTGCGGCCCCACCCCATGCAACTGCTGCGACACCAACACCCCTTCAACCGCTGCAAGCGGCATCGGGATCTACCCGCTACAGGCAACAATCGCTTTGTACGTATTGCCGGGCTGGTTACCGGCCGCCAGCGACCGGGCACCGCTTCGGGCGTGCTGTTTTTGACTCTGGAAGATGAAACCGGCAACAGCAATATAGTGGTGTGGCCACGGGTGCAGGAGCAGTTTCGCAAGCCGCTGATGACCTCTCAATTGTTATTGGTAAAGGGCACGCTGGAAACCCGCGACAATGTCATTCACATTATCGCGGGAGCCTTATACGACTACAGCGATCACCTGCAGGAACTGCATATTAAATCCAGAGACTTCCACTAAATCCTCCATGTGCCACCTGCGGGGTGCGCGAAAAGGTCTACAATTAGAGGACAGGTTTCGTCAAATAATGCCGAGGTGAACCGATGTGGATAGCTCACTACTACAGCATCACGCTTCTGTTACTGGTCAGTATGGCCGCGGCAGCGGGCACTGAGAGGACACCACAAACAGACATGCTGGATGCAATCAGGGAATCGGTGCTGCGTACGGCCGAGTACACGGGCCGCAGTGAAGTCAGTCCCCGGGTATTGGCGCAAATGGCCAAAGTCCCCCGGCACAAATTCGTCAGTGCCGAACAACAACACAGGGCCTACCTGAATACCGCGCTCTCCATCGAGCACGGCCAGACTATTTCGCAACCATTAATCGTGGCCCTGATGACAGATTTCCTCGAGCCGCAGTCCGGCGATGTCATGCTGGAAGTCGGTACTGGCTCCGGTTACCAGGCGGCCGTGCTGGCCGGGCTGATCAAGCAGGTGTACAGCATTGAGATCATTCCCCAACTGGCGGCCAGTGCCGGCGCCGTACTGCAGCGACTGGGCTATGACAATGTGCTGGTAAAAGCGGGGGACGGCTATTTAGGCTGGCCAGAGCACGCGCCCTTTGATGGCATCATTGTTACCGCAGCAGCCAACGACATACCACCACCGCTTATTCAGCAATTGAAAGCCGGAGCCAAACTGGTCATACCACTGGCCTCAGCGGGTGGATTTCAGGAACTGATGGTGATTGAAAAGCTTGCCGATGGGGGAACCACTGCGCGCTCGGTACTGCCCGTGCGCTTTGTGCCATTGACGAGAGAGCGCGATAATTAGCGACTGGCTACCGGGGTCCAGACCAATTTCCGCATCATTGACGACCAGCACCTCGCGCTGCTCCCGGTACGCTATTGCCAACTGCTCCAGCCAGCCGGTTGCAGAGGTGCGAATGGTCAGTTCTTCGGCCATCGAACTACAGCGGCGAACGGCCCTTGTCGGCCGCAATGCGCATGCGCAGCGCGTTCAGTTTGATAAAGCCTTCCGCATCGGCCTGGTTGTAGGCGCCTGCATCATCTTCAAAAGTGGCGATGCTCTCATCAAACAGGCTGTCATCCGACTGCCGGCCGACGACCATCACATTGCCCTTGTAGAGCTTCAGGCGCACCGTGCCGTTGACTACAGTCTGTGACTCATCGAAAGCCGTCTGCAGCATCTTGCGCTCCGGTGACCACCAGTAACCGTTATATATCAAGTTGGCGTAACGCGGCATCAATTCATCTTTGAGGTGAGCGACTTCACGGTCCAGGGTCAGCGACTCAATCGCCCGGTGCCCCTTCAGCATAATAGTGCCACCCGGTGTTTCGTAGCAGCCGCGCGATTTCATACCCACATAGCGGTTTTCAACAATATCGTTGCGACCAATACCGTTGGCCCCACCCACTTCATTGAGTTTGGTCAGCACTTCAGCCGGGCTCATCGCCATGCCATCAATGGCGACAATATCACCGCACTGGTAACCCAGCTCGATATAGGTGGGAAAGTCCGGCGCGGCCTCCAGACTGACGCTCCAGCGCCACATATCTTGCTCAGGCTCAGCCCAGGGATCCTCGAGGATGCCACCCTCATAGGAAATATGCAGCAGGTTGGCATCCATGGAATACGGGGATTTCTTTTTGCTGCCGGCATAATCCACCGGGATATCATGCGCGGCGCAGTAGTCCATTAGCGACTCGCGGGAACTCAGGTTCCACTCGCGCCAGGGCGATATCACGTGAATGCCCGGCTGCAGCGCATAGGCCCCTAACTCGAAGCGAACCTGGTCGTTGCCCTTGCCGGTAGCACCGTGGGAAATCGCGTCGGCACCGGTCTCGTTGGCAATCTCTATCAGGCGTTTGGCGATCAGCGGTCGGGCAATGGAAGTACCCAACAGGTACTCACCCTCGTAGATGGTATTGGCTCTGAACATGGGATAGACGTAATCGCGCACGTATTCCTCGCGCAGGTCGTCGATGTAAATTTCCTTGATACCCATGGCCTGCGCCTTGACCCGGGCCGGCTCTACTTCCTCTCCCTGGCCGATGTCGGCGGTGAAGGTCACCACCTCGCAAGCGTAGGTTGCTTGCAGCCAGCGCACGATTACTGATGTATCCAGACCACCGGAATAGGCCAGCACTACCTTGTTGATATCATTCATATACACTTTCCCTTCGAAGGCGGCGTATTCTACGCGTCCCGCCGCGTCCCTTCAATCGGCGGGGTGATTCGGGTAGCATGCCCCCATCTACTGGCAAACGTGGGTTTTCCGTGAACGAGATACAAATAACCCGCCCTGACGATTGGCATGTACACCTGCGTGACGGTGCTGCGCTGCCCCATACCTGCGCCGATGTAGCGCGTTACTTTGGCCGCGCCATCGTAATGCCCAACCTGACCCCGCCAGTAACCAGTACTGCCCAGGCCAACGACTATCGAACCCGCATCCTGACAGCGCAACAGGGTTTGCCGCACCGGTTCCAACCACTGATGGTGCTCTACCTCACCGACCAGGCTTGCGCGGGTGATATCGCTGAGGCCGCCGCCAGTGACTTTGTCCACGCCGTGAAGTTGTATCCGGCCGGTGCCACCACCAACTCTGAAGCCGGCGTGACCAATCTGGAAACCCTGTATCCAACCCTGGCAGCCATGGAAGAATGCGGCCTGCCGTTACTGGTACACGGTGAAGTGACCGATGACAATATCGATATCTTCGACCGGGAAAAAGTCTTCATTGATCGTCACCTGCTGCCCATCACTGCGCAATTCCCAGAACTCAAGCTGGTGCTGGAACATATCACTACCTGCGATGCGGTTGAATTTGTCAGTGCGGCGCCAGCCAACGTCGCCGCCACCATCACTGCCCACCATCTCCTGTACAACCGCAACCATATGCTGGCGGGAGGCATCAGGCCGCACTATTACTGCCTGCCTATTCTTAAGCGCAATGAGCACCGGCAGGCATTAATCGCCGCCGCGACCAGTGGCAATGCAAAGTTCTTTTTGGGCACAGATTCGGCGCCTCACAGCACGGCAAGCAAAGAGGCCGCCTGTGGCTGCGCCGGCTGTTATACCGCCCATGCCGCCATTGAGCTTTACGCCGAGGTATTCGACGCCGCCTCTGCACTGGATAAACTGGAGGCCTTCGCCGGCTTTTACGGTGCTGACTTCTACGGCCTGCCTCACAACCCTGACAGCATCACCCTGCGACGAGAAAGCTGGCAGGTGGCCGAATCTGTCGCCCTGGCAGATTCACGACTCACACCGCTACGCGGTGGCGAACAAGTCCACTGGAAGGTTCTTGCATGAGCCAGATCAGTCGGCGATTTCGCAGTTTTCTACCGGTAGTTATCGATGTTGAAACCGGTGGTTTCAACGCCTCTACCGACGCCATCCTGGAAATTGCGGCGACCATAATGCGCATGGACGGCAATGGTGAACTAAAAGTGCTAAAAACCTGTGCCTACAATGTCGCGCCTTTCGAAGGGGCCAACCTGGAGCAATCGGCACTGGATTTTACCGGTATAGACCCCTGGCACCCATTTCGCGAGGCCATGTCCGAAGCAGACGCTATGGCAGAGTTGTTCAAAATAATTCGCAAGGAGATCAAGGAGCAAAGTTGCAACCGCGCCATCCTGGTAGGTCACAATGCGCATTTTGATGCCGGTTTCATAAACGCCGCCGTAGAGCGCTGCAGTATCAAGCGTAATCCCTTCCACCCTTTTTCACACTTTGACACCGCCACACTGTCTGGCCTCGCCTACGGGCAAACCGTACTGGCAAAAGCCTGTGCCGAGGCGCACATAGACTTCGACAGTAGCGAAGCCCATGCGGCGGCCTATGATGCAGAGAAGACAGCGGAACTTTTTTGCAGCATCGTCAATCGCTGGCAAGCCCTGGGAGGCTGGTCGCCCGCGCCGGCAGAAGCTGATCTGGATGAAGAGTGCGAGCGCTAGGCCGTCAAACCGCCCAACGCGTCCAGCAACTCACCCAACTCCGCCATAAATTGCGCAGTATCATCAAGGCCCAACAACCGGTATTTGATGGCCTCCTCAACTGGCAGCAATTGCGCCAACACGTACCCCACCTGCCAGGCATCCTCGTGGTCGGCTTTAATCCCCATGCGCTGTACATGGGGATGCTGTTCAAGGCGGGCCAGCACCTCCAGCATGGAATTCCACTCCTCGCGCATGGGCACAGCGCAGCGGAACGCGTCCATCTCCACATCGCCCACCACTAGCTGATTGCTCTCGCTGCGGGCATCGTTGAGATGAAACCGCTCACCACCTTCGACAGTGATTCCCAGCAGCCCATTGGGCAGTGCATCCCAATCGACAATGCGGGCATAGCAACCAAACTCACCCAACTTCGGCATCCCGGTACCCGGTTGTGCCACCTCCGCACCCTCGGCAATCCACACCAGACCGAAGCCCTCTGCCTGCTTTAAACAGCTACGCACCAGGTCCAGGTAGCGCTGCTCAAAAATCTGCAGAGACATGCGCCCCCCCGGAAACAGTACCGAGGCAAGTGGAAACAGGGGGATTTCCATCAGTTCGACTGCTCCGGCCCCAACGGCTTGAAGGTAATGATAAGCAGGGGCAGCAATAACAGCGAGCCAATCACCGAGGCAAACATTGCCAAGCCGGTCAGCAGGCCGAAATAAATACTGGGAGTGAAATTGGACAATGCCAAAATGGAGAAACCGGCAATGACGGTAATCGACGTGTAATACAGCGCCCGACCGATACTCTCGTGGCAGCGGTACATGGTTGCCAGGTAGTTGCGGTCGCCTGGAAACTCTCGTTTGAACCGGTGCACATAATGGATGGCGTGGTCCACGCCAATACCCACAACGATAGCGGCAATGGTGATGGTCATAATATCCAGGGGAATGCCAACCAGGCCCATACCACCGAGCACTGTTCCCGCCGCCAGCATATTGGGGGCGATGGCGATCAGGGCAAGATACAGGGATCTGAACAAGATCAGGAACATCAGCATAATGACAATGAAAACGGCTCCAATGGTCAGGATCTGTGACTTGAACAAACTTTGCAGCACATTGTTGTAGAGCACCAGCATGTTAGTGAAATGCAGCTTGTCTTCAGCAAGTTCCATCTCGGTGAGCAAATGCCGGCGCAGACCGATCAGAAAGTCGTTGCGTCGTAGCTCACGGCTGGTTTCTTTCACCCGTAATGAAATTCGGGCCTGCTGCAAGTCTTCATTAAAATAAGGCGCAATCAACAAGCCATTAATAGCTGCCGGCAAACTCTTTTGTACCAGGGCCAGCTCGACATCACCCACATCATCACCGAGTATCTGCTTGATGACGGCATAGGTGGTCGCCAGTGACATTACCTTGCCGGTCTCCGGCAGGGATTCTACATAGTCGTGTATTGCCGCCAGGCGATTCATGCCGCGCACAGTAAACCAGTAGCTTTGCCGGAAACTGTCCCCCTCTGTTGCAAAATCATCTGCAAGGTCATCGTCGGCGAACATATCGTCCTCCTCCAACCACTCATCATCAGCAGATTCTTCGTCTGTTGCTGTCGTCGCACCGGCATCGGCAATAAACACAGCCGTAGCCGTCCAGGACTCGTCCATGTCGATAATAATATCCAGGGGAATAGTGCCGCCCAACTCGGCATCCAGTAACTCCATGCCCCGGTAGATCTCAGTGCTCTCATGGAAGTAATCGATAAATCGGTTTTCTACCTGTAGCCGGCTGATGCCGTAGATCGTGCCAATCAGCAATAGCGCGGCCACGGTGAGGATGCTGCGGCCGTGATTTTCCGTGTAGCGGGCCAAGGCGACCGTTAGCCCCGCGTGGCGCTTATCGACCTGGGCCGGCTGGCCTCTGGGTATCAGCACCAGCGTGCAGGGAAACAGTATAAAGGTCGCTATCAGGGCTACCACGATGCCGGTAGTCATCATCCAGCCAAAATCAATCACCGGCCGAATACCGCTAACCACCAGCGAGACAAACGCCACCGCAGTTGTCAGCGACGTATACAGGCACGGCACAACCATATTCCGCACGGTATCGAGCACTAACTCGTGCTGATCTGCGGCGGGTTTGTCGCGGTGCAACTCGCGGTAGCGCACCACCAGATGTATGGCGATCGACAGGGTAATAATTAACAACAGCGCCACGAAATTGGAGGAGATAACCGTCATGCGCCAATCGAGCCAGGCCAACAAGCCCAGCATAAACGTGACTGACACCACACAGGCGAAGACAGGCAGTGCTACCCATCGTACCGCGCGAAAAATAATGGCCAGCATCACTATCATGAAGGCAATTATGCCGGTGCCAAAAGTGACCAGGTCACTGCGCACAAAACTGACCATGTCGGCGGTAATCATCGGCAGGCCACCGACAAACAGGTGCGCCCGGTCGCGATAGTCATCGACGATGCCGCGAACTTCCGCCACCAGCAAGCCCTGGCGTTCACTGGCAATGGATGAATAGGCCTTGAACTCCTGCTCTGCCGCGTCCAGCCGGCTTAGTTCGTCGGGGCCCAGGGAGCCGTCATGCCGGGCGGCTCGCCAATTTTCGCGGCGCTCCAGCAGGGTGATATACCGCGCATCGCGCTGCAAATTGATTTGCAGCGCCGTGGTACGGCCATCCGGGCTAACCAGCAGTTGAGCGTAGATGGGGCTGTCGCGAAACTCCAGCCGCACCAGCTCCCGGTCTATGCCCACATCAGACAGGGTCGGCAAGCCCTCAGCCGAGCTGAGCGCCGAAAGTGGCACGGGTGGGCTCTGCAATAGCGGCACATCGAGAATGGTAGTAAGGGAAGAAACACCCACCACCACCGCCAATTCGTCGCGCAGCTCCCTGAGCGCATCCAGGGATGCATCACCCAACAAATCGCCGAATGGCTGGTAGGTTACCAGCAGAAAATCTTCAGAACTGTAACGGGCCGAACTCTCGCGGAAGTACTCCAGCGCCGAATCACCCTCCAATACCAGTGAGTCCGCCGAGGCATCCAGCTTGAGATTTCCCAACTGGCCGGCGAGCGCGGCAACCAGCGCCAATGTGAGGAAAATACTGGTCAGCGGTCTGCTCAGTATCCAACGATCATAAAATGCAATAAATGCAGCATGCATATCCAACTGATTCCCTGTACTAGTGGTTTTGACCGTGCACTTTCGCCAATTCTCCAAGCAACGCCTGATGAACACCACCAAAGCCACCATTACTCATGATAACGATATGGTCACCGGCACCACTGGCGGCAACAACGGTTTGTACCATATTGGCAATTTCACTGCATAGATCCGCCGGCACCGAACTGTCCTGGATCACACGCTGTAAATCCCAATCGAGACCCGGCGGCTGGTACCAATACACATGATCGGCGTTTACGGTAGCGGCAGACAAGGCCGCACGATGCTGACCCATTCGCATCGTGCGCGACCGGGGCTCGATCATAAGCACAATGCGTCCGTCGCCAACCTGCGCACGCAATCCCGCCAGGGTGGTGGCGATAGCCGTCGGATGATGGGCAAAGTCGTCGTAAACCCGAATGCCGGCTATATCCGCCAGCAGTTCCATCCTGCGCTTAACCCCCGCAAAGCTGAGCAGCCCCTCTGCCGCTATGGCCAGGGGTACACCCACATGGTGAGCGGCCGCCACCGCTGCCAGCGCATTTTCAATATTGTGTTGGCCGGTGAACTGCCACTCCACCGGCGCGCGCTCTGCGCCGTGTACAATCTCAAACTTGCTGCCATCCGGCACCGCTTGTACAACCGTCCAGTCACTGCCGGCGGCAGTGCCAAATGTTGTCGTTGCCGACCAACAGCCACGGGCCAGAACATCATCCAGCGCCTCGTCACCCGTGCGGTGTATCACCAGGCCCTCACCGGGCACCGTGCGCATCAAATGATGAAATCGGGTTTTAATCGCCTCCAGGTCACTGAAGATATCGGCGTGATCAAATTCAAGATTATTCAGGCACAAGGTGCGCGGGCGGTAGTGTACAAACTTGGAGCGCTTATCAAAAAAAGCCGTGTCGTATTCATCGGCCTCAACCACAAAAAAGTCACTGTTGCCGAGACGCGCCGACCAGCCAAAATTGCCCGGTACCCCGCCGATGAGAAATCCCGGCGCCATATCGGCCTGCTCAAGAATCCAGGCCAGTAAACTACCGGTACTGGTTTTGCCATGGGTGCCGGCAACCGCCAACACCCAGCGCTCACAGAGTAGGTTCTCGGCCAGCCATTGTGGGCCAGAGACATAGGGGATGCGGGAGTTGAGCAGGTACTCGACGGCCGGGTTGCCGCGCGCGAGTGCGTTGCCGACTACCACCAAAGCGGGGGCCGGCTGCAAATGCTCGGGCCGGTATCCCTCACAGAAGGTAATTCCGGCTGCCTCTAGCTGTGTACTCATGGGTGGATAGACCTTGGCATCGGAGCCACTGACCTCAAACCCCAGTTCTCGTGCCAGCAGCGCTACCCCGCCCATAAATGTGCCGCATATGCCCAGAATATGAACGTGTTTGCTCAAACGAAATCCCCGGTTCAACAGTGCCAATGGTATCATGGGGAATTTGACAGAACTGCCTCAAGGAAGACTTCATGCCCAAGAAAAACGCTTTTTACGCCCAATCCGGCGGGGTCACCGCTGTGATCAATGCCAGCGCCTGCGGGGTGATCGAAACAGCTCGCGCCAACCGGGCAAGGATGGGCAAGGTCTATGCCGGTCGCAACGGCATTATCGGCGCCCTGCGCGAGGAGCTGATCGATACCGGCAAGGAATCCGCAAAAAATATAGCCGCCCTGCGACACACGCCCTCCGGTGCATTCGGCTCCTGTCGCTACAAGCTCAAGAGTGTAGCTGAGCATCGCGCCGAGTATGAGCGTCTGATAGAGGTATTCAAGGCGCACAATATCGGCTACTTCCTTTACAACGGCGGCGGCGACTCCGCCGACACCTGCCTGAAGATTTCCCAGCTCAGCGCCACCATGGGCTACCCGGTGCAGGCTATCCATATCCCCAAGACCGTCGACAATGATTTACCACTCACCGACAACTGCCCGGGTTTTGGCTCAGTTGCCAAGTACATTGCCATTTCCACCCGCGAAGCGGCGCTGGATGTAGCCTCCATGTGCGAAACCTCCACCAGGGTCTTTATCCTGGAAGCCATGGGCCGCCATGCCGGCTGGATTGCCGCCGCTGGTGGACTGGCCAAAGAGCACGAGGGCGACGCCCCACACATCATCCTGTTCCCGGAAATCGTTTTCGACAAAAACAAATTTCTGCGCAAGGTTGAGCGCAGTGTCAAACGCTACGGGCACTGCGTAATTGTCGCCTCCGAAGGTGCCCGGTATGCCGATGGCAGCTTTCTCGCCGATGCCGGCACCCGCGATGCCTTCGGCCACGCGCAACTGGGCGGCGTAGCTCCCACACTTGCCGCAATGGTCAAGGCAGAACTTGGCTATAAATATCACTGGGCAGTGGCCGACTACCTGCAGCGCGCCGCGCGCCACATCGCCTCCGCTACGGATGTAGAACAGGCCTATGCAGTTGGCAAGGCGGCGGTGGAAATGGCACTGGCCGGCAAGAACGCGGTCATGCCGTCGATTGTTCGCGGCAAGGGCAAGCGCTATAGCTGGTCAATTGGGGAAGCCCCGCTGGACCAGGTTGCCAATGTAGAAAAGATGATGCCCCGCGACTTCATCACTCGCGACGGTTTTGGTATCACCCAGGCAGGGCGCGACTACCTGACGCCATTGATAGCGGGTGAAGACTATCCGCCCTACCGCAACGGTTTACCGCACTACGTCAAACTCAAGAACGAACCGGTACCGCGCAAGCTCAAAAAACGTTTCAAGGTTTGGCTGTAGCAGGCCGCCTGGTCTGACTTAATCACCTGGGCGGCGAAACATACTTACAGCAGCGGAGCAATCACCAGGCTGACGATCGCCATCACATTGATAAGAATATTCATGGACGGCCCGGACGTATCCTTGAAGGGGTCGCCGACGGTGTCACCTACAACCACTGCCGTATGGGTTTCCGAACCCTTGCCACCGAGGTTGCCTTTCTCTACATACTTCTTGGCGTTATCCCAGGCACCACCGGCATTGGCCATCATTAGCGCCATCAACACACAGGCCAGCAAAGCACCGGCGAGCATTCCGCCAAGGGACTCCGCGCCCAATCCAAAGCCAACCAAAACCGGCGCCATTACCGCGATAGTTCCCGGCAAGATCATACGCTTGAGTGCAGCCGTGGTCGCGATATCGACACAGCGCTCTGTATCCGGCTCAGCGTTACCCTCCAACAGGCCGGGAATTTCCCGGAACTGGCGACGGATCTCGTTGATCATCTCAAACGCCGCTTCACCCACTGCGGTCATGGTGATCGAGGAGATAAGGAAAGGGATGGTGCCGCCGATAAACATGCCCACCAGCACCGCGGGGTTGGTTATCTCCAGTGAAAAGCTGCCCTGGTTGGCGGCTACGGTTTCAGCAAAGGCGGCGATAATGGCCAGTGCTGCCAGCGCCGCCGCGCCGATCGCGAAACCCTTGCCAATGGCCGCGGTGGTATTTCCCACCTCGTCGAGGCCATCGGTAATGGCACGGGTCTTTTCACCCATACCAGCCATCTCGGCAATGCCACCGGCATTATCGGCAACCGGACCATAGGCATCGATCGCCATGGTAATGCCCACCGTAGCCAACATGCCCACGGCCGCGATGCCCACCCCATAGAGGCCTGCCAACTCGGTAGAAATATAGATAATGGCAGCCAAAAACAGGATGGGGGCAACCACAGATTCCATGCCAACCGCGAGGCCGGTAATCATAACCGTCGCGGGACCGGTTTTACCGGACTTGGCGATCTTGCGCACTGGGGTGCCACCGGTGTAGTACTCGGTAATCAAACCGATCGCTACACCACCAACAGCGCCACATACCACAGCCCACCAGACATTAGTCTCAATGCCCAAATCGGCTATCATAAACCAGGCGATAATCACAAAGAGTACCGGTGCCAGTAATGTACCGCTGCGCAGCGCTGCCTCAGGCGCCGACGCTGAACGGGCGCGGACGATCAAAATACCGGCGAAAGACGCCAACAGACCAATGGTCGACAATGCCAGCGGCAGGAACATCATGGCCGGGGCGTTGGCCGCGGTCATCGTCGCAGCAATGGCGATACAGGCAATCATGGCGCCACAATAGGACTCAAAAATATCTGAGCCCATGCCGGCTATGTCACCGACGTTGTCGCCCACGTTATCCGCGATCACACCGGGGTTGCGCGGGTCATCCTCGGGAATACCCGCTTCAATTTTACCCACTAGGTCGGCACCCACGTCGGCGCTCTTGGTAAAAATACCGCCGCCAACACGAGAAAAAAGCGCCACCGTGGAAGCGCCCATACCAAAGCCGTGGATCGAGTGGGCGCTATGGGCATCGCCACCAAAGTAGAAATACAGCCCACCCAGGCCGATCAAGCCCAGTGAGGCGACACACAGGCCCATCACCGAGCCACCGTAAAAGGCGATGGACAACGCCTGTGCAGCGCCGTGGTTGTTGGCCGCTACCGCAGTGCGCACATTCGCCTTGGTGGCGGCGAACATTCCCAGGTAGCCCGCTGTGGCGGATGACACCGCGCCCACAACAAAGGCGATCGCTGTATTCATGCCCAGCGGTGAAACCAGGATACCTATCACCAGCACGGTGCAAAAAGCCGCCAACATCTTGTATTCGCGGTGCATAAACACCATGGCGCCAAGGTGAATCTGTTCAGCAATTTTCTTGACCGCATCTTCGCCATGATCGTGGCGAGTCATTATGTGATAAATGACAAAGGCGACTATAAGACCTATACCGCCGAGCAGCGGCGGCAACATGAGGTAATCAGTCATACTATTCCTATCTACCTATATTATTTTTGGGGGCTCCATACTAACCAACTCGGCGCAGCGCTTACAAGCTACACGGCCACGTAGCGCTCATAGAGAGCGGCCAACTCGCTCAGCACCAGTTCCGTATACACCAGTTCTCCAGTTGCCAGAGCATCGCGCAAACAGTCCGGGGTCAGTTGAGCCGCGCACTGCTGTGCCAACGGCGCATAACTCAGGTGCCAACGCTCCGGCGCCACCCCGCCCATATCGGTGGCGTAGGGACGAAAAAAACCCGCCGCGGTGTCGGCGGCAATTTGTTCATCCAGCCAGTAGTGCAGCGCACCAAACATGCCATCATCGGCCACCTCTTGCGGGGTCAATTGCAACTGGTAACCCTCGGGCAGGGCGCCAGCGTCATATATATCCAGGTCACTGCCCCAGTGATGCCGCGAAGCGCCAGGCAGGGCCGAATAGCGCATAATTGCCCGCACTTGTTGCAGCGGCGACAATGCACTCATGGCAACAACGAGTCCGCGATCATCATGCACCGGCCGCTGGCCTGACGCTTTGGCATTCCAGATCGCCAACTGTCTTTCAAAGCTGCGAAAGCCGCTGGCAATACAGAGCTCAAAGCCGGCCTGGGCAGCGGCGCTACGAAGCTCTTCAAAGGCCTGCCAGCAGGCGGGCATCAGTGCGATGCTTCCCCGGTAATGCAAATGGCTCTCATCGCGCCCGGTCAACTGGGCATCAGTTAGCGACAACAGTTGTCCCTCCTCAATTTCTCAACAATCAGCATATCACTCAACCTGGCTGGAACGGGATTTCCCGCCGCAGGGAAATGCCTGCAGGCGTCACCTGTGCAGACCAGGCCATGGCTTCAACACCTGCCTGCAGCGCAGTTTCCAGCGCCTCAGCATAGGCAGGATCAATATCCCGCGCGGGCACTACCCGCTGGATGCCCTGGTGGAAAACGCAGAAGAAAATCACCGCCCGTTCACCTGACTCCACCACCGCCTGCAATTCCTGCAAGTGTTTACGCGCGCGCGTACTGATCGCATCTGGAAACGCGCCGGTGCCGTCCGACTGCAACAGGGTGACTGATTTCACCTCCACCACGCAGCGCACGCCCTCCCCTGCCAGCACCATATCAGCCCGACTGCCGGCCCCGTACTTGACCTCGCGCTGGAGGGATGAATAGCCACCCAGCGCGGTCACCAGGCCAGACTCAACCGCCTCGCTGACCACGCTGTTGGCGCGCGCAGAATGAATACAGGCCATACCCGCGCCGGTATCTATCAATTCCCAGGTGTGAGGGTATTTGCGGGTTTTGGAGTCACTTACCGACAGCCATATGCTGCGACCCGGCTCAGCACAACCACTCATTGCACCGGTATTGGGACAGTGCACGGTTGTCTGTTCACCGCTCTCCAGTGCTACGTCAGCCAGAAACCGCTTATAGCGCTTGATCAGGCGTGCCGGGACAAGCTTGGAGGGAAATTCCATGTTATTTAGTGTCCTGTCCGGTATGTCGCCACGCCATAACCGAGGCCGTGGAATATCTATTCTAGGCCAAGGCTTGACAGGTTGGCGAGCCTGGTTCTATAAAGCCATTTTTTATTGGCATCGGCCGTCGATATCTGGTAAGTTTCGCGCCCTTGGTTTACAGGCATATGGCCAATCCAGGAAATAAGCAGAAAATTTGATACGCATGGGAAATCATCATGCCGAGAAAATCAGCAAAAACAGCCGCCTCAACTGAATTCAAAAACTTTGTACCCTACAAGCCAAAGCGTGGGGAACAGTACATGAATGAAGCCCAGCGCACGCACTTCAAAGGCATCCTGTTGACCTGGAAAGCCGACCTGATGGAAGAAGTGGATCGCACCGTCAGTCACATGAAAGATGAGGCCGCGAACTTTCCTGACCCCGCCGACCGCGCCACCCAGGAAGAAGAGTTCAGCCTGGAGTTGCGTACCCGCGACCGCGAACGCAAGCTGATCAAGAAGATAGACGGAACAGTCGACAAAATTGATGCCGACGATTATGGATACTGTGACGCCTGCGGTGTAGATATCGGCATCAAACGCCTCGAAGCTCGCCCCACCGCCACGCTTTGCATCGACTGCAAGACGCTCGACGAAATCAAGGAAAAGCAGGAACACGGCTAAGTCGCCTACAGTTTACGCTGGGCGCTTTGCGCCCTCCCCCACGGGGCCTCTGCACCTGGGCTCGCTCATATGTGCTCTCGCCGGTTTTCTCGATGCCCGCCATAACGGCGGCAGTTGGGTACTGCGCATGGAAGATCTGGACCCACCACGTGAAATCCCCGGCGCTGCCCACAGCATCCTCAACAGCTTGCAGGCGCACGGCCTGAGCTGGGACGGCGAGGTATTGTGGCAAAGCCAACGCCACGACGCCTACGCCACCGCCATACAACAACTGTTCGACAAAGGCCATGCGTTCCGCTGTGATTGCACCCGCGCGCAGTTGGCGACGCAGGGCAATGTCTATCTCGGACGCTGCCGATCACAGCCGCCCGCTGCAGATGTTGCCAGCGCTATTCGGGTGAAGGTTCAGCGTGAAACTCCCGTGGTGATTGCCGATCACCTGCAGCCCTCCCTGCAACAGGATCTCCAACGCGAGGTCGGCGATTTTATTGTGCAGCGCAAAGACTGGTTGTACGCCTATCAACTGGCGGTCGTGGTAGACGATGAATATCAAGGCATCAACCGGGTATTACGCGGTTCTGATTTGTACGACTCAACACCCAGGCAGGTGTACCTGCAAGAAGTATTGGGCCTGCCCACACCCCGCTACACGCATATCCCGGTCATTACCAATAGCGCGGGTCAAAAACTGAGCAAGCAAACTCACGCCCCCGCTCTGAATAACAGCGACGCCCTGCAAAACCTGCGTCTCGCCCTGCGCTTCCTGGGCCAAGCTATGCCTGCTAAAGCCGGCAATATCGACCACTTGCTACGAGAAGCAATAGACTCATGGCAGTTGCCGGCGGTACCCTCCCGGATGGGCATACCGGAAACAACTCTGTACTGATGCTATTTCGCGAACCTTGGCGGACGGCCTGATTCAGGAACCTATCAATGACGGAATTCATTCTCTGCATGGCGGGAGCCGGCCTCATCGTATGGGCGCTGTTATTTTACCCCGGTGGAAGACTCACCCGCTGGCAGTACCAAAAGACTCTGCGGGACCTGCCTATCGGCGTTTTCTCGCTGCGCCCACATGGCCTGATTCAGTTGTGGAATCGCTCCATGGAGGGCATCACGGGCATTTCGAGCGAACGGGCCGTGGGGGCTCGGCTGACAGAATTACCCAGTATCTGGAGCACGATATTAGGTGACTTTGTCGATTCGGGCATGGACGCCGACCCCCGCAAGCATCTTCCCGACCCACACGGACCAGGGCGCTGGATAGGCTTGCACAAAGCGGCCGTGCAATCATCCTGGCGCCGCAGCCAGGACAAGGTCATTGTGGTCGAAGACTTGACCGATTACGAAATGCTGGAGCAAGAGCTGATGCACAGTGAGCGCCTGGCGTCTGTAGGCCGCTTAGCGGCCGGGATAGCCCATGAAATCGGCAACCCGGTTACCGGGATATCCTCGCTGGCGCAAAACCTGGCTTATGAAGAAGATTTAACAGCGGTGCATGAAGCGGCTACCGAAATCCTCCTGCAAACTGAACGGGTCAATCGTATTGTCGAATCGCTGGTCAACTTTTCCCGCACCGGCACAGGTATTGTTGAATCCGCGGAGTTACAGGCACTCAACGTCGCCGACTGTGTCGATGAAGCGGTACATCTGTTGTGCCTGGATCACAAAGCCAGGCCAGTGCAGTTTGCAAACCGCTGCCACCGGGAGCACCTGGTACGCGCCGACAGCCAGCGCCTGTTACAGGTATTCATCAACCTGCTGGGTAACGCCCGTGATGCCAGTGACGAAGAGGGCTTGATTGAAGTCGACAGTAGTCATGATGCTGAGCAAACTGTCATCACCGTGACAGATCACGGGGCAGGCATCCCGCCGGCAATCCATGGGCAGGTATTCGAACCATTTTTCACCACCAAGGAACCTGGCCAGGGCACGGGTCTTGGCCTGTCCCTGGTATACAGCATCCTGGAGAATCTTAACGGTCGTATATTGCTGCAAAGCCCGTTACCAGAGGGAACCGGAACTTGCTTTTCCATCACCTTGAACACCGCGAGCTACCAAGAGGAATACAGCCAGAACCGGCCCTGACTGGCAAATTCCGTGTAGACGCGCTATTTTGTTGCCTCAGGTAACAGGTAACAGTTCACGGGAACCGGCATGCAGGACATTCTGGTTGTAGAAGACGAATCGGTCATTCGGACAGCGCTGCGGCGTCTGCTGGAACGGCATAAGTACAGGATCAGTGAAGCGGCGTCAGTGCCCGAAGCAGAAGCCAATTATAAACTGGGCGACTTTGACCTCATCATCAGCGACCTGCGCCTGCCCGGCGCGCCGGGTACAGACCTGATCAAGAAAGCCGGCGAAGTGCCCGTACTCATTATGACCAGCTACGCCAGTTTGCGCTCAGCGGTAGACTCAATGCGTATGGGAGCGGTTGATTACATCGCCAAACCCTTCGATCACAATGACATGGTCACGGCGGTGCAACGCATCATCTCAGAGCGTAGCAGGGACAAACCGGCGCCACCAAAAAGCGGCACAACGGCGGCCCGCGCAGGCGAGAGAAAAGTAGAGGGCTTCATCGGTGGCTGCACAGATATGGTTACCCAGTTTGAACACATTCGAAAAATTGCTCCTACCAATGCCACCGTTCTGGTACTCGGTGAAACAGGCACCGGTAAAGAGCTGGTTGCGCGCAGCGTGCACCTCCACAGCCGTCGCCACGACCAGCCGCTAATTTGCGTAAACTGCGCCGCTATTCCTGAAACCCTGATCGAGTCCGAACTGTTCGGCTATGAGAAGGGTGCATTTACCGGCGCCAACACCAACCGCACCGGCTTGATTGAGGCCGCTGACGGCGGCACATTATTTCTTGATGAGATAGGCGAACTGCCCGTGGAAGCCCAGGCACGCCTGCTACGCTTTATTCAGGAAGGTGAGATTCGTCGCATTGGATCAGTGGATTCGCGCAAGGTCAACGTGCGCCTGATCTGTGCGACCCACCGCGATTTGCAGCAGCTCACCACCGAGGGCAAATTTCGCCAGGACTTGTACTATCGCATCAATGTGATGCGCTTACAGTTACCGCCATTGCGTGAACGCGGCAAAGACATTCTCGAATTGGCCGAATATATATTGCTGAAACGCTGTCGGGAATACGAAACTTCGCCTCGGCATTTCTCTCCCAAAGCAATCCAGGCAATTACCACGTACACCTGGCCCGGCAATGTGCGTGAGCTTGAAAATGCGGTCGAGCGGGCCGTCATCCTGTCTGAGGACGAAGAAATCGACAACGAGCTACTGGGAATTGATCTGGAACTCGTGCAGATCAGTCAACTGCGCGGCCACAAGAGCAGCGGCTCAAACGCGCCGCGGATCAGCAGTTTCGACCCACCTGAAGACCTGTCGCTGGAGGACTACTTCCAACGATTTGTGCTGGAGCACCAGGATTCCATGAGCGAAACAGAATTGGCGCGGAAGCTGGGGGTCAGCCGCAAATGCCTGTGGGAGCGCCGCCAGCGTTTCGGCATACCGCGCCAGAAAGCCGCCGCCAAGACGGCACCACGCAAAGCCGCAGTAGCCGGCTCTCGGGCTGCTAAATCGGCCTAAGCAGCACGTTACCTCAACTCCACACGGTTACAGAATACGGGGTAGATAGGTAACAAAATGCTTGTAAAACCGTATTACAAGAACACCGATTATATTTTATCTCTTTGTTTTATAAGCATATTTTATATCTTGGCACGACACGTGCGATAGCTACTGCGGCTACAACAATAACAATAAAAATCTGCCGCAATAAAAATAATGAACTTTAACTATGGACCTGGATGGGGAAGACACTGTTTTCCCCCTCGTTCTTTTTGCGTCTGCTTGACGCAGTTCGACAATCAGAGAAAGATTATTTTTTGAAAGCCAGCAATGTGCTTTCATAGAACGGCTAAGAATAACAACGAACACAGAAATAAAAATAACACTCCAATAGTGAGACTTGGATGGGGAAAACAATGTTTTTCCCCCATCTTTATCAGCAACTGCCCGCGATCATTTCCATATGATAGACTGCGTACCTCTTTGCTGTAGCAAATTTTAGGCAGGAGCAAATTTAGCAAGCCATGACATCCGCAACCCCGGCAGTGACCCGTATCCCACGGGACGCCCATTCTGTATCTCGAAAAAATATCAGCGATAGTGCCCTCAAGGTAATGTCACGCCTGCGCAGCCAGAACTTTCAGGCCTTTCTGGTAGGTGGTGCTGTACGCGACCTGGTGCTGGATGGACACCCCAAGGATTTTGACGTCGCCACCGACGCCACCCCGGAAGAAGTCCACGAGCTGTTTCGAAATTCCCGGATTATTGGCCGTCGCTTTCGCATTGTTCACGTTCGCTTTGG
This sequence comes from Halieaceae bacterium, assembly GCA_965247075.1. GTDB lineage: Bacteria > Pseudomonadota > Gammaproteobacteria > Pseudomonadales > Halieaceae > CBDFGK01. The sequence goes on along the minus strand of CBDFGK010000002.1, from coordinate 176,996 downwards.
TCGTGAAATTGTCGAAGTCACCACCTTCCGTGGACACCACGACAACGAGGAAGATGACGTTCCGCCCCAGCGCCATCAATCCCGGCAGGCCGATTCGGGCATGTTACTGCGCGACAATATATTTGGCAGTCTTGAGGAAGACGCGGTGAGGAGAGACTTTACCGTCAACGCCCTGTACTACTGCAGCTCTGATTTTTGCGTCTACGATTATGTAGACGGCCTGGCGGACCTGGAACAACAACAAATCCGTATCATCGGCGACGCCGAGCAACGCTACCGGGAAGACCCCGTGCGTATGCTGCGCGCCATACGTTTTGCCGCCAAGCTCAATTTCACTATCGAGGCAGATACCGCCGCGCCTATACCGGAGCTGGCCTACATGCTCGAAGCGGTACCTTCCGCCCGCCTGTTCGATGAAATGCTCAAGCTGTTTATGGCGGGTAAGGCTTTAGCAACGTTTACGCTGCTCAACAGGTATCAGTTGCTGGAGCACTTGTTTCCGGCTACCGCCAGAGAACTGGAAGACGCTCCTCGCACAGTGTCACTAATGGCAGCGGCTATGCGGTCCACCGACAACCGTATTGCCATCGGCAAGCCGGTAACACCTGCCTTTGTACTGGCGGCCCTGTTATGGGCGCCCACCCTGAGGCGCAGCTATCAGTTGGAAGATGAGGGGGAAAATCCGATCAAGGCCATGCAGGAGGCCAGCCAGTCGATTATCTCGGAGCAATTGCACCACATAGCCATTCCCAGACGCTTCACCATGCCCATGAAAGAAATCTGGGAATTCCAGTCGCGTCTGCAGAATCGAAATAAAAAGCCCGTATCCCTGCTCAGTCACCGGCGCTTCCGAGCCGCCTATGACTTCCTGATACTGCGCGAAGAGGCGGGTGAAGATTTGGACGAATTGGGTAAGTTCTGGACCGAGTTGCAGGAGAAAAATCCCGACGTGGTGCCCGCTCCGGATGCCGACCGAGAGGAGGCACCGCGCCGCCCTCGTCGTCGACATCGTCGCAAACGCCCCGTCAACAAGCAGTGACATTGTAAGCAATGATCCAATGCTTTGTTGCCCTGGGTGCCAATCTGGGAAAACCACTCCAACAGGTAGAATCAGCACTGACGGCGCTCAATCGCATGGCAGACTGTTCACTGATCTCTCATTCACCCTGGTATCGCAGCCCGGCCATTGGACCGGGCCAACAAGCCCCCTACATCAACGGTGTGGCGCTGCTGGCGACAACATTGCCGCCTGTTGATTTGCTGCTGCAGCTACAGGCAATAGAGAACAGCCACGGACGCCAGCGCCTTGAACGCTGGGGGCCCCGCACCCTGGACCTCGATATCCTGTTATATGAACAACTTGAACTGGACCAGCCGGACCTGTGCATCCCACACCCTCGTATGCGGGAAAGAAATTTCGTGCTGTATCCACTTTTTGACCTGGCCCCCAATCTGACGCTTCCCTGTGGCACCCCTCTTGAGTCATTATTAGCCGGCTGCCCCAGAGAGGGGTTGCAACTATTAGGAGACGGGAGTGACCCAGGACTGTAAGTTACCGGGCGTTGCATTAAAGGGACGAACTGCGCCGGCTTTCATTGCAGTCGAGGGGCCAATCGGGGTGGGAAAAACCACCCTGGCCAAGCGCCTTGCAGAAACCTTCAACTACCAGGCCCTGCTGGAAAAAGCTGAAGAAAATCCCTTTCTCGAGCGCTTCTACCAAAACCGCAAACAGGCCGCGCTCGCCACCCAACTGTTCTTTTTGTTTCAACGCGCCCAGCAAATACAAGATATGCGGCAGAGCGATATATTTGAGCCAGTGAGGGTTGCCGACTTCCTGATTGAAAAAGATCCGCTGTTTGCCAGGATCAACCTGGACAGCGATGAATACCGGCTCTATGAAAAGGTATTTCACCAGTTGACCATAGACGCACCCCGGCCCGACCTGGTTATCTACCTACAAGCCTCCACCGACGTATTGCTATCGCGCATTGAAACACGAGGTGTGGCGTTTGAGCAGCGCATTACCCGGCAGTACCTGGAGAGCCTCAACGAAGTGTACAGCGAATTTTTTCTGTATTACGATGGCGCTCCGTTGTTAATCGTCAATGCCAGTGAAATGGACCTCGTCAACGGCGACACAGATTATCAACACTTGGTGGATTACATGCTGGATATTCGCAATGGACGCCATTATTTCAATCCCACCTTCTTCGAATAGGAAGTTTCATGGGCAACGTTACGGTCAATACCCTGCAGTCACTGAAGGAAAAGGGCGAAAAGTTTTGCTGCATCACTGCCTACGATGCCACCTTCTCCAGGCTGATCTGCGAAGCAGGTGCCGAAACCATGCTGGTGGGTGATTCCCTCGGTATGGTTTTGCAGGGCTACGACAGCACCATACCGGTAACCATAGAGGATATGGCCTATCACACCACCTGTGTGGCCCGTGGCAACAGCGGCGCAATGGTTATCGGCGACTTGCCCTTTATGTCGTACACCACGCCCGAACAAACACTGGAAAACGCCACCGTGTTAATGCAGGCCGGTGCCCAGATGGTAAAAATGGAGGGCGGTACCTGGCTCAGTGACAGCATCCAGATGCTGGTTGAACGCGGGGTTCCCGTGTGTGCCCATCTGGGCCTGACTCCCCAGTCAGTGAATGTGTTCGGCGGCTACCGGGTGCAGGGTCGCACACCCAAGGGAGCAAAGAGCATCCTCGCCGACGCGGTTGAAATTCAGGATGCCGGTGCCTCACTGTTAGTGCTTGAATGTGTCCCCACAGAGCTGGCCGCCGATATCAGCGAAAAACTGCGCATTCCTGTTATCGGCATCGGCGCCGGCCCCGGCACCGACGCACAGGTATTGGTCATGCACGACCTGCTGGGACTGAGCGGACACACCCCACGCTTTGTCAAAAACTTCATGGCAGGGCAGGCGACCATTCAAGACGCTCTGCACGCTTTTGTTGCCGCCGTCAAAGCGGGTGACTACCCAGGCCCTGAGCACAGCTACGAATAAAGCAGACACCAATGGTTGCGCGAGCGCCATAGTAAGTTAGCGCCCACTTCGATGCTTTTGGTAACAAAGTCCGCACTTTTTGATATATAAATGCTTCTTTTGGTAACAAAAAGTCATACTTTGATTGGCCTAAACCCGTTGCCCCTACCCACTTCATACGGCATACTGCGCTCGCCCAAATTGGTAAAATTACCAAAATGGGTCGGAGTGCAGTGACTTTTGCAGATGCCTAAAGATAGCCTTCGAGGGTGGATATGCGGACATACAGCACCAATACACAACTTCAACGCGCGCTTCGCGAAGCGCGCCAACAGGACCGCACCATTGCATTTGTGCCCACCATGGGCAATTTGCATGAAGGTCATCTGAACCTGGTACGCAAAGCCAGAGAGCTGTGCGACATCGTCGTAGTCAGTATTTTTGTTAATCCCATGCAGTTTGGCCCCAATGAAGATCTGGATGCCTACCCCCGCACCCTGGTCGCCGACAAGGAAAAGCTGTTTGCCGAGGGCGCGCAAATACTGTTCACCCCCGAGGTGAAAGAAATCTATCCGCAGGGCATGGCTGTGCAATCCCGGGTACAGGTGCCGAATTTATCAGAAACACTGTGTGGCGCAGATCGCCCCGGCCACTTCACCGGCGTGGCGACAGTAGTCACCAAGCTCTTCAACATTGTGCAACCCGACGTCGCCCTGTTCGGTGAAAAGGATTTTCAGCAACTGTCCATTATTCGCAAACTGGTCACCGACCTGTGCATGCCTGTCAAGATCGTCGGCGTTGCCACAACCAGGGCCGACGACGGGCTGGCACTGAGTTCGCGCAACGGCTTCCTGACGGCGGCACAGCGCAAGGTAGCGCCGACCCTGAACGCCACGCTACAGGCCTGCCGTGAAGCCATAGCCTGCGGCTTTGACAACTATCTCGAACTGGAAGCGCACGCCACACTCAGGTTGATCCAGGCAGGCTTCGAACCGGACTACTTCGAGATACGCGATGCCCGCACACTGCGTGCAGTCACCAAGCAAACCGAAGAGGTAGCTATTCTGGCTGCGGCCAAGCTGGGCAAACCACGGCTGATAGATAATGTCCGGCTCAATCTCAATCCTGTATCCGACTGGGGCATGTTGGCGGCGCAGTGACATAGCGCGGTCGCAGCTACTTTTCACCCACCTCGCTATAAGGGAGCCATGCCTCAATGTCCGAATTCCCCATATACCCTGTCCCAGCAGCCTTCGAGGCCACCGCCCATATCGACCAGGACCGCTACGAACGCATGTATCGGCGTTCTGTTGATGATCCGCAGGGATTTTGGGGCGATATGGCCGAGCAGTTTTTACGCTGGGACCAGCCCTGGGGTTCGGTCTGTGACTACGACCTCAGCAAGGGTGAGGCCAACTGGTTCAGCGGTGGCAAACTAAATGTCAGCGTGAACTGTATCGATAGACATCTGCCAGAGCGGGCCAGCCAGACAGCCTTTATCTGGGAAGGTGACGACCCCGCCGATCAAAAACACATCTCCTACGCTGAATTACACGAGCGGGTCTGCCAGTTGGCCAACGGCCTGCGCGAGCGAGGCGTGCAGAAAGGCGATCGTGTTTGCATTTACATGCCCATGATCCCCGAGGCCGCCTACGCGATGCTTGCCTGTACTCGCCTAGGCGCAATTCATTCTGTGGTGTTTGGTGGATTCTCACCGGAGGCACTGAAAGACCGCATTCTCGATGCCGATTGCCAGACCGTGATAACCGCTGACGAAGGCGTCCGGGGTGGGCGGCATATACCGCTGAAAGCCAATGCAGATACCGCCCTGGCCCAGTGCCCCAATGTACACACCTGTCTGGTGGTAAAACGCACCGGTGGTGACATCAACTGGGATTCGGCCCGGGATGTGTGGTATCACGAGCTGACCGAACGCCAGGACAAGAGCTGTCAGGCGGAGTCCATGGACTCAGAGGACCCACTGTTTATTCTCTATACCTCCGGCTCAACCGGAAAACCAAAGGGCGTATTGCACACCACTGGCGGCTACCTGTTGCAGGCAGCCATGACCTTCAAATACACCTTCGACTACCGGGACGGCGATATCTTTTGGTGTACCGCCGACGTGGGCTGGGTCACCGGTCATACCTATATTGTTTACGGCCCACTGGCCAATGGCGCCACCAGTGTCATGTTTGAGGGGGTGCCAACGTACCCGGATGCCTCGCGCTGCTGGGAGGTCGTCGACAAACACCGGGTGAATACATTTTATACCGCTCCCACGGCCATTCGGGCACTGCACGCGGTAGGCGATGAGCCGGTCAAGAAAACCTCTCGCGCCAGCTTGCGCCTGCTGGGCACAGTGGGAGAACCCATCAACCCTGAAGCCTGGGAGTGGTATTACCGGGTAGTCGGAGATGGCCGTTGTCCCATCGTCGACACCTGGTGGCAAACAGAAACCGGCAGCCATATGTTGACGCCATTACCGGGCGCCACGGCGCTCAAACCGGGATCGGCGACGCGTCCCTTCTTTGGGGTCCAGCCCGCGCTGTTGGATGAGGAAGGTAATGAGATAGAGGGGCCCGGCGCAGGCTACCTGGTTATCAAGGCCTCCTGGCCCAGCCAGATTCGCTCCATCTACGGCGATCACCAGCGCATGATCGATACCTACTTCTCCAATTATCCCGGCTACTACTTCACCGGCGACGGTGCCAGTCGCGACGAAGATGGCTATTACTGGATTACCGGGCGCGTCGATGACGTGCTGAACATTTCCGGCCACCGCATGGGAACGGCAGAGATAGAGAGCGCCCTGGTATTGCACGACGACATCGCCGAGGCCGCCGTGGTGGGCTTTCCCCACGACATCAAGGGCCAGGGTATTTACTGCTACGTAACTCCCATGGCCGGCGTGGAGCGCAGCGATGAGCTTATGGCCGAGCTGGCAGATTTATGTAAACAGGAAATTGGCGCCATCGCCAAGCCCGATGTCATTCAGTGGGCACCGGGCCTGCCCAAGACCCGTTCCGGCAAAATTATGCGCCGTATATTGCGCAAAATTGCTGAAAATGAATTGGGTAACCTGGGTGACACCTCAACGCTGGCCGACCCAGCGGTGGTGGAACAACTGATAGCCAATCGGTCCGACCCTTAAAACCTTAGGGTAAACTTTGCGCCACTACTGTCGCTGCTGCCCAAGGCCACATATGAATTGTGCTCTACTCAAACGAATATCGGATAGGCATTCATGCAAAAAACAACCATGAACTGGAAAGCATACTCCTGCGATCCTGGTGCCTTTGCTATTTGTTTTGCCCTGATCGTTTCAGGGGCACTAGTGATAGGGGCCCTACACGTCGATTTGGTACTGTTCGCAGACGGCGCCTATTTTTTTATCAAACAATTACAACAGGATGGCTTCTACCTATTTTCGCCGGCTAGACTTCACGCCGAGTACTTCGCTCAGATACCCATGCAGATGGCTCTAAAGCTTGAAGTGACGAACACGGACATCCTCGTGAAGTTACACGGATTGGGTGCCTACTGGTTGCCATTTGCGACGGTCTTATTTTGTGCTGTTTATTCACAAGATCGTCTTTTTACTCTAATCGTAATATTGAGCTTCGGGTTATCACATCTGGCTGTTTGGTCGATGGCGATATCCGAGGCGCATTTTGCAGCCGCGATATTTTGGATAAGTGGGGCACTCATTGGCAACAATCGGGGTCTAAAGCTTTTCGAGTTGGCAGGCCTGATTCTACTAAGCGTACTGATGATTCGCAGCTACGAAAGTAACCTCGTATTTACGCCCCTGTTACTTCTCGCTCTATTTCTGTCGCGAGAGGAAATTAAAACATCTGGGCAGCGCATCGCAACAATTCTTCTGGTTTTGGCGATGGTGGCTGGAGTGATCTTTGCGTTAAGCGAAATCCTGTGGGCCCGAGATTTAGGAAACCGAGGCCAGTTTCTGGCTTCCATTCCCAGAGTCGCCCAAGAGTACTATCTTTTGCATTTCGTGTTTTGCGCCACTGTATTGCTATCCTTCATACAACGGCGTTTGCCCGAGCGAGTTCCTGTGGCTGCATTGACTTTGGGTTTGCTAATGGCAATCATGGTTTCTTTCTGGATCGTCCGGCGTACAGATTTTTACCTTGGAGAAATCATATACTCCAACCGGATACTTCTGATGCTCGTTCCAGCCGGTTTTTACTCGTTTTATATTCTGATAAGTATGTTTGCCACACCAATTCGAATGGCAGTAATGCGCGTCTTGACCGGACTTGTCCTCATTACGTTCACGGCACAGGCCGCCATTCAAACGGAAACCATGCGCCAGTGGCAGGGCTATCATCGTATTTTTAGTGAGACGTTGGCATCACCTGATATCTCTGGAATGACTGATATAGAGGATACACAACTCGCACTCAATCGCCACGACGGAGTGGCCTTGGCACTGCATCGCTGGCTGGGGTGGACTCTCCCGATTCTAAGTGTCGTCTGGTCACCAAATCGACTTGTTGCAGGCGCGGTCCATGATGTTCATGCCGGCTTTGTTCCATATGGAGGTTTTCTTCCGCGATTGGCAGACCAATATGGCTACCAATATTATCCATTTCTTGATGAACAGATACCCAGTTTTAAGGACCCATCATTTCGATTCGTTGGATGGTCAAGACCACAGGCTGACCTAATTTGGAGCAAAGACCGAGATTCACGTGTATTGTTCAATGTTACTAATCCTCAAAAAGTGTCAGGCCGGATTTATTTGGATGCCGGATCGTTTGGATCGCAGAAGGTCTTTGTACGATTAAACGGCTCGCGTGTGGCGATCTTCAATCTAGACAACAGCGATGTCTACGGTTTTGTAGACTTTGATCCTGCCCTGTTAATCGTTGGAGAAAACGAACTCGTATTTCGTTTTGACAATGCGCGTTCGCCTAGTGCTACGGATTCACGCAAACTGGCAATGTACTTGAAACACATCGCTATTCTGTAGATCTGACACCCAGAGTTGATGCGGTCTGGGAGCAGGTCAATCCCGACTACCCCATTCAATCACTGCGTTATGAATGACTCAGCAGCTCCAGCTTGCGTTCTATTAAAGGCAGGCGATCATTACCGAAGTACATATCATCACTGTTAATATAAATCGTCGGTGAGCCATAAGCGCCGCGCTCAATTACCTCTTCGGTGTTGGCGCGGAGCTGGTCTTTAATGTCCTGCTCGGCGATGCGCTGTAAAAAAGCACTCACATCCATGCCCAGTTCGCTGACTATAGCGGTCAACACCTCATCCTGGCTAACATCCTCATTGCGCCCCCAATAGGCCTCGAAGACAGCCTTCGCATACGGCACCTGCTGGCCCTGCTCTTCGGCCACAAAACAGCCACGCATGGATTTAACCGCGTTGGCGGGATGGAAACCGGGCCAGTTGATTGCTATACCGCGCAGGTCGGCCCAGTCCTTGAGGTCTTTCATCATATAAGTCATGCGCCGCTTGTTACCAAAAGCCGCCTCACGCTGCGCATATAAATCCTGATTAACCGCATTGAATACGCCGCCGACCAGCATCGGCCGCCATTCGATATTTACACCGTAACGTTCGGAGATGGGTTGTAGGCCGGTAAAGGCCAGGTAGGTCCAGGGCGAGGTGCAATCGTAGAAACACTCCAGTTTGATCATGAGCAAGGCATACCCGGCATACGCATACCCGCTGCCCAGCCGCCGTCAGCCATAAACTCGGCACCGGTGCTATAACTCGCCTCATCGGTGGCCAGGAACAAGGTTACATAGGCTACTTCCTGCGGGCGCCCGACCCGCGGAATGGGGAAATCAGCGTAGACAGATTCGCTCATCTCCTGCTCACTGATACCGACGCCGGCACCACCCATGGCGGTGAAAATGCCACCGGGATGCACGCTGTTCACCCGAATACCGTACTGACCGAGTTCGATGGCGGCACTCTTGGTCAAACCCCGCACCGCCCACTTGGTAGAGGAATACGCAGACAAGCCGGCCTTTGACTGCACCCCGTCAATAGAGGAGATATTAATGATAGAACCACCACCGGCCGCTTTCATGGGCTCAATAGCGGCACGCACGCCCATAAAGCTGCCCAACTGGTTGATACTCACCACCCGCAGGTAATCTTCGTTGGTGGTATCAGCAATTGAGGCCATGTGCACGATGGCCGCATTATTGACCAGCACGTTTAGCGGACCGAATTGCTGCGCCGCCTTCACGGCCAGGTCCCAGTCTTCCTGCTTGCTGACATCCATGTGCAGAAACCGCGCAGTCTCCCCCAATTCGTCCGCCAGGGCCTGGCCAAGCTCATCCAGCACGTCGCCGATGATCACTTTGGCAGCGTGTTCCACGAACAGGCGTACCGTGGCTTCACCCATACCGCGGGCACCACCGGTAACTATTGCTACCTTGCCTTCCAATCGACTCATGGTATCTATTCCCTGGCCGCTTGCTGTTGTACTTTCAGCCCGCGCCAGGCCTGCTCGATAATATAGGCTCGAATTGCTTCACTCTGCTGAGCATCCAGGTAATCGGCAAAACCGGCCATGCCATTTTTACTCAGCAAGCCTTCCCGCAGTACCGAGTTCCAGCCCTTGGCATCGTGAATCCAGGCCGACCCACGCAGGTCGGGAATAATCAAACCAGATACTGCATTGAGTCCGTGACAGCCCATGCATATGTCCTGATACAGGGCATAGCCTTCTCGCTCGGTAGCAGCATCGGCAGTGCGTTGGGGCGGGTTAAAGGCCACCGTGGGCCGCCAGTCCACCGCCGGCAACTGACCGCCGGCACCCAGTTTAAAGGTCAACACCCGGCTGACGTTGGGCATACTCTCTGGCTGCACATACTCACCAAATACCAACGCATAGGCACCACCCCAACCAACATTGACCGAGACATATTGCTCTCCATCGAGTTCATAGGTCATCACCGGTGCCACTACACCGGTCTGCGCGGCGAACTCCCATAGCCAGGTGCCACTATCGGCGCTATAGGCCACTATCTTGCCGTCGGCTGTTCCCTGGAATACCAGCTTACCCGCGGTACTGAGCGCTCCACCATTCCAGGGGCCACGATGTTCCACCCGCCAGGCTTCCTGCTGAGTGCGCGGGTCCCAGGCCACCAGGCGGCCCTGCATCAACGGACGCAACGCCTCCCGCTCCGCCTGGGCATCGGGCAGACTGCCAATTATTCCGTCAATACCTGTATTGGAGGTACCCGGACGGTAGAGGAAGTCCTCAGGCTGCCCGTAATTGGCCGGAAACTCGATCACCGGTATATATACCAGGCCGGTATCCGGGCTGTAGGACATTGGGTGCCAGTTATGGCCACCCAGGTAGGACGGCACCACCGTAAATGGCGAATCCACATAGCGCGCCCCTTCCACCTCTACCGGCCGGCCGGTCTCCATATCCACATGGGTCGCCCAATTGAGATCAATATAGTTATCGGCACTCAACAAAGTGCCGTCGGTGCGATCAATCACATAGAAAAATCCGTTTTTGGGTGCCTGCATCAGTACCTTGCGGGTTTTTCCATCCAGTTCGATATCAGCCAGGATGATGTGCTGGGTGGCGGTGTAATCCCAGCTTTCACCCGGCGTGGTCTGGTAATGCCAGACGTATTCACCGGTGTCTGGGCGCACCGCCACAATGGAGGACAAAAACAGGTTGTCGCCACCACCGGGTGAACGGATCTCACGGTTCCAGGGAGTGCCGTTACCCACCCCGAAATACAGTAGATCCAGTGCTGGATCATAGGCCATGGAATCCCACACGGTACCGCCCCCACCGCCGAGCTCCCACCACTTGCCATGCCAGGTTTCTGCCGCCATCTTCATGGCCTCGTTTTCAAAACCCAGTTCCGGGTTACCCGGCACCGTATAGAAACGCCACAGCAGGTCGCCGGTATCCACAGAGTAAGCACCGAGGAAACCCCGCACGCCGTATTCAGCACCACCGTTACCAATCAGCACTTTGCCATCAATAACGCGAGGCGCACCGGTGATGGTATAGGGGAGTTCCACATCGACTGTGGCCACTTCCCAATTAACCTTGCCGGTAGCGGCGTCCAGGGCGACCAGGCGACCATCGAAGACACCGACGAATGCCTGCCCTTCCCATACAGCCACGCCGCGATTCACCGCATCACAACAACCGTGCCGCACTTTGGCTTTGGCAACCCCAGGGTCGTATGTCCACAAGAGTTCGCCCGTGCGTGCGTCCAGGGCGTGCACAATGCTCCAGGAGGAGGTGGCGTACATCACCCCATCTACCACGATCGAGGTAGCCTCTATGCCGCGCTCGGTATTGAAATCAAAACTCCAGGCCAGGCCCAGATCTTCCACAGAATCTGTGTTTACCTGCTTGAGGGGACTGTAACGCTGCTCACTGTAGGTGCGCCCGTGGGACATCCAACTGCCGGGTTCCGCGTCGGCCGCCACCAGGCGTTTGCCGTTCACCGCAGCGATTGGCACAGGCTGTTTCGCCGCCACTTCGACCGCCGGCGCATCTGCATTTTGTTGTTGGCAACCCACCATCAGGGACAGGGGCAGCAAAAAGGTAAGCAAGGCATTGCGTGCGAGTTTCATTATTGTTTTATCCCGTTCTGTTTAAGGATGTGTTAAGTATAGCGCTCGCCGTTACGGGCGTCCCCCTGTGTCAGCATTGTTGTCGCCCCATTTTTTCCCAAAGTAGAGTGACAGGGGGTTTGCCGGAGACGGTTTTCATACCGCTAACTCTATAACTTCAGCTTCTTCATCAACTTCCGGCTCCTCGATATCGATGGATAAACAGCCAAGAATTGCATCTTCGATATTTATTTTTATTTCTTTCATTGTATCACCTTGTGACACACATCCGGGTATTGAGGGCACTTCAGCCCAAAAGCCACCTTCTTCTGCTTTGTGAACTACAACTTTAATTTTCATAGGAACAACATACCTGCATAGCGTTAATTTTTCAGTTCTTATATAGAACGTCGATGTTACTCATGGTCAGCGTCAATCCAAATCCTGTCTTTTTCTTCGTTGGTTGCAACCAGAACGGTATCCGCTTTTGGACGCTCTTTGGCAAGGTCTTCAGTATCAAAAATTAGTTTAAGGAAGATATAACTAGAAAAGCGGGTATCATTGTCTTCATAACATTTTGCGAGAAAGCGAAAACATCTCGTATCATTAACATATTTATTACCTCGTAACTATCCCTTGGCTGGGTCGAGGCAGACATGTTCGGGGCATAGCTCTCGTAAAGCAATCCCCAATTCGGTAATAAGGCAAATGTTTTCTTGGTAATCACTATCCACAGCATTAACCAGTTCGGCATTAGCTATCAGAGCAACTGCCAAAAATTTTCGATCGTCGGCGTCTAAGGAGTTTTCAGGCAGTTCTTCAAATCCTCTATTTTCATCATCTAAAACAGAAATATCGACAAGGCAAACTCTGTCCCCGCCTTGATGGTCATGGACATGTTTGAAGTACATATGGCCCGTCCCTGGTCCACCAGACCTAGACAAACCCTTTGCATATTCTTCAATTATCAGACCAAGGCTGTCCAAGGTGACCACTCTATTTTTGTCGCGAACCAATTGCGCAAGAAAATCCACACAATCCAGTTGACAAGCTGCGGTCGCGTGCGTTGCATCTCCATTCGCAGTTCGCGCAACATTGGTATCAATAACAACTTTCATGTACTTGAGGCGCTGATCTTCCGCTTAAGTATTGCCCGTTGTGTTTCTGCAATTTCCGTCATCTCATCTCCAAAGAATTGTTCCGGCCAGTTTGTAATTGCACCGAAAATATCGATGTCGAGTAGTTCCAGTTTTGACTGTCCTTGCTTGCTACTACAGAAATACAACTTAACATCCTCACGGTTGAAGTCTTCCTCAGCCACTCGACGCTGAAAACGCCGCAATAAGTGTTCGCTGTGACTTTCAACTATTACTTGGACGTTCCTGTACTTGGCAACCCTCAAAATCACATCAGCCAACCCACTCTGAACCGAAGGATGCAAATGTATTTCGGGTTGCTCCATGATAATAGTGCTTCCTTTTGGCACGTAGTATAGAAGCACTAATGCTGGGAGTACCTGTGAAACACCAAACCCAACGTCGGTCAGCAAAACCTCGGGGCTGTGTGAATCACGTTTTACCAGCGCCTTATAGAGGTTCGAGTTAGAGCCAATTCCAGCGACCCTAAAACCGTGGATCAACCCGAGTTCTTTTAGCCAATAAGCAATTATTTCTTGGAACGGTAGATAACGGGCCTTGTATTTTAAATTTCGCGTATCTCCCCGCTCGGTGGCAGCTAGTAAAGCGGCAATAGCCCGTTCGCCACGCTGACCAACATCGAGCGGGCTGGAGCCGGACCAAGCGTATTCTCGCTTAGGTGGCTCTCTAAGCGGACCCAGGTAATAGATTGAATCAAAAAGAGATTCGTACTCACTTTCCAGAGACCCGAGTAAGTCTGCATTTTGATAGTATGTTTTCGCTTGGTCGGGAAACAGATAAGTTTTCAGTGGCCCTGGGAGCGCCCACGCTCTTTGCTGGTTGCGAAGGAACCGGAAATCAGAACCTTCTGGAGGCTTTACTTCAAGACTAAAAGCACTAGCCTCTCCTGATTTACGGATGAGTGAGAAGCGATAGCCGGAAAATTCATAACTTAACTCTGCTGCAATTACCGCTTTTCCCTTCTGATAAACCTGGGTTCTTGTAGTTATTTTTTTGCCAGTAGTAAGCGGGGTAGTTCTTGGGCGAGTGGAATCATAGAGTGTGAGCGGCTTATTTAGTGACCATGTGAGTTCCCACTGCAAATCGAGATCATTTTCGTGGCGATGAACCACGTCTGTGTAACTCCCCAGGTTAATTAGTTCATCATTTGGGCCGCCGAAATCCAGAACAATTCCCCGGTCTGACGAATTCTTACTTTGCTTGAGCATTAGGAGAAACTGAATCAGGCTACTTTTTCCGGAACTATTTGTGCCAAACAGCCCAGTGACCTTGCCAAAAGAAACTGACCCTTTTAGCCATGTTTTAAAGTTGTTTATTTCCATATTTTTTAGCACGGCGAACACCATTTAATTCTAAACAAGAAATGCGACAGTCAGAGACTACTTGAATTTAGCTCGGACGACTAGTGTAGGTCGTCAGCAGTGTAACATATAGGTTCTTTCATATAGAGAGATCTTGTTGTGCGTGTTGCAGTAGAAATTGTTTTATCAGATGACGAAGTTGTGGAGCTGAGCACGTTATCCAAATCGCGTTCTGTGTCGGTCCGACTGGCCGAACGTTCACGAATTGCTCTTCTGGCCGCTGGCGGCATGGGTACGATTGGTCGCCCCCGAACAAAACGTTCCGGATGACGTTCATAGCGCCCATCAAGCACGCGTTGTTTCTATACGGCAGGCGTTGATATACTTCTGCCGGCGGCTGATCACAAAAGGGTTCACTGTGCAGTGTCTCGACTACGACAGCTCACTCCTGATCACTGAGGGCGCGTGGCTGCACCGACTGCTTACGACAGGTTCATCGTTGGCGGCCCGCTTCCGGTGTGCGTATACCGTGCTTCGATTGAGGCCCAGCGCATGACACGCCCGCGTCAGTGGCAGCCTTGCAGGGCGATGCGTAATCACGTTATTCACACATCCTTCCCTCTGCGCAAGCGACCGAGCACCGACAAGGCTTTTTTTTGCAAATCCAGACAGTCGTTGGCAATCTCCAACTTGCGGTTCAAACGATTGTTCTCTTTCTCAAGCTGCTCTATGCGACGCTGATCGGGCGCTTTCGAGGGTGCAGGGCCGGGAGCACTCTTGGTCAGGCCGGCAATACCGCCTTGTGCATACTCACGGCGCCAGGCGGAGAGTTGATTACTGTATAGTTTCTCACGGCGTAACACGGCGCCGAGTTCACCATGCTTACAGGCATCAGCTTCGGCTAAAATGCGCAGTTTATACTCCGGCTTAAACTGGCGGCGCGTGCGTTTCTCCAGTGCGGGCTCTGGTGTGATTTGTGTATTGAGTGGATCTGAGTGTGGTTTTGGCATTGCATGGTTCCTGCATTCATAGCTCGGTTTACACATGCCGCAACTCTTCGAGAATGGATTTGTAGATGCAGTTAACGGTGCAAAATAACTAGCGAGTTCATCTACAGTCTTCGCGCAGACTTTAATATAGCCTCGTTCAGTAAATCCGCCAGGACTGCTATCCATTTCAGGATACGTAAGAATTGACGGACAATTTGATCTATGGAGA
Source organism: Halieaceae bacterium (assembly GCA_965247075.1). GTDB lineage: Bacteria > Pseudomonadota > Gammaproteobacteria > Pseudomonadales > Halieaceae > CBDFGK01. The sequence goes on along the minus strand of CBDFGK010000002.1, from coordinate 161,731 downwards.
ACTATCACTGCTGTCCCGTTAAGGAGAAATAAGGAGGTCTGATTCCGCCACAATTGATACAATGAGATTGTCTATAAAACAGTGTATTAATAGAGGGAACCAGACCATGGCGCATTGTAATACGATCCTGTCACAAATACTAAAACTTGTTCCGAGACATGAATTTGAGACCCTTGCCAAACAACATCATTCTGGCCGTTCCTTTCGTAAAGCCTCCCGCTGGTCACAGTTTGTGTCGCTGACGATGGCTCAATTGTCTGGTCGAAACAGCTTGCGTGATATCGTGGATAATATGTCGGCGCAAATGCATCGCCTTTACCACCTGGGCAGCGCGAAGCTGTCGCGATCTAACCTATCGCGCATCAATGAAGATAAGCCTTATGCTCTGTACGAAGCGCTGTTTGGAAAACTGTTAACTCGCTGCCAAGGCGTGGCGCCTGATCATAGTTTCAGATTTACTCACCCGCTTTATTCGCTGGACGCGTCCACCATCGACTTGTGTTTGTCTGCGTTTCCCTGGGCTGATTTTCGCACCACCAAAGGAGCGATTAAGCTGCACGTCGGTTTGAATCATGCGGGTTATTTGCCGGAGTTTGTGGTCGTCACGGAAGGGAAGAAGCACGATGTAACAGTGGGTCGCACGCTCATATTTCCTAAGGGAAGTATTATTGCAATTGATAAAGCCTACAATGATTACGTTTGGTATAAGCAATTGACAGATAAGGGTATTTTCTTCGTCACCCGGCTTAAGAGCAATGCAAAATACCGCATTATCGAGCGTCGATCGGTGCTGAAAGGCAAAGGTTTGACGTGTGATCAAACGATAGAATTCACCGGCCCCCAGGTCTCCAAAAAATGTCCTGTTCGATTAAGGCGGGTTGGCTACAAAGATGCGGAGACGGGTAAGCACTATGTGTTTGTAACAAACAATTTCAAACTGGCAGCCAAGACGATTGCCGATGTCTACAAAGCCAGGTGGCAAGTGGAATTATTCTTTAAGTGGATAAAACAGAACCTGAAAATCAAATCGTTTGTTGGCACGAGCAAGAATGCAGTGATGACTCAAATATGGATAGCGATGTGCGTATACCTGCTAATTGCATTTCTGAAGTTTCAGTCTGGACTCACAAAGAGTATGCAGCAGCTATTGCGATTACTGCAGCTTAATTTGTTTGATAAGCGTGACCTGATGGCGTTGTTAAGGGGTGATCCGCCTGATGGCAGACTGCCCGATGTCAATCAAATGAAACTCATATGAAAGTTAACGGGACAGCAGTGGAGAACTATATAAGTTGGGTCAAACTTTGTTCGCGAATTTACTACAAACGCATCGGCATTATTCCCCACCCACTCCAAATATTCTTTTTCAGAATTTTCAAATGTTATTGCTGTCATAATCCCATTCCTCTATTCTTTTTCGAGACACTTTTTCCGCATCATAAGGCACCGCTACCTGATCAAATGCGCCTGGGGATCATTCCACCAGTACAGGTCGCTAAGCTGTCGATCACCGGTGATGACTTCAGTTAGCGTTGCCGCCTCGTAGAGCCGGCCATTCAGCATGACCTTGTCGAGCTTGTCGGTATCGCGAATATTGTCCAGTGGATTGCGATTGAGAATCAGCAGGTCAGCCAGCTTGCCAACTTCCAGTGAACCAATATCATCATCCATGCCCAGATAGTGAGCCGGGCTGCCGGTCGCGGTTTGCAGCGCCTGCATGGGCGACATTCCGCCCTTAACAAAACTCCACATTTCCCAGTGACCACCAAGACCCTCGCGCTGGCCATGGCCACCTATATTCACTTTGATACCCGCCGCCCGCAGCCGCTTACCATTAGCGACGCTGTCGAATACTGCGCCGTATTCTGAATCCGGTGCCATTTTGCGACGCACTGAGCGCGGCTGTAGCACCCGCGGCGGCACCCAGCGGGACAGCAGCGGATGTTGCCAAACATTAGTGTGTTGATACCAATAGTCCTCTCCGCTCATACCACCGTAGGTGACGTTCAGCGTCAGGGTGTAGCCCACCGGCGTTCCCGACCACAGTTGCATCACATCGTCGTAAAAGTGGCCGCCTGGTACATTGTGCTCTATACCGGTCACCCCATCGGTAATCAGGTTCATATCCAGGTGATATAGCGAACCACCTTCCGCTACCACCATCATGCCCTCTTCCATGGCTGCCACGTTCACTTGCTGGCGCTGCTCCCGGCGCGGCTGGTTATAATTTTTAACGGATACTGCCCCCTGGGATTTAAGCCGCCGCACATGGGCGCGCGCGTCATCCAGGCTGTCAATAATTGCGTATTGTTCATTTCTGGCCCCATACACAATCTCGCCGGTAGAAAAGATACGCGGCGCCAAAATCTGTCCACTGCGCTGCAGTTCGCCGGCCGTATAGATGTGACGGGAATCATTGGCGGGATCATGAATGGTGGTTACCCCCAAACCCAAATAGGCCAGGTTGAGCCAGTTTTGCTGTGGCACCAAACCATCCTTGCCCTGCGGGCCGTGTGCATGTGCGTCAACCAGGCCGGGCATGACGGTTTTACCGCTGAGGTCTACAACCGTGACGTCAGCCGGCAGGGTAACTGTGCCGCGCTCTCCCACCGCTCGAATACGATTGCCCTCAATGACCAGCACACCATCTTCGATAACTCTGGTACCTGCATCCATTGTCAGGATACGGGCGCCGGTCAGTACCAGACTACCGGTAGGTTTGTCGGCGGCAATCGAGCGGGACAGAACAACCTGCTGAGCGACGCCGTCAATGCCATCGGATTGAAAAAGTTCCGCCACATTCTGATGCCAGCTATTAGGCCCCATACTCCAGGACAGGCGGTCACCAGCCGACCAGTTGGGATACTGCCCCGCCTCTGCGCTCACTTTTTCAATCCGAAACGCGGCGCTATGAGGTTTATCGCGTTCATTCACACCCAGTTGTACTGACAGGGGAGACACCGGCATCGGTGCCACATAGACATTGTAATTTTCGCGGAAAGTCAGCCAGCGCCCATCCGGGGATACCAGCAAACGGGTCGCCAGATCAGACCAGGCATGCAAACGTTCTTCTTCGCCCATCAAACCGATACTAACCAGGTGTTCCTCGCCGTTCACATTGCGCGCACCGGCAATATTGGAGGCATTCTTGGTGCGAGTGAGGTAGATGCGATCATCGGCACTGCCAAAATGTGGATCGCGACCATCGGCAGTAATCCGTCGCATCGCGCCGCCCTTGGCCGGCATCAAATAAATGCCCGGCTTTTGCGACCAGGCCTGAGCAGTGAGCGTTCCGGCAACGCCCTTCTCCACCACAATTGACAGACCGTCTGGGCTAAAGCGCGGCCAGCGGTAATAGCCCGGCTCGGCGCTGAGGATACGGGATTTGCCGCCGCGTGCGGAAATACTGCGTATAGCACCCAGTTCCTTGTCGTCCCAACTGACAAAGACAATACGGCGACCATCGCGCGACCAGCTCGGAAACAACTCGAAACGACCCGCGCCGTCTTTGCTCAACAACTTCGGTTTGCCGTCCGGCAACGGTCTGATATACAGGCGCCCCAGCGATTCATACACCACCGTCTTACCATCGGGAGAAAGTACTGGCCAGCGCATCATCTTGCTATCGAACCTGTCTGGAGCAACATCGACCTTAAAGCGCGGCGGCTCTGCCACGGTGCGTTGCTGCTGCACACTGAAAGGCACTACCTGCACAGATTTATCGGCCAGCATAAGGCGACGAATTTTTCCGCCCGCCCAAAACACGATGGATTCAGAATCGGGCGTCCAGTCCATATTGGGATACACACCCTGTGTGGCCCAGGTCTCCTGCATATCCCGTTCCAGCCCAGCAAAAAGTAAATCGATTTTTCCAGACTGCAAGTCTTTTACAAACAGTGCCGACTTCGGACCCAGGCGTCGCACGAAAGCCAGATACCGACCATCCGGCGAAGGCGTCGCACGCACCGCACCGCCGTTACCGGTAACCGCCTTCTCTACCTTACCGCTGGCAAGGTCCATACGTTTTATCTGGAACACTTGCCGATTGGAGTCTTGCGCGTAGACAAAGAGATCACCGGGCGTAACATTTTCCGTGTAGTACAGCGCGCTGCCATCCGCTGAGAATATGGGCTCGCCCAGTTCTTTCTGCAGCGTTTCGCTGCGGCGTTCTACCAGCGGAGAACCCTTGCCACCGGCCAGGTGATAGAGCCATATTTCACCGGTGCCCAGTGAACGCCAGGTCGTATAGTTTTTACGGGCAGCAAGATAACTGCCATCGGCACTCCAGGTGGGGTTGTTGAGAGTATGAAATTGCTCGTTGGTAACTGCTCTGGCGTTGCTGCCGTCTCGTTCCATCAGCCAGATATTGGCACTGCCCTCACGGTCTGAACTAAAAGCGATGTGCTTGCCGTTGGGAGAAAAACGCGGCTGCATCTCCCAGGCGGGGCCTTCAGTAATTGCCGTGGCCGCACCACCGTCAATGGGTATCAGATAAATATCACCCAGCAGGTCGAAGGCAATGTGCTTGCCGTCGGGGCTGACATCCAGGCTCATCCAGGTGCCTTCATCCACCGCCAGCTCGATGCTGCGCCTGTCCCCCGGCATGTCGTTCACATCCCAGGCTAAAGCGGCGGTTGCCAACAGCGTGCCGGCCAACAGCAAAACCAGTCTGTGGATCATACAGCATCACCTTTGAGAACTTCAGTTCAGGCCCTCAGTATAGCGGCAAATCGATGCGGCCAAAAACTACTCGATATTTACAATGATAATGAATCCAAACCATCACCATATGGCAGCTTGCAATACCTTAGTGTTGCAGGCTTTGCTGGCCCACCGCACTGGTAGTACCGCGCTGCTGTATGCCATTTTGTCCCGTATCCATACGGCTGTCCCGGTTGAGCGAGACAGGCAAATCCTCCAGCGAATTAAAACCCCATCGGTGCTGTGACAGAGGACGCAGCAAATCCTCTACATCAACCACATCTATGGCACTGACAAAAGGTTGTACACCCTGGCCGCCACCGGCAGTGCGGTCCCATTCTTCAAAGTGACTGGTTAACAGCCGATGGTCGCGATCAAAACTCATCAACAAAAAGTCGCCACTGGCGTTAGCATCACCCCAATCAACAGACAGAAAGTCAGCGCCGGCAGCACCCAGGCTAAAACCAATCTTGCGCTCTTTTACATACCAGTACTCCCACGCCATGACATAACCGTTGGGCGTGGTCGACAGGCGCTGCGGGGGGCCGAGGCTGGCCATAACTTCGCGCAGGGTAACGCCGTCCTCAACAGCGGGAGAATCGGCCTCGGTCAAGGGCTCACCCAGATGGTAATGGCGCACGGAAATACAAGCCTGTAACAGCAGCGTTGCAACCAATAGCGCAATCACTGTCAAAGCCCTGGGCATCTGGCTACTCGGGGTCTTGCCTGTGAATACGGGTGGAGAAATCTGTCATCACATCGTTTTCATCAAAGAAGAATATCGCCCGGTCATAGCGTGTATCTATCGTTATGGTGTTGTAGACGATGAGAATCATGCCCGCGCCCCTGGCCTTTTCAAACAGGTAGTAGAGTACGGTCTCATCCTCCAGGCTGATTACCTGCGAGGGCGGCCCCAGCAAATCGAGCACCTCCCCTCGAGTGCTTTCCCCGACTTTTAACTTCTCAGCTACTTCCGCTTGCCAGGCGACTTCAACGCCGCGCTTGCTCTTGAATCGTACACAACCGGTCAACAGGCTGGCACACAGCAAAACCGAGATCAGCAGGAGAACTTTTGAACGCATAAGTCAGGGTCCATATGAGAGCGTAGCTCCAATATAGGCGATAACCGCGGAAATACCCAGTGCATGGGGACAAGCTCGATCAACACGCCGTCGTTGCCACAACAGGCAGCACTACACGTTTAATCATTATGAAACCCTTACTGCGAATTTTCTTGCGGCAGCAACTGGCCAAACAGACGCACGGCATTGCCACCCATGATCAGGCGGATATCGGCTTCGCTGAAACCCTGATCAAGCAACTCCTGCGTAATGACGGCTAACTCACTGGTGTCAAAACCGGTTTGCGTGCCACCGTCAAAATCCGAGCCCAGTGCGATGTACTCAACGCCTACCAGGTTGCGAATATGGGACATGGCGGCGACGATTGATGCAGGGGTGATCTCACAAACGGCACCGTCCCAGTAGCCCACGCCAATGACGCCACCGTTAACGGCAATCGCCTGAATCTGCCCGTCACTCAAGTTGCGATTATTCTCACAGGTCGCCTTCACGCCACCGTGGGATACCACCACCGGTCTGGTGGTCATGGCCAACACTTCGGAGATTGTGGTGGGGCTGGAATGTGCAATATCGATGATCATGCCCAACTGCTCAGCGCGCTGCACAACGTCTATACCCAGTGGTGTTAAGCCATATTTGTCCATGCCGTGCATTGAGCCCGATACTTCATTGTCAAAAAAGTGGGCCAGACCCAGCATGCGAAACCCAGCGTTAAATAGACCATCCAGATTCTCTATTTTTCCTTCCAGCGCGTGCGCACCTTCCAGACCGAGCATGCCCCCGACAACGGCTGCGCCGTCGGTTCTGGCTGCCAAAAGGTTTTCGAGATCGGCATGGCTGCGAATAACTCGCAGGCTAGCGGGCGCGGCGGCCGCCAGCTTTTGTAATTTTTCTGCCTGGAAAAGTGCCCGCTGATACAGGCTACCCCAGTTTCGCACTGGCTGCATACTCGCCACCACCAGCGCCGTTAGCTGGTCGGTGTCACCACTGTTGGCGTCGTAATTCTGGCCCACCGGAGATTTAGTGACGACACCGAAAACCTGTATCGCCACGTTGCCGCGCAACAGTCGTGGCAGATCGACATGTCCGTACTCCAGTTCATCCAATAAATTTCTGCGCCATAGCAAAGGGTCTGCGTGCAAGTCGACCACGGTCAACCGACTGTGCAAACTGGCCGCTGTGCTTATCTCTGGCAACACTACCGTTCGGTCCACGCTGTTAGCACTGCGGTCTGCCATGCCGGGCACTAACCCAAAAGATACCAGCGCCGATATCACCAACAGCAGGCCCACGATTGATACCACTTTATGCTTCATTTCAGTTATTGCCTCTTGGACGAATATAGTCGAGGCTAAGTATATCCACAGACAGGCTTTACTAAGCAAGCGAGCCAGTAAGGCGGCTGTAATCGCCAAGCCCTGACCGACGCAGACAAACAGGGCCACGCTTTCCTGTGGCCGATTTCATGATCTTGTTATGTTGCGGCTTCAGCTTCAATCTCCCAGCCTGGGAATACCAAAACAGCAGGATGACATTGTAGAGCACGAGCCAATGTTTTAGCCCGCTCTACACCCAGGTTAATCCGGTCGCGCTCAATTGCTGAAATCGTGGACTGCGGTATACCTGCAAGACTGGACAGTTGATTCTGACTGAGCTCTTGTAGCTCGCGCACAATCCGCACAGACTCACCGGTTGATACTGGTACACGCCGCTTGGCCTTACGAAATTCGCTCATCAGAATTTCCTCCGATAGTCGTGAGGGGTTACCTCCACTACTTGAATCAACAGCCGATCTCCTTCTACTTTGTAGATCACCCGGTACTGCCGGTTCAGTCGGGAAGATCGAAATCCCTTCCATTCTCCGCGGAGTGCCTCATCCCTGAACCCCCGAATTACTTTTAGACCGCTGGGACCAGAGATCCCTGCAATATCCTTCCATTTCTCATAGCGCTTTTGCACTTCAGGAGGAATCCTGGACAACTGCTTATCCAGGCGGCGGTGTTCGTAGATCGACCACATACCATAAAGAATATATATAACATATTCAGTATGTCAATCGAGAGGCGGCATACAGTTTCTTAACCTTCATACCTTTCGCCTGCCGGGAGGCGACCCAAAGATCATACTGAGACTGCTGATTGAGCCAGCTCTCCGGGGTGGTGTCGAATGCTATCGATAGCCGCAGGGCCATTTCGGGGCTAATACCAGCCCGACCATTCAATATGGCAGATAGAGTTTTACGACTCACACCCAGCCCTTCAGCAGCTTCGGTAATGCTGATTTCCAGTGGCTCAAGACAAAGCTCCCTGAGAATTTCACCTGGATGAGGTGGATTGTGCATTTGAACAGACATCAGTGGTAGTCCTCGTAATCTACGTCGATTGCGTCACGGGTTGCAAATTTGAAAGTGATTCGTCAGTTTGTATAACGCCCATTGCCAACATACCTCCCATTCTCAATTCCGGAAAAAAAGTGCCCCAACATCGGATGACTAATCGGTTCGGCACTCGAATCATGCGCCAGGTTCTGTTCCGCCACATAAGTCGTATGCAGAGCGCCGTGCACCATCACATGATACCAAGGCCTGTTTTTCGGCGGCCGGGACCTGGCCGCAGCCTCATACCACTCGTCTGACAATTGAAAAGTGGGATCGACGTCGAAGATCACACCGCGGTAATCAAACAGCCGATGCTGAACAATATCGCCGATCGCGAACTGGGCTCGGCTAATAGTAATGACGTCGCCCATATTCCAAGACCACCCTGAGAGAAAATATTGCACTTGCTGTATGACGCCGCAATGAACGGCGCCTCACCCACCGCGCAGCGGCGGATGTGCCCGTTTGCCTGAATATGCTCCTTTTCAGGAAAATCCACAATCCTTGAATCCATTCAGGTGCTAATTGAGCTCGATCAGGGCGCTGTGCATTTGCATCTTTGCCCGGCCCGGCCAGCGCCGCGGTTGAGGCCAGGCTCAGTACAAAGACCATGTTTATCTGCATTAACTTCCGTATCATTAAAAATCCCTTACCAGTATTGAAATAAAAGTAGCGACGATGATCGATTTAAGAAGTGACACGCTTACCAGCCCCAGCCCGGCAATGCTCAACGCCATGACGTCGGCCGAAACGGGCGATGATGTGTACGGCGAAGACCCTACTGTAAATGCGCTGGAAGCATTTGCCGCGGAATTAACCGGCAAGGAAGCGGCCCTCTACGCCGCCAGCGGCACCCAGAGCAACCTGCTGGGCCTGCTCAGTCATTGCCGGCGCGGCCATGAATATATTGTCGGCAGCACGGCCCACACCTATATGTTTGAAGGTGGCGGGGCGGCGGTACTGGGCGGCATACAGCCCTGCACTATTCCCTTTAACGCGCGCGGTGAGCTGCCACTGGACCAGGTTGAAGCGGCCATCAAACCCGATGACTCGCACTTCGCCATCTCCAGACTGCTGTGCCTGGAAAACACCCAGGGCGGCAAAGTATTGAGCCTGGGCTACCTGGCAGACTTCAGCGCACTGGCGCAAAAACACGGCCTGCGGCGCCACCTGGATGGTGCCCGAGTTTTCAATGCAGCGGTAAAGCTGGGAGTGCCGGTACGAGAGATCTGCCGGCACTTCGACACCGTATCTATCTGCCTGTCGAAAGGCCTGGCCTGCCCGGTTGGCTCCCTGCTGGTGGGTGACACTGCCACTCTCAAGCAGGCCAGGCGCTGGCGAAAAATGATCGGTGGCGGCATGCGCCAGGCCGGTGTTATCGCGGCGGCTGGCCGTTACGCATTGGAAAACAACATCCAGCGGCTGCAGGAAGATCACGATAACGCGGCAGCGGTGGCGGCCGCCCTCTGTACACTGCCTGACTTTGCGTTGGCCGAACCACCGCAAACCAATATGGTGATGCTGGACCCAAGCGTAAAAATGGAGGGTTTGATCCAACACCTGCGCGAAAAGAATATCAGGATCAACGGCCACCGCTGGGTTTTTCATCGCGACGTATCGGCAGCCGATACCCAGCATATTATCCAGGCCTGCCGCGATTATTCCGGGTCCAGTGATAATTCCATGGCCTTGGAGTATTGAGCTGCGATATCTTCACCCAGTGTAGCCAATAACTCGGCGCTGGAGCCACAGCTCAGCTCAATTTGGCGCGCCCACAGGCAGTAGCGAAACAAGGGGTAATCCCGATCGACACCCACTCCACCGTGGCATTGCTGGGATGCCTGACTGACACGATGGCAGACATCACCGGTCCATATCTTCGCGATCAACACGGCCTCGGTGGCCGGCAAGCCCTGATCCAAAAGAAACACCGCCTGCTGAGAAACCAGGCGCAAGCACTCGATATCGATAAAGCAGTTGGCCGCCTGGTGACCCACCGCCTGGAAAGTCGCAATCGGTACCCCAAATTGCTGCCGCTCAGTGGTGTAAGCAGCGGTCATACGCATCATTTTGTCACACAGACCCACCGCCATCGCCGACCAGGCTGTCGCGGTAGCTTCAAACATCCAGCTCATCATCAGCGCCGCCTGCTCGCCCTGCGCTATCAGGGTCGCCCCGGCATTGTCCAATACCAGCCGGTATTGCGGCTCAGTCGCCGTCACCTGTTGCCGCGTGAGGCGCACCGAAGACTGCTGAGGATTTATCAGAAACACGCTCACTCCAGCATCTGTTTGCGCCGTCAATAACACTGCATCGGCTTGTTGCGCAAAGGGCACGCAATGCTTGTCGCCGGTGATAAGCCATTTATCGCCGTCTGCGTGCGCGCGTGTGGCGGGCGTGAACAAGTTCTCATTGCCCGGCTCAATCAGGGCTGCGGTTATCAGCGATGCACCACTTGCTGCTAACGGCAGGTACTGCTCCCTGATGCTGTCATCGGCAAACTTTTGCAGCGTTGCGACCGCGCTAACCAGCACAGGAATAACCGGCGTCGGAGCCACGCTGCGGCCCACCTCTTCCACCACCAGGCACAGGCTTTCAAAACCGAAACCCATACCGCCGTAATTTTCATCTATGCCCACACCCAGCAAGCCGGCCGCAGCCAGGTCAGACCAGAGCTTTTCATCAAAGCGATGCTCCTGCGCATCGATGCTGCGAAGCTGCTCATTGCTGGTCTGGTCGCCGAGTATTTTCTCGGTCAGGGCTTTTACTTCCCGCTGTTCTTCACTGTATGAAAAATCCATAGCTATGATCTCCTATCGCTTGGCCAGGGGCATCCACAGCCCTGCCGCCGATATAATGTCGCGCTGCACTTCATTGCAGCCACCACCGAATGTAAGAATGGAGCCCACCCGGTAGCGGTGCTCAATTTTGCCCTGCAATATTGCGCCGGGAGAATCACTGCAAATGGTGCCGGCCTGGCCCATCACCTCCAGCAACAAGCGATAACATTCCACGAAAAATTCCGTTCCATACACCTTGGCAGCACTGGCCTCGGCCATACCCAGTCCACCTTCATTCATCAGCCAGGCCTGTTTCAAACACATCACCCGCAGGGCCTCCAGTTGCACCTTCACCCTGGCGAGGTTGTGCTGCACCCACGGCCTGGTAATCAGCGGTCGTCCATCGCTGCCCGTGTTGGCGGCTACCCAATGCGCAGTTTCCTTGTACAGATTAGACGCCATACCGTGGTTAACCAGGGATAAACGCTCGCGGTTGAGCTGACCGGTTATCAACTTCCAGCCCTTGTTTACCTCACCAACCCGGTAGGCATCCGGCAATCGCACATTGTCGTAGAAGGTGGCATTGGTGCGCGTACCCATGGTCCACACCGGCGCACAGGAAAAGCCTGGCGCATCGGTGGGCACCAGGAACATGGTGAGCCCCTTGTGTTTCTTACTGGCATCCGGGTCTGTGCGCGCGGCCAACCACACGTAATCCGCATAATTGGCCAGACTGGTCCACATTTTCTGGCCGTTAATCACCCACTCATCACCATCTCGTTCGGCACGGGTGGTCAAGCTGGCCAGGTCGGTGCCAGCCCCCGGCTCTGAATAGCCAATGGCAATAACCGTCTGGCCCGCCAGTATTCCCTTGACCACCTTCTCTCGAACCTCCTCGCCGGCATGTTCTGCCAACACTGGCCCAACCGCCTCGGTGGTTAAAAATGGATAGGGGAAACCAGAGGAAATTATCTCCTCGGTAAATATATACTGCTCCAGGGAGGAAGCCTCAGCACCACCCAGCGCCTTGGGCCAACTGCGGCTAATCCAGCCGTCTGCTCCCATGCGTGCATACTGCCTGCGAAACTCGGGGCCACCGCCCTCAAAGAAGTCTGGATTTCTCTTCTCCTGCTCCAGTTCCGGCGTGACCACCGTCTGCATATATTCTCTAACTTGCTGCTGCAACTCTTTTTGTTCAGCGGTAAATTCAATGTTCATAATTCCAACTGACTTTCATGGTCTGCTCCTGAGTAAGGGGGACTATTGGACCAGGATTTGTTTTAACTGTGCACGCTTGTCCGGGCCAAAGTCGAGTTCGTGCTCCAAATACGCGTGCATACCGCCGCGTTCCTTGTAGATGATATTCAGTGCCTCGCGGAGAAACTCAGGTACTACCTGCATCAGGGTGCGAACAGCGTCAGCCTCGACATTAAATTCTGAGTCGGCCAGGTCGTCGATAATGCCTTCGACATAGTTCACCGTGAAGAGGTTGGTTGCCAGATAGTCGTGCATCACGGTTTCATCGGTGGCGCCCAGGGCATACAAGGACAGTGCCGCAGCATACCCGGCCCGGTCCTTACCCGCCGAACAATGGAACACCAACGGGTAGCGCGACGCATCCAGCAATAGATGCAAGAAGTCTTTGTACACGGGTGCAAATGCGCCGGCAAAATGACGATTCGCCTCCAGCAGAAACCGGTAAGCGCCATCGGCCGTAACTTCGCCGCGCTCCATACTGCGACGGATGCTGATGACATCGGCACCCTCCGCCCTTACCGGCAGCCAAATTTGTTCAACAGACGGATTGTCTATCCGGTCCGCGGCCTCCTCTCGCTCCTCCTCCCGACGCAGGTCAACCACCGTGCGGATGCCGATTTCCTCCAGCAAGCCTTGGTCAGCATCGGTGAGTCGCGACAATTGGTCAGAGCGAAACAGCATGCCTGTGCGTACTCGACGGCCATCCGCCAGCGGATAACCGCCCAAATCACGAAAATTATGCGAACCTTCGAAATCAAGTTTTGTCGGTAAATCCTGCATATGTCTTAACCCAGAACCGGCGCTGGTGCTCTTCAGTTCGATACTTCACTTGGTTTTCACGCCCACCGGACCACCGTTTTCGCCGGGCCAGCGCGAACCTGAAATGGTATCGGCGAAGGGCAGGAAGCCCGCGGGGTCCAGCGCTCCTTTCAGGGTAATCGTGCGATCCATGAAAATCGGCCACCACAAGTGTGCGGATAGCTGTTCCTGCATGGGTAGTTTACTGGCCAGTGGGTCCCAGGGACTGTCGCGCAGCACCAACTCACCGTTTACTTTTTCGCGGTGGGCCGTACCGTAAGTGCTTTTAACGTGAACCACGCGCGGCGGGAAGTCATAACCGGTGGCGGGGCCACCCACACTCACCGCACGAGACACTTTAATCCACCACTCATTTTGTACCCAGGCTTGCTCGGGATGTGGATCCAATTCACCGCTGGACTCACCGGTAAACTCAACAAACGTGTAGCCCTGGTGGGTACAACGGGCCTTCACCCGGTTCAGCATGCGGTAGAAAAAAGTCTCGCAGGGATATTTGGGTTGACCATTGATTTCCCGGGAACCAAAGATTGCCGATTCCTGGTCAATGCCATAACCCAGGGTGTACTCGCCCTGAGTTCCGTTGTAATCCGCATTGACGGTGGTCACGATGCCGTACTCGGGCACATCGGGCACGGGGAAGTTGTAGATGGTCAGGTTGACGTGTGGGTCTGCACCGGGTTCGATACCCGGTGGTAGCAGATCAGCAATACGATTCGGTTCAGTGCGGTATACAATTTTCAGCATCGGCCAGTTAAGAATATCACCGGGGTTGCCCTGGGGTGCGGTCACTGTGTCACTCATGAGTTATTCCTCTTTTTTAATCCACGTAAAATTGACGGACCCACTTACGGAATCCCACCAGATTTTGGTCGGCCTTACAAAATACCGGTTTGGCCCGGTAAATTTTGTGTTCCCATATGGGGTAGTCGTCACCGATGCCGTCCTTGATACCACGCATCACATCGTCACCGACAAAGTCGACAATCTCCTTGCGCACGATCAAGGTCCAGCGCATATGGGTCTCATTGCGGGAGGTTGGTTGCGCGGTGGAATACACCAGCATTTCGGCATCGGGACCATAGGACGTACGCACGATGGCGAGCCCCGGATTATGCATATGCACGGTCAGTACATTGGGATGTTGGGCTTCCTTGGCATCTGCAACCAGGGTAAGCACACGGCCGTCGTCTGCCACGGTGATCTCGCTGGGCGGCGTACCCGGCATTTTGTGTACATACTGAAAGTGAACCGGATCACAGGTGTTCTCGGCAATGTTCTGCACGTGGTTGGGAATCGTGAACTCCCAGTACTGTGCATCGGTCCAGTCATCGCTGTTGAGTTCATCGACAACGGGCACCTCCCAGGCGGGTACCGCCTCATTGGGGTGATACCAGACCATGATGTCGCCGTTGGTTTCGCTGACATGCCAGGAGCGCACCTGCGCCCGCTCAGGAATGTCATCACAGTAGGGAATTTCGGCACAGGCGCCGTCGACCCCAAACTGCCAGCCGTGGAAAGGACAGCGCAGGGTTTCGCCCACCACGCGCCCCTCCACACCCATGTGAGCACCAAGGTGAGGACAGAAGGCATCCAGCACCACTGCCTGGCCTTCGCGGGTGCGAAACAGGGCCAATTCCCGGTCGAAGGCGTAGACGCGCTGTACCTCACCTTTGCCTATCTCGCGGCTGCGGGCGACGGAAAACCAGCCGATGGGAAAATCCAGTGCCTGCTGGGATTTCGATTCACAGGCTTCAATGCCAGTCATGCGTTTCTCCTTGGTGGTCGAATGAGTTCGACGGTTCGCGTTCGGCCCTACGGGTTAGTAAAAGCGGCTGGCTTCAGGACCGATTTTTGCTGCGATTACCTGCAAGGCTACGCGGTCCAGGCCGTACCAGTTCACCGCGTTCTCGCCCAAAATCGCGCGCACATCGGCTTCGGGAAAACCCTTGAACACCTCATCGAGAATACTCTGGGTCTTGGGCCAGGTGCCCTCAGGATGGGGATAGTCGCTACCCCACATCATCTTTTCGACTCCCAACTCTGCCCTGGCTTCCACGTCGGCGCGCGGTATACAGGAAGCACCAACTCCGATATTGCGGGCAAAGTAGTCACTGGGCTGCATGGACAAATGGCTGCGAAAATCACCCAGTTTGGCGGAGTGGTGCACATCGGTGTAATTGTGATCCAGCATGCGCAACCACTGGGGCAGCATCCAGGTGGTGCCTCCCTCAGTAATCACTGTCTTGAGTTTGGGGAATAATTCGAATACGCCGCCCCAGATCATGAAGCTCAGCGGCCGGTACAACCACCACATCACTTCGGACACATAGATACCCATGGCGCCGGGTCTGTCCTCGGTGGACCCCACCGGAAAATCGGGGCCAAAATATGCGCTGGTATCAGCCGGACCTGAATGAAAATGAACAATCACACCCAGGTCTTCACAAGCTTGCCAGAAGGGGTGGTACTTGGTGTGATTGTAGGCTGGAAAATCATGGGTCATGGAGGGAATCATCACAGCCGTCAGGCCGCTCTCAACACACCAGCGCACTTTTTCGATGGCCTCATCCACATCCCACAGCAAGGGGATGATGCCTACCCCAATATGCCGCACCGGGTTGCGGGAGCACAGCTCAGACAACCAGCGATTGTGGGCCATGGCACCGACCCACTGCAGTTCGGGGTCGATGTTCTTGGTGGGCAGCCCCAGGCCAGCCCCAAACGGAGGCGTGTTGATCTCGGTAATGCCATCGGGAAAGACTATCTCGGCAGCGATACCTTCGTTGTCCAGCATTTTAACGCGCTCATCGTAATCCCAGGCACCGGTGAGTTCTTGCTCGATGCCGCTGCGCCACTCGTCGTTGATTTCCTTGATCAGGAAACTGGCTTCCGCCTGCTTCGACATTTCGATGGTAATGGGGACAACCGCATCCAGCATTTCATGATACTGGCTATCGATGTATGTTCGGTATTGGGCAATAGGCAGGCCAGCGTGGCAATCGGAAGACACCACCAGCATTCGATCAGACATGATTTTCCTCAACTAATGCAAATTCACACTTGAGCATTCGTGCACATTTGTATACTTTTATAATTCATCGCCCATCAGGATGCAACAGGTTACAAATATTTAATGATAGACGCCGCTGCTACTCTTCCCGGTCGCCGGGAAAAACGTAAACAGGAAATACGCTCGCGCATCGAGGAGGCTGCCTATGAGCTTTTCAAGCGCGACGGGATTCAGGATGTCAGCATCGAGCAGATCTGCGGCGCGGCCGATGTGGCCAGGCGCACCTTTTATGGTCACTATCCGAATAAACAGGCTTTGTTACATTCTCTCAGCCAGGCACGCGTATGGGATACGGCAGATGAGATGATTCAACGCATTCGGGAGACACACGAATCCACACCCGCGCGTATGTCGGCGATGATTGATTACATGGAAGAAAAATTGGCTACCTACGAAGATGTGGACCGAGCCCTGACTCTGATTACACCAAACTCTTTCGAGGACCAGAATCACCTGCGTGATGTCAGCAATTCTCTGCGTGACCACTTCATTGGGTTTTTCAAAGCCGGTCAACATCGCGGAGATACCAGCTCTGACTATTCACCCGAACTAATGGCTGAAATGGTAATGGGAACGATCAATGCACTAATAACAAACTGGGCGTTAAACCCTGATTATCCAATTTTCGACAAACTGGAAGAGGCTCGTCATCTTTTTTTCAACGTTATTTGCCAGCATTAAACCTTGGTGGCACAAACAATTGCGAGACGCTATACCATGAAAAGATTTGAGAACAAGGTAGCACTAATCACCGGCGCCGGCTCAGGCATAGGGCGGGCCACCGCAATCAGACTTGCACAGGAGGGGGCCAGCGTGTTCCTGGCCGACATCAACGGCGGTGCACTCACTGCGACAGCCGCCCTGTTCCCCGGCGGTACCAGCAGTGCGCAGGGAGTGCTGGATGTCGCTATGCCCGATCAATGCCAACAGACAGTAGCGGATACAATTACGGAATTCGGCCAACTGGACGTGTTGTGTAATATTGCCGGTATCGCGCTCTGCAAACACCTGACCGATATCTCTGTTGAAGAGTGGAAACGCGTGGTAGACATCAATCTCAACGGCGTTTTTTACCTTTGCCAGGCCGCCATTCCTCACCTCATTGAGAGCAAAGGCAATATCATCAATATGTCTTCGTCGGCAGGCCGTGAGGGTCAGGCCTACCACGCTGTTTATTGCGCAACCAAAGCTGCGGTGTTGATGTTGTCCAAGTCGCTGGCGCTGGAGTATTCCAAACAAGGCGTGCGAGCAAATGCGATTTGTCCTGGAGGGGTAGTAACGCCGCTAACAACTAATTTCTCAGTACCCGACGACGTGGATATGGGTTTGTTCAACCGGATGTTACCGTTGATAGAGCCTATGGCAGAGCCAGAAGAAATCGCTGCCACAGTGGCTTACCTGGCTTCTGATGAAGCGCGGTTCGTAACGGGCATAGAGTTCGCCATCGACGGTGGTCAGACGGCAGGGTAGAGGAACTTACCGCCCCACCCCTGAGGGTAGAGCGGTTGTTAGCTGGACTTCTTGGGGGCTGCCTTTTTCTTCGGGGCTGCCTTTTTCCTGGGGGCTGCCTTCTTCTTCGGAGCTGCCTTTTTCTTGAGGGCTGCCTTCTTCTTGGCTTTGGCTTGGGCCGTCGCGACCTTTTCTACCACAGCCGCAGCGCGATCAGCCGCCTGGGCTTTGCGCCCTTCGAGAATGGCGTCGGCTTTAATCGGCGCCAATCTTTCTATTGCGCCAGCGCAAGCCTTGACAATATCCGCTGTTGTATCGCGCAAGTGTTTGGCCTGCGCAATCAACTCATCAACTGCCTTTTGATTGCCTGAGTTGACCTTTTTCTTCAATGTTGCGCGTGCCTTTTTCAGGCGGGCATTGGCAGTTTTCTGCTTCTTGCGCGCAACCGACAATTCCCTCCTGCCTTTCTCGACAGCTTTTCCCGCCTCAGACAAAAGTCTGGTGCGCATTTTATCAACCTTCCTATTGGCTTTTTCGGCAAGCTTCACCGCTTGTGCCAGTTCTTTTTCCAACATGATCCTGCACTCCGGATATGGATAGATACCACACTTACAGTGTAGGTATGTTTTAATAAAGTTCCAGTCTTTTTCCCAGTATCCATTTTTGTTTTTTAACACATACCACTGCACGCATTTGTCAGTTTTTGTGGCCGCTATTTGCTACTGTTAATTTTTTGCTGCCGGTTATACTCGGTAGCGAACCAAGCGGAGATAAATCATGAGCGACACCATTCACAATCCCCCCTTGATGCCACACATGTTAATCGATGGGTTGAACCGCTATAACGATGAGCCCTGCCTGTTCCTGGGCGACAAGGTGGCCAGCTACGCAGACGTTCGGCGCAGCACCAGTCAGTTGGTTCAGACTCTACAATCAAAAGGACTTGGCATAGGTGATCGCATCGCGGTTATCTCTGGTAATCGACCTGAAGTTCTCGCCAATATCGCCGCTATGCAAATAGCCGGTTGCATTGGTTCACCGCTGCACCCAATGGGTTCACTGGAAGATCACGCCTATGTGATTGAACAGGCCGAAATAAATGCACTGGTATTTGATGCCTCGTTATTTTCCGGCCGCGCTGCTGAGCTAAAAGAACGCTTTCCCGCTCTTTTACTACTGGGCTTTGGGCCTAACGAGGTCGGCGAAGACTACCTGGCGCTGGCGGAAAGTTTCGCACCGCAAACTCTGGTCGCACCCGATGTGCAACCCATAGATGTTTCATCAATTACCTATACCGGTGGCACCACCGGCAAACCCAAGGGCGTACTTAGCACCTATCGTGCCACGGCTTACATGACCATGATTCAAATGGCTGAGTGGGAGTTTCCTGAAGATCTGCGCATGCTCATCGCCACACCTCTTTCCCATGCCGCGGCGGCGTTCTTTATCCCGGTTCTACAGAAAGGTGGCGCCTTTTATGTCATGCAGAATTTTGGTCCAGACGAGTTTTTCGACATGGTCGAACAGCACCGTATTACCGCAACCATGTTGGTGCCGGTGATGCTCTACTACCTCATGGACTCTGAGCGCGCACAATCAGCGGACATGTCCAGTATGGAGACCATTTTCTACGGCGCCTCCCCCATGAGCCCCACCAGGTTGCAGGAAGGCATTGAACGTTGGGGGCAAATTTTCTACCAGTTCTTCGGACAGTCGGAAGCGCCCATGGTGCTCACCAACATGAAGAAGGCTGAACACGATCTCAGCAAACCGGGGCGCCTCGCTGCCTGCGGCCGCCCCGCGCCCTGGATACAGATGGCGTTACTGGACGACGACAACAAGCCGGTAGAAGCAGGCGCCGCTGGTGAAATCTGTGTGCGCGCACCACTGGTTATGAAAGGCTACCAGGACATGCCTGAACAGACGGCTGAAGCTATGGCCGGCGACTGGTTACACACCGGTGATGTGGGCCGATTGGATGAAGACGGGTTTCTCTATATCGTCGACCGCAAGAAGGACATGGTAGTGACCGGTGGTTTTAATGTTTTTCCACGCGAGGTGGAAGATGTTATCTCAACACACGATGCCGTGGCGCAAGTTGCCGTCATTGGAATACCCGACGAAAAATGGGGTGAAGCCGTGAAAGCAGTGGTTGTGTTGAAGCCAGGCAGTGAAGCATCAGATCAATTAACCCATGCACTGACCGACCTGGTCAAAGAAGCCAAGGGCTCAGTACAGGCACCCAAGTCGATTGATTATGTGGAAGCCATTCCACTCACCGCTGTCGGCAAGCCCGACAAGAAAGTTTTGCGGGATCAGTATTGGAATAATAGCGAGCGCAGTGTGGGATAAGCCGCGCAATCCGGATACTTCCTGTTCCAGTGCGGCCAGGCGTTGTTCAATATCAGGCATCAAGACCTCTTTAGCGAGTTTCTATTATGTCGACCAAGCGATCTATCTCGGTCAACTCGGCGGTAATGGGTGACAGCATGGCTTCTTCGCAGCCTGCGGCCTCGGCATTATCAAGCGCCTCCTTCACGGCGTCGGCATTGCTGCGCGTTACCGCGCCGGCCATCCACTTGGCGATATCCTCACCGGCAATCAGCAGGTAGTTGTACACATAGTCGTAGAGCTTTTGCTGTCCGTCACCGGTTAACGTGAACCAGAAGCCGCCCATAGGATAGGGTTTGCTGCCGCGCCCGGCTTCAGCCCAGGCCGCGTCTGCCAATGCAATGGTATTCTCAAGCTCTGACTGCTCCCCATTGCCCGACCAGGCAAACACTCCATCTGCCCACTGGGCACTGCGGGCCATGCCTTTCGGCCCCATGGCACCGGTGTAGAGTCTTGGGCCGCCGGCCTGGACCGGCACCGGTCCCACCGGATCAGCTCCCTCAAATGGAGGCTGTTGCGCCCATATGTCTTTCATGGTGGCAACTTGCTCATCCATGCGCGCATGTCGTCCTTTGTACTGAGCACCCACTGCTTGGTAGTCCATCTCACGACCACCGTAACCGCAAGTCACCACCAGGCGCCCGCCGGACATCACATCCAGGGTGGCAATTTCCTTGGCCGCCCGCACCGCGTTGTGCATCGGCAATACATATAAAGTAGTGTTGATTTCTACCCGCTCGGTGGCCATGGCAGCCGCCGCGAGCACTACGCGCATGTCATAGGTAGGCCCGAGAATGCGCTCTCCGCAGGACAAACTGTGAAACGGCCCCTGATCGATGTGACGAAACCAGGCCAGGTAGTCATCGCGAGTCAGGCCCGCCTTCATGTAGGGTAAACACAAACCTATTTTCATGGTTGCTAATCCTTCAATCCTGCCATTGGGTCAAATAGTAAGGCAGAACATGCCAAAGTGCTGCTGAGAGTTCCGCAGGCGAAAAGCATCAGCTATATCAGCCGGCTGCTTGAAGTGAATCGCTTGCATAGGTAACTCCTAATCGGCTCCAATTGGCTGTCGGCACATGATCAATTGAGAAAAAGAAAGGCCGGTTACCTTCAATACGCCCAGTATATAGGTCAGGCCAATCACGCCGTCAAAGGCTACCAGGCTGTATTCCCAGCTTGCTGAGAGCCCATTGGGCACCGCATACAACACAGCACTAACCGCTGTCATTCGCACCAGGCCCTGCCAGAAAATCACCGGCGCCCGGTTGAGCATATCCTTCGATGCCCACATCAGGCAGGCGGCGGCCATCATCAGGAATGATCCCAGTGTCATCAGCGCTACAAATTGCCCCGGCTGCGGGTTCATGATCGCCCCGGCCCAGGTGCCCGCTCCGACCAAAAAATCCAGAAAACCTGTCCAATACACAAACTTTTGTAACATCGTCTGACTCCTATCCAGCCTCTGCCAATCCGGCCAAGGCTTGTTGCGCACTATTATGTCGCTAATCGGCGATTCAGCTCACCTGAAAAACATAGTCTTTTGTGGCCACGCCACAAGAGTATGAGACCAGGCTGACAAACTAAACCAGTTAAGAGCTTGTGTAGCTGATCCTCGCCTTATTAATACGATTGTATTATTTTGTAAGCTGGCAATACCAGAGGAATGAAAACCCATGGAAAATGACATTTGTGAGAAATTGAATCTACCACCCATAGACCAGGTAGGCTTCGTGGTTAAAAATATGGAGGCGGCATTACAATTGTACGAACCTTTGTTTGGCCCCTTTTCAACCATGGATTCCGGTGAATTCGAGTACGACTACCGCGGCGAGAAAGATACCTCATCCTTGAAACTCGCCTTCGGTCGCAGCGGCGACATCGAAATCGAGTTAATTCAGTGGGTTTCCGGTGGCACACCACACAAGGAATTTATCGATGCAGGCCGGGAAGGCATGCACCATCTGCGCTTTCGCGTAGACAAGCTGGAAGAGAAAGTCGCAGAAGCCGCAGCCTTTGGCTACCAATCCATATGGCAGACACGCTATCGTGAAGGCCTTGCGGTAGCTTACCTGGAACGGGAAGGTGACCCTCTGCTACTGGAATTCTTCGAAAACCTCGGCTCTTCTCCGCGCTCTGGGTCCCCGCCTGCGGCGGGGATGAAAGAGCGGGGATGACAGGGTTAAAAGGCTATCTCGCCCTCTAGGAGTCTGTCGGATTTAACGACAGTATTACTATAGAATAAGCCCATCGTACCAAGAAGAGATCGAGGCTACCATGTCAGCCAAATTCCAGCCGATCAATCGAGATACTCCGTACCTGCTACCGCCCTCCTTGCAGGACTGGTTGCCGGAGAAACACCTGGCACGCTTTGTAGTGGATATTGTGGATCAACTCGACTTGAGTGAACTGGTAACTCGCTATGGTGGCGGTGGGAAACAGCCCTATCACCCCGCCGTGTTAGTAGCGCTGTTGTTCTACGGTTACGCGACCGGGATATTCTCCAGTCGTAAGCTGGAGCAGGCGACCCACGACTCTGTTGCCTTTCGTTATATCACCGCAGATGCGCACCCGGACCATGACACGATCGCCACCTTTCGCAAGCGTTTTCTGCCGGAGCTGGAAGGTTTGTTTGTACAGATATTGGTGGTCGCCAAGGTGATGGGCGTGTTCAAGCTGGGCAAGGTCAGCCTGGACGGAACCAAGATCAAGGCCAACGCCAGCAAGCACAAGGCGATGAGCTGGGGCTATGCGAACAAACTGGAAGAGCAACTTCGCCGAGAGGTACAGGAACTGCTCAGGCGGGCGGAACAGGCCGATACTGAAGATAAGCCGCCGATCGACATTCCTGATGAACTGGCGCGCCGGGAAGATCGGCTGGCGGCCATCAAGCAAGCCAAGGAAGAGATTGCGCGACGTGCGCAAGAACGCTTTGAGGCCGAGCAGGCTGAGTATGAGGCAAAGCTCAAGTGTCGCAAGGACAAGGAAGCCGAGACTGGCAAGCAAGCCAGAGGGCGTGAGCCAAAGCCACCTGAGCCTGGGCCACGGGATAAGGATCAGGTTAATTTTACCGATGGAGAATCACGCATCATGCCGTCTTCGGAGGGATTTGTGCAGGGCTACAACGCACAGGCTGCCGTTGATATCGAATCATACCTGATTGTGGAAAATCACATCACACAGCAGTCGAATGACAAGCAGGAGATTGAGCCGACCCTGAACGGGTTGGAGGATGCGGAAGCGCAGTTGGGCAAGGCGGAGGCCTTATTGGCGGATGCGGGTTACTTCAGCGCTGATAACGTAGGTCGCTGTGAAGACGCGGAGATCATACCCTATATCTCGGATCATCGGGAGCGACACAACCTTCCCTGGGATGAACGATTCAGGACACCTCCCCCATGCCCACCGGATGCCGATGCCGTGACAGCGATGGCATATCGATTGCGAACCGCTGAGGGTAAGGCAATCTATGCCAAACGAAAATCCACGGTGGCAACGGTATTTGGAATAGTTAAAGAGGTGATGGGGTTTCGGCGGTTTCACCTTCGCGGGCGGGATGCGGCGCAAGGTGAATGGAATTTGGTGTGCATGGCGTGGAATCTGAAGCGCATGTACGCCCTGGGAGGCTGAGAGCATGAATAAGGGAAGCCTTACCCCGAGCAATGGCGCCCAATTTTGCACCTTGGGAGGCAGTTCAAACAAAAAATTGGAGTTGGTACTTGAGTGGACGCAGTGTACTCCTGCTTCGCTCGGGTCAACCCCGACAGACTCCTAGGTAGATGCGGTGGTCAGCGGTAATTTGGCCTGCTTTACGCTCGGCGACAAGTTTCAGATCAAACCACTTGCTGCGCTGCCACTGCAGGCCCAGGCGGTAGGTGTCACCGGTGGCGCCGAAACTGAATTCAGTGTAGGGCGTCACAAGGCCGGGCATTGCAGAGACATCCATGCCGTAATCCAAACGGAGGTCCAGGTTTGGGGTGTAGTTGTTGCCATCAGTACCGCCCTGAGCCCCCAGGCCATCATCCAGCCCTTGCTGCCAGAGTCGTTCCACACCGCTGGTGGTCACTCCATAACCGGGTGTCAGGCTGAAAGACAGGCCCCCGCTAAGGTTCGCATAGCGCAGGCCGCCACCCAGCTCTGCGCCGGCACCGGTCTCGCCGTCGCCGTCGTCATAGCGCAGGCCGGCTTCCAGGCTGGTTTCCAATCGTGCGCCGCTATCCAGGCTGTGGCCGCGAATCGATTCCAGGGTCATGCGCACACGGTGGGCTTGCTGAGTGATTGCGGTTATCTCTTCGCTTGCATCCACTTCCAGTTGGGTACTCAATGCCTCGGTTTTGAGCAGCACGGTGGTGGTGCCGGTTGCCATCAACACACCATTGGCGCCCAGCCCCAGGGTTTGCATGCTCAGGTCGCTTGAGGGGATATCCGTCTGTGCCCCGTCTGCACTGATCTCCAGTTCGTCCTCGCCGTAGCCGAGGGTTGCCCAGAAGTCCAGACCCCCTGCTGACCAGCCCAGGTACGGCTGAACAGGTCGCCACTCCAACGCACCTCATCAGCACCTTTCAGGTCGCGGTAGTCGCCCGCACCCCACAGGGTCAGTTGGGTGCCGTCTGCTGCGCCTGCGCCGGTTTCGTGTAGTTGCAGGACAAAATTGGAATTGTTGAGGAGCCGCTTCAGGTCAAACCGGTCATCGGCGACGGTGCTGCCCTGGGATTTGGCGATTTCCGCCAAGCTGGAAGCACCGCGTTATGGCACTGACATTCCGGTCCGCTATAATGAATACTGGAGATGTCAGCCACGCAGAGAGTCTATCTTGGCGTCCAGAGTAGCGAACCTGGTGTCTTGAGCAGTGAACCTGGTATCTTGAGCAGTGAACTTGGTATCTTGAGCAGTGAACTTGGTATTAATTTCGCCACGCAGGGTGTCGAATCCTGCGTTCATGTCAGTGCGCAAGGTGTCTATCTTGCCGTCCAGAGTAGCAAACCCGGTGTCTATCTTGCCGTCCAGAGCAGCGAACCTGGCATCTTGAGTAGCGAACCTGGCGTCTTGAGTAGCGAACCTGGTATTCATGTCAGTGCGCAAGGTGTCTATCTTGCCGTCCAGAGTAGCGAACCCGGTGTCTATCTTGCCGTCCAGAGTAGCGAACCTGGTGTCTATCTTGCCGTCCAGAGAATCGTACCTGGTGTTCATGTCAGTGCGCAAGGTGTCTATCTTGCCGTCCAGAGTAGCGAACCTGGCATTCATTTCACCACGCAGGCCACCCATTTCACCACGCAGGTCACCCATTTCACCGCGCAGGCCACCTATTTCACCGCGCAGCGAATACATCATTCGCCAGTTGGCGAGGATGATCATTACGCCCATTCCAAGCAAGGCAATTATTTCGTTGAGTATCATGGCTCAGTGTCTCCTGTGTGATTTATATAGCACTGATCCAACTATATATAAAGGTGAAGAAACGCCTGTATACGGAGAACGGCTGGTTCCTCTGTGGGCATCATCGCATTTCTTACCAAGAAGTTCACCCTTTGGGTTGACACCTTTGTGTGGCGCCACCACGTTATTATACGCGGCTGCGGCGGGGATGAAAGAGCGGGGATGACAGGGTTAAAAGACTATCTCGCCCTCTATGTAGATGCGGTGGTCAGCGGTAATCTGGCCTGCTTCGCGCTCGGCGACAAGTTTCAGATCAAACCACTTGCTGCGCTGCCACTGCAGGCCCAGGCGGTAGGTGTCACTGGTGGCGCCGAAACTGAATTCAGTGTAGGGCGTTACGAGGCCGGGCATCGCA
The DNA here is from genome assembly GCA_965247075.1 of Halieaceae bacterium. Classification (GTDB taxonomy): domain Bacteria; phylum Pseudomonadota; class Gammaproteobacteria; order Pseudomonadales; family Halieaceae; genus CBDFGK01. Next base: position 136,014 of record CBDFGK010000002.1, on the reverse strand, counting down.
GAGACATCCATGCCGTAATCCAAACGGAGGTCCAGGTTCGGGGTGTAGTTGTTGCCATCAGTACCGCCCTGAGCCTCCAGGCCATCATCCAGCCCTTGCTGCCAGAGTCGTTCTACACCGCTGGTGGTCACTCCATAACCGGGCGTCAGGCTGAATGACAGGCCGCGCCCGTTCGCTGCGGGGCTGAGTTTGATCAGCCCGCTGAATCCCCATTCTTCGGTATCACCCTTGCCGCCGACCAGCGCCCGTGCCCTGCCTTCTATCACCAGGCCCCCGCTATCGTTCGCATAGCGCAGGCCGGCTTCCAGGCTGGTTTCCAATTGTGCGCCGCTATCCAGGCTGTGGCCGCGAATCGCTTCCAGGGTCATGCGCACACGGTGGGCTTGCTGAGTGATTGCGGTTATCTCTTCGCTTGCATCCACTTCCAGTTGGGTACTCAATGCCTCGGTTTTGAGCAGCACGGTGGTGGTGCCGGTTGTCATCAACACACCATTGGCACCCAGCCCCAGGGTTTGCATGCTCAGGTCGCTTGAGGGGATATCCGCTTGCGCCCCGTCTGCACTGATCTCCAGTTCGCCCTCGCCGTAGCCGAGGGTTGCCCAGAAGTCCAGACCCCCTGCTGACCAGCCCAGGTACGGATGAACAGGTCGCCACTCCAACGCACCCCATCAGCACCTTTCAGGTCGCGGTAGTCGCCCGCACCCCACAGGGTCAGTTGGGTGCCGTCTGCTGCGCCTGCGCCGGTTGCGCTCAGCGGCAGGACAAAATTGGAATTGTTGAGGAGCCGCTTCAGGTCAAACCGGCCATCGGCGACGGTGCTGCCCTGGGATTTGGCGATTTCCGCCAGGCTGGAAGCACCGCCGAGACTGGCACTGCTACCCGTTCTTGAGGGCAGCCGTGCCTGCTCAATGCGCCGGGCAATAGCACTGACATTCTGATCCGCTATAATGAATGCTGGAGATGTCAGCCACGCAGAGAGTCTATCTTGCCGTCCAGAGTAGCGAACCTGGTGTCTTGAGCAGTGAACCTGGTATCTTGAGCAGTGAACTTGGTATTAATTTCGCCACGCAGGGTGTCGAATCCTGCGTTCATGTCAGTGCGCAAGGTGTCTATCTTGCCGTCCAGAGTAGCGAACCTGGCGTCTTGAGTAGCGAACCTGGTATTCATGTCAGTGCGCAAGTTGTCTATCTTGCCATCCAGAGAATCGTACCTGGTGTTCATGTCAGTGCGCAAGGTGTCTATCTTGCCGTCCAGAGTAGCGAACCCGGTGTCTATTTTGACATCTTGAGTAGCGAACCTGGCATTCATGTCAGTGCGCAGGCCACCCATTTCACCGCGCAGCGAATACATCATTCGCCAGTTGGCGAGGATGATCATTACGCCCATTCCAAGCAAGGCAATTATTTCATTGAGTATCATGGCTCAGTGTCTCCTGTGTGATTTATATAGCACTGATCCAACTATATATATAAAGGTGGAGAAACGCCTGTATACGGAGAACGGCTGGTTCCTCTGTGAGCATCATCGCATTTCTTACCAAGAAGTTCACCCTTTGTGTGGCGCCACCACGTTATTATACGCGGCTGCACCGCTCTTTCATCCCTGCCTGCGGCGGGGATGACAGGATGAAAGAGCGAGGATGACAGGGTTAAAAGACTATCTCGCCCTCTATGTAGATGCGGTGGTCAGCGGTAATCTGGCCTGCTTCGCGCTCGGCGACAAGTTTCAGATCAAACCACTTGCTGCGCTGCCACTGCAGGCCCAGGCGATAGGTGTCACTGGTGGCGCCGAAACTGAACTCACTGTAGGGCGTCACAAGGCCGGGCATCGCAGAGACATCCATACCGTAATCCAAACGGAGGTCCAGGTTTGGGGTGTAGTTGTTGCCATCAGTACCGCCCTGAGCCTCCAGGCCATCATCCAGCCCTTGCTGCCAGAGTCGTTCCACACCGCTGGCGGTCACTCCATAACCGGGCGTCAGGCTGAATGACAGGCCGCGCCCGTTCGCGGCGGGGTTGTATGTGATCAGCCCGCTGAGTCCCCATTCCTCGGTATCACCCTTGCCGCCGACCAGCGCCCGTGCCTTGCCTTCTATCACCAGGCCCCCGCTATCGCTCGCATAGCGCAGGCCACCACCCAGCTCTGCGCCGGCACCGGTCTCGCCGTCGCCGTCGTCATAGCGCAGGCCGGCTTCCAGGCTGGTTTCCAAGCGTGCGCCACTATTCAGGCTGTGGCCGCGAATCGCTTCCAGGGTCATGCGCACACGGTGGGCTTGCTGAGTGATTGCGGTTATCTCTTCGCTTGCATCCACTTCCAGTTGGGTACTCAATGCCTCGGTTTTGAGCAGCAGGGTGGTGGTGCCGGTTGCCATCAACACACCATTAGCGCCCAGCCCCAGGGTTTGCATGCTCAGGTCGCTTGAGGCGCTATCCGCTTGCGCCCCGCCGTCTGCACTGATCTCCAGTTCGCCCTCGCCGTAGCCGAGGGTTGCCCAGAAGTCCAGGCTCCCTGCTGACCAGCCCAGGTAAGGATGAACACTGGTCATATCCAGGTCATAGTTGCCGCCGGCTGCCGCGCTGGGGTTTGTGTAGTCCAGTTCCACCTTGCTCCCAGAGACAGATACACCCAGGATGGTGCGCTCATTCAGGTGTGCATCCAGACCCAGTTGCAGGCTGAACAGGTCGCCACTCCAACGCACCCCATCAGCACCTTGCAGGTCGCGGTAGTCGCCCGCACCCCAAAGGGTCAGTTGGGTGCTGTCTGCTGCGCCTGCGCCGGTTGCGTTCAGCGGCAGGACAAAATTGGAATTGTTGAGGAGCCGCTTCAGGTCAAACTGGCCATCGGCAACGGTGCTGCCCTGGGATTTGGCGATTTCCGCCAGGCTGGAAGCACCGCCGAGGCTGGCACTGCTACCCGTTCTTGAGGGCAGCCGTGCCTGCTCAATGCGCCGGGCAATAGCACTGACATTCCGGTCCGCTATGTCGCGCGCCACTTCGGGCAGAATCGCCTCATTAAGCGCAGCAAGGTCGCGGGCTACGACGACGCGGACGATGCGGGTGACCGTCGCGGCGGCATTGCCGGCGGCATCGGATACATCATAGGTGACGCTGTATGCCCCGATAGTGTCGGTATCCACCGTGTCGCCGCCAACGATGATGCCGGCACTGAGATCGCCATCGGTATCATCACTTGCCGTGGCACCCGGGTCGGTGTAGGTGGCACCCTGATTGACCTCAAGGGGGCTGTCTCCGAGCAGGGTAATCACCGGGGCCACTGTGTCCCGTGGCCTGGTCACGGTGATGGTTACCGTGTCGGTGGCCGAGACGGCACCATCACTCACGGTCAGGCGGAAGACCAGCTCCGCATCGGCGCTCAGCAGGCTGGGCGCGGTGAAGCTGGGCGTGGCGGTGTTGGCGCCGCTCAGTCTGACGGAGGTGCCGCCGGTCTGTCTCCAGGCATAGGTCAGGGTATCGTCGTCGGGATCAGAACTGCCCCTGCCGCTGAGAGTGACCGTAGCCCCCTCGGCCGCGATGGGGGGTGCCCCGGCATCGGCCACAGGTGCGGTGTTGGGCTCGGGGTCAGGCTCGGGAGTGGGGTCAGTGGGCCTGGGTGGCGTGGTATCCGGTGGTGTGGTGTCAGGCGCAGGCATAACTGTAACTGTTCTAGTGTAGTGTCCTAAACATACTATACATTTTGCAAGACCGCCTTGGCTCGGCCCACCTTTTCCAATATCCCTTCCGCATTTTTTGTCCAAACGAAGGGCTTTGGTGATTCGTTATGCCGATCAATAAATTCCGTGATTGCCGCCTCAAGCTCTTTAACAGAATTAAAGACACCCCGTTTCAACTGCTTTTGTGTTAACAACCCGAAGAAGCGCTCCACCAGGTTGAGCCACGAAGAACTTGTCGGAATAAAATGAAGACTTACCCTCCTGTTGCGCGACAGCCACCTCCTCACTTTCTCGTGCTTGTGGGTGCTGTAGTTATCAACTATTAGGTGCAACTCCATTTCTTTCGGCGTTTGCTTCTCTACAGTTTTTAGAAAAGATAAAAACTCCTGATGCCGATGTCGCTGCCTGCACTGTCCAATAACTTCTCCAGTCGCCACATGTAACGCTGCAAATAGCGTACTTGTACCATGTCGCTTGTAGTCGTGGGTCATCGTGCCGGCACGCCCTTTCTTCAGCGGAAGGCCCGGCTGGGTGCGATCCAACGCCTGGATAGAAGATTTCTCATCAACACAGAAAACCACTGCATTTTCCGGAGGAGATAAATAAAGCCCCACAACATCTTCCAGCTTTTCCTCAAACCGAGGATCATTGCTGACTTTGAATCCCATCAGCAGATGCGGTTTAAGTCCGGACTCCTGCCACACACGATTTACAAAACTATGCGTCGTCCCCAACTCTTTTGCCAGTGTTCGCGTGGACCAGTGTGTCGCATCTTTCGGTTTGGACTGCGTGGTCATCTTGATTATTATGGAACGCAACCTGGCTTGATCTGCACTCTTCCTACCCCCTTGATTTTTGCCACGGGGCAGTTCTCTTTTGATGCCGTCATAACCGTGTACAGCGTAGCGGTTTCGCCAGCGACCAACCTTATGCGCGGTTATTTTGAGTTGCTCAGCTATCTCAATATTGCTATGCCCTTTTGATGCCATCCAAATGATTTTGGATCGCTCAATCAAGCGTATAGGCGCTTTCCGGCTGCGGATCGTTTTCTTTAGTATGTTTTCCTCTTCCGGTGTTAACTGAATCTTTACTGCTGTGTTCATCGGATGCCCCCGGCAAATAACCGGGGCTATTATATATGATTAGTTTGTTTAGGACACTACACTAGTTACCTGCACTGCATCGTTTCCAGCCGCATCACTCACATCAAAGGTAACATCATAGCCTCCAACCGTATTGGTATCGACTGTATCCCCACCAACGGTTACATTCCCTGTAATAACCCCGTCAGTATTATCATTTGCAGAATAGGTGAATGGCGTGTATGTCCCTCCAAGCTCGACAGAGAATGAAGGCTCATTGACTGTGATGGTTGGCACCGTGGTATCAGGAGGCCCAGTCGTTACAGATACCCTTGCAACCTCGGCGCCGCCTGCAATTGAGATTATGACCTCTCCAGTATAATCATACCCGACTTGTATCGGGATAGTTTTAATGGAGACTCCAGCCTCAATGTCAAAGTCAAAGGAAGCACCCCCGTCAGGTGCAAGTGTGAAACTGCCGGGGGACGTGGATACGAATATTATGGTTACCTCATCCCCGTCAACATTAGCACGGATGATGGTTGAAATTACCGTATATGTTCTAGTGTAGTGTATTAAATTAAATAATGATACTATGGGCGCTTCAACCACAACCTACGTGAAGCCCATGCCCGCCCAAATAAGAATTACCTTATCAGCAGAAGAAAAAAAACAGTTAGCAAAAAATGTAAGGAGCAGAAAGACTTCGGTGCGATTGGTTGAGCGCTCGAGAATCATTCTGCTCGCCGCTGACGATATTCCCAACTACAAAATAGCTGAAGAGCTGGACATTGACGTCAACAAGGTAGGTCGATGGCGTAATCGTTTTTTTGAGAGAGGGATTCAGGGTATAGAAAAGGAGTTGCCAAGAGGGGGAAATCATGGTGGCAAGAATTCTGCAGACCAAGCGAAGCTGCGTTCGAAAATAATCAGGATAACCACGCAGGAAAAGCCGAAAGATGGCACGCACTGGACAACCCGTGGTCTCGCCAAAGTGTTGGGAATTAATCATTCCTTTATCAATAGGGTGTGGCGAGACGTTGGCCTGAAGCCACACCTGACTGCGCAATTCAAGGTGAGTAACGATCCTGCCTTTGAGGAAAAATTACGCGATATTGTTGGATTGTATTTGTCGCCGCCTGAGAATGCCGTTGTCTTTTGTGTCGACGAAAAGAGCTCTATTCAGGCACTGGATAGAACGAAACCTGGATTACCGATGAAGCAGGGGCGGTGCGGAACAATGACTCACGACTATAAACGTCATGGTACAAGCACCTTGTTTGCAGCATTAAATACATTGACGGGTGACATTATCGGTCAGTGCATGAAGCGACATCGGCATCAGGAATTTTTGGCGTTTCTGAGGGCAGTGGAAAAGCAAACACCCCAAGAGTTAGACCTTCATCTTATCGTAGATAACTACGCGACGCACAAACATGAAAAAGTAAAGAACTGGATTAAGCGAAACAAAAGGGTTCACTTGCACTTTATTCCAACAAGTTCGTCGTGGCTAAATTTAGTGGAGAGATTTTTTGGTTTGCTGACAGAAAAGCAGCTTCGCCGCGGTGTCTTCACGTCGGTGAAAGAGTTGGAGGAATCCATCATGAAGTTCATCGAAATGCATAACGAAAACAAAAAGCCATTTGTTTGGACAAAATCTGCCGGGGAGATTTTGGTAAAAGTAGAGCGTGCGCGTCAATCACTCGCATTTCAGCAATCAGTTTAATACAGTACACTAGTTAGTGCCCATCCATAAACGACTGTTTTTTTGAAAAACGCCCTGTTCTAACCGTGAGTGTCCCAGGCCACAACTCTCCGGGCTTATGAGCGGCCATAAATCGACCGGTACAGTCACATTAGGGCCCCTTACCCTGGATTTATGCCACAGATTACCGCTGCACAACCCAAAAGCGTACAGATATTTGGCTCTCAGGGCCAACCATTGTGCTAGCTGGAGTCGAGCCGTGCCAAACGCATCAGATTATAGCTGAGAACCGAGGACCAAACATAAGCCTTGAACCCATCCAACCCCTTCCAAGTGGCCTTCGTTGCACCAAAAGCCCTTTTTAATTCCGAAATATTTCCTTCTACGCCTGCCCTGAAATGACGTAATCGATCAAAGGTTTTTGATTGCACGCCCATTGCCCGAAGCGATAGGCCAACCGGCTTATGGAAGACGACTCGCTTCACTCCGAGGCCTCTGCCTTCTGTCACATTTGCTTGGCTGGCATAGCCGCCATCAGCGACTACCGAACCGGGAAGACGACCCAGTTTTGACTGGTGGAAATCGAGTACTGGAATGAACAGGTCCGTATCCGATGGATTCCCTTTTTCAATGGAGAGGTACGTGATGAATCCACTTTCCTCACTGCTTATATTAATCTTATGGCCATACTGAACGTCTCGAAATCCTTTAACGATAATGTCAGTGTGCGACTCGAATAAACTGACAATTTTTTCTGATGAGTGAACGCTCTCTTTTCGAATGACACGGCGCTCTGTTTGATGGATGACTTTGAGTGTTAAATCCCGATACCGCTCCACTTGATCGAGCCATTTTTTCTTTTGGTCAGAGTCAGGGGCGCCCGCCTTGATTTTCTCCAGGCTTCTATCGACTTGTCTAAGTACAACTCGGACACATTTCAATAATTTTGGATAAAGCGCTTCTTTTCCAGTATTTTTTGCGTTAAAAATCTGGAATGCCAGTGATTTTGATAACTTCCTCTGATCTGTAAATCGATTTTTTACTCCCGTTACATTTTTACTTTTCGCCAACAATCGGCTTAGCACCCGAACGCCATCATTCAATAGTTGGCTGTCACTGGGCGGCGCAATATTACTGGCAACAACCGTACTATCGATGCGTAATTTATCCATCGACAAAATACCTTCTTTCAGCCAGTTGTCCGATAGGATCTCATGCACCTTTTCCAAGGTCTCCGGTTTGATACTTCGTATCGTTGACTGCAATCCTGACCGACTGGGTGTCAAATGATTCGGCAGTCTTGCGAACGTTCGGTAGGTCATCGAATCTGACAAATGGAACGCCAGTTGCTCGTAGCTAATACGCAATTGTTGTTTCAATAACAGGCATCGAAAAATACTTTCAACACTGAAGCCTATTCGTCCCACCTTTGTTGCCGATTGGCTCACCAAATCATTGGCGATCAAGGCCAGTATTTCCGGGTGCTTATCCAGGAGGTTTGACAGTGATCTGAGTCGGGTTCCAAATTCGTGTTCTGAGTAGTTTTCAAATATACTTGCCTGAGCTACGCGGGTTTCTCGCATGCTGAATCCTCTTGGTTGTTTTGTTTTTGTTCGCACCTTTAGCTTAACAAATTCAAGAGGATTTTTTAATGCCTTGCGAATAAATTTCCTTATATTTCAATGGATTGAGAGTTTATGGATGCGCACTAGTTACAGAGCTGGCGTCATTGTGTGATGCGTCTGTGGAATCATAAGTGATAGTGTAACTGCCTGACGTGCCGATGTTGACGGCTCCCAATGTAAAAATAAGGGAACCATCATCAGTTGTGACTCCTTCCAGGATATCAGGTGCTGCTGAGCCGACTGGCAGCGTGACGGCGAGGGGATCAACTGTGATGACGGGTTTTGTGGTATCTCTGACGGTGATTACAATTGATTGTGGGTCTGGCGTGTTGCCTGCCGCATCAGCCGGTGCAGTATAGGTTACGGTGTATACGCCTACAACGCTGGTGTCAGGCGTATCGCCTGTAACTGCTACTGTTTCAGAGTAAGCCGGGTCATCATCAGTTACAGTGGCGCCAAGTATAGTGTAAGTGTTGGTTGCAGTCCGCTCTATTGTTTCACTGGATCCTGATACCGCGATTACTGGTTTTTCTGTATCAGGTATCGCATTAGTCCTTGCAGTAACCTCGTTAGAGGAGCCGCTTGTCCCACCAACGTTAGTTGCCGTAAGGGTATACTTATACACTGTGTCAGCGGTCAAGCCCCCTATCAGTGGCAGTCAATGCGTCACCTGAGAACACCTCAACACCACTGGCACCGCCTGTGCCGACCCGAGTCAGGGTGTAACTCTCGGCGCCAGTCACCGCAGCCCATGAGAATGCTATGGTATTCTGAGTGGTTGTCCCGGGAGTAAGCACGGGTGCTGCAGGTATAGGGGGGGCAACAGCAGTAGTTGCACTCACCCCAGCAGATAGGCTACCGCGATTAGCGCCTGCATCAAATGATCTGGCATAAAATGTATACCCTGTTGCAGGGCTCAGTCCGGTAACAGTAACCGATATACCAGCACCGGCATGTTCAATGATTGAAGCGCCAGCAGAGTCGTCATAAATCACATACGAATCGGCACCAGTCACTGCATCCCATTCAAGCGTTATGGTTGTCGCAGTGACTGCTCCTGCCCTAAGTGTGGGGGGAAGAGGTAGAATCGCGGTCCTTGCAGTAAACTCGACGGAAGGCGCGCTTGTCCCGGCAGTGTTTGTTGCCGTAATGGTATATTTATACTCTGTGTCAGCAGTCAAGCCCCTATCAGTGGCAGTCAATGCGTCACCTGAGAACACCTCAACATCACTGGCACCGCCTGTGCCGACCCGAGTCAGGGTATAACTCTCGGCACCAGTTACTGTAGCCCATGAGAGCATTATGCTGTTAGAAGAGGTTGTTCCGAGAGCAAGTGTCGGAATAGCCGGTGTAGTTGGGCCATCAGCCGTCCTTGCAGTAATCTCAGAAGCTGCGCTTGTCCCGACAGTGTTTGTCGCTGTAAGGGAATACGTGTAATCAGTTGCGGCAGTCAAGCCAGTATCAGTGGCAGTTAATGCAGTGGTGTCTGATAGCACCGGTTCAGCAGAACCGCTTCCAAGGGTTCGGGTCAGGGTGTAGGTGTCAGCGCCAGGTATTGCAGTCCATGAGAGCGCTACTGTCGTATCAGTGATAGAGGCTACGACAAGTGTCGGGGTTGCAGGTACAGTTGGGGTAGCCTCAGTCCTTGCATCAAACTCGGCAGAAGCATCACTTGTCCCGGCAGAATTTGTTGCCGTAATGGTGTATTTATACGGTGTATCAGCAGTCAAGCCAGTATCAGTGGCAGTCAGTTCAGTGGTAGTAGTTGTCACTGAGTTGCCATCTCTAAACAACTCGTATCCTGTGGCACCATCCACCGCAGCCCATGAGAGCGTTATGCTGGTATCAGTAACTGTTCCTAAAGTAAGCATAGGAGTAGCCGGTGCAGTTGGCGTGGCAAGAGTGGTTGCAATAACCTCAGAAGCTGTGCTTGACCCGACAGTGTTTGTCGCTACAAGGGAATACGTGTAATCAGTTTCAGGAGTCAGTCCGGTATCAGTGAAAATCAGGTCGGTGGTGTCTGATAGCACCGGTTCAGCTGGCCCTGCGCCGCCTGTTCTGCTCAGGGTGTAGCTGTCAGCACCAGTTACTGCACCCCATGTAAGCACTGCTGTCGTATCAGTGGTAGAGGCTACGACAAGTGTCGGGGTTGCAGGTACAGTTGGCGTGGCAAGAGTGGTTGCAATAACCTCAGAAGCTGTGCTTGACCCGACAGTGTTTGTCGCTACAAGGGAATACGTGTAATCAGTTGCGGCAGTCAAGCCAGTATCAGTGGCAGTCAGTTCGGTGGTGTCTGATAGCACCGGTTCAGCAGAACCGCTTCCAAGGGTTCGGGTCAGGGTGTAGGTGTCAGCGCCAGATACTGCACCCCATGTAAGCACTGCTGTCGTATCAGTGGTAGAGGCTACGACAAGTGTCGGGGTTGCAGGTACAGTTGGCGTGGCAAGAGTCCTTGTAGTGACCTCAGAAGGTTCGCTTGGCCCGACAGTGTTTTTCGCTACAAGGGAATACGTGTAATCAGTTTCAGGAGTCAGTCCGGTATCAGTGAAAATCAGGTCGGTGATCTCAGATGCCACCACTACATCAGCACCCGCCTGTAGGGGTTCTGGTCAGGGTATAGCTGTCAGCACCAGTTACTGCACCCCATGAGAGCGCTACTGTCGTATCAGTGACTACTCCTTTCTCAAGTGAGGGAGCTGCAGGTACAGTTGGCGTGGCAAGAGTGGTTGCAATAACCTCAGAAGCTGTGCTTGGCCCGACAGTGTTTTTCGCTACAAGGGAATACGTGTAATCAGTTTCAGGAGTCAGTCCGGTATCAGTGAAAATCAGGTCGGTGGTGTCTGATAGCACCGTTACAGCTGGGTTGTTTCCAAGGGTTCTAGTCAGGGTGTAGCTGTCAGCGCCAGGTATTGCAGTCCATGAGAGCGCTACTGTCGTATCAGTGACTACTCCTTTCTCAAGTGAGGGAGCCGCAGGTACAGTTGGGGCATCAGCCGTCCTTGCATCAAACTCGGCAGAAGCATCACTTGTCCCGGCAGTATTTGTTGCTGTGATGGTGTATTTATACTCTGTATCAGCATCCAGGTTCTCATCAGTGGCAGTCAGTCCAGTTATTGGCACATCAACATTACCGCTCCCAACGACTCTGGTCACGGTGTAACTCTCGGCATTATCCACTGCGACCCATGAGAGCGTTATAGTTGTATCAGTGACTGCTCCCTGTATAAGTGTGGGAGTAGCCGGTGCCGGCGGCTCGTCCGCCTCCTGCCTTGCCACGGTGGTGCTTACCTCGCTGGTGTCGGGGACACTTTGGCGGATTGCCATGCGTAACTGCGCCGCGTTAGCGCCAGACAATGTCATCTCCGGCGCATCCAATGCGGCCGCTGTGTTAGCTACTATTTCATAATCAACGATTACGCTACCGACGGTAACGCGGAGGATGTGCACATTGGCAGCATCCACGCTCAAGAAGTTCGCCATGCCGGCAATGAAATTGCCCCTATTAAACTCGGCGATGGTGAGACCGGGGATGGTTATGGTGGCAGTGATGCGTGGTTTGGTAGTGGTTTCGGTTGCCGCTGCCTGCGCGGTGCCGGAGGCGGTCTTGTCAGTCGCGGGAGCGGTGTTGCCGGCGAGGTCGGACACTGCGTTGGCGGCAAGGGTCAGGGTTACCGTGCCTAGCGCGCTCGGGGTATAGGTGACGAGGTAGGTGGTTTGGTCGCTGGAGCCGTCAACCGCTGTGGCACCAGTGATGTCCATACTATCGAAGTCAGCCACCGCTTCGGAGAAGGTAATTTTCACGTTTGCCGGTTCACCCACCGTGGGTTCGCCCAGGTTGGGGAAGTCGATGGTCGGTGCGCTGGTGTCAATTATCACTGTTCCCAGCTCAGTAGTGAAATCGCCTGCCGTGTTCGGGGTGTCGGCAGTGTCCGTGACACCGCTAACCTTAAACGCTGGCGTTGTGTCGTTGTCAGTGCTGGTGACCGTATAGGTCGCCGAATACTGGTTGGTAGCACCGACCCGAACCAGGTTTTGCGCAGGTTGGTCACCGTCAATGTCAAATACGGCGGCATCGGTAAGGGAAGCATCGGCCAGCAGTTCGGTGGAACCCACGAATACCGTGAGGGTGTCGCCAACATTCAAATAGGTCGTAGTGTCCACGACTATACCATCGGTGTGTTCAAACCGGTTGAAGGTAATCACCGGCGCGGTGGTGTCCGCTGCCGCGTTCACGGTGACCATGAAGGTCTGCGTGGTGGAGACGGGCGTGGGCGCCGAGTCGGTCACCGTATAGGTCAGTTCTGTGGTGGGCGCCGCCGTGCTCGGCGCGCCGGACAGGGTGCGGGTGTCGGCGGTAAAGGTCAGCCCGTCCGGCAGGGCGGTGTCCCCCGGCCCGGTCAGGGTGTAGCTCAGGGCACCAGTGCCGCCGATCGCTTCCGGCAGGATCAGGTTGACCGCCGTGCCCACGGTATAGCTCTGGTTGGGCGGGGCGGGCAGCGCCAGGGCGGTGACCACCGGCTCGCTCACGGTGACGGTGCGGGTCAGCGGATCGGCGACATTGCCGGCGCGGTCCATCACATTGTAGGTAAGGGTGTAATCATCAACCGTGTTAATGTCCACGGGGCCACCGGTAATGACAATGTGGGAGGGGTCGATGGTGCCATCAAAAACATCATCGGCGGTTACCGGGTCGTCGTAGGCAACCCCCTTGGTTATGGTGACGCTGGTGCCGCCGTCATTCAGGCTAATGATTGGCTTCACGGTATCATGGGTAAACTCGGCAAGCCCGGCAAATTCGGAGGCAACGCCATTCACGGTCTGGCGGGCTCCCACCACATTGTTCTGATAGGTGGCTTGGACAGCACCAGGGCTGAAACTACGTTCGATGTTGTTGCCGGTGGTGTAAGGGGTATTGCCACTATCTTGAGACCATTCCCAGGCGTCCCTGTCGTTCTGAAAATCGGCGTGCAGTGTAACCACTATTGATCTGTTTCTGGTGATGCGGTCCATATTAGTACCATCATTAGTACCATCATCGCGAGCCGTGTCCTTACCCAGGGCAATGCCCGGTGGTGGCACGGCACGGGCAACGGTGACGGTGTAGGTTTGGGTAACTGAAGTGTCCTCGGCGGTGACGACGACGAGGATGGGGTTATTGCCAAGAATCAAGTCAATCGCTTCACTGGCTTCGCCGCTGGTAACCGCAACGCCGTCCACAGTCACGGTTGCCTTGCCGGTGTCAGTCACGGTCGGCGTAACCATAATGCTTACCACATCAGTGCCCAGGCTGACGGCGTAAGGCAAGTTGTTCGCAACAAAGGCGGGCGACAAGGTACCTGGCGAAATCGTCAAACCCGACAGAGTCGAATCCGTAGACTTTGCCGGGGACACGGTCACGGTGCGAGTTACCGATTCGGAGACATTGCCGGCGAGGTCGGTCGCGGTGTAGGTGTAGGTGTAGTCGCCGAGGGTGTCGGTGTCCACTGCGCCCACCACCATACCCTCAGGGTCGGCAATAGTCGTTACCAGAGTCTCGCCGGTATCCACAGTCACGCCCTGATCATTGTAAGTGCCGCTGCCCTGGGTAACCTCTACGGCACCCGGGTCCACGGTGATGACCGGCTTGGTTCGGTCCACGGTAACCGCGCCGCCAAGTCTGGCAGGGGCGGAGTCCACACTGTTCACGGTCTGCACGACCTGCACCTCGCTAACGGCATACACGCCTTCGGGCAGGATGAAGAATGTGACGCTGGTGTCAGGGACCGCGGTGGGTGTGCCGTTGATGGTGTATGCCCAGGCGGTGGCACCAGTGGCAAGGGTCACATCCACCTGTCCATTCATGGTGATGCCATCATCGGTAGCAGCGCCGGTGTCATCAGCCAGGGCGATAGTCGGTACCACGGGTGCGGTCTCGGACACCACGGGGTCAGTCGGCGCGCTGGTGAGCATCTTATCGGAACCATGACCGTCGGTGTAAGTGGCGACCACTCGAATGATCTTGTCGACATCACCAACTACCGGCTCGTAGGTCGCATCGGTGGCACCGCTGATGGCTGCCCAGGCGGGGTCGTTGGCGGCGGTGCCGTCCGGCGCACTTTGCCATTCATGACCGGTGACGGAAACAGCCGTCCCATCAGCCGGCGAATCCTCGTCGGTTACCGCGCCGGCGGTTAGCGTTTGCCCGACCTGCGCGGTGCCGCTGATGGCGCTGATGGCACCCGGCTCATCCACATTGGTAACCGTTACCGTGACCGCCAGTGGTGCGCTTGCCAGGTTGCTTGGGACACCATTGGTTTCGGTGGCGGTGATGGTAACGGAGTAAGTATTGCTCGTGGCGGCGGAGCCCGGGGTTTCATAGTTCGGCGAAGCCTTGAAAGTCAATGCGCCGCTGGTAGGATCAATCGAGAACAAATCCGCATCCGTGCCCGCGTGCGACCAGGCGATGGCGTTGGTGTCGTCCGTGGTATAAGTCGCCACCGCGGTCGCGATAGGCGTGTTCTCGGCATGACTCGGTGTTTCATTGCCAGTGTTGATGGTCGGCGCGGTGTTGTGCGGAGTCGCCGTGCCGGTCTTGCTGGTCAAGGCAACGGAATTGCCGGCGATGTCGGACACGCCGCCCTCGGCAAGGCGCAGGTTGAAGGATGCCGCAGTCGCGGTGTAGGTGATGGTGTAAGCAGCACCGCTACCGCTCACATCAGTCACCGTGATACCTGTGGAAGTGGAGAAATCAGTCGCAGCCAAACCGAGCACATCCTCGGAGAAGGTGATGTTGTGCATCTGCCCGGCCCGGTCAATCACAGCACCGGCAATGGTGCCGAGGGTCACCGTCGGCGCATCAGCATCAAAGGTAAATGCGTCAAGCCCGGCAGGTTTGGAAGTAACGCCATTCACGGTCTGGCGCACTCGCACCTGACCGTTTACATATACGCCGTTAGGCAAGGAGAAACTGGTGCCGGAGCCGGTGGTGTATCCCCCCGAGCCGGTATTGCTGGAGAATTGCCAGGTGGCACCGGATGCCAGCGTAACGTCTATATCTCTATTTCTGGTGATGCGGTCAGCATTATCAACATCATTGACACCCGTGTCCCTACGCAAGGCAATGCCTGGTGGTGGCACGGCACGGGCAAGGGTGACGGTGTAGGTTTGTGTTGAAGCGTCCTCGGCGGTGACGATGATATCGATTGGGTTTTCGCCTAGCGTTAAGTCAATCGCTGCACTGGGTTCGCCGCTGGTAACCGCAACGCCGTCCACAGTCACGGTTGCCTTGCCGGTGTCAGTCACGGTCGGCGTAACCATAATGCTATCCACATTATTCGCCACGGTAGCGGTGTAGCCGGTCAGGGTGCCAGACGCGAAGGCCGGATTCAGGGTGCCTGCCGAAACATCCAGGGCCGACAGAGTCGCATCCGCAGACAGGGTCACGGACGCGGCAATCACGGCGGCGGTCGGCGCGCTGGCAACTTTTTTACCGCCACCTTCGCCGTCGGTGTAAGTGGCGACCACTCGAATAATCTTGCCGACATCACCAACTACCGGATCGTAGGTCGCACCGGTGGCACCGCTGATGGGGGGCCAGGCGGCATCGTCGACGGCGGCGGCGTCTGCGCTGTCCACCGCGCTTTGCCATTGATGCGTAATGCTGGAAACAGGCGTTCCATCAGCCGGCGAATCCAGGTCAGTCACCGTGCCGGCGGTTAGCGTCTCGCCAACCTGCGCGTCGCCGGTAATGGCACCGATGCTTCCCGGCTCATCCACATTAATAACCGTTACCACAACATCCAGTGTGTCGTCCATGGTCGGCGTGCCGTCGTCGGTGGCGATAATGGTGAGGTCATAAACACGGTCGCCACCGTTATCGGTTGGCACTTCAAAGTTCGGCGGGGTGTTGAATCCCAATTCGCCGGCGGCGTCAATCGTGAACAAATTCGCATCTGTGCCACCGACTGACCAGGTGATGGTGTTGCCCTCGTCATCGGTCGCGGTGTAGGTCGCCACCTGGGTGCCAGCGTCCTCGGCATGCATTATCGCTTCACTGCCAGCCGTGATTCTCGGCGCGGTGTTGGCGGTGCGGGTCACGGCGACAGTGTAGGCTTGAGTGCTGGCGTCCTCGGCGGTGACCACGATGGGGATGTCGGTGGCGACACCCGGGTCCAGGGTAATCGCTTCGGAGGCTTGGCCGCTGGCAACCGCATCGCCCTTCACAGTCACGGTTGCGCCGCCGTCATTCGTGGTCGGTGTTACCGTAACGCTTGCCACCCCATTCGCCACGGTGGCGGTGTAGCCGGTCAGGGTGCCAGACACGAAGGCCTGATCCAGAGGCACGTCGTTACCGCCCTCGGCAATGGTCAAACCCGACAAGGTCGCATCCGTGGACGCAGGTGCGACGGCGGAGCCAGTTACCATCGCTACCATGGCGGGACCGGTGTTGCCGGCGATGTCGGCCACGCTGTTTATGGGAAGGGTCAGGCTGAAGGCTACCGTGGGCACGGCCGGGGTGAAGGTAATGGTGTAGGTGGTCTGGTCGCCGGAGTCGGCCACACTATTCACCACGATGTCACCATCGGGCGGCGCAATGAGGCTGGAAACGGTGAAATCAGTCGCGTCCAAACCAGTTACCGCTTCGGAGAAGGTGATGGGGTGCGTCTGCGCCGTGCCAACCGTGCCTTGGACGTCAATGATGTCAAAGGTCGCCACGGTCGGCGCGGTGATGTCCACGGTAATCTGCCTGGCAAAGGTGGCGGGCGCGGAGTCCACACCGTTCACGATCTGCACGACCTGCACCTCGTCAACGGCATACACGCCTTCATCCAGGGTGAAGGTGGTGGTGGTGGTGGAATCAAAGACTACGCTGGGTGTGCCGTTGATGATGTATTTCCAGGTGGCGCCAGTGGCCAGACCAGTCACATTGACCACGCCATTGCTGGTGACGCCATCGCTATCGGTGCCGGTGTCCGTAGCCAGGGCAATGGTCGGTGTCGCCGGCAGGGTCACGTCCTCGCCCATTGCGGTGATGACTACCGTGGCGTCGTTGGTGCTTGGCGCCGGGGGCGTGCCGGCATCGGTGACGGTCAGTGCAAAAGTATAAACCCCCGCCGTGGTGGGCGTGAAAGCCGGGGCGACGGTGTCGTCACCGGTCAAGGAGATTACCGTTGCAGGCGTGGTCGCGACATCATCGGTCAAGGTATGCGTCCAGGCGTAAGTCAGCGCAGCGTTATCACCATCGGGGTCGTTGCTGGCGGAGCCGTCCAGCGTCACGAACGTGCCAGGAACCGCATCAATTTGTGCTTGCCCGGCATCGGCGGTCGGCGCGATGTTTTCGGCGCGGGTCACGGCGAGGATGTAGGTTTGATTGGTAGTGGTGTCCTCGGCGGTGACCTCGATGTCGATGCCGAAGGTACCCAATCTATCCAGAGTCACATTAGCCGTTACCCCTCCTGTGCCTGCGGCAACTTGCGCACCTTCCACAACCACTTCCACTCTCGCGGCGGAGTCAGTCGTGGTCAGCGTTACCGTAATGCTATCCACATTATTCGCCACGCTGGCGGTGTAGCCGGTCAGGGTGCCAGACGCGAAGGTCTGATCCAGAGGCACGTCGTTACCGCCCTCGGCAATGGTCAAACCCGACAAGGTCGCATCCGTGGACCGTGCCGGGGACACGGTGATGGTTACCGTGTCGGTGGCGTTTGCCGGGGTTGAGAATTTATCGGTAACGGTCAGGGTGAAGATATAAACCCCCTCGACCGTGGGCGTGAAGACCGCGGCCGGGGTGGCGGGGTCGTCAGCATCGGTGCCGTCCTCGGTAATCGTCACAGAAGTACCCGGCATGCTGCCATCGGTTGAGGTATGCGCCCAGGAATAAGTCAGATCATTAATGCTATCGTCGTCGATGCTGCCGGAGCCGTCCAGCGTTACTTGCGTGCCGGTAACCGCATCAGATTGATCGGCCCCCGCATGGGCAGCCGGTAGTCGGTTTACTTTGTCGGATATGGTTACCCTCGCCTCGGCATTGGGGTTACCGGCGAGGTCGGTTACTGCGTCGGCGGCAAGGATCAGGATGTAGCTTATGTCGCCCGGAGTGATGGAGAGGGTATACCCACTATCGCTACCGCTCACGAACGCCACTGCGGCATCCTGGGAACTGGAAAAACCAGTCGTTGCCAAACCGGTTACCGCCTCGCTGAAGGTGATGTCGTGGTTCTGCAAGACGTTAACCACACCATCGGCAAGGTTGTTGATGTTGAAGTCCACGGTCGGTGCAGTGGTGTCAATTATCACTGTTCCCAGGTCAGTAGTGAAATCGTCTGCCGTGTTCGGGGTGCCGGCAGTGTCCGTGACACCGCTAACCTTAAACACTGGCGTTGTGTCGTTGTCAGTGCTGGTGATCGTATAGGTCGCCGAATACTGGTTGGTAGCACCGACCTGAACCAGGTTTTGCGCAGATTTGTCGCCGTCAATGTCAAATACGGCGGCATCGGTAAGGGAAGCATCCGCCAGCAGTTCGGTGGAGTTCACGAACACCGTGAGGGTGTCGTCAACATTCAAATAGGTCGTAGTGCCATCGACCATACCACCGGTGGGTTCAAACCGGTTGAAGGTAATCATTGGCGGGGTGGTGTCCGCTGCTGCGGCCACTGCGACGTTGAAGGTCTGGCTGGCGCTGGCGTCGTTGGCGTCGGTCACCGTGTAGGTCAGTTCTGTGGCGCTCGCCGCCGTGCTCGGCGTGCCGAACAGGGTGCGGGTGCCGGTGTCAAAGGTCAGCCCGGTCGGCAGGTCGCCGGTCAGGGTGTAGGCCAGGGGCGCGGTGCCGCCGGTGGCTTCCGGCAGGGTCAGCTCGGTAATCTCGGTGTTCACGGTATAGCTCTGGTCGCCCGCCGTGGTCAGCACCAGGGCGGCGTTCACGATGACGGTGAAGGTCTGCATGGCGGTGACGGCCGGGGCCGCCGAGTCGGTGACCGTGTAGGTCAGGGTGGTGGTCGCCGCCACGGTCGGCGTGCCGGACAGTGTGCGGCTGGCTGCGGTATAGGTCAGACCCGCCTGCAGGGCGCCGGTCCGGGCGTAGGTCAGGGTGCCGGTGCCGCCGGTCGCTTCCGGCAGGACCAGGTCGGTGATCGGCGTGCCTACGGTATAGCTCTGGTCGACCAGCGCGGGCAGTGCCAGGGTGTCCACGGCCACCGGCTCGCGCACGGTGACGGTGCGGGTCAGCGTGGCTTCATTGCCGGCGCGGTCGGTGGCGGTGTAGGTGATGATGTAGTCGCCGGGAGTGTTGATGTCCACCATGCCACTCGGGGTGGGCGTGGGGTCAGTGGCATCCACATTATCCGTGGCCATGGCACCCAGTTCGTTGTAAGTATCGCCCACTTCCAGGGTAATGTCGGTATTACCCTCTGCATCAAGATTCAGGGCGATAACCGGCGCGGTCAAATCAATTAGAATGTCAGTAGTGCGATCGGTCTCGGCAAGCGTATTTGCCGAATTATCGGCGGCGACCATTTCGGCAATAGTATAAGCCACCGCGCCGTCAGTCACCCCAGTATCCGTCTCGGCAACCGTGTAGGTTGCGGTGTATTCATAGTTGTTATCGCCCGCGCCTTTTACCACTGCGGCATCCCGCCCGGCGATGGTCACGGTTGGGACACTTGCCAATTCCTGATTGACCTCGAAAGCCAGGGTCAGGGTGTCGCCTTCTTTGGCGCGTTGTGCGTCGGCGTTGCTGCTAGTCAGCGCGGGCGAACCGCCTGCGGCAAAGACAAGGGCCGGGGTGGCGGTGCCGACCGCGCTCGCCGCGCTCGCGGGGCCCATGTTCGGGGTGGTCGCGGTGTCCATCACGCTGTCGGTGGCAAGGGTCAGGATGAAGGCTGTCGCTCGCGGGGTGATGCTGATGGTGTAAGTGGTGTGGGCACCGCTGGCCGGGGTCACGCTATTCACCGTGAGGTCGCCGGACGCCACAAGGTTGCGGGAAACGGAGAAATCACCCACTTCCAAACCGGTTACCGCCTCGGAGAAGGTAATGGTGTGCGTCTGTTCGGTGTCAATCACACCTGCGGCGGGGTCGTCAAAGGTCGCCACCGTCGGCGGCGTGGTGTCTGTGGTCGGCGCACTCACGGTGACGATGCGGGTCAGCGAGTTGGAGACATTGCCGGCGGGGTCGGTGGCGGTGTAGGTGATGGTGTAGTCGCCGGCAGTGTTGGTGTCCACTGCTACGCCCGCTACTATCATACTGTCGGGTCCGGTAGTCGTCGTCGCCGTAGTGTCGTCGCTCCCCGCCCCACTAATGCCCGCATCATCCGCTTCGGTGTAGGTGCCGCCGTGGTCAACGGTAACTGGGCCGCCCTCCAGAGCGATAACCGGCTTGATGGTGTCTATGGTAACCACGCCGAGGCTGGCTACTTCGGATACGACTGAGTTCACGGTCTGGCGCACCTGCACATCATCAGCCTCATACACGCCCTCATCCAGGGTGAAACTGGCATCGGTGCCGGAAACGGGGTTGGTGCCGGCGGTGCTGGGGACACTGCCATCGGTGGAGTATTCCCAGGTGTCCCTGATGAGATCAAAACCGCTCGCCAGAGCCACATTCACCACGCCATTGCTGGTGATGCCATCGCTGGTATCAGCATCGGTGTCCGCAGCCAGCGCGATGCTCGGCCTGGGCGCGGCGCGGGTCACGGTGACGGTATAGGTTTGGGTAACTGAAGTGTCCTCGGCGGTGACGATGATGGAGATGGGGGTATTGCCAACATTCAAGTCAATCGCTGCACTGGGTTCGCCGCTGGTAACCGCAACGCCGTCCACAGTCACGACCGCACCGGTGGTGTCAGTCGCGGTCGGCGTTACCGTAATGTTTGCCACACCAGTGCCCAGGCTGACGGCGTAAGCATCGATGCCGGACGCGAAGGCCGGATTCAGGGTGCCTGCCGAAACCTCCAGGGCCGACAGAGTCGAATCCGCAGACAGGGTCGCGGACGCGGTCGATGCGCTGGCAACTTTTTTACCGCCACCTTCGCCGTCGGTGTAAGTGGCGACCACTCGAATAATCTTGCCGACATCACCAACCACCGGCTCGTAGGTCGCACCGGTGGCACCGCTGATGGGGGGCCAGGCGGCATCGTCGACGGCGGCGGCGTCTGCGCTGTCCACCGCGCTTTGCCATTGATGCGTAATGCTGGTAACAGCCGTTCCACTAGCCGGCGAATCCAGGTCAGTCACCGTGCCGGCGGTCAATTCCTGCCCGACCTGCGCGTTGCCGGTGATGGCGGTGATGGCGCCCTCTTCATCCACATTGGCAACCGTCACCGTTACCGCCAGCGCGTCGCTTGCCAGGTTGCTTGGGTCGCCATTGGTTTCGGTGGCGGTGATGGTGAGGTCATACACTCTGTCGCCACCGGCATCGGTTGGTATTTCATAGTCCGGCAAAGCCTTGAAAGTCAATGCGCCGCTGGCAGGATCAATCAAGAACAAATCCGCATCCGTGCCAGCGTGCGACCATTCAACGGTGTTGGTGTCGTCCGTGGTATAAGTCGCCACCGCGGTCGTGATAGGCGTGTTCTCGGCATGATTCACCGCCACATTCGCAGTGTCTATCACCGGCGCGGTGGGTTCGTCCGCATCCTGCCTTACCACGGTGTTGCTTACCGCGCTGGTGGCGGGGATACTTTGCCCGCTGGCGGTGCGTAACTGCGCCGCGGTAGCGGTAGACAATGTCATCGCCGGCGTATCCAATGCGGCCGCTGTGTCAGCTACTATTTCATAATAAACGAATACACTACCGGCGGTAACGCGGAGGATGTGCACATTGGCAGCCTCCACGCTCAAGAAGGTCGCCATGCCGGCAATGAAATCGCCCCTATTAAACTCGGCGGTGGTGAGACCGGGGAGGGTTATGGTGGCAGTGATGCGTGGTTTGGCAACGGTTTCGGTTGCCGCAGCCTGCGCGGTGCCGGATGCGGTCTTGTCAGTCGCGGGAGCGGTGTTGCCGGCGAGGTCGGACACGCTATCGGCGGCAAGGGTCAGGGTTACCGCGCCTGGCGCGCTCGGGGTATAGGTGACGGTGTAGGTGGTTGGGTCGCCGGAGCCGTCAACCGCTATCGCTATCGCTGTGGCACTAGTGATGTCCGCACTCGCAAAATCAGCCACCGCTTCGGAGAAGGTAATTTTCACGTTTGCCGGTTGACCCACCGTGGGTTCGCCCAGGTCGGGGAAGGAGTCCACGGTCGGCGCGGTGGTGTCCAGCGTTACTGCCAAAGAGGCGATAAGAGACACGGCACTATCAATGGTCTGGTGGACGCGGATTTGATAGATGCCGTCTGCCAAGCCCAAGCCCGCTGCGCCCAAATCAAAACTGGCATCGGTGCCGGAAGCGGGGTTGCTGCCGGCGGTGCCGGGGGCACTGCCATCGGTGGAGTAATCCCAGGTGTCCCTGCTGGGATCAAAATCGCTCGCCAGAGTCACATTCACCACGCCATTGCTGGTGATGCCATCGCTATCGGCACCGGCACCAGTACCGGTGTCCGCAGCCAGGGCGATGGTCGGCCCCGGCGCGCTCACGGTGACGGTGAAGGTCTGCGTGGTGGAGACGGGCGTGGGCGCGCCGAGTCGGTCACCGTATAGGTCAGGGTGGTGGCGCTCGCCGCCGTGGTCGGCGTGCCGGACAGGGTGCGGGTGCCGGCGGTAAAGGTCAGCCCGGTCGGCAGGGCGGTGTCCCCCGGCCCGGTCAGGGTGTAGCTCAGGTCGCCGGTGCCGCCGATCGCTTCCGGCAGTTCCAGGGCGGTGATCTCGGTGTCCACGGTATAGCTCTGGTCGGCCGGCGCGGGCAGCGCCAGGGCGGTGACCACCGGCTCGCTCACGGTCACGGTGCGGGTCAGCGGGTCGGCGACATTGCCGGCGCGGTCCATCACATTGTAGGTAAGGGTGTAACTACCCGTAGCAGGATTGTCAAAGTCGAATTCGGGGGAACTGGTAACCTCAATGAAGCCGTCGTTGAAATTTACGCCATCAAAAACATCTGTGGTGGTTGCCGGGTCACCGTCACCGATCTTGTAGGCAACACCCGCTGGTATGGTGACGCTGGTGCCGCCGCCATTCAGGCTAATGGTTGGCTTCACGGTATCATGGGTAAACTGGTCAAGCCCGGCAAATTCGGAAGTGACGCCATTCACTCTCTGGCGGGCTCCCACCACATTGTTCTGATAGGTGGCTTGGACAGCACCAGGGCTGAAACTACGTTCGATGTTGTTGCCAGTGGTGTAAGAAGGGGCATTGCCACTATCTTGAGACCATTCCCAGGTGTCCCTGTCGTTCTGAAAATCGGCGTGCAACGTAACCACTATTGATCTGTTTCTGGTGATGCGGTCCGTATTAGTACCACCATCGCGAGCCGTGTCCCTACCCAGGGCAATGCCTGGTGGTGGCACGGCACGGGCAACGGTAACGGTGTAGGTTTGGGTAACTGAAGTGTCCTCGGCGGTGACGACGACGAGGATGGGGTTATTGCCAAGAATCAAGTCAATCGCTTCACTGGGTTCGCCGCTGACAACCGTAGCGCCGTTCACAGTCACGGTTGCCTTGCCGGTGTCAGTCACGGTCGGCGTAATCCTAATGCTGGTTACCCCAGTGTCCAGGCTGACGGCGTAGGCATCGGTGCCGGACGCGAAGGTCGGATTCAGGGTGCCTTCCGAAACATCCAAGGCGGACAGAGTCGAATCCGTAGACGGTGCCGGGGACACGGTCACGGTGCGAGTTACCGATTCGGAGACATTGCCGGCGAGGTCGGTCGCGGTGTAGGTGTAGGTGTAGGTGTAGGTGTAGTCGCCGAGGGTGTCGGTGTCCACTGTGGTCGCACCGCCGGGTCCGGCAATAGTCGTTACCAGAGTCTCGCCGGTATCCACAGTCACGCCCTGATCATTGTAAGTGCCGCTGCCGTGGGTAACCTCTACGGCATCCGGGTCCACGGTGATGATCGGCTTGGTTTGGTCCACGGTAATCTGCGTATCAAAGGTAGCGGGCGCGGAGTCCACACTGTTCACGGTCTGCACGACCTGCACCTCGCCAACGGCATACACGCCTTCAACCAGGGTGAAGGTGGTGGTGGCGGTGGGATCAAGGTCTGCGCTGGTTGTGCCGTTGATGGTGTGTTTCCAGGTGGCGCCAGCGACCAGACCAGACACATTCACCACGTCATTGCTGGTGATGCCATCGCTGGTATCAGCACCGGTGTCCGCAGCCAGGGCGATAGTCGGTACCACGGGTGCGGTCTCGGACACCACGGGGTCGGTCGGCGCGCTGGTGAGCATCTTATCGGAATCATGACCGTCGGTGTAAGTGGCGACCACTCGAATGATCTTGTCGACATCACCAACTACCGGCTCGTAGGTCGCATCGGTGGCACCGCTGATGGCTGCCCAGGCGGGGTCGTTGGCGGCGGTGCCGTCCACCGCACTTTGCCATTCATGACCGGTGACGGAAACAGCCGTCCCATCAGCCGGCGAATCCTCGTCGGTTACCGCGCCGGCGGCCAGCGTTTGCCCGACCTGCGCGGTGCCGGTGATGGCGCCGATGCTTCCCGGCTCATCCACATTGGTAACCGTTACCGTGACCGCCAGTGGTGCGCTTGCTAGGCTGCTTGGGACACCATCGGTTTCGGTGGCGGTGATGGTAACGGAGTAAGTATTGCTCGTGGCGGCGGAGCCCGGGGTTTCAAAGTCCGGCGGGGTGTCGAAAGTCAATACGCCGTTGGTAGGATCAATCGAGAACAAACCCGCATCCGTGCCACCGACTGACCAGGCGATGGCGCTGCGCTCGACATCGGTCGCGTCGTAGTCCCACACTGCATCGATGCGGTCCTCGGCATAACTCACTGCATCATCGCCAGTGGTTCTGGTGATCATCGGCGCGGTGTTGTGCGGAGTCGCCGTGCCGGTCTTGCTGGTCAAGGCAACGGGATTGGCGGCGATGTCGGTCACGCCGCTCGCGGTAAGGGTCAGGGTGAAGGATGCCGCAGTCGCGGTGTAGGTGATGGTGTAAGCAGCACCGCTACCGCTCACATCAGTCACCGTGATACCTGTGGAAGTGGAGAAATCATCCGCAGCCAAACCGAGCACATCCTCGGAGAAGGTGATGTTGTGCATCTGCCCGGCCCGGTTAATCACAGCACCGGCAATGGTGCCGAGGGTCACCGTCGGCGCATCAAGATCAATGGTAAATGCGGCAAGCCCGGCATGTTCGGAAACAACGCCGTTCACGGTCTGACGCACTCGCACTTGGTCGGTGCTATATTCGGCACTGCCTTCGGGTAAACCGAAACGACTCACGGAGTGGTCGGTGACAGTGGTGTAATCGGTGCCATTATTAGTAGACCATTGCCAGGTGTCCCTGCCGTCCTGAAAATCGGCGTGCAGCGTAACGGCTATCCCTCTATTTCTGGTGAGGCGGTCCGTATTAACACCCCCATCGGCAGCCGTGTCCCGCTCCAGGGCAATGCCCGGTGGTGGAACGGCACGGGCAACGGTGACGGTGTAGGTTTGTGTTGAAGCGTCCTCGGCGGTGACGATGATATCGATTGGGTTTTCGCCAAGCGTTAAGTCAATCGTTGCACTGGCTTCGCCGCTGACAACCGCAACGCCGTTCACAGTCACGGTTGCCTTGCCGGTGTCAGTCACGGTCGGCGTTACCGTAATGCTATCCACATTATTCGCCACGGTAGCGGTGTAGCCGGTCAGGGTGCCAGACGCGAAGGTCTGATCCAGAGGCACGTCGTTACCGCCCTCGGCAATGGTCAAACCCGACAGAGTCGCAACCGTAGACAGTGCCGGGGACACGGTCACGGTGCGGGTTACCGAGTCGGAGACATTGCCGGCGAGGTCGGTGGCGAGGTAGGTGTAGGTGTAGACGCCGGCCGCGGTGGTGGCGTCCACTGCGCCCACCGCCGTATCGCTAGAGTCGGTAATGACGGTCGCCAGGGTCTCGCCGGCAGCCGCATTCAGCCCATCCACACCCGCATCGGTGTAATCGGTACCGTGGGCATGGGTAACGGATACATCGCCGAGCCGGTCGATGACCGGCTTGGTTTGGTCCACGGTAATCTGCATAGCAAACATAGCAGGCGCGGAGTCCGCACTGTTCAGGGTCTGCACGACCTGCACCTCGCTGACTTCATACACGCCTTCATCCAAGGTGAAGGTGGTGACGCTGGAGGCAAGGGCATCGCTGGTTGTGCCTTTGATGGTGTGTTTCCAGGTGGCGCCAGCGACCAGACCAGTCACATTGACCACGCCATTGCTGGTGATGCCATCGCTGGGATCAGAACCGGTGTCCGCAGCCAGAGCGATGCTCGGCGTCGGGACCGCGCCGGCGGCAACACGGCGGCGGTCGATGCACTGGTGGCTTGGTCGGTGTTGCCGCCAAAACCATCCATATAAGAGACCACCACGCGCAGGGTGTTGTCTTCATCAGCAACCATCACCTCGTAGGTGTTGCCGGTTGCGCCGCCGATGTCGTTATTGTTTTCACCCGCCGCGTCCCCGCGTTGCCATTGATAGGTGATGCCAGTAGCCGCGCCATCCTCATCGGTTACCGTGTCGCCGGCGGCCAGCGTTTGCCCGACCTGCACGGTGCCGGTGATGGCACTGATGCTTCCCTCTTCATCCACATTGGTAACCGTTACCGTTACCGCCAGTGGTGCGCTTGCCAGGTCGCTTGGGTCGCCATTGGTTTCGGTGGCGGTGATGGTAACGGAGTAAGTATTGCTCGTGGCGGCGGAGGCCGGGGTTTCATAGTCCGGCGAAGCCCTGAAAGTCAATACGCCGCTGGTAGGATCAATCAAGAACAAACTCGCATCCGTGCCCACGTGCGACCAGGCGATGGCGTTGGTGTCGTCCGTGGTATAAGTCGCCACCGCGGTCGCGATAGGCGTGTTCTCGGCATGACTCGGTGTTTCATTGCCAGTGTTGATGGTCGGCGCGGTGTTGGCGGCCGTCGCCGTGCCGGTCATGCTGGTCAAGGCAACGGGATTGGCGGCGATGTCGGTCACGCTTTTCCTGGCAAGGATCAGGTTGAAGGATGCCAAAGTCGCGGTGTAGGTGATGGTGTAATCAGTACCGCCATCGCTACCGCTCACAGCAGTCACCTCGATACCTGTGGAAGCGGAGAAATCATCCGCAGCCAAACCGAACACATTCTCAGAGAAGGTGATGGCGTGCGTCTGCCCCCCCTGGTCAATCACAGCACCGGCAATGGTGCCGAGGTTCGCGGTCGGCGCATCAAGATCAATGGTAAATGCATCAAGCCCGGCAGGTTCGGAAGTAACGCTATTCACGGTCTGGCGCACTCGCACTTGGTCGGTGCTATATTCGGCACTGCCTTCGGGTAAACCGAAACGCTGCACGGAGTGGTCGGTGATAGTGGTGTAATCGCCGCCACCATTAATAGACCATTGCCAGATATTCGCAGCGTTGGTATCAAAATCGCTTGCCAGCGTAACGGCTATCCCTCTATTTCTGGTGAGGCGGTCCGTATTAACACCCCCATCGGCAGCCGTGTCCCGCTCCAAGGCAATGCCTGGTGCTGGCACGGCACGGGCAACGGTGACGGTGTAGGTTTGGGTAACTGAAGTGTCCTCGGCGGTGACGATGATGGAGATGGGGGTATTGCCAACATTCAAGTCAATCGCTACACTGGGTTGGCCGCTGGTAACCGCAACGCCGTTCACAGTCACGGTTGCGTGGTCGGTGTCAGTCACGGTCGGTGTCACCGTAATGCTTTCCACATCAGTGCCCAGGCTGACGGCGTAAGCGTCGGTGCCGGACGCGAAGGTCGGATCCAGGGCGTCTTCCGAAACATCCAGGGCCGACAGGGTCGCAACCGTAAACAGTGCCCGGAACACGGTCACGGTGCGGGTTACCGGGTCGGAGACATTGCCGGCGAGGTCGGTGGCGGTGTAGGTGATGGTGTAGTCGCCGGCAGTGTCGGTGTCCACTGCTATGCCCGGAACTACCGTAGCGTCGGGTCCGGGTCTGGTGGTCGTCGTCGCCGTAGTGTCGTCGCTCCCCGCCCCACTAATGCCCGCATCTTCCACTGCGGTGTAGGTGCCGCCGTGGGCGACGGTAACCGGGCCGCCGTCCAGGGTGATGATCGGCTTGGTTTGGTCCACGGTAATCTGCATAGCAAACATAGCAGGCGCGGAGTCCGCACTGTTCAGGGTCTGCACGACCTGCACCTCGCCAACGGCATACACGCCTTCGGGCAGGGTGAAGGTGATGACGCTGGTGTCAGTGACTGTGGTGGCTGTGCCGTCTTTGATGGTGTATGTCCAGGTGGCACCAGTGGCCAGACCAGACACATTGACCACGTCATTGCCGGTGATGCCATCGCTGGTATCAGCACCGGTGTCCGCAGCCAGGGCGATGCTCGGCGTCGGGACCGCGCCGGCGGCAACCACGGCGGCGGTTGATGCGCTGGCGGCTTGGTCTGTGTTGCCGCCAAAATCATCGGTGTAAGAGACCACCACGCGCAGGGTGTTACCTTCATCAGCAACCACCACCTCGTAGGTCGCACTGGTGGCACCGCTGATGGGGGACCAGGCAGCGGAGTCGGCGGCGGTGCCGTCCGGCGCACTTTGCCATTGATGGCCGATGATGGCAATCGTATCAGGGCTATCCTCGTCGGTTACCACGGTGCCGGCAGTCAGGGTCGCGCTGACCTGGGCGGTGCCGCTGATGGCGCTGACGCTGCCGGCATCTTCCGCATTGATCACCGTTACCGTGACCGTCAGTGGTGCGCTTGCCAGGTCGCTTGGGACACCATCGGTTTCGGTGGCGGTGATGGTAACGGAGTAAGTATTGCTCATGGCGGCGGAGCCCGGGGTTTCAAAGTCCGGCGAAGCCTTGAAAGTCAAGTCGCCGTTTGTGGCATCAATATCAAAGAAACTCGCATCCGTGCCGCCACTGATTGACCAGGCGATGGTGTTGGTGTCGTCCGTGGCGTAGGTCGCCACTGGCATGGTGACGGGCGTGTTCTCGGCATGCTCCACCGCCGCATCCGTAGTGTCTATCACCGGCGCGGTGTTGGCGGCCGTGCCGGCTGCGTCGGTCGCGGCAACGAAATTGCCGGCGATGTCGGACAAACTGTCCTCTTTAAAGCGCAGGGTGAAGGTTCGCATAGTCGGGGTGTAGGTGATGGTGTAATCAGTACCGCTACCGCTCACAGCAGTCACCTCGATACCTGTGGAAGTGCGGAAATTAGTCTTAGTCAAACCGGTCACCTCCTCAGAGAAGGTGATGCCGTGCATCTGCCCGGCCCGGTCAAGCACAGCATCGGCAATGCTGCCGAGGTTCACCGTCGGCGCATCAATATCAATGGTAAATGCATCAAGCCCGGCAGGTTCGGAAGTAACGCCATCCACGGTCTGGTGCACTCGCACTTGGTCGGTGCTATATTCGGCACTGCCTTCGGGTAAAGTGAAACTGGTGCCGGTGCCGGTGTCGTATCCCGTGCCGCTATTGCTGGAGAATTCCCACATGTCCCTGGTGGTATCAAAATCGCTTGCCAGCGTAACGTCTATATCTCTATTTCTGGTGATGCGGTCCGTATTAACACCATTATTAACACCATCATCGAAAGCCGTGTCCCTATGCAAGGCAATGCCTGGTGGTGGCACGACACCACGGGCCACGGTGACGGTGTAGGTTTGGGTTGAAGCGTCCTCGGCGGTGACGATGATGAGGATGGGGTTATTGCCAACAGTCAAGTCAATCGCTGCACTGGCTTCGCCGCTGGCAACCGTATCGCCGTCCACAGTCACGGCCGCACCGGTGGTGTCAGTCGCGGTCGGCGTTACCGTAATGCTTTCCACACCAGTGCCCACGCTGACGGCGTAAGCATAGATGCCAGACTCGAAGGTCGGATTCAGGCTGCCTGCCGAAACCTCCAGGGCCGACAGAGTCGAATCCGCAGACAGGGTCGCGGCAGCCACGACACCGGTATCCGCGCTGAGGACATTTTTGGTGAGTTGTCCGTCCATATAGGTGACCCCGACTCTAATGGTCTTGCCGCTATCGGCTGGCTTCAGCATATAGATAGCGGATGGGCCATTGGCGATTTCGGTGGAGGAACTGCCTAAGCCCGTTGGCGTGCTTACCCAACGATAATTGCTGCCGGTAACATCGCCATTCGGGTTGCCCGAGGTGACGGCATCCGGGTCGGTCGCGCCGGCGGTCAGGGTCTGCCCGACTTGCACGGTGCCGTCGATGGTTGCCGCGCCGGCTTCATCCACATTGGTGACCGTCACCCTCACATCAAATGGTTCGCTATTACCGCCCCCGGTGACGGCGGTAATGGTGAGTTCATAAACGCCGTCGCTATTGGCATCGGTCGGCAGTTCAAAGTTCAGCCGCTCGTCGGCAGTGAGTCTGCCGGTCCTGGTACTCAGCGAGAAGAAACGCGCATCCGCGCCAGTGATGAAACCCGCGCCATCGATGACAAAGAGGAAATCGTCGCCCTCGGCATCCATTGCGGTGTAGGTCGCCACTACATCGGTGCGATCAAAGGGCAACGGCAGCTCGGTCTCGGCATAATCCACTGCTGCATTGCCACTGATTACCGGCGCGGTGTTGGTCACGGTCGTCACGGTGATGACTACCGTGTCGGTGGCGCTTGCCGGGGGGGCGAAAGTATCCATAACGGTCAGGGTGAAGGTATAGGCCCCGGCCGCGGCAGGCGCGGTGAAGGTCGGGGCGGCGGTGTCGGGACCAGTCAAGGTGATTACCGCTTCAGGCGCGGGCAGGTTGCCATCGGTCAAGGTATGCGCCCATGAATATGTCACCGGGTTACCATTGTCATTGCTATCAGAACCGTCCAGGGTGACTTCCATGCCGGCAACCTTAGTTTGTGGGTCTCCGGCTCTGGCAGTCGGCGCATAGTTTGCCGTGCCATTTACACGCACTGTGTTGGCCGGACCGGTGTTGCCTGCCAGGTCGGTTACTGCGTTGGCGGCAAGGGCCAGGGAGAAGCTTTCGTCGTTCGGGGTGAGGGTGAGGGTGTAAGCACTGCCGCTACCGCTCACGTTAGTCACCCTGACATCATCGGAAGAGGTGAAATCCCCCACTTTCAAATCGGTCACATCCTCGGAGAAGGTGATGTCGTGATCCTGCTCGTCAGCAACCAGACCTGCGGCAATGGGGCCGAGGGTCACGGTTGGCGCGGTTCGATCAATGTGAATCGCACTGGCAACCGCAGGCGGGTCAAACGTAGCGACGGCGGCATCAGCGGCGGTCAGGGTGCCAATGTCATACTCCACCGCACCTTCGGTATCGGTCGCGAGCACCGCGAGGGACGCGGTATACGCATTGTCCGTTTTTGTCACCGCGGCATCCCGCCCGGCGATGGTCACGGTTGGGTCGCTTGCCAATGCCTGATTGACCGTGAAGGTCAGTTTCAACTCGTCGCCTTCTTTGGCGTAATTCGAGTCGAGGGCATTATTGCTGGCGAGTTCGGGATTTACCTCAAAGGCAAGGGCTTGGATCAGTGCAGGTACTGGTGCAGATATTTGAACAGTGTGACCACCTACTGGGAAAATAGCGAGATCAGCACGGCCAGATATGGCAATTCGGTCTGCATTAGTTACTGTCTCAAATTTGGAATTATCAGTAGCCCAAACATAAGGGGATGTCCTAGGAATAATCTGCAAGTATGTACTGACACCATCTTTAATTGTAGAACCATCATAAGAATTATGAGTCGGCAGATTACGCCACTCTATTTGGATGGAATTGTCAGCCAGTCTGGTCGCTGTTATGGTTGGTTCGACGGTTCCAGTTGGGTTGAGTTCGGGTACGGATGCAAACGTTATTGAACCTATCGCAGAACCGCGAGTAATGCTAGCCATGCCAATTTCTTGTGCAGCATTTAATCTCTCAAAAAATGCCATCGTTGTATGAATAATGACAAAGTTATTGTCATTAGGTGCTAACTCAAAGATACTATCAGATGTAGTACCACCCTCCTTTAGAAAAATCTGATAGCGATAGTCAGTCGGTATGTTACTCCACGCTAAGCGGATGGAATTGTCGGTCTGTCTTTCGGCGGTTAGCATTGGCGCGGCAGCCACGGTGACGGTGCGGGTTACCGAGGCGGAGACATTGCCGGCGCGGTCGGTGGCGGTGTAGGTGTAGGTGTAGACGCCGGCCGCGGTGGTGGTATCCACTGCGTCCACCGCCGTATCGCCAGAGTCGGTAATGACGGTCGCCAGAGTCTCGCCGGCAGCCGCATCCACTCCACTCACACCCGCATCGGCGTAATTGGTGCCGTGGGCATGGCTAACGGATGCATCGCCGAGCAGAGCGATGGCCGGCGCGGCGGTGTCCACGGTAATCTGCATAGCAAACATAGCGGGCGCGGAGTCCGCACCGTTCAAGGTCTGCACGACCTGCACCTCGCTGACTTCATACACGCCTTCGGGCAGGGTGAAGGTGGTGACGCTGGAGGCAAGGGCATCGATGGTTGTGCCTTTGATGGTGTGTTTCCAGGTGGCGCCAGCGACCAGACCAGTCACATTGACCAAGCCATTATTGGTGATGCCATCGCTATCGGCACCGGCACCGGCACCAGTGCCGGTGTCCGCAGCCAGGGCGATGGTTGGGATTGGAATTGTTGTTGTTACAGTCAAATCATTAGATACGCCTCTGACAACATACGAGTATGAACCAGAGGTACCAATGCGGCTATGTCCTTCGACGGAATATGTGTAGGATGTTCCAGGAGTCAGGATCCTATCGGTGTAGGTGACGAGCGTTCCAGTCTTAGTGTGTAGCCTCGTAGTAGCACCTTCAAACTCCCTAAACACCCTGTATTCATTGGCACCCCCCTACTGCATCCCATGTAAACGTAATAGATGTGGGAGTGATCTCTCCTGGGGTAAGTGAAAATCTGGTCTGCGCCTGTGCCTGCGTGGCGAGGCCCAAGAGCAGGACGCCGGCGATAAACGCCCGCGAGATGAGCCGGCAACTGCGCGAAAAATAAGGGGAAGCGATACCTATTGCCACCGGCAACGCGGAGGCAAAAACGAATTGGGTGATGAGTTTGTTCATAGTATTTGCCCCCCCTACTGTGTGTGTGTGTGTGTGGGGGGGGGGGGGGGGGGGGTGGTGATACCATTGCTACCGGCAACATGGAGGCAAAAGCGAATCGGGTGATGAGTTTGTTCATGATGTTTGCCTTATAGTGAATAAAGTTGGTCTTGGTCGCCCCGCCCTGGGGTGGTATGACCAGCGTGCGGGGTATTCTATACGACAATACCATAGAATTGGCAAGGAATATCACCCCGTTGTTAAGAATACATAATCTGTCCGGTTTGTGCCAACTCTTGAGGAGGGCGGTTTATGAGGCGGACAGAAGTGTTACAGGAGATACGACGGATGAGATTTGAAGAGGCCTACGGGCAATCCAGAGCGGCGTCAGCCGTAATGCTGTGGCATCGTACATGATGCTCACAAAAAGAGTAGACTACACAAAGCGATTGAGCATTGGATGGCGAATGAGGAAACCATCATGACACAGATTGGTGATTTTAATCCGTTTAACCCGGGTCCGGGAGAATCCCCGCCTCATCTCGCCGGCAGGGAAAATGAGCAGGGTCGGCTCAGACAGATATTGGCAGAAATATCTGCCGGACGACCACCTGCTGCCGACATGGTTATGTATGGGCCACGGGGCATGGGCAAAACAGTATTGCTAAATTGGCTCGCAGATGAAGCCAAAAAAACCGATACGAAGGATAATACTATACGTACCAGTTGGACGACTCCCGATGCATTAATATCCCCTGCGGATATGTGGGATTTTCTAATAGCTAAAAATTGGTTGCAAAAAAAGTTTCCGAATAAAAAGGAAGTTGGAGTCAAAGGATTTCTATCTGGCACTTGGACTGAAAACTCTACCCCCCCGAAACAACTATTGGATAAATTGATTCGTCAATGTAAAAAGAGTCCCTTGATATTTCTGCTGGATGAAGCGCATACCATGGAGCCGGATATGTGTCGTGGTTTGTTAAACCTGAGCCAGAAGGCACGAAATGAAGCACCTTTTTTGCTGGTTCTCGCCGGCACCCCCGGCTTGGCACATTTTCTGTCCACAGTGGGGGCTGGTTTTGTTGAACGTTCCACGAAAATGGGCATTGCACGATTAGATGCACAGGCTACTGCGGATGCCATTGTAAAGCCGTTGCAGGAAGACGGCATAACAGTAGACACCGATGCTTTGGAAGATGTCGTGGAAGACAGCCAGCACTATCCTTACTTCATTCAACTCTGGGGCGAAGCCCTTTGGGATTTGGCAAAGGAAAATAACTTGCAATCATTGTCTTCTGAAGAAGTTGTTGGAGCAAAGCCAGTAATTGAAAGTCACAGGATAACCTTTTATAAAGAACGCAGAGACACATTAGAAAAAAAGAAACTGTTGTCCGTTTCTGTTGCTATAGCAACATTATTCCAACAAACGGAAACAATCACAAAGGATACACTCGTAGATATTATCGTAGATAATTTTTCTGACGATCCCATTGCTAGAGATTTGGCCAATGATCATCTACTTACACTTATTCGTCATGAATTTGTCTGGGCTCCGCCTGGTACAGATTTATATGAAGCTGCTATCCCTAGCCTGATGACTTATGTACTCGATAAACAACGCGAGCATATGCAAAAAACATCACCGGCGGCGCGAGCCTAGCGGTTAACACCCCGTCCTACCCCTAAGGCGGGGCAACACCCGGCAGCCCGATACCAACGCCTATTCCATCTTATCCGGCGACTTGTATCCAGGGTTTAATGTGCTCCAGTTCCACGGCCAGTTTTTCCTCGGCTACCTCAGTATCGTATGCAACCTGGGCTCGAAGCCAGTAGCCATTTGATAGTCCGAAGAACCTGCAAAGTCGCAGATCTGTATCAGCCGTAATTGAGCGTTTTCCGGAAACAATAGCCCCGATTCTTTGAGCCGGGACTTCGACCTCTTTTGCCAAACGATACTGAGAGATTCCCATTGGATCGAGGAACTCTTCTTTTAGCATTTCTCCGGTTCTTTGCTGTAAAACGCTGCAATACCAGCGAGTTGAGGTAGACTGCACGCACTCTGCGGTAAGTCACCGGGAGATATACAGGGAACGAGTAGCCAAGCATCCATGAGTCTGAGCGTAAAAAACCGGGTATTTTTTGGACTGGGCGGCGCTGTATATGCGGTAAAGGAAGCCGCGTACATTGTTTTTGTACTGGTGTTTTACAATCAGGTATTGGGACTGAGTGGCACAGCGACTGGCTTTGTCTTGTTTCTGGGCGTGTTGTGGGATGCCATTTCCGATCCATTGGTGGGCACTTGGTCTGACCGGTTTCGCAGTCGCTGGGGCCGCCGCCACCCGTTTATGGTGGCCGGTGCCATTCCACTGGGTAGCGGATTTGTGGCCATGTTCGCACCACCCCAGGTGGTAATAGACCATGCGGGACTACTGGCCGCCTGGCTGCTGTTCTGGTCGCTGTGGATTCGCACAGCCGTTACTCTGTTTGCCCTGCCACACCTGGCACTCATCACGGAGTTTACCAACGACTACCACGAGCGCAGTCAATTGCTGGGCGCCCGCATGGGATTTTTGTTTCTCACCACTGTGGCTTTACCCGCCTTCGCCCTGTTTTATATTTTTGGCGTCAGCAACGGCGAGGATGGCCGTTTTATCGCCGGCAACTACGCCACCTATGGCTGGTTGTCCTGCATGCTCATATGGCTGCTGGCCAGCTTCACTATCTGGGGCACCCGCGAGCAGATACACAGCAGCGAAGACAACATCTCCGAGAACACAGGCCTGCGGGGCTTGATAGCCGACTTCCTGAAGATATTACACAACCCGGATTTCCGTAAGATCCTCTATTACGACCTGGCGGCTTCTTCCTCTTACGGCGTCTCGATTACCCTGCTGACCTTTTCTTCCCTGTATTACTGGGAGCTTGGCGCCACACAAACCTCAATCCTGCTGGCCGGACCGGCGCTACTGGCGGTACCGCTGGCCCTGCTCTCCATCAGGCCGCTGGGCAAGTTGTATGCAAAGCACAGGATTCTGAATATCGCCATCGCCATGATGCTGCTTGACGCCGTGTGGATGTACCCCCTGCGTATGCACGACTTGATCCCCGCCAACGGTCACTGGTCGATATTTGCAATGCTGTTGCTGCAGATGTTTATCTGGCTGTATTTATTTGTGTTGCGCGCGGTCGCCGCCATGTCGATCGTCGCCGACCTGACCGACGCACACGAACTGGAACACGGCACCCGCCAGGAAGCGGGATTGTATTCTGTCCTGTCATTCACCGGTAAACTGGCCGCCGCTGCCGGCCCATTGTTTGGTGGCATTGTGCTCGATGTCATAGGTCTCAGGGAGGGCACCCTGCCCGGCGCGGTCAGCTCCGGCACCCTCGATGGGCTGGCGGTAGCAACTGCGTTTGGAACCGTAGTGCCTTTACTGTTGGCATGGTACTTCACCACCAAAATCTTTATGAGCGAGGAACAGCTACACGACATACAGGCGCAGATTGTTGCGCGTGAAGTAGCTCCCTGAAAATACCGCCGGCGGCGGCGTGCTAAAAATCAGCGCGGCAGGTAAAACTGCTCGTACCAGCGCCGCAACTTGGTGATAGGGCCATCGCCATCGCAAAGAATAGGCTCCGCCCGATAAATTTTGTCTTTCCATATCTCCACGTCCTGAGCGAATGCCGCATGTGCGGTTTGGGGATACATGGTAACAAAGTCCTCTGGCAGGGGGTCGTCCGTGAGGCTATTGAAGATAACCGCACTGCACAGATCTACCTCTTCATCATTGACAGGGATATGACAGTTCAGCCACCAACTCTGGTAGCTCAACTGGGCACCGCGTGACTCGGTGTAGTAGTACATGGTAGTGGGGCCGTGATAGGTGGCATCACCCCAGGTATCGGAATCGGTCGCTGCTCCCTCTTTTCTTAATTGTTCAAAATCGAAGGGCAGGCCCGGCGGCACCACCATTTTTGCAGAGGCATCCATTTTGACTTTGCTGATCTGGGTTACGGTGCGATCGCCAAAGCTGTTCTCGAATGACTGCACAATTCCACCATGGATGTGTGGAAAGTGGGCGATGTCAACAATGTTCTCGATAATATCGCAGGGCTTGGCCTGTATACGTGAACGATAGAACTTCCAATCTCCCCAGCCGCCTTCTTGATTGCCCCACTGGGGAATGTCAGGCATGTAGTCTTCCGGTTCCCCCTGCCGTGGGTCATACCAGAGAGCGATAAATCCACTTTTCTCTAACACCGGATAGCCGCGCAGTGCGTTGACGGCTCTGTCAGGAATTTTTTTGGCGTAGGGAATATCAACACACTGGCCGGTGGTATCGAAGGTCCAGCCATGGAACGGACAGGCGATGTTGTCGCCAATCAAGCGGCCACCGGCACAACCCAGGTTTGCGCCCAGATGTGGACAATGCGCATCCAGAATCGCGACTTTGCCAGACTCACCTCGATAGATAACCAAATCCTGGTCGAAGTAGTGCAGTTGTTTAACATCACCAACAGCAAGCTCCTGGGAAAACATTACCACATGCCAACCTCTGGCATAGTTACCCGGCTGCAGAAAAGCGTAGCTGGCTTCTGTCATGTGTGTTCTCCCTGCAGTTCTGAATCTTTTGAAAAAGCAAACCTGGCGGCGAGGTAGGCAAAAGTCATCGCCGAGCCGATAGTGGCACCGGCCCCTGGATAGGTGTCACCCATGGCCGCTGCGCTGGTATTACCGGCGGCGAATAACCCTTCAATTACCGTGCCGGACTCATCCAGCACCTGGCCGTATTCATTGCACTGCAAACCGCCCTTGGTGTCGAGATCGCCAGCCTCGCAGCGCAGTGCATAAAAAGGCCCTTGCTCAAGCGGTCCCAGGCTGGGGTTGGGCGTGACATTCTTATCCGCGTAGTAGCGATCGTGTTCCGACTGCCCACGCCCAAAATCCGGATCTTCACCCTGGCGGGCGTAGTGGTTAAACCGTTCCACGGTCTGCTCTAACTGTGTGGCATCAATCGCCAGTTTTTCCGCCAGCTCCGCCAGCGTATCGGCGCGAGTCAGCAACCCCGATTCAAACACACTGTTGGCGAGCATCGCGTCCTTCTCAAGTTTGCCAGGACGAATATGGCCCACCGGATACTTGCTTCGAAATACCCAATCGAATATCAGGTAACAGGGCACAGCACCCTCGCCGCGCAGCTCGCTGTCGTACTGGTCTTTTACCACGTCCTCGTAGGGCTGCGCTTCATTGGTAAAGCGCCTGCCCTGTTTATTTACCATGATCGAGCGCGGGTAGCCCTTACCTGCTATGAGGGCAAGCGCCCGATTATCTGGCAGTCTATACGTGGGTGACCACCAGGCACTGCCCATAAAACCCAGTGCAGCACCTATCGACTTGCCCATGACAATACCGTCACCGGTGGCGCCCGGCGCCGCACCGGACCAATCCGCGCTGACCGGCTCCTGCTGATATTGGCGGCGCATTTCAACATTGCGGGAAAAACCACCGGTGGCCAGCAATACCCCGCGACGGGCGCGGACTTTTACCAGCTCTCCCTCGCGTTCAACCAGGGCACCCACCACCCTGCCCTCTTCCACTATCAATTCGCGCATGGGCGAGGCCAGCCAGAGAGGTATATCCCTGTCCATCAAGGAGCGACGCAAGCGCGCCACGAGCGCAGGACCCAGGGTAACGCGCTGATCGCGCTTGCCTTGCAGGCGCGAGGGGATATCCAGCCAAAATCTCAGCAACAATTTACTGCCCAGCAGGTAAGATTTGAAATTCATCTCTCCCAGTTTCCGCCCTTCAACCACCGTGATAGTAAAAGGCATCAAGCCGTAGTGATCATCGCGAATCTTTCCGGCCTGCTCTCGCAGACGCTTGAGATTAAATGCGCTGGGCTCCATTGAACGCCCACCGGCTTTATAACCCGGCACATGCTCGTAATAATCCATGTAGCTGGGCAGCGGCGTGTACTCGATATGACTGTGCCGCGTCATAAACTGCAACATTTCCCGGGCTCGCTCCGCGTAGGCGCGAATACGTGCATCACCGACCGTATCGCCAATCAGACCCTTGAGATAAGCGTAGGCTTCTTCCGTCGAATCGCTGATGCCCAGTGCTGCCAGGCCATCATTAGCGGGAATCCAGACCACGCCACCGGATTTGGTGGTGGTGCCGCCATACATAGGCTCCTTTTCGACTACCAGTACGGAACCACCCAGCTCATGTGCAACCACGGCACCTGTCATTCCACCGGCACCACTGCCGGCTATTAACCAATCAACTTCCATATTCATAACACGCTGGTCCAAGGCTCCCTTGTATCTCGCAATACGCATAGCAACTATTACAGTTTATGCTACAAGCTGCGCGTACAGGGGTTGAATTCTTGTACCGGATCAAACTCAATCATTGATGCTGAAACCTTTGCCAAGGCCGTCAATGCCACGCCGGCCTATGACGTGATGTAGTACGTGGGCTGTTAATCCTGCCCTGGCATCATGGCTACAGTTTTTTCGACATCTCGCGCATACTGCGGGTGTATTCCTGTGCCGGCTCAATCTCTTGCGAAAATTTCTCGGCTATTCGCTGCTGATAATCTCCTGCATCGCCTGGGTCGCGTTGCCGGTTATTCCTTTCCTGCCTATGGAGAACACCGAGAAAGCCCAGTGGGGCGGCGGCTTGTTTATTTTCGCAGAGATAACCTGGTGGGCAGCCATGCCGCTACTGGGCAAAGAGATTATCGACCTGATGAAACAGGGCTGGTCACAGGCCAAGTCCTATCTGAAATCGACCCCTGAGTAAGTGTGGTTACGGTAATCCAGGAAAGCTTCAAGGCAGGGCACGGACCGCACCTTCACGGCGAACATCAGCGGCGCCATCCAAGCCGTCCGGCCGCACCACAATCACGTGCAGGCCGGAATTTTCGCCCTCCCGCTCCTGCACGGTGTAACCGCGGCTGCGCAGGTCAGCAGCAATTTCCTTGCCGGGATCAACCGATACTTCCACCCTCACCTTGGCGCCGCGCGCCACCAGATTGGGGAAATCCACCGCTTGCTGGGCCGAGAGTTGCCAGTCCAGGATGCCGATAATGGACTTGGCCACATAGGCGGGAATGGAGTTGCCCCCCGGTGAACCGGTAACCATCAGCAAATCACCGTTCTTATCAAATACCATCGTGGGCGACATGGAGGAACGCGGTCGCCGCCCCGGCGCAATGGCGTTGGCTACCGGACTGCCATCGGCGGGTACTTCACGGGCAAAATCAGTCATCTGGTTGTTCAGCAGGAATCCACCGACCATGCGTGCAGAACCGAAGGGCGCTTCTACCGTGGCGGTCAGGGCCACCGCATTACCGCCGGCGTCGACAATCGACAGATGTGTGGTGCCGGGCACTTCCTCCGTGGTATCTGCGGCCCACTGGGTGGCGCTGGCGCTGCGATTGAGAAATTGCCGGGGGTTACCGTGGCTGGGCATGGCAGCGGGCGCGAAGCGCTGGCCGGCGCGATGCCTGATGTAATCCGGGTGCAGCAATTCCTGCAGGGGAATATCAATGGCGTCGGGGTCTCCAAAAAAGTGGTCCCGGTCTGCATAGGCCAGGCGCTGGGCATCAACAAAGGCGGCTATCTTGTCGGCGCGGGTGGTGGCGCCCGCCGCCAGTTGCTCATACAGGCCGGCGATCATGATCTGTGCCCCCCCGGATGAGGGCGGTGTGGTGGTACAAATTCTATTGACCCCGAAGGCACCGCAAATTGCCTCGCGTTTGAGCGCCCGATAGCCGGCAATATCCGCAACGTTAAGAGTGCCGCCATTGGGTGCTGCCTGGGCAGCAGCGGCCATGGCCTGCGCGATCTCTCCCGCGTAGAATGCGCTCGGCCCCTCCTCCGCGATACGCCTGAGGGTGTACGCATAATCCGGATTCTTGAGCAGGTGACCGACCTGCAGTGGCCGCCCGCCCGGGAAAAAATAGGCGGCGCTGGCCGGGTTCTCATCGAGCCGGCTGCGTTTGGCCATCATCGGCAAGAAGCCGGCCATGCGGGGTGACACCGCAAAGCCCGATTCCGCCAGCCGTATGGCGGGTTGGAATAATTCCGCCCAGGGCAGCTTGCCGTGTTGCTCATGGGCACTCTTGTACATGGCAATGGCGCCGGGTACGCCCACGGCAATACCACTCTGCCAGGACTCGAAAAAGTCCAGTACCACCCCATCGCGCATAAACATATCGACCGTGGCACCGGCCGGCGCCACTTCACGTCCATCGTGAAAAGTCAGGGTTTTGCCGGCGCGCTCGTGAACCAGCATAAAGCCGCCGCCACCAATGCCGGAACTCTGCGGTTCTACCAGGTTGAGTACGGTGTGGGCGGCGATAGCCGCATCCACCGCATGACCGCCTTTTTCCAGCATCTCTACAGCGGCGTCCACCGCAAACGGGTTGGCCGCAGCGACCATGGCACCCAGTTGCCAGGGCGCCGCGCCGACGGCAGCGCTGGTATTATGTTGGTCGGAGGTGGAACAGGCCGCGATTGAAAACACGGCCAACAGAACCGGCAAGCGATACATTGATAATCCGTTGGTATTTGTTTGGCGCTATCCTATAACAGACGGCTGGAGAAATCCCGACTGCGCCGGCACACCACGGTATTGGCCTGGCAAATCTATATCTCCAGAGCGTGAAAGCCCAGCCGGTCGTCACTGGCCAGCAACTGGCCCAACTTTTCCAGTTGGGTGCCGGCATTGCCCAGTGAATAACTGACCTGTTTGGCCCACAGGAAAAACCGGTGAATGGGAAACTCCACGTCTGAACCAATGCCACCGTGTAAATGTTGCGCCGTGCACACCACGCGATGCGCGGCATCGCAGGCCCACCACTTGGCGGCGCGAACTTCCGCACGAGCATCTTTATCCTCACTCAAGCGCCACACGGCCAACCAATAGGTAGAACGTATTGCCTCCACATCAATGTAGCTGTCAGCCATACGCATGGCCAGCGCCTGGAAGGTACCCAGCGGGACACCGAATTGTTGACGCTCGCCAAGATAGGCCGCGGTACGGGTCATAGCCTCTTCTGTTACACCCACCTGCAGTGCGCAGTGGCCAACATTGGCGCGCTGTTCCAACCATTCGAGTATCTCTGCGCCCTGGCCTGCCACACCCAATACCGCGCTGTCATCCAGTGACACATCGTCGAGCTTCAAGTGCGCGGCGCGTTGCCCCAGCATGCCTATATCGACGCCTTCCAGACCTACTCCCGGTAGTGCCGTATCAAGCAGGAATATGGTTTCATTGCCGTCTGTATCAACAGCAGGCACCA
Source organism: Halieaceae bacterium (assembly GCA_965247075.1). GTDB lineage: Bacteria > Pseudomonadota > Gammaproteobacteria > Pseudomonadales > Halieaceae > CBDFGK01. The sequence continues at coordinate 93,563 of CBDFGK010000002.1, read as the reverse complement.
ACAGGCAGTTGGCGACCGCGCCATCGGGCACCACCGCTCGCTCGCCATTCAAAATCCAGTTGTCGCCGTTGCGCGTTGCAGAGACGCTAGAGGCAACCGCGATATTCATACCCAACTCAGCAATAGCGGCACTGAGTTTGACCGCTCCCTTAGCCAAAGGCTCCAACCACCACTCCTTTTGAGCCTCAGAGCCAAATTCAGCGATGGGCAAGCCACCCAAAACCAGTGATGCATGAAGGGGCACGGGCGCGACGCGCCGACCCTGCTCCTCCAATACCAGGCACAACTCGGTCAACCCCAGGCCAGAACCGCCCGCTGACCCGGGTATCGCAATACCCAGTAATCCCTGTTCGGCCAGGGTGGTCCACAGTGCATCATCATAGGTATTACCCGTGCGGGAGAACTCCAGCAGGAACTCATCACTGGCCCGGTCAGTAAATATTTGGTACGCCAGCTCGCGGATGGCTGCCTGGTCTTCGCCGATACTAAAATCCATGATTGTCTGCCTCAGTTGGCCCTGGCCATTGTGACCAGGTTACGGGTGTATTGGAGTTGCTTCTCGGGTGGATTGGCGAGGAACAAGGCACGGTAGAACATGGTAGAAAGCAGTTCTGCAATCGCTTCTACCGACAAATCAGCAGCACGCAATGTTTTGCTTTCGTTGATAAAGTATTCACGCAGCAGGCCTTCGCCAATACCCGCCAGGGAATAGACCACCAGCAATGCCTGGTGCTCATTAAAGACTACATTTGGAAATATGCGCGGCATCAAGGTAACCAGCCACATCAATTGCTCACGATAGGATTCGCGCAACAGCGTTGAAAATTCAACATCTTCATCGGCCATTTGCAACAGACAGCGCATCACTCCGGGGCGTCGGGAGTAGCTGTTCACCACCAGGTAATTGTGGGCGTAGATACGCCCGTACCAGTCACCGCGGGCCACATCCCGTTCAATGTCATTCACAGCTCGCGCCGGATTGGTGAAATCCGCCAACACTTCCAGGGTCATCGATTTCAAATCCTTGAAATAGTGGTAGAACAAACCCTGGGCAACACCGGCCTCACGCGTGACGTCAGCGATACGCATTTTGTGGAAGCCATCTCGCTCCAAAACCACCAGCGCTGCGGCTTTCAGCTTGGCACGAGCACGGGCACCGCGGACGCTGCGGGTCGCTCTGGCATCAATATCTGTAATGGCAAGCCTGGACATAGGTGACAAAAATAGTTGAATTTGAATTCAAAATCAATATTATATTGGCTATTGGCTGAGAGGGTCCTACCCATGTTTGTGGATTACACCGATAACCAAAGAAAACTGCGCCAGGAATTTCGCGACTATTTCACCGATCTGGTCAAACCGGAGTATCGCGAACAATTGCGCAACGCCGAGAGTGGCGAACTCTACCGGGAACTTATTCGTCAACAGGGCAAAGACGACATGCTGGCGGTGGGCTGGTCCAAAGCATACGGTGGCCGTGGCTTGACCGGGATCGAACAACTGATTCGCTATGAAGAGGCGCTTATGGCCGGCGCCCCAACTCCTTTTGTAACCCTCAATACCATTGGACCCGCCATCATGAGCAACGGCACCGAGAAGCAGAAACAACGTTTTCTACCGGATATTGCCGCCGGTAAAATCCACTTTGCCATCGGCTACACGGAACCCTCGGCGGGAACCGACCTCGCCTCTCTCACCACTTCGGCCGTCAAGGATGGCGATAACTACATCGTCAATGGCAACAAGGTTTTCACCAGTGGCGCTGAAGGTGCCGATTATATCTGGTTGGCAACACGCACCGATCCTGAGGCCCCCAGGCACAAGGGTATTTCCATTCTGGTCGCCGACACCAAAGATCCCGGCTTTTCCTATGGCCCCATTCACACCGTGGGCGGCGTGCGCACCAACGTCACCTATTACAGCAATGTAAAAGTCCCTACCGACATGATTATCGGTACAGAAAATGGCGGCTGGCGCTTGATTACCGCACAACTCAATCATGAACGGGTGGGATTGGCTGCCTGGGGCATTCAGGGCTGGAAAATCTTTCGCGACGCCATGGAATGGGCGCGCGATACCAAGACAGCCGATGGCCTGCGAGTAATCGATGACCCCAGTGCCCAACGCAATATCGCCGAGGTTTACGCACACCTGGAGGCCATGCGCGTCATGAATGCACGCATGGCCTGGCAGTTGGATCAGCAGGAACTGGACCCGGTTTTTCCTTCCGCCATCAAAGTGTATTCCGCCGAAATATTACTGGAAATTTGCCGACTGCTGATGGATGTGGTCGGCCCACACGCGATCATTGCGCCGGGTAGCGACGGCGCCGCTCTACACGGCAACCTGGAACACGAACACCGACGCGCGCTCATTAATACCTTTGGCGGTGGCGTGGTGGAAGTGTTGCGCGGCCTGGTAGCCACACACGGGCTGGGCATGCCTCAGCACCGGTAGGGCGGTAACGCGTGTAAAGGCTGTCAGTCACGGATGGCATCAGCCAGGGCGGCGATACACAGATTCACATTGGTGGGATTGGAGGCATAACCCATCAGGCCAATGCGCCAAACCTTACCGGCCAGAACACCCAGGCCTGCGCCAATTTCCAGATCGTAATCCTTCAGCAACCGGGCACGCACCGCGGCATCGTCTACACCGTCTGGAATACCTACCAGGTTCAACTGGGGCAGGCGGTCGGCTGCGGCTACCACCAGCTCCAGGCCCAGTGACTCAAGACCCGCCTTGAGTAGCTCATGATTCTCCCGGTGCCGCGCCCAGGCATTTTCCAGCCCCTCTTCCTTGAGAATGGTTAAGGACTCATGCAAGCCATACAGGGCGTTGACGGGTGCCGTGTGATGGTAGGCGCGCCTGGCGCCTTCACCCCAGTAACCCATGATCAGGTTGAGATCCAGAAACCAGCTCTGTACCGGCGTTTTCCGATTGCGAATCACTTGTGCTGCCTTGCCAGAGAAGGTAACCGGCGACAGACCGGGCACACAGGACAAACATTTTTGGCTGCCGGAATACACCGCATCGGCGCCCCAGGCATCGACCGCAACTTCAATACCGCCCAGCCCGGTTACCGTATCAACAATCGACAACATGCCCGCATCGCCGGCCATCTTACACAGTGCCGCGGCGTCACTGACAACACCGGTAGAGGTTTCTGCATGAACAAAAGCCAGCACCCTGGCATCACGATGGTCGGCAAGCGCCGCTTTGACCTTATCGAGATCGGTAGCCGTACCCCACTCATCCTCCACCATCACCGCTTCGCAGCCGGCGCGGGTAACGTTCTCCTTCATGCGACCACCGAACACACCATTCTGACAGACAATGGCCTTGTCACCTCTCTCCAGCAGGTTGACGAAACAGGTTTCCATGCCCGCTGATCCAGGGGCAGATACTGGCAGGGTCAGTTCGTTTTTGGTTTGAAATGCGTATTGCAGCAGGCTTTTGATCTCATCCATCAACTGGATAAAGGCCGGGTCCAGATGGCCGATAGTGGGGCGCGCCAGGGCCAGGGAAATGCGCGGGTCAACATCGGAGGGGCCAGGGCCCATCAGGGTTCTGCGAGGGGGATAAAAACTCATTATTGCCTCATTACTCACAAACAAATACAGGGATGTTTCGGTCAGTACGTTGCTGGTATTGAGCGTACGGTGGATAGTGTTCTACACAGGTCGGCCAAACCAGCGCCTTCTCTTCCTCGTCGACCTGTCTGGCCCGCAACTTCCTGTGTGTGTTGCGATAGATCACCTCGATATCAGGGTGAGCCACCAGGTTGTAATACCATACCGGGTGCCTGGGTGCGCCGCCCAGCGAGGCAACGATAATAACGCCCTCTTTGTACGGCACGTACATTACCGGCATCCAGCGACTTATACCGGACTTCGCACCGGTCATCTTGACCAGGCAAATGGGGCAACCGGAGAAGGTATTCATCAAACGACCGCCGGTTAAGCGGTATACCCAAACATTGAGCCGGGCAAATATTTTCACGAATCGGCGGGTTTGCCGGTACTCTTTCTCGGTCATGGGGTTCTCGGTCATGGGGTTCTGCGTCATAACGAATGCCTCCTGTTGCGGGCGATCATTCTAACACCGTATTCCAAAAGTGGGAGCGCCGGTGGCCAGCTTGTGTTTACGCGCACAGTCGGGGAACATGCTCATCTATGCTGGAACCAATACTGACCGCCGGTCTCTTCCTGTGGCTAATCTATGGCTTGATATTCACTCGCTGGCCAGTAGCCTGGGTGTTTACCCTGAGCATGCTTGCCTGCTATCTGCTGGGCCTGGTAGAGACTGAACAAATCCTGCAAAAAGCCGGCAATCCCGGTCTCATCACACTGATCATGTTGTTACTGGTTTCGGTGGGCATAGAGAAACTCAGTTGGCTCAATGACATGGCCGGCAAATTAATTACCGTGCGCTACAAACGCAGCCTGCTGCGCATGGGTGTCGTCACCGCGCTGTTTTCCGCCATAGTCAACAACACCGCTGTGGTGGCCACGCTGGCAAACAGCATTCGAAAGAATCCCTACCACCCGGCGTCCAAACTGCTCATACCGCTGTCCTACATGGCGATTCTGGGCGGCACCATGACCCTGATCGGCACGTCTACCAATCTAATTGTCAGCAGCTTCCTGGAGGACGCCACCGGTCACGGCCTGGCTTTCTTCGATTTTCTGCTGATCGGCTTTAGCGCCACCGCCATCGGCGTGCTGGTGATCATACTGACTAACAAGCGATTGCTGCCGGCGCACGCAGCCGAAGTTATCACCGTGGCTGAATACCTGATTGAAACCGAGGTCAGCCCAGAGTCTGACCTGGTTGGAAAATCAGTACTCCAAAACAAACTGCGTGATCTCGACGCCCTGTTCCTGGTGGAAATTGTTCGCGGTGACTACCTGATATCACCGGTCGCGCCTTACGAGGTCATCGAAGCTGGCGACAAACTCATTTTTTCTGGCGCCATCGGCCAGTTGGCCGCCCTGGAATCTTTCGGAGGCCTCACCCTGTTCGCCATTGACGAGGGCCTGCTAAAGCAAAACCTCACCGAAGTCATTGTCATGCCCAACGCTAATGTCGAGGGTAAAACCATTAAGGACAGCGGCTTTCGCTCGCTGTTCGACGCCGCCGTGGTAGGCCTGCACCGCGGCGGCAAAAGGCTGTCCGGGAAACTCGGTGAGATTACTATCGAAGCGGGAGATCGACTTATGCTCGCCGCTGGCCCCGATTTCGGCCAGCGTAAAAACCTCGACAAAAATTTCCTGGTGGTGCAGGACGACGTTAAGGCCAATGGAATTTCCAGCAGGGAAAACTACTTCGTTTCATTGTCGTTGATAGCCGTTATTGCCCTGGCGGCCCTGGAGATGGTGCCACTGATCAAGGGGCTGGCCTTTATGCTGGCTGGTATGCTGCTAATGGGCACGATAAAAGCCGGCGAACTGCGCCGACGTTTTCCCTTTGAGTTGTGGCTGGTTATCACCTCAGCCCTGACCTGGGCCCAGGTACTCAATAATTCCGGGGTCATCCTCCTGGTGACAGACAACTTGCACACCTACCTGGCAGGACTCGGCCCCCACGCCGCCATTATTGGCATCTTCCTGTTTACCCTGGCGCTGACCGAAATCATGACCAATAACGCGGCGGCTGCGCTGAGTTTTCCCATCGCCTTTGCCCTGGCTGGGAGCTACGACCTCAATTACATGCCTTTTGTCATGGCGGTTGCCTATGGCGCCAGCGCCAGTTTTCTCACTCCCTATGGCTACACCACCAACCTGATGGTACAGAACCTGGGTGGCTACGAGTTCAGGGATTACCTGCGCGCCGGCTTGCCGGTATCCATCGCCTATTCGATTACCGTGATCCTGTTGCTGCCAATCGTGTTCCCGTTTACGCCCTAACACGGGGCCAGCGCTCATCGTTGATATAGAAATCAAAACGTTCCAGCACCTCCTGCTCGGTCAGCCCGTAACTGGCCAGGTCGTACTGGTGCCTGCCGTGCTTGCCCTTGGGGTTAGCGTCGATATGTGCCTGCAGGCCGGCTCGAGCCTGCTCGGTCATAGGTAAATCAAACTTGTCATAGATACGCTCAAGTACTGCCATGGGTTGCTCGGTCAGTTCCTGTTGGGAGCAGTCTACGAACAGCTCAGCGGGCAGCTTTTCGCGTGCCGCCAGCCCCCGCTCCAGTGACATGGCATACCACTCCATAACGGCGCGGCCAATTGCAGCCTGATCCATATGACTGCAATCCCCGCCATACATCTTCATAACCTGATTGTTCATGCTGTTGATAGAGGCCACCACTGGCACCGGGTGGCGGTGGCACCAGACAAACCCGGCGTCGGGAAACGCCTTCAGAATCGACGGCAGCGACCACATATGGGCGGGAGCCTTTAGAGTCCAGCGTTCGCCCGGGTTGCGCCAGTTGAGCATTTGTAGCTGACGCTTTTGATAGGCGTACATCGGCTCCAGATCCTGTGCCAAAATCCAGTTGCGGTAGGGTTCCAGCATAATTTCAAAACCCAGTTGCACGCCACTAAATGCGTATGCGTGGATCATGACGCACTCTTCCGGGGTATCCGCATCCACATAGTGAATTTTCTGAAACTCGGGATTTTGATTCGCCGCCAGGGCTTTTACCAGATAGGGGTAGCGTGGATCCGGCTGGCCCGGCTCACTGTCTGGCCAGGGATCAGGAAACTGTACTTCCCACTGCAGCAAGCCGCGATTTTCCGGCGCCGCGCTGAGCAGGTTAATCAGCGCTGAGGTTCCGGAACGGGGCAGCCCGGTAACAAAAAGAGGTGCCACCACCTCTTGTTCTGCAATGGCCGGAATCCGTTTGAAGGCGTCCTCGGTACGCAAACGTACCGAAAGCAGGTTGATCAGGCGCTCCCGGCAGCGTTTGCGTCCGGCCGGGTCGCGAATATTTTTATCGTAGGTCTCACACAAGACCTGCAGTCCCTCCCGGTAAGGCACAGCACCAAAATCAGCAAAGCCAGTTGCTTCCATGGCGGCTTCTATCAGCGCGTCGGGATAAAAGTGGATGTCGTTCAAAGCCGGCTCCTCATCAGAGTTGCCGAGTGTAACAGCTATAATGTCCTTTCCCGGTCAACTGGTTAAACCAGACCGGAAAGACCCTGACATTTTCTTTACTGGAGCAACTACCAGAGTTTATCCTGCGCAACCTGCATATCGTCAACCGCCTGATTTCAAGAGGAAAAGCCTCCAATGACACCGGCAGAGCAAAAAGCCTTCGAGGAAAAAATTTACGCCTTTGTGGGGCGTGAAGTCTGTCCTCGCACCGCCGCCAGGGATGCGGTCAACCCAGCCATGATCCGCCACTGGGCGGAAGCGATGGGCGATATCAACCCGGCCTATCAGGATGTCCAATGGGCCGCCCAGAGCCAACGCCGCAAGACCATAGCGCCACCGGCGATGATGTATGTCTGGGGTCAGGAGGGCTTTGTGGTATCAACCACTGGCCGCCCGGCTGATGCACAGAGTAACCTGGTCAAGCTGTTCAACGAATACGGCTTCACCGGCGTGCTGGGAACCAACGTCAAGCAGGAATACTTCAAGGAAGCGACTATCGGCGACACCGTGTATATGGAGATGGTGGTCGATAATGTCAGTGACCAAAAAGCCACAGGGCGGGGTATTGGCTACTTTTTTGAAACACTGGCCACCTTCACTGACCAGCACAACAACAAACTCGGAACCCAGCGCTTCAAGGTATTGAAGTTTATTCCCGCTCAGGAACAGGCAGCAACCGGCAGCGATGGGCAGAAGCTGGACACCCCGACGCGTATTGCGGCTCCCCGTGGCCACGACAACAAGTGGTGGTGGGACGCCTGTGATGAAGGCAAGGTATTAATTCAGCGTTGCAAGTCTTGTCAGACACTGCGCCACCCGCCCCGCCCTATGTGTGGCGAGTGCCAATCCATGGCATGGGATTCCATCGAGTCCAGCCTGGACGGCGAGATACTGAGCCACACCGAAATTCATCACCCCAAAATTCCCGGCTATCAATACCCGCTGATTTGCGCTGTGATCAAGCTCGCAGAAGGCACCAACCTAGTGGCCAATATCGTCGGCTGCCAGTCCAGCGATGTGGCGATTGGCATGCAAGTGAAAGGCAAGGTCGAACAGGTTGATGCAAAGACCATGCTGCCTCAATTCTACGTGGCGTAAGGGAGAACAGACTATGAGCGCATACAGCACACTGAACTATGCCGATGTCAATATCGGTGACAAGCTGCCACCGCTGGACATTGATATCTCCACTGGCCTGATCGTCAGCACGGCATTGGCTACCCGTGACTTCGAAAAGGTTCATCACGACAAGTCAGTTGCACAGGCAGCAGGCCTGCCAGATGTTTTTATGAACATCCTCACCAGCCAGGGACTGATGACACGATTCGCCACGGACTGGAGCGGACCGGAAGCGGTAGTCAAATCACTGGCTATACGACTCGGGGCGCCCAACGTGCCGGGTATGGTGATGACAGTTACCGGTGAAGTGAAAGCCAAGCACGATGACGAGGGCATAGTAGACGTCGAGGTAATCGGAGAAAACAATATCTGGGGCATGCATATGCAGGGTACCGTACAACTCGCACTACCCAAGGAGGCCTGATCCGTGGTTGCCAACGTAAAAGACAAAGCAGTCATTGTCGGTGTCGCCAATACCGGGTTCAGCAAAAATTCAGGCGTCTCCGAACTCAATCTTGCCATTCAGGCGGTAAAGGCTGCCTGCGATGATGCCGGCCTGCATCCCAGCGCCATTGACGGCATGGCAACATTCACCATGGATACCAGCGACGAAATTGAAGTGGCCCGCGCGCTGGGTTGTGATGAGCTGACCTTCTATGGTCGCGCTCACTACGGTGGCGGTGCCGCTACCGGATCACTGCACCAGGCGGTGATGGCGGTATCTACCGGCATGGCCGAAACCGTGGTGGTTTATCGCGCCCTCAATGGCCGCAGTGGTCATCGTTTCTCCGGTGGTGTATCAGGCGATATCTCCACCGCCGATGCCATTCATTGGGGTTGGTATATGCCCTACGGGCTGCTGACTCCGGCCAGTTGGGTAGCGATGTTTACCAAGCGCTGGATGCACAACACCGGCGTTACCAAAGATGCTCTGTACGAGGTTGCCAGGGCCACCCGCGACTACGGCGCCAATAACCCGGCGGCAGCCTTCTACGGCAAGACCTTCGACCGCGCCGAGTATGACGCCCAACGCATGATTGCCGATCCGTTACAGTTGTTTGATTGCTGCCAGGAAAGCGATGGTGGTTCAGCGGTAATCGTGACTACTCCCGAACGAGCGCGCGATCTCAAGCAACCGGGTGTGTCGGTACGCGGGGTGGCCCAGTGTGCAGGCAAAGACCAGGAACAAATGACCTCCTTTTACCGCGCAGAATTCGCCGGCATTCCAGAAATGGAAACCGCCGCCCAAAACACCTATGAAATGAGTGGCCTGACACCGGACGATATTGATGCGGCCATTATCTACGACGCGTTCTCGCCGATCGTGTTGTGGCAACTGGAAGCCTGGGGTTTCTGCGGCGTGGGTGAATCGGGTGACTTCGTCAAGGATGGCGCGCTCAAAATTGACGGACGCCTGCCCACCAATACCCACGGCGGCCAACTGAGTGAAGCCTATATCCATGGTGTCAATGGCATTGTTGAAGCAACCAAACTGGTACGCGGCCAATCGGTGAACCAGCCCAGCAAGGATATCAACCACGCGCTGGTAACCTCCGGCGTGGGCATTCCCACCGGCGGTGCACTGCTCGGAAAACTCGACTAGAGCGTATTCGATTTAACCCAAGTCATAGCCTGCTGCCAGGAAATAGTTTTTGCATTCCTCCGGCCTGAACTTTTCGATAAGCTCTGCAATGACGTCCCATAGTTCGGGGATTGTCCGCGCGGCCGCTTTTTTGAGTGCGGCCTTGAATCTGGAAAACGCCATGTCGATCAGATTGAAGTCCGGCGAATAGGGCGGCAGGTAAAGCAGCCTTTGGCCGGATCAAACTCAGGCGGCCCCTTTGACCCAGAACACACGCGCCGCTTTTACGTCCTTGCGTTGTTGTTCGCTTGCGTGCGCGGTTTTTTTGGACGTGATGTCGCGCTTGTTGAAGAATTCCCAAACCGTCGTAGGCACAGCGGAGACGCGGCGCTGCACCAATAGCCTCTCGGGCGCAACATTGGCATTGGCGTTGTAACTACCCGCCGACCGAACCTCCGCCACTAGCCGCTCAATCACGGCAGTCATGGCGCCTGCTCCGCTCTATACATTTCCCGCAAAACAGCCAACACTTTGAGCAATGTCTGTTCTTTAATACCGAAGCTGCGAATATCTAGCCCCTCCTCATGTCGCATTGCCTCAATGAAAGCCACAACATCGTCGTAGATGCTTCCGGGAACATCAACCGTCTGCCCAGGCGTTAACAATGGATACAGCCTGAAGATGTCGTTTCGATGCTTGCGGATATCTCTACTATCCACCGATTCACCGGCGACTTTCCTCTCGGTCAGATCGAGCCAAGCTCTGACTTTAAAAGGAATCAGGTACGCCGTTCCCAGTATTGGAATATCATCTATAACCCTGGAGTTATCCTTTATACAGCGGTAGTAGTCCTCATCGAGTAATAAGGCAGATAAGCTCGATAATTCTTCGCTCGGCGGTATTGGCGTGTGCTGCGAGCCCACTGGCAACTCTATGCCTTCGGGCGTCCTCGAAAAAAGCTCCAGCATATACGGAAAGGATGAATTTTCGGGATGACTAAACCGGTAGAATTGCTTCTCACCATCGCTGCGCTCCCTGTTGGTGTAGCCTCCCTCTTCGATAAATTGCCAGAACCGCTGAATGAAACCAGGCTCCAATGCCTCGACACACAGAACAATATCCAGATCCTTGGTACCGCGAAAATCTATACCCGCCTCATCAAGTACGAGTTCGCAGGCGACACCACCTATCAACACATAACTACCCTGAAATTCCGCGAAGTTTTCGCGGAACACATCCATTCCCCTTACCACTGCATCGCTCCCAACAGCTCATCGGCCGCCATTTCAACACGCTCATCGTCACTGTCCCTTAGACTCAGCCACAGCGATAGCTCATCCACATAGGGGCTGTCCTTGACCAATTGTGGGTTATACCGCCAAAGCTCCACACACAAGGCCTGCTCATCCCCTCGGGGGAGTTCCCGCAAATGCAGCAACTCCTTCTGCCCTGGCCACTCCTTCGCGCTGATCGCCAAAACTGGATTTCGAGGTTCAGCCAACATGGTGTAATGCGCCAATGCTGCTTCTCCAGCGACGGGAGCCGGTATGTTATGACCGACATTTTCTATCCAGGTACATTTCCTAACCGGGTTGTCCAAATACGGAGACACCAGCTCCCAAAGCGCTTTTCCACGCTGCTCAAACATCAGATGTTTCTCCCTGCCAACCCTCTCAACTTGAGCCACGTTCCTGGCAGTCAGCTCCGTGAAGGCACGACCAATGGTCATCGCGCTATATCCCAGCTTGCGGGCAAACTCCCCTGCGGAGGCTGCAGAATTCCCAGGGCTGAACAACTCTCGTAACAGCAAAACCTGAGCCACTGCCCCCAGTGGCTTGTCCTTCTGATCAACGGGATCTGAAAACCGCTCCCGCAAATCGATACCCAGCATGGGCAAATACATCTGCTTGTTGGGCACCACAAAAGGCACGCGCTGTTCAATGAGTCGCTTGCGGTTATAGGAGGTTATCCGCTCCACCACATAGATAACCGGCCCAGGGTAGGTCTGGAGTACTGCCGTCAGATGCTTTCGAACAACTGCGGGGGTATCCTCTGCTTCATCGCGAGCCAACATCCATAGGCAGGGTTTACCCGCCACCACTGCTCGCCTGAATTGGTAGCGATCCTGTAGATAGAACGGCAGTTCACTGGCTTGCTCCCATGCGCCATCCTGCAAAACCTCGCCCAGCACCCACTGCAGATAATTTCCGGTAGATATCTCTAATTTGAGCATCGCCACTCACAAACAAATAACATATTTAGCGCACAATAACATTACCTGAGTTATTGTGCAAAATATGTGTTATTTATTTATTCATCAATATATTCAATGTGTTAGACAAACTACTCTGACTCCTTTGGGGCGGATATTCAGGCGCAAGTGGTGACTAGCGCGGGGCCAGTAGCGGTACTGTTCTGGGTCAGATCCCCAGCACCATCTTGACTGGGGTTGTTTTTTAGGGGTTTTTGCTCTGGGCTGCTATGAGGTCTTTGATGTCGGCCGGGGTGTTTGAAACGCCAAACCCCCACTGCCCGAAGCCGCCGTGCTGATTGACGGCGTCAACCCAGCCCCGCATGTATTGATGTTTGACATCATCCTGATCTGTCTGCTGACCTTTTGTTTCAATCACAAAAAAACGTCCGGACTTCAACCGAATAATAAAATCCGGGCGATACTTTTTGATCACACCCTTGTACACATAAAGCACATCGAATCCCAAATGATCATTTTTGACCCAGGCATCCACCGCTTTGTTTCGGTCCAGTTCAAATGCTTCAGATGATTCCCAGGTGCTGTCAAAGACACAGTAGTTGATGTGGCTTTTTTTCGTGCCCTTGCATGGCTTGCCAGTTCGCCAGGGACGCATGTCTTCGGTGGAAGCAATAGGATGGTCGCTATCAAGAACAAGATCAGTTTTATCAGTGTTATTAAATTCTATCGCCTGCCAGAAATGACGGATAACTTTTGACATATTAAGAGTGATGACCAGCTTCTTTCTCTCTTCATCTTGATTAAACAAAGCGGGTGTTATCTGTATGCGCCCGGAATCTATAAATTGCTCCGCAAGAGTGACCAGTTGCGCCATCAGCAATGCCGGCGATGCCGGCCATTTGGGTTGCATTTCCTTCCACACCGATTGTGCTGTTTTGAAAATGATCGTTTGACGACGTTGTTTTCGCATTAAATTTTCAAGGTCTATATCTTTAATTTGCGAAACATCCGGTTTGTTGTTCACTGTGGGCGCAAGTGCCGCAATTTCCACAGTGGTAGAAGTGTCAAGTTGCAAGGGTTCAATCTTCTCCCAGTCAACGACAAGTTCAGGGCAGAGGGTCCTGTCTATTCGGATGACATTGGGCCAACTGATAGCAAAGTCTTGTTTTTCTTCAACCGGCTTGATCGTGATGGTACTGGTGGCGGGTAGCGGAGCATCATCGTCTTGTTCGTGCGGTAGGAAACTAAAAGGCACACCAAACACATTGACATACTCAGCGTTAAAGAGCCCGGTTCCCTCGTTGATTTCATAAGAGGCGCGTCTCAGCCCACGCCCGATAACCTGCTCGCAGAGCAACTGGCTGGTGAATGCCCGCAATCCCATGATCTGAGTCACGGTGCGTGCGTCCCAGCCTTCGGACAACATGCCGACCGAGATGACATTTTGGATATTTTCCCCTGGCTCGCCGACCTGCCCAACCGTATTGACCTGCTTACGAAGCAAAGCCGCTTGTTCTTTTTGCGTCATCTTCTGCTTGCCGCCTTCCCCGTTTTTATCGTTCGCCTCATCGTCCGTTTTAACCAGTTGTGTTTCAATTTCTTTTTCTTCGGCCTGTTTCAATACCTTTGAATCAATATGCAACATACCTTCGGGCTTGCACAGTGCTTCAATGGCGATGTCGTTATTGTCAAAAGCGTGTTTGATTCTTGCCGCCGTTTCGGTGCGATTGGCAACGGTAATCATCACTGGCGGTGTTGCTCGCGCCTCGGACTTATCCCACCTCTCTTTTGCTTTATCCCAGTCTGCTCCCAACAAAGTGTAAGCATTAATCACTAAATCGGGCAGTGGTTCGTGCGGCTCGGTTTTGCGATTCAGATCATCCTTGACTTCGGAATCGGTGTAGAGGTGATAGAGGCGAGATTTGTAAGTTTTCGCATCTGGCAACGCATCGTCATCCACAACCACGCGAGGCGTTTTCACCAACCCCGATTCGATGGCGTCATTCAGCCCAAAGTCGCTGACAATCCAGCCGAACAATGCTTCCTCGGCGTTCTGATGCCCGGACGGTGCAAAGGGCGTGGCGGAAAAATCAAAGCATTGCAAAATCCCGCGCGTTTTATGAATGCGGTCAAGTCCGCCAACCCATTTGGTCGCTTCTTCTATCTCCTCTTTCTTGACACCCCGCACCTTTGACCCTGCCGGAACACGCCAGGCATGATGCGCCTCATCGTTAATCACTATCAGATTGCGAGCGCTTGCGATGTCTCCAAGCACTTCGCGGGTATAGGCTTCATCGCTTTTTGCGCCACGTTTGTCCACGCCTCTTTTGCTTTTTATTTTCTCTTCCGTCTCCCAGTTTAGCGCGTGCCAGTTTCGTATCAGGACTTTGGCTCGATGAAGTTTTTCGTTCAAACTTCGTGGAACGACATTAAACTCATCGTAATAATTATTCTCGGCTGACGGATCAAGCACAGAAAGACGTTCCCTGACCGTAAGATTGGGGGCAACGATAAAAATATGTTGGGAAAAGCGCCGGTCCTGGGGATAGGTTGCGCGGTTAATTGCTTGCCATGCGATCAGCATCGCCATTACTACGGTCTTGCCGGTGCCGGTAGCGAGTTTGGAACACAGGCGACCGAAGTCACCGCCGTCTCTTGGCACATCTATGCCGGTCTTTTCGGAATCATGAGATTCAATCAACCATATCAGTGTTTCGATGGCTTCAACCTGGCAGAAGAAAAATGGGAAATCCCGTTGTTCGTTATCCTTCCAGTGTTCCAGCAGCGTTTTGGTAATGCCGGTAACGCCCGGATAACCCGCATTGCGCCAGCTATCAACGCGCTCGCGGATTTGATTCACCAGCGGCAGGGAGACAAATATCCCGCTGTCCCGATGGGGTTTTGCCCTCGGATCGGCAATCATGTATCCCGCTTGACGACGACCATCAATAAGATTGGGAGGCGTCTCTTCATCAATAAATCCCCAGTGTTTTTCCGGGCAGGTGTAGGGGGAGTTGATGATTAGGGATTTTGAATCTTTAGACACGGCCTTCTATGCTCCCCAATGTGCATGCATTTCATCTAGTCGTTCCTTGATCTCATTATGAATTTCGCTTTGTTCCATTGCCTCGGCAAGCATGTAGTATTCCTGTTTACTCATATTCTTTCCCGCAGCAGAGAAGATATTCGGCAGAATACCTTCGCTGGCTTTTGTACTTTGTAGATATTCATGATCATCTAACGGAGATTGCATCACAACTGGTGGCAATATATTTTTCATTTCTTTTTCTGCCGCCGACACAAACAAGGATCCGACCTTTTTTTGCTCGAGAAACCGTTTTATCAATACTGGATGGACAAGATAATTTTCAATTTCATAACGTTTCCACCTGATTATTTTCAACCCATCAGCCGAAATATCATGATTATCAATATCCCGATTATCACCGTCCAGCAATAACACACCAGACATCTTCGGTTTTATGGCTTGCAAGGCAAAAAAATGATTTTTAGCAATCTTGGGGCTATTTCCTTTGATGGGATAATAAAAAGAATTGGATTCTGGATTAGAAAACCAGTTAGCAAGAGGATGATTGAGGATGCGTGCCCAAGCACGAAGGATATTAAAATCACTGTTATCCTCCACATATAACACTTTTTTTCCGCTTGCCTGCAAAGCATCCATTGGTGAAAGTAGTTTCAATGCTTCGCGCACTTGAGCGCGTTCTGCATCATGGATTAACGGATGTGGCTTGTCGTAAAAAGAAATGATTTTTTCAGGCGGGGTATTATCTATAATAACCTCGGAGTGCGTTGCTATCACAATCTGACATTGCTTTTCTTGTGCCACCCTACGCAAATGGTCATAGATTTTCTTTTGTAATATCACATGCAAATGCGCATCCGGTTCGTCAATTAAAAAAATAGTTGCCGGTCGGGCGTAGATAAAGGACAAGAGAAGAAGTGTCTGCAGGAAGCCACTACCAGCACTGGCAATATCTAATTTTGGAAGCCCCCCATAACCCTTATTCAGCGGTATGCCAGGAAGATATTCACACAATATAAAGGGCCGTCCATCGTATTGCGGCTTTAATAATCGGTAGCCGAACATTGCTTCCACATCTTGTTGTAATTTATTCCATTCCGAATTAATGCGGGATGTTTCTGCCAGGAGGTTTCTAATAATATCCCCCGGCTTTCCCTGACCAACCAACCAATCCTGATACACTTTGGTATGCACCTTCTCTTCTGTTTCAATACCGGAAAAGGAAGGAACATAAATCACCTGGATAGCTTCTATAGGAATAGTGCTTGTATCGGCTGGTTTGGCATGCACCGACTCTGAACTGGCATATCGAAATTCCATACCATGCGTCCACTTATTTCCGTTGCTATCTTGACCCTCCAAGGTGATTTCCATGATCCGAGGAGTCGCCGCGCCTCTGCCTCCACCCTCATCTTTTCGTAATGAAGTCGAAGCATCTGTCCACAACAGATTAAAACGTTGCACTGGTACAGACAAAAATTCTTTTCTTGTTAGTTGGACGGCTGTCCGTTTCTTTGCTTTGGATTTACCTCGTTTCTTTTGCCATTCTCGGAAGGCGAAATGCCAAGTTGCTATCGCCTGCAAAAGAGTGGTTTTACCCGTATTGTTCGGGCCAGCCAAGACAATGGCATCCTTGAGTTCAAAGGATTGATCCTTGAACTGCTTGAAGAACTTCAGTTGTATTTTTTCAATCATGTAGAGACCATTTTCATACTGATGATTTATTAATATGTTTCTGCATTAGGTGCCATCATGCTCAAAATAATATACATGCCAGGTGGCATTTTCTGGACCCGCTCCTTCGGGGTGATATTCGCATCCATAGTGCTCGGCAAGTTGTGTCTCTCGTGCTTGTGCGGTTGATTTGGTGTAATGCTCTTCCCGCACCTGCCAATTTCTGAAACTGCACGGGTATTTCTTCTCCCAATAGACACGTCTTGCGATTAAATCTGTGGTAATACCTATTCTACAAGTCATTTTTACTCATCCTGTTAAGGTTGAATTATTTAGCGGCTGATGCCAAAACCCGCAAACTTTCTACCCCGCTATCATCCACTATTTTAACGGCGATGTATTGGTTTTTATCGGGCGTGGTGTAGGGGGAGTTGATGGTGAGGCTGGTAGTTTTTTAAGCATTTTATTAGATACTAACTCCAAGCGCAGTAATCATGTCTATAAAATTGATGCAGTTCACTTTCTGATCCTGGCATACTAAAGGGATTTGATAGTTATATTTCATAGCTGGTCTTTGATTTTGAATCCTTTCAAAAGTCACAACCGTCTTACACATTTCTGCTGCATAGGCAATCAAGAGCATATCATTCTTTCCAACTCCTTTAGATGGGTTTTTTATTTGATATTTTTTCTCCATGTCTAATGAAAGTTGATTAACTTTATCATCAATAGGGGTCTCACAAAATTGACTATTATTTAGCCATGTACGCAATGGATATTTGTCTTTCAGTACGACCTGAGGCAAATTTTTATCCACTGAAGAAATAGGTTCTATTTCTCCGTAGATGGGTGTAATCAAAATAATATCTTGTTGATATTGGGCAAGTTGCCTCCAGAGAGAAGGGAAAATATCGATGGGATAGGAATGATACCAAGATGTAATAAAAATATTGGCATCTACGCAATACTGACCAATCATAATTTCTGTTCAAGTTTAAGAGCATGTGATGCTTGTTTGAGGCCAAGCAGTTGGCATACTTTATGTAGCCCAATCTCTCGATTGTGATACGCTTGAAAGACTGCATTGGTATAGATTCGGCCGTATTGATTTTGCACTTCCGCTGATATGTTTCTGGAGGGACCGGTTTCTCTTTCTTGTAATTGTCGTTTGATTTTCTCGACTTCTTCCACTCTTTGTATTTCTATCTTTTTGTTAAGGTCATAGCTAATTATATTTAATTGTCGTAGCCGTACTAAACAAGCATGGACGCTCGCCTCAAATTTTTTTGCGATGCCTTTAACATTATTTAAATCTTTAATATCAAGGTCGCGTGTAATAGCCAAAACCGAATCAGCAGGCATTAACACATTGCCTGCCAGCTTATCGCACCAATCTTCTATTTGCTGACCTTTATTATTCCAATCATCAAGTGCGCTTTCACGACGGATCAGATGTCCAAGTTCGTGAAACAATGTTAGGGATTGTGCTTTTTTAGCATCCGAATCATTAATGATAATAACTGGCAGGATTGGATGATAAATAGCAAAACCACGAAACAAATCCTTATCAATGTGCGACCAGCCCCTGTACTTGCTGGTTATAAAGACAAAGATGTTTTTTGCTTCTATTTTTTCTCGCCACTGTGAAAAATCGAGACTCCCGTCTTCATTTAGCCACTGCCGTATCTTTATAGCGGCAGTCACCAAAGATACATCATTTCCCAATACAGGTGGGTCAAACGGCTCTATTATTTCATCAATTTCTTCTCGTAATTCCAGAATTAAATCACGCAGACGTTCGACTTTGGCGACCAAAATACGAATTTTAGAATGACTAAAAAGATCTGCACGGTCGCGTGCAAATTGACGGAAAGCTATACCTGTTTTGTTAAATTGATATTCCTCAGGCAAATCATCGGAAATAAAAACCCAGCGAGGTACGTTATACAGATCGGAAAGAGTATCCAATTGCTTGAAAGTGGGATGCCGTCTCCCTTTTTCAATATCGACAATATATTTTATCTTTTTTTCTACATCAGCATGACTTAAACCGGCCTGTTCACGGCATTGGCGTAGCACTTGGGGTTTTATGTCTTTTACTCGCGCTCTCATTGCTCTACCCCGATAACCCGCAGACCTTCTACCCCGCTATCATCCACTATTTTAACGGCGATGTATTGGTTTTTATCGAGGGCGATGTAGGGGGAATTGATGGCGAGGGAGTTAATCATTTTAAATACTTGAAAGGGACTATTGAAGAAGAGGTAATGATTTTGAATTGCTTTCTTTTATATCGAACAGATTTGGGATGACTAGGCTTCACTCCTTGTTTGTCAAGATTGGCAGATTCTCTCTCTCCAATTACAACATAATACTGGTTAACTTTTTGAGTTTCTTCATAATGAACATTGACCATTGAAACCAAATACTCCAGCACCGGAATAGTGCAAAGAATTTGATTACAGCCTTTTTCGGGGGCGCCTTGAAGGTTGGGGTGTAAAGTTTTTTTCAATTCAATGAAATAAGCGTCGATGCAACCGTTACAAGGAACAAAGATAAGATAATCGCAAGATTTTTTGTAATCTTTTTTCGCTTTCACTGCCCCTATATGAGATTTACCTTCTGATGGGACACTGAAAACAAGTCCACATTTGGGAAATTCCGTTAATTTTACAGCCATTCCAGAATGCTGATCTTTTAGACTTGCATTATTATTTGTTGATGTACTCTGATACTTTTCTAACAAGATTGATTTTAGGGATGTAATCATTTTATCGATCACCTTCCGTTATCAGCAGCCCAAGTTCATTTGATACTTGATTTATTTTATCAATAGCATCATCAAAAACTGGCATGTCAATACCCGTTTTATCTACCTCACATGGTGTTAATGTTCCCTTTCCGCATGTGTATGCCTTCACTGATTCCGGTTTCAAATAATCATCTGCTGTATAATCTTTTTTGTTGCGGGTTAAGAATTTATCTTTTCCCTCAAATTCATTACTCAGCATAATGAGATTGTTGAATTCTTTGATTAAATAGTCGCTGTGAGTAGTTACAAGAACTTTTAGACCGGAGTTGACGCAAAACGCCAGAAGCCTTGCCATTAGTACCTGGTTGGTTGGACTGAGATGGCTTTCGGGTTCATCAATAATCAGCATCTGTCCTTGTTGTGCAGCATGTTTGAGATAAAAGTATAGGTCTGATACACCACGCGCTGACGACGATGCCAAATGCAAAGGTATGTCAAATCTATTTTCCCCGCGTCGCTTGGAAATGAATCGAATCTCGTCATCTTTGGTTTTGTAATACCCATCCATTATTTTTTCCACCGAGCGCAAGTTGTTTATCGGCAGATTGCTTTTGCCTTTTTTGATTTCAGCCAAGTCTCTTGTGAAATCTATGTTGTCTTTTATGGGTTTTGCATAACGAGCAGATTCTTTTTCAATATATGTTAGATAATGGCTAGATTCTTTTTCATTGGATAAATTCTGTAGCTTTTCAACTAGTCTGTTTTTGTTTAAATCTAGTTCCTTATAAAAAAGAGAAACGCCAAATCTTTCAGCCGAGAGGATAAAAGGAACCGGGAAGTTATCTTTTATCATATCATGAAATAGAGCATGTAATCCCATCGCCATTGTTCCGCTTGTAAGTTGATGGTTTCCAGCGTTATCAAATTTTAAATATATGATTCCGTCTTTTAAAAAAGATAATAATGCAGATTTCATATCTCTATATCTTATCCTGTGTTTTTCACTTCCCATTTCTTTCTTTTTAAATTTCCTATTGATAGAAAATTTTGCATTTTCAAATTCATCATTCGGAACACTAAAAACATGATTTATATATTCAGAAGAAAATAAGGTGGACGAATATTGCAATATCAAATCTGCCAGCGTTTTGAATTTCTCAAACAATATAGTTGCTTCCCCATGTTCTTTTATTTGATTCGCAATTTCTTGTATTTCGGTAGAAAATGCTGGATCACTATAGCCTTTTGAGATCGAAGGCTTATAATCATGAAGTGCATCCAAGAAACCATAGAGGGTGTAAACCAAATAAGTTTTCCCCGTGTTGTTTTGCCCGGCGATGATGGTTAAATCCCCCAGCTCAAGTTCGGCTTCCTTGATTGGGCCTATATTTTCAAATGTTGCTTTCATGATTTACTCTCCTGAGATGGAGCACCCAAAACCCGCAAACTCTCGATCCCTCTATCATCCACTATTTTAACAGCGATGCGTTGATTTTCACCAAGATCAAACGGCAGGGAAAGGGTGCCGCGGTAGGCTTCGATTAACTCGTCATCTATCTCGGATTTGAGGTTTCTTGCCAGTTTGCTCCAGCCTTCTTTGGCGCCCGCCATGGGGAAGAACACCTGGGAGGGATACAGGCTTCTGCCGTCGTAGTCGGTGTCCAACATCCAGACCGCTATTTTTTCCGTGTTGCCGGATTCCACATCGCCGCTTTTGGTGTTGAAGTAATCAAAGCCATGCACTTCCACTTGCCACCTGTCTGTGTTCTCGCCTCGGCGGATTCGGCGCAAACTCACATCCGGCTGCCCAACCAGCCAAAAACTTTCATTACTGGCGCGTTTCTTTTTCAGGTCATCGGTTTGCAGGTCGGCATTCATCTGCACCTTCAACATCTTTACGCCGGGCCAATCGGTTTCATCTATGTCCTTTGCCGCTTCCGGGTCAAACTGAAAAGCCACGAACACGACCAACTCTGGCTTTGGCACCAGGGTTTGCGCTTCTTGCACGGCATTTTCCACCTGCCGCTGCTCCAGGGGCGCATGTTCGGGACCGAATGAGATGACCGCACGGCGCGGCGTGCTTGCCGTATCCACATCCTTGACACCGTCGGCACCGCTGTCGTCTGGCTTGGTTTCAGCATCCGCATGCAGGTAGTGGCAGGGCAGGGTTTCAATGCGAGAGAAGGAAATGTGCTGTCCGCCCTTGCCACGGATGCCGGACTTCAACAACTCATCACGCCATTCACTTTGACGCAGGGTTTCGCCGCTACGGACAATGGTTTCATCCGCCGCTGCGGGCTCTGGTGCAGTAATGGCATCCAGCGGTTGTACCGTCGGTGCCGGCACGGCTTCCACCGTGAAGGGCCCGGTGATGCGTGCTTTTTTGGTGTCTTTGAATGGTTGGTCGTAAAGCGTTTCCGTTGCCGGCGGTTCGTTGTTGGCGATGGATTTCAAGGTGATGTGCGGCACTTTTTTATATTCAAAACCACTACCGACACCCTCAGCGGGATGCGCCAGTTTATAGTAATCAAAACTGGCGGTCATCAATCGTTGTTTCGCCAGGGTCAGTGCCACGCGCGAGGTGTCGCAGGTGATCCAGCGGCGTCCCCATTGCTCAGCGACGAATGCGCTGGTGCCGCTACCGCAAGTTGGATCGAAGACCAGATCGCCTGGGTCAGTGGTCATTAAGATGCTATTTTGAACGACTTTAGCCGATGTTTCTACGACATACTCCAACTTTCTGCCGACCATCATACCTCTCCAAACAACACCTTTAGGAACTAGAGAAAAATCATCTGCATATGATTTGAAACACAGCCTGTCTTTAAATAGAACAATACGATTAGCATCTTTCAATCTATGCAGACCATTCACACCGGTGCTCCAGTGTTTATCTGCGATGGGTTTAAAAATTCTCCCTTCAAACTCAAACGATTTAGATGATTCTCCTTGCGTTTCTCCATCCGCAAATAAACTCTTATCTCGCCATCTTTTCCCCACAGGAATATCTTCTTCTCGCATTAGTTGTGCTTTTGTGAGTTTGATGCTTTTGCCATCTTCTTGCTCTACATAGTTGTAGCGCAATAAACTGTGGCTGCTTCTTTCTTCAAAAATAGGGCGAAATCTCATATGCGGTTTGTCTTTTGCATACCACACCAAATAGTCGTAAGTAGCGTCCAAAGTTTTACCGCCCAGATAACCAGTTTTTTGAAAAGCGATTAAATGGGCAAAATTCCCTGCCCCAAAAACCTCATCCATAATCTCCCGCACATGATGCACATTCTCATCCGAAATTTGCACAAAACAGGAACCCGAATCGGTCAACAACTCACGCGCCAATAACAAACGGTCGCGCAAATAACTCAGGTAAGAATGAATGCCCAACTCCCAGGTGTCGCGGAAGGCACGAATCTGTTCCGGCTCGGAAGTCAGGTCGTCGTCCTTGACATCGCGCCGATTAACAAAGGGCTGGAAGTTGCTGCCGTATTTGATGCCGTAGGGCGGATCCATATAGACGCACTGGACGCGGCGCGCCATGTTTTCCTTTTCCAGCAGCGAGTTCATCACCAGCAGGCTATCGCCGGCGATGAGACGGTTGCTCCAATTGTGGGAATGTTGGTAAAACTCGATTTCGTTGCGTAGGGGAATTTTGCGTTCCTCGGCAAACAAACTCTTTTGACGGCCTGCATCATCGCTGTGCTTCCTGACCGCCTCCACAATGGTGCGCGGGTCAATACGCTCGTGAACATGCAGGGACTGGGTCGGCACATCAAAAGAAGTGTGCTCGGCCTTGCCGGCCCATTGCAGTTGCGGGTCAAGATGCGGGTCGTACTCATAACGCTGCTTCTCGCCCCTGTCGGGGTCGCTACTCGGCGTGACCAGCCCGACCTGCGGGTTATTCGCCCGCGCTTTGTCGGTGTGGCCGTATTGTTCAATGGGCTTGCTTGGTGTTTTTCGTCCAGGCATATTGGTTTTATAAATCCATTCGTTGAGTATTAGTTGCCCCAACACCACCTGGAGACGCTTCCCAGGCGGGTAGCAAGTTGCTGGCTAGTGTAACGGAAAACCCCCGCTGGAACAATTGGGGCACCAGGGCATGCGCCTGCCTGAACATGTCCGCCTGGAACATGGATTCCTTCGGGTGCGCTGTGACAAGTGCCACTTCGAGCGGCTCGTGGCATTTTCCTGTAAAAAGCGTGGATTCTGTCCCAGCTGTAGCGCCCGCCGTGTGGCCGAGACGGCGGCCCTCCTTTCTGATGAAGTATTCCCCGATGTGCCACTGCGTCAGTGGGTCATCAGTTTCCCCTTTCCCCTACGCTACCTCTTTGCCGCCCACCCCCGGCGCGGACTGGTCACACCGGCTAAACGCGGCAAGGGTGTGAAGCGAATCGCCGGCACGGAAATCCGCTCACCCGCCGAGCGCCACGCCGCCATGACCTCTTTTCGCTGGGAAGGATTCCAGCATAACTGCATTCAATCACTGCGTGAGCCGTCTTCCACCATTTCAGAATCCGAGACTATACCGGGGGTTACTGTAGGGCGCGACAGACACTCAGCGTGCCGATTCTCGATGACCTGAAACCGTGGCTGGAGAAGAACGTCAATCGGGTACCCAAAGATAGCCTGACCCACAAGGCGATAAGGTACACGCTGAACCTGTGCGACCTGCTATAGTTTGGTAGAAACGGCTAAGGCGAATATTGCGGCGGCGGATACGGTGGAGAAGCTGGAAGCGTTACCGCCCTGGAACATGCAAGTCGAAGACTAACGGCAGGGCAAACTGATTAACTGTTCGATGACTACCTGATAATGTCAACGGGGGTCGATTTAGAGGCGCTTACATTATTATGAATGCAAAAATAGATGAAAAGGCTCCCAATTTTGTAGTTTCAGGATGGGTTCAAGGTGCGCCGACAAATTTTGACAGGGAGATTGGCAACATTGTTTTGTTGGAGATCTTTCAGGTCAACTGCCCTGGATGCTTTATGCATGCAATTCCTGAAGCAATTCGCATCCATGAAAAATACAAGGGCGAGGGTGTAAAGGTTTTAGGGTTGGCGACTGCGTTTGAGGATTTTGATAAAAACACCTTGGATAATTTGAAACTGCTTGCGCAAACAGGGGAGGTAATTGGAGAGACCAAAGATGCCTTGTCATCCTACGGTCAGTTGCAGGACGGAGATAAAATCTCTTACAAAATCCCATTTCCGTTGGCAATGGATAATCTGACTAGAACTTCTGGCGAGATTACTCAGGATAAAATTATGGAGTTTGTCTATCCCCAAATTCCGGAATTTGATTCCCAGCCACAGGAATACAAGAATCAAATCATTGAAAAGGCCAAAAATTACATGGAGTCAAAAATATTCTCAGCCGAGACATTTGAGAAATTTTCATTGCAAGGCACACCCTCCATGATATTAGTGGACCGAAAAGGAATTCTCCGGGATGTCTCATTTGGACAAGCAGGCAAGGCCTTGGCGCTGGTTCAAAAATTACTCGATGAGGATTGACTCAGATTGTCAAGACCAGAACCACGGATAATATAACGACTAACACCAATGGCACTTACTTCAGGCTGTGCCGGTGATAGCGAATAACCATGCCATCAATGTACCGCACTTACATAGCACTCACTGAGAGGAAGGTTAATGCGCGAATTGCGAGTGATAGTTATCGGTGCCGGTATGGCCGGCGTTCTGGCCGGCATCAAACTGCAGAAAGCGGGTATTTGCGATGTCACCATTTATGAGAAGGCTGACAAAATCGGCGGCACCTGGCGCGAGAACACCTACCCCGGCCTGCACTGCGACGTACCCTCTCACCATTACACCTACACCTTCGAACGCAACCCGGATTGGACGCGGCACCTGTCCCCAGGCGCCGAAATCCAGGATTACTTCGAACGCATCACCAAAAAATATGCCATCGACAAACTGATTCAGTTCAACACAGAAATCGAACGGGCCGAGTTCTGCGGCGGCCGCTGGCATCTCACCCTGAGCACTGGCGAAAGCGATGTCGCCGACATCGTGATCGCCGCAACCGGTGTACTGCACCACCCCAGCACCCCCGGCATTGCCGGCATGGATGAATTCGACGGTGCCATTTTTCATACCGCCCGCTGGGACCACTCGGTACCGCTGGAGGGAAGTTGATAACGGCCATTTCAGTGCAGCAGAGCGGGCCGCATTTCGTGCTGACCCGGCGCTATTGGCACAGGCAATGGACATAGAAACCTACAATGCCAATGTCGAAATCTATACCCAGTGCCTGACCGACCCAGAGTGCGAAAACGCGCTACTGTGGCGGCAGGTTTGCCTGGACAATCTTGAGCACAATGTACCTGACCCTGCACTGCAGGAACAACTGCGCCCCGATCATCAACCCCTGTGTAAACGACTGATTTTCTCGCCGGATTACTACCAGGCCATTCAACACCCCAATGCGCAGTTGGTACGCGCTGATATTGAATGTGTCAAGGCCAAAGGCATTCGCACCAAAGATGGTGTGCTGCACGAACTGGATGTGATTGCGCTGGCTACCGGTTTTCGCGCGGATCAATTTATGCGCCCCATGCAGGTCGTTGGCCGCAATGGCATGGACCTGGAAACCCTGTGGGAAAAGCGTCCGGTCGCCTACCTGGCGATATCCATGCCCGACTTCCCCAATTTTTTTATGCTCAATGGCCCCAACGGCCCGGTCGGCAATTTTTCGCTGATTGATATCGCCGAGCACCAGTGGCACTACATAGCACAGCTAATAGAGAAATTGCGCAAGGAGGAATGCCGGGAGATCTGTTCCAGCAAAGAGGCGCTGGAACAATTTGATACCGCGCGAGTTGAGGCGGCCAAAAAGACCATCTGGTATACCGGCGGCTGCAATAGCTGGTACCTGGATGCAGAGGGCATTCCCGCCAGTTGGCCCTGGAATTATTCGCGCTTTGTTGCAGAAATGGCCGCCCCCAGGCTGCACCATTACGAATTAGCGTGAGCTTGCCAGCCTAGCCCCCACCGTATTTTGAGTCGCCGCGACAGAGTGTAAATCCTCGCCGGAAAGATCCAGAGAGCGTCATGGCTGCAATTCCTGCCCGGCGCGAATCAGCGCCATGCCCTGCCGGTAAACCTCGGTCTTGCCGGCGAAACAATCGCGCCAGATATTAACCGCTTCCGGGAAGCCGGGCACATCGCTGGCAAAGGCTTCAATCACCACCCAGCCCTGGTAATTCATCTTTTTCAGGGCGCGAAAGCTGCTGTCCCAATCGACGCTACCGGTACCCGGTGTGCCGCGGTGGCTCTCGCTGATGTGCACCTGCCTGCTGCGCGTCTTCGCCTACTGTCTGCAAAAAACTCTCATCGTCCAGAACGGCTCGAATCTCCTTTATCTCCGCCGCTGAGTAATCTCCGGCGGGGATTTCCACACCATCGAATCCGGCCGCCTTGAGGGCCGGCAACAGCGGCAAAAGCTCTGAACGCAATCGATCGCACCAGAGAAAAAGATTCATGCCAATTTTCATTTTTGGCCCCAGGCCCATCTGCCCGCGTGCTCAGGCGTCGGTTACCGAACCCTGCTCTGCCGGCAATTGAACTTCCATGCCTTCCATCTCCCAGGTAACCGGAATCTGGCAACCCAGACGTGAGCTCGCTTTTCGGTTCTTGGCGGTCGCCAACATATCCAATTCTGGCTGAGTGGGTTCAACCAGCTTGTCCGCCATATCGCCTTCAATATAACAATGGCAGGTGGCGCAGGAGGCTATACCCCCACACATGCCCTCCACACCGGGCACCAGGTTCATGGTGGCGCCCTCCATCAAGTTCATTTGCTCCTCAAGTTCGACCTCATGGCGGGTGCCATCAGCTTCGATATATACGATATTTGGCATTCTCAATCCTTACAGTTTTAGTTTCTCAGTAGGCGTATTGGGACCTACTTCCAGCAAATTGACCGTCATTCCCGCGGGAGCGGCCAGGCAATAGAGTACGGCATCGGCACCGCCCGGTCTGATACAGGATACGCCGATGCCCTGTGCCTGTAACTCCATGTGTAAATCGCGCGTAAATCGCTCGTTATTGCGCGCAATCATGTCCACCTTGGCACCTGCTTCCAACAAGGCCTCGGTAATGGCCAGGCCGAAACCCCTGGAAGCGCCGGTTACGATATAAGTTCGTTCAGTTAAAGCCGCCGGCACGTTGTTTCACCACAAAAAATAGCACAGGCATTGTAGTAGTTGCAGCGCTTCACCACCAGTACACGGTTGCACCGGCGGCTACTCCCAGGCCGGCAAAATCATTTTCGTAAAGCAGAATTGTCTATATGGTGAATACCAATTGACTACGTGTAGACACTTCCCTAGCATGCACGCTATGACTGCGTTACCCGCCACCCAACACAGACTGACGGATGCCAGTGACGGGCGAACCAAACGCGTGTTACTCACCCCCCCTGGCAAACAGCTGTTGGCCGATGGCAGCTATAATCTGACTATCGGCCCACTGGTGTGCGCGGCATTACCAAAGCACGGGGTCACGGCACCCATCGATATTCGTCTTATGGTCAAGCCGGTGGATCGCATTATTCCGGATTTTGCCGAAGCCGGGGCGTGCTACATTACCTTTCATCCCGAAGGCTCCGAGCATGTTGACCGCAGTTTGCAGCTAATACAGCAGTGCGGCTGCAAAACCGACCTGGTGTTCAACCTTTCAACGCCGCTTGATGTTCTGGAATATGTAATCGACAAGGTGGACATGATTTTTCCGATGTCGGTCAACCCCGGATTTGGCGGTCAGCGCTTCATCGCCAAAACCCTGGACAAACTCAAACCCGCGCGGCGCATTATCGCCGACAGCGGCCGCGATATCCGTCTTGAGGTCGATGGCGGGGTGGCGGTCGACAACATTGCCGAAATTGCCCGCATCGCCGACAGCGCTATTTTTAGTGCGACAGATACCGGGGACGCGAATAAATGCGACAGCGCGATCGTAAAAATGCGCCAAGCGCTTGCGGGGGCGCTTGCCGACATTTAACCCTGTACTTTATCGAACATCAATTACAATCTGCTAAATACTGAGGGAAACTAAATGAAACGCCGGCTATATCCGGATCTCCCAACCAATGAAATACGATCCTGATGCTGTTTTATAGAGATTAGGACCTTACTCACAGTGTACGTAAATCGCTGGGAATATGCGCAGGAATATCGAGGTCGCCAACGGTCAGGTAAATCATGTCGGCGAAGTTGTGCAGGTTACGATATCCAGACGCTCGGTTCTTGACGATTTTGACAATGCGGTTCAGGCCTTCACCGACGGCATTGGTCAGGTTTCTATCGGTGAACGCGACGATGTTATCAAAGTGATTTCGCACCGTGGTGACAAATTGGCGCAACGAGGGGATACGGCTACGCAGGGCGGTGGTCATCCAGCGTTTCAGGAACTTCTCAGCTGAGCCACGATAACGGTAATTCCAGATGTGTTCGAACTCGTCCTTGAGCACCCAGGCTCGGTGGATACGCCGATTGGAGTTGCGCAAGCTATTGAGGAATCGAGACTGTCTCTTGGTGCGATGGCTCGAGTGCATGCTGAGCAGCCATCGCAGGCCCTTGATCGCCTTGCGCCCCCCGGTATCGAGGGCACGCCACTCGTCCTTGCGCACCTCATCCACAGCCTGGTTCAGCGCCTTGACGACATGGAAGCGGTCGATGATGAGCGTGGCGTTGGGGCAGTGATGTTCAATGGCCCCGGTATAGGCGCGACTCATGTCACAACTGGCCCACAGGATGCGTGCTTTCTGCCCCTTGCTCAGGTGTTCGTTGAAGAAGCGGTCAATGGTCTCGCGGCCTTTTCCCAGGCCCACCCACAAGATACGAGAGCGGTCCAGATCATAGACGAGTGTGGCGAATTTGCGGCCCTTCAAGAAGGAAATCTCGTCGACGCCGAGAGTGACCAGGCCACGGATTTTATGGCCGTGGCGCACCCGCGTGATGATCCGGTGCAGCAGGTCGGACAGGGTGGAGGAAGGCATCACCAGAATCTCGGCGGCGGCCTTCTGGGTCATGATCTGGCACAGGGAGCAGATCCGCCACTCCAGTCGGTAGGTGATACGTGAATAGGCTGGCGCCCAGGGGATCGTCTCCTGCACCCGCCCGTGCGTTGGGCAGCAGATCTCCTTTGGGGCATACCAGAGCAAGACCTTCATCCCCATGAGTGTGAGATCCTCCCACCGGCGCAGCTCGGTCGTATGACGCACAATCCGGCAGCGCCGTTCACATTCGGGGCAGCGGCAGCCATTCTTGTAGGGCTTGACCGCCAGATGCAGTTCCTTGTTGCGGTTTTTGAACCAGAACTGGGTGATTTTCATACCTTTGAGGCGTAATATCTTATACAGCAACTTCAGGTTGCTCACGGGCTTCTCCTTTTTGTTGACGGTAATCTACAGAGGGGATGAAGCCCGTGTTTACGTGTGAATTCAAGTCATTGCATCAACATGAAATGATGGGGAAGTTCGGGTCCTCGGGGATAACTGTGGGTAAAAGAACCCCGACATCTGTCAGCCGGACTCCGTGTGGACAGGCCGTGGATTTCACCCCGCCATCCCTGGCGAGGTGATCATGTGGATAACCCGTGGAATGTTCGTGCCTCACATACCACCGGTTACCCACACTAACCCACCGCCTGCCCACACTACGCCGGGGAAAGTCCAGGGGTATTCGGATAGTTTTTCAATAACAGAATTTTTTCAAAAAACTCGTTGGGAAACCCGGATAGACCCGAAACGCCTAAACAAAATTCGTTTAACTGTTCTTTTAGCAACCATGCTAATAATGACTGGCACGGCAACCGCCTCATGCCCAATCGGTAGCTATTCATCGATTGACAATTGGGGAAACCGAATATGTAAAAGTTTCAGTTCAGGTAAAACGAAATCAATTGAAGGAAGTATAAAAAATTGCCCAACTGGCACATATAGATGGACAGATAATTTGGGAAACTCAATATGCAAGAGTTGGAATTCAAACCAGCAATTCCACGACACATCTAAAGGTTGTCCAATCGGCTCATACGAATGGCGAGATAGTTGGGGAAATCCTATTTGCAAAAGTTTTTAGGTGGCTATTAATTATCACTTTGGTTTAGGTATGCGATGAACACCCTCATCACTATAAATACGATAACCGTTAATGCGTTGGCGAAGCTGAATTGGCCGCTTTGATTGGCCGGCAGAGAATAGAACGGCTGGCACACCACCTGGCGGCACTTTACTCCGCCCTGGGCCTGGTAAAACCCACTTATAAGCAACAGGCCATCGGCTCCATCGCCAGTGAGCTTGAGGAACAGGGCTACCTGTGCCGGGAAACAGACATCGTGGACGGCCGCCAGGTGTCGCTAGGGCTTACGGTCGCGGGCGCAAAGCCAATTGAAGATTCGGTGGCAGCTATTGTGGAGCTGGAAGAGGAGTTCTCACACAGGATTCGCAGACTTGCAGCAACAATTGGGCGCCGGGAAGGCGCGCGCACTCGCCGACATACTGATTAACCTATCCGGGGAAAATTCATGATATACGACTGGCAAGCCGGCCTGAATTTATTCCTGGTGCTGATTCCGCTGCTCTCACTGGTGCTGGGCACCTTTAATGTAGTCACCGTTGGCCTTTGTTTCGTCATCTATACGCAGTTGAACGTACTCAATCACCGCCAAACACGCGGTGCACCACGAGAATATGTACAAGGGTAATTACGCCTCCATCACATTAGTCTTCGACAAGGTCTTTGGGACGCTGGACTAAGTTGCTAACTAATAACTATTAGTTTATAGTTTTTGACAACATCTACCTTCAGAGACGAGTGCTATGAGTGAATGTCCGTTTGCCAATTTCCAAAACATGGTTGACCCCGATACCTATGCCAACGGCATGCCCTACGATGAACTGGCCAAAATTCGGGCATCCGGTCCCATTCACTATATGGAAGACCCCACCATGGGCATACCCTACTGGCTGGTGACCGGCAGGGAGGAAATCGACACCATCTCCAAGCAACCACTGGTTTTCTCCAGCGAGGCCCGTTCTGCCCTGGCCGACGAGTTCAGCGAAGAAGATATGGAGGCCATCCAGCGCAATATGACCATCAACATGGATCCGCCGCGCCAACTCAAGTCACGCAAAATTGTACGGGCAACCTTTACTCCACGCGCCGTGGATTCCTACGAGGCGCGTTTTCGCGAACATGCCAAGAACATTGTCGATGCGGTTGCCGGTCGCGGTGAATGTGAATTTGTGGAAGAGGTAGCGGCTGAACTGCCACTGCTGGCTATCCTCGAGTTGTGCGGTATTCCAGCAGAAGATCGCAAGGACTTTTTCGAGTGGACCAACACCATGATGTTCAACCAGGATAGCGACATGGCTGTCGACCGCGAGGCTGCCGAAGCCGCGTCTTTCAAGGTTATCGAATACGCCATGAAGCTGGCCGCCCAGCATGACGAAAATCCCAAAGACGACATTATCGGTGCGTTGTTGAGAGGTACCAAGCGTGAAGAGGGCTTGAGTCTCGATGAATTTGTCTGGTTCTTCCTGATGTTGATAGCCGCGGGCAACGAGTCCACCCGCACCGTTACCAGCCACGGCATGCGCCTGCTGATGGATCATCCCGACCAGTTGCAATACCTGGTCGATAACCCCGACAAGATCCCCAATGCCTGCGAAGAAATGCTGCGCTACAACACCGCCTTTATCATGATGCGCCGCACCGTGATGGAAGATACCCAAGTCAGCGGCCATAAAATGAAGAAGGGCGACAAGCTCATCATGCACTACCACACAGTGAACCATGACGAGTCTATCTTTGGCGACGATGCCATGGAGTTTGATGTGACCCGCGCCGAACGCATGCCAGATCTCTACAACCAGCACCGCGCCTTTGGCATCGGCCAGCACTTCTGCCTGGGCACACACTTGGCGCGACTCGAAATGCGGGTGATGTTTGAGGAGATTATCCCGCGCCTGCGCAATCCCAAACCGGTTGGAAAAATCGAATACACGCGCTCCAACCTGGTGAACGGTATCAAGAGTATGCAGATTACTTTTGATCCAGAGGTGAAGAGCGCCGACCAGGCTGCCTGATACCGCCGCCTGTTGCCTGGCCTGGCAACTCGATAAACTGCACTGGGTCGCCCCGGCACTGCCCGCGACAATCGTTTTAACGCTGCACCTTGAAGCCCGAGGTTTTGCGATCCCAGCATGAGGCCGGCACCCCCTGCTCCCGCAACTTGAACTTCTGTACCTTGTTGGTGGGGGTATAGGGCAAGGACTCCACAAATTCGAGATAGCGCGGCACAAGGTAGTGCGGCGCATGCTCATTAACGAAGCGACAAAGGTCTTCCGCTGACGCGCTCTCGCCGTCTTTTAGTATTACATTAACCTTGAGCTCATCTTCACTGTCGATTTCCGCTGATGGAATCCCGAAAGCCGCCACATCACCCACCGCCGGATGGCGCCGGAAAACCCCTTCCACTTCCAGGGTAGAGATATTGCGACCAGCAAAACGTACCGCATCTTTTTTGCGATCGACAAAAAACAAGGCGCCGGTTGCCGGGTCCTGGCGCGCCATATCCCCGGTCAAAAACCAATCGCCGCGAAAAGCCGCCCTGGTGCCCTCTTCATTATCAAAATAACCGTTAAACAGCACATAAGGCACCAGCGGTTTCACGCACATTTCGCCCGCCTCACCCACCGCAACCTCATTGCCCTCGTCATCACACAGGCGCAGCTCGATATCCTCAGGCGGGTAGCCCAGCGCGTAGGGCGGAATGTCTACCTTGGCAGCCAGGTGATTGGCTATCAACTGACACTCGCTCATACCCAGCCCGGCGGTGAGAATATTGAGCCCAAAGCGCTGCTCAAAAGCGCTCCACAGATCCGGTGGAAAAGGCACGATCATCGCCGTGCGTAATGTCGTTTCAGCATCATCAGCTTGCGTGGGTGCATTCCACAGGAACACTCCCATGGCGCCAATCAGGAATGTCTGGGTGGCCTCAAACAGGGCAATCCGCTGCCAGAAGGTTTGCACAGAAAACTTCGGCTCAATAACACAGGGAATCCCCTCCAACAGGGCACGATAGATAGACGTGATCCAGGCGCCGGTATTAAAAAGTGGCAGGGCACAGTAGATGACGTCCCCCGGGCGCGAAGCAAACATGGGTGAAGCGCCCTGGTCAATGGCCCGAATCCAACCGTTGGAATTCTGCACTACACCCTTGGATTTTCCGGTGGTACCAGAGGTCCACAATATCGCACAGGTATCACCGCAACCCTGTTCTGAGTAGTCCGACAGCAGCGGCTCACTGGCAGCCAGCGAGTGGTAGCTGTGCATATCAGCGGGAACATTGGCATCACTGTCTGCCAGCATCACCCACTGGGCGATATCCAGCTTCTCGCGCAGGGGTTCAACGCGATCAAGCACGACGCTATCGGTGATCAACATCATGGAGCGTGATCGTTCAATCGTATCCAGTAACCAGTCACCCTTGTAATCGGTATTAACCGGCACCCAGACCGCGCCCAGCTTGTTGATGGCCAGCGTCAAAAGGACAAACTCCGGGCAGTTGCCCAGGTACAGGCAAGCCCTGTCACCAGGCCCTACTCCCAACGACTGCAGGCCCGTGGCAAGGCGCGATGTAATGTCGTCAGCCTGGGCAAAGCTAATGCGCTGTGTGTCGGTTACAAGAAATTCGGTGGCGCCATTGTGCTGGGCCTGCTGCTGCAAAATCTTCGGAAACACACGGTTTTCAGCTGCGGATAAATCGACTTTGTACATAGTATTAACCGGTTCCTGTTGAATGGGAGGTATCTTGGCCGGCAGGTAACAGTGCGGCGATTGCCGCGCCATACCGCAATGCCAAATACAGACAGGGAGATTAGCACGCAGCCAAGTGTCTGGTATTGCCACTGGGCAAAGAAATTCACTTTCACGTCCTGTTCCTGAATGGCATCTACGTATATCGCGACGACCGACCACCACAATCGCCCCGCCGCGATGGAACGACCCAGGTGGCTTTCGAACCGGTGGATTTCATCGCACGGTTGGCAGCGCTGGTCCCCAAACCCCGCGCGCTGTTTTCCGAAGATGCGGCATTTCACTTGAGCGAATCCAAATTGTCCGAAGATCAAAGAATTATCAACAAAAGGGATGGAAAAATGTTAGTGAAAGCAACTATCAATAACACTATGGAATTGCGTTGGTAGCTACTCGGTTTTGGTTGTGAAGTGGAAGTTATCGAACCGAATAATTTGCGTCAGGAGTTTGTGGAATGTTAGCAACAAATAGAAATGTCCGGTTTTAGAACACATGAGTTGTCCGCTTTTGGCGATGTCGGGAAACCTTGTTGAGGTGCCCGTTATTGATGGCGCAGCGGACATCAGGCAGCCACCGGTAAGTCAGTCTGGATGAGCTGGCCGGCCGCGTCATAACAGGCCAGTTTTCGGGGACCGTGCCACAAAGACAGGGCGCCGCCGGTGTGCCGTAACACCTTCACTTTAGCTTTGATGTAGTGGTAACGGTGGCGGTCTGCCGGTATCTGCAGGGTCCGGCCCTCGAACTCAATGCAGTTGTCCTTGCGTACCCGGCGCTCGTAGTGTTCGCAGAAAATGTTGTCCAACTGCGCTCCCTCCGGCACCGGCACAAAGGCTGAGCCAACTTCCCGCGGCGGTTGCTCAAACTCTTCGTTGAAGGCGGGCAAATACACCTGCTGGAGATACTCATTGGCGGCAGCCATATCGGTGATGCCAGCGGCGGCCAGTTCTTTGACCAAGCGGTTCTGGTGGGTGCTAAAGGCCCGCTCGGAGCGCCCTCGGGCTTGCGGCGAGTAGGCCGCAATCATCTCCACGCCCAGTTGCTGCAAGGCGCGCCGGAACTGCGTCGAGTTGCCCTTGTCCACCTTGCCGCCGGCCGTCGGCGTGTGCCAGTAATGGCTGCCCCGGTCGGTATACAGCGAGCAAAACAAGCCCTCGGCCTCAACCACCTCACGTACCCCCTGGAAACTGCTCCGGGTGCCTTCCTGGTCACAGAAGAACATGGAGTAATGCCGGCTGGTGGCATCATCCATGGTGACTATCAAATCCCAGGTCTGTCCCGGCACCCAGGCATGGGTGCTACCATCCTGGTGCAGCAATACGCCCGGCACCGGTGCTCGTTCACGCCGCTTGCGATGTTGCCCGCGGCCCGCGGCCTTCGTCACCGCTCCGGCAGCCTGCAAGGACTTGCGCACCCAGTTGTAGCTACGCCCACCGCCGCCGCGCCGATACCAGGCGTAGTAGTGCTTGACACTCCAGCCATCATGCCGGCTCCGGTACCGATCCACCATGCGCATAACCTCATCGACCGGGGCCCGCCGGTGCGATACCTGAGACAGCCGCTTGTCGATCAACCCATCCAGGCCTTCTTCCTCGTAACGATCAATGTAACGACGAAAGGTGCGCTCACACACACCCAGCAACTGCGCCGCTTCCTCTTGGCTCAAACGACCCTCCGTCCAGCTCCCGTATGCCTCTTCAAATCTCATCCGTCGTATCTCCTGTAACACTTCTGTCCGCCTCATAAACCACTCTCCTCAAGAGTTGGCATAAACCGGACAGATTATGTGTTTTAACAGCGGACAGTCTATGTGTTCCTAACAGTCATGAGTTTGTGGAATTGACTGCGGCGATGAGGAATGTTTACAATCCCGACGGTCAGATTTAACGGTGTATCAGTATGCGATGTGCCGAATATTAGTAGTAATACTCGACTTCTATTTGGAGAACCAATATCACTGCTGTCCCGTTAAGGAGAAATAAGGAGGTCTGATTCCGCCACAATTGATACAATGAGATTGCCTAGAAAACAGTGTATTAATAGAGGGAACCAGACCATGGCGCATTGTAATACGATCCTGTCACAAATACTAAAACTTGTTCCGAGACATGAATTTGAGACCCTTGCCAAACAACATCATTCTGGCCGTTCCTTTCGTAAAGCCTCCCGCTGGTCATAGTTTGTGTCGCTGACGATGGCTCAATTGTCTGGTCGAAACAGCTTGCGTGATATCGTGGATAATATATCGGCGCAAATGCATCGCCTTTACCACCTGGGCAGCGCGAAGCTGTCGCGATCTAACCTATCGCGCATCAATGAAGATAAGCCTTATGCTCTGTACGAAGCGCTGTTTGGAAAACTGTTAACTCGCTGCCAAGGCGTGGCGCCTGATCATAGTTTCAGATTTACTCACCCGCTTTATTCGCTGGACGCGTCCACCATCGACTTGTGTTTGTCTGCGTTTCCCTGGGCTGATTTTCGCACCACCAAAGGAGCGATTAAGCTGCACGTCGGTTTGAATCATGCGGGTTATTTGCCGGAGTTTGTGGTCGTCACGGAAGGGAAGAAGCACGATGTAACAGTGGGTCGCACGCTCATATTTCCTAAGGGAAGTATTATTGCAATTGATAAAGCCTACAATGATTACGTTTGGTATAAGCAATTGACAGATAAGGGTATTTTCTTCGTCACCCGGCTTAAGAGCAATGCAAAATACCGCATTATCGAGCGTCGATCGGTGCTGAAAGGCAAAGGTTTGACGTGTGATCAAACGATAGAATTCACCGGCCCCCAGGTCTCCAAAAAATGTCCTGTTCGATTAAGGCGGGTTGGCTACAAAGATGCGGAGACGGGTAAGCACTATGTGTTTTTAACAAACAATTTCAAACTGGCAGCCAAGACGATTGCCGATGTCTACAAAGCCAGGTGGCAAGTGGAATTATTCTTTAAGTGGATAAAACAGAACCTGAAAATCAAATCGTTTGTTGGCACGAGCAAGAATGCAGTGATGACTCAAATATGGATAGCGATGTGCGTATACCTGCTAATTGCATTTCTGAAGTTTCAGTCTGGACTCACAAAGAGTATGCAGCAGCTATTGCGATTACTGCAGCTTAATTTGTTTGATAAGCGTGACCTGATGGCGTTGTTAAGGGGTGATCTGCCTGATGGCAGACTGCCCGATGTCAATCAAATGAAACTCATATGAAAGTTAACGGGACAGCAGTGAACCAATATGAATAATTCAGACGATTACAAAATTTATCGCATTCGTGCTAAAAATGCAGACCAAGAAGATCATTCAAAGTGCGCTTGGGAAATGGACCAGGTTGGAGTCTGGTATGGGGTATGGAGGCCGAAAGATTTGGTAGAAGCAATTAATATTTACGAGAAGGAAGGTGGTAGTAAAGCAACCGACCATTTGACCAACATAAAACAGCAAAAGGAACTGGGCTGGCCGATTAAAAGTTCCTATTTTCACACCTGTAAGCGTTTTAGTGAAATTGAGGAGAACAAGGATTGGGTGATGGTTTATTTCGATGATACATTGCATCTGGGGAAGGTTTCAGGCGATATTAAAATTGACGAAAAACATGAATTAAACTGCGGAGAAGAATTGTTTCATTTTCGGGAAGTGATTGAGAAAAAGAGTTTCCGGCTTGTGGATTTGCCTGATTCGTTTAGACTGCTTGCATCAGCCGGGCGTAGCAATGTGCATCAACACAACGATATCTACACCTGTCTTTTGAAATTTTTGGCAAAAAATCCCAATTCAGAAGCAGTAAAAGACTACTTCGCTAACCTGGAGACCGCTCAGTGGCTTGACTTCCTCGGTCCTACGGATTGGGAATCTCTGTGTCTCGGCTATCTTATTATTAAGTACGACTATGTCCCGACCGGTCTGTTGCCCGGACGATCGCTCAGCATTTATGACTTGGTCGGTAAAACCTTGGATGGCAAACGAATTCTGGGGCAATGCAAGAAAACCCCTGACCCCTATGAAGTTGAGGAAAATTTCCTGAGCGCTCGTAAAAACTACCGAGATCGTGACGAGATACTATGGTTCTGGTTTTCGTACGGCGGGTCGAAAGAATATCCCGACCACAAAATCGAGATTGTTGACAAAGATGTTATAAAAAAATGGTTGCATACAGAGAAAGGCAAAAAATATCTCAAGGTGTTTAAGGGCAGCAAATGCCCGCAAGTAAAATAACACTTGGCGATCAGTCACTATCAATGCGATAGGGAACAGGACATCCCCACCGTGGCGCTGCCGGCACCACCGACCAGAGCACCACCTGAGACATTGCCTCTTTTCGCTGGGAAGGATTCCAGCTCAACTGCATTCAATCAGCAGGGACGCCACTGCGAGTACTAACCGCAGGCACTGCGCGAGCTGTCTTCCACCATTTCAGGATCCGAGACTATTTTCTGGACGACCACACTCTCGACACCCCATTAATACTTCTATACTTTTACGGAATCGCTCCCTGTTTCTGAAGCCCCGAGCACGGCTCTTCAGCGTTTTTATGCGACTGTTCATACTTTCAGCGTGACTGTTGTCGACCTTACGAATCACCGCGTTGAGAATGCCCCAAAGGTGATTCCGCAGGGTTTTTGACGTCGTTTGCATCGGCGTGAGCCGGCTACGGGCCATCCAGTTGATCAGGCGTTTCCAGCCCTTCTCAGCCCAGGTGCGACTCCGATAGTCCCAAAGACGGGAGGCGAGATCCTTGATCGCCCACGCCTTGGCGGTCTTCAGGGAAGATTGTCGCAGTTCGCTGAAACTGCGCTGTTGGTGCCGGCTCATGTTGCTCCGGTTACGCAGCCAGTGGTATACATTAAGTATGTGAGCGACCGAGCGACGATGCGCAACACAGCATGGCGACGAAAAGGCAAGCGCAATGGTCATTGCCCGGCTTGTTCCGGATAATCCAGTTATTAAACCGTTCGGCGTAGCCGGACTCCTTTGCGGCGAAGCCGCCGGCTTTGTGTCCGACTTCATCGGACTCTTTGGCGACCAACAAGCAAACGAAAAAGACTAAAAAGTTATCGTCCCTTCCAAAACAATCCTCTGTTCAATCTCATCAATGCTCTCCCGACGCTCGGTAACCAATTTCACATCAAACAATGGGTCGAGTTTCCACGCTACGCCAAGCCGATAAGTGTTGCCGCTATTGCCGAGCGTTATCTCACTGTATGGCGTCAGGAGTCCGTGGCCACCGGGGCCGCTCATGCCATAGCCAAGACGCACATCCAAACTTGGGGCATATCCCTGCGGCTCTGCGTCATCATCGTCATCACGCAAATCCCGTTGCCAGAATTCTTGCGGACTATGGTCGGTCTCGCCATATCCTGGCGTCAGACTAAATGACAGCCCCCGCCCGTGCGGCGACCCCTGGAATTTGATCAGCCCGCTGACGCCCCACTCATCGGTATCACTCTTGTCGCGCACCAGTCCGCGCACCTTGCCCTCCAGCGTCAAGCCTCTGGCGGCATCAACATAGCGCAACCCGCCGCCAACCTCGTTGCCGGCACCGGTATTGCCGGAACCACCGTCATAACGAAGCCCGCCTTGCCAATTCAAATCCAAGCGCGCGCCATTGTTCAAAGACCAGCTCCGGGTGGCTTCCAGCGTCAGGCGCAAGCGACTGACCTCCACATCCATAGCCGCGATTTGCTCACCGCCGGCCACGATTAATTCGCTGTGCAACGCTTCCGCCTTCACTCGCAGGCTGGTGGCACCGACATCCGGCAGGGGACCACTTCCGCCCACAGCAAAGGTGCGTAAATCCAGATTGCTTGACGCATGACGCATGTCCTTGCCCGCACTATCCTCATCCGTAATATTCAGTTCGCCATCGCCATAGCCGAGCGTCGCCCAGAAATCCATCTGCCCCAAAGTCCAGCCCATATACGGATGAACGCTGGTCATATCCACTTGATATTCGCCACTGGCATCGTCGCGACCAGCGCGACCAGCGGTCTGCGGTCTGCGGTAGTTGCGATAATCCACATCGGCACGACTCCAGGACAAAGCGACCCCGGCGATCATGTCGTCCATGTGCGCATCGGCACCCAGATGCAGACTCAAGAAATCACCATCCCAGTCCAACCGGTCAGAGCCGCTGATCTCACGATAATCACCCGCGCCCCAGAAGGTCGGGACGAAGGTGCCTGGCGCAGCATCTTCCGACATAGGTAGCACGAAGTCGGCGTCACCCAAGAGTTGCTTGATGCTGAACCGGTCATCAGCAAGCGCGCGCCCTTGCGCGGCGAGGATGTCCGCCAGGCTGGACTGACCGCCGACACTGGCGACGCGGGCGGCATTCTTGCCGGCTTGCTCAATGCGCCGAGCCACTACTTCCACATTCTGGTCAGCCATGGTGCGCGCCACTTCCGACAAAATCACTCGATTCAGATCGGCGAAATCGGGACTCGCCAGCACTTGCACGCTTCTGCTCTCTTGCGCCTGGTTCATCGCCTGGTCCATAACGGTGTAGGTGACGGTGTATTGCCCGACCTGATTCGTGTTCAGGTCGGTAGCATCAATGACAATGCGGTCAGTGAGGTCGCCAGCCATGTTATCAACGGCGGTGGCACCGGGCTCCGCGTAATTCTCGCCCACTTCCATGGTCATGGGATTGGCACCGCGCAGGGTGATGGTCGGCGGCGTGGTGTCTATGACAGTAATCATCTGCCGGGCGGAGTTACTCAGTTCATTGGTACCGGTTGCGGTCCAGGTGATGATGGTATCGCCCAGCGGGAAGGTCGCGGGGGCATCGTCAGTGATGTCGGCTTCGCGGTCGCTGGAAGTAGCGGTGCCATAGTCGGAGCGGTCGAGAGGCGTCATGGTTGCAATGGCCTCAAAGGTTTGGGCCGTTGGTGCGCTGATGTCCGGCGCGGTGGTGTCTTCAACGATGACCGTGCGCGTCACGGTATCGGCATCGTTACCTGCGGTGTCGGAGACATCGTAGGTGACGGTGTATTTCCCAACCCGGTCGGTGTTCACGTTGGTCGAATCAATGGCAATCTTGCCGGTGAGTTCGGTGTCATCATCCACCTGGTCGGTCGCCGTTGCATTCAGTTCGGTATAGCCCTCGCCAAACTCGATGGTCTGCGGATTGGCACCGGTCAAGGTAATCACCGGCGCGGTAGTATCGGTGATGGTGATGGTCTGGTTTGCGGTGGCGAAGTTACCGCTCGCATCCGTGGCCTTCCAGGTGATGGTGTGTTCTCCGACTGCGAAGTCGTTGGTCTCCGGGCTGCGAGTGATGCGGGGGTCCGGGTCGGCCAAGTCAGTAGCGGTTGCCTGTCCCACACTGACTGGCGTGGTCGGGCCGGTGGCTTCCGACACCACATCTGCCGGTGCAATGATAGTCGGCGGTATGTTGTCAGGGGCGATCTGGGCAGCGGTCAAGGTGACCGTGCGGGTCTTCTGCTCGGCGGCGTTACCGGCGGTGTCGGTTACATCGTAGGTGACTTCGTAGGTGCCGACCTGATTGATGACCACGTTGGTCGCATCAATGACCATCCTGCCGGTGAGTTCGGTGTCATCATCCACCAGGTCGGTCGCCGTTGCCTTCAGTTCGGTATACCCCCCGCCAAACTCAATGATCTGCGGATTGGCACCGGTCAAGGTAATCACCGGCTTGGTGGTATCGGTGATGGTGATAGTCTGCTCGGCGGTGGCGAAGTTACCGCTCGCATCCGTGGCCTTCCAGGTGATGGTGTGTTCTCCGACTGCGAAGTCGTTGTTCTCCGGGCTGCGAGTGATGCGGGGGTCCGGGTCGGCCAAGTCAGTAGCGGTTGCCTGTCCCACACTGACTGGCGTGGTCGGGCCGGTGGCTTCCGCCACCACATTTGCCGGTGCAATGATAGTCGGCGGTATGTTGTCAGGGGCGATCTGGGCAGCGGTCAAGGTGACCGTGCGGGTCTTCTGCTCGGCGGCGTTACCGGCGGTGTCGGTTACATTGTAGGTGACTTCGTAGGTGCCGACCTGATTGATGACCACGTTGGTCGAATCAATGACCATCCTGCCGGTGAGTTCGGTGTCATCATCCACCAGGTCGGTCGCCGTTGCATTCAGTTCGGTATACCCCTCGCCAAACTCAATGATCTGCGGATTGGCACCGGTCAAGGTAATCACCGGCTTGGTGGTATCGGTGATGGTGATAGTCTGCTCGGCGGTGGCGAAGTTACCGCTCGCATCCGTGGCCTTCCAGGTGATGGTGTGTTCTCCGACTGCGAAGTCGTTGTTCTCCGGGCTGCGAGTGATGCGGGGGTCCGGGTCGGCCAAGTCAGTAGCGGTTGCCTGTCCCACACTGACTGGCGTGGTCGGGCCGGTGGCTTCCGCCACCACATTTGCCGGTGCAATGATAGTCGGCGGTATGTTGTCAGGGGCGATCTGGGCAGCGGTCAAGGTGACCGTGCGGGTCTTCTGCTCGGCGGCGTTACCGGCGGTGTCGGTTACATCGTAAGTGACCGTGTAGGTTCCGACCGTGCTCGTGTCCACGTTGTTCGCATCAATGACAATGTTGCCGGTGAGGTCGCCATCCACCAGATCGGTGGCGGTGGCACCGTGTTCGGTGTAAGCCATGCCGAAATGGATGGTCTGCGGATTATCACCGGTCAGGGTGATAATCGGCTTGCCGGTGTCGATGACCCTGACCGTGCGGGTCTTCTGCTCGGCGGCGTTACCGGCGGTGTCGGTTACATCGTAGGTGACCGTGTAATCTCCAACTCGGTTGATGTTCACTGCACTACTGTCAATGACAATGCTACCGGTGAGGTCGCCATCCACCAGGTCGGTGGCGGTGGCGCCGTGTTCGGTGTAAGCCATGCCGAAATGGATGGTCTGCGGATTATCACCGGTCAGGGTGATAATCGGCGCGGCGGTGTCGATGACCCTGACTGTGCGCGTCACGGTATCGGCGGCGTTACCGGCGGCGTCGGAGACATCGTAGGCGACCGGGTAATCCCCGACTCGGTCGGTGTTCACTGCACTACTGTCAATGACAATGCTGCCGGTGAGGTCGCCATCCACCGCATCGGTAGCCGTTGCATTCAGTTCGGTGTAAGCCATGCCGAAATGGATGGTCTGCGGATTATCACCGGTCAGGGTGATAATCGGCTTGCCGGTGTCGATGACCCTGACCGTGCGGGTCTTCTGCTCGGCGGCGTTACCGGCGGTGTCGGTTACATCGTAAGTGACCGAGTAATCCCCGACTCGGTCGGTGTTCACTGCACTACTGTCAATGACAATGTTGTCGGTGAGTTCGCCATCCACCGCATCGGTCGCC
Organism: Halieaceae bacterium; assembly: GCA_965247075.1. Classification (GTDB taxonomy): domain Bacteria; phylum Pseudomonadota; class Gammaproteobacteria; order Pseudomonadales; family Halieaceae; genus CBDFGK01. The sequence continues at coordinate 49,933 of CBDFGK010000002.1, read as the reverse complement.
GTTGCATTCAGTTCGGTGTAAGCCATGCCGAAATGGATGGTCTGCGGATTATCACCGGTCAGGGTGATAATCGGCTTGGTGTTGTCGATGACCCTGACCGTGCGGGTCTTCTGCTCGGCGGCGTTACCGGCGGTGTCGGTTACATCGTAAGTGACCGTGTAGGTTCCGACCGTGCTCGTGTCCACGTTGTTCGCATCAATGACAATGTTGCCGGTGAGGTCGCCATCCACCAGATCGGTGGCGGTGGCATTCAGTTCGGTGTAAGCCATGCCGAAATGGATGGTCTGCGGATTATCACCGGTCAGGGTGATAATCGGCTTGCCGGTGTCGATGACCCTGACCGTGCGGGTCTTCTGCTCGGCGGCGTTACCGGCGGTGTCGGTTACATCGTAAGTGACCGAGTAATCCCCGACTCGGTCGGTGTTCACTGCACTACTGTCAATGACAATGTTGTCGGTGAGTTCGCCATCCACCGCATCGGTCGCCGTTGCATTCAGTTCGGTGTAAGCCATGCCGAAATGGATGGTCTGCGGATTATCACCGGTCAGGGTGATAATCGGCTTGCCGGTGTCGATGACCCTGACCGTGCGGGTCTTCTGCTCGGCGGCGTTACCGGCGGTGTCGGTTACATCGTAGGTAACAGTGTATTGCCCGACCGCGTTCGTGTTCACTGCACTACTGTCAATGACAATGTTGCCGGTGAGGTCGCCATCCACCAGGTCGGTGGCCGTTGCATTCAGTTCGGTATAGCCCTCGCCAAACTCGATGGTCTGCGGATTATCACCGGTCAGGGTGATAATCGGCTTAGTGTTGTCTTCAACGATGACCGTGCGGGTCTTCTGCTCGGCGGCGTTACCGGCGGTGTCGGTTACATCGTAGGTGACCGAGTAATCCCCGACTCGGTCGGTGTTCACTGCACTACTGTCAATGACAATGCTGCCGGTGAGGTCGCCATCCACCAGATCGGTGGCGGTGGCGCCGTGTTCGGTGTAAGCCATGCCGAAATGGATGGTCTGCGGATTATCACCGGTCAGGGTGATAATCGGCTTGCCGGTGTCGATGACCCTGACCGTGCGGGTCTTCTGCTCGGCGGCGTTACCGGCGGTGTCGGTTACATCGTAAGTGACCGAGTAATCCCCGACTCGGTCGGTGTTCACTGCACTACTGTCAATGACAATGTTGTCGGTGAGTTCGCCATCCACCGCATCGGTCGCCGTTGCATTCAGTTCGGTGTAAGCCATGCCGAAATGGATGGTCTGCGGATTATCACCGGTCAGGGTGATAATCGGCTTGGTGTTGTCGATGACCCTGACCGTGCGGGTCTTCTGCTCGGCGGCGTTACCGGCGGTGTCGGTTACATCGTAAGTGACCGTGTAGGTTCCGACCGTGCTCGTGTCCACGTTGTTCGCATCAATGACAATGTTGCCGGTGAGGTCGCCATCCACCAGATCGGTGGCGGTGGCATTCAGTTCGGTGTAAGCCATGCCGAAATGGATGGTCTGCGGATTATCACCGGTCAGGGTGATAATCGGCTTGCCGGTGTCGATGACCCTGACCGTGCGGGTCTTCTGCTCGGCGGCGTTACCGGCGGTGTCGGTTACATCGTAAGTGACCGAGTAATCCCCGACTCGGTCGGTGTTCACTGCACTACTGTCAATGACAATGTTGTCGGTGAGTTCGCCATCCACCGCATCGGTCGCCGTTGCATTCAGTTCGGTGTAAGCCATGCCGAAATGGATGGTCTGCGGATTATCACCGGTCAGGGTGATAATCGGCTTGGTGTTGTCGATGACCCTGACCGTGCGGGTCTTCTGCTCGGCGGCGTTACCGGCGGTGTCGGTTACATCGTAGGTAACAGTGTATTGCCCGACCGCGTTCGTGTTCACTGCACTACTGTCAATGACAATGTTGCCGGTGAGGTCGCCATCCACCAGGTCGGTGGCCGTTGCATTCAGTTCGGTATAGCCCTCGCCAAACTCGATGGTCTGCGGATTATCACCGGTCAGGGTGATAATCGGCTTAGTGTTGTCTTCAACGATGACCGTGCGGGTCTTCTGCTCGGCGGCGTTACCGGCGGTGTCGGTTACATCGTAGGTGACCGAGTAATCCCCGACTCGGTCGGTGTTCACTGCACTACTGTCAATGACAATGCTGCCGGTGAGGTCGCCATCCACCAGATCGGTGGCGGTGGCGCCGTGTTCGGTGTAAGCCATGCCGAAATGGATGGTCTGCGGATTATCACCGGTCAGGGTGATAATCGGCTTGCCGGTGTCGATGACCCTGACCGTGCGGGTCTTCTGCTCGGCGGCGTTACCGGCGGTATCGGTTACATCGTAGGTGACCGAGTAATCCCCGACTCGGTCGGTGTTCACTGCACTACTGTCAATGACAATGCTGCCGGTGAGGTCGCCATCCACCAGATCGGTGGCGGTGGCACCGTGTTCGGTGTAAGCCATGCCGAAATGGATGGTCTGCGGATTATCACCGGTCAGGGTGATAATCGGCTTGCCGGTGTCGATGACCCTGACCGTGCGGGTCTTCTGCTCGGCGGCGTTACCGGCGGTGTCGGTTACATCGTAAGTGACCGTGTAGGTCCCGACCGTGCTCGTGTCCACGTTGTTCGCATCAATGACAATGTTGCCGGTGAGTTCAATGTCATCATCCACCAGGTCGGTAGCGGTTGCCTTCAGTTCGGTATACTCCTCGCCAAACTCGATGGTCTGCGGATTATCACCGGTCAGGGTGATAATCGGCTTGCCGGTGTCGATGACCCTGACCGTGCGGGTCTTCTGCTCGGCGGCGTTACCGGCGGTATCGGTTACATCGTAGGTGACCGAGTAATCTCCAACTCGGTCGGTGTTCACTGCACTACTGTCAATGACAATGCTGCCGGTGAGTTCGCCATCCACCAGATCGGTGGCGGTGGCGCCGTGTTCGGTGTAAGCCATGCCGAAATGGATGGTCTGCGGATTATCACCGGTCAGGGTGATAATCGGCTTGCCGGTGTCGATGACCCTGACCGTGCGGGTCTTCTGCTCGGCGGCGTTACCGGCGGTGTCGGTTACATCGTAGGTGACCGAGTAATCCCCGACTCGGTTGATGTTCACTGCACTACTGTCAATGACAATGCTACCGGTGAGGTCGCCATCCACCAGGTCGGTGGCGGTGGCGCCGTGTTCGGTGTAAGCCATGCCGAAATGGATGGTCTGCGGATTATCACCGGTCAGGGTGATAATCGGCTTGCCGGTGTCGATGACCCTGACCGTGCGGGTCTTCTGCTCGGCGGCGTTACCGGCGGCGTCGGTCACATTGTAGGCGACCGGGTAATCTCCAACCCGGTCGGTGTTCACTGCACTACTGTCAATGACAATGTTGTCGGTGAGTTCGCCATCCACCGCATCGGTCGCCGTTGCATTCAGTTCGGTGTAAGCCATGCCGAAATGGATGGTCTGCGGATTATCACCGGTCAGGGTGATAATCGGCTTGCCGGTGTCGATGACCCTGACCGTGCGGGTCTTCTGCTCGGCGGCGTTACCGGCGGTGTCGGTTACATCGTAGGTGACCGAGTAATCTCCAACTCGGTCGGTGTTCACTGCACTACTGTCAATGACAATGTTGTCGGTGAGTTCGCCATCCACCGCATCGGTCGCCGTTGCATTCAGTTCGGTGTAAGCCATGCCGAAATGGATGGTCTGCGGATTATCACCGGTCAGGGCGATAATCGGCTTGCCGGTGTCGATGACCCTGACCGTGCGGGTCTTCTGCTCGGCGGCGTTACCGGCGGCGTCGGTTACATCGTAGGTGACCGAGTAATCCCCGACTCGGTCGGTGTTCACTGCACTACTGTCAATGACAATGCTGCCGGTGAGTTCGCCATCCACCAGATCGGTAGCGGTGGCATTCAGTTCGGTGTAAGCCATGCCGAAATGGATGGTCTGCGGATTAGCACCGGTCAGGGTGATAATCGGCTTGCCGGTGTCGGTGACCCTGACCGTGCGGGTCTTCTGCTCGGCGGCGTTACCGGCGGTGTCGGTTACATCGTAAGTGACCGTGTAGGTCCCGACAGCGTTCGTGTTCACTGCACTACTGTCAATGACAATGTTGCCGGTGAGGTCGCCATCCACCCGGTCGGTCGCCGTTGCATTCAGTTCGGTATACCCCTCGCCAAACTCGATGGTCTGCGGATTATCACCGGTCAGGGTGATAATCGGCTTGCCGGTGTCGATGACCCTGACCGTGCGGGTCTTCTGCTCGGCGACGTTACCGGCGGTGTCGGTTACATCGTAAGTGACCGTGTAGGTCCCGACCGTGCTCGTGTCCACGTTGTTCGCATCAATGACAATGCTGCCGGTGAGGTCGCCATCCACCAGATCGGTGGCGGTGGCGCCGTGTTCGGTGTAAGCCATGCCGAAATGGATGGTCTGCGGATTATCACCGGTCAGGGTGATAATCGGCTTGCCGGTGTCGGTGACCCTGACCGTGCGGGTCTTCTGCTCGGCGGCGTTACCGGCGGTGTCGGTTACCTCGTAGGTGACCGAGTAATCCCCGACTCGGTCGGTGTTCACTGCACTACTGTCAATGACAATGTTGCCGGTGAGGTCGCCATCCACCAGGTCGGTGGCCGTTGCATTCAGTTCGGTGTAAGCCATGCCGAAATGGATGGTCTGCGGATTATCACCAGTCAGGGTGATAATCGGCTTGGTGTTGTCGATGACCCTGACCGTGCGGGTCTTCTGCTCGGCGGCGTTACCGGCGGCGTCGGAGACATCGTAGGTGACGGTGTATTCCCCGACCAGGTCGGGGTTCACTGCGCTGCTGTCAATGACAATGTTGCCGGTGAGGTCGCCATCCACCAGGTCGGTCGCCGTTGCATTCAGTTCGGTGTAAGCCATGCCAAACTCGATGGTCTGCGGATTAGCGCCGGTCAAGGTAATCACCGGCTTGCCGGTGTCGATGACCCTGACCGTGCGGGTCTTCTGCTCGGCGGCGTTACCGGCGGTGTCGGTTACATCGTAGGTGACCGAGTAATCCCCGACTCGGTCGGTGTTCACTGCACTACTGTCAATGACAATGTTGTCGGTGAGTTCGCCATCCACCGCATCGGTCGCCGTTGCATTCAGTTCGGTGTACCCCTCGCCAAACTCGATGGTCTGCGGATTATCACCGGTCAGGGTGATAATCGGCTTGGTGTTGTCGATGACCCTGACCGTGCGGGTCTTCTGCTCGGCGGCGTTACCGGCGGTGTCGGTTACATTGTAGGTAACAGTGTATTGCCCGACCGCGTTCGTGTTCACTGCACTACTGTCAATGACAATGTTGCCGGTGAGGTCGCCATCCACCAGGTCGGTGGCCGTTGCATTCAGTTCGGTATACCCCTCGCCAAACTCGATGGTCTGCGGATTGGCACCGGTCAAGGTAATCACCGGCGCGGTGTTATCGGTGATAGTGATGGTCTGCTCGTCGGTTGCTTCATTCCCCGAAGCATCCGTGGCCTTCCAGGTGATGGGGTGGTTGCCGACTGCGAAGTCGTTAGTCTCCGGGCTGCGAGTGATGCGGGGGTCCGGGTCGGCCAAGTCAGTAGCGGTTGCCTGTCCCACACTGACTGGCGTGGTCGGGCCGGTGGCTTCCGCCACCACATTTGCCGGTGCAATGATAGTCGGCGGTATGTTGTCAGGGGCGATCTGGGCAGCGGTCAAGGTGACCGTGCGGGTCACGGTATCGGCTTTGTTACCGGCGGTGTCGGTTACATCGTAGGTGACCATGTATGTCCCGAGCGCGCTCGTGTTCACGTTGCTCGAATCAATGACAATCTTGCCGGTGAGTTCGGTGTCATCATCCACCAGGTCGGTGGCCGTTGCATTCAGTTCGGTATAGCCCTCGCCAAACTCGATGGTCTGCGGATTATCACCAGTCAGGGTGATAATCGGCTTGCCGGTGTCGATGACCCTGACCGTGCGGGTCTTCTGCTCGGCGGCGTTACCGGCGGTGTCGGTTACATCGTAGGTAACAGTGTATTGCCCGACCGCGTTCGTGTTCACTGCACTACTGTCAATGACAATGCTGCCGGTGAGGTCGCCATCCACCAGATCGGTGGCGGTTGCATTCAGTTCGGTGTAAGCCATGCCGAAATGGATGGTCTGCGGATTATCACCGGTCAGGGTGATAATCGGCTTGCCGGTGTCGATGACCCTGACCGTGCGGGTCTTCTGCTCGGCGGCGTTACCGGCGGCGTCGGTTACATCGTAGGTGACCGAATAATCCCCGACTCGGTCGGTGTTCACTGCACTACTGTCAATGACAATGCTGCCGGTGAGGTCGCCATCCACCCGATCGGTGGCGGTGGCATTCAGTTCGGCGTACCCCTCGCCAAACTCGATAGTCTGCGGATTAGCACCGGTCAGGGTGATAATCGGCTTGCCGGTGTCGATGACCCTGACCGTGCGGGTCTTCTGCTCGGCGGCGTTACCGGCGGTGTCGGAGACATCGTAGGTGACCGTGTAGGTTCCGACCGTGCTCGTGTCCACGTTGTTCGCATCAATGACAATGTTGCCGGTGAGGTCGCCATCCACCAGGTCGGTGGCCGTTGCATTCAGTTCCGCATACCCCTCGCCAAACTCGATGGTCTGCGGATTATCACCGGTCAGGGTGATAATCGGCTTGCCGGTGTCGATGACCCTGACCGTGCGGGTCTTCTGCTCGGCGGCGTTACCGGCGGTGTCGGTTACATCGTAGGTGACCGAGTAATCCCCGACTCGGTCGGTGTTCACTGCACTACTGTCAATGACAATGTTGCCGGTGAGGTCGCCATCCACCCGGTCGGTCGCGGTTGCATTCAGTTCGGCATACCCCTCGCCAAACTCGATGGTCTGCGGATTGGCGCCGGTCAGGGTGATCACCGGCTTGCCGGCGTCGATGACCCTGACCGTGCGGGTCTTCTGCTCGGCGGCGTTACCGGCGGCGTCGGCTGCATCGTAAGTGACCGTGTAGGTTCCGACCGTGCTCGTGTCCACGTTGTTCGCATCAATGACAATGTTGTCGGTGAGGTCGCCATCCACCGCATCGGTCGCCGTTGCATTCAGTTCGGTGTAAGCCATGCCGAAATGGATGGTCTGCGGATTATCACCAGTCAGGGTGATAATCGGCTTGCCGGTGTCGATGACCCTGACCGTGCGGGTCTTCTGTTCGGCGGCGTTACCGGCGGTGTCGGAGACATCGTAGGTGACCGAATAATCTCCAACTCGGTTGATGTTCACTGCACTACTGTCAATGACAATGCTGCCGGTGAGGTCGCCATCCACCAGGTCGGTGGCCGTTGCATTCAGTTCGGTGTAAGCCATGCCGAAATGGATGGTCTGCGGATTATCACCAGTCAGGGTGATAATCGGCTTGCCGGTGTCGATGACCCTGACCGTGCGGGTCTTCTGCTCGGCGGCGTTACCGGCGGTGTCGGTTACATCGTAAGTGACCGTGTAGGTTCCGACCGTGCTCGTGTCCACGTTGTTCGCATCAATGACAATGTTGCCGGTGAGGTCGCCATCCACCAGGTCGGTGGCGGTTGCATTCAGTTCGGTATAGCCCTCGCCAAACTCGATGGTCTGCGGATTATCACCAGTCAGGGTGATAATCGGCTTGCCGGTGTCGATGACCCTGACGGTGCGGGTCTTCTGCTCGGCGGCGTTACCGGCGGTGTCGGTTACATCGTAGGTGACCGAGTAATCCCCGACTCGGTCGGTGTTCACTGCGCTGCTGTCAATGGCAATGTTGCCGGTGAGGTCGCCATCCACCAGATCGGTCGCCGTTGCATTCAGTTCGGCATACCCCTCGCCAAACTCGATGGTCTGCGGATTGGCGCCGGTCAGGGTGATCACCGGCTTGCCGGCGTCGATGACCCTGACCGTGCGGGTCTTCTGCTCGGCGGCGTTACCGGCGGTGTCGGTTACATCGTAAGTGACCGTGTAGGTCCCGACCGTGCTCGTGTCCACGTTGTTCGCATCAATGACAATGTTGTCGGTGAGTTCAATGTCATCATCCACCAGGTCGGTAGCGGTTGCCTTCAGTTCGGTGTACCCCTCGCCAAACTCGATGGTCTGCGGATTGGCGCCGGTCAGGGTGATAATCGGCTTGGTGGTGTCGGTGACCCTGACCGTGCGGGTCTTCTGCTCGGCGGCGTTACCGGCGGTGTCGGTTACATCGTAGGTGACCGTGTAATCTCCAACTCGGTTGATGTTCACTGCACTACTGTCAATGACAATGCTGCCGGTGAGGTCGCCATCCACCAGATCGGTGGCCGTTGCATTCAGTTCGGTGTAAGCCATGCCGAAATGGATGGTCTGCGGATTATCACCGGTCAGGGTGATAATCGGCTTGGTGTTGTCGATGACCCTGACCGTGCGGGTCTTCTGCTCGGCGGCGTTACCGGCGGTGTCGGTTACATCGTAGGTGACCGTGTAATCTCCAACTCGGTTGATGTTCACTGCACTACTGTCAATGACAATGTTGCCGGTGAGGTCGCCATCCACCGCATCGGTCGCCGTTGCATTCAGTTCGGTGTAAGCCATGCCGAAATGGATGGTCTGCGGATTATCACCGGTCAGGGTGATAATCGGCTTGCCGGTGTCGATGACCCTGACCGTGCGGGTCTTCTGCTCGGCGGCGTTACCGGCGGTGTCGGAGACATCGTAGGTGACCTGGTACTCTCCAACCCGGTCGGTGATTACCTCGTCACCGGCAATGACAATCCTGCGGGTGAGTTCAATGTCATCATCCACCAGGTCGGTCGCCGTTGCCTCCAGTTCGGTGTAAGCCGTGCCAAACTCAATGATCTGCGGATTAGCGCCGGTCAGGGTAATCACCGGCTTGCCGGTGTCGATGACCCTGACCGTGCGGGTCTTCTGCTCGGCGGCGTTACCGGCGGTGTCGGTTACATCGTAGGTGACCGAGTAATCCCCGACTCGGTCGGTGTTCACTGCACTGCTGTCAATGACAATGCTGCCGGTGAGGTCGCCATCCACCAGGTCGGTGGCCGTTGCATTCAGTTCGGTGTACCCCTCGCCAAACTCGATAGTCTGCGGATTATCACCGGTCAGGGTGATAATCGGCTTGCCGGTGTCGATGACCCTGACCGTGCGGGTCTTCTGCTCGGCGGCGTTGCCGGCGGTGTCGGCTGCATCGTAGGTAACAGTGTATTGCCCGACCGCGTCGGTGTTCACTGCACTACTGTCAATGACAATGTTGTCGGTGAGTTCGCCATCCACCAGATCGGTGGCGGTTGCATTCAGTTCGGTGTACCCCTCGCCAAACTCGATGGTCTGCGGATTATCACCAGTCAGGGTGATAATCGGCTTGCCGGTGTCGATGACCCTGACCGTGCGGGTCTTCTGCTCGGCGGCGTTGCCGGCGTCGTCGGTTACATTGTAGGTGACTTCGTAGGTGCCGACCTGATTGATGACCACGTTGGTCGAATCAATGACAATGCTGCCGGTGAGGTCGCCATCCACCCGATCGGTGGCGGTGGCATTCAGTTCGGTGTAAGCCGTGCCAAACTCAATGATCTGCGGATTAGCACCGGTCAGGGTGATAATCGGCTTGCCGGTGTCGATGACCCTGATCGTGCGCGTCACGGTATCGGCGGCGTTACCGGCGGCGTCGGTCACATTGTAGGTTACATCGTAGGTGCCGAGCTGGTTGGTGATTACCTCGTCACCAGCAATGACAATCTTGCTGGTTAGTTCGGTGTCATCATCCACCAGATCGGTCGCCGTTGCCTCCAGTTCGGTGTAAGCCGTGCCAAACTCAATGATCTGCGGATTATCACCGGTCAGGGTGATAATCGGCTTGCCGGTGTCGATGACCCTGACGGTGCGGGTCTTCTGCTCGGCGGCGTTACCGGCGGTGTCGGTTACATTGTAGGTAACAGTGTATTGCCCGACCGCGTTCGTGTTCACTGCGCTGCTGTCAATGACAATGCTGCCGGTGAGGTCGCCATCCACCGCATCGGTGGCCGTTGCATTCAGTTCGGTGTACCCCTCGCCAAACTCGATAGTCTGCGGATTATCACCAGTCAGGGTGATAATCGGCTTGCCGGTGTCGATGACCCTGACCGTGCGGGTCTTCTGCTCGGCGGCGTTACCGGCGGTGTCGGTTACCTCGTAGGTGACCGAGTAATCCCCGACTCGGTCGGTGTTCACTGCACTACTGTCAATGACAATGCTGCCGGTGAGTTCGCCATCCACCAGGTCGGTGGCCGTTGCATTCAGTTCGGTGTACCCCTCGCCAAACTCGATAGTCTGCGGATTATCACCAGTCAGGGTGATAATCGGCTTGCCGGTGTCGATGACCCTGACCGTGCGGGTCTTCTGCTCGGCGGCGTTACCGGCGGTGTCGGTTACATCGTAGGTGACCGAGTAATCCCCGACTCGGTCGGTGTTCACTGCACTACTGTCAATGACAATGCTGCCGGTGAGTTCGCCATCCACCAGGTCGGTGGCCGTTGCATTCAGTTCGGTGTACCCCTCGCCAAACTCGATAGTCTGCGGATTATCACCAGTCAGGGTGATAATCGGCTTGCCGGCGTCGATGACCCTGACCGTGCGGGTCTTCTGCTCGGCGGCGTTACCGGCGGTGTCGGTTACATTGTAGGTAACAGTGTATTGCCCGACCGCGTTCGTGTTCACTGCACTACTGTCAATGACAATGTTGCCGGTGAGGTCGCCATCCACCGCATCGGTCGCCGTTGCATTCAGTTCGGTGTAAGCCATGCCGAAATGGATGGTCTGCGGATTATCACCAGTCAGGGTGATAATCGGCTTGCCGGTGTCGATGACCCTGACCGTGCGGGTCTTCTGCTCGGCGGCGTTACCGGCGGTGTCGGTTACATCGTAGGTGACCGAGTAATCCCCGACTCGGTCGGTGTTCACTGCACTACTGTCAATGACAATGTTGCCGGTGAGGTCGCCATCCACCAGGTCGGTGGCCGTTGCATTCAGTTCGGTGTAAGCCATGCCGAAATGGATGGTCTGCGGATTAGCACCGGTCAGGGTGATCACCGGCTTGCCGGCGTCGATGACCCTGACCGTGCGCGTCACGGTATCGGCGGCGTTACCGGCGGCGTCGGAGACATCGTAGGTGACGGTGTATTCCCCGACCCGGTCGGTGTTCACCGCGCTGCTGTCAATGACAATGCTGCCGGTGAGGTCGCCATCCACCCGATCGGTGGCGGTGGCATTCAGTTCGGCGTAAGCCATGCCAAACTCGATGGTCTGCGGATTAGCACCGGTCAGGGTGATAATCGGCTTGCCGGTGTCGATGACCCTGACTGTGCGCGTCACGGTATCGGCGGCGTTGCCGGCGTTGTCGGTTACATCATAGGTTACATCGTAGGTGCCGAGCTGGTTGGTGATTACCTCGTCACCAGCAATGACAATCTTGCTGGTTAGTTCGGTGTCATCATCCACCCGATCGGTCGCGGTGGCACCGTGTTCGGTGTAAGCCATGCCGAAATGGATGGTCTGCGGATTATCACCAGTCAGGGTGATAATCGGCTTGCCGGTGTCGATGACCATGACCGTGCGGGTCTTCTGCTCGGCGGCGTTACCGGCGGTGTCGGTTACATCGTAGGTGACCGTGTAGGTTCCGACCGTGCTCGTGTCCACGTTGTTCGCATCAATGACAATGTTGCCGGTGAGGTCGCCATCCACCAGATCGGTGGCGGTTGCATTCAGTTCGGTGTAAGCCATGCCGAAATGGATGGTCTGCGGATTATCACCGGTCAGGGTGATAATCGGCTTGCCGGTGTCGATGACCCTGACCGTGCGGGTCTTCTGCTCGGCGGCGTTACCGGCGGTGTCGGTTACATCGTAGGTGACCGAGTAATCCCCGACTCGGTCGGTGTTCACTGCACTACTGTCAATGACAATGCTGCCGGTGAGTTCGCCATCCACCAGGTCGGTGGCCGTTGCATTCAGTTCGGTGTAAGCCATGCCGAAATGGATGGTCTGCGGATTATCACCGGTCAGGGTAATCATCGGCTTGCCGGTGTCGATGACCCTGACCGTGCGGGTCTTCTGCTCGGCGGCGTTACCGGCGGTGTCGGTTACATCGTAGGTGACCGAGTAATCCCCGACTCGGTCGGTGTTCACTGCACTACTGTCAATGACAATGTTGTCGGTGAGTTCGCCATCCACCAGGTCGGTGGCCGTTGCATTCAGTTCGGTGTAAGCCATGCCGAAATGGATGGTCTGCGGATTATCACCGGTCAGGGTAATCATCGGCTTGCCGGTGTCGATGACCCTGACCGTGCGGGTCTTCTGCTCGGCGGCGTTACCGGCGGCGTCGGTTACATCGTAGGTGACCGAGTAATCCCCGACTCGGTCGGTGTTCACTGCACTACTGTCAATGACAATGTTGTCGGTGAGTTCGCCATCCACCAGGTCGGTGGCCGTTGCATTCAGTTCGGTGTAAGCCATGCCGAAATGGATGGTCTGCGGATTATCACCAGTCAGGGTGATAATCGGCTTGCCGGCGTCGATGACCCTGACCGTGCGCGTCACGGTATCGGCGGCGTTGCCGGCATCGTCGGTTACATTGTAGGTGACTTCGTAGGTGCCGACCTGATTGATGACCACGTTGGTCGAATCAATGACAATGTTGCCGGTGAGGTCGCCATCCACCAGGTCGGTGGCCGTTGCATTCAGTTCGGTATAGCCCTCGCCAAACTCGATGATCTGCGGATTATCACCGGTCAGGGTGATAATCGGCTTGCCGGTGTCGATGACCATGACCGTGCGGGTCTTCTGCTCGGCGGCGTTGCCGGCGGCGTCGGTTGCATTGTAGGTGACCGAGTAATCTCCAACTCGGTTGATGTTCACCGCACTGCTGTCAATGACAATGCTGCCGGTGAGGTCGCCATCCACCGCATCGGTCGCCGTTGCATTCAGTTCGGTATAGCCCTCGCCAAACTCGATGGTCTGCGGATTAGCGCCGGTCAGGGTGATAATCGGCTTGCCGGTGTCGGTGACCCTGACCGTGCGCGTCACCTGCTCAGCGGCGTTACCGGCAGTGTCGGTTACATCGTAGGTGACCGAGTAATCCCCGACTCGGTCGGTGTTCACTGCACTACTGTCAATGACAATGTTGCCGGTGAGGTCGCCATCCACCAGATCGGTAGCCGTTGCATTCAGTTCGGTATAGCCCTCGCCAAACTCGATGGTCTGCGGATTATCACCGGTCAGGGTGATAATCGGCTTGGTGTTGTCTTCAACGATGACCGTGCGGGTCTTCTGCTCGGCGGCGTTACCGGCGGTGTCGGTTACATTGTAGGTAACCGAGTAATCCCCGACTCGGTCGGTGTTCACTGCACTACTGTCAATGACAATGCTGCCGGTGAGGTCGCCATCCACCGCATCGGTCGCCGTTGCATTCAGTTCGGTGTAAGCCATGCCGAAATGGATGGTCTGCGGATTATCACCAGTCAGGGTAATCACCGGCTTGCCGGTGTCGATGACCCTGACCGTGCGGGTCTTCTGCTCGGCGGCGTTACCGGCGGCGTCGGTTACATTGTAGGTGACCGAGTAATCCCCGACTCGGTCGGTGTTCACTGCACTACTGTCAATGACAATGTTGCCGGTGAGGTCGCCATCCACCGCATCGGTAGCCGTTGCATTCAGTTCGGTGTAAGCCATGCCGAAATGGATGGTCTGCGGATTATCACCGGTCAGGGTGATAATCGGCTTGGTGTTGTCGATGACCCTGACCGTGCGGGTCTTCTGCTCGGCGGCGTTACCGGCGGTGTCGGTTACATCGTAGGTGACCGAATAATCTCCAACTCGGTTGATGTTCACTGCACTACTGTCAATGACAATGTTGCCGGTGAGGTCGCCATCCACCGCATCGGTCGCCGTTGCATTCAGTTCGGTGTAAGCCATGCCGAAATGGATGGTCTGCGGATTATCACCAGTCAGGGTGATCACCGGCTTGCCGGCGTCGATGACCCTGACCGTGCGCGTCACGGTATCGGCGGCGTTACCGGCGGTGTCGGTTACATCGTAGGTGACCGAGTAATCCCCGACTCGGTCGGTGTTCACTGCACTACTGTCAATGACAATGTTGCCGGTGAGTTCGCCATCCACCAGATCGGTGGCGGTGGCGCCGTGTTCGGTGTAAGCCATGCCGAAATGGATGGTCTGCGGATTATCACCGGTCAGGGTGATAATCGGCTTGCCGGTGTCGATGACCCTGACCGTGCGGGTCTTCTGCTCGGCGGCGTTACCGGCGGTGTCGGTTACATCGTAGGTAACAGTGTATTGCCCGACCGCGTTCGTGTTCACTGCACTACTGTCAATGACAATGTTGCCGGTGAGGTCGCCATCCACCAGGTCGGTGGCCGTTGCATTCAGTTCGGTATAGCCCTCGCCAAACTCGATGGTCTGCGGATTATCACCGGTCAGGGTGATAATCGGCTTGGTGTTGTCGATGACCCTGACCGTGCGGGTCTTCTGCTCGGCGGCGTTACCGGCGGTGTCGGTTACATCGTAGGTGACAGTGTATTGCCCGACCGCGTTCGTGTTCACTGCACTACTGTCAATGACAATGTTGCCGGTGAGGTCGCCATCCACCAGGTCGGTGGCGGTGGCGCCGTGTTCGGTGTAAGCCATGCCAAACTCGATGGTTTGCGGATTATCACCGGTCAGGGTGATAATCGGTTTGCCGGTGTCGATGACCCTGACCGTGCGGGTCTTCTGCTCGGCGGCGTTACCGGCGGTGTCGGTTACATCGTAGGTGACCGAGTAATCCCCGACTCGGTTGATGTTCACTGCACTACTGTCAATGACAATGTTGCCGGTGAGGTCGCCATCCACCAGGTCGGTGGCCGTTGCATTCAGTTCGGTGTACCCCTCGCCAAACTCGATGGTCTGCGGATTATCACCGGTCAGGGTGATAATCGGCTTGCCGGTGTCGGTGACCCTGACCGTGCGGGTCTTCTGCTCGGCGGCGTTGCCGGCGGCGTCGGTCACATCGTAGGTGACCGAGTAATCTCCAACTTGGTTGATGTTCACTGCACTCTTGTCAATGGCAATGCTGCCGGTGAGGTCGCCATCCACCGCATCGGTCGCCGTTGCATTCAGTTCGGTGTAAGCCATGCCGAAATGGATGGTCTGCGGATTATCACCAGTCAGGGTGATAATCGGCTTGCCGGTGTCGATGACCCTGACCGTGCGGGTCTTCTGCTCGGCGGCGTTACCGGCGGTGTCGGTTACATCGTAGGTGACCAAGTAATCCCCGACTCGGTCGGTGTTCACTGCACTACTGTCAATGACAATGTTGCCGGTGAGGTCGCCATCCACCAGGTCGGTGGCCGTTGCATTCAGTTCGGTGTAAGCCATGCCGAAATGGATGGTCTGCGGATTAGCACCGGTCAGGGTGATCACCGGCTTGCCGGCGTCGATGACCCTGACCGTGCGCGTCACGGTATCGGCGGCGTTACCGGCGGCGTCGGAGACATCGTAGGTGACGGTGTATTCCCCGACCCGGTCGGTGTTCACCGCGCTGCTGTCAATGACAATGCTGCCGGTGAGGTCGCCATCCACCCGATCGGTGGCGGTGGCATTCAGTTCGGCGTACCCCTCGCCAAACTCGATGGTCTGCGGATTGGCGCCGGTCAGGGTGATCACCGGCGCGGTGTTATCGGTGATGGTGATAGTTTGTTCGGCGGTGCTACTGCGTCCATTGCTATCGGTTGCGGTCCAAGTGATTTTATGGACACCTACGGCAAACTCATTGTCCGCTGGATTGCGGGTGATGGTCACCGAATCGGCGGCCAGGTCAATAGCCGTTGCCTGTCCCACGTCGACTGGCGTGGTCGGTCCGGCAGCTTCTTTGGTTACATCCGCCGGCAGGGTAATCACCGGCGCGGTCGTATCGGTGATGGTGATGGTTTGTTCGGCGGTGCTACTGCGTCCATTGCTATCGGTTGCGGTCCAAATGATTTTATGGACACCTACGGCAAACGCATTGTCCGTTGGGTTGCGGGTAATAGTCACCGAATCGGCGGCCAGGTCAGTAGCGGTTGCCTGTCCCACGGTGACTGGCGTTGTCGGTCCGGTGGCTTCTTTGTTTACATCCGCCGGCAGGGTAATCACCGGCGCGGTGTTATCGGTGATGGTGATAGTTTGTTCGGCGGTGCTACTGCGTCCATTGCTATCGGTTGCGGTCCAAGCGATTTTATGGACACCTACGGCAAACGCATTGTCCGTTGGGTTGCGGGTAATAGTCACCGAATCGGCGGCCAGGTCAGTGGCGGTTGCCTGTCCCACGTCGACTGGCGTGGTCGGTCCGGTGGCTTCTTTGGTTACATCCGCCGGCAGGGTAATCACCGGCGCGGTCGTATCGGTGATGGTGATGGTTTGTTCGGCGGTGCTACTGCGTCCATTGCTATCGGTTGCGGTCCAAGTGATTTTATGGACACCTACGACAAACGCATTGTCCGTTGGGTTGCGGGTGATGGTCACCGAATCGGCGGCCAGGTCAATAGCCGTTGCCTGTCCCACGGTGACTGGCGTGGTCGGTCCGGTGGCTTCTTTGTTTACATCCGCCGGCAGGGTAATCACCGGCGCGGTGGTGTCCACAACCGTGATGGTTTGCTTGGCCGTCATTTCATTGCTTGAAGCATCGGTTGCGGTCCAGGTGATGATGGTGTCGCCCAGCGGGAAAGTATCGGGCGCGTCGTCGGTGATGTCGCCATCGGAGGACCTGGCGATGCCGTAATCGTCCCGGCTAAGCGGTGTCGCCGTGGCCGTCGCCTCAAAGGTCTGGTCGTGCGGTGCGGTGATGGACGGCGCGGTGGTGTCGGTGACCATGACGGTGCGGGTCTTCTGCACGGCGGCGTTGTTCTGGGCATCGGAGACATTGTAGGTGACGGTGTATTCCCCGACCGCACTCGTGTCCACGTTGTCCGTATTAATGACAATGTTGCCGGTGAGGTCGCCATCCACCAGGTCGGTGGCCGTTGCATTCAGTTCGGTATAGCCCTCGCCAAACTCGATGGTCTGCGGATTATCACCGGTCAGGGTGATAATCGGCGCGGCGGTGTCGATGACCCTGACTGTGCGCGTCACGGTATCGGCGGCGTTACCGGCGGCGTCGGAGACATCGTAGGCGACCGGGTAATCCCCGACTCGGTCGGTGTTCACTGCACTACTGTCAATGACAATGCTGCCGGTGAGGTCGCCATCCACCGCATCGGTAGCCGTTGCATTCAGTTCGGTGTAAGCCATGCCGAAATGGATGGTCTGCGGATTATCACCGGTCAGGGTGATAATCGGCTTGGTGTTGTCGATGACCCTGACCGTGCGGGTCTTCTGCTCGGCGGCGTTACCGGCGGTGTCGGTTACATCGTAGGTGACCGAATAATCTCCAACTCGGTCGGTGTTCACTGCACTACTGTCAATGACAATGTTGCCGGTGAGTTCGCCATCCACCCGATCGGTGGCCGTTGCATTCAGTTCGGTGTAAGCCATGCCGAAATGGATGGTCTGCGGATTATCACCGGTCAGGGTGATAATCGGCTTGCCGGTGTCGATGACCCTGACCCTGCGGGTCTTCTGCTCGGCGGCGTTACCGGCGGTGTCGGTTACATTGTAGGTGACGGTGTATTCCCCGACCGCACTCGTGTCCACGTTGTCCGTATTAATGACAATGTTGCCGGTGAGGTCGCCATCCACCCGATCGGTAGCGGTGGCATTCAGTTCGGTGTAAGCCATGCCGAAATGGATGGTCTGCGGATTATCACCGGTCAGGGTGATAATCGGCTTGCCGGTGTCGATGACCCTGACGGTGCGGGTCTTCTGCTCGGCGGCGTTACCGGCGGTGTCGGTTACATTGTAGGTGACCGAGTAATCCCCGACTCGGTCGGTGTTCACTGCACTACTGTCAATGACAATGTTGCCGGTGAGGTCGCCATCCACCCGATCGGTGGCCGTTGCATTCAGTTCGGTATACCCCTCGCCAAACTCGATGGTCTGCGGATTATCACCAGTCAGGGTAATAATCGGCTTGCCGGTGTCGATGACCCTGACCGTGCGGGTCTTCTGCTCGGCGGCGTTACCGGCGGTGTCGGAGACATCGTAGGTGACCGAGTAATCCCCGACTCGGTCGGTGTTCACTGCACTACTGTCAATGACAATGTTGCCGGTGAGGTCGCCATCCACCGCATCGGTCGCCGTTGCATTCAGTTCGGTGTAAGCCATGCCGAAATGGATGGTCTGCGGATTATCACCAGTCAGGGTGATAATCGGCTTGCCGGTGTCGATGACCCTGACCGTGCGGGTCTTCTGCTCGGCGGCGTTACCGGCGGTGTCGGAGACATCGTAGGTGACCTGGTACTCTCCAACCCGGTCGGTGATTACCTCGTCACCGGCAATGACAATCCTGCGGGTGAGTTCAATGTCATCATCCACCAGGTCGGTCGCCGTTGCATTCAGTTCGGCATACCCCTCGCCAAACTCGATAGTCTGCGGATTATCACCGGTCAGGGTGATAATCGGCTTGCCGGTGTCGATGACCCTGACCGTGCGGGTCTTCTGCTCGGCGGCGTTACCGGCGGTGTCGGTTACATCGTAAGTGACCGTGTAGGTTCCGACCGTGCTCGTGTCCACGTTGTTCGCATCAATGACAATGTTGCCGGTGAGTTCGCCATCCACCGCATCGGTCGCCGTTGCATTCAGTTCGGTGTAAGCCATGCCGAAATGGATGGTCTGCGGATTAGCACCGGTCAGGGTGATAATCGGCTTGGTGTTGTCGATGACCCTGACTGTGCGGGTCTTCTGCTCGGCGGCGTTACCGGCGGTGTCGGTTACATCGTAAGTGACCGTGTAGGTCCCGACCGTGCTCGTGTCCACGTTGTTCGCATCAATGACAATGTTGCCGGTGAGTTCGCCATCCACCGCATCGGTCGCCGTTGCATTCAGTTCGGTGTAAGCCATGCCGAAATGGATGGTCTGCGGATTATCACCAGTCAGGGTGATAATCGGCTTGCCGGTGTCGATGACCCTGACCGTGCGCGTCACGGTATCGGCGGCGTTACCGGCGGTGTCGGTTACATCGTAAGTGACCGTGTAGGTTCCGACCGTGCTCGTGTCCACGTTGTTCGCATCAATGACAATGTTGCCGGTGAGGTCGCCATCCACCCGATCGGTGGCGGTTGCATTCAGTTCGGTATAGCCCTCGCCAAACTCGATGGTCTGCGGATTATCACCAGTCAGGGTGATAATCGGCTTGCCGGTGTCGATGACCCTGACCGTGCGGGTCTTCTGCTCGGCGGCGTTACCGGCGGTGTCGGTTACATCGTAGGTGACCGTGTATTGCCCGACCCGGTCGGTGTTCACTGTGCCGGCAATGGCAATCTTGCTGGTTAGTTCGGTGTCATCATCCACCCGATCGGTCGCGGTGGCATTCAGTTCGGTGTAAGCCGTGCCAAACTCAATGATCTGCGGATTAGCACCGGTCAGGGTAATCACCGGCTTGCCGGTGTCGATGACCCTGACCGTGCGGGTCTTCTGCTCGGCGGCGTTACCGGCGGTGTCGGTTACATTGTAGGTGACCGGGTAATCCCCGACCCGGTCGGTGTTCACTGCCCTGCTGTCAATGACAATGTCGCCGGTGAGGTCGATGTCATCATCCACCAGATCGGTAGCGGTGGCATTCAGTTCGGCATACTCCTCGCCAAACTCGATGGTCTGCGGATTATCACCGGTCAGGGTGATAATCGGCTTGGTGTTGTCGATGACCCTGACTGTGCGCGTCACGGTATCGGCGGCGTTACCGGCGGCGTCGGTTACATTGTAGGTGACGGTGTATTCCCCGACCGCACTCGTGTCCACGTTGTCCGTATTAATGACAATGTTGCCGGTGAGGTCGCCATCCACCCGATCGGTAGCGGTGGCATTCAGTTCGGTATAGCCCTCGCCAAACTCGATGGTCTGCGGATTATCACCGGTCAGGGTGATAATCGGCTTGCCGGTGTCGATGACCCTGACCGTGCGGGTCTTCTGCTCGGCGGCGTTACCGGCGGTGTCGGTTACATCGTAGGTGACCGAGTAGTCCCCGACTCGGTCGGTGTTCACTGCACTACTGTCAATGACAATGCTGCCGGTGAGGTCGCCATCCACCCGATCGGTGGCCGTTGCATTCAGTTCGGTGTAAGCCGTGCCAAACTCAATGATCTGCGGATTATCACCGGTCAGGGTGATAATCGGCTTGCCGGTGTCGATGACCCTGACCGTGCGGGTCTTCTGCTCGGCGGCGTTACCGGCGGTGTCGGTTACATTGTAGGTAACAGTGTATTGCCCGACCGCGTTCGTGTTCACTGCACTACTGTCAATGACAATGCTGCCGGTGAGTTCGCCATCCACCAGATCGGTGGCGGTGGCGCCGTGTTCGGTGTAAGCCATGCCGAAATGGATGGTCTGCGGATTATCACCGGTCAGGGTGATAATCGGCTTGCCGGTGTCGATGACCCTGACCGTGCGGGTCTTCTGCTCGGCTTTGTTACCGGCGGTGTCGGTTACATCGTAGGTAACAGTGTATTGCCCGACCGCGTTCGTGTTCACTGCACTACTGTCAATGACAATGTTGTCGGTGAGGTCGCCATCCACCAGATCGGTGGCGGTGGCGCCGTGTTCGGTGTAAGCCATGCCGAAATGGATGGTCTGCGGATTATCACCGGTCAGGGTGATAATCGGCTTGGTGTTGTCGATGACCCTGACCGTGCGGGTCTTCTGCTCGGCGGCGTTACCGGCGGTGTCGGTTACATCGTAGGTGACCTGGTACTCTCCAACCCGGTCGGTGATTACCTCGTCACCGGCAATGACAATCCTGCGGGTGAGTTCAATGTCATCATCCACCAGGTCGGTCGCCGTTGCATTCAGTTCGGTGTACCCCTCGCCAAACTCGATAGTCTGCGGATTATCACCAGTCAGGGTGATAATCGGCTTGGTGTTGTCGATGACCCTGACGGTGCGGGTCTTCTGCTCGGCGGCGTTACCGGCGGTGTCGGTTACATCGTAGGTGACCGAGTAATCCCCGACTCGGTCGGTGTTCACTGCACTACTGTCAATGACAATGCTGCCGGTGAGGTCGCCATCCACCCGATCGGTGGCGGTGGCATTCAGTTCGGCGTACCCCTCGCCAAACTCAATGATCTGCGGATTGGCGCCGGTCAGGGTAATCACCGGCTTGCCGGCGTCGGTGACCCTGACCGTGCGGGTCTTCTGCTCGGCGGCGTTACCGGCGGTGTCGGTTACATCGTAAGTGACCGTGTAGGTCCCGACCGTGCTCGTGTCCACGTTGTTCGCATCAATGACAATGTTGCCGGTGAGTTCGATGTCATCATCCACCGCATCGGTAGCCGTTGCATTCAGTTCGGTGTAAGCCATGCCAAACTCGATGGTCTGCGGATTAGCGCCGGTCAGGGTGATCACCGGCTTGCCGACGTCGATGACCCTGACCGTGCGGGTCTTCTGCTCGGCGGCGTTACCGGCGGCGTCGGAGACATCGTAGGCGACGGTGTATTGCCCGACCCGGTCGGTGTTCACCGCGCTACTGTCAATGACAATGTTGCCGGTGAGGTCGCCATCCACCCGATCGGTGGCCGTTGCATTCAGTTCGGCATACCCCTCGCCAAACTCGATGGTCTGCGGATTAGCGCCGGTCAGGGTAATCATCGGCTTGCCGGTGTCGATGACCCTGACCGTGCGCGTCACGGTATCGGCGGCGTTGCCGGCGTCGTCGGCTACATTGTAGGTGACTTCGTAGGTGCCGACCTGATTGATGACCACGTTGGTCGAATCAATGACAATGTTGCCGGTGAGGTCGCCATCCACCGCATCGGTAGCCGTTGCATTCAGTTCGGCGTACCCCTCGCCAAACTCGATGGTCTGTGGGTTAGCACCAGTCAAGGTAATCACTGGCGCGGTCTTATCGGTGATGGTGATAGTTTGTTCGGCGGTGCTACTGCGTCCATTGCTATCGGTTGCGGTCCAAGTGATTTTATGGACACCTACGGCAAACGCATTGTCCGTTGGGTTGCGGGTGATGGTCACCGAATCGGCGGCCAGGTCAGTAGCGGTTGCCTGTCCCACGGTGACTGGCGTTGTCGGTCCGGTGGCTTCTTTGGTTACATCCGCCGGCAGGGTAATCACCGGCGCGGTCGTATCGGTGATGGTGATAGTTTGTTCGGCGGTGCTACTGCGTCCATTGCTATCGGTTGCGGTCCAAGTGATTTTATGGATGCCTACGGCAAACGCATTGTCCGTTGGGTTGCGGGTGATGGTCACCGAATCGGCGGCCAGGTCAGTAGCGGTTGCCTGTCCCACGGTGACTGGCGTGGTCGGTCCGGTGGCTTCTTTGGTTACATCCGCCGGCAGGGTAATCACCGGCGCGGTCGTATCGGTGATGGTGATGGTTTGTTCGGCGGTGCTACTGCGTCCATTGCTATCGGTTGCGGTCCAAGTGATTTTATGGATGCCTACGGCAAACGCATTGTCCGTTGGGTTGCGGGTGATGGTCACCGAATCGGCGGCCAGGTCAGTAGCGGTTGCCTGTCCCACGTCGACTGGCGTGGTCGGTCCGGCAGCTTCTTTGGTTACATCCGCCGGCAGGGTAATCACCGGCGCGGTGGTGTCCACAACCGTGATGGTTTGCTTGGCCGTCATTTCATTGCTTGAAGCATCGGTTGCGGTCCAGGTGATGATGGTGTCGCCCAGCGGGAAAGTATCGGGCGCGTCGTCGGTGATGTCGCCATCGGAGGACCTGGCGATGCCGTAATCGTCCCGGCTAAGCGGTGTCGCCGTGGCCGTCGCCTCAAAGGTCTGGTCGTGCGGTGCGGTGATGGACGGCGCGGTGGTGTCGGTGACCCTGACTGTGCGCGTCACGGTATCGGCGGCGTTACCGGCGGTGTCGGTTACATCGTAGGTGACCGAGTAATCCCCGACTCGGTCGGTGTTCACTGCACTACTGTCAATGACAATGCTGCCGGTGAGGTCGCCATCCACCAGGTCGGTGGCCGTTGCATTCAGTTCGGTATAGCCCTCGCCAAACTCGATGGTCTGCGGATTATCACCAGTCAGGGTGATAATCGGCTTGCCGGTGTCGATGACCCTGACCGTGCGGGTCTTCTGCTCGGCGGCGTTACCGGCGGTGTCGGTTACATTGTAGGTAACAGTGTATTGCCCGACCGCGTTCGTGTTCACTGCACTACTGTCAATGACAATGCTGCCGGTGAGTTCGCCATCCACCGCATCGGTCGCCGTTGCATTCAGTTCGGTGTAAGCCATGCCGAAATGGATGGTCTGCGGATTATCACCGGTCAGGGTGATAATCGGCTTGGTGTTGTCGATGACCCTGACCGTGCGGGTCTTCTGCTCAGCGGCGTTGTTCTGGGCATCGGTTACATCGTAGGTGACGGTGTATTCCCCGACCACGTTCGTGTCCACTGTGCCGGCAATGTCAATCCTGCTGGTGAGTTCGGTGTCATCATCCACCAGGTCGGTGGCGGTGGCCCGGTGTTCGGTATAAGTCGTGCCGAGTTCAACTGTGTTGTCGGCGGTGGTGTCCTTGATCAGGGTAATCACCGGCGCGGTCTTATCGGTGATGGTGATGGTCTGCTCGGCAGTCTCTTCATTACCTGAAGCATCAGTTGCCTTCCAAGTGATGATGTGGACACCTACGGCAAACTCATTGTCCGCTGGATTGCGGGTGATGGTCACCGAATCGGCGGCCAGGTCAGTCGCGGTTGCTTGACCCACGGTGACTGGCGTTGTCGGTCCGGTGGCTTCTTTGGATACATCCGCCGGCGCGGTAATCATCGGCGCGGTGGTGTCGGTGACCCTGACGGTGCGGGTCACGGTAGCGGCCGGGTTGCCCTGAGCATCGGAGACATCGTAGGTGACGGTGTATGTTCCGACTGCGCTCGCGTCCACTGTGCCGGCAATGTTAATCCTGTCGGTGAGTTCGGTGTCATCATCCACCAGGTCAGTGGCGGTGGCCCGGTGTTCGGTATAACTGCCGCCGAGTTCAACTGTGTTGTCGTCTACGGTGTCCTTGAGCAGGGTAATCACCGGCGCGGTCGTATCGGTGATGGTGATGGTCTGCTCGGCGGTCTCTTTATTCCCCGACGCATCGGTTGCGGTCCAGGTGATGGTGGTATCACCCAGCGGGAAAGTATCGGGCGCGTCGTCGGTGATAGTTGCCGTGCCATCGGGGGAAGTGGCGGTGCCGTAGTGGTCGTTAGCGGTGAGCGGCGTCTGCTCGGCCGTGGCTTCGGTGGTATAGGGATCAGGTGCGGTGATGTCCGGCGCGGTGGCATCCGCCACCGTGACCACCTGGGTCGCACTCACTTCATTACCCGCTGGATCGGTCGCGGTCCAGGTGATGATGGTATCGCCCACCGGAAAAGTCGCCGGTGCATTACTACCGATAATCGCCGTGTCATCGCCGGAAGTCGCGGTGCCGTAGTGGTCGTCAGCGGTGAGTGGCGTCAAGGTAGCCGTGGACTCAAAGGTCTGAGCCGCAGGCACAACAATATCCGGCACCACGCCATCCACCTTGCGCGTCGGCTCATCAGTGATCGCGACATGCGCCAGACTTAAATCCACCGAATTACCCAACTCATCGGTGACACTGCCGCCATCCACCATACTCAGCGCATCGGCGCCGATGCTGATGCCGTCTTTATCCAGGTCGCCAAGTTGTACGGTATGTCGGAATATGATCGCGCCGCGTCGGTTGAGCGGTGCCCTGCCCTGCAAGATTGCCGCGCCGCTCTCCATGCCCAGCGCCAAACGCAGAGCCGTGACATCCCCAGAGGGATAGGTGTCAAAACTCACCAGCACG
Organism: Halieaceae bacterium; assembly: GCA_965247075.1. GTDB lineage: Bacteria > Pseudomonadota > Gammaproteobacteria > Pseudomonadales > Halieaceae > CBDFGK01. Next base: position 25,048 of record CBDFGK010000002.1, on the reverse strand, counting down.
CGAATATACTCGCCCAACTTGAAGGTGCTGGGGTCGGGGTTGTCAGACGCGGGGGAAAGAATACGCACACTCGTCACCCGCGGGCCCACGCCATCCACCTTGTGCAGCGGGTCATTGATAATGGCCTGCGCGCTCAGGCTCAGATTCGCCGGGTTGCCGACGATATCGGTGACCATGCCGCTCGTCACCCTCAGCGCTAGCGCACCAATGCCAACGCCGTTATCGTCCTCATCGCCGGCTTGCACGGTGTAACCGAACAACAGGGAAGTGTCATCGGGTTGCACCGCCGCATACTCCATCGCCACTCGGCGCGGTTCATCGCCCAAAGACATCCACAGCACCGGCGCATCATCAATAATGGTCACCGGCTCGTCGAAATCCACCCGCACGGTAATCCGCTCGCCGCTACGGTAATACTCGAAGACTTCTGGCGTGGAGGTGATGGTCACAGCCGTCACCTGCGGTCCCACGCCATCCACCTGGTATGCCGGATCATCAGTGAACGCGAAATCCGCCAGACTTAAATTCACCGGATTGCCCGATTCATCGGTGACGTTCTCCTCCGGCACCAGCATCAATGCATTGGCACCCAGGCTGAAGCCATTTTTATCCAGATCGCCGGATTGCACGACATAACTGAAATCCAGGGCAAGACCGTGGCCAGTGAGGCCGTGTTTCCTTGAATTTCGTGCGGTGACCCGGCCGGACTCCAGCGTCAACTGCATGGATAACTGCCCCTGAAGCACGGGAAAGAAACTATCAAAAGCCAGCACCACTTTAATTTCTTCACCCAATGCGTAGGTATTGTGGTTGGCGGGCGACGGAGTAACCAACACAAAACTCACCTTCGGCACCACGCCATCCACCTTGTGCTTCGGATGATCGGAGTTGGCGATGCCACGCAGCAGCAGCGGTTACCGGCGGCATCGGTGAGGTCAGTTGCCAGTCCGGCAATGAACAAACTTTGTGTGTTACTGATGCCGTCTTCGTCCAGGTCGCCGGCTTGCACCGTGTAACTTCCTTCCAACGACATCACCGGCTCATCGCTATCAGCGGGATAGGGAAAGCGCATGGCAGTTCTTTTGCTCCCTAGGTATAGATTTATATTGAGAGTCGGTGGTGGCGAAACTGTGGCAAAAACCGGCTCGCTAAAGTCCAGGCGCATCCTGATTTGTTCGCCCAGGAGGTAGATGCCGCCCTGGTTCGGCGTGGAAATGATCGACACGCCGGTCACCTCTGGTGGAGTGGTATCCACTACCGTGAACACAAAGTCGCCGGAGACAGATGCGCCGTTGGCATCGGTTGCGGTATAGGTCAGGGTGCTGACTCCGTCCTCGCTTGGCCTGCCGGACAGGGCGCGGCTGCCCGGGTCAAATGCCAGCCCGGGCGGCAGGTCGCCTGCCAATGTATACACAATCGGCGGTGCGCCATCTCTGGCCGCCGGCAACTTAATCGGCCCGATAGGCGCTATCGGCAACAGTTCATTTTGCCGCAGACTCAGGCGCAGTGGCTCAGCAAAACTCGGTTGCTCCACTACCCTGATTCTCAAACGCTCACTAATCGTCTCGCGGGCACCGACATCAATAACGGTGTATCTGAAGGAGTAACCTTGTCCGGTGGTGACCTGCTCCGCGGTGCCGTGCAGGCGGCGGGTATGCCGATTAAATTGGATGCCCGGCGGCAGGCTTTCATAAGATGTGGAGTTTTGAAATACCGGGTTTGCGCCAGTGCCACCCTGCGGCTGTGGCAAGACGCGCTCAAACGCAATGCCACGAGTAATGAACTGTATATCGGCAATCGGTGGATCAAAATACATCGGTATATATGGCGGGAAGTCACCATTTTCACGCACCCGGACAAGTACGGTCAGGGCGTCAGAGCCGCCAAGTTCGTCTTCCGCGGCATATATATAGCTGAGACGGGCTTGACGAAGGTCGGCGGCGGTGGCAATGGTTGGGGTGCCGTATAGGCTACGCGTGGCGGCGTTATACTTGATTCCATGACTTGCACCCTGGAATGTGTAAGTCACCTCGCCGATGCCGCCAGTGGCTGCCGGCAGGACAACCGGCGTGATGGGCACCCCCCGGTCAAAAACATGGCCACTGAAACTTCCAGGAAATTGCGGCTTGGTTGCCTCCACAGTGAATTCCTGGGTGGCAACCGCGCCATTGGCATCGGTCGCCGTGTAAACCAGGACATACACCCCAAGCCTTAAATAGATTGACAGTTCCCGGCTGGCCGGATCATAGCGCACATCCTCCGGCAGATTCCGGATCTGCTCGCCTCGCTTCTCTTGCAGGTTATAGGTCAAATCGCCGTGGCCATGTTCGGCAAGCGGCAGGATCATGGGCTCAGTGTATCTACTCGCTCGGATGAGCATATCTTCCACCTCAGCGACAAATCGCGGCGGCTTCGCCACGCGCACCTGGAAACGCAGGCTATCGCTGGCACCGTTACTATCAGTCGCGCTCCATTCCAATTCGGTCGCCGCCGCCGGCGTGCTCGGGGTGCCGGACAGGGTGCGGGTGTCGCGGTCAACTGCCAGCCCGGCCGGCACGGGTGTCAGAGTGTATGTCAGGTCAAGGGCACTGGTCGCCTCCGGCAGAGTCAGGTCGGGAATCGCCGCGCTGGCGGTGTAAATCTGGTCGTCAATGCCAGCCTCAGCAAAACTCGGCGCGGCGACTACCGTCATTTGAAATCTCAAGGACGCAACCGATGGCACCGCATCGGTTGCCATCCACTGCAACTCGGTTGCCTCCATGGGCGCGCTCGGTGTGCCGGACAGGGTGCGGGTGTTGGCATCAAATACCAGCCCGGGCGGGATGCTACCGATCAACTCATAACGCCGGGGGGCGACACCGCCAATGGCTTGCGGCAGGACCAGGCTGACCGACTGCCCGACCGTATAGATCTGCTCTGGCAGCGGATTCACATCAAAGCGAGGCACCGCGCCGACCTGATGCGCCGGCGCATTGGTGAGGGTATGACCCTCAAGGCTTAGGCGCAACCGGTTACCCACAGCATCTGTCAGGCTGCCGCCGCTCACCTTCAACCCACCGGCGCCGATGCTGATGCCGTCTTCGTCCAAATCACCGCCTTGCACCTGATAGGCGAGTTCTATTGCCAAGCCCGGGAAGCGAAATTTGTCGAAGGTCAAGGTGCGGGGGTCATCGCCGATCAACAAAGGCAGCGACAGAATCGGCGAGCCGCCGGCTATGACCGGCTGATCCAGCGTCAGGCGCACCCGAATCATCTCGCCCAACCGATACACCGCCCCCTGCGCTGGTGTGGAGACGATGCGCAGATGGGTCACCTTCGGCGCCGCGGCATCCACCTTGTGCGCCGGGTGATGGGTGACGGTGTGTTCCGCCATGCTCAGAAGCAGCGGCCTGCCAGCCTGGTTGGTGACGCTGCCGCCGGTCAAACTCAGCGCATCGGCGCCGATGCTGATACCGTTTTCGTCCAGGTCGCCGTCTTGCACGATGAAGGTGAAACCCACAAGTCGGTTAAAATGGGCAACGGAAGGGGACGTGCTGTGCGAGACCACCGCCCCCGAATCCAGGTTCAGCGTCAAACGCAGATTGTCCAGAGCCCCCACCAGCGGCTGGTTGAAAGTCAGCGTGACGCTAATCTCTTCGCCTTGCCGATAGGTGTCGCCCTTATCGGGTCTGGAGGCTATGCCCAGGTGGGTCACCCGCGGTCCGCCGCCGTCCACCTTGTGCATCCCAGCGTTGGTGATGATTAAATCAGTGATGTCTCTAAGCAAAGAGTTGCCCGCTACATCAAATATTACATCAGCTCTTCCCCCTAAGTAAATATTGCCACCATCCCGAGGCGTGCCCAAGTAACTGATACCATCGGCGTCATAGTCATCGGCTTGCACGGTATAGTGGAAAACTATTTCGGTGATGGTGTGGTATTCATCACCGTGATAAGTGTGAGACTGGGGGCTGATCATCCCCTCCGCCATGACCCGGCTCAAACCCAGAGTGATCGGCTGTGCTACTTGGAAGTTAGGCGGGTGTATAAGCATACCTTTACTGAAAGCCACGCGCAGTTGAATCGTTTCGCCCTCGCGATAGGTGTCTCCCGCTGCCGGCCTGGAGATGATGCTTACCTCAGTAACCTGCGGCTTGACGGCATCTACCGTCTGCGCCGGGTCGTTGCCGATGGCGTGTTCGGCAAGACTGCTATCACCCGTTGGATTGCCGGCGGCATCGGTAATCGTGTCTGTGCCAACCGACGCCAGCGCATCGGCAGCAATGCTGATGCCGTCCGGGTCCAGGTCGCCGGGTTGCACGCGATAGGTGAAGCCAACGGAGCGGTTGTTAGCCCTGTGCACTGCGGCGTCATAGCGCGCCCTCACCCGGCGCGTGCCCATATCCAGGCGCAGGCGAGGCGAGCCGGTCACGGTAACCGGCTCAGCAAAATCCACCCGCACTTTTATCTCTTCATCCGCCAGATACGAGGAGGGAAAATTATCGCCGAAAAGGCCGGGCGGACGGGTGGTGAAGGTTAGGCGTGTTACCCGCGGCGGGATGCCGTCCACCTTGTATCTGGTGGTCTGGGAGATTACGTGCTCCGCCAGGCTCAGATTCGCTGGGTTGCCCGCCTCGTCGGTAATACTGCCGCCATTCAACTGCAGCGCAGTATGGAAGATGGTGATGCCGCTGGTGGATGAATCATCGTCGGGCTGTATGGTGTAGTGGAAAATAAGGCTCGGCGTCGCTGAAGGATTAAAATTTGCATGCCTCATGTCGTGGTGGCGGTTGTCAAAGAACAACGCCAGAGTCGGATTGCCCCTCACCGTCACCGGCCGGGCAAAGAGTATCTCCACCCGCATCACTTCGCCCTGGGTGTAGAGGGAGTCAGTGCCGAGTATGTTCAGTGCCGTTACTACATTGCGCACCTGCGCCTGGGCCGTGCCTGCCAGCAACGCCAGAGCGACGGCTAATAACACCCCCGGCAGACGCTGTCTTCTGCGACTGGTCATTGTCGGGCGTGATTTGCCCGAAGCCCGACATCCAACGCCCGGCGCACAAATATCGGGGGGGGGGGGGGGGGGGGGGGGGTGATTGACAAAGGCAAGGAGCGCGCAACCACGCACAACACCGACCTAGCGCGGCGCAACAGAGACGCTACGCGCAACATCCGAGCACCATCAAACCCGACGAGCGGCGAGATACTTGCCACCGCCCGCAAACCCCCCTTCGCAAAGGGAAGGTGAAGTGCGTTTGTCAATCGTATTTTCATGCACATCCGCCCGCAGGAAATCAAAGTACCCACTGTCCGCGGACCCTGTAATCTACCATTTTTTGGGCAGTATATTCCAATAAAGATTGATTAATAGTAGGATAAGGTAGTACATATTCTTTCTTCCTGGAGGGCTTCTGATGCCAATGGTGAAAAAGAGCATTACCGTGACCGACCAACAAGAGAGTTGGATACAGGCGCAAATGGAGACGGGCAACTACGGCACAGACAGCGAACTGATCCGAGAAGCCTTGAGGGAAAAACAATTACGCATGAACGAGGTTGACGCGCTCCGCGCCAAACTGATTGCAGCCGAACTATCCGTTGAACAACACGGCTGGGTCGAGGAAACGCCGCAGGAAATGCTCGACGGCTTCAAAGAGAAAGCGCGGCAAGATGGGAAATTATAAGCTCGCTCCTGCAGCTAAAGCCGACCTGGAACGCATCTGGTTCTATGGCCTGGAGCATTGGGGTTTAGGGGCTGCGGACAAATACTACGCCGCGTTTTTTGACCATTTCTCGCAACTTGCGGAACAACCCCAATTGTATCCTGCCGCGCTGATTCACCTCGACAAACCCTAAACTCCATTATTCATCCTTCCACCATGAACAGAAATCGGGCTATGTCAGTATCATTTCGTGTTGGAAGAGGCTAGGGCTGTCAGCCGTCACATTATTCCGGTAGCGTCGATCGATACGCAGGGAACAATAAGAAATGAAAACAGTATTTATCACCGGCGCCGCCGCCGGCATTGGCCTGGCGACCGCGCAACACTTTGCCGCCCAGGGCTACTACGTTGGTCTGTATGACATCAACCAACGGGGATTGGCGGAGGCTATGGCCAGCGGCGATTTTCCGCAGGCTTGCAGTGGTTGGTGTGATGTCAGTTCACGGCAATCCATAGATTCCGCCCTGGCGGATTTCGCATCCCATAGCAACGGCCAACTGCATATTCTGGTCAACAACGCCGGCGTAGTGAGCGCGGGGGCCTTCGCTGAAATCGAACCGGCCGCCCAGGACCTGATGATTGACATCAATGTTAAAGGCCTCACCAATGTAGCCCAGGCGGGTTTCCCCTACCTGCAGAAAACCGCCGGTGCCTGCCTGGTTAACCTGTGTTCGGTCGCCAGCATTCACGGCATTCCGTCACTGGCGGTATACAGCGCCAGCAAGTTTTACGTCAATGGATTAACACAGGCTTTACACCTGGAGTGGGCCAGCCACGATATTCGGGTTACCTGTGTGAAACCCGACCTCGTTAACACGCCCATGGCCCACGCTGTGCAAGCCGGTGCTGAGAGTAAGCGCGAGATCAGCTTGCAACCCGAAGATGTCGCCGCCGCAATCGACAGGGCCGTGCACGGCAAGCGTATCTGCTATTTTGTCGGGGGCGCTGCGCGCTGCTGGGGAATTATAGACAGGCTGCTACCCGAATCGCTGCGCGCCAGGCTCACCGAAAAAATTCTCAACAACAAAAGGGATTAAACATGTCAGGCAGACTTGCAAACAAAGTAGAACTGGTTATTGACGGCGGCTATACCTGTCACTGACCGAGGATGAGCGCAGTAAGGTGAAAAATGCATTGATCTTATCCGGCGGCGGCGCTCGCGCCGCTTACCAGGTCGGCGTGCTCAAGGCGCTGGCAGAGATATTGCCCGAGGGTGCCTGCAACCCCTTTCCCATTATTTGCGGAACCTCGGCAGGGGCGATCAACGCCGTAACCCTGGCCGCCCACGAGGGCTGCTTCCGGGCAGCCGTGGCTGAGCTTGAACAGATCTGGAACCAACTGGAACCTCACCATGTCTACCGCTACGGCTGGTGGGAAATGGCCAAGGGTCTGGGACGAGTTACCCGATCTTTATTTAACCAGGGTGTGGGGGTTAACCGCCCTATCGCCCTGCTGGACAACTCGCCGCTGCGTCAACTGATTAAGCGCTCGGTAAAGTTCAGGCAACTTGACCGGGCCATAGCGCGCGGCGATCTTGAAGCGGTCAGTGTGACCGCCATGGGCTATACCTCCGGCCAATCGGTGTGCTTTTTCCAGGGCAAGCCGGCGATGCAGAGCTGGCAGCGGCACCGCCGCATCGGCAGACGCACGCTGCTTAATACCGATCACCTGATGGCCTCCTCCGCCATCCCTACCCTCTTCCCCGCCACCAAAATCGAGCATGAATATTTTGGCGATGGCGCCCTGCGGCAGCTCTCTCCGATCAGCCCCGCTCTACACCTGGGTGCGGATCGTCTCTTTATTGTGGGGGTCAGCAATAATCTGGCGCGGCAGCCGCAGCGCACAACGCCACCCACCAGGCATTCTCCATCGATGGCGCAGATTATCGGCCACATGTTTACCAGTGCCTTTGTCGACAGCCTGGAGAGCGATATTGAACGACTGGAGCGCGTCAACGACCTGCTGGAACTTATCCCTGAAGACCTGCGCAAGGAAAAGTTGCCGGATTTGCGACCCATCGAGAAGCTGGTGGTATCGCCCAGCGAGCAAGTCGATAAAATCGCCGGTCGTAAAGTACGTTATCTACCCGGGAGCCTGCGCTTCTTCTTGCGCAACACCGGTGCAACCGCCAGTGGCGGTGGCGCCACCGCCGCCAGCTACCTGCTGTTTACCAGGCCCTTTACCGACGAACTTATTGCGCTGGGTCAGCGGGATACCATGTGGAACCGCGAGGCCATGGAAAAGTTTTTTGATGTGCCTTAAATCCAGCCGAAAGTCTGCAGCAGCGCCAGGCCCAGGGTTATAGTCAGGCTGGACAGCAAGGTTCCGATTACCACAATATTGGCCGCCCGCGAACCATTGCCGCCGGCTGGCACCAAAGAACAGCACTACCGGCAAGCCGACCCGAAAAACCACCAGCGATGCCGCCCGGTTCAGTTCCTCGCTGAACCATCCCGCGCGCTGCAGCAACAGCCCGCACAGCACCCACATAAAGATCGGTGCGGTTATACCCCCAGGGCGAAGCCAAACAGCCCGGCCAGTGATTCAAGGTTGATCAGTTGCCCTCTCGCAAAGCATCTGCCAAGGCGTTGACCATGCTGTCTACTTCGCTGCGCTCGGTAATAAAGGGCAATCCAATTTGAATGCAGTCGCCGCCGTAACGCACATAGAAACCCTTGTCCCACATGCGCATGGCAACTTCGTAGGGCCGGCGAGCCGGCTCACCGGCATAGGCTTGCAATTGCAGAGCACCGGCAAAGCCGGCGTTGCGTATATCGGTAATAAACGGGTTCTTCTCCGATCTTGTGAGTGAATATTAGGCCGTAACATCGAGTCCTCATCCGGTAGCGATGATTGCCTGATCTTGAGTGTGAAATACTCGGTATCCCTGAGGCCTCTGGCGCGCTTGCGGATCATGCCGATACTGATGTTGCCAGCCTCGATCCTGGCACGGGTGAGCTTGTGCTTCGCATAGTTGCAAATGCCCACGCTGTGGTTTCTCAACGACTTTGCAAACTTTTTTAGGTACAGCAGGGTCGATTGATCGGCTATCCGGCACATCCAATAACCGTTGTAATTTTTGAGCCTGGGATTCGTTCAGTTTATCGGCGTTTTTCAGCACCAGGTAATGGGTTCCTGTTAACAATTCCTGGCCCGCTTTAGTGGCCTTTCGCCCTGGCCACCTCATCAACACCAAGATACTTCAGGCCCGTCAGCTGTATCGGGTCGAGTGCAGGGAGGGTTTCCTCCAGGTATGCCTTGCCGATATTCTTCACCGTCTCCCAGCGTACCCCCAGATGCCGGAGACCGCCTGAATGCTCATGTGGCGGCGATACATTGCCGTGCTCGGACTTTAGCTGTACTTTTTACTCTCCGCACTCTCATACAATGTGTTTGCTCTCATGCGCCAACTGCTGCCGGAAGAACTGGCGCATCATCGTGCCATGACCCTGCGCTGGCGCCTGTATGCCATGGCGGCTGTGGTGGCTTGCGATGGCGCGAAAAAGGGGCGTAGAGGTCCTTGAAGCGATGGCGAGTCTCTATCCGGGGATTTCGATAAGCAGAAGCAGATGTATTATAATGTGTTATACAGAAAAAATAACATTACCGGCCTGCTTTACCGGCCTGATTCGGATGGTTGGCTGGGGCGGAGTCATTATCTCTGCCTCGGCTGACCACGGTTACCATAAGGGCTACCACCATGAAAATGATAACGGTTTGTTTTTTCGCGTTGTGTTGCGCCGCTCTACCCCTGTCTCTCAGCGCGCAATCGAGGGAGTTTTCCCTCTATGAAGAGCGCGCACTGCAAGTCTATCTTGCCTACTATGGCAGGCCCGCCGACGCAGAGGGCCTGGCCTACTGGTCCGAGCGCCTGGAAGATGAGGGAGGTGACCTGAGCCGCATTATCAATGCGTTTGGCACCTCCGAGGAGTATCAGAATCGTTTTGGCAACCTGTCGAGCATCCAGTTGGTCACGAACCTGTACCGACAGTTATTCAGCCGCACACCGGATCCGGAAGGACTCGACTATTATGTCGGCCTTTTGGATTCGGGGCAGCGAACCCTCCAGGGCATCTCTTTATTGATACTGGACGGCGTGCAAAACGATGACATTGCCATTATTGAAAATCGCGTCGACTTTGCCAAAGAATACGTTGCTCTTGAGGAGACAGGCGCCATCGAGGCACTTGATGCCGAGACCTTGGCTGAGCTGGTGGCCACTGTCGGCGCCGACAGTGTTGTTACAACGGCCGAGGTGCAGGCGCTGGTGGTCGCCGCCCGTGGATTAACCGTAACCGGCCTGATCGAGGGTTTATCCGGCCCGGGCAGCATCATCGTTTCGTCCAGAGAAAGAACCAGATCAGTAGCCGTCTCTCAGCACGGCGATGGGCGTTATGAGGTTCTCAATTTAGAGCCTGGCGACTACACGATTAAACTGGCTGCCGAGGGTCATCAAAGCTCGGCAACGCAAACTCTCAGGGTGCGTGGAAGTACCCCTGTCATCCGGGGGATTGATTTTACCGCCGTTGAATTACCCAGAGACCACTTTGTGTTCTCCTGGCTGGATGATGACAGTATTGCCGGGAGTGAATACAGCGCCTATATCAATACACCGCCGGCCATCGAAATTCTGGGTGAGGTCATAGAAACCATCCAACTGGCCGCCGCGCAAACTCTGCGTCAACAATACAAGATTGTCTTGAGCGATGAAGGGGAGCCGTGGTCGCAGGAACACGCGCATCGACTCCTGGATATGTTGAAGGGCATCCCGCTTGATGAATCTCGACTGGTGCAATCCAAATGGATACTCAGCGATGAGAAAATTGACCAGGACATACAAATAATTCGTGCAAACAACGTCGCTATAGTGACCCTTTCGAGTAAAGCGTTTACCTACGCCACGCCACTGGTTGCCGAAATCGAGGGCAGACGCGGCATATACTTCTCCAAAGACCTGCATCACGCCCTGGTGTATTGGGTCACAGGCGGCGGAACTGATATTGCTGCTGTGGAAAAAATCCTGCAGGAGCGCTTTGGCGTGTCAACACAAGTGCCCGACTATGCGGCATTAACCGAGCCAACTACCGGTGAAACCTCGCACAGCTTCCAGCCGTTTCATGCCCAGGAATTGATCACTATTATCAACCAGTTTGAAGAAATGCCCAGCGGCTACCATAAAATTGATGGCCTGGACTATTTGGTCAGACGCCTTAATGGCCTCTCCCACCCCTTGCACCCTGTTGCACCCGCTGTGGCCTGGTCACTGGAACAAAGCCCTGGTTATATCGAGTTTATGGAAAGTGCCTTTACGGGTGATGTATGTTGCCAATATCTGCAACGCTTGGTTATCCATGAAAAAGCCCATTTTCTTTGGGCCAACACCTATTCTCAGGCATTACAGGAGCAGTGGATAGAACTGGGCGGGTGGTTCCGGGACTCCAATGCTACCAGCGGCTGGTCCACCACCAAAACCACTGAATTTGTTTCTGCCTACGCCCATCTGGAAAATCCAAATGAGGATCATTCTGAATCTGTAGCGGCATTTATTATCAACCCCGATTTGTTGCGCTCGCGCAGCTTACCCAAATATGAATTTGTCCGCGATTTTATCATGCAGGGCACTGTGTACCTGTCTAAAATAGATGAAGACCTCACCTTCGAGGTGTATAACCTGAGCCCTGATTATGTGTATCCTGGCAAAATCAAACGTATCCATATCGAGGCGAGAGGTGCGCCAGAAGAAGACAAACAGGTTAGTGTTGAAATTGAGTTGCATGCCGATAATACCCAACTGGAGGGAGCTGTCAGGGCTTATATGCGTATTGTTAGCGAAATTGATACTTTTGTAGATTTACACCTCCGCCCTGTTGATGGTCGAGTGCAGGGCACCGTATTGCGCGGTGAATTTACGCTGGACAAAACGGCTAAAAATGGGTACTGGCAGCCTCAACAGATAACAGTAACTGACCTCGCAGGTAATCAGCGTTTTTCAGGCGTTAATGACTTTTCCTGGAAGCTCTATATTGATAATCCTCTGGAAGATGTGATTGCACCAAGCTATGTGCCGGGTTCCCTGCGCCTGAGTGTCGAGGCGAATAGCACGGATTACCGAGAGCCGGTTCGGCTTCTTAACAGCAGTTGGCAAGTCGATGAAAATTATGAGTTAAATCCCCGACGCTGGGCTCTTCTCCGGTCTTGTGAGTGAAGATTAGGCCGCAACATAGAACATCGAGTCATTATCCGGTAGCGATGACTGCCTGATCTTGAGTTTGAAATACTCGGTATCCCTGATGCCTCTGGCGCGCTTGCGGATCATGCCGATACCGATGTTGCCGGCCTCGATCCTGGCGCTGGTGAGCTTGTGCCTCGCGTAATTGCAAATGCCCACACGGTGGTTTCTCAACGACTTTGCAAACTTCTTCAGGTAGAGCAGGGTCGATTGATCGGCTATCCGGCACCAGGCTTCCAGTCTCTCTTGCATCAGTTCGACAGTCTTTGATTCCCACAAGGCCTGAAGCTGTTCCTTCAGGATATACAGCGTATTGAGATTGGCATTTTCATCCAATAGCCGTTGTAATTTTTGAGCCTGGGATTCGTTCAGTTTATCGGCGTTTTTCAGCACCAGGTAATGTGTTCCTGTTAACAATTTCTTGCCCTCTTTATTGGCCTTTCTAAACTCAATTCGCCGCTGATTGCTCAGAGCCTTGCTGTAGTTCTTCATAACGTGGAAACGGTCAAACACAATGTCGGCATTGGGTAAGCAATCACGTACTGATTTCTGATAGGATGGCCCCATGTCCATCGCAACAGCCTCTATGTTTGCAGTGGTTTCTGCCGGAAGTTGCTTTAGAAATGCAGAGAACACATCAGCCGTTCGGCCCGTTTCCACCCCGATTAAATGCCCTTCGACCATGTCGTAAATCACCGTCATGTAGTCGTGGCCCTTCGCCCTGGCCACCTCATCAACACCGAGGTACTTCAGGCCGGTCAGCTGTGTCGGATCGAGCGCCGGGAGACTTTCCTCCAGGTACGCCTTGTCGATCTTTTTCACCGTCTCCCAGCGTATCCCCAAATGCCTGGAGACAGCCTGAATACTCATGTGGCGGCACAGGCCACTGATCATGCGACAGAAGCGGCGGGTGAAACGCCATCCCGTGTCAACAAACTCACAGCTCTCTATCCGCCGTTCGTTCTTGCTGATACATACTTGGGCCAGCTCCATTTCAATCACGCAGGGATAGCCAAACAGCGGCACATCCCTGACCTGTCGGCGGACATACCGGTTGACCGTTCCCTGCTGCTCGGTAACGGGGTCTATGGCTTTTCTGCGCCTGTCCCGGCGGCAGCAAATGACGAGCTGTCTCTCCTCCTCGTCCAGTTTTATCCGATTGACGCACTGCCCCTTGAGGCCCAAAATATCCCTCTGGATGTCGATTCCCATATACCTGTTCCATATAAAGTTGTGATAGGCCTTATATACCAACAGATTACGTGGGGATCGGCATCCTTTTTCACTCATAGAAGCGGAGAAGAGCCCGACGCTGTTACGCGGCGTTAAATAATTACGATCGTGAGGTTTATAGCTTACAGCAATATGGTGTCTATCACCCCGACACCGGGTTGTGCAATGTCACTTTTGTTATCACCAGGTTTTTTGCCGGTGGCCGTTATGGGGTAAACCGGGTAACACAAACTGACGTTGCGGGAAATAAGAGCCGACAATTCTTTAGCGATGACCCACAACACGAGCCACTCGTACTGGTTGACGTAGCGCCCGGCACCAATCCGGATGATAGCCCGCCCGAGCTGGACATTAACAATATCACGATCAGTGCCGAATCCACCCGACCTGAGCGGCCAGACGGCGAAACCCTGGTGAACATTGTCTATTTTGCGCGTGACGATAAAGCCGGGTTAGGCGCTGTCAGTTACACCTTGCGCGACCCGCAGGGGATTGATCACTTTGAATACCACTATCATGACAATTACTACACGGCCTTCTTCGAAGGTGACCCCTGAGCCTGGGTTCGCTATGAGATTAACGTCATCCTGCCCGTGGGTTCAGCGCCCGGCACCTGGGGCTTGTCAACCATGTACCTAAGCGATAAAGCCGGTAATTTTCGTAATTTTGATTTTACCACTATTGTGCGCTTTGAGGTAGACAGGTAAAAAAACAAGGCTGTGGAGCAACCACAGCAAGTGCTGCAACTGGTAGAATGCAGCGCCTCGGCTAACGTGGTCAAAGACTGCGCCCTGGTTCATATCGGTGATGGCCAGCAGTTTTTCTACATACTCGCGATGGACATGGGGCCATTCTGTCAGCAATCAATCCGTGATTGCTTGCCCAAGGCCGATCTTGTATTGGACCGTTTCCACGTCATGAAGAACTACAGCAAGGTGCTGAAAAACGCCGATCAATCGACTATGCTCTACCTGAAGACGTTTGCAAAATCGTTGCGAAGCCACCGTGTGGGCATTGGTCATTACGCGCAGTACAAGCTCACCCGTGCCAGAATCGAGGCTGGCAACATCAGTATTGGCATGATCCGCAAGCGCGTCAGAGGCCTCAGGGATACTGAGTATTTCACACTCAAGATCAGGCAGTCATCGCTACCGGATGAGGATTCGATGTTACGGCCTAATATTCACTCACAAGATCGGAGAAGAACCTGTTAGACATACTATTTTCCTTTACAACTATATGATTACATAATTATTGGCGATTTTACTGCTAAAGTGATCTCGCATAAATACCTGACACGGGGTAGACGTTGTAATACACCTGACATGAGCTAGCGACTATACTCCCCTGTCTGGTATTGGGAGATTCCATGGGCAGCAAAATTCACGTAGAAAAACCACTGGTCGTCCTGCATGGCGACGGGATGGCGCAAGTCGCTTTCGAGCGCATTCTGGAACAATTTGTTACGCAGCGACTGGAGCTGTCGCTGATTGAAATCGACCTGTCGGCGGAAAGTCGCCTGCTTGGCAATGGCGAGGTAATCCGCGAGTCTATTGCAGCGCTGAAGCGGCACGGCGTGGGTATTAAAAATGCGGGCATGACGGTCAATCGCGCCCAACTGAATGAATTGCTGGCCCGGCATCCCGAGATCAATGAGGCGGAACTGGACAAGCTGGCCACCAAGTCGCCCAACGGTGCCATCCGCAAAGGTATAGGCGGCAATATCACCCGCGAGGATATCCAGTTTCGCAATATCAAAAACGCGCCACCCGCATGGATTGGCCGCGACATCGATGTCGACACCATGGCAGGCGGCGGCAACAGGGACAGCTTCAATACCCTGTCCAACACCACCGGTGTTGCCAGGCTGGTTTTTGTTGGCAAGAGCGGCGACCCGGTAGAGATTCACCGGCGCAGCCTGAAAAAGGGCGACCCCTGGATGCTGGCCACCAACGATTTGGACAAGGTCAAAGCCTGGGCACACCGGTTCTTTCAGCGCGCCCTGACAGAAAAGCGCGATGCCTATGTGGGTCTGAAGGACACGGTAATTCCCGGTTATGACGGTGTTATGCGCACGGCTATCGAAGATATATATGAGCATGACTACCGGGACGAGTTCACTGCGCAGGGCCTGTCCTATCACTACGAACTGATTGATGCACAAGCGGCCAGACTGGTTGCCAACCCGCCGGAGCGAGCCCTGTGGGGTGTGCCAGACAACTCCACCGGACGGCGTTTATTCAAGCTGGTTAACACACTTAAAAAGTACGGTATTCCCCAGCGCAAATTTCACGTTTCTATCTCGCGCATGAGCGCCGGTGGTGGCGACCAGTACGGCAGCTTTAACACCCCGGCCCCCGAGGACGGCATTATTAAGGTGATCGTCGACGGCGATGAGAAACACGCCCGCGAAGTGAAGGAAAATGACCCCATCATCTTTATGTCCAACGATTGCCAGGCCATCAAGGACTGGGTTAGCCAGGTATTTCGCGACGCCTCCCGCAACGACAAGGAAGTGTACTTTGGGTTAAAGCGCGAGTACTTTGAGTACGATGAGGTGTTCAGCGCGGTTATCAACGAGGTGCGCACCGAACTGGTAGCAGACCACACCGAACCGCCCTCCTTCATGATCATGCGGCCCTCCAGCCAGCTCAAAAAGATGATCACCGACCCGCCCCGCAACGCCTTGTATCCGGCTCAAAACCTGGACGGGGATATTTTCTCGGATATTTCAGCGGCACTGGGCGGCAGCCTGGCCACGGCCAGCTCTATCATTGAGAGCAAGGATGGCACCATGTTGTTCGAGGCGCCGCACGGCACTGCTCACGACCTGTACCTGAAATATCTGGCATCAGACGGCAAGGATGCGCATTTTAATTCCTCGGCACTGATTTACGCGCTGGCCAATGCGCTGGCAACACTGGCCCTGCGCGAGGACAATGAAGCGCTGGAAGACTACTCCCACCGTCTCAAGCAGGCACTGATAGACACCGTGGGCCAGGGTATCGTAACCGGTGATGTGCGCGGCAAGACGCTCAATCCGGATGGGGAAACCCTGGTAGACATGAACGGCTTTCTGAACGCTGTAGAAGCCAATCTCAACTGAGGCCGCTGGTAAATGATAGAGAAAATCAGGCAGATCGCTGACTCACTGGCAGCCGAGCCAGGCGCCCTGCTGCCAATCCTGCACGCAGTGCAGGACGAGTTCGGATATGTCACTGCGGCAGCCGTACCCGACATTGCCGGCGCCCTTAATTTATCGCGGGCAGAAGTGCACGGCGTCATATCCTTTTATCACCTGATACGCACCACCCCGCCGGGCAAGAAGGTGGTTTACATCTGTCGCGCTGAGTCCTGCAAGGCCATGGGCGGTGTGGCGCTGGAAAACCATGCGCGACAAAAGCTGGGTATTGACTACCACCAGACCACCACCGATGGTGAGGTCAGCCTGGAGCCGGTTTACTGCCTGGGCAATTGCACCTGTTCACCCAGCGTGATGATCGACGACAAACTGTACAGTCGGGTGGATGCCACTCGCTTTGACGAGCTGATCGAATCATGACTTGCCGCGTCTACGTGCCTGCCGACTCGAGCGCCCGCTCACTGGGCGCCGATGATGTTGCCACTGCGATTACCGCCGCTGGGCTTGATGTAGAGCTTGTTCGCACCGGTTCGCGCGGTCTGTACTGGCTGGAGCCATTGGTGGAAATTGAAACCGACGCCGGCCGCATCGGCTTTGGACCGCTCTCGGCGAAGGATGCGGCGGCCCTGTTCGAGCAGGGCCTGCCAGACAGTAACCACCCGGACTGCCTGGGCCTGGTAGAAGAACTGGCCTATCTCAAACCCCAGTTGCGCCTGACCACGGCGCGGGTAGGTATTACCGATCCTCTGTCGCTGGCTGACTACCAGGCACTGGGTGGTTTTGAGGGTTTACGGAAAGCGCGTGAACTGACCGCCCAACAAGTCGTGGATGTCGTAAAGGAATCCGGTCTGCGTGGCCGCGGCGGTGCGGCATTTCCCACCGGCATCAAATGGCAAACCGTGCTGGATGCCGGTGCAGCCAAGGGCCAGAAGTACATCGTCTGCAATGCCGATGAAGGCGACTCGGGTACTTTTGTCGATCGTATGATCATGGAAAGTGATCCCTTCGTGTTGATAGAAGGCATGCTGATCGCCGGCCTGGCGGTCGGCGCCGACAGCGGGTTCATCTACTGCCGGGCCGAATACCCCCAGGCCATAGCAACTCTGCAACAGGCAATAACCATGGCCAGTGACGCCGGCCACCTGGGCGACTTTCAGTTACAAGTGCGCAAGGCCGCCGGCGCTTATATCTGCGGCGAGGAGACCTCCCTGCTGGAAAGCCTGGAGGGCAAGCGTGGCCTGGTGCGCTACCGACCACCACTGCCGGCCATTGAAGGTCTATTTGGCCAACCCACCGTGGTCAACAATGTTATCAGCCTGGCCACAGTACCGATCATTCTCGCCCAGGGTGCCGAGCACTACCAAAACTTTGGTGTCGGTCGTTCCAGCGGCACCCTGACCATCCAGTTGGCCGGCAATATCAAACGTGGCGGCTTGATCGAAGTTCCCTTCGGCATCAGCCTGCGAGACGTGTTGGAAGACTTCGGGGGCGGCAGCGCCAGCGGGCGTCCCATCAAGGCCGTGCAGGCCGGTGGCCCGCTGGGTGCTTATATTCATCCGCAGAAATTTGACACGCCATTGGACTACGAGGCGTTCAAGCAAATCGATGCTATGATCGGCCACGGTGGCCTGGTGGTATTTGATGACCGCACTGACCTGGGTGACATGGCGCGTTTCGCCATGGAATTCTGCGCACTGGAATCCTGCGGCAAGTGCACACCCTGCCGTATCGGATCAGTGCGCGCGGTGGAAGTCATCGATCGCATACGCGGTGGTGACCACGCCGATGACAACCGTATTTTGCTGAAAGACCTGTGCCAGACCATGATCGATGGCTCCCTGTGTGCATTGGGGGGCATGGCGCCATTGCCGGTGCTGAGCA
This sequence comes from Halieaceae bacterium, assembly GCA_965247075.1. Taxonomy (GTDB): domain Bacteria; phylum Pseudomonadota; class Gammaproteobacteria; order Pseudomonadales; family Halieaceae; genus CBDFGK01. The sequence goes on along the minus strand of CBDFGK010000002.1, from coordinate 6,861 downwards.
TCATGCAGGATTTTGAGGAGGAACTGTGATGGAAAATTATTACCGCGTCGGAGCCGAGCTTGACCATGGCACACCGGCATCCCCCGCCGCTGCCATGCTGACGCTAAGCATCGATGGCACAGCAATCAGTGTGCCCGAGGGCACCTCAGTGATGCGGGCGGCGGCGCTGGCCGGCACCGACATCCCCAAACTGTGCGCCACGGAGGACCTGCAGGCCTTCGGTTCCTGTCGCCTGTGCCTGGTGGACATCGAGGGCAGGCCGGGCCACCCCGCCTCCTGTACCACCCTGGTAGCAGCGGGTATGCAGGTGCGTACCCAATCGGCACGTCTGGCCGAGTTGCGCCGCAACATAATGGAATTGTATATATCCGACCACCCCTTGGACTGCCTGACCTGCTCTGCCAATGGCAACTGCGAACTGCAGGATATGGCGGGTCTGGTTGGACTGCGTGAAGTGCGCTACGGCTACGAAGGCGACAATCACCTGGCCGCAGCGGTGGACAACAGTGCGTCCTATTTTAGCTTTGACCCCAGCAAGTGCATTGTCTGCTCGCGCTGTGTGCGTGCCTGCGATGAGCAACAGGGGACCTTTGCCCTGACCGTGGAGGGTCGCGGCTTCGACTCACACATCGTCGCCGGCCCGGCCGATAATTTCAGCGATTCCGAGTGTGTTTCCTGTGGCGCCTGTGTCAAAGCCTGCCCCACCGCCACCTTGATGGAGAAAACCGTTATTGAGATGGGGCAACCGGAGAAAGCCGTTATTACCACTTGTGCCTACTGCGGCGTGGGCTGTTCATTGCGCGCCGAGATGCAAGGCGACAAACTCGTACGGATGGTGCCCCACCGGGATGGCCACGCCAACCACGGCCACGCCTGTGTCAAAGGTCGTTTTGCGTCTGGCTATGCCACTCATCCAGATCGCATCACCACACCCATGATTCGCGATTCCATTCACGATGCCTGGCAGGAAGTGTCCTGGGACGAAGCGTTCACCCATGCGGCAACCCGGCTCAAAGCCGTCCAGTCCCAATACGGTCGCAAGTCCATTGGCGGCATCACATCTTCGCGCTGTACCAACGAAGAAGTTTACGTGGCGCAGAAATTTATCCGCGCGGCGATGGGCAATAACAATGTCGATACCTGTGCCCGGGTCTGCCACTCCCCCACCGGCTATGGTCTGAAAACCACCCTGGGCGAGTCGGCCGGCACCCAGAGCTTTGATTCGGTTATGCAGAGCGATGTCATCATGGTGATCGGCGCCAACCCAACCGATGCGCACCCGGTCTTTGCCTCGCAGATGAAGCGTCGCCTGCGCCAGGGGGCCGGACTTATTGTGGTTGATCCGCGCGCCATCGACCTGGTGAATTCGCCCCATGTCAGGGCAGACCATCACCTGCAGTTAAAACCCGGCACCAATGTGGCGTTGATCAACGCCCTGGCACATACCATCATTGCCGAACAACTGCAGGATCAGGAGTTTATCGCCCAACGCTGTGAAGATGAGGCCTACCAAATCTGGTGCAGGTTCGTCTGCGAGCAACGCAACTCCCCGGAGGCGATGGAATCGGTTACCGGTGTTGCCGCGGCCGATGTCCGTGCGGCGGCGCGCCGCTATGCCGCCGCTCCCAACGGCGCGATTTATTACGGCCTGGGTGTCACCGAACACAGCCAGGGCTCGACCATGGTGATGGGCATTGCCAACCTGGCCATGGCCACCGGCAACCTCGGTCGCGAGGGGGTCGGCGTGAACCCGCTGCGAGGCCAGAACAATGTTCAGGGCAGTTGTGACATGGGCAGTTTCCCGCACGAACTGCCCGGCTATCGACATCTCTCCGATGCCGCCACCCGCGCCCTGTTTGAACAGGAGTGGCAGATCGAGTTGGACCCGGAACCGGGTTACCGCATTCCCAATATGTTCGATGCCGCGGTCAGTGGTGATTTCAAAGGCTTGTATATACAGGGTGAAGACGTGGCCCAGAGCGACCCCGACACCCATCATGTACAGGCGGCCCTGGCCGCCATGGAATGTGTGATCGTACAGGACCTGTTCCTCAACGAGACCGCCAAGTTTGCCCACGTGTTTCTGCCCGGTAGTTCCTTCCTGGAAAAAGATGGCACCTTCACCAATGCCGAACGGCGCATCTCGCGGGTGCGCAAAGTCATGGAGCCCATGAGTGGCATGGGTGAGTGGGAAGTCACCGCCGGCTTGTCCAGAGCCATGGGCTACCAGATGCACTACCGGCACAGCAGCGAGATCATGGACGAGATCGCCAGGCTGACGCCCACCTTTCACGGCGTCAGTTACCGGAAGCTGGATGAGCTGGGCTCTATACAATGGCCCTGCAATGAAGAACATCCCGACGGCACGCCCTTTATGCACGAGGGTGAATTTGTGCGCGGCAAGGGCTTCTTTGCACCCACCCCCTTTGTTGCCTCCGATGAACGCAGCACTGCTCGCTATCCCCTGCTGCTGACCACGGGCCGCATACTGTCCCAGTACAATGTCGGCGCGCAAACCCGTCGCACCGACAATATGGACTTTCACGACGAAGATCGCATCGAGATTCATCCCAGCGATGCGGTCACGCGCGGCATCGAGGATGGCCACTGGGTGGGTATCAAGAGTCGCGCCGGCGAAACCGTGTTGCGCGCCCGGATTAGCGAGCGGGTACAGGCAGGCGTTGTGTATACCACCTTTCACCATCCTGAATCCGGCGCCAACGTTGTCACCACCGACAACTCTGACTGGGCCACCAATTGCCCCGAGTACAAGGTAACTGCCGTACAGGCCTACCCGGTCACCCAGCCCGGCGAATGGCAGGAGAGTTTCCGGCAGATCGATAAGGAACAACAGGAGTTGTTGCCACAGCCATGACGGTCGAAGCAGAAAAATTGCTGAAAATGGCGGAGCAAATTACCGCCAATATGAATTACACCGAAGACCAGAATGTGGTGGCCGCCAGGGTGGCCGATCATCTCACTCGCTTCTGGGATCCGCGCATGAAAGCGGCACTGCGCGCCTACGCCGACGACAAGCCGGCAAGCCTGTCTCCACTACTGCAATCAGCCCTTGAGCTGACGCGCTAACTCCTGTGCAACGGCACCCGGTGAGCGGGTATTGCGGGCCGGCAGGTTGTAAGCCACGGGCACGGCGAACAGGGTGATCAGGCTGGCGGTAGCCACCCCGCACATCACTACCACCCCGCTATCTTTGGCAAAATAATGCAATGAAACTATATAGCTACTGGCGGTCTTCCGCCGCCTACCGAGTTCGCATCGCCCTCAATATAAAAGGGCTGGATTACCAGTACTGTCCGGTCAACCTGCTGGATAAGGCCCACCGGAGTGCTGACTACCTGGCCGTCAACGCGGCCGGACTGGTGCCCGCCCTGACACTGGATGACAGGCGCACTCTCAATCAATCGGCCGCCATCATTCAGTGGCTGGAAGCCGAGTACCCGCAACCTGCCCTGTTGCCCAGCGACAATTTTGAGCGTGCACAGGTACTGGCAATGGCCAACACCGTGGCCTGTGAAATACACCCGCTCAACAATATGGGCGTGCTCAAACATCTCGAAACCCAGTTTGGAGCCGACGGGGCGCAGAAAATTAGCTGGATGCACACCTGGCTGCAGCGCGGCTTTGCCAGCCTGGAAACTGAAATCTGGCCCGGCCCATACTGCGCCGGTGCCAACGTGACCATGGCAGATATTTTTCTGGTGCCCATGGCTTACAACGCCTTGCGCTTTAAATACGAGTTGGCGGAGCGGCAGCCCAAAGTGTATGCCGTATGGCAGGCCTGCAATAAATTGCAGACCTTTATTGATGCCCAGCCAGAGCAGCAACCCGATGCAGTTGCATAATTTATTGCGCAAAGCGGTCAAGATGGAGCCCAACGAGGTGCGCGCCAGCCTGGTGTCGTTCGGTTTTGTATTTGTACTGATGGCCGCCTACTACATCCTCCGCCCGGTGCGCGACGCCATGGCATCGGACTGGACGGATGCCGAGGTAAGCTGGCTGTGGACCATTAACTTCTTTGTATCTGCCATTGCCGTCTCGTTCTATGGCGGCGCCGTCACCAGCGTCAAATTTCGCAATCTGGTGGCATCCGTATACGCGTTTTTCGCACTGTCCTTCCTGGCTTTTTACCTGGCCACGCAAGTGCTGGCCGATCGCGTGCTGCTCGACAAGTCTTTTTATGTATGGATCAGTGTATTCAGCCTGTTCCACGTGTCGGTGTTCTGGAGCTTTATGTCAGATCTGTTCAGCAAGACACAGGCGCTGCGGCTATTTGGCTTTATTGGCGCGGGTGCCAGTACCGGCGCGTTGGCAGGACCGTCAATCCCCACTTTTTTCGCCGGTAGCATCGGCACCGATAACCTGATATTGGTGGCCACCCTGCTGTTACTGGTGACAATTCCGATTATCGGCATTTTGCAAAATCTCAAGGCCACAGACCTGCACAACCAGAATCTACAGGTGGGTAGCGGCGATCTGGAATATATCGGCGGCAACCCACTGTCGGGGTTCAGCGAATTCCTCAACAGTCCCTACCTGTTGTCCATTGGTGTGTTCATCCTGTTGTACACCTCGATAGGGTCTTTTGTTTATTTTGAACTGAAGAACCTGCTGGTCGAATACGACCGGGCAACCCGCTCGCAGATTTGGGCCGGCATGGATTTGGCGGTGAACAGCCTGACCCTGATTATCGCGTTGTTTGTCACCGGTAGGCTGGCCACCCGTTTCGGCCTCGCTGTTACCCTCGCCTCGGTTCCCGTGTTGATTGCCGGTGGCATGCTGGTGGTGGCTGCGGCGCCCTCCGTGGCCGTGGTGGTGGGCTTGCAGATCATCCGCCGGGCCGGCAACTACGCGATTACCCGCCCCGGCCGCGAAATGCTGTTCACCGCAGTGAGCCGGGAGACACGCTTCAAAGCCAAACCCGTGATCGACATAGTCGTCTACCGCGGTGGCGATGTGCTCAATGCCTGGGCCTTTACCGGACTCACTCAGGGGCTGGGACTGGGGCTGGCGGCCGTGGCCGGGGTGGGCGCATTAATCGCCGCCCTGTGGGCGGTAGTCGGCGTTTACCTGGGCCGATCATTTGACAGGCAATCAGATGGTGTTCGACCAGCCGCTAATATGCCTGGCGGCCTGGTAGCCGAAGGTCATCGCCGGTCCCAGCGTTGAGCCGGGGCCGGGATAGGTGGGCAGCACCGCCGCACTGCAATTGCCAATCGCGTAGAGACCGGGGATGGTACCCCCCTCTTCATGTACAACTTGCGCATTCACAGTAGTAACCATACCGCCCTGGGTGCCAAAATCGCCGGGGTCGACTTTCATCGCGTAAAACGGGCCCTGCCTGATCGGCCCCAATACAGGATTGGGCTCTACCCGGGGATCGCCGTAGTAGCGATCGTACAGGGAATCACCGCGCTGCAGATCCAGGTCTTTACCCGTGGCTGCGAAGCCATTGAACCTTTCAATGGTTTTTTCCAGGCCCGCCGCATCCACGTCTATTTTCGCCGCCAGCTCAGTAATACTGTCTGCCCTGGCAAAAAATCCTTCCTTTTCATAGCTGGCAGGCAATACCCAGTCCGGACGAAACTTACTGTTATAGAGGGGGCCGACCATGTAGGTAGCGCGGAAATGGGCGTCAAAAATTTGCCAGGACGGCACACAGGGATTGTCCTCGCTGTGTTGCTTGAATGTATCCAGTTGATAGGCCATATAGTTTTGCGACTCGTTGGCAAAACGCTCACCGGCCGGGTTAACTACTATAGACCCCGGGTAAGATTTCTCGATAATACTCATACGCGGTGCCGGCTCACCCGGTGCCATTATGGTATTACACCACCAGGCGCCGTCCATTTGCGCAAGTTTCGCGCCCAGCCGTATGCCCTCGCGTATGGCATCGCCGGTATTGTCTGTGCTGCCACCGCTCCACAGGTGGTTAGTCGGTTTGGGCAGGTATTGTTCGCGCATGTCCTGGTTGTGCTCAAAACCGCCGGCGGCCAGCACCACAGCCTGGCGCGCTTCCACCCGCATTGCCTTGCCATCGCGTTCAATCACCGCTCCGACTACCCTGCCCTGCTCGGTAATCAGCGACTGCATGGTGGTATTCAGCCACAGCGGCATATTGCGATCCTGCATAGACAGGCGCAGCCTTGCCACGCCGGCGCAACCGGTGGCCAAACGACGGGCGTACCTGTCACCAAACAGACGCCAGGGAATATCGAGCAAGTATTTGGCGACCAGGGAAAACGCCAGTTTTATCCAGCCCGGCATCTGCGACATCAGCAACGCTGCTTCGACTTGTGTAAATCCAATGCGGCCAAATAAATGCATCATGTGATGGGTGCGGCGCAGCAGCTTGTATTCCTTGCCCAGGGCATCGGCGTTAATGGTTTCCGGCTCCATGGAGCGGTGACCAGGCATGGCGCCCTCACACTTCTGGTAATAATCGGGATAATGCTCCAGGTTCACGTACCTGACCCGGGTTCGCTCGTGCAGGAAGTCGATCATCTTCGGCCCGGCGTCCAGATAGGTGTCGATCATCGCCTCGGGCACTTTATCCAATGGCAGGCAGCCCATCAGGTAGGATTTGGCCGCTGCAGGGCTATCCATATCAGTGGCTGCACGTGCGTAGCGATTATTGGGAATCCACACCCCGCCACCTGAGATCGAGCTGGTACCCCCGAAAAGCCCGGACTTGTCGATGACGAGCACGTCTTCGACATCCATTTCATAGCAACACAGGGCGGTGCTGAGGCCACCATTACCGGACCCGATCACCAGCACATCTACACTGTGGTCCCAATTTGCTGTCGTCATACTGTTTTCCTTGTCAATAACGCTCGCTAT
>CBDFGK010000001.1:0-99912 GCA_965247075.1 Halieaceae bacterium | reverse complement strand
GATTCGAACAAAGCGGAAACCGAATACCTCAAGAATCTTTATAAGAGCGGTCGTGCCATCAGTAGTAGCCAGAAAGCTGGTGCCTGGGTGCCACCCATAGACCTTTCAATTGATAGTGCTCACGGTAGTCACCTATTCGTCAACGGCCGCAGGAAGTGGAAAAGTCATGGCGGCTACCCGACACTCACACATGGCGGCTTGAGCATTCTCGAAGTCATGGTGCCGTTCATCGAAATCAGCAGGAATAAATAGTATGGCAGTCGATCAATCCTGGAAGTCGAAGGGCATGAAGAAGAATGAATGGCTGAAGAAGGAAGTCGCCAGAGCCGTTAACGCTGGAAAACCTTGGAAATGTGAGACAGTCGATTTTTCCGACCCAAATCGGCCACCGACCTGCATCGAGGTAGATTTCCCTATCATCCCCATCAACCAGATCGCTGCCATCGAAGGCAATGCGGGCAAACCAATCTACCAGATGTCGAAATGGTGGGCGCGGCGTAGGAGTAGCGTGTTTCGCTCAATGTTGCTGGCAGCGGCTATCAAGGCCCCGGATGACCCTTCAGAAGCCGCGAAACTTGTTTGGGATGCATACTACGGTAATCACCAAAAGAAGGGTGCATTCAAGAATCTGAAGGTCGCTGATATTTTTATGGGCGGTGGTACAACCGTTGTCGAAGGCTCTCGGCTGGGTATGCAGATGTTTGGCAACGATCTCAACCCTGTCGCCTGGTTCGTGGTCAAGAACGAACTGGCTCAGGTGGATAAGGCAGAGGTCGAGGCACTACTGGCAGACATCGAAGCCGAGGTAAAGCCGCAGATCATGCCTTTCTATGCCTGCGATTGCCCACGCGGTCATCAAGGTGAATGGACGCAGCTCAGCACGGGCGAAGTGATGGGTGATGACTTCGATCCGTTGGCTCTAATGCCGAAGGAGCGTAAGGATTACAGCTACCGCGGGCCAGAAATGATTTATGCCTTTTGGGCCAAGCATGGTCCCTGTCAGGTGACGGGATGTGGACATCGTACACCCATCTTGAGCAGCCCGGTGATGGCGATCAAAACCCTTACCGTGAAGTATTGGGCACGTACCTGTAAACAATGCGGATGTGATTACGACCTGGAAGAACGTGATGCCCGTATGGCGCCGGGTGTTTCATTGGTGGTAGCTGATACCGAGCGACCTTTTACAGTAGCCACACTTAATGAATACGACGGATCGCCGGAGAGCACTGAATGTCCCTGTTGTGGAAAGACTGAGACATTCGGGAAACTGGGTATTGGCAAACGGAAAAAGGTTGAGCTGTCTTTGTTGGTACATCCGGAATGGCTGCAAGGTGAGGCGTCGCAAAATGAACAGGGGGAGCCCTACGGCGGCAGCGTAGATGATCCGGTGGAGGAGACAATTCGCTGGAACCAGGTGCGGGCAGAGAAATGCCGGTTGTTCGAGGTGCGCGGAAAATTGCCGGATCAGGTTACTTGCCCAGATACCGGTATTCTCATCCAAACAGGTAAAGAGGGTGGCACGGTTCCCAAACGCAGCAATTATGCCTGTGGTGCATGTGGCACCGTTCAGGATATTCTGACCACGGTTAAGGCATCGGGAAAAACCGGACCGGTAGCGATTTACGCGCATCAAGGCTATTGCCCTCATTGTGACGCTGAGGGCCAGATATATGGTGGGCGGTTCTTTATTGAAGGTAACAATTCGGCTGCGTTTGATGCCGCCTGTGAAGAATGGGGGTCACTCAAGGATGGAGAACTAGCCGAATATTGGCCACGCAGTGAACTTCCCTATGGATTCATGACGCATAAGCTGAACGGTGGCATTCCGAACCATGGTTTCACCCATTGGTGGAAGATGTTCAATACAAGACAGTTAATAGTTTTGTCCCGTCTCTTAATGACAATTGATACCCCTGCAGATTACTCCGATGAAGTCCGTGAATATGTTTTAGGCGTTTTTCAACAATACCTAAGAAACCAGTGCATGTTCACGATTTGGAATCCACAGCGAGACACTCCAGAACCGATGTTTTCGAATAATAATTTCCATCCGAAATCTACTATGATTGAGAATTGTGTTTTTGCTGACTTAGGTCGTGGTAATTGGCGGAGCCAGTATGGGAGTATATCTTCCTCTATAGATTGGACAAAAGCTCCATGGGAATTAGTTCATCACGGACGACTTGTGGATCAAGTGCTCGGACTGTCTGGGGCCATTACAGGGAAAAGCGAGAAGGTAGAATGCGGAGACCCGGTTCAGCAAGCAGATGTTGCCTGCTGTTCCTCTACAGATTTGAGTGCGCTTCGTACGGAGACATACGATCTTGTGGTGACTGACCCACCATTTGGTGGCCTCCTGCATTACTCTGAGCTTTCAGATTTCTTCTATGTTTGGCTCCGACTGGTCCTTCGAAAAAATTACCCGAAAGAATACGGTGGAGAGTACACACCGAAGACATTGGAAGCGGTTGCAAACCGAGCGCGCCAGCCAGGGCAAGACGAAGAGAAAGGAATTGATAACGCGGATGTATTCTATCAGCGTTTACTCACCGAGTGCTGGAAAGAAGCTGGGAGAATACTGAAACCCAGCGGACTGTTGAGTTTTACTTTCCACCATAGTGAAGATGCTCCTTGGGTTTCCGTGTTAGAGTCACTGTTTGATGCTGGCTTCTTTCTTGAAGCGACATATCCTATTCGGAGCGATGAAACCAAGGGCGAGGGCGAATTTGGCTCTCGCAAGATTGAATACGACATTATCCATGTCTGTCGTAAACGTCACGATGAGCCAAAGCCAATTTCCTGGGCCAAGCTGCGCCGTCAGGTGTTGCATGATGTCCGTGATTTGCAAGACTTACTCGAACATCATCAGGATGAAGGTCTTCCGGAAGCCGACCTGCAAGTAATCCGGCGAGGCAAGGCACTGGAGTATTTCTCCCGCCACTACGGCAAAGTCTACAAGGATCAAGACGCCCCCATGTCAGTATTGGAGGCTCTTCTGGGCATCAACCAGTTACTCGATGAGGAAGCGGGAGGTATAAAGGAAGCACCGCCGCACAATGCGGAGCCCTTTACCCGTATGTTGCTGCGTCTGTTTGATGGTGTCAATGAGCTGCCCCGTGACCAGATGCAGAAATTTTTGCGTGGCACTGGCAGCGCGCCATCCGATTTTGCCAGTCGGGGCTGGGTCTACGAGGATAAAAAGGTTTACTTTCTGACCTTGCCGCTTGATCTCGCCCAGGTGTGGACCGGTAAACATCGCAAGAGCCTGCAAAGTGATTATGATCAAGCCATGTTCCTGATCGGGGCCTGTTTTGAAGGCAGTGGTATCAACGCCAGTGAGACACTGAATAATGAGAATTTCAATCCACACCCGGCATTGGGTGCAATTCTTATCTGGTTCAAAACACATGGGGCCAATTCTCCGGTCAGAAATGCCGCGATCACAGCCTCGAAGCTCTATCAGAATTGGGAGTCTAAAAACCAGAGCAAAGTGCAGCAGCTGTCAATGTTTGATGAAATGGGAGAGGAGTAAGCATAGTGGTCAGAACACGATGTAATGAGGGCTGGCCCCGCCGTGGTTTCGCACTGTTGTGGGATGCTGAGGTCTTGTCAGGATTGAATGCGCCTAAAGATGTGGTGTCGCTGCGCCAATTTTTCGCATTGGTTGATAAGTGGCCAGATGATCTGCCTGCTGCCGACGGTGACGCCCTGATGGTTTCCGGGTTTGAAGGTTGCCTCGATGTTCTTGGAGGTGATGATGCCATCGAGTGGATTGAGACGGATCTGAAAGAGGTGATTCTGTCATTCCAGGATTTCTATCAGGGGCAGGCCGGATTGATTCTGTGGGCGCCCAGTGGACGCAATCGTATATCTATGAAGGGGGCAAGCGAAACATATTTCTGGAAGCACCGTGGTATGGGTGGTGAGGGCCTGCCAATCGGTCGGTTGTTGTTCTCCGGTGCCGAAAATGAAGTGGAGCGCCTGATGAATACAGATGATCCTCAAGCCGACCCTGACGGCAAGCACTGGGCGGGCCTACATCACCCGCGGATCAGCTGACAGGGAGAAGTTAATGACAGGGGGTGGCTATCAGCCTGGTCAGCGAGTATTACACCCTGAGTTTGGCGAAGGTGTGGTTGTTCGTATCGCTGCCAATGGCTATGTGCACGTATTTTTCCCCGGCGGTGAGAGACAGGTGTTTGGTGAGGCACTTCGTCCTGCTGCCAGTCGTGCCGAACAGATTATCGCGAATGTTCAGGGTGGTGCAGATCGGCTACGTAATGCCTGGTTGCATATAGAAGCCCATGCGCTGCCGTTGATGGAGAATGCAGCAGCACTGACGTCAGCGAGAATTGATCTTCTACCACATCAGGTGGTGCTTACTCATCAAGTAGCCACGGCTTTACCCCGACGGTTTCTGGTTGCCGACGAGGTGGGCCTTGGTAAGACTATTGAGACGGCGTTGATCCTGCGTGAGCTTGCCAGCCGTGGGGAGCTGAATCGTGCTCTGATCGTCGTACCCGCCGGCTTGGTGAATAACTGGCATCGTGAGCTGAATGAAGTCTTCAATCTCGAGTTTGAAGTCTTCGGTGCACAAGGAGATGTGACGGATCGCAAGAGTAATGCCTTTGCCAGGCATGACTGGCTAATTGCCAGTGTTGATACACTGAAACGGCAGGCGCGGATTAACCGTTTAAAAGAAGCACCGCCGTGGGATCTGGTGGTGTTCGATGAGGCGCATCATCTTTCTGCATACAGAAACGGCCGCAAGGTTCGTAAAACAGAAAATTATAAACTGGCTGAGGCGCTGCGCGACCATACGCGGGACCTGCTGTTGTTATCCGCCACACCGCACCAGGGTGACCATTTCCGTTTCTGGATGCTAATTCAATTGCTGAATCCTACCTTATTCAAGAGCCCGGAGGAGATGGTTGAGGAACGCCATCGCCTGAATGAGGTGGTATATCGGCGCACCAAGGCAGATGCCTGTACACCGGATGGCTCTCAGCTATTTACAAGACGCTGGGTGCATACCGAATCATTCACTATGTCTCCTGATGAAAACATCTTCTACGCAAAATTACGGGAGTACCTGCAAGATGGCTTTGATTTAGCAAAAAAACAGGGCAATCAGGGTCGTGCACTCGGTTTTGTGATGACGATTTTCCAGAAGATCGCCGCATCCAGTTTTGCAGCCGTTCGCAATACATTGCACCGACGACAGTTGGCATTGACCATCCACGAGGCGATTCTCAAAGATCAGGCACTAGACATTGATGGCCACCAGACATTGATGGACGAAGCCCGACAGTTGATTTATCGGCAGAGCGGGTTGCCTGACGATGCGATTGGACGTGGAGAAGTAGATCGAATTCTTGCTGACCTCAAGCTTCGGCTGATTCGGAAACTGGATGAAGAGGAATTGGCTACGGTTGCATCCTCAGAGTCTTCTGAAGTGATTACCGCCGAGGGTGAAGATGTTGCGGCGACGGCTGTGGCGTTGTCACTGCCAGAGGAACGGCTTCGCATTGCGGACCTGCTAGCCGTCTTCCCACAAGATCAGGAAACCAAGGTTGAGAAACTTCTACGGGGTCTTGGTGCCTTATGGAACCAGAATCCCAGCGAGAAAGTGGTTATCTTTGCCACCTACCTGGCTACGGTGGATCTGCTATCGCGTGAGATTGACGCTGCTTACCCCGGCCAGGGCGTTGTAGTATTGAGAGGTGGTGACCATGGCATGAAGCTGGCAGCGGAAAAGCGTTTCCGCAAGGCGGACGGGCCGCGTGTGTTGATCTGCACGGCGGCCGGGCGAGAAGGCATCAACCTCCAATTTAGTCGTGTTCTGTTCAACTTTGATCTGCCGTGGAACCCGATGGATGTAGAGCAGCGGATTGGTCGCATTCACCGGTACGGGCAAAAGGATACAGCACAAGTCTATAATCTCGTGTTGTCAGACACTATCGAAGGCCGCATCTACCTGCTGCTAACCGATAAACTCAATGAGATTGCCCGTACCTTAGGGAAGGTCGATGAGCATGGCAATGTCACCGAAGACCTGCGTGTCCAGATTTTGGGCCAGCTAAATGATCGCTTGAGCTACGACCAGCTCTATCGGGAGGCTCTCTCTGATCCTAAGCTGGTGCGTACACGTGAAGAACTGGAAGCTGCAATGTCGAATGCCAGGGAAGCGCGCAAGGTGGTGTTCGAGCTGTTCCAGGATCTGGACCACTTTAGTTTGGATGATTACAAGCCTTTGGCGGATATTGACGAGAGCAAATCGCGCCTTATAGAGTTTCTCCATTCCGGCGTGGAAGCCAATGGTGGAAGTTATCACAAGGTGGATGATAACCGCTTCGAGCTTATTCTTGACTCCAATTCAGAACCAGTGACATGTACCTTGGATCGTGACCTGGCCCAAGATGACGACAATCTGGTCTTGATAGGAATTGACCACGAGATCACTAATAGATTATTTGAGCAGTGGCGTGCTGCAGCGCCTTCAATGCTGGGAGTAACTGCGACTATCGGTCTTGATCGACCCGTAGTGCTTAGTGTCTGGCTGGCACAATCATTCGGGAGTGGCGCAGATACCGGGACGCACCTGGTTCCTATCGCTGTGGACCAGGAGGGTAAGCGTGTTCCCTCAATTGAAAAGCGGTATCGTGATTGTTTTAGTGCCCCGGCCGGGCAGCCTTTATTCAAGGAAACTGATCGGGCCAACCTGCTTCATGAACATGTAGAGCCCACTCTACAGCGGGAAATTGGTCACCGTGGGATTGCGAACCCGGAGATTGGATATACGACTGAATTGCTGGCATGGGTTGAGGTGAGTTAAAGATGCGGTCCTCGAATTAGACCGTGCTGTGCCATAGAGATCTGAACGTTTTCCGCGATTCAGATGATCCATGTGTCGCCGAAGCCGCAATCAGCGTTTTGTGACGCGTTGTGCAGGAAAATTGAAGTCACCCCGAAACTGACATTCAACGGTGCACCCATCGCTGAAATAGACGCCTCCCAGCCACTGGGTCAGGTACTGGCAGCCGCTAAAGCAGCGGTAACACGCACCCTAACCGAGCGCGGTTACCAACGCTTGTAGGGCCGAATTTATTCGGCCAAGGAAGGACATGACCATGAAATTCCGACACTTCCTCATACTTCTGCTGGTGCCTGGCCTTGACCCGTCGGCCCATGCCATAAGCGACGACAGCTGGGACGACATCAGTAATGTGGGTGTCGTTAGCTTGATTGGTACAGCGCTGATACTGCCATACACGCGAGAAGACTGGAACGGTCTACAGCAGTCTACATACAGCATGCTTACTGCCACAGGTGTGTCACTGCTCGGCAAGACCCTGGTGGACAAGGAGCGCCCCGACAACAGTGGTAACGATAGCTTTGCCTCTGGACACACCGCCTGCCTCGGCCACCACCCTGTATCGCCGCTATGGCTGGCAGACGGGCATTCCCGCCTGCGCGGTGGCGGCGTGGCCATCTCGATGCGCTGGTGATTGAAAAGATTATTCGGGACGGCATGATCGAAACGGATGCGTCAGCATTGGACCTATAGAGATTTCCCCCTTTCCAGCAAAGCCCTGCACCCCAATCTTCATATCCACGTGGCCCGCCTCGGGCGATTCCCGGTAGCTGCCAAACAAGCGGTCCCACCAGGGGAAATTAAAACCAAAGTTACTGTTGGTCTCCGCCTCCACCGTAGAATGATGTACGCGGTGCATGTCCGGGGTGACCAGCAACAGGCGCAGCTTGCTGTCTATTGACGGCGGGATGTGGATGTTGCCGTGGTTAAAGACAGCGGTGACATTGAGAATAATTTCCGCCAGTAGAACGGCCAGTGCCGGCGGCCCCAACATCAGGACAATAGCTATCTTTATCAGCATGGAAATCAGTATCGACAGGGGGTGAAACCTGATCCCGGTAGAGGCATCAAAATCCCCGTCAGCATGGTGCATGCGATGCATGCGCCACAACCATGGAATCCGATGGTAGAGCCGGTGCTGCCAATAGATGGCCAGGTCAAACAGAATGACAAATAGCGGGATAGTCAGCGCCGCCGGCAGTGCAAGTCTATTGAACAGACCCCAGCCCTGCTGTTCTGCCCAGAGGGCAGCACCCACGGCCAACACCGGCAACAGCAGCGATAACATCACACTGTTCAACACGCTGATGCCATAGTTACTGGGCCAGCGCCGCAGTCGCGAAAACCTGAGCACGCGCCTCGGCCAAAGCAACTCCCACGTCA
This sequence comes from Halieaceae bacterium, assembly GCA_965247075.1. GTDB lineage: Bacteria > Pseudomonadota > Gammaproteobacteria > Pseudomonadales > Halieaceae > CBDFGK01. The sequence goes on along the minus strand of CBDFGK010000001.1, from coordinate 91,652 downwards.
CTACCAAAACCACTATCGTGGCAAAGGCGAGCAGGCGCATTGCCGAACTGGAATCGAGGCTCAGGGAGAGCATAGCGTCAAGTCACCTACTGCACATTTATCAACAGGGAATTAGAGTATAACCCTCCTGTTGCAGACGAACATGTGCGGTCATCGCAGAGAGGGCAGCGGTCACGGCGGGGTTAAACTCGTTTAACCCGTAAGCTCTGAACGCGGCCGATTGACTACATAGACAGATTTTCACTCCGGCACCCGACCGGGCCTTCAATATTGCTGTATTGGGGTTGTGGTCAGCATCGATGCCGTTGCGAGCGTGCATATTCAGGAACCTGGCGGCCAACTCCAGGCGACGCAGTGCGTTATGTCTAGCCGGTGAGCTCAGGCAGCGCGCAGAGCACGACCCAGGGTCTTGCTACCGTAATCGGCAACGAAGTCTGCGCCCTCCCACACAGTTTCACCCTTGATCATGACCCGGCTTACCACACCGTCGGAACGATTAATCATCTGCTTGTGATCAAACACGTCGCGGTGCACAAACTGTCGGTTGGGGTCGCATTCATGCTGGCCCAGCGCCTCGGGATCAATCAGCACAATATCGGCCTGGGCACCAATTTCCAGCGTGCCTACATCCAGCCCGAAAAAGGCGGCCGGTTCTGAGGTCAGCCGCTGCACCATGCGGGCCACTGTGTCGAGGTCGCGCTCCCAGGCCCGCTTCAAGGCGCCTAGATTGCCATCAAAAAAGGCCATATTGGTAATATGCGCGCCGGAATCGTTAAAGCCCGGCATGGTACTTTCGTGCAGCAACAAATCCAGCGTGGCGTGATTGCCGACATTGCCTATATCCACCCAGTAGCGAAAGCCCTTGTCGTAGGTACGCATCATATGCAGCATAAAGTCGGCGTCATCGCCGATGGGGCTGGGGAATAAATCAAAGGCCTGGCGCTCGCCGGCGCTGCGGGCCTGAGAGGCCTCACCGGATTGAGAGGCTTCACCGGATTGAGAGGCTTCACCGGCCTGAAAGCGCTGCAGCCGATCAAGCACCTGCTGAAAGCTCTCGCCATCCCATTCCGGCACTGGCGCACCGTCGAAAATCATCATGTGAAATTCGCGTATGACCAGGCTGTCGGGCATGCCCAGCCTGGTTTTGAGATGAGCCAGATTCCAGCCACTGCGACCGTGATGCCACTCCTTGCGAAACTGCAGAACCCAGGCCGGGTCATTGAGCAGCGCCAGGCGCCCGTCCCTGTCGTCGTATTCCTTGGCAATAAGCTTGCAGGTGGACTCCAGTTCTTCGTACAGCGGACTGACAATTCCGTCGGCCCAGACTTTAAAATTAGTACCCAGCGCCTGGAAATGCATATTGCCCTTGAACAACTTCGAGTTCATCAGTTTGGCAAAGCCCAGGAAAGCATTGGAGGCCTTGGGCATGAGGGCAAACTCCATCGCCGCCAGTGCCGAGGTCTTGAGGGTCTTGCCGTGCAATCGCCCACTGGTCAGTGAGAAATATTTAAAGGCTTCAATGCGCTTTTCGATGATGGGCGTGGTTTGCCAGACCTTGTCGCGCTCACGCACCACCTTGAGCAGACGCTTCAGTTCCCGGTAGCTGGCAAACTGGGTGGGAATACGCTTGGCGGTGTTGGGATCATTGGACAGGTAGTGAAATGGCAGGCCATCAGTGCTCAGGCCCATGTAGCCATCATCCAGTGCCCTGGCCAACAGCTCACACATCTGCTCCAGCTCCGCCTCGGTAGGCGCGCGGCTAACCGAATCCTGCAAGCCCATCACTTCGATGCGCAGCATGGAGTGCGGCACAAAGACGGCCACATTGGGACCCAGTGGAATATCGGCAAAATGATCCATGTAAGCGGCGGGATTATCCCAGCTCACTTTCTCCACGCACTTGGCCAATATCGGTTTGGGAATGTTCTCAACGCGGGTAAAACAATCGACAATAGGGTTCTGGTCGCCCTCTCTCTGATCGCCGAAGCAGATGCCGAGACTGCAATTTCCCACCAGTACGGTGGTGGTGCCGTGGCGCACCGCCTCGGGCAGGCCCGGTTCAAGATCGACCTCCAGGTCCAGGTGGGTGTGGATATCCAACAGGCCGGGCATCAGCCACTGCCCCCTGGCATTGATCACCTGGGTCGCCATTTCCGGGCCCAGTACAGAACCCTTGGCAACCACTTTGCCATCCTTGAGGGCGATATCGATTTGCTGTGGCTTGCCGCCGTTGCCGTCAAAGACCAGCGCATCCTGGATCAAGCTGTCCCACACGGGCTCTGTCATCGCTCCTGCTCCAATTGGTTAACTGTGCATTTTTGCAAAAAGACACTCATTAAAATCGCACTCCCGACCGATTGCAATACAAAAACGAAGGCGTATATTACGTTCGACTAAAAATTTAAACCAAAAACAGAGATTCACTTCCATGGCAATGCCCAATATCAACCTGCTGTCTGTTACCCCTATTTACCTGGCTCTACTGGGCCTGATGTTCGTGCCCTTCACGCTACGAGTCAGACTGTACCGGGTCAAGAACGAAATTCTGATCGGCGACGGTTCCGACCCTGGGTGCTTCCGCGACTTGGCTGCACGCGCTGGGCTCCCTGCTGGTCGCTGGTCGCCTGCTGCACTATATCGGCATGACCGGGGTCAGTCCCGCCATTGGCAGGCCGGTAGGCGCATGATGGCGACCACAGGCGTCTTCGCGGTGACATCTATCTGGATTCTGGTGGACGTACTATGAAAATTTATGGCGCTATTCTGTCTCCCTTTGTGCGCAAGGTACTGGCGGTGTGCAAGCTCAAAGGCCTGGATTTTGAACACGAGGCAGTAATGCCCGGCACCAAAACCCCGGAGTTCCTGGCCATGAGCCCGCTGGGAAAAATCCCCGCCTTCAGCGATGGTGACCTGACCGTCAGCGATTCCAGGGTTATCTGTGAGTACCTGGAGGAGAAATATCCGGACACCCCGGTTTTGCCGGCCACTGCCGAACTGCGCGCCCGCGCCCGCTGGTATGAGGAATATAGCAATTCAGTAGTGACTCCCAGGTTTGCAGTATTTTTCTTTGAGCGCCTTATCAAGCCGATGATGGGCCTGGGTGACACCGACGAGGCGCTGCTGGCCGCGCTGATCGCCGATGAGCACCCTGCCATACTGGACTACCTGGAAAGCCAGCTGCCGGCAGACGGCTTCCTGTTTGGCGATGCACTGGGAGTGGCGGATATCGCCCTGGCCAGCCCTTTTTTCAACGCGTCTTATGCAGGCTACGAACCCGACATGAGTGGCCATCCACTGCTTGCCGGCTGGCTGGCACGGCTTAAGTCTCATCCGGTGATGAGCGAGTTGCTGGCGGCCGAAGCCGATCTGCTGAAAGCAATGCAGGGCTGAAGGCGAGCCCACACTGAACGACCTGCTGCTCTGGCAATATGCCCTGATCGCCCTGCTGTTTGTGTGGAGCGGTTTCGTGCGCTCGAGCCTGGGCTTTGGAGGCGCGGTACTCACCCTGCCCTTTTTGCTGCTGATCCTGCATCAGCCACTGGTGTTTCTGCCACTGATTGCCGTACACCTGTTGATATTCTCCTTCTTGACGGTTGTTCAAAACCACTACCGCAACCACACAGCCACCACCATTAACTGGCAGTTCCTGCGCCGCGCCCTGGCGATCATGGCGATTCCCAAGGCCATTGGCATCCTCGGCATACTGACGCTGCCAGCGGATATTGTCAGCGGCTTTATCTTTGTCATCGTGTCCATGTACTCCATCAGCTACATCCTCAACCGCCCCTTTAAAAGCAACAACAGGTACGTCGACTTCGGCCTGTTGGCGCTGGGTGGTTATGTCAGCGGTACCTCCTTGATTGCAGCGCCCCTGGTGGTGCCTGTGGCCGCCAGCCAGGTCAGCAGGGAACAGGTGCGCGACACCCTGTTCGTACTGTGGTTTATCCTGGTGGCGGTGAAACTGGCGGCATTCATGGTAGCCGGCGTGGATATGCAGTGGCAACATCATCTGTGGCTGCTGCCCTGCGTGGCCGTCGGTCATGTGTTGGGATTGCGCTTTCACACCTATACCCTGCAGGCGGATACGGCCGTGTTTTTTCGGGTGATGGGGTCGGGGTTGTTGGTGGTTTCGTTGGTTGGGTTGGCTAGAATGATTATAGAGGTAAGCTGACAGGTGCAGGCTTTCGCGTCTTTGATTCTCAGTACCAATTCGTGCATGTCAGTTCTCCCTGCTTGATGAAACACATGGCAATTGACGCCATGTTTACAGAAAAAGGCCCGGCAGGGCCACGCGGGGGTACGTGGATGCCGGGCAATCGACCTGGCTGTACCAGCGGATTTTCAATCCGCCCGGGCGATACCGGTAGTGCCTGACTGGGACAGGTTGACCTTGACCGAGCGCTCCAGCGCGTAGGCATCGTAATCTCCGGCGGGGGCGACGGAGTTGTCGGCGCCGTGGCTAAAACTCTGGATACGCTGCCGGCCCACGCCCAGCTCAGCCAGCGTACGGGCCACGTGGTTGACTCGGCCCAGCGACAACTGCCGGTTGTAATTATCGGCGCCGCGCGGGTCAGCATAGCCATCCAGGCGTATGTCAATCTGCGGATTGGCCACCAGGAAGGTCGCCAGTGTAGCCAGGCGCATATGTCCAGCCGACGTCAATTCGGTGGCATTGGTTTTAAATAACATTTCCAACTGCAGTTGATCCAGCACCAATTGGGCATATTGTTCTGTGGCCCGTTGCACGTCATCGAGCTGGCCCGACAACTGAGCGATCTCAGTCTGAGACTCGCGCAAATGCATTTTGGTCATGGCCAACTCCTGGCCGGTGGTCGCAGCAGTGTCGGCGGTATCCAGGGTATTGTTCATCCAGACGCCGATAAGTGCACCGGCAATCATTCCCAGTGGTCCACCCAGCACCACACCGGCGGCTGTAGCGCCTATCATGGTTGCTCCTTGCTTGGCTGGCAGCCAGTCGTCGGCGTGGGCAGGGTGAATGGTGCCGAGGGCCAGCAGGCCGCTCAGGGTAAGCGTAGACAGTGTGTTGGTGAGAGATTTCATGGTGTTGCTCCTTGCTGTGTATGGGTCGTGTTCATGTGTAGTAAACGACAACAAGGAGGCACGGCCGGGGCAGAAACCCGACCATGCAGGGATTAAATCGGGCGAATTGTGGCAGGAGCTTGTTATGAGGGCGCTTTTTTGGAAGTATCGCAGCTAAACCTACGGAATAAATGACATGCCCCGACGCACTTCCCAATCTATCGCTATCGTCGAGGACGAGCCCAGTATCGCCGCCAACTACCGCGACGCATTGCAGCGCCAGGGATTCCAGGTATCCCTGTACCCCAATCGAGCCTCGGCCTGGGAGGCATTCCAGCAGCGTCTGCCGGACCTGGCCATCATCGACATCGGCCTGGAACATGAATTCGAGGGCGGTTTTGAATTATGTCGCGACCTGCGCTCTCGCGCACCGGAATTGCCCATTGTTTTTCTAACCGCCCGCGACAGTGAACTGGATGTGGTCTCCGGCCTGCGACTGGGGGCCGATGACTACCTGACCAAGGACATCAGCCAGGCTCATATGCTGGCGCGCATCCATACACTGCTGCGACGTGTTGATGCCCTGCGTCGACCGGTACTGGAAGAACATGTCATTGAACGCGAGCAACTAAGCCTGAACCTGGAGCGTATGACGGTGGCCTGGAATGAGACCTTCATCGATCTCACCGTCACCGAGTTCTGGATTGTACACGCCCTGGCCCTGCATCCCGGCCATGTTAAAAACCGCCAACAGCTAATGGACGCTGCCAACGTGGTGCTGGATGACAATACCATCACCTCTCACATCAAACGTATACGCAAGAAGTTCGTCGCCGTCGACAGTGAGTTTGGGTGTATCGAAACCGCATACGGTATGGGTTATCGCTGGAAGGCCACATGAACCTGCGCCGCCAGCTGCTACTGGTAAGCCTGCTGTTGCTGGCCCTGCCCTGGGCCGGTTGTCAGTATGTACGGGAGATGGAATCCGCCCTGCAAGCGGGCCAGGAGCAGGCGTTGCTGGCCACCACAACGGCGGTGGCCACCGTCCTCGGTGACAAACCTGAACTGATTTATCCGGATCTGAAACGCTGGCACGATGCTGCCGACAAGGATTTGCAGCTCTACGCCTGGGCCGCCCGGGCACCGGTTATTGTCGACGGTTACGCCGATGGCTGGGAAGGCCCTGTGCACGACAGTTTCGGCGCAGTAGATTACCGGGCCAAAACTCGCGGTCCGCTGCTGTACCTGTTGTTCTCCGTGCGCGATGACGACGTGGTATATCACGATCCCCGCCAGGCGCACCGGGCCACCGGTGATCGCCTGGTATTGCGCACCGGCAGAGGGCGCGAATACGTAATAACCACCGCCGCACCCGGCCCGGTACAGGGGCGCGTTGAACGATCCGGCTACGAACTGGGTTGGGAGCCGCGGATACGCGGGCAGTGGCAGGACTCCATGGATGGATTCACTATAGAGCTGCAATTACCACTGGCGCTGCTGGGGGAACGCCTCGGTTTTTACGTGGTTCACGACAGTATCAGTGCCAGCTCCCAAATCAGCGCAACCAGTGGCAATATCGATCCGCAGCAACGCACCCCGCCCTGGCTGGTTTACCCACCCCCCTCGCTGCAAACCTTACTGGCACCCTTTGCCGGTGCCGGCATTCACCTGCAGGTCGTGGACAGCAATCACTGGATCATTGCGACCGCCGGCAACCTCGAGCGAGACGTAATTGAAGACCGGGCGCCCTGGCTGTTGCGGGCAATTTATCGCGCCATCCTCAATGGCGATACCCTGCCCGACGCCAAGACTGCTGCAGCGGTCGGACAAATTGACAACCATGCAGTTGGCCAGGCCCTGGCACGACAAACCAGCGCCGACTGGTATTCGGATGGCAACATGCCGGGACTGAAGTTACTGTCCGCAGCAGTACCCATCCTCAGCGGTGGCGACGTGGCGGGCGCTGTGGTGGCTACGCAAAACAGCGAGCAATACCTGAGTCTGACCGACCGCGCCTTCAGTCGTCTGCTCTATTACAGCCTCACCGCCATGCTGATTTCGGCACTGGGCCTGCTCGGTTATGCCAGCTGGTTATCACTGCGAATTCGCCGGCTGTCCCTGGCCAGCACGCAGGTTATCAGGGCCGACGGCAGTATCAATAGTGACTTCCCGGTCAGTCGCAGCAGCGATGAAATTGGTGAATTGTCACGCCGGCATGCACAGTTGCTGGAGCGGCTGCGAGACTACACAGATTACCTGCGCAGCCTCAGCCGCAAGCTGTCACATGAACTGCGCACCCCCATCGCCGTTATCCAGTCTTCGCTGGACAACCTCGAACAGCAACCGGAAAGCGCCGCGGTATACCTGCAGCGTGCCCGTGAGGGACTCAGCCGACTGACAAACATTCTTACCGCCATGAGTGAGGCCACGCGACTGGAGGAGAGCGTACACAGCAACCGGCTTGAGGAATTTGACCTGGTATGCCTGTGCAAGGAGCTGTTTAGCGCCTATCAGGGCGTGTACAACGATCACCGACTGGTATTCGAATGCGAGCTTGAGCACTGGCCCATGCAGGGAGTGCCCGACCTACTGGCACAGATGCTGGATAAACTGGTCGAGAATGCCGCCGGTTTCACAGCCAGTGGCGGCCGTATTACCCTCAGGCTGAGCGGGCAGTGTCTGAGCGTCAGTAATGAAGGGCCGCTATTGCCTGCGGCCATGCAACAGCAGTTGTTCGATTCCATGGTGTCAGTGCGCAAGTCTCCACAAGAGAAAGGTGACCGGGTGCACCTGGGACTGGGCCTGCACATCGTGCGACTGATTGTAGATTTTCACGGTGCCGGCGTGCGGGCGCGCAACCTCGAAGATGGGTCCGGGGTTATCTTTACGGTGCAGTTTTAGGGTTTCAACGTCAGCACATCAGTGCGCAGGCTGGTTAACACGCGCTCGGCGGTGTTGCCCATTAACCTGGCGCGCACACCTTTGCGGCCCACGGTTCCCATCACTACCAACTGGGCTTTGAGGCGCGCCGCCTCGCTGGCAATCACCTTGTCGACCGGCCCGTGTTTGAGGCGAAACTGCTTGATATCAATGCCGTGTTCCCGGCTCAACTTGAGCAGTTTAGGTTGCAGATCGCGTTTGAGCTTCTGAGTCTGGGTATATTCATCCACCAGGTCCAGCTCGGTCAATATCGCTGGAATGTGCAGGGCGTTGAGCACGTACAGCGAGCAGCCCAGCGCTTCGGAGTACCGTTTGGCCACCGCAATCACCTCCTGATTGAGACGCTGCTTGACACGCCGTTTGCTGCTCAGATCCACGGCCGCCACAATCGGTCTGGCAGAACGCCAACGCTTCTCTGAGACTATCATCACGGGTACCGGGCACTCTCGCAGCAAATACCAATCGGTGGAGGTATACATAAAGGTTTTTGAGCGGCTACCCGTCTTGATGACAATGGCGTAGTCCTTGCGCCGGCACTGCTTGTCGACCCAGTGGTAGATATCTTTTTGCCAAATGATTGTACAGGACACCCGCATGCCGGCAGGCTTGAGCAGGGCGATTTGGGCTTCGACCACGGTCTTGCGCCTGGCCATAATTTTTTTGCGGGCCAGCGCCTGTTGCGTGCCCGGCGCAATGTCCACGCTACGCAAGGACTCGTAACAGAAACCCACCACCTGGGCGGTATAACCCATTTTTGCAGCCAGGCTCAACCCCCGGGAGATCGCCACCTGGCTCTCCCTCGCACGGTCGGCAATAATCAATACAACAGACATGGCATCTCTCTGTGACACTTACATTAGACCAATGTTAGCAGAATCAGGAGCGATTACCGGCACGCAGATCAAGGGAACGGCGATAATCAACCGGGGTCTGGCCGGGGATACTGAACAGGAAGCCGAGCGTACTCAACAAGCAGATCACCCAGCCGTAAAAGAAGGGGATTCGGCGTATATCGAAGGGCCAATCCGCGCGTGTCCGGAAGCTTGAGATCACTGGTAATTTACTGCTTTTTGCACCATTATGTGGTTCGACTTTTAAGTATGTTTTTTTAAAGCTCAGGCATCCTGCGAGGGGCAAGCATGAAACCCGGTGATCTTATTATCCCTGTCATGGGATATGCACTGGCTACTGCACTGCTGCTGGGCGGCTGCGGCCAGTCCGATGTGTCGTCGTTCGAATCCAAACCGGTGGCTGCCATCGTAAGCGCGCCGCAGAATGCCCCATCCTATCCCGTCAGTAATAGCGCTGTGGGCATGCGGGTAGACGATTTTCAGCTGATAGACCACGAGGGCGTTGCCCACCAACTCTATTATTACGACGATGCATCGGCAATTGTGTTGATGACCCAGGGTAACGGCTGCCCCATCGTTCGCAATGCGCTGCCGGCCCTGCGTGCAGTACGTGATGCCTATACCGACAAGGGCGTGGTTTTCTTCCTGCTCAATTCCAATATCCAGGACAATGCCCGGAGCATTGCCGCCGAGGTTGAAGAGTTTGGTTTTGACCTGCCTGTGCTGGTGGATGAAAACCAGCTGGTCGGTGAGTCGCTGGGTGTAACCCGTACCGCCGAAGTGTTTGTTATCGATCCCACCGGCAAGACGGTGGTGTACCACGGTCCGGTTGACGATCGGTTGAATTACCAGACCCAGAAAGGGGAGGTCGGCCATACTTACCTGTCCGACGCACTGAATGCTCAACTGGCCGGCGAGCCAGTTGCCGTGCCTGAAGTAGAAGCCCCCGGTTGCCTGGTGAACTTTCCCGAGCGCGACCGCCGGGGGCATCTGTCGGCGGCTACGCGGTAGGCTCAGAATCCTATATTTCTCGCGAGAATTTTGATAATAGACCATTTGAGTTTTATGATGTCTGAGTGGCTAACCGCGAAATACCGCAAGGCAGGCAAAAAGAGGAGGTAATGATATGGTGCAATTAGCTCTCGTTGATGCTTATGAAACATTTATGCAGACCGCACAGGCATACGTGAACCTGTCTAACGAGGAGGACTATAACGCGGCGCTGGTAGCTCTCGAAGAAATATTGGAGGCTGCTGAAGATACCGCAAAAGACCGAGCTATTGTCAAATCTGGTGTATGACGACATGACTATGCGGCGTCCCTGTTGATCTCAGTCTGCTCAACTCCGTCTTTAAACTTCACTCCTTCAATCACCTTCGCCAGGTGTTTGAAGCCCCTCAACTTCCTCCAATTCATCTCTGCACATTCACCCATCTTGAAGATCATTGTCAGCATGGTTTTTCGGGTCACACATCCACCTCGTCAATTGCCGCCCAAAATCCCAGCGCGCCATCACCGATAGCCAACTTCGGGGGCTTCGTCATACCGCGCTGCTTGAGTGATAACAGTACCTCGCACCAACTCTGCTGCGACTCCCGCACGCCATCCTCTATCGCCAGGAAGTGCTTCTCGCCGCGGCTATTCACACCAATGATCACCAGACAGCACAACTTACCATCATCGCCCCGAAGGCCGCTGTAGATACCATCGGCCCAGATATACACCCAATCATCAGCCACCGACCTTTGCCGCCAGCCGGCGTACTCCACTTCCCACCGCTTCTTCAGGCGGCCTACCACATTGGCTGATAAGCCCTTCGCTTCCGGTCCAACAATCGCTTCCAATGCAGACTGCATTTAACCTGTAGACACACCCTTCAGATACAACCACGGGATGGCCGCTTCCAGAGTGGCGGTCTTCCTGATGTACGGCGGCACCAATGAAGACTGAAAGCTCACCGGTTCGCCCTCGCGGCTCCTCACCTTGGGCACCCGAACCGCTATCTTGCCTATACCGGTCAGTAGCTCTCTCTTCGGCTGGTAGCCATTGCGGACGACTCGTTGGTGACCGCCAGGGGTCTTCTCCTGTTCGTACCGCGACAACAGCTCGGCAACCTCAGCCCGGATCGCTTAATCAAGCAGTTGCCTGGCACCTTCTCGCAGCACGGGGGCCAATAGGTCTTTCTCCTCTGGCAATGCCAGATCAAGTACATTATTGTTGGTCATGTGTGGCGTGCTCCCTGTTGTTTATCAATCAGTCTCGTAAACCGATTTCAACAAGACACGCTACATATTTCAAATTTCTTCAAACACCAGATTCGGGTATAACTCATTTCCCTGTGCATACATACCCAGCTTGAACATCATGTGCAACATCCCGTCGCGGCTCAGGCAGCCTTTTGATCGTTTCGTCCGGTGGTGGATGGTACTGAAAGTGGACTCAATCGGGTTACTCGTTCGGATACTTCGCATCATAGGTCGCCGGAAACAGGTCAAAGGCCTTCTCAGCATCCTCCCGCGTAGCGGCTTGCCAAATATCGTGCAGGGTCTGTCGGCTGAGGTGCCGGGCACCTGTTCTCAAAAGCTCCGTTAACGGATCAATACTCTCATCACTCCGCGCTTATTCTAAAAACGGCCCATCCGGCGAGCGATATACATTCCAGCCGGCGTACCGGTATCGCCACCAACATTGATCTCTATATCGCCACCGTAATTGGCGTTATTCTTCCCAATATCGCAGCATCCACTTGAGCCTCGTAAATCTTCCCACATATCTTCGACCTCGACAGCGGTATCCCATGGAGTTTGCTATTCATTGTCTGTGCCGCCACAGTTGTAATCGGCTTGACAATTGCCTGAGTGGTTAATGACCGTTGGAAGCGTGATGAGCAAAACCGCGTGGAAGACTGGCTACCGTCGCATACTTGAACGGTGCCATGCGCTATGCCTTCCTCGGCCCAAGGAACTACATTGCCCTTTTGATCGACCAAAAACCATTCATGCGCCCAACTCGGCTCGCTCTCTGCTTTCGGGTGGTCGATTGCAATGCCTACTCCTCGCCAGAGTTCTTCGCCGCGGTAAATAAGCATTGTTTCGTGATCGCCATTCTTGATGATGAGGTCAGCCATCGTCCGCTTACCGCCCTTTCGGAGGTATCTCAGAACAGCCTGGATAGACTCTTTTTCGTTCAGGCGGTGCTTGACCAATAGTTTTTTGTGATTGACATGGCGTACTCGGCCACGCATTCGTTCGATCTTAAGCGTCTCGTTAACTACTACCTCAATCTTATTGTCGGTTTCAATGTGATTGATCCACTGCTTGAATACGTAGACATTACGGTTTCCATTGAGTGTATTGTGGCTAAACCGTATGTCGGCGGCTGCCGGATTTTCATGCCGTTGATTGGTGAAGTAATCGGCGATATCACATGAATCGTTCACCGTGACATCCTTTAGTTGAATTGGAACTTCCCTAATCGTTTCAACAGTTGAAACGGGAAGGGATGCCTCCCCGGCAAAGGCCGCAGCTCCAACAAAGCAAAATATCAATAACAGGATTTGTCTCATAAAAAGCTCCCCTATCAAAAAACCCGCTCTTGGTGTTGATGATCACCCTAATGGCGCCACTTTTTAGCGCCGATTAGCAGGTCTCGGACGGGTCTTTTTTTAGCGGTTTTACCCCCCCCCTTTTTTTTTGTAAGTAAGATACAAGGAAAGATAAACGGGCTACGGTGAATAGATTCTCTGTCGGGTTCCACATGCCAGGGCGGACGATTGTGCAAACCGTTGGTCTATCTCCCTGAAATCTTGCCCGCGTCGGTGAAAAATCCATTCGTATCCGTCCATTCCTGAACGACAGCATGCAGTGGTTCGGGCCGTGAGATTTTCAGCGGCGTCCTTGCTGATCGAATTGTAGAAAATCGGGTTCCTTCCCGGCGCAAAGAGGCGATGTGCCAAGTGACACCCTGGGCGGTGGTATCAGTAGCGGTAGGGAATGGGTGGCCGGCTCTTTATCGCGTAGGTGAGCCAGGATTCTGTCAATGATGTCCCGGTCCTCTATACCAGCTATAACTCTGACGAATCCACCACAGCGGCCGCAAATCTCGATATCAATTTTGAAAACTCGCTTGAGACTTTGGGCCCATGTCATCGCCGCGTGGCGCTCGGCGGGTGAACTGTCTTCACTGTTTCCGTCCGGGAAGCAGCCTTTGATATTTCTCTTTCGAATTTTGATTCATGGACGGACGCCGAGCGCATCGCCGTCAATCTGGACACACTCTACCGGGAATACTCGGCAGATGACTCAGTGCCGGACACGCTGCAAATCTTCACCCTGATGGCGGAGATCAGGAAATCTCAACGAGGTTAGGCTGGCGGGCTCTCGAAAAGACTACGGCTTCGCCGCTCTGGATTCCCGCCGCAGGCGGGAATCCAGAGGAACGAAGGCAAACCAGTATCAACTTCCGATAATTCGTTTGTAGTGGTCAATGTTGCCTTGTGCCTTAGCGGTTTCGATGTTTTGTAGGGTTTGTTGGAGTTGGCGCATAGCCGTGCTTGCGTCGTCGCTGATGGCGACGCCGAGTTTCTCGGCGAAGTGAAACAGGCAGACATTCATCGCATGTCCCATCGCCAAATCTATTTTTATTTTGAAGCCGGTGAAGCCGCCGTCATTTTTGCGCAACTCGCATACAACTTTCGCGTCAAGTTGCCGGTAGATGCCGGGGGTGTCGAGTGATTCCACGCGCTCGCCGAATAGCGATTGCAAATGATCGCCTAGGTTGCGCATACTTTTGCGGGTGAGATTGCCGCGGTAGTGGTAGCCGATGCTGGTCTGGTGCGAGGTGTCGATCATCGTCGGCTTTTTTTCACCTTCTGCCATCTCAGACAAGATGCGGTCGAGCAAATCGGTATGGGTTGCGATGGCGCATCGCACAACTTCTTTCATCTCATCGGAACTCGCCGCCACCCCATTCGGTTCAAACTCCATACTAAACGAACACAACCCGCCCTCTTCACCGGTCATGGTAAAGTAATAATGAAAATCGCTGAGCATGATTTCCATGGCGGTGTTTGTCTCGGTGTGGTTCATAACCGGGTGAAGTCGTAATAAGGTAGCCGTAAGTGAATCTGCGACTGTACCACATCTCATACCAAGATTCTCCGGTAGGAGCGTCTTGGATTCGACTCTATAAGCGCAACTTCAGCGAAATTCGTTCTGGGGGCTCTCGAAAGGATTACGGCTTCGCCGCTCTGGATCCCCGCCTTCATGATCGCCATGACTGTTTGCTCAAGCTCTTTCACACTGCTAAAGACACCTCGTTTCAATTGCTTTTCAGTTAGCTCCCGAAAAACCGTTCCACCATGTTTAACCACGATGCGCCAGTTGGCGTGAAGTGCACATGGAAGCGCTTGTGATATTTCAGCCGGCTTTTTACCTTCGGGTGCTTATGCGTCGCGTAATTGTCACAGATAATATGAATCTCTTTATCTTTGGGCGTCGACGTATTGATCTGGCGGAGAAATGTAAAGGCCGACGATTGCCTCCGGTTTCTTGGCAAACTCTTTATCGTTTGATACCTTGAATGTACTTGTCCGGTGCGGTTTCAATCCATGGCTTTTCCATATCCGGCCCACCGAGGATATGCTGATACCCGCCTTCTCTGCCATCAGGCGTTGGCTCCAATGCGTAGCGTTTTTCGGTTTCTCTTGCGTCGTGAGTCTGATCACCTGTGCAACCTTACGTGAACTGATTGTCGGCTTGCGCCCCGGCCGATACGCATCCTGGCGGATGCCTTCAACTCCACTCTCTGCATAACGTTTTCGCCAGCGGCCGGCTTTCTGTCTCGTAATGCCCAGTTCAAAACCGATCTCGTCATTGGTCATGCCCTTGCCGGCCAGAAGAACAATTCGTGAACGCTCCGCCAATCGGACCGACACAGAACGCGATTTAGAGAACTTACTCAAATCCACAACTTCGTCATCAGACAAAACAATTTCTACGGCAACACGCACGACAATCTCTCTATATAGGGAAGATGCTACATGTTACACTATTTATGGCGACCTACACTAGGGTGACTACCAATAAACCCGATACACCGGTGCACAGTCTTGGCACTGACATCTCATCCCCCCTGCTCCGGTGCCACACCCAGAATAACGGCGGTAGAACAGGTATAGACGCTGCTCTTTGTGCCGAGGCACCAGTCGGTGTCGTTAATGCTATCAATCCACATGAGCGCAACGCTGAAGCGCAAGAAAAACGAATGTTACATCGTTCGCAAAAATCAAACCATCCACATCCCAGTGAGGTTTGTCTCTTCCCCATTGGTGATACAAATTTTCACGAATGATGTTTGGAACAGTTTCGAGCAATGGTCCACAATCAAATTCGTTCGAGCCAGGATTCGCTTCTCCCACTGGTTTCACGGTGTTGCCGGCTTCTACTCATGATTTCAATTTCGCCAACATATTAACTGTAGCCGGATAGTCGCTCCGATCAATAAGCAGGATAATTGCGCCGGCAGGCATCTTTTGGCAAATTTCCTCAATGTTCAGAATCACGTCTTCCAATTTATCAGATACTTCATTGAAACAATTCTGGAAAACAGCCAAATGGCAAGTTTCTACTTTCATTTCTCGCTGTAAATTTGGGTCAGCAATATCGACTCGCTTAGATTGGTAGTCACACAATTCTGCGTCCCATATTCGGGAGACAACACAGCCAATATTAATGTTTATGGAGTGGCGCCAAGTATCAATGGCAATATCAACGAAGGTTGCTGAAACCATCTCAGTCTTAGGGCAATTTTCCTTTAGGTGCTCCAGAAGACCAACGAACTCAGGAGCCGGGCCGCAACCAAAGAATATCGGCTGCAATAACTCCACCTTCGGAAGTTGCACATCTGATTGGCTCAAAACACACGGCACTAATTTCGTATAAAACGGGAAATATCGGAGCAAATATGCGTTTTGTATACCAGCAGAAGCGTAGTCCACACCAACGTCTTGGGTCCAGTAAGAATTCCACAGGGACTTCCCTACTGATCGGAGGCCACTCAAATATGCAGCTTGATCTTGCTCTGTGGCCAATTCTTGCTGTGCGAATATGCCTTCAAGCAACTGCTCAAACACAGTGGTCAAGCCACTCTTCTGAAGGTCAGGTTGATTCGCTCATTCATCAAGCGTTTGGATTTGGGGATCTGGTGTAGCCAGTGCTCTTGAGTGGGTCCTTGCATGAGCAGGTAACTACCGCTCTCAAGCAGAATTTCTTTATTTTCCACTTTCTTATCCGTCTTATGCCTCATTTGGAACGGCCGCGCCTCACCAAGACTGACCGAGCCTATCACCGGGTTTTCCCCAAGTTCCGGCTCGTCGTCCGCATGCCATGCCACCCCATCTGACCCACTCCGATAACGATTCAGCAATACGCTATTGAAAGTCACATTTGATACGCGCTCAATGCGCTTTTTAATCTTATCTATTACTGGTATCCACGGAGATGACTCGACTTTGATACCAGAATAGATGTAGGTCTTGTTGGGCTCGCCGTACCATGCGGTCAGGCGCGGAAGGTCGTACACCCTGCCATATAGCTTAATCTCTTCTTGCTTCCAGGAAACTTCCTGTTGTAATTCCTTAAATAAATCATCCTCTTCATTTTTCGAAAATAAATTCCGGAACAGCAAGACTTCAGCATCTGGCAGATCAATCTTTTCAACTGCTTCCGAACGGTAATCGGGCGGCTGCGAAAAGAGGTCGGGCGGTACTGATTGACTTTGAGCCATGCGCTTCACATCCTTTTCAACAGAAAACTAACCGGCACGACACTGCGGAGGCATCTCATCCTCCCTGCTCCAGTGCCACACCCAGAATAACGGCCGTAGAACAAGAAGTATAGAAAGATAAAAGGGCTACGGTGAATAGATTACCTGGCGGGTTCCACATGCCAGGCCTGACAATTATGCGAACAGTTGGTCTATCTCCCTGAAATCTTGCCCGCGGCGGTGAAAAATCCATTCGTATCCGTCCATTCCTGAACGACAGCATGCTGTGGTTCGGGCCGTGGGATTTTCAGCGGCGTCCTTGCTGATCGAATTGTGGAAAATCGGGTTCCTTCCCGGCGCAAAGAGGCGATGTGCCAGGTGACGCCCTGGGCGGTGGTATCAGTAGCGGTAGGAATCTGTCAATGATGTCCCGGTCTCCTATACAAGCTATGACTCTGACGAATCCACCACAGCGGCCGCAAATCTCGATGCGGTAAAGCCGTAGTCTTTTCGTCAGTTGTATATATTCACTCATTCTCGCTATGATGTTGCACGCCAAAAATAAGAACCAGACCCAATGCCATTAAGTTGGAATGAAATCCGCAGCCGCGCCCTTGCCTTCTCCAGAGAATGGCAAGGTGAAGCATCAGAAAAAGCCGAATCACAATCTTTCTGGAATGACTTTTTCGATATCTTCGGCATATCACGCCGCCGCGTTGCCTCGTTTGAACAGCGTACCAAGCAGCTTGACGGTAAGGACGGCTACATTGATCTGTTATGGAAGGGGGTGCTACAGATTGAACATAAGTCGTTGGGCAAAAATCTTGATCGTGCCTACGCTCAGGCACTGGATTATTTTCCCGGACTAAAAGAGCGCGAACTGCCGCGCTTCATTTTAGTGTCCGACTTCGCACGGTTTCGGTTGTACGACATTGATGACGACACCACGCATGAATTTACCCTGCCCGACCTGCACAAAAACATCCACCACTTCGCCTTCATCGCCGGCTATCAAACCCACAAAATAAAAGAGCAAGACCCGGTCAACATCAAAGCCGCCGAGTCGATGGGTAAATTACACGACCAAATGCTTGCTACCGGCTATGCGGGCCACGACCTGGAAGTATATTTAGTGCGCCTGTTGTTTTGCCTGTTCGCCGAAGACACTGGCATTTTCCAGCGTCAACAGTTTCACGATTACATTGAAGACCGCACCGCCAAAGACGGCGCCGACCTGGGATCACAACTGGACACCTTGTTTGTGGTGCTGAATACCCCGGAAGAAAGTCGCTTAACCAATCGCAACGAATCGCTCACTGACTTCCCCTATGTGAATGGCACCTTGTTTAGCGAACGCTTGCGCCCGGCTGAATTTGACCGCGCCATGCGAAAATCCTTGTTGCAGTGTTGCACCCTGGACTGGAGCCGCATCTCGCCGGCGATTTTTGGTTCTCTATTCCAATCCATTATGGACAAAGAAGCACGGCGCAACCTGGGCGCGCATTACACCAGCGAGCAAAATATATTGAAGTTAATCAACCCGTTGTTTATGGATGACCTGCGTGCGGAATTTGAAAAAGCAAAAAACAACCGAAACAAATTATTTGAATTCCATCAAAAACTCAGCAATTTAACCTTTCTGGACCCAGCCTGCGGTTGCGGCAATTTTTTGGTCATCGCCTACCGTGAATTACGTTTGCTGGAATTGGATGTACTGCGTGCCACCCTTAAAGGTGGACAGCTGGAAACCGACCTTGACTCAGTGATCCAACTGAATGTGGATCAATTCCACGGCATGGAGATTGAAGAGTTCCCGGCACAGATTGCCCAGGTAGCATTATGGCTGGTGGATCATCAAATGAACCTGCTGGTCTCCGAGGAATTCGGCAACTACTTTGCCCGCATTCCATTGGTTGCAAGTGCCAAGATCACCCACGGCAATGCCCTGCAACTGGATTGGCGGGAAATCATCGCGCCGGAAAGACTGAGCTTTATTATGGGGAATCCGCCGTTTATTGGATCAAAGTTTCTAAACGCAAATCAGCGTCAAGATATTGCCAAAGTTTTTGCGGGAATTAAAAATTATGGCATATTGGATTTTGTTGCTGCATGGTATGTGAAAGCAGAACAGTATATTGAAAACAATAATCACATTGGGTGCGCTTTTGTTTCTACAAACTCGATTTGTTCGGGAGAGCAAGTTGGAGTTTTATGGGGCTGGCTGTTATCCAAAGGAATTAATATCAATTTTGCGGGTCTATCCGGGTTTCCCAACGAGTTTTTTGAAAAAATTCTGTTATTGAAAAACTATCCGAATACCCCTGGACTTTCCCCGGCGTAGTGTGGACAGGCGGTGGGTTAGTGTGGGTAACCGGTGGTATGTGAGGCACGAACATTCCACGGGTTATCCACATGATCACCTCGCCAGGGATGGCGGGGTGAAATCCACGGCCTGTCCACACGGAGTCCGGCTGACAGATGTCGGGGTTCTTTTACCCACAGTTATCCCCGAGGACCCGAACTTCCCCATCATTTCATGTTGATGCAATGACTTGAATTCACACGTAAACACGGGCTTCATCCCCTCTGTAGATTACCGTCAACAAAAAGGAGAAGCCCGTGAGCAACCTGAAGTTGCTGTATAAGATATTACGCCTCAAAGGTATGAAAATCACCCAGTTCTGGTTCAAAAACCGCAACAAGGAACTGCATCTGGCGGTCAAGCCCTACAAGAATGGCTGCCGCTGCCCCGAATGTGAACGGCGCTGCCGGATTGTGCGTCATACGACCGAGCTGCGCCGGTGGGAGGATCTCACACTCATGGGGATGAAGGTCTTGCTCTGGTATGCCCCAAAGGAGATCTGCTGCCCAACGCACGGGCGGGTGCAGGAGACGATCCCCTGGGCGCCAGCCTATTCACGTATCACCTACCGACTGGAGTGGCGGATCTGCTCCCTGTGCCAGATCATGACCCAGAAGGCCGCCGCCGAGATTCTGGTGATGCCTTCCTCCACCCTGTCCGACCTGCTGCACCGGATCATCACGCGGGTGCGCCACGGCCATAAAATCCGTGGCCTGGTCACTCTCGGCGTCGACGAGATTTCCTTCTTGAAGGGCCGCAAATTCGCCACACTCGTCTATGATCTGGACCGCTCTCGTATCTTGTGGGTGGGCCTGGGAAAAGGCCGCGAGACCATTGACCGCTTCTTCAACGAACACCTGAGCAAGGGGCAGAAAGCACGCATCCTGTGGGCCAGTTGTGACATGAGTCGCGCCTATACCGGGGCCATTGAACATCACTGCCCCAACGCCACGCTCATCATCGACCGCTTCCATGTCGTCAAGGCGCTGAACCAGGCTGTGGATGAGGTGCGCAAGGACGAGTGGCGTGCCCTCGATACCGGGGGGCGCAAGGCGATCAAGGGCCTGCGATGGCTGCTCAGCATGCACTCGAGCCATCGCACCAAGAGACAGTCTCGATTCCTCAATAGCTTGCGCAACTCCAATCGGCGTATCCACCGAGCCTGGGTGCTCAAGGACGAGTTCGAACACATCTGGAATTACCGTTATCGTGGCTCAGCTGAGAAGTTCCTGAAACGCTGGATGACCACCGCCCTGCGTAGCCGTATCCCCTCGTTGCGCCAATTTGTCACCACGGTGCGAAATTACTTTGATAACATCGTCGCGTTCACCGATAGAAACCTGACCAATGCCGTCGGTGAAGGCCTGAACCGCATTGTCAAAATCGTCAAGAACCGAGCGTCTGGATATCGTAACCTGCACAACTTCGCCGACATGATTTACCTGACCGTTGGCGACCTCGATATTCCTGCGCATATTCCCAGCGATTTACGTACACTGTGAGTAAGGTCCTAATCTCTATAAAACAGCATCAGGATCGTATTTCATTGGTTGGGAGATCCGGATATAGCCAATTTTGCACATCGCACATTTTCGTGGAGCAACGAAGCCAAAGGGAAAGCGGCTGTTCATTGTGTCATTGTTGGCTTTAACCGAAAAAACAACAAAGAAAAAAGATTGTTTGACTATCAACACATAAAAGGAAACGCCCATGAAATTTTGACGAAAAATATCAACCCTTATTTGGTCGACGCTTCAAACACGGTGATATTGAGTCGCTCAACATCACTATGCGATGCGCCCGACATTAGAATTGGCAACAAACCAATAGATGGTGGACATTATTTATTCACAACCGAAGAAAAAGACGAATTCGTAAAAACTGAACCGGCAGCTGAAAAGTGGTTTCGTCGTTGGTTGGGAGCGCATGAGTTTATCAATGGATATGAACGCTGGTGCTTATGGTTGGGCGATTGCCCGCCGAATGAATTGAGAGAAATGCCGAAGGCTTGCGAGCGTATTGAAGCAGTTAAAAACTATCGACTGGCGAGCAAGAGTGCTCCAACACGAAAACTTGCAGAAACACCCACAAGATTTCATGTTGAGAGCATTCCGACCGACACATACTTAGTTGTTCCCGAAACTTCTTCCGAACGGCGTAAGTTCATTCCAATTGGATTCGCACCCCCGGAAACAATGTGCAGTAATGCGATAAAAGTTATTCCAAATGCGAAACTGTTTCACTTCGGCATCATCTCTTCATCAATTCACATGGCATGGATACGCGCAGTTGGCGGCAGATTAAAAAGTGACTATCGCTATTCAGCAAACATCGTCTACAACAACTTCCCCTGGCCCAAAAACCCCAGCGAAAAACAAACCGCTGATATTGGAAATAAAGCCCAAGCCGTGCTGGACGCCCGCGCACAATTCCCCGACTCCACCCTCGCCGACCTTTACGACCCACTCACCATGCCGCCGGCGTTACAAAAAGCACACCAAGCACTCGACAAAGCCGTCGACCGCGCTTATCGCGCCACATCGAATAAAAGCGGCCCCTTCACCAACGAAGCCGAGCGCGTCGCCTTCCTGTTTGACCTCTACCAACAATACACCGCCCCGTTGCTGCCGAAGAAAAAACCCAAACGCCGGAAGTGACAAATAAGGGTCGTCATTGCCCGGCTTGACTGGATAATCCAGTCATTAAACCCAGTAGCGTTACTGCTGACATCCCAAAAATCCGCCACAAACGCATAATGATTCTCTTTTTTCAGAAAAAGGAATGGGTGGCCGGCTCTTTATCGCGTAGGTGAGCCAGGATTCTGTCAGTGATGTCCTGGTCCTCTATACAAGCTATGACTCTGACGAATCCACCACAGCGGCCGCAAATCTCGATATCAATTTTGAAAACTCGCTTGAGCCTTTGGACCCATGTCATCGCCGCGCGGCGCGATTTTTATTCACCGTCTTTTCAGGTATTTGTTGATGGCCTGGACCCGGATGATCCAGGCGTTTCCAGGATGTCCAATTATATCGAGAATGCAGTGGGCGACTAATTTCGGTCGAATGAATTCGGCGGTCCGCGTTCAGCCCTACAACAGGTTTTCCACAAGATTCTCGATCAACGCCGCTCCCACCCAGGTGAGGGGTGGAATTATCAGGTATAAGCCCAGTCGCGAAACGGCACCCAGATCAAACGGCCACTCGCGTACGCCGGCGATTTCACGGCGATAGCTGAGCAGCTCATTTAGCCTGGGCAGTTCGTCTGGTTGGGTGAGAGGCGATTCCTCATCGTCGGTAAGTTCTCCCAGCAGTTGGTTGATGGCTTGCAACTCGCTGGCCTTGGCCAACTGCAGGCGCTTGTGTACAGACCAGATAGGTAGCAAAAACATCGGCAACATAGGTATCGCAGTGCCCATAAAACCGGGCAGCACCGTTTCAAACCCAGCACCGGGATCGAATATCAGCAAGGCGAACAGGGCCTGGGCTCCAATCAAACTCAGGGTAGAGGCTACTGAGACCCAGGCCAACGGCACTACATCGTGGGTATTGAGCAAGTTGATGCGCAAATGATCCCGGCCCAATTTATAAAACAGCCATGCGTTAGAGATTATCGAGCTAATGACGGTAGTCATAGTCACCCACACCGCGATAGTCGCCAGTGCGGCTACCGTAGTACTGGCGCTATTGCTGAAGGTGGTGGCGACGGTGCCGCCACGTTCTATTTCCAGAACCGCTGAATGCATTAAACCCATGCTCAAGCCAATGCCAGTACTGATTATCACCCAGCTTATAGACCTGTGACCCAGTGATTGTCGCCATTGCCGCTTGCGGGCCGCGTCTGCATCCAGCAAGGGCTCAAGCGCATCATAGGCCTGCTCCGAGCGCCTGATAATGAGGCGGTATACGGGAATAATGTAAGCCACCATGCCACTCAGAAATAAGGTGACTAAGGCGCCCACCTTACTGGTCTCGGCGAATGCCCAGAACGCGCTGTATATGACCAGAAAGATAAGCGCGCCAGAAAGCCAACCGCCATAGGGAAACTGAAACACCAGCTTGAGCAGCCAGACAGGGTGTAAGGGCGTTTCTGCTTGTGGTGTATTCATGGCGTATTTATTTTAGCTGTCTCTGCAGAGATTCCTGCACAGTGGAGGCTACCAGCCGACCGTCCTGTGTAAAGAACGTACCACGACTAAAGCCACGTGCCGAACGGGCTATAGGGCTGTCTTGATGGTACAGCAACCACTCGTCGGTGCGACAGGGTTGGTGAAACCAGATGGCATGGTCGAGACTGGCCAGGGCCATATCACCGCTGCGCCCGGTAGCCGGGTGCGGCAGCAGGGCGGCGCCCAGCAGCGTGTGATCAGAAATATAGGCCAGTAAGGTCTGGTGCACGATGGGCTCATCACCGATTGGCGCCACCGTCTTGAACCAGTAGTCCTGAACGGGCTCTCCCGGTTTTGGATTGACAAAATCGCGACGGTACACCGGCCGTCGGTACACGGGCTGGTAGGTGGGTTTTTTATATTTGTCGGGGAATTCTTCTGCGATCCGGGTCCAGTAGTCAAAATCGTCTTCCAGATCTTCTGGCCCAGGCACGTCCGGCATATCCATTTGATGCGCAAAGCCTTCTTCCAGCAGATGGAAGGAAACGGAAGTATTGAAAATGGCAATGCCATCCTGCTTGGCCACCACGCGACGGGTGGTAAAGCTGCGGCCATCGCGGATAGGATCCACTTCATAGACAATCTGCTTTTTGGGGTTGCCCGGGAGCAGAAAATACGCGTGCATGGAGTGGGGTCTGCGCTCTTCGCCGTCGACGGTGCGAATGGCCGCGCTGAGAGATTGCGCCAATACCTGGCCGCCGAAAACCCGCGGTGGAAATTTGGGGCTGCGGCCGATAAACAGGTATTTGTCGATGCGCTCCACATCCAGTAGTGCAAGCAGTTTGTCTAGATCAGTTGGCACGCTTGTCTCCAGTATAAGAGCGGCAGTCCTGTCGTCAGCGGTAGTGTTGCGGCCAGCATCGGATTCGACAATCGCGCCGTGGTCTGACTTATCACACACTTGCATAGTCTCGCGCTGAAGATAGCACAACAAACCCGTCAAACGCTCTATACTATCGCCTGCTACTCTCACCTGGAAAAACAGCGCGATTAAACAACCCGGATAACCAAGAGGATTACCAATGACAGCATTAACGGACATGGCCGATCTCACTATAGAAGACGGTATCGCCATCATCACTATCGACAACCCGCCGGTGAATGTCTTGAGCCAGGGCGTGCGGCAGGGCATCAAGGCTGGGGTGGCACAATGCCTGGCCGATGACACTGTGCAAGCTATTGTACTGATCTGCGCGGGCCGCACCTTTATTGCCGGTGCTGATATTACCGAGTTCGGCGGTGGGCTCAAGGAGCCTGGGCTGCACGATACCTTGGCTGATCTGGAAAACGCCGGCAAACCTATTGTCGCTGCGATTCATGGCACGGCCCTCGGTGGTGGCCTGGAAACAGCCCTGGTTTGCCACTTCCGTGTCTGTGATGCGGGGGCGCGCTTTGGTTTGCCGGAAGTAAACCTGGGCCTGTTGCCCGGCGCCGGCGGCACCCAGCGCCTGCCGCGGGTGGTGGGCGTGGAGAAGGCACTACAGATGACGACCAGCGGCAGCATGATTGGCGCGGCGGAAGCGCTGGAAAGCGGCCTGGTAGAAGCGATTGTAGAGGGCGATTTGCGGGCCGGTGCAATCGCCTTCGCCGCAACAGTTATTGCCGATAATACACCGCTGGCCAAAATTCGTGATCGCGATGAAAAATTACAGTCCGCCCGGGATAACCCGGCCATCTTCGATGACTTTCGCAACAGCATTGCCCGCAGGACACGCGGCTTTTTGGCACCGGAATACAATATCCGCTGTATAGAGGCGGCCGTGAAGCTGCCATTTGATGAGGGCATGCAAGCGGAGGCAAAGCTGTTCCGCAAGCTAATGACCGGTTCGCAATCGGCAGCGCAGCAGTATTTGTTTTTTGCTGAACGGCAGGCCGCCAAAACCCCCGGTATCGACCGGGACCAGGCAGAAATCCCTATTGCCAGGGTGGGTGTGATCGGCGCCGGCACCATGGGTGGCGGTATCTCCATGAATATGGCCAATGTGGGCATACCGGTCACCATCGTCGAGACCCAACAGGAAGCCCTGGATCGCGGTCTTGGGGTGATACGCAAGAATTACCGGAACACCGCCGGCAAGGGGCGTATCAGCGCGGCCGATGTAGAAGAGCGCTGCGGCCTGATTACCGGCAGCCTCAAGCTGGAAGACCTGGCTGATTGTGACCTGGTAATTGAGGCTGTTTTTGAAAATATGGAGATCAAGAAAGAAATCTTCAGCAAACTCGATGGAATCGTCAAGCAAGGCGCGATATTGGCGTCGAATACGTCGGCGCTGAACCTTAACGAGATTGCCTCAGCCACCTCGCGACCCGAGTCAGTAATTGGATTGCACTTCTTCTCGCCTGCCAATGTAATGAAGCTGCTGGAAATCGTGCGTGGCGACAAGACGGCTTATGACGTTATCAAGACCTGCATGTCGTTCGCCAAGCGCATCAACAAGATTGCCGTGCTGGTAGGCGTGTGTCCCGGCTTTGTTGGCAACCGCATATTGTATCCACGCCAGGCCCAGGCCCAGCAGTTAATTTTGGAGGGCGCGCTGCCACACGAGGTAGACAAGGTGTTGGTGGATTTTGGCATGCCCATGGGCGCCTTCCAGATGTCAGACCTGGCCGGACTGGATATCGGCTGGAGTGCGGAAACCTCGAAGGGTGAGAGCATTCGGGATTTGTTGTGCGAAGCAGGCCGGCGCGGTCAGAAAACCTCGGCGGGTTACTACGATTACGATGAAAAGCGCACGCCCAGCCCCTCCTCGGTGGTGGAAGATGTAATCCGCCGTTTTGCCGAGCAGGCCGGTACAGAGCAGCGTGATATTTCCGAGCAAGAAATTCTCGAGCGCTGTATTTACCCGATGATCAATGAGGGTGCCAGAATTCTGGAGGAGGGCATTGCCATTCGTGCCGGCGATATCGACGTGACCTGGGTGTACGGTTATGGCTGGCCCAGATACCGTGGTGGCCCCATGCACTATGCGGACAGTATCGGCCTGGACAAAGTGGTAGCGACCCTGCGCAAGTACGGTGAGGAACCGGCCGCACTGATGGTGAAGTTGGCAGAGGAAGGCAAGGGGTTCAAAGACCTGTGATAAAGGCGGTAATCTGGGATTTTGGTGGCGTGTTCACCACCAGCCCCTTCGTGGCGTTTGCTCGCTATGAACGTGAACATGGTATTCCGGTGGATTTTATTCGCTCGGTCAATGCCACCAATCCCGATAGCAATGCCTGGGCCCAGTTTGAAAGCAGCCGGCTGAGCCTCGGTGAGTTCGACGCACTCTTCGCCGCAGAAACCGAGGCGGCGGGCCATCACATTCCCGGCATAGCTGTCATCGAATTATTGTCCGGCGATATTCGCCCCGAGATGGTTGATGCGTTACTGCTGATCAAGCAGCAGTACCGGGTTGCCTGCATCACCAATAACGTCAAAGGTGCCGGGGAGAGCCCCGGTATGGCCAGTGGTGTGGCCAAGGTGCCGGCGGTGATGGAGATCATGGCGCAATTTGATTTTGTTATTGAATCCAGCGCGGTGGGTTTTCGCAAACCCGACCCGCGCATTTACCGGATGGCCTGTGAGCAACTGGATATCGATGCTTGTGAAGCGGTCTTTATCGACGACCTGGGTATCAACCTGAAACCGGCCCGGGCCATGGGTATGACCACCATCAAGGTGTTGTCGCTGGAGCAGGCGCTGAGGGATTTGTCGGAAGTGTTATCAATGGACCTGGTGGAAGCAGTGGCATGAGCGATCAACAGGCTGAGGGCTTTCCACAGGCTGAAGGCTATGATATCCCCGCTGTAGAGACCTGGATCAAGGAAAACATTGCCGCTTTGACACCGCCCTTCAAGTGGACGCGGCTGGAAGGCGGCCACTCCAACCTCACCTACCGGTTGGATGATGCCAACGGCAAGCAAGCGGTGATACGGCGGCCGCCGCAGGGAGAGTTGTTACCCAAGGCGCACGATATGAGCCGGGAGTGGTCGTTGATCTCCTGCCTGGGCTCCACGGATGTGCCCGTGCCGGAGGCCATGGGCTTTTGTGAAAGCCCCGCTGTCACCGGTGCCTGGTTTTATGTGATGGGGCTGGTTGACGGGCGGCCGCTGTACAGCGCTGAACAAACCATTGCCTGGGTACCGCAAGACAAACGGGAGGCCCTGGCACATTCCTTTATTGATGTGCTGGCAGATTTGCATTCACTGGATCCTGATGAAATAGGCCTGGGCGAGCTGGGTAAAAAAGACAACTACGTGGGGCGCCAGTTGAAAACCTGGTATCGCTCCTGGACCTCGTCGATGGAGCCCGCACAATATGACGACCCGCGCACCCACCAGTTGCAACAGTACTTCCTGGACCACATGCCCGAGCAAGGCAAGGCCCGTGTAGTGCATGGCGATTATGGTTTTCACAACTGCTTGATCGGAGCTGACTCGACGGTGGTGGCTCTGGTGGATTGGGAAATTTCGACGCTGGGTGATCCGCTGGCGGATCTGGCCTACGCCCTTAACCCCTGGCCAGACCCCGCTGATACCACGCCGGTAAACCAGGATGCTGCAACCGTTGCCCCCGGCTTTCCGGCGCGCAGCGAACTGGCGCAACGCTACGCCCATCGCACTGGCCGCAACCTGGATATGCTGGATTACTACGTGGGCTTCAATTGCTGGAAAACGGCGACCATTATTCACGGCGTGTACGCGCGCTACAGGGCGGGCCAAAAAAGCACGGCGGGTGTGGATATGCATGCCTTGCGCGAGCGTATTGATACGGCATTAACCGCAGCAGAAGCTGCAGTGAGTCGCCTGTAGTATGACCGGCAAGCAAGCCTACGATCCGAACTATATGAAGAGCGGTGAGTTTCGCTCCGAGGGCAGGGCAGTGCGGCCAAAAGATGCCGCCACCCTGATTATTGTCAGACAGGGTCAAAAACAGTCGCGGGTTTTAATGGGTAAACGCGCCGCCGTATCGCAATCGTCGTTTTGACGCGCGTTTTTTTATGGGTGACGCAGATTTGATTCAGGGCGATGTGCATGCAGCACCGCAGGGTTCGGGAGAGCTATCAGCTCATAGCCGAGGCGAACAGTGATGAGACCTGTCGTCGTTTGAGTGATGTTGCAGGTTTTGGCCCTGTTATCCAGATCCTGTGTCTTGCCAAAGGGGGAGGAGACCCTATACAGAATTCACTCCGCCATTTTTTAGCGCACCAGCGTAGTACCACCATCCACCGGAATAATCAGCCCGGTAATAAATGCACCGGCCGGGCTGGCCAACATGATGGCGACGCCGGCGATGTCATTCTCCTCGCCCCAGCGATGCAGGGGTATGTAGGCAATTTCGGCATCGTATACCGCCTTGTTTTTGCTGGCGTATTCAGTCATCTTCGAGAAGAATCGTCCCGGCGCAATGGCGTTGACGCGAATGTGATCGTCGGCCAGGATCACCGCCAGGTTGCGCGTCACCTGGTGTATGGCAGCCTTGCTGGGTGCGTAGGAAAACGTGTCGGTGGCGGCACTGATGCCGGCGATAGAGCCGATGTTGATAACAGCGGCAGTGTTGGTGGCAGAAGCGCCTTGCTTGAGTAGGGGCACCAGCGCTTTGGTCAAGAAGAACGGCGTTTTAACATTTAGATCCATTACCTTGTCCCAGCCCATCTCGGAGAAGCTTTCCAGTGGTTCCAGCCAACCACAGCCGGCGTTGTTAACCAACACATCGATGGACTCTTCCCGCTCGGCCAGCGTATCGGCCAGGCGTTGAATTTCATCCATGGAGCTAATGTCGCCAGTGAGGGCTATGCACTCGCCATACTGCGACAGTTCCTTGGCAGCGGCATTGCACTCCGCGGCTTTGCGCGCGGTGATATAAATACGTTTTGCGCCGGCAGTGAAAAATCCCTGGGCCATGTAAAAACCCAGACCACGTGAGCCACCGGTGATGACACAGACCTTGTCTTGCATGGAAAATAGTTCTTCGAGCATAGCTTGTTCCTTTAGTATTGTGTTGCGAGCTTAGCGCTCAATAATATAGTTCTCAAATACCCCCGTCGTGGATCCGCTTCCGGTATTGCTGGAAGCAAAAGGGCGAGTTGTTGACCACGGGCGCCTTGCTGTTCTTGTACCGGCTATCGACATCCGGGTGCCCCCAGGCCAGGCTTTCGCTGAGTGTCAGTACTTCCTTGTTGTATTCAATATTGACATCGGCTTTGCATTCCAGTGACTTGAGGTCGGTTTGGATGAACTCCATGATACAGGCCATGGTGTAGCGCACCTGGCATTCCACCTAGTCGATGATGCCGCCGCCGTGGACGATATTGGTATTGGGGCTGTACCGGCAAAACATATTGGGGTAGTCCGGCACGGTAATACCCAGGTAGGCGTCGTAATCCTTCACGTTGATGTGTGCGATAGCGTATACAGGTTCTTCCATGGCTTATCTTCCCGTATTATTTGTCCTTTTTGACGGGCATCAACACGGCAAAAGCCCATCCCGCCTGTGTATAGGGCGCCAGAAAATCGGTGATTTTACCGATGGCGGGCGGCAAGGCTTTGGGGCGACGGTAGCGCTTACCTGCCGTCATCACGAACGCTTTTGCGTCGCGGGCCTTGCCACCAAGGAAGTAGCGTGTGCGTGGCTGTTTTTGCAGGTTCTTAATCCAGAAAGATCGTTCAGCGCGAAAGGTGCTGATAAACACATAGCCGCCCAGTCGGGTGGCTGCCAGGGGCGTACGCCTGGTCGCACCACTCTTGAAACCCCTGGTTTCCAACACGATAAGTCCACCGGGCACGAAACGCGGGGAGCCGATGCCCTTGCGCACCGCTGGTTCTACCACCCGATTGAGCATGCGGAAAAACTCACGTTCCAATTTTTGTCGTTCGATTGGCATGTTGGCTCCAACAGTTTTCCTAACAGAGATTGGGGTAATCCTTCCAATAGTACTGGTAATCGCTGTGCTGCCAGTTTTTGTAGATCACGTCCCAGTTTAGCCCATCGATGCGCCAGCCGTGGTGCGGTTCAAAATTGGTGGAAAATACCGGCGCGCCGAAATCGCAAAAACGCGTATCCACACTGATGCGCACGGTCTTGTCGGTGGTGTTGGGCTCGGCTTTGTGGACGCAGCAGGAATGAAAAATTAGCACATCGCCCTGTTCAAAATCGGAGACATGCCAGTTGTTTTCCTCGGCATATATTTCGCATTGGATTCCGCCTACGCCCCCCGCCTGAAATACGGGCCGCACGCCGCCCTTGTGGGAGCCGGCCAGTACCTTTACCCGGCCCATTGCTTGCGTAATGTCGTGTAGTGCCACCCAGATGCCCGCCATGGTGGGACCGGCACGGTGGGAGTGGGCGTCCTGATGAGGTGGGGTTTCATAGCCGATCTTGCCGGGTGTGGAGATGCGAGCCATTTTTATCGGGTAAACAAAAACATCTTTGCCGCTAACTGTCTCCATCAGGTTTTGAATGTGGCTGCTGTGAAAGAAGCTGTGAAACGACTCCAGTGACTGGATGCGGGGATACACTTCATCCCAGGTACGATCGGTTTCAAAAAAGGGCTGTCCCACCAGGACCGGCTGGTGTACATCGGCATCAAAGCCGACGTGGGGCTTAAGCTCGTTCAACAGAGTTTCGAGCAATTGATCGCATTGTTGCGCACCAATGTAGCCCTTGACAAGCAGGTAACCGAGTTCCTGGAAGCGGGCCTGTAGCGTGGCCTGATCTTCCAGGATGCTGGAAACGACATAGTCTTGAGTAGTATCTGGCATGCTACATCAGGCGCGAACCCGCACCACCACCTTGGCTTTGGCCAGCTTCAAAATCCTCAGCACTCTCGACCAGTGCCAGTACCTGGCCCGGTTCGCCAAATTCATTTACTTTCCACGCGCGCATAAAGCTTTCCTGATTAGCAGCAGCCAGTCTGTCGTTACTGGCTTGGAGCTCACTGGCCAGTGCGCATCCATAAACTCTCAATCCATTAAAATATAAGGAAATATTTTCGCAAGGCATTAAAAAATCCTCTTGAATTTGTTACGTTAAAGGTACGAACAGTAACTGGAAAAAACAACAGGATTCCGCAGGCGAGAAACCCGCATTGCTCAGGCAAGTATATTTGAAAACCATTCAGAACACGAAGATGTTACAGATTTATTCAAGCAACAGGCTGATGCACGGGTTGAGAACCTGATTATGCTGTGTTCCAAGCACCACCAACTACAGCTCGAGGGTGGATTCGAGATCAAACCGGGCGCTGGCGGCCAGGATCACTTTCGCAATGCGAGCGGAATGAGGAATGCCGTTTAGCGACTGCGAAACTCGCTGGGAGAGCAATAGTACCAACTGCGAAAAGCGGTTGAGAACGAGGCCAGGTCAGAATATCCGAGCAGGAAGGCGATCTCGGTGATACCCAGGCGTTGATCGCCCAGATAGCGAGCCGCCAGTTCTGCTCGGACCTCGGCCAGCACCTGCAAAAAGTGTGTATCCCGGTCTGTGAGGCGGCGTTGCAGGGTGCGCCTGGAAACACCTAGCTCCGTGGCCAAGCCATCGATAGATACCTCACCGGTAGGCAAAAAGCGGGCAATAACCTGTCTCGCGGCATGTAAAAAAGGATCTTCAGAAAACTCTGACTCAAACAAATCCTGTAATGCAGAGGTCCAGCTTTCATCCAGCTCATAGTCCAATTTGATAACCGGAGCATGCAGACAGGAACGATCAAAATAGAGACAGCTTACCGGCTGGTCAAAATGTAGATCGGTGCCAAGGGCCAGCTCTAACTGCTCTCTGTCGGCCGGCTCTGCATAGGTAAAATGTGCCCGGCGCACTGGAATCGGATCTATGCACAAGGCATTCACGATGGCTGCCGATGAGGAGAGAATGTCATCACTCAAAAAACGCTGGCCGCGGGTCTGCTCCAGCAGCGGCCGCCATTCCAGGCGAATAAAATCACCGGCGCGCTCTATGGCCAATACGCCAATATCGCCGCGCAAGCGGAGAATACTGGGCACCAGATTCAGGTACTCGCGCAGACTGTGACACAGGGTCGACATATACAAGAGCAGGCTGAGTCCGGTGAAGTAGTTGGCGCGGCCCACGAAAATACCGATATCATCGCGACCGCTATGACTGGCCGCCAAACTGTATAAGTCAAGAAAACCCGCTACCGGCAAGCGATCGTCCCGATGCCGCAGCCATTCCGGCTCCAAATGTGCATGCGCCAGCAGTTCTCGTCGCTGTACACCAAACCGCTCTGCTACCTGCAAAACAGCATTAAAGCCTGAGACGATGACGGTGGGTATCTCTTCTGTCACTGCGTAAGCCAGTTACCATGTATCGACAAAATTGCGGCGCTTGCCGTGGGAGAGCCGCGGTCGCGGGGCCGCATTCAAGGCGCGAATTATTACCGCACGAGTATCGACCGGGTCAATGACGGCATCGATCTCCAAGTGCGCCGCTGCCTCGGTGGCCTTGCCAATTTCATACATCCTGGCCACCAGTTTATCGAACAGGGCCTCACGCTCCTCGCTATCCTCGATTGCCTCCAGCTCCTTCCTGTAGCCAAGCCGCACCGCACCTTCCAGCCCCATGCCGCCAAACTCGCCCGTGGGCCAGGCAGCGGCGTAAACAGGAGCAACAAAACTACCGCCGGTCATAGCCATGGCACCCAGGCCATAGCCCTTGCGCAGGAATATGGCAATGATGGGAACAGTCAAACTGGCACCGGTTACAAACAGGCTGGACATGCGCCGTACGGCTGCCTGCTTTTCACTGTCGGGGCCGACCATAAAACCGGGAGTATCTGTCAGTGACAGCACCGGCAGTTCATAGGCATCACACAGTTGCAAAAAACGTGCCGCCTTCTCGGCCGCTTCCGCATCCACCGCACCACCGAGTTGCTGACAATCGTTGGCTATCAGTCCTGCCGGTTTCCCCTCCAGGCGTATAAAACCAGTAATGATGGGGCGACCGTAAACACGCCTCAACTCCATAAATGATCCATCGTCGGCGATGGTTTCAATAATGCGCCGCACCGGGTAGCCCCAGCGTCGATCTTCAGGCACAGCATCTCGCAAACTGTCCTGGCTGGAGCAGGTCCAGTCTTCCACCGGCCCCTGGAAATAGCTCAGCAACTGCTTGCTGATTCGCGTGGCGTCAGCTTCGTCTTCAGCGACGATATCAACGGTGCCATTTTTTTCCTGCACATTGATCGGCCCTATATCGGTGGGCGCGAATACCCCCAGGCCGCCGCCTTCAATCATGGCGGGGCCGGCCATGCCGATCCACGATGTGCGTGTTGCGACGGTAATATCAGCGCAACCGAACAAGGCTGCATTGCCCGCAAAACAGTAGCCGTTATTGATGGCTATTCTGGGTACCTGACCGGAAAGCCTGACCCAGGTGGCAAAGGAAGTAATATTCAAACCGGCGATTTGCACCTGCACATCGGTGTCACCCGGCCTACCGCCCCCACCTTCTGTGTACATGATGACCGGCAGGTTCCAGTCTTCGGCAAGTTCGCAAATACGATCAAGCTTTTTGTGATGGAAAAAGCCCTGGGTGCCAGCCAGCACGGAGTAGTCATAGACAATGACTGCCGTTTGATGGCCGTTGACGGTACCGATGCCGGTGATGACCCCATCGGCCGCCGTGCGGCTCTGCAAATCTTCGTAGTCGCGGCGATTACGCTGCGCTGCCACGGCCAATTGGCCGTACTCGGTGAACGAGCCCGCATCGACCAGGTCTTCCAGGTTTTCCCGCGCGGTTCGGTAGCCCTTGGCGTGGCGTTTCGCGGCGGCTTCCTCGCGCTGCTCATCCAGGGTCTTGTCGTGGCGCTCATCTACATAGGCCAGCTCGGGTCGTTTTTGATCACTCATGCCTGGCGCTCACTGACGTTGCAGAACATTGTCGTCAGTATGTTCATGGTTTTGTTTCCCGTAGATATGCAGCAAGGTGGTTTCGCTGTATTGGAGCCTGTCACCGGTAACGGTAATCCGGTGGCTAAATCCCACAACGGGCGCTTTCTCCTGCATGAAGGGTGATTGAATGATTCCCCATTGCTCGTCACCAACAGCGGCACATACTTGCAGCACAGTGGTATCACCCTGCACGCTCGCTGTCCCTCTCGCCAGCAGGCTTACCGCGCGTGGAATGCTCAGTGTTTGCACAATCTCACCGGTAGTGGCATCCCAGAGCCAGTAGCCCACTTGGTCGTGAAACACCTTGTCGTTGGATTTTCGCCGTACTTCCTGATGGTAACGCAGCACCGAAAGTGTTTGCTGCTCGGCATTGGTCACGTCAGCGGTCGCCGCAAAGATCAGGGTTTCGTAATAGGGATTGCGCTCGTCATCATCGGGCTCAGGCGCCACGTCCATGCCTTCGCCGCCTTTCCAAACCCCGACCAGGCAAGCCAGGGGGCCGTAATCAGTCTCGTCAATCAATGATGCCATCGCCAATCTCTTTTTCAAAAAACTCAATAATGCCGGTTTTCAAGGAATACTCGGCCCCAACGATTTGCAATTCACCATCCTGCACAAGGTTCTCCAGAATATCGGAGCCATGTCGCAATTGTTCGACGGAGGCATGTATATTAGCGCGAACCGCCTCGTGCAGGAGTTGCTCTGGATCATGCCTTGCGTCGGTTAGCAGCAATCCCTCTACCGAGGGTTGAATGCGGCCAACAATAGAACGCAGGTTACGTGAACGGTTTTTGTCCGGGCGTTGCAACTGTTCCAGGGTCGCGGTAACCGCTCCACAATTTGAATGCCCCAATACAACCACCAAATGACATCCGAACTGCTCAGCGGCATATTCGATACTGCCAATCTGCGAGGGCGCCACCACATTGCCGGCAACGCGAATGACAAACAGGTCGCCCAGGCCCTGGTCAAAAATTATCTCTCCAGGCACCCGGGAATCGGAACAACCGAGAATAATGGCAAAGGGTTTTTGATCACTGATCAGCGCATTGCGACGGGCCGGGCTGGCGAGAATCCCGCTGTTGAGATTGCCCTCCACAAATCGGCGGTTACCGGCCCGTAATCGGTCCAGTGCTGCTGCTGAAATCATCCAGAATCCAATACTTTGAGGGTGGCTAGCAGTCTAACAGTCTAACAATCTTTGTAAACCGGCAGCCTCTTCCAATACGAGATGATACTGAACGGGGGCCGTGTTTCTCACACGAAATAATGGCATGGTCCGCACCGCGTTGTTCTACAATGATCGTCTGGCAGTCGCTCATCACAAGACTCCTTTATCAGCGGCTGAAGTTGTCCGCTGCGAAGGTAGTGACGGTCGCTGCCAGAATTTCTGGCGTGGGATAAATACGGGACACTGATATGTTGTGACCTGTCAATCGTAGGCCCCGGTCGACCAGGCTGTTACCTATTTTCACTGTTGCAGGGACACAGCAGGGCGATTCAATGTCACCGTGGCAATGTTGTCCGACTTCTGTGCCAACAATATTTCTTCGCGCACCCGCCTATCCTCTCCTGTGTCCCGACTGTTTTTTACCTACCCTGAAAATTGGGCGTGCGTTTTTCTATAAATGCCGTGGCGCCCTCAACAGCATCTGCACTTTTTATACACAGGGCTTGATAGCGCGCTTCGTTGGATATGGTCTGGTCGACGCTTTCGGTCATGGCTGCATTAACAGTCTGCTTGGCGTAGCGCAGCGACAAGGGCGCCTTGCCCGCCAGCTCCGTGGCCAGCGCCAGCGCCTCGTCCATAAGCTTGTCAGCGGGCACCACGCGGTTACAAAGACCGAGCTGCAGGCACTTATTCGCCTTGAGTTTTTCCCCTAGAGCGATGAGTTCGTAGGCTTTCTTTTTACCCAGCGTGCGAGCCAGATGCCAGGTCGAACCCCCATCGGGAATCAAGCTGATAGCAGCAAATGCCTGGTAGAAATAGGCGTCTTCGGCCATCACGGTAAGATCACAGTTCATGGCAAAAGCACTACCGACCCCGGCGGCGGCACCATTGACGGCGCTGAGCCACGGCTTTGGCGCGTTGGTAATGGCCATCAACGCAGGTTTGTATTCCCGGTTGAGCATATCTTCAACACTAAAGTCCGGCGCTTGCTTCTCGGTGAGATCCGCACCGGCACAAAAGGCCCGCCCCGCGCCGGTCAAAATCACCACACGAATACTGTCGTCAGCGTTCACCTCATTGGCCGCGGCGAGAATTTCCGCCCGTATTCCCGCCTCGATGGCATTGAGGCTCTCGGGACGGTTAAAACTAACAATGGCTGTCGGGCCTTTGCGTTCAATGGTGACGTTCTGTTCACTGCTCATAGTGCTGTCTCCTGTGCGTATGTAAGACTACCCGATTACGCCGGCCTCACGCATGGCGGCAATTTCCTGTGTTGCAAAGCCCATGGCGGTCAGGGTTGCATCCGTGTCTGCTCCCAGCTCGCGGATACCATGACTAACCTCGGCCGGGGTGCGGCTAAAGCGCGGCGCCGGCGCCGGCTGGGTAATGCCATCGACTTCGATGTAGGTGTTTCTGGCCACGTTGGCGGGATGTTTGGGGGCATCCATAAAATTCAGCACTGGCGCAAAACATACATCTGTGCCGGCCATGATTTCGCACCACTGGGCCTGGGTTTTGGTTTTGAATATCTCATCTAAACGTGCCGTCAACTGCGGCCAGAGCGCGCGGTTGTGCTGGTCGGCAAACTCCGCTGGGTCCAGCTCGGCCTTCTCTATCAACAGGGCATAAAACCTCGGTTCGATGGAACCGATGGAAATGTACTCGCCATCGGCGCATTCATAGGTGTCGTAAAAATGTGCCGCTCCGTCCAGCATATTAGACTCGCGCTGAGTCTCGTCCCAGCCACCGGCGGCCTGGAAACCATGGAACATCCACATGAGCTGGGCGGCGCCGTCTACCATGGCGACATCGATAACCTGGCCCTTGCCCGAGTTGTGGGCTTCCAGCAAGGCCGCCAATACGCCGTTCACTAGCAACATGCCACCGCCGCCCATATCGCCCACCAGGTTTAAGGGCGGCACAGGCTTTGCACCTTTGCGTCCCGTGGCGTACAGGGCACCAGTTATGGCAATGTAATTGATGTCGTGGCCGGCAGCCTTGGCCAGCGGACCCTCCTGCCCCCAACCGGTCATACGGGCAAAAATCAGTTTGGGATTGCGCTGCAGACACTCATCCGGCCCCACGCCCAGCTTTTCACAGACACCCGGTCGATAGGGGTCGATCAAGACATCGGCGTTCTCCACCATGCGCAGCAAGGTCTCCACACCCTCGGATTCTTTCAGATTCACCACAA
The DNA here is from genome assembly GCA_965247075.1 of Halieaceae bacterium. Taxonomy (GTDB): domain Bacteria; phylum Pseudomonadota; class Gammaproteobacteria; order Pseudomonadales; family Halieaceae; genus CBDFGK01. Next base: position 54,278 of record CBDFGK010000001.1, on the reverse strand, counting down.
CTGACTTTTTGCCGCGGAAGCTGATGTCGCTGGACTTGAGTGGATTCCACGCGCCGGCCCGTTCGATACGTATTACTTCGGCTCCCATATCAGCGAGAATCATCCCACCCATGGGAGCTGGCCCAATGCCCGATAATTCGATTACTGTATAGCCGTTCAAGGGGCCCATGATTTTCTCCTTGTGCTCGCCGGCAGCCCTTATTTAGGCTGCATCCGGATACCACCATCCATACGAATACACTCGCCGTTAATGTAGTCGTTTTCGACCATCATCATCGTTAGATGAGCGATTTCATCGGGGTCACCGAGTCGCTTCGGAAACAACACCTGTTCACCCAGCGGCTTGAGAAATTCCCAGATTTCCGGGGTCAACTCTTCGGCACCGCCCATCATCAACGGCGTTGCTATCAGGCCCGGTACGATGGTGTTAACACGAATACCCAGTACCGCCAGATCACGCGCGACAGGCAGCGTCATACCGACCACACCGCCCTTGGACGCAGAGTACGCAGCCTGGCCGATCTGGCCCTCGTAGGCAGCTACCGAGGCAGTATTGATAATGACGCCACGACCGCCGTCCTTGTTAAAGGGCTCGTTGGCCTGCATTTGCTCCGCACACAGGCGCAGCACGTTAAAGGTGCCAATCAGGTTGACGTCGATGACCAGTTTGAACGCGTCCAGGGGAAACACACCTTGCTTGCCCACGGTGCGCACCGCGTTGCCGATACCGGCAAAGTTGCAATCGATATGGATGGCGCCAAAAGCGTCCATAGTCTTGGCAATTGCCGCTGTTACGGAGTCTTCGTCGGTTACGTTAACCTGACAAAAAATCGCGCTGTCACCGAACTCAGCCACCAGGGCGTTGCCCTTCTCTTCATTCATATCGAAGATGGCAACCTTGCCGCCTGCTGCCACCAATCGCTTGACGGTGGCGCAACCCAGGCCAGAGGCTCCACCGGTTACAACTGCTACCTTGTCTTTAATGTCCATACTATGGCTCCCGTCTTTGCTTATCGAAGGTTGAGATTAAAAGTTTCGGGTGTTAAACGGTTGGTAGTCATCACCCAGGCAATCCCGGCTGATGATGATTTTCATCACTTCTGACGTGCCCGCATAAATGGTGGAAATCCTGGCATCGGTATACTGGCGGGAAATGGGGTATTCGTCCATATAACCAGCGCCGCCGTGTAGCTGCACGCCGATATCGGCCGCCTTGACCTGCAGCTCTGAGCACCGGTATTTGGCCTTGGCCGCATCAACGTCAGTCAGCGCGCCGGCATTAAAGGCACGCACACACTGATCCACATAGGTTTGTGCTATATCCAGCTCGGTGCGCAGTTCTGCCAGCGTAAACTGCGTATTCTGAAAAGCTGCCAGCGGTTTGCCAAAGGCCTTGCGTTCTTTCACATAGTCTGCGGTCAGGTCATAGCTCAGCTGCGCCGCCGCGATATACCCGGCAGCGCCCAACAAACGCTCCTCAGCCAGCCCTTCCATCAGATAATAGAATCCCTTGCCCGGCGCACCCAGCACATTGCTCTTGGGTACTGTCACATCGTTGAAAAACAGCTCCGCCGTGTCCTGGGCCTTGAGCCCCATCTTGTGCAGGTTGCGACCGCGCTCAAATCCCTCCATACCAGCTTCCACCAGAAACAGTGTCATCGCATGGGGATTGTTAGCGGGGTCAGTTTTTGCAGCCACAATGACCAGATCGGCGTTAATACCGTTGGAAATAAAGGTCTTGGAACCATTGAGCAGCCAGTGGTCATCCTGCTCTATCGCGGTAGTGCGCATACCGGCAAGGTCGGAGCCCGCATCGGGCTCGGTCATGGCGATCGCCAGCACACACTCTCCCGATGCACATTTAGGTAAAAAACGTTCGCACTGCTCATCGTTGCCAAAGCGCGTCAGATAGGGCCCTACCAGTCGGCTGTGCAGGGTGTTAAACCAATCCGCGGCGCGGGCGTAAGTGGTTTCCTCAATGATGATCTGTTCAAAACGAAAATCATTGTCGCCCACTCCGCCGTATTTCTCTTGCGGCCACACCATTAGCAAGCCCTGTTCACCGGCCTTGCGGAAGGCCTGACGATCGACGATGCCTGCTGCACGCCACTCTTCCATGTGGGGGACAATTTCCGCCGCCAGGAACTTGCGATAGGCATCGCGAAACATATTCTGCTCTTCGGTAAACTCTCTGGGCAACATTTTTTCACCTCTGCGGTAGATTTGCTGTGCATTTGAGCGGCCCACAGTATGGTGAGCGGGCTGCCTCCCAACAATGACGGTCATCGACAAATAAATTGACCCAAAATGACAGCGGGGTTTAGGATGTACAATCCGGTTTCACGGGATAGTCCATGCGCACCATACCAAGCCTTTTCATCGTGCTCTACAGCCTGGGAATATCGGCCGCCGGCAATCCGTTGACCACCGATCCAGTGCCGGAACAGATGTTTCCACCGTCCATTGAAGAACTGACATTTCTCAGCGGTGAATCACGCCTGTCCGGCCTGCTCTATATGGCCAACGGCAAGGGGCCGCATCCTACAGTGATTCTGCTGCACGGCTTTCCCGGCAATGAAAAGAACCTGGATATCGCCCAGGTAGTGCGCCGCGCGGGCTTCAATGTGATGTTTTTTCACTATCGTGGCGCCTGGGGCAGTGAGGGGAATTACAGCCTGAACACGCTGGCCGACGATGTCGCCGCAGCGCTGCGTTTTTTGCGCAGCCACACCACCCGCTATCGCATCGATGCCAGTAAACTGTCGCTGCTGGGCCATTCCATGGGCGGCTTTGCAGCATTGTCAGCTGCACAACAAGACGTGGGGCTGGCCTGTGTCGGTGCGCTCGCCCCCGCCAACCTGGGTCTGATGGCTGAGGGTATTCGCGCCGGGGAGCCCAATGCCACCGGTTTCCTGGATTATGCTGACGGCCTGTTTATGTTGCGAAACTTCGATGGCAAGCATATGCGTGAAGAGTTACTGTCTGCACCACCCTGGCAACTGGATACCCGAACTTTTGCGCCGGGCCTGCGTGGTAAATCCGTGTTGATGATTGTCGGCGAGAACGACGTCGTACTGGTGCCTGAATCCATGTTTGACCCAACCGTTGCCGCCTATAAGCGCGAACCCGGCATCCAGTTACATCACTTCACTATTCCCGGTGACCACTCCTTTTCCTGGAGCCGCATCCAACTGACCGAACTGATATTGGACTGGCTGCAGAACGACTGCCGCTGAACGTTTATGCGACAACTCTCGATTTCAGTACAATTCGTCCGCGCCGTAGTCAAATACGCTGTGGCCAAAGGTCTTGACCCGGTGCAACTACTGCGCGACAACCGCATTTCGCCACGCCTGTTGGACGAGGACGATGCCCGCATCTCGATTGAGCGCTTTGCCGATCTACAGGTGAGCACCATGCTGGCTATGGGCGACGAAAGCCTGGGCTATGGCCGGCAAGCTCTGCCCATCGGTACCTGGTCCATGATGTGCTACGCCGTCATACACTGTGACACCCTGGGCAAGGCACTGGCGCGCTACTGTCGCTTCTTCGGTCTGTTCCCACACTCCACCGCACCGCGACTGGTGCCGGCAGGAGATCGCGTCAACATCAGGCTCAATGAAGCGGGCGAAGCGGGCACCCACGATGTCTATGCAGGCGAACTGGCGCTGTTCAATTGCCACCGTTTTTGCAGTTGGCTGGTACAGGAACACCTGCCCACGCTGGCTTTTAATTTCACTCACCCCGCACCGGAACACGCGTCAGAATACCGAGCCATGTTTCTGGGCAATCCGGTTTTTTTTGATCAGCCCCGCACGGAAATGGTATTGAATCGGTCACTACTTGAAATGCCAATCACCCAGAACGAACAATCACTGGCACGCTACCTGCGCCATCCCGCACTGGTAATGCTGTCACAGCAGTACGAGCGTGCCAGTTGGACGGCACAGGTGAAGGGAATGTTGCGCAAAGACCTGGAGCAAATGCCCGAACTGGATAACGTGGCAGCACTGTTGGAGATTCACCCACAAACCCTGCGTCGCCGCCTGGGTAAGGAAGGCACCTCCTTTTCAGAACTGAAAGGCCAGGTACGGCGCGATGTGGCCCTGCACTACCTGGGCAAGCAGGGATTGAGTATCGAGGCAATCGCCCACCGCGCCGGATTCTCTGAATCCAGCGCTTTCATTCGCGCCTTTAAAGGCTGGACGGGCGTAACGCCCTACACCTACCGCAAGGGGCTGTGAGCTTACCGCTTGCTAGCCGGCGTCAGACACCAGCAGGCTCTCCTGTAGCTCTCGCTTCACAAACTTGCCACTGGCATTGCGGGGCAAGGGCTCGCTCATAAGCCAGATGTAGCGGGGAATCTTGAAGGACGACAGATGATCCTTGCAAAACGCCCGCACTTCCTCAGCTGTCAGCGTGGTATCCTGCACGGGAAAAATAGCGGCCCCTACTGCTTCTCCCAGGCGCTCATCGGGAACCGAAAAAACTGCACATTCGGCCACCGCATCATGCTTGAACAGGGCGATTTCAACTTCGCTACAGTACACATTCTCGCCGCCGCGCAAGACCATGTCCTTGGCCCGATCAACCAGGTAGACGAAATTGTCCTCATCAAAATAGCCTATATCGCCGGTGTGTAACCAACCGTCGACGATGGTTTCGGCGGTGGCCTCCGGGCGATTCAAATAGCCCTTAATAACCTGTGTGCCCTTGACGCAGATCTCACCGGTTTCTCTCGGCGGCAGGGTGTTGCCGTCTTCATCGATACACCTGGTCTCAAAAATCGGCATGACGATGCCCGCACTGGTGGGCTTATCGACAAAATAATCACCCGCCGAGGCACTGATAATGCCGCACACCTCGGTCATGCCATAGCCCTGGGAGGGGCGTGCACCGCGTGCGGATTTTTCAATTTTTTCCACCAGATCAGGTTGCACAGCGGCCCCGCCGCCGCCCAATGTCGTCAAGGTAGACGTATCACGATGCGCGAAGTCCGGGTGAGAAATAATCTCGCGGATCATTACCGGCACACCCGTGAAGGTGGTGATTTTTTCTTCCTCAATAATCCGCAGCGCCTCGCCGGCATCCCATTTATACATATGCACCAACTTGCCACCGGCAATAGTCACCGTCTGGGCCAGGCAGTTATTGGCAGTGACGTGAAACAGCGGGGTCGCGATGATGGAGGCCATCTGCGGCCCACCGCCGGCCGTGGGGTCGGCGGGTGTTTCTCCCTTCAGTTTGGCGGCACACGCCGCCTGGGCCATGTTCACAAACATCAGACTCATCAGGTTGGCCACGCAGCCCCGGTGCGTCAGCTGCGCACCCTTGGGAGTGCCGGTTGTGCCCGAGGTATAAAAGATGCACGCGTCGTCATCTGGATCGATGCTGACCTCTGGCAGGGCGGGCGCTGTTGCCAATACACTGGACCAGGGCACGGCCCAGGCCGGCACCTCATCAACCCGCACGGTTACCACTTTCATAGCCTGAAAATCATCACGAATGGATTCGAAGCGCTCCAGCCGCTCGCGATCACAGATCAATAGCCTGGGCGCCGAGTCCTGCAGGCCATACTTCATTTCCTCAGGCACCCACCAGGCATTCATGCCCACTACCACCGCACCGATGGAAACGATGGCCCAGTAGGCCAACATCCACTCCGGATAGTTGCGCATATTGATCGCCACGCGGTCGTGCCGGCCTATGCCATTGGCAATAAGCCATGCTGCTATCCTGGCCACTTCTTCATGGGCCTGCTCATAGGTCCAGCGCTCATCCTGATACACCAGATAATCGGCCTGGCCATGGCCCGCGGTCATGGTCCAGATGTCGCGCAGTGATCCTGTTGCCGTTGCCCACGCCTTCAGGCTCTGGCCATCAACTTCAACCTCGGTAAGCTCAAACATCTGTCCCGGCGCTGTCATTTCAGCCCAGGTTTCACGCAACACTTTGTACATCGTCAGGGTTTCCCGGTAGCATAATTCTTTTTTAGCGTCCGGACACCAGCATGTCTATTACTGCCACTCTTACTGTCACTCTGCCCGAACTTGCCGCGCTGGAAATCGCAGCCGAGCAAGTGTACCAGCATATGCAGCCATCGCCACAGCTACATTGGCCCCTGTTGAACGAACGCTGCGGCTGCGAGCTGTGGGTTAAACACGAAAATCACAACCCCACCGGCGCCTTTAAAGTACGCGGCGGACTGGTATTTATGCAGCGACTGCAAGCTGCCGACCCCACCGTTACCGGAATCGTCACCGCTACGCGCGGTAATCATGGCCAGAGTGTCGCCTTCGCTGCAGGCCTGCTTGGCCTACAGGCCGTAGTCGTAGTACCAGAGGGCAACAACCCGGACAAAAATCGCGCCATACAGGCACTGGGCGCCGAACTGGTTGTGCACGGCAAGGATTTCGATGCGGCCGTACCCTACGCACAACAACTGGCAGATGAGCGGGGTCTGCACAAGATGCCCTCCTTTCATATGGACCTGGTGCAGGGCGTCGCCAGCTACAGTCTGGAATTTCTCAGGGCGCGGCCGCAACTGGAACGCGTTTATGTTCCGATCGGCCTTGGCTCGGGGATTTGCGGCATGATCAGCGCACGCAATGCGCTGGGTGCCGATACCGAAATCATCGGTGTGGTCTCCACCGAGGCTGACTGCTATGCGCGATCACTGGCGGCCGGCGCATGCATCGAAACCGATTCGGCCGACACCCTGGCAGATGGCATGGCGGTTAGAGTACCCAGCCCCGAGGCCCTGGCTATCATGACCGGCAATCTGGCCGGCATTGTGCGAGTAAGCGACGCCGAGGTGCTGGCCGCGATAGGTCACTACTTCAGCGACACCCATAACGTCGCCGAAGGCGCCGGTGCGGCCCCGCTCGCCGCCGCCCTGCAGGATGCACAATGCAATCGAGGTAAATGCATCGGGGTGGTGCTCAGCGGTGGCAACATAAACAGCGAGCTGTACCAAAGAGCCCTGGCCTAAGGACCAAGCCATGAACAAGTGGATCACGGCTTTGATGTGCAGGCAGATTGGGTGCGAGTGTACGAACCCGGCAGGGCCTGCAGGCACAGTACAAATTTTTATCCCGGTATTCCCAGTGAGCCGGTATCATTTGCGGTATATTTTTTTGTTGCCATGCGTCATTGTCGATTTACGGTCCAAGCCACAGACTGACCGGCCTCCGATAGCGACGCCTCGCTGGAATTAAATGAGAGGCCGCAGGACAACGCCAATCGCCACCTGCAACAATCGCAGATACCGGTGCCCGCAGGCACGCCCGGAATACGTGTCGAGCGCGGGCGGACTTTGCCAGGATTACTTCATGGTCGAAGCCTACAACTACGCGCCGAAATTGGCACCGCCTCGAGTGCAGAAGCCGGCCGCCGAGCCGCAATGGTCGCACCAGTGGCCGAAGCCGGTGTATCACTGATCAATTAATACCATTACCGGGAGAAAACTTATGTCTGATGAAGTATTAACCAGCGTCGAAGATGGCGTTCTTGTCGTTACCCTCAATCGCCCCAAGGCGAAAAATGCCGTTAATCGGGCCCTGGCAGCAGCGGTTGCCGCTGCCATGGATGAGTTGGACAGCAATGATGAGCTGCGCGTTGCCATCATCACTGGCGCCGGTGGCTCGTTCTGCTCCGGTATGGACCTGAAAGCATTTATCACCGGCGAGACGCCCCACATCCCGGGCCGCGGCTTTGCCGGCCTGACTGAAGCTTCACCGAAGAAACCTCTGATTGCCGCAGTAGAGGGCTACGCCCTGGCCGGCGGACTGGAAATGGCCATTTCCTGCGATCTAATTGTCGCCGCCGATAACGCCATGTTCGGTATCCCGGAGACCAGGCGCGGTCTCACCGCTGCTGCCGGTGGCCTGATTAAGCTGCCCCGCCAGATTCCATCCCGCATAGCCATGGAGTTAGCACTGACGGGTGATTTCATTTCGGCGCAGCGGGCCTACGAACTGGGCCTGATCAACCAGCTCGTGCCAGCGGGAACGGCACTGGAGGCCGCCCAGGCACTGGCCGGTAAAATCGCCGCCAATGGCCCGCTGGCTGTGGCCAAGAGCAAGCAAGTTGTCCAGAACCAGAGCGATTGGACCTTGGGTGAGATGTTCAAAAACCAACAAGATATTGTTAATCCCGTGTTCACCAGCGAAGACGCCATTGAAGGCGCCACGGCCTTCGCTGAAAAACGTGCACCCAACTGGAAAGGGAAATAATATGTCTGAAGCCTGGATTATTGATGCCTGCCGCACTCCTCGCGGTATTGGAAAAGTGGGTAAAGGTGCACTGGCACATGTACACCCCCAACACCTGGGTGCCACTGTGCTCAAGGCCATTGCCGAACGCAACGACCTCAATACAGCCGATGTCGATGACATCGTTTGGGGAACCAGTCAGCAGAAAGGTCTGCAGGGCGGCGACCTGGGTCGCATGGCGGCCCTGGATGCCGGTTACGACGTGCGCGCCAGCGGAGTCACCCTGGACCGTTTTTGTGGCTCAGGCATTACCACTGTCAACATCGCCGGCAGTAGCATTATGGCCGGCATGGAGGATTTGTGTATCGGTGGCGGCACCGAGATGATGTCGCATTACAGCCAGATCCAGGGGTTGTCTCCGTTTATCGACAGTGACAACCTGCGTTTGCGAGAGGTTCACCCTCAGCCTCACCAGGGCGTTTGTGCCGACGCCATTGCCACCCTGGAAGGAATTGACCGCCAAGCGGTGGATAACCTGGCTGTGCTGTCACAACAGCGCGCGGCCCACGCTATTGCCAACGGTCATTTCGACAAGTCACTGGTACCGGTCTATAACGAGGACGGCTCACTGGCACTGGATCATGAAGAGTTTCCACGCCCGCAGACCACCATGGAGACCCTGGCAGAACTAAAGCCCTCTTTCGCCGCCCTGGTCGACTACCCGCTGGATGAGGCCGGCACCACTTTCCGCAGCCTGATATTGAAAAAGTATCCCGATCTCGAGATCAATTTCGTACATCACGCCGGCAATTCCTCCGGTGTGGTAGACGGGGCCGCCGCGGTATTACTGGCCTCACCAGAGTACGCCAAGGCGCACGGTATGAAGCCCAGGGCAAAAATTGTTGCCGTGTGTAATATGGGCGATTCTCCTACCCTGATGCTGAATGCACCGGTACCAGCGGCTCAAAAGGCCCTGGCAAAAGCTGGCTTGAGCGTTGCGGATATCGACTTGTTCGAAATCAACGAGGCCTTTTCCGTGGTTACGGAAAGGTTTATTCGCCATCTGGACCTGGACCGGGAAAAGGTCAATGTGAACGGTGGCGCTATGGCACTCGGTCACCCGATTGGGGCGACCGGTTCCATCCTGATCGGCACCGTGCTTGATGAGTTGGAGCGCGCCGACAAGCAGTTCGGCCTGGTAACCATGTGTGCCGGCGGCGGTATGGCGCCCGCCATTATTATCGAGCGCATGTAGGCCTGATACCTGTGCCGGTGGAGCTATGATGGTTTCTGGTGTATGACCTGAAAAATAAGATGCGGTGTGCTCTGTTGAAAGATCTACCGGAATCAACAGCCAACAGAGGAAACACCGCATGACAGAGGGCACCGCACTTAATTGCAGCAGCCGGCACATGACGGTCATCCGGACCGGGGAGTGTCAGGCCGCCAACCAGTGGTTCATAGTGGTGCACACTGGCATCAGGCAGAGCAACCTGCATGAGGTGCAGTTCGATGGAGTTATTGTCAAAAGTGGTGTTTCAACACCTGATTCAAGCGGCGACCCGGTCAACTTTTATCACCTCGATTCCATCTTTACATTCGATTCCCGTAATCACCTTCGCCAGGTAGTTAAACCCGCGCAGGCGGCGCCATTTTTTCTCGGCGCACATACCCGGTTTGAACATCATGTGCAGCATGCCATCTCTGGAAAGGCAGCCCTTTGAGCGCTTGGTGAGGTGTCCACTGTTGGTGGGCAGGATCAAGCAGTTTGTTGATGCCAGTGCTATATTTTCATCGGTCGAAGCTGCACCGCCTACCGCATTCGGTCGTGGCTGACGGTGGCTATGCCAGCCAGGAAAATGTGACACAAGGAAGGGGGCTGGGTGTTAAGCGTGTGGTCTTCCATAAGCCGGTCGGTTTGTCGCTTCACGCCATGGGCGTTACATCGAAAACGTTTACTCAATTGCGCAATTTTCGGGCGGGGGTAGAAGGAAATATCTCAGAACTAAAACGAGCCTTTGGTGCAACGAAGGCAAACTGGAAAGGGTTTGATGGCTGCAAGGCTTATGTCTGGTCTTCGGTTCTGAGCTACAACCTGGTGCGTTTGGCGCGGCTCGATTCCGGGTAAACACAAGGGTTGGCCCAGATAACCCAATATCTGTACTCTTATGGGCTGTGCAGCAGTAATCTGTGGCATAAAATCGGGGTAATGGGTCATAAGGTGACCATCCCGGTCAATGTATGGCCACTTATAAGCCGGTAGAGTTGTGAACCGGAACCCTGTGGCTGGAACAGGGTGTTTTTTAAAAAAACATCCATTTATGGATGGGCACCAGCTACCGTCGATGCGCCACTGGTAATTGAAAATCCTCGCCAGGAGCAACCGTCCAGGAACGATTTCTCGACCAAGAAACATGGGGGCACCTGAAGACCTATATTGCCGCCCTCCCCCAGGAAACCCGAAAGTGCGATTTAGTACAGAAAGTTTAACTTGAATCCGAGCAATTTATTGCGGATATTCTGCGTGGCAATGAAGATCGGCGAAGATGTATAGGATTCAACAGGTGAGAGTTTAGCGCTATGCGATTATCAGCTCAGGAATCATCCGACCAGGAGATCAGGGATGCTCTCCATAGGAAGATTCTGAAGAGATACCATTGTAACCCCAAAGCGATGGTCATAAACGAACTAGGGCTTGCACATGGTAGGCAGCGGATTGATATTGCCGTTCTAAACGGATTTATCCATGGTTATGAGATTAAGAGTTCCAAAGATACTTTGACACGGCTTCCCCAACAATTCGCCGAATACAAAAAGAGCCTTGAGAAAATAACTATTGTCTCTGCTCCTAACCATATTGATGTTCTGATGGACAACGCGCCCAGCTGGTGCGGCTTAATTCTTGCTAAAAAGGGTTCTAAAGGAGCAGTAAATTTTACGACGTTGAGATCTCCAAAACTCAACCCGGAAGTTGAGTTTAACTCTATGGCTCATCTTCTCTGGCGTAAGGAGGCTGTAGACTTACTCAGTGAGCTAGGCGCTAGCAAAGACAAACTCAAGGGCTCTAAACGGACTCTGTACGAGAATCTCTCAGAACTGATATCTCACAGAGAGCTATCGGGCTACATCAAGAAGTTTCTTATGCGACGGGATAATTGGCGAGTTGGTCTACAACTTTCTCAATATGATGGTTCACTGCTACCTGCTTCCATGTAGTTTGGTTTCCACAACTTGCTGTACCATTGCCGGTGTCATTAATCCTTTTATCGCCGAAGGAAAAGCTTATATCCAGGTAGTGACCGGATTTTATAATCTCTGCACAATGCCCAGTCATTTGGCTGTTGTCGCGTCGAAAAGATCCTCCCTTCGGAATTAGCCACGTGTCGTCACAGGTATACACAATTTTTCCGGCTGGGTTTAGAAGGCGCATATCCATTTCTGAAAACTTAGGCGTTTCTACCGTATAATCTCCATAGCTGGGTACTCGGGTCTCCCCTAGCACTTTAAGCATTGCCTTATACAACGCCCATTCTAATCGAGGGACTTCACCTCCAGGCTTTTTCACTTCCGAAAGCTTTAGAGACATCCCTGCAACCACGAGTGACCGAAAGTCGTCCAAACCATTTATGCTCCTCATCCTCCCGAGGATTAATTTAGCGAAGACGTCTATGGGCTCGAAATTCTCTGGTTCGCCCAGGTCCAGCACAAGATCAATCTCGGATAATTCAACCCCTAGTTCCATGCAGATATCTTTCAAGCGACTGTTAAAGTCTGGCCGCATCAGTTCAGTAAGGCCAACTCTTAAACATACACCCCGCTCGTCCACTTCGGCAATACGCTGTACTTGATTCGTGTAGGCTTTGGTCCGAGACATGCGTGCGACTGGAATAGCAGCACATTCTCGCATTCTTAGATCATCGAAAACGTGTTCCAGAGCAAATCTCCCACCCTCCACAGATGCGAGATCGAGGCTCTCATGAATATCAATCAGCGCTTTTCCTTTTCCCCACTTGTCATCATACTTCTTAGGAAAAGGAAGAATGTGTTCATCGACAGTCCTCTTCATTCTCTCTTCTTCAAAATCATACTCGATTGGAGGAATAAGTAATAAGGGGATGATTGCTTCCTTAGCTCTGTCACTCAATCGATGTAGAGCCTGATATTCGCCCATTCTCCATTTAAGAATTGGCACATAAGTTTTGAAATCAATTTTCATTTGGAGTCACCAAACGATGCTCGGACAGCTCCCTGCCCCACTAAACCACTGAGAACTGTGAAGTTATTGGATTCCTTGCGAATTCTCCCAGCAATTATTGCCGGATGGATATTGAGATTTTCTGCATCAATTAGAACCGACTCCTCTGATATCGAAAACCTGGATATACACTGGTTCCAGTCTTCCGATGGGATCAACTCATTTAGAGCAAACTCATCTGCCTCGCGTTCGATAACATCCATGTTCTCTCCACCCTCCTCGTCGAAAAAATCCATTTCCAATGACTCAAAAAGATGAAGAAACACGTGGCCCAATTCATGAAACAAGACAAACCAGAAACTATCCAAACGGTCATACCTGAGAGTAAGGCCAATAACAGGATTGCCGGTATCAAGCAGCATTGCAGCGCCATCAAGGTAGGTGCCAGAAAGATGTTCCTCAATTACCAAAACAATGCCTCTCTCAGCCAGCAAACCCTTTACGAGAAGTGGTCCTTCTTCACTTGTAGACAGCGATACCAGTTCCGATACCCAGTCGTCTCTGTCCTCATACCCACCGATCATACCCGACGCAACTTCGTGTCGAGCTATTTCGAGGATTCGCGCCTGCCATGCAAGCAATGAGTATTCATTGGGTTTATTTGCACCGTGGAACTTTTTCCGATGAAGTGCCGTTGCAAACTGCTCTCCCGCAGCTTCCATGTAGTAATTTCTAACAGCATCACCCGGTGCTTGCCCGTGATCAAAATCCAGCCATCCCCGTTTCGTCATCTCCTTCACGGGAAAGGCACCCCAGTTCACGGCATCAGGCTCCTGCCAAACAAAGACCGCACCTTCTGCCCCTCTCTCTCCACCCCAAGCCTCCTTGAGAGTAACCCCCAGAATCTGAGCAATATCGATAAGACGTGAAAGGCTTGCTCCCATGTAGTGGCTCGCCTCATATCTTTGAATCTGCTGTGCGGTCAGATCTAGGCTTTCACCTAACTCTTTTTGCGACAGCCCTCGGGCAATTCGTGATTGAACCAGAATCTTGGGCAACAGAGTTAGATCAGAACACTCTGTAAACTGAACTCGCCCTTCCTTGATTAGCTCATACTCTAAAACTTGGGCTGCTAGCTCTGACACTTGGCTTTTAACCGCCTCAAGTTGAGCTTTCTTTAGCCAATCAGGTTGGTCAGTTTCTTGCAGTGCTTCTAGCGAAGCATTCAGGTTTTCGATCTCTCTGCCTGTGATCTTATACTGCCTCTCATTGTAAATCATGACTGGACTCCTGTTGCCTTGCCAAACGTCTCAGTATTTAAATCAATCGCTATGATCCCCTTTGCCTCTCCCGAGTAACGGTCTTTCTGGAAAAAATCTAAAAATGACATCCCGGGTTTAGCAGGGAGCCCAAAGGGGAAAAACTCACCCAAGAACTCCCTCTTTTGTGCCTCTCGCTTATTGTCGAATACGAGAAACACCGGGTGAAGAAGTCCATCTGACACTCCATTAGGGTCCCAGCAAGCATCATAATCTCCAGGTCTTGGTTTGCCTGTTACGAAACTCCCGTCTAAGTAGAGAGTGCCACAGCCCGCTTGTTGGAGCTCCGCGCAGGCCTCCAAAAGCCCATCGAACTGCCACCTGCGCGTAGCGTTGTGGCCGTAGATATTTCCTACTTCTCCCAAGGTTGCGAAATGCACGCCAGGAGGAAGGACTTTCCAGGGTGCGCCTGTAATATTAACGAGTACGGGAATCATAAACACAACAATAATATTGTGTTAGATTAATGTCAAGAGAGTCGACATGTTAATTCACACTTCTTTATAAACCCAGCACAAATCGGCTCATAACACTATTTATAGTATATTTTAGCTTGATTAGACACTATATATAGATACTGATTGTCTAAAGCGGAGGATTGAAAAATGCCTAGCAAAAAAAGTTACACCGGACGCCGGAGCTCAGTAACAGGAAAATTCGTCACGGAGAGTTATGCAAAGCGTTACCCGTCTAGAACACAAAAAGAGTCCATCCCCAATCCCTGCCGCGGGGACGCAGGGCGTAGCAAACAGCGTTAGCTACGCGCTCGTTTTCCACTAACTGGAGGGCAATCGCCATGGTCAGACGAGTCTCGTCAGCTCAATTGCGTAGCCAGCTGCGCCAAATTCAGCAAAAAAAACGCAACGCTATTAATCGGTATAACCAAGCCGTTAGAACGCAGAATCAGAATGTGAATCGCGCCATCAATAAGCACAATCAAGAGGTGCGGAATCACAATGCGCGAGTTCTCTCTAACCGACGGAAGTTGCAAACTGCCTTGCGTCAATTCGAAGCGAAATCTGCCTCAATTCAATCGAGACATGTTTCCCTCAGGACGTTAGTTGCAAGTCTTCATCAGAAGTACGATCGTTTTGTGGAGCATTCCGCACATCAGTACGAGGGCACTCCTTTAGAGTACGTTATCGACCTGGTTGATAAGGAGAACACTAGCAACCTAGAAACTATGAATTCGCTCCTATACGCGAACGTCCTCCGCACTGGGCTCGCCGAGGCGGTATATGGCGAAGCCGGTGGCCGGGACAGATAATCAGGCCGCCTTGGTAGAAACCGCAGCGGCAAGCTCCACATCAGGCTTTTTTACAGGTTTTGCCTTTTTACTGGCAGCGGCCTTTTTAACGGCAGGCCGCCTGGGGCGGCGCCTGGCGGCGCGTATTGGCTTGAGGTCGCCGCGTTCAAAGTACTCAAGAATATCATCCAGCGCCCGGCTGATTTTGGTGCAGACGTCTATAGCCCGCAATTCGGGCCAGGTCGCAGCCTCACCCTCTTTCATCAACAGCATCATTTCTTCTTCAGTGATATGCGAGAGGATCTTGGTGGGGCTGTACCAGCGAAAGCGCGGCACTATATTAATATCGCCGCTGTAATTCTGATCCAGCAAGCTGTGTATCGTATTTACCAGCCAATTCAGGCGTAGCCAGTCAGCGCCGTACTTGTGCGCCTGCCGGCGGTAGACGTTGAGGGCCTCACGGGTGACTTCGATGCCGAGCTTACCTCCGGCGGTTAACAGACGGCTACCGCCCAGCCCATTGTGCAGGAATGGCAATACAATGGGATTGACCATACTGACGATAGAGTGATTGGTGCTATACAAACGCCCCAGGCGCTTAGCCGGCAAATCATCACTGATTGAACCGTCTACCCATTTGCGTGTTGGCAGGTAGGGTTGCAAATCACCATAAACATTCCTGGCGCTGAGCATCACCGGCGGAAACACCCCCGGCACAGCACAGGAAGCCATGATGGCACTGCGCAAATAGACATTCGGCGAGGTGATAGCGTTCAATAGACGTGAGGTTTGCTGGGGTTCTGCCGGGGCTACCGTGATGCTGATCTGGCGGCCGGTTTTTTGGTAGGCCTCCTGAAAAGTCATGTCCGGCACTAGGCGCTCCACCACGGCCTGCACGTCGTGCACATCCATGCCGGGGTGCTTGCCAAAAAACATTCGATCAAACACCGTCGCTTCTTTCTCGGCCTCAAAATGCACGTGGCTGGGGTCATAAAACTGCACCAGTTCCTCATCCGTGTGGGTTCCCAGCACTCCGGCAATCATCGATCCCGCACTGGAACCGGAAATAACCCGGGGTAACAGTTTGTTATCCAGCAGGGTCTTGACCACACCCAGATGGTAAAAACCCAAAACACCGCCGCCACTGAGCATTAAGGCCGAACGCCCATAGCAGTGATTGGCCCGGTAAAAAAAGTCCAATTTGTCCGCCACCGAAATATGGTCTGATTTCAGCTCGGCCAAGTACCGCAGCGCGTCGACGATTTCATCGACATAGTCTTCAATCAGCAGTTTGGTGCCGGCGTGGGCCTGCTGGTGCAATTTACTGCTGCCCATGCCACCCATATTGCCGTGAATGCCCTCATTGAGGGTGAACAACAGGCCCACATCATCGCCCCTGGCTCGCAGGCTGCGCAGGCGATCTACGCGGCGGCGTATGGAGGCATAATCATAGAGGTTGGTCTGATCAACCTGGCGCCAACGCAACATGCCACTGGCTTCGTCGTGCGCCTCGGCCCGCTCATACCACTGGGCATAGCTCTCCGCCCGATTCATCTCTCGCTCAAGTTTCTTCAGTCGCCGGTTTTTTAACACCAGAATACTCCTAAAGTGATGTTTACACTGCCAGCTTATCCCATTGTGTAAGAGCAGGACATAGCCAGGATCAAGTTTTCAGCGCCCTCTTCAGCCTACCCCGCCAAAGGCGCGGGGCATCTCCATATTGAGCCGTTCGAGGCCACCATTGATAGCCAGGATTTCGCCCGTTACATAGCTGCCGGCAGGGGACGCCAGGTACAGCGCGCCCAGGGCGATATCTTCAACTTCTCCCAGGCGCGCCATGGGCGTCATTCGCACCATCGCGGCCTCGATTTCATCGTTAAGCACTGTATTGAGCGCATCGGTACGGGTAGATCCCACTGCGATGGCATTGACGCGGATTTTGGGGGCAAATTCCTGGGCAAATTCTTTGGTTAACAAAGACAGGGCGCCCTTGGCAGTACCGTAGGCCGAAAAGCACGGAGTGGGCTTTTCACCGGCAATAGAGGAGATATTCACCACGTTCCCATCTCGCTCCGCCAGTTGTCGCGCACACAGGGTAGTCAAGGTGTAAGCGGTACTGACGTTAAAGCGCATGGCGTAGTCAAACTGCGAGGTGGGCGTGTCCAGGGCTGGCTTGGGGGGAAAGCCGCCGGCATTATTAACGAGGATATCGATACCGCCAAACACCTCAATAGTCTTATCAACCACATTTTGTAGCTGATCGGCCTCCATCACATCAGTGGGGACAACCAGTGCCCTGCGGCCCAAGGCTTCCACCGCTGCGGCCACCGCTAACAGGTCCGCCTCGGTGCGAGCAGCCAGCACCACATCGGCACCGGCTTCTGCATAGGCACGGGCAATACCTGCACCTATACCCTTGCCGGCGCCGGTGATCAGTGCCACCTTGCCATCCAATCTAAACCTGTCAAAAATACTCATGCTGATCTATCCGTGGTATGTGGTATAAAGCCTGTTCACTGAAAGTGCCCAGACACAAGGAAAAAACGTGCGCGCCTATTTAATCGTTATCGGCCTGCTGCTGGCAATCTTTGGTTCAATCGCCGGCTATCTGTATATCCGATACTCGACACTGGCCGCAACCGATTTTTCACCCCCACCGGTAACCATTGCCACCTCCATTTCAGAGGCGGACCGCTGGGACCAGTACCTGGAAGCGGTTGGCACGATCAAGGCCGTGCGTGGCATCGAGTTGACCTCCGAGACCAGCGGCGAGATTACCGCCATCAACTTTGATTCCGGGCAGCGCACTGTGGCCGGTCAGTTGCTCATAGTGCTCAACGATGAGATTGAACAGGCCAGTCGGCAAAATAACATCGCCACGCTTGAATTGGCGGAAATCCTGTTTGAGCGCGACAGCAAGTTGATCAAGCAAAATTCCATACCCCAATCCCAGTACGATCAATCGCGGGCCGACCTGGCACGCGCCAGGGCGCAGTTGGCCGAGACTGAGGCCGAATTGAGAAACAAACGTATACACGCGCCCTTCGATGGCGCGCTCGGCATCCGGCAGGTTGACCTGGGCGACTATGTTTCTCCCGGCACGGTTATCGCCACCCTGCAAGACAACTCAGAACTCGAAATCGATTTTACCCTGCCCGCGCACCACGCCC
The DNA here is from genome assembly GCA_965247075.1 of Halieaceae bacterium. Lineage (GTDB taxonomy): Bacteria > Pseudomonadota > Gammaproteobacteria > Pseudomonadales > Halieaceae > CBDFGK01. The sequence goes on along the minus strand of CBDFGK010000001.1, from coordinate 36,135 downwards.
CGCAGCTTCGCAAGGGCCTGGGCATTAACTTACAGGTTAATGCCTTTCCGGAGCGTCACTTCAACGCAGAACTGGCGGCACTCGACAGTCGGGTAGATACCGGCACGCGCAGCCTGCTGGTACGCGCCAAACTAAAGGAAACCGAGGGTCTGTTGCCGGGCATGTTTGCCATACTGCGCATCGACCTCGACCAGCGAATCGCCGTGATTACGGTGCCACAAACGGCGATCACATACTCCCTGCAGGGCAATATCGTGCACGTGGTGCAAGCGCGCGAAGGCGGCGGACTCACCGCCGTGTCGCAGATTGTAACGGTGGGCGAAGTTCGCGGCGGTCGCACTGCGATTCTCTCTGGGCTGAAAGCGGGCACACAAATAGTAACCGTCGGCCAGAATAAACTATTTCGCAACGTCGAAATTGTCATCGACGAAAATGTGCAGCTATAGAATCGGACCATGCGATTTACCGATCACTTTATAAAACGACCCGTGCTCGCCATTGTGGTGAGCGCGCTATTGCTGATGTTGGGTGCACAGGCCGCCACGCAATTATCCCTACGGCAGTTTCCGGAGGTCGAAAAGAGCGTGATATTTGTTGTCGCGGTCTATCCGGGCGCCAGCGCTCACACCGTACAGGGCTTTGTAACAGACCCATTACAACGTCGCATTGCCGCCGCCAATGGGGTCGAGTACATCACCTCGAGCAGCAACCCCGGTGTGTCAAGAATTCGCATTAACGTGCGCCTGGGTGAAGATACCACCAAGGTGCTCACGGAAGTCATCGCCAAGGTCAACGAGGCCAAGTTCGAATTGCCGCGGGAAACTGAAGACCCGGTAATTACCACCACCTTTGGCGATGACGCCATGATGTACATGGCGTTCTTCAGTGAGCAGATGTCTATTCAGCAAATTAATGACTATCTGCGCCGGGTGATACAACCGGAACTGAGCACCATCGAGGGAGTGGGCGAAGCGAAAGTTCTCAGCGACCGTGATTTCGCCATGCGTGTCTGGCTCAACCCGGCCAAAATGGCCGCCTACGGCGTTTCTGCCATCGATGTCAATAACGCCATTCGACGGGAAAATTATATTTCCGCCGCCGGCACTACCCGCGGCGACCTGGTCAGCACCAGCGTCGATGCACAGACCGACATGCAAAGCCCCGCTGACTTCGCCAACATCGTGGTACGCCAGGCGGGGGACAAACGGGTGCGACTCAGTGATATCGCCGCACTCGAACTGGCCAGTGCCGACTACGATTCGGCTTCGTATTCCAGCGGTAAAGATACCGTCTTCGTGAGCATTACCGAGGCACCCGGCGCCAACCCGCTGGACGTCGCCAGGCGCATCAAGGCAGTGATTCCCACACTGACTGCCAAAATGCCGGCCGACCTGGAGATTTTTATCGACTCAGACAGCTCCATATTTATTGAGGAGGCATTGCAACAGGTGATGCTGACCCTCGCCGAGGCATCGGTCATCGTGGTGTTGGTGATATTGTTGTTCCTGGGCTCACTGCGGGTGGTCATTATTCCCCTGGTGGCGATTCCGCTGTCCTTGATCGGTGTGCTGTTCCTGATCTGGACGATGGGATTTTCCATCAATTTGCTAACCATACTGGCCATGGTCATCGCCATTGGATTGGTGGTGGATGACGCTATTGTGGTAGTCGAGAACGTGCATCGCCATATTGAAGCGGGCGTGGCGCCCCGTGAGGCGGCACTACAAGGCGCCAGGGAAGTAGCACTGCCGGTTATTGCCATGACCCTGACGCTGGCCGCCGTGTACGCGCCGATTGGATTTTTGGGTGGACTGACTGGCGCACTGTTCAGCGAATTTGCCTGGACACTGGCCGGTGCGGTACTGGTATCGGGGGTTATCGCGCTCACCCTCAGCCCGATGATGTGCGCCTATGTGCTAAAGGACCATGCTCACCAAGGGGCTATTGCCGACTGGCTGGATGCCCACTTTATCACCTTGCATGACGCCTACCAGCGACTGCTGGGGCACTGCCTCAACAACCGCGGCGCCGTACTGTTGTTCGCCGCCGCGATCCTGGTCAGCCTGCCGATATTGTTTGCTTTGGTGCAAAAGGAACTGGCGCCGGAAGAAGACAATGGCGGCCTGTTTGTCATGGCGTCTCCACCGGATTACAGCAGCCTGGACTACGTCAATTATTTTACCGACCAGATTGTCGACATCTGGAGCAAAATACCGGAGGTCAGCCATTCGTTTCAGGTTAACAATCCGGGGCAGGTATTCGGCGGCCTTGAGCTGGTTCCCTGGAGCAAACGAAGCCGCAGCCAGAAGGAAATACAGACCCAGTTGCAGGCGGAATTCAGCAAGGTCAGCGGGCTGGAAATTTTCGTTTTTGGCTGGGCTTCCATGCCGGGCACCGACTCCGGTCTGCCGGTCAATTTTGTTATCGCCTCTACCGCCGACTACCGGGAACTGGAGCGGGTCTCTGAGGAGGTGCTGCTAAAAGCCCGCGAATCCGGGCTGTTTGCCTTTGCCACCAAGGGGCTGCGCTACAGCCGCCCTGAAGTGACCGTGCGTATCGACCGCGACCTGGCGGCGCGGCTGGGCATATCCATGCGCGCCATCGGCGAAACCTTGCAGGTGATGCTGGGTGAAGCTGAGGCAAACCGCTTTAGTATGGACGGGCGCAGTTACAAGGTCATCCCACAAGCTGAGCAGGGATTCAGGCTCACCAAGGAAGGACTACAACGCTATTACGTGCGCACCGATAGCGGCGAATTGGTGCCTATGGCTACGGTTATCAAGCTCTCACACCAGGTAGAGCCCAATTCGCTGACCCAATACCAACAGCTCAACAGCACCACCATACAGGGCCTGATGATGCCGCCCAACACACTGGGAACCGGCCTGGAGTTTCTTGAGAAAACCCTGCAGGCAGTGGCGCCGACCGGTTATCGCATTGGACACCGGGGGGAATCGCGTCGCTTCGTGCAGGAGAAGGACAGTTTTGTACTGCTATTCGCCACTTCACTGATGTTTATTTTTCTGGTGCTGGCGGTGCAGTTCAATAGCTTCCGCGACTCGATGGTGGTGCTGGTTGGTGTGCCGCTGTCTATTTTTGGAGCTATGGTGCCGCTGGCCCTGGGCTGGTCCACGCTGAATATTTATACCCAGGTGGGGCTGCTCACGCTGATCGGCCTGATCAGCAAGCACGGTATTTTGATTGTTGATTTCGCCAACAAAATGGTCCGCGGCGGACTGGGCCGGCGCGAGGCAGTACTGGAAGCCGCCGCCCTGCGCCTGCGCCCCATATTGATGACCACCTTTGCCACGGTACTTGGGGTGATGCCCCTGCTGCTGGCGTCCGGTGCCGGTGCCGGCAGTCGCTACGCTATCGGCCTGACCATCACCACCGGCATGTTAATAGGCACACTCTTTACGCTGTTTGTGCTGCCCACGCTGTACCTGCCCTTTCGCAAGTCCGCAAAACCGGCAGCGGTCGAATCGCTGTCAGTGGTCTGAAAATTAACTGGCTGCACCACGGCTTTGGCCTCTTCGCCAAATTCGTCATTGGGTATGCCCAACACAGCTACATCGGCGACCTTGGCGTGACCCACCTGTACGATTTTCATAAACCGGCGACAGTTCTCTATCATCATGCCAATGTGGTCGCCGGGCTGTAGACCCAGCGCGCGCAACAAGTGAGCAATACTGGTACCGGCGCTGTCCTGTCGCCACTCACAAGCATGCTGTTGTGCCAGGGAGATAATGTGGTCGCGCCGGGCAGCCTCTTCCCCGGCGATCAGGTCACAGCAGACGCCGCTGCAGGGATTCCTGCATACAGGTGGCCACCAGCTGACCGTCTTCGGTAAAGAAACGCCCGCGACCCAGCCCGCGACCGCCACCTACACTTTGTACATCGGCTGCCAGTAATAGCCACTGGTCGGCCCGGAATGGCCCATGCAGCCACAGGGCATGATCGAGGCTGGCGGTCTGCATGCCCTGCATGAAACTGCGCCCATGGGGCATCAACGCCACGTCGACCAGGAAAGCATCGGATATATAGGCCAGCAAGGCTTCGTGCAGACCCCGCTCGTCACTCAGCGCAGCACTGGTCTTCATCCAGGCATGCAGTATGCCATCACGTGGCCGAGGATTAACCCAGTCTACCGGTTCAATAACGCGCACATCCAGATCGAGGCCGTTCACAATCTGAAAGTCAGCCCACAGTTGGTCGTCCTTGAGTGATCGGTCGCGCTCGCTCTCCAGGTGGTCCGGACCAATGACTGCCGGCAGGTCAAACTCCAGCTCATCGCCCTGCTCCGGGACCTGGAAGGACAGGGAACTCGCCAGGATAATGCGGCCCTGCTGGGAGGCGACTACCCGTCGTGAACTGAAGCTGCCGCCGTCGCGTGCATTTTCGACCTCAAACTCCACCGGCAGCCCGGGGTCGCCGGGGCGCAAAAAACAGGCGTGCTGTGAGTGTACAGCGCGGTCCTCGTCTACGGTTGCAACGCCGGCCCGCAGCGCCTGCGCCAACACCTGACCGCCATACAAGCGCGGCCCGTCGGGATGGGTATTCTGGCCCACAAAGGAATAGTCTCCAAGCTTTTCAAGGCTGAGTGTATGTAGCAGGTGTTCAAGGGTCTGGCGATCGGGCACGTTAATTCTCTTGGTTGCGGGGCGCCCATTATGCCAATGTCTGACTTATGATCAATCTGATTATCGAGCCTGCCTGCCCCACACGAAATTCAAAAGAGCCAATAAATTCAACTCTACGGGCGATTCCCGCGCTATAGTTAGCCCATGACCGAATCGCTACCAGCCCTCTCCCCCGCCGACCTGCGAGTACGCATACGCTCGGGCGCCCATACCGGTAATACATCTGGCCTGGCGGCCGGTTTTGTGCAATGCAATATCGTTATCCTGCCAGCCGACTGGGCGGCAGATTTTCTAAAGTTCTGCCAACTGAACCCCAAACCCTGCCCGCTGATCACCAGTGCGAGCGCCGCCGGTGAAACCACATTACCCAGCCTGGGCGAGATCGATATTCGCACCGATATACCCAGTTACCGCATTTTTGAAGACGGCCAATGTGTTGGGGAAGCAAACCACATCGAAGATTTTTGGCGCGATGACCTGGTGACATTTGCGCTGGGTTGTTCCTTCAGCTTTGAGGAGGCCCTGCTGGCGGATGGCCTGGATGTGCGCAATGTTAGCGAAGACGCCAATGTGCCTATGTACAGGACCAACATTGAATGCCAGGCCGCCGGAGCTTTCGCCGGCAACATGGTAGTGAGCATGCGCCCCTTCGCAGCGGCGGATGCCATCCGCGCCATCCAGATTTGTACCCGCTTCCCATCGGTGCACGGTGCGCCTGTTCATATAGGTGATCCAGCGCTGCTCGGTATAGACAACATAGCTGCGCCTGACTATGGCGACGCGGTGAGCATTCACGACCATGAGCTAGCTCTTTTCTGGGCTTGTGGCGTTACCCCGCAGGTCGCCATTGAGAGCGCCAGGCCCCCCTTTTGCATTACCCACAGTCCCGGCTGTATGTTGGTGACAGATATGCCCAACAGCAAGCTGGCCATCCTGTGAAAAAATACTGCCATGAGTAATACCATGAAACTGAACTGCGACCTGGGTGAAAGCTTCGGCGCCTGGACCATGGGCCTGGACGCGGAAGTAATGCCCCACATTGACCAGGCCAGTGTGGCCACCGGATTTCACGCCGGCGACCCGTTGGTGATACAACGCACCCTGCAACTGGCTGGCGAACACGGCGTAACAGTGGGCGCCCACCCTGCCTATCCCGACCTGGTGGGCTTTGGCCGCCGCTCCATGAACTGTAGCCGCGAAGAAATTATTGCCAAGATTCACTACCAGGTGGCCGCCCTGGACGGCATGTCTGCCTGCGCCGGTATCGAACTGCGCTACGTAAAACCCCACGGCGCGCTTTACAACGACATGATGGCGACGCCCGCAGTTCGCAATGCCATTTTGGAAGCCGTCGCCGCGTACCATCGTCCGCTGGCATTGATGCTACAGGCAACACCCGAAATCGATCAGCACCGCAAGGAAGCTGACCGGGCCGGCGTCGAGGTATGGTTTGAAGCATTTGCCGATCGCTGTTACGACGACGACGGCAAACTGGTGTCACGACGGCTGGCAGACGCAGTTCACGACCGCGCCAAAATGCTGGCCCAGGTCGAGCAACTCTGCAACGAGGGCACCGTCACTACGGCCAGCGGCCGGCAACTACCGGTTGGCGCCGATTCACTTTGTGTTCACGGCGACAATATCGAAGGGGTGCAGGCAATTCAAGAAATTCGCGCCCTGCTGGGTTAGCTATCCATCATGCGTATCTGTACTGCCGGTGAAGATGCCTTAATCGTTTATCTGGGAGAAGAGACCAGTCCGCAAACTTCCCGGGCGGTGCAAGCGGCAAGTACGGCCATTAGCACCGCTCTGGGGCGCGACCTGGTAGACCTGGTGCCTTCCTACGCATCCATATTGGTTATTTACAACCTGTTGCGTACCGATCATTTTCGCGTCCGCCGGCAAGTCGAAGCATGCCTGGCAACACTGTTATCCGGCCGGCAAACAGAAGGTCGATTGGTCTGCCTGCCCGCCTGGTACAGCACCGAGTCCGGGTCCGATCTGGAATCACTGGCCAACCATGCCGGCTTGAGCATCGAAAAAGTTATCGAGCTGCACCAAGCCACGGAATACCGGGTATATGCAATTGGCTTTGCGCCCGGGTTTGCCTATCTGGGCCAGGTCGATGAACGCATCGCGGCACCCAGGCTCAGCACTCCGCGGCAAAAAGTACCCCGCGGCGCTGTGGCCATAGCAGACCGACAAACCGCGGTCTATCCCGCCCCCTCGCCAGGCGGCTGGAATCTTATTGGCCGGTGTCCAACTGCCATGTTTAATCCCGATGCCGACCCGATCATGCCGGTGAATGTGGGCGACCGGGTACGCTTCGAGGCAATCGGTAAAGCCCGCTACCTGGAATTGGGAGGCGAGTTGTGAGTGGCCTGTCGATCCTGCAGCCGGGCATGTTGACCTTACTGCAGGACAGTGGTCGCTTCGGCCAACACCGCATTGGCCTGACCAACGGCGGCCCGCTGGACCGCATGGCCATGGCCTGGGCCAATCGACTGGTTCATAACCAGTCAGATTTAACCGCCCTGGAAGTCAGCTTCGGTGGTCTTGAGTGTGAAGCAAAGCTGGCAACCCTCATCTGCCTGGCAGGTGGCGACTTGCCCCTGTCTATCAATGGCGAAGCGAAGCAATCCTGGCGCAGTCACCGGGTTTATCCCGGCGATCAAATCAGTATTGGTTTTGCTACATCCTTTTGCCGGGCCTACCTGGCCGTGGCGGGAGGCTTCCAGGTAGCCAGCCAATTTGGCAGCACGGCCACTGTGGTACGCGAGGGGGTCGGCGGCCTCAACGGCGGCAAGCTGGAAGCCGGCAACCTGCTGGCATGCCGGCCCTGCGCCAATGCCGGCTGCCTGACCCTGCCCGAATCCGAGCAACCGGCCTACTCCTCGGATATCATCGTTCGCGTAATCCCCGGTTACCAACAGGCGCAGTTTTCGCAACTGCAAAAACGCCGCTTTTATAGCGGCGAATACTTGGTGACTGACCGGGCTGACCGCATGGGTTATCGACTTGAGGGGCCGGCAATACGCTACGATATCAAGGGCATTCTGTCAGAAGGCATCTGCATGGGGGCGATTCAAATTCCCGCCGATGGCCAACCCATAGTACTGCTGCAAGACCGGCAAACCATCGGTGGCTACCCGAAAATTGGCGCTGCCCTGTCGATGGATACGGCGCGACTTGCGCAACTTATGCCGGGCGGCACAGTGTATTTCGAAGAAACTTCTAGCGCCGCTGCGCACAACCTGTTTTATCTGGCCCACCATCGATTCCACCGCGTACACCCGGAGCCCTGTGATGGATGATCTCGCCCTGAGCCAGACCATTGAGGACCTGATGGTCAGCAGAAACCTGCGCGGCATGAAGCAGGTGCAAAGTGCCCTGCAGCCCGGTTATTTCCTGCGCGCTGCCACACATCTGAAAAACAGCTCGGCAACCGTTCTTATCGGCACCGGGTTTCCGGTAGCCGACACTTTTGAAACAGACGGCCCGGTGGGCGCAATGGCGCTGTACCAGAGTCTTGAGACTATGGGTGCAAATCCCATCATCGTGTGCGGCAAGCCCTTATCAGGTCATTTACAGCCCGCCTATCGAGTGCATGAGATCAGCGTGGGTGGCCACACTGATTGGGAAGCGGAGACACGCGCAGCGCTTTTGCAATTTCAACCGGAAGTGGTAATCAGTATCGAACGGCCGGGGCTGTCGGCGCAAGGCACCTACTTCAATATGCGCGGCGAGGTTATTACCGAGCGCTGTGCCTGCTTTGACTACTTTGTGAAACTCGCGTCCTGCCCCAGCATCGCCATTGGTGACGGCGGCAATGAAATTGGCATGGGCAATATTCGCGCGGCGATAGAAAAACTGGACATTGTCCCGGCGGTCACCGGCTGCGATGAATTGTTGATCGCCGACGTATCCAATTGGGCAGCTTACGGCCTGCTGGCTATTATTGGGTATTGGCGGGGTGAGGACTTGCTTGGGAAAATCGCGCCGCTGGAATTTTTGCATTACCTTTCCCAGCGGGGCAGTGTTGACGGAGTTACCCATGAGAACACACTAACGGAAGACGGGCTGCCCGCCAGCGAAGGACTGCGGCTTATCGAAGACTTACGAAGACTGACCGGATTTGGAGAATGAGCATGAGCATCGTCTACCTCAATGGCGAATACCTGCCAATGGAGCGGGCAAAAATTTCACCTATGGATCGCGGCTTCCTGTTTGGTGATGGCATCTACGAAGTTATTCCCTCCTACCATGACAGGATGGTTGGATTTGCGGCCCATATAGAGCGCATGAACAACGGCCTGACTGCTATCGATATCAGTCTGGACTGGAGTGATGACCAGTGGCGTGAAGTCTGCGAGCAGTTGATGGAACGCAACGAGGGCAATGATCTCGGCATTTACCTGCACGTCAGTCGCGGTGCCGACAGCCGCCGCTTTCACGCCTACCCAGAAGGTGTTGCTCCCACTATCTTCGCCTTTACTTTCGAGGCGCCGCCCTCGCCAGTGGCAGACAAAAGCACCACCAAGACCTATACGGTGACAACCAGTCAGGATATGCGCTGGAAGCGCTGCAATATAAAATCCACCGCCCTGCTGGGCAATGTCATGCACTTCAACCAGGGTTATACGGGAGGCAACAACGAAACCATTCTCTATAACGAGGCCGGCGAGCTGACCGAAGCCAGTGCCTGCAATGTCTACGTGGTGAAGGACGGTGTCATCTATACGCCAGAAACCGACCACCAGATACTAGCCGGCATCACGCGGCTGTTACTCATCGAAATTTTGCGCGCCGAAGGCAGCCTGCAGATCGAAGAACGCCCCGTTACACTGGCTGAGCTACACAACGCTGATGAAGTATGGATTTCCAGTTCAACCAAAGAGATCGCGCCGGTAGTGCTGGTGGATGGCGAGCCGGTTGGCGACGGAGCAGTCGGCGACATCTGGTTGCAAGCACAGTCCCTGTTCTCTGAATATAAATACGATTACTAATGTCCCGCCCCACCCGCGCCATTATCAACCTGACCGCACTGCGACATAATTTTGCGGTGGCCCAATCCCTCAGTGGCGAAGGACAGGTTATGCCCATCGTCAAGGCCAACGCCTACGGCCATGGCGCCATAAATATCGCCAGAGCCCTGGAGCCGCTGGCCCCAGCGCTGGGAGTCGCCTGCGTAGAAGAGGCTATGGAGTTGCGCGAAGCAGGCATTGAAAAGCCCATTCTGCTGCTGGAAGGGTTTTTCGACGTGGAGGAATTATCTCTCGCCGCCGCACTCAATTTTTGGGTAATGGTACAGAGCGACATACAACTGGCTGCTCTGGAGGCGGCCAACCTGTCGCGACCGATAAACTGCTGGCTGAAAATTGATACCGGAATGCACCGACTTGGCTTTGAGCCGGCCGACACCGAGCAGTTATTTGCCCGTCTTACAAACTGCCGGAACGTGGCCGATAAAGTGGTATTGGCCACGCATTTCGCCAGTGCCGACGACCTGGACCGGGATTTCACCAGTGAGCAAATCAGGCTGTTTCGCACTCACACGGAGACCATTGACGCCCCCTGTTCATTAGCCAACTCGCCGGGATTACTGGGCTGGCCGGAAGCGCGGGCGCAGTGGAACCGGCCCGGGTTTATGCTGTACGGACAGTCCCCCTTCTCTCAATCGCACCCCGAAGCCGACAAGCTGCAAGCCGTGATGACCTGTCGATCGGAAATTATGGCGGTGAGAGATATCGCGGTTGGAGAATCGGTAGGTTATGCCAATGCCTGGACGGCGCAACAACCCAGCCGCATCGCTACCGTACCGGTGGGTTATGGGGACGGTTATCCCCGTCACGCGGGGAACAGCACGCCTGTTTTGATCAACGGCCAGCGTGCACAATTGGTGGGCCGGGTCTCCATGGACATGATCACCGTAGACGTTACCGATGTACCGGATGTTACTATTGGCGACGAGGTGATTCTCTGGGGCGAAAAGCTGAGCGCCAATGAAGTCGCCAGGTACGCCGAGACCATCGGCTACGAGATAATGACCCGCCTGCACAACCGGGTACCACGAGTTTTAGTCGACTAATCACTGTGAAAAGACGCCTGCCCGTCACGCTGGGACCCCTTGATGTCAACCTGCTGACCGTGCGGGCCGGCAGCCCCATGGTGCGAGCAAGATCAGCCTCCATGGTCGAACCGCGGCCAAAAAACATATCGGGAGGTTCGGCGTTCTCATAGGTGAAAAAACCGCGTCCAGGCCCGCTCCCAACCCAAATACTACCCCTTCATCCAGATCCAGGCCGCAGTAGTGATAAATGAGATTGCGCATCGCACCGCTACCGCAGTGACCCGCCGACACTATTCGAAAATCTTCTATCATTGCACGCGAAGTCATGACCTAGCCTGGTCTTCTACCTGCTTCCACACGCGCAGCAAATTGCCGCCCAGTATTTTGGCGATATCACTGTCCCGGTAGTTACGGCGCAACAACTCGGCAATAAGATTGGGGTATTGAGAGACATCCTTGAGGCCAATAGGCAGTGAATCCCCCACCCCGTCATAGTCAGAGCCTATGCCCACGTGTTCGATGCCAACCAGCTTCACCACGTGGTCTATATGGTCTGCCACCTCAGCTACCGAGGCAAAGGGATAGGGATGTTTACTGCGGTAGGCTTCGGCGAAGGCCACCATTTCCGGGCTTTCCTCGGCGAGCTTGCGCTGCTGCGCAAAGGCGGTTGCGGCCGGCTTGAACTTTTTGCCGTAGTCATTGGCCGGCCCAGTCAGGAAGCCTGAACCGAAGTTGATCATGATGACGCCGCCATTAGCGGCCAGTAACCTTATGGTCTCATCATTCATATTTCGTTCAAATTCCGGCACAAAATGTCGGGCTGAAGAATGTGATGCGATGACGGGCGCGCTGCTCACCGCCAGTACTTCCAGGGCGGCCTGGTCAGAGAGGTGCGAGATATCAACCATCATGCCCAGCTCATTCATCGCCGCAACGAGCTCCACGCCAAATGGACTGAGTCCCTCCCACAGGGCAACCTCATCATAGGAAGAATCGCTGATATGGTTAGAGAGACTGTGGGCGAGTGTGATGTACCGCACACCTCTGCCATAAAAATGACGGAGCCTGTCCAGGTCGCCGGCGATGGGCGCGCCGTTTTCCATACCCAGGGCCAGGGCAATTTTGCCAGCCTTAAACTGGGCCATTGCCGAGGTGCTGGAGTGAACCAGCGCAAACTTGTCCGGGGCGCGTTGCACAATGGCCTCCACCTGGTCTATGAGGATATTGGCGCGCGCATAAGCGCTGCCATCAAGTTCACTGGCGGCGGGTGTATAAATAGACATAAAGGGTATATTCAAGCCACCAGCGACTGCGCGAGGGTAGTCAAACTGTCCGTCAGCGGTAGCTACGGTTACGTCTTGCCAGTGTTGATTGATTCTGTAGGGCACATCTATATGGGTATCTACCAGTGGGTATTTCCTGGCCAGTTGGGCCGCGCGCTTATCGATATCTACCGCCGCCTGCGCGATCACCGGCGGCAACAGTAAATACAGCAATATTTTTCTCATAGTTCTCTCTTCATGTTATGCAGAACGCTTCATGCCAGGGCGGGCAATAGCTTTTCCGTGTACCAGCGCAAGCTGTGTCAGGCCCGATCCATGGGCATGCCACCCACCAGGGGGTGAATAGTAGCAAAGAAGTCAGCGTCTCCGCAGTGCCGATCGATAAACAGGACCGAAAAATCGGCTGGCGGCGGTGCGAATGGCAAGCCACGTCGGGCGGCCCGGTAACGCGCCGAGGCCAGCCTGGTATTCTTTTCCGTACCAGTCATGTTTATGCGCAAATTACTATTCACCGTTGCTGTCACTTTGACGCTATGCTCCCAGTAAAAATAAATACTATAGTGACTGCATACGAGCTTAGGTAGCGGCGAGTCCATGACAGGCAACATCTACAAGATAGTCATACTACTGGGTGGTATTTTTCTACTGGCGATGCTGCTGGGTCTATCGGGATGGTTTTATCTCAATCAGGTGATGGAGCGGGTACCGGGCAACCAGCCCCAGATCGATGCTTTTTACAAGCAGCCCGCATCGCTTTCAAAGGCCTCTGGCGGCGCGCCCCTGCCCTGCGCCAATCAATATCCTCTCAACAGGGCCTGGTTCGGTGCCTTGCATATTCATACTGCCGCTTCCTTTGATGCCACGGCCTTCGGCGTTACCAATACGGCGAGTGACGCCTACGCCTTTTCACGCGGGCAGACTCTGGAGCTGCGATTACTGGATGACCCACCAGAGGCCGCCGTGCCGTCCGTGACCATTAGTGCGCCGCTGGATTTCGCCGCCGTTACCGATCACGCCGGCCAACTGGGTGAGAAGCGCGTGTGCGAAGACCCGCGCCGGGCCGGATACAATTCCCTGTTGTGCCGGGTATACCGCGGCGACATCCGTCTGCCCTTTGCCGATGACATGCAACCTTTGGTGCGCCTCGCGTCCCAGGCCATATTTAAACAACAGCGCTCCCTGGCGGTATGTGGTAGCGACGGTTCAGACTGCCTGGTGGAGGCCAGGGACGCCTGGCAGGAGAACCAGCATGCCACCGAACGCTGGCAGGACCAGTCCAGCGACTGTGAATTCACTACCTTCCACGCCTACGAGTACACCCTGGCGGAGGACGGTTCAAATCTTCATCGCAATGTCATCTTTGCCAACGCCACCGTGCCACCGGCGGTGGTCAGTGCCAAGGACAAACAAACCCCCGAGCAATTGTGGGAATGGCTGCGCAGCGCCTGCACCGATTCACCCGGGGAATGCGACGTGCTGACAATTCCACACAACAGCAATTGGAGTAGCGGCCGCATGTGGTACCCCTATTCCTACCGCAGCGACCTGACAGACGCGCAGCGCCGAAAATACGCTGCGCTGCGCCGGCAGATGGAACCCTTGCTGGAAATTATGCAGGTCAAAGGTGACTCGGAGTGTCGCAACGGCCTGCGGTCGGTAATCGGCTCGGTCGATGAATTTTGTGACTTCGAAAAACTGCGTGCGCCCGCAGCAACCGTCGAGGACTGCGGCGATGACATGGGCGGTGGCAATATGCGCCTGGTCGGCTGCCTGTCACGGTTTAGCTACGCCAGATATGCACTCAGCAATGGCCTTGCTGAGCAGAAAAGGCTTGGCGTAAATCCGTTCAAACTGGGCATTATTGCCGCCACCGACAACCACAACGCCACCCCCACCGCCGGGCAGGAAAAAGCTTATATGGGCGCCAATGGCTCTGACCGGGCGGTCTCCAGTCGGCTGCGCGGTGAAGTAGAAGTACCCGGCGGCATCGCCAAAGGATCGCCGGTGCGCTACAACCCCGGCGGGATCGCCGGAGTATGGGCCCAGGAAAATTCACGCCAGGCGCTGTTTGCAGCCATGCGCCGCCGTGAAACTTTTGGCACCAGCGGACCCAGAATTGAGCCTCGATTATTTGGCGGCTGGTCTATTGATAGCAACCTGTGTGACGCGCCGGACTATGTAGCGCAGGCCTATAAAGACGGCGTGCCCATGGGAGCAGAGCTGCCCGATGCCCAGCGCACAGGCAGCGCCCCGCGGTTTTTGGCCAGTGCCATTCGCGATCCCCGCAGCAATCTGTTGCAGCGCATTCAGATCATAAAGGGCTGGGTCGACGAGTTGGGTAGAACCTATCAGGCGGTGTACGATATTGCCGGCAATCCCAATAATGGCGCGCAGGTGGACATCCTCACCTGCCAGGTAGAGGGTAGCGGGTACGATCAACTATGCAGCGTGTGGCAAGACCCGGATTTTGATGCCGCTACGTCTGCCGTTTATTATGCACGGGTGCTGGAAAACCCAAGCTGCCGCTGGAGCACCTGGCAATGCAATGCATTGCCGGTAGCTGAGCGTCCGGAAAGTTGCGCAGATTCACAGCTGGCTAAATCAATCCAGGAGCGAGCCTGGACCTCACCCATTTGGTATTCAGCCCCGGAGTAAACAGGATAATGCTTTACAAACATGCAGCACTACACATAGGTATTGCCCTGCTGGTTTTCACCATGTGGGCCGCCGCCGATAGCTGGTACCTGTTAACCGGGCTGGCCATCGCCAACGCGCTGGCAGTGATAACGGCACTTCTGGCTGGGGTCACGATCACCTCTGTGGTTCATGAATGGAGTCACTTTGCCGGCGCCAGGTTTTCAAATTCCAGTTATAGCATTCCCAAAAAATTTGGCACTTTCGTCTACGATTTCGACTTTGAAAAAAATTCCCTGCGACAATTTAATATTATGAGCTGTGCCGGCCAGGTCGGCAGTTGGGCCACTGTCATCGCCCTGCTGATGTTGATCCCCATGGATAATAGCAGCCGCATTATGCTCGTCGCCGGCGCTGTTGGCAGTGCTGTATTTGGCGCTATCGTCGAGTGGCCGGTGTTACTGCGTACCCAGCAAAGCGGCCAGCCACTGCAAGAACTGAGCAAGATCAACCGGCAGGTGCTAAAGCGCAGCGGCATTGGCGCCACTGCCAGCGTATTGGCAATCTGGCTATTATTCGCCTGACAAAACAGCCATCGCCGCCGCTGTTGTGAGATAGAACCCAGCCGCATCTGAAAGCCGGTAGTTTCGCCTCGGTACGACCATAACGAGAAAAGTCCTGCCCACCCACACCGGGTATGGGAATCTCCGTGCATTTTATTCTGTTTGCATTACCATAGCAGAAACTCGCTATCGACCTGGCCCAAATGCAGGAAAAGAGCAGCACTGACAATTCCGAAGACGCTCCCGACATACCCGAAGGAGCAGTATTTGCCGCCATCGATCTCGGCTCGAACAGTTTTCATCTCATCATTGCCAAACTGGAACACAACGAAGTGCGTACGGTGGAGACTCTCAGCGAAAAAGTTCAGTTGGGGGCGGGTCTGCACAACGGTATTCTGGATGAGGGCGCCATTCAACGCGGTCTCGATTGCCTGTCGCGCTTCAAGCAGGTGCTGGACAGCGTCACTCCCTTTCGCATCCGCATTGTTGGCACCAACGCCTTGCGACAAGCGCGCAATCGACACGAGTTTACGCGGCGCGCAGAGGCTCTGCTGTCAGTACGCGTTAACGTCATCTATGGACGGGAAGAAGCGCGCCTGATTTATCTGGGCGTGGCACACACCCTGGCCGATGATGAATACTCCCGCCTGGTCATCGATATCGGCGGCGGCAGCACTGAGTTTATCGTCGGTCAACGCTTCGAGCCACAGCAAAGGGAAAGCCTGCAAATGGGTTGTGTCGCGTACAATCGCACGTTCTTCAAGGAGGGCAAAATAACCCGCAAGCGCTACCGGCGCGCCTACGCAGCAGCGCGACTGGAAGTGTCACACATTCGTCACCGTTACCACAGGGCACACTGGCAGGAAGCAGTGGGCTCCTCCGGCACCCTGCAGGCCATTGAGGCGATTTTGCAGAACTTCGGCTGGAGCGAGGCCGGCATTACTCGCAGCGGTCTCGCCTGCCTCGAAGAGGCACTGCTGGCCTTTGACAATATCGAGAACATAGTCATCGAAAATCTCGGCGAAAACCGACGCAACGTTATTCTTTCCGGAGTGGCTATTACCGCAGCGATATTCGACGAACTCAACATTGAAATTATGCGCTCCAGTCCCGGCGCACTGCGAGAGGGTGTGATCTATGATCTTTTGGGACGCCTCTCCCATGAGGATGTGCGCGAACGCACCATCAACGCCCTCATGCAGCGCTACAGTGCAGACACTAAAATCGCCGCCACGGTGGAACGGCGGGCACGCATTCTCTACCTGGCCACGCGCAAAGCCTGGCAACTGCAACGCAGCGACTGGGAGTTGTTGCGCTGGGCCGCCCGCAGCCACGAAATTGGCATGGTCATATCCCACAAGCACTACAACCGGCACGGCGCCTACCTGTTGCGCAACGCCGACCTACCCGGATTTTCCCAGGAGGAGCAGGCAACCCTGGCCATGCTGGTACTTTGTCACCGCCACAAGTTACCCCTGAGCAGCTTCGCAACCATGACTGAACTGGACAGTACCCACCTGCTGCGCATGATCATATTGCTGCGCCAGGCCAACCTGTTCAAATACGTGGAGCAATTGGAATTTTTGCCGGAATTTCACGCTGCCGCCAGGGACAATACCATCGTCTTGCAATTCCCCGAGCACTGGTTGCGGGAGCATCCGCTGACAGTTTTTGAACTGCGCGGCGAGAAATCCCAACTGAGAAGGGCAGGCTTCCGACTGAAGATCTATTAGCCGGGTAGCTGTAGGGATCTTCAATTTGGTGAAAATATTCGATTCGATGTAGTTCACCGGCGCTCGCGACGATTGGCACCGGACAACCGGCGAATCATCAGGGAACTGGCCCAGCGCCTGAACAGGGAGGGGTTACTGAAAGAGGAACCTCCCAGGTCTTCAAATTCCTGTACCATCTGCAATCCGCTGCATACACTCAGCGCACACTGGATATTATCCCCGCCCAGGCTGTCAACCATTTGAGGGTGATTCGTGTAAAAACATCACGTCTCTCACAAATGGCAGTTCGGGCTAATCTCACTTACACTGTCGCCCCTGAATCACAGCAATGGCTACATCAGTCACACCAGCGAGGAATTATCATGAGAGAAGCAGTTATCGTAGCTACCGCCAGAACCGGCATGGCAAAGTCATTTCGCGGTGGCTTCAACAATACCAACAGCGCCACCATGGGTGCCCATGCCATGCAAGCGGCCATCGAACGGGCCAGGCTCGACCCCGCTGAAATTGACGACACTATTTTCGGTTGTGCCAACCCAGAGGGTGCCAACGGTATGAATGTCGCCCGAAATATAGCCCTCAAGGCCGGCTGCCCGACGTCCACCTCCGGTACCACCATCAACCGCTTCTGCTCCTCTGGCCTGCAGGCGATCGCCTCTGCCGCCGGTCGTATTATCGTTGAAGGTGTAGACGTGATGGCCGCCGGCGGTGTTGAGAGTATATCCATGGTCGCACCACACATGAACCGCACCCACATAGTTGACGCTGAACTGTTCGAACAGTTTCCGGGCCTCTATATGCCCATGATAGAAACCGCCGATATTGTCGCTCAGCGTTACAACATCTCCCGTGAATACCAGGACGAATATGCACTGGAAAGCCAGATGCGCACCGCCGCCGGTCAACAGTCGGGCAAGTTTGACGATGAAATCATTTCAGTTGCCACCACCATGACCCTCACCGACAAGGAAAGCGGTGAAACTTCCGAACAGGACGTTGTGGTAAACAAGGATGAGTGCAACCGCCCCACTACGACCCTGGTAGGCCTGGCGGGTCTGCAACCGGTACGCGGTGAAGGCAACTTCATTACGGCGGGCAATGCCTCACAACTGTCCGACGGCGCTGCCTGCCAAATCCTCATGGAACGCCGGCTCGCAGAAGAGCGTGGCCTGGATATTCTCGGCACTTTCCGGGGTTTTGCTGTCGGCGGCTGTGAACCGGACGAAATGGGCATCGGCCCGGTATATGCTGTGCCCAAGCTGCTCAAGCAGATGGGTCTCAGTGTAGACGATATCGATTTGTGGGAATTAAACGAAGCCTTTGCCTGCCAGGTTCTGTACTCCAGGGTTACCTTGGGAATTCCGGCTGACAAATTGAACGTCAACGGCGGTTCAGTCTCCATTGGCCACCCCTTTGGCATGTCGGGTTCACGTATGACCGGGCACCTGTTAATCGAAGGTCGCAGACGTGGCGCCAGGTATGGTGTTGTCACCATGTGCATCGGTGGCGGCATGGGCGCAGCGGGCCTGTTCGAGATCAATTCCTGACGGAAGCCACATGAATAAGCTCTTTTCAATAGACCTGGAAGCACCGGGTCAGGCGCTGGTATTGTACTCGTGCAGCCCACCCTGCTCATGGATCTGGCAATACTCCTTGAAGCTGCCTGGGAATGCCCTCCTTCCCCCACCACATCGATGCGATCAAAATCGAGAATTCGATAGCCGGTAGCATAGATAATCACATCGACGTCGATATCACGTCCCTGCGACGTCACCAGCCCATTCGTCGTTACTCGCTGTAAACCGTCGTGTACCAATTCCACATGGTCCTGATTGAGGGACTGGTAAAAATCGTCAGAATCCAGTCCAAATTCGCCGGCACAGCGCGCCAGGTATTGTTGAATTTCCGGTTGATCCACAAAACTCGCCGACCAGTCTGGATTTGGCGCGTAGGAAAAGGTATAAGAATGCGCCCACACATCACAGGCCAGGCCGGGATAGGAATGTAAATTCCAAGTCCCTCCGGGGGCGTTCTGTTCATCAAATATGGTGAACCTGGTGATGCCCTGCTTGAGCAATGCGTGACCGGCAGCAATGCCGGCGGGGCCTGCGCCAATTATGGCGATACTGAGCGAGTTATTATTTTTCATAGTGCACCAGCCTAAAGTAATGCAGTTCGGCGCACAGTACAGAGGATACAAAAATTCGTACCCAGTCTGGTAATCTGTCAGTTCTGTAGCACTGACTCAACGAGGAGCGAGACCATGCCCAGACCTACCACGATCATCGACGGCCCAGGTGCCATTGGCATCGTCGAGGTGGCGCAATCCATGCTGGACTCGCGCCGGCGTCGACGCCCGGTAATTCTGGATGGCCCGCTGGTGGGGCAGGTGAGCAGCAGTAATATCCTCTGGGCACTGGTGGAATTTCAGCGCCGCAAGGTAGTGAACTAAGCCCTTTTTATGCGAAAAGCCATCCTGATAAGCAACCTGCTGGTGTTACTGGTAGCCAAGGCAGCGTCTGCCCAAGCGCCGCCAGATAGCGACAGCAATGAAAACGGCAATGGCAATGCTCATAGTTCGCTCTCGGCTGAGGTACGGGTGGGCACCGAGTACGACACCAACGTGTCGGTGGATGAAGTCGATGCCGCCAGCGAGCAGAGTGACCAGGCGGCGCTGCTGGGCGCTCAATTGGAATATCAGCATGAGTTTAACGGCGGCGCTGAACTCTCGCTGGGATACGATTTCACACAAACCCTGTACGCCGGGTTTTCAAACCTGAACCGCCAGACACACATGTTGTCCGCTGATCTCAAACACAAAGTCAAAACCGTCGATATTGGCGTCAGCTACTACTACATAGATTCACTACTGGATAACGATGATTTCATGACCATGAAGAGGACATCTCCCTATGCCTCCACGTTCCTGTCGAAGAGATTATATGCTCGCGCTGCCTACGTCTACACCGATAAGGAGATCGTCAATCGCGGCGCCAGGGACGCCGACACGGATGCCGGGGAGCTGGATTTATACTGGTTTCGGCGCGGCTTACGCAGTTATTTCAATGTCGGCTATCGCTACAAAAATGAAGATGCCAATGCAGATCGCTTTGACTACAAGTCAAATAGCGTAAAACTGCGCTATATCCAGCGCTTTCAGTTGTTCGAACGATTAGCCAAACTGGAGCTGGCGTGGCGCTATGAAGACCGTGATTACCGCTCCCCTACGCCCAGCATTCAACAGGATCGGGCTGATGATCGTCATCGCTGGGAGATGGACCTGGAAATTCCAGTACTGGACGATGCCGCTGTTCTGTTTTACTACAAATTAAGCGACTATGATTCAAACCTGCCTAGAGCTACCTACCGCCAGCACGTAGTGGGCAGTCTATTCGTTTATCGCTGGTAGCCGGCGATTTACCGGGGAGCTTCCAGGTTTAGCAGGCCATAGCCGTATATGCTGTCTTTGCCCGGCGGACCTAAATCCAGAGCAGATTGATATAACTCTGCCAGGGCATCCCGGCCCGGTTGCTGAACCCGCAAACGCGCCACCGCTACCGAGGCAAACGGAACGGCAAAGGACGTACCCGAAGATACACGGTAGCCACCTTCGCTATTCGCGTGGCGGATGTCTACACCCGGTGCAGCCAGATCCAGATACTCACCGCGATTGGCGAGACGGAACACACGGCCATCCGCCTCAACGGCAGTAATAGCAGCCACGGAGTCATAAGCTGCCGGATACAGTGGCGCTGAAGCCGGGCCAGCATTGCCCGCTGCGGCGAGCACCGGTATGCCCCGCTGGGAGACGCGCGCCAGCACCTCCTCAAGAAGTCGATTGGGCGGCCCCGCCAAACTGATATTAATGACCTCAACCTTTTCCCGGGTCAGCCAATCCAAAGCCTTGACCAGGCTGGCAGTGGAAGCCACCTCACCCCTGCTGCGGTCTTTCTCAAATACCGAGGCTGCATAAAGCCGGCTACTGGGTGCAATACCCATGTAATCAGTCGAATTGGCACTCAGCATGGAGGCAATGGCCGTGCCGTGAAATGTGGGGGTATCAGCGCCGCTGTGCGGCCCGAAATGCTTGCTCTGGATCGCCGAGCCGCCGAAGGCTTCGTGTTGCGTGTTAACCGAGGTATCGATCATGCCAATGCGCAGTGGCATCGCCAGGGTATCCGCGGGGAAATCCATCACCGCCTGGAGGGCGTAACCGCTGTCGTCGGCCGAGACAACCGGGCTGCCCGCGGTATACAGGTGGTTGATATCAACCTGCGCAAAATTACTGCCAATAACATCGAGAATGCCGTCTCGTACTTCGGAGATATCAAAACTGGCCGGGGCAGACACCTCTGCCAACTGCAGGCCCAGCCCATCGAGCCGGGTAACACGATCAAAAACGTAGCCGTGCTCCGCCAGCGCCTGCAGTGCCTCTTCTTCTGCCATCACCAGCCATTCCTGCTTGCTGAGACGGTGCTCGGAGGCATCCATACGCGCTTCCAACTGCTCTTCAGTGGAATCGATAATAGATTCAATTACCGTGTCGAGGACGCTGTCTTCTATCGCCTCTTCCACCGACTGTTCCGCATAGGACTCAATACTTTCGTCAAGATCCTCTTCTACTGCTACGGCAATGCTCTCTTCAATATTCTCTTCAACCGCGTCGGTAATGCCCTCTTCAATTGCCTCTTCAAAGTCTTCGGCGATACGCTCCTCGATAACGTCCTCTACTGACTCGGCAATCTCTTCTTCAAGCGTATCTTCGATTTCTTCCTGTATCGCGTCTTCCACGTTATCGGCAACTTCTTCCTCTACCGTGTCCTCTATTTCCTCAGCGATGTCTTCCTCAACCGCTTCTTCCACTTCCTCTTCAATCTCACTTTCCAGCTCGGCCTCCAGAAGTGCCTGCGCACGTTTCTCCAGGGCCTCCTGAAACAGGTCATCCAGATTAGTGCGCGCCGCCTGCCCAAGAGTACCCGGGAGAAACAGGGCGAGTGCCAGCGCAATGCGACAGGCCACATCCGAAGATGTCCCCCTGGCAGTGCGAAAGCGGCTCAATATGGCTGGTTTTCGGTGTTGCATAGGCATCGATTATATAGGATTTCTTCCAATCTCTATATAGTAACGATTCAGCACCTGATTAAGTTCTTTTTTTGGAATAAAATCCCCCCTTTAACCGTCTACCCCATGTGAGCAGGATGCCGAAGGGAAAATTAACTGATACACAGCGGCAGGTTGTATTGTCTGAACTGCCCGCTTTGCGCCGATTTTGCATGTCCCTTGTTGGCCAGGCTGCGGACGCTGATGATTTGCTACAGGCAACCATAGAGCGGCTGCTAACGAAGGGAATGCCCGGCGATGCACACCCTGGGAAATGGGCCTTCAGGGTGTGTAAGAACATATGGATAGATGAATTGCGCTTTCGCGAGGTTCGAGTACGTATGGCGCATATGGTAGTAGAAGACCCAGCCGGTAGCGCCAGCCTTGAGCAAGTCGCCAGCGGCGAATTAAAGGTGCGTTCGGTAATGATCGCTGTCTCTAAGCTACCTGAAGAACAACGCATGGCGCTGAGCCTTGTGGCAATAGAAGGCAAAAGTTACCTGGAAGCTGCGGAGATAATGCAGATACCGGTAGGCACGATAATGAGTCGCGTCGCCAGGGCCAGAAAAACCCTCACGATACGATTTGCCAGCGACGGAGACAGGACAGAGCAATGATTACTGACAATGATCACCAATTGATTTCCCAGTATCTGGACGGCGAGCTGAATCAGGCCCAGATGGCCCAGTTAGAAGCACGTTTTGCGGGCGATTCCGAGCTGTCTGCGCACTTGGAGCAGCTTCTCCATATTGATCAGGCCCTGCGAGATTCGGTCGCCGCCGAGGGACGCGTGTCGGAACATATTACCGCCATGCTGTCTCAGCCAGATGACCAGGTTGTGCCGCTGCGCCCGCGCCGGCAACAGCGCTGGGGCCTGGCCGTGGCCGCCTCCCTGCTGGCTGGTATTGCCGTGGTCAATGGGCCGCGCTGGAGCGCCGGTGGCCCCGCGAACCTCATGGTGCCAGATATCGCCGAATCAGCAGCATTCGTCCAGATTCTCGAACAGCAGCCCTCCACAGCCAAGGGTTGGTATACGGTGCAAGACTCCGTGCAACTACGACCCGTGTTGAGTTTTGCCAGCAGCGGCGGAACCTGGTGCCGTGAATTTATAGCGGTACAGGCCGCTGAAGCCTGGCGCGGGGTTGCCTGTCGTCGCGACGATAACTGGGACATCGAGTTACTGGTACAAACCCCCGGCCTGGCCGGAGAAAGCGCTGGCTACCAAACAGCCGGTGCTGTGAGTGCGGATACTGTGGCAAACTTTATCGATGTAAATTCCACCGATATTCCGCTGGGCCGAACTGAAGAAGCGGAGCTTATCGCCACAGGCTGGCAATAACGCCGCTCAAAAGTAGTGAAAGAAAAAGTGTTCTATAGTTTGCTGAGCCAGCCGGCGACAGCCTGGCCAATCTCAACCGGGGAATCTTCCTGAACAAAATGCGCCCCGGCCACCGTGACCTCGGTCTGGTTCGGCCAGCGCCGGCAAAACTCGCGCTGCGGCCCCACCAGGATTGATCCCGGCTCGGCATTGATAAATAATTTGGGCAGTTCGCTGCCAGCCATAAATTGCCCGTATTCCTGCACCAACTGCACCATGTGCGCCGGCTCGCCATCTATGGGGATCTGCCGCGGCCAGTTCAGCGTAGGCTGCCTGTCATTGGCAGTTGAGAAGGCCGCCCGGTAGTGCACCATCTCCGCCTCAGTCAGGCCGCGCAACACAGCACCAGGCAGTACTGCCTCTACAAACATATTGCGCTCAAGCACCATTGCCTCGCCCTTGTCTGATCGAAAGCCCATAAATATACCCCGTGCCGATGCGGGCCAATCGTCCCAGCGAAGTGGTGCCACAATAGCTTCCATATAGGCAATACCACGCACCGCCGCGGGATGATTTTTGGCCCAGTGGAAACCCAGGCCACTGCCCCAGTCATGCATCACCAGGGTGACATTGCTGTCTACACCCAGGGCCTCCAGCAAGCCGCTGAGATAGTCGTAGGCCACCTGAAAACTGTAACGATCGGACCCTTCACTGGCATCCAGCTTGTCAGAATCCCCTTGCCCAATCAGGTCCGGCACAATCACCCGACCGCTGCTGGTCAATTCGGGAATGACATTGCGCCACAAATAGGATGATGTCGGGTTGCCATGTAGCAGCACAATGGCAGCCCCCCCGCCTTCATCGAGGTAGGCTATCTGTTTCCCGTTCACTTCCCGGTAGCGCTTGGTAAATGGCATATCTGCTGAAATCACCAACGGGCTCCTGTTATCTCTTGCTGGTAGCGTTTATGTGCCGGCTGGCAGGGGCGCCTACTTTGTACCGGATGGCATAGCCCTGTCAACGCGGCGGGAAACAACCCTGCCACCCTGCCGTGCTATTGTCGAAGCGAATGACCGCGCAACCGGTTTGCGACGCACTACAGATGGCTCAGTGGCGATGACGATGACAAAGCGCGCACTAAAACTCATGCCTGTAAACAAACCGGTAATAGTGTTGCAGCTCATCGCGTTGCGGACGGAAGTCCGACCAGGCTGTTAGGGAGCCGCAATAATATTTCCTGTCATACTCATCACGACATGCTTTATGCGTGACCCGCCCGCCGATCCAACCACCTGCGGCAAAGGTCAAATACTTCCCCTGCCCAACTTCCATACTTCGCGCATAGCCGATAAACAATGCAGGACGGATGGTTATTTTCTTGGCGTGAAAACCGCTGTCAACACCAACCGAAAAAATCTCGCCCGCCTTGCGGCCAGCATAATGCCACACCGTATTGACGCGCACCGAATCCGGTTTATAAAACCGCGACACATCATAATTGTCGTCATTATAAGAGGACGCTCGCTCAGGGCGTCGCATGAGTCCTGCGCCATCGGCAAGGCGAATCAGGGTGTGGTCGTTGTCGGTAATGCGCAATGTACTGACCCAGGGTTGCACCGGCGTGACATTTTGTTGTTTTGCCGCCAGCGCGATGGCGGCGATGGCGTGATCTCCTTCCATCGCTGCTACCGACTTGGCTATATAGAATGGCAAGAGGAGGATGCCGACTGTGATGCAGGTAAACAATTTCATTTTAATTTACCAATCGGCGACAGGGCATCAAGTATGTCCACCCGTCCTTGTCCGTATCGCGCGGCATTACAATCCGGATAACACACCAGCCCCTCGTAGGTCGCAGTATCAAGTAAGATTTTCGCAGTTTGCGCACCGCTGAGATCTGAGAATTTACCGCGCACCAACGCGGCGAATCCAGCAACTCGCGGCGCGGCGAATGAAGTGCCTGTCGAGACGTTCTGAGTAAGGTCATTGTTGCAAGCCTCGGTTAACATGACAGCGCATAGCCTCACAGACCCACCACCACCGAACGGCGAGCCACCGTATTCCACCAAAAAATTCTCTTGAAATACAGCACCATCGTCGCCGGGGTAGTTGCTGAACCCGGTAAGCTGTGCATCGCTGTTATAGGCGTCCTTTTCCACCGCGCCAACAATCAAGAGCCGGCTGGTTATAGAGGTGTCCAGATCCGTTAGCATCAGCCCGGTGAACTCACCGGGGTGAGAGATTGCGCGCGCATTATTGCCTGCCGATCGAACAAAGACCGCGTCTCCGATGTTTGGATAGGTATCACTGCGCCCAGTCAGGTCTCGTTCTCTATCCCTGTTTAGTGCGCTCCGCCGACTTGCTGCCAACTCCTCGGGTGTATACGGCAGGTGTGTTCTCCCGCTAAGCACATTCATCGGATTATTCGGGTCAATCAGACCTATAACAGGGGCAGTACTCACACTGACGACATCAAACCTGGTGTCTGTATATTCGCCGTTGCCGCCAGTGTTGTCGCTCATACGGCGCGGAACATAATTGTAGTCAGAACTTACGAAGGTACTTTCCAGGCCATAATAGCCGGCAGCGGGTGCGATGCTGATCGCCGAGGCGGTGACCACAAAACCGTGAGTATCCCCCCTTTCGGTAATATCCATATCAGGCGCGCCGAAAACATCGTTGATCAATATGTTCACGCCACTGCCGGTCCAACCGTCACGCCAGGCCCTGCGCAGATCCTGCGGCGCAACATTCATATACAAAGGCACCGGCACATCTTGACGATGGATGTAGGGACCTTCCAGGCGTTGGTGTAACACATTGATACCGTCGGGATAAATCAACCAATCGGCATCCAGGATATTCACCACATTGTCGTCCGCGTCTGTATAACACCCGCCGGGAGTCACCCCAGGCATGCAACCGGCCATGAAGTAGGCGTCTTTTGTGCCGATGCCTGCATTCGGAATCAGATTGTTGGGTATGCTGCCCGACACTGCTGCTGGGTCCGATGGCGACGACGGTGGCGGCGGTGATAACGGCGGTAGTGGTGGCAGTGGTGACGACGGTGGCAGCGGTGACGGCGGTAGTGGCGGCGGTAGGGGTTCGCTCCTGTTACTTAATTTTCCAATCGGCGACAGGGCATCAAGTATGTCCACCCGCCCTTGTCCGTATCGCGCGGCATCGCAATTCGGATAACAATCGAGTCCTTCATAAGTTGCTGTATCCAGAAGAATTTTTACAGTTTCCGCGCCGCTGAGATCCGGGAACTTGTGTCTGAGTAAAGCCGCATAACCGGCGACCCGCGGCGCGGAGGATGAAGTGTCGTGCCCGACACCCCGATCAATCCTGTTGTTGCAATTCACGGTTGACCCGGCATCGCATAACACCACAGACCCATTGCCACCAAACGGCGAGCCGCGGTATTCCACTAAAAAATTCGCTTGATATACCGCACCATCGCCAGGGTAGTTGCTGGGGTTGCCAAGCCGTGCATTGCCATCCTGGGCGTATTTATCCAAGGCACCGACAACCAGGAGCCGGCTGGTTATAGAGTCTTCCAGACCCGTCAGCATCAACCCGGCGAACTCGCCCGGGTGAGAGATTGGGCGATCATTATCGCCTGCCGATTGGACATAGACCGCGTCTCCAATATTTGAATAAGTATTACTCCGCCCGGTCAGGTCTTGTATTGCCTTCATACCCAGGGCGTCCCGCTGGAGAGCTTCCAATTCACCGGGCACCAAGGGCATAAACGTACGCTGGCTAAGCAGAAGCGTCGGATCCGAGTGAGGCCAAGTGATAATAGACGTTGTATTTGTATAGATGACATCAATCCTGGTGTCTTGATATTGGTCACCACCAGTGTTGTCGCTCATGCGGCGCAACTGGCTGTTATCACCATCCGGTAATAATTCAAAGTTATACAAGTTAGCGGCAGGCGCGATGCTGAGTGCCAAGGCGACACCTACCTCAGGCGAGCCGAAATCATCATAGATCAATATGTTCATGTCGCTGCCGGTCCAACCGTCACGCCACGCCACACGCAGATCCCGGGGCACAAGACCCAGACGCAAAGGTATCGGTTCATTTTGACGGCTGCCCGTGCCTTCCAGGCGTAGGTGTAACAAATTGATACCGTCGGGATAAATCACCCCATCGACGGCACCCACGATATTCGCCGCATCGCCGTCTGCGTCTGTATAACACCCACCGGGAGTACTCCCAGGCACGCAACCTGCCGTGAAGTAGGCGTCTTTTGTGCCGATGCCTTCATTCGGAATCAGGCTGTTGAGTATGCCACCCGACATTGATGATGGCGGCGGGCAGGTGGCGCCCACGAGTATCACGCTACCGTCAGGACAAGTTTGCGTAGGTGGTGGTGACGGGCAGGTGGCACCAACAGGTATCACGCTGCCATCAGCACATGTTTGCGTGGTTGGCGGTGGCGGCGGTGCCGGGGCTGGTGGTTCGCTCCTGCTACCGCCACCACTGGAGCAAGCAACTAACAGGAGTGTCGTCAAGGCGCACAGCACCAGGTGTCTGAGAGAGACCTGGGTACATATCTTGCCGTCAAGACCAATCATGAGTCCTTATCTCCTTGTGGTGGCGGCGGAGTATACCCCTCTGCCTGAGCTACTTTCTCATCGTTCAGAAATTTATCGCGCTGTTCATCAAGGTATTTACGCGCTTTCCTGTCCATCATGTTCAGGTGTTTCCCGTTGATCAATGTGGTCTGCAACCTTTACCATTCCTGCCAGGCTTGTGCGGAGATTGACTCAAATATTTCCTGACCCCTCGGTCCGGAAAAGGAGGTATCGCAAGACCAGACAGTTCTTCTTTGAGTCTTGTGCTGAATACCGTTAAGCGCACCTAAAATTCTGGAAGCGGGTCCGGTCAATCCAATTCCAGCGGGTCTATTCTGATCATACCTGCAGGGTCCAGGTTCAGTACATGTGAGACAAATCAGGCGGCCTGCATGAGTTGTCGATAATAGCTCATTGGTGTTTCCAGCGCTATATCATCGTGAGGTTGATAATCATTGTAGTAGTCCCGGTACACGTCGAGTTCCTGATTCACCGCCGCGATGCTTAAGGGTCCTTCGCAAAACGGATAAAGCTCATAACGCGTTGACAACTCCGTGCTTCCAACCCCGACCAACCCTGTTGATGGTAGCGCTTTAGCCAGCGGTAATACGTGGCTTTTGATCTGCATCGGGTAGTCTCCTGTGTGGATGTAACAACTCACAGGCTACCCGATTTTTATCGATCAAAAAGTCTCACTGCTATCTGAACCCGGACAACTATACTTGGTATTAATTCGCAGCAATTGGATGACCAAATTCCTATGGTTCATACGTCTGTGTGGGGTATAAATAGATCACTATGATACCCACCGCCAAAAAAGCGCTCGCTCTATCTGCCTTGTTGCTGCCGGCAGGCTGCGCCTCAACGTCTGACTCGCAGATGTTTATGAATCATTTCAACCAGGCAGCCCAGAGCGAAGAACACAGCAAATGCATGAATGACAATGCCATGTTCAATAACCGGCAGCTCATGGTGGCACCCAGCGCCGTGGAAAACGCCTGGACACGCTGCCTGAACCAGTTTGGCACATTTATTCCCGGGCGGGAAAAGGACCAAACTTTCTACTTCAAGTGGGGCGAGAAGTAGCGCCCGTTACGTCATTTCCAGATCAAATACCGCATCCGCCAACTCAGTACCTTTTTCAGGTCGGTGATAGCAAAGGTAATCTTCAGGAGAAACTATCTGTGGCGCGCCGGCGCGGACCACCCAGGGCGCGAAAATTTATGGCCTTGTCAAAGGGCGCATTGAGCGTATCAAAACCGGCGAACTCTTTGGCCAGGTTGTGCACCGGGCGGGCAGAACCGGCTGGGGGATTCCTGAAGATCAATAGCCCGGCCCCATGCTTGGGGCTAGCGCTACCAACCTTCAATTTTATGGATGTTCTTCCACACCAGGCCGGGGAATACCCGCCGCATCCAGGCGCCAAATTTGGTCTGGCCTGTTACGAATACCATAAAGTTGCCCTTCTCCAGGTCACTCTCCACAGCGGCCAACACTTCTGGCGGAGTGATTTCATCGCCCTCATTCATTTGCATCAGCTTGGGCCAGGCCGTTTCCTTGCCCTGATCGAGTAGTGGCGTGGCCACCGCTGGAGGACAGACACAGGCAAAACGCACGCCGCTATTGAGGTTTTCGTGGTACAACACTTCTGTATACATGACCACCGCCGCTTTACTGGCGTTATAGCCGCCCATCAACAGCCCCGGAATCAAGCCGGCTGCAGAGGCGAAGCTGACAAAATCGCCACGGCCCCGTTCGACCATACCCGGCACGGTCGCCCGGGAAATACACACCAGGCCGCCGTAGTTAATCATCATTATCTTATTCATCAGGCCGGGATCAGCCTCAGTGAGTTTGCCAAAGGGCATAATTGCCGCGCAATTGTAAACCCGGTCCAGCGGGCCGTGTTCGCTCTCAAAATCCGTCACGGCGCTGCTCACCGCAGCGTAGTCAGTAATATCCACCACGTTGGGGTGAATACCGGGGCGACCCTGGGCGGTCTCCTGCATACCGGCTTTATTGACGTCGAGAATGGCTACCTGCGCACCTGTTGCTGCAAACTGCTGCGCCGCCAGGCGCCCCATCCCACTACCACCACCAGTGACCAATGCCACCTTGCCCTGATATGCCATGACGCCCTCTCAAGCTTGTTCAATTCGTGAATGTGTCTGCAATGTAGCGAAGCAATCGGCCAATATCCATAACTCTTGCGGCCAGTTTAATAGCAATTTGCCCGGCGGGTTCAACCGCTACGTATCCACCCCTGCAGGTGGTCTCGCACCAGCGCCGTCATCAGTTCTACCTGGCCCGCATCACTGTTAAGTGCGGGGATGTAATCAAAGCGCTCGCCACCGGCTCGTATAAACAACTGTCGGTACCGAATGGCAATTTCCTCCAGTGTCTCCAGGCAGTCGGCGGAAAAACCCGGACAAATCACCTGCACCGAACGCACGCCCTGCCCCGCCCAGTCCAGCAACACCTCGTCCGTATAGGGACCGGTCCACAGCTCACGTCCAACACGGGACTGAAAAGCCGTTACAAACTCGTCTTTATGCAGGTCCAGCTGCTGGGCGACCAGACTTGAAGTCTTCAGGCACTCGTCAAAATACGGATCACCGCTATCACAAAAACGCTGGGGAATACCGTGGTAGGAGAACAACAGTTTTTTGGCGCGGCCGTGTTGTTGCCAATGCACCTCTACGGATTCGGCCAGGGCAGAAATATAACGCGGATGGTCATGGTAGTGAGTGATCATCCGTAACTCAGGCACCCAGCGCAGCCCCTGTAAACAGTCCGCCACAGCATCGAAGGTAGAGCCCACAGTGGTAGCAGAATACTGTGGGTACATGGGCAGCACCAATAACTTGCGCGCGCCCCGCGCCACCAGCGATTTTATGCCACTGCCAATCGAAGGCTGACCGTAGCGAAAAGCAAACTCGACCATGGCACGTTCGCCCAGCCGCGCTCGCAGCACCTCGGCCAACGCGTTGGCCTGATTGCGAATATGAACCAGCAGGGGCGAGCCTTCACTACTCCATATCTGGGCATACGCCTTGGCTGACTGGCGGGGCCGAAGCCTGAGAATAATGAGCTCAAGGATTGGCAGCCACAGCAGTCTCGGCATATCAACCACGCGGCGGTCGGAAAGAAATTCGCGCAGGTAGGG
Source organism: Halieaceae bacterium (assembly GCA_965247075.1). Taxonomy (GTDB): domain Bacteria; phylum Pseudomonadota; class Gammaproteobacteria; order Pseudomonadales; family Halieaceae; genus CBDFGK01. Next base: position 5,042 of record CBDFGK010000001.1, on the reverse strand, counting down.
ACGCACTGCCGATGCCGTGGGAGCGGCCGGCGTTCCCAAATTGGTGACCAGAATGCCTATCTTATCGGGCTGGTCGTGATCGCCGGCCGGTGTATTAACGGGTTCCATGCCGGTGGAGTTACTCTGCAGTTATTCTAGCCAGATAGTCTAACAGGATGACATTGAGTTCGTCCGGCGCTTCCAGAGCAATCATATGGCCAACCGCGGGAATCATTTGCGCTTCGACCAGGTTGGGGAAGATGGCGCGCATAAGGGCGATCGGGTCGTCACCGTGAAACCCCTCCAGATCTACATCCTGCTCACTGCCGATAAACCAGGCCTGAACATCACTCTGTACGCCTTCGAAAGGCTTGCGCTGCTCCCACTTGATATCCATGGAGCGGTACCAGTTGAGGCCGCCGGTAAACCCGGACTGGCTGTATTCCGACACAAAGAACTCCAGCTCCAGTTCACTGAGCCATGACCAGGGCAAAGGCGGTGGCTCTGCCATGGCATCTATGTAGCCGGTGCCGGGCGGGTGTTTGAATACATCGAAGTAATTGGCCGCTCCGCTCAAGGTCCACATGACCTTGCGCAGAAACTCGCGCGGTGCGGTGGCCAGTTCCACATCGGCCCGCGGTGGCTCACGAAAATAGTCGATATGCAGGAAATGCTGCTCGCCCATTTCCCGATATTCGGTGAGCGGTGACTTGTCAGGGTTGTGCGGCGCGGCTGGATTTTCCAGGCAGATAATCGCCTGTACCCGATCCGGATGCCGCAGCGCAAAATCCTGAATTGCAAAAGCGCCAAAATCGATACCCACAAAAATGGCCTGTTCTATCTGGCAGTGGTCCAGCAAACCCAGCAGGTCGGCGGTAATCTCGTCTACACCGTAGGCTTCTGGAGCTTCCGGTGCTTCAGTCTGGCCCATGCCGCGCATGGAGGGAGCGATAACGCGGTAACCCGCATCGGCCAGCACCGGGATTTGTCGATGCCAGCTAAACCAGAGCATGGGAAAACCGTGACAGAATATTACCGGCCTGCCCTGCTCAGGTCCCTGCTCCACATAATGCATGTGGATGTCGTTGATTATGGCGTAATGGTGTTTCCAATTGGCTCTGTGCTGTGTCATGCGCAACCCGGTTCAAATGGATAATTTTAGTTGTTTCACGTCTATTGTAGCCTTACTGGCCAAATCCAGGGTTTAAGGACAAGTACCAATGAGCAAAACCATTAAGATCGACGGCGGCTTCGGCTTCGGCTTCGGCTTCGACAAGGAATTTCACGACAACGACACACTGGTCAGGCGCGCCCGGGAACTCGAGGAGATCGGCTACGACGGCCTGCCAGTGGCCGAGATGTGCCACGATCCCTTTTTGCCCTTAGCCATGGCGGCGCTGCATACCAAGCGCTTTTCCATGCCCTGGCACGGCCCCGCCAAGCAAATGCGCGAACACATCGAGGCCATGCAGGCGATTGCTACCGGCACCGCCTGATGACCCCTGAGTTTACACCTGCGTATACCAGTGAAGGTCGCCACCCAGTTAAAGGAACGATTTGGTAGTTTTATTGACAGAGCCGCACTGACTGGCTCCTTCTCAAATGAAACGCTGGAACAACAATTGAACATTTTGCGCGCATAGCGACAGGGAGCACAGCACATGACTACCATGCCAACCACAGCAGCGATTCACTTTGCGGCGGATGATCTGCCGTTTATAGATATCGGTGACGGCAGCCTGCTAAAGGTATTGCAGGTAAAAATCGGCGAGGGACTATGGATTATCGAAAATGTATTCCAGGCAGGCTATGAAGTGCAAAAGCACCGCCACACCGGACCGGTGTTTGGTTACACCACATCCGGCGCGTGGAAATACAAGGAATACGACTACATCAATCGCGCCGGCTCCTTCCTCTATGAACCGGCAGGATCGGAACACACCCTACAGTGTATTGAGGACAATACCCGCGTGTGGTTCCAGATGTACGGCGCTAACATCAGCCTCAATGAAGACGACGGCATCGACATGGTAATCGATGGACAGATGACGCTGGATGTCTATTTCGCCATGTGTGAGGAGCAGGGCCTGCCACGCCCCAAGGTACTGGTGGAATAGGCGGTGCAAATTAACACCCCGTATCCGGCAGGTACAAAAAAGGGGCCATAAGGCCCCTTTTTCAACTCCCTTTTACTTTGCTACCTTATTCGGCGGCTTGCTGTGGTTCTTCTTCCGTCGGAGCGACAACTGCTTCTGCCGGTGCGGCAGATTCTTCCTCGGCAGGAGCAGGAGCTTCTGCCGCAGGATCGGCTGCCGCAGGATCGCCTGCCGCAGGATCGCCTGCCGCTTCTTTCATGCTCAGCTTGATACGGCCGCGCTGGTCAACGTCGAGAACCTTAACCTGCACCTCTTCACCTTCCTTGATGTAATCGGTCACATTCTCAACCCGCTCTTGCGCGATCTGGGAAATGTGTACCAAGCCATCCTTGCCCGGCAGGATAGTAACGAAAGCACCAAAGTCGACGATGCGGGCAACTACACCTGTGTAAATTGCTCCCACTTCAGCCTCAGCGGTGATTTCTTCAACGCGCGCCACAGCGGCATCGCGGGACGCCTGGTTCTGCCCGAAAATACGCACCGTGCCATCATCGTCAATATCGACCGTAGCGCCAGTCTCTTCAGTAATTGAACGGATAGTTGCACCGCCTTTACCGATGATGTCGCGAATCTTGTCAGAATCAACTTTCAGGGCAATCATGCTGGGCGCATTGGCGTTAACCTCTGTCCGTGCTTCAGCAATAACCTGGTTCATTTGACCCAGGATATGCAAGCGAGCGGCCAGGGCCTGCTCCAGGGCAATCTCCATGATCTGCTCATTGATACCTTCAATCTTGATATCCATTTGCAGTGCGGTAATGCCTTCAGAGGTGCCGGCTACCTTGAAGTCCATGTCACCCAGGTGATCTTCATCACCCAGAATATCGGTCAATACAGCAAACTGGTTGCCTTCCTTGACCAGGCCCATGGCGATACCCGCTACTGGCGCCGACAACGGCACCCCGGCGGCCATCATGGCCATGCTACCGACACACACCGACGCCATAGAGCTGGAGCCATTGGATTCGGTAATTTCAGACACAAGGCGGGTGGTATAAGGCCATGCTTGCGAATCAGGCAGCACCGCCGTCAGACTGCGCCTGGCCAAACGACCGTGACCCACTTCGCGACGGCTGGTAAAACCGATACGACCGGCTTCACCCACCGAGTAGGGAGGGAAGTTGTAATGCAACATAAACGGGTCGCGACGCTCACCGTGCAGTGCATCGATGATCTGCGCATCGCGGGTAGAACCCAGGGTTACCGCACCAATCGCCTGTGTTTCACCACGGGTGAACAGGGCGCTGCCGTGCGCCTTGGGCAGCACATCAATTTCGCAGGCAATAGCGCGAACTGTACGGGTATCGCGGCCATCAATACGTGGCTCACCGTTGAGGATACGTTTGCGTACCAGCGTCTTTTCAACATGCTTGAATACATCTTTAACATCCTCTGCGCCAGGCGCATCGTCGGCATCTGTACACAACTGCTCGACAACCTGGCTCTTCAGCTCACCCACGCGGGTGTAACGCTCGGCCTTATCGGTAATGCGATAGGCTTCACCCAGACCGGTCTTGATACTCTCTTCAACCTGCGCCAGCAGTGACTCGTCGATAGCAGCAGCTTGCCACTCCCAGACCGGCTTGCCAACTTCAGCAGCCAGTTCCTGGATAGCCTTGATAACCGTCTGCATTTCCTGGTGGGCAAACAACACCGCACCGAGCATCTGGTCTTCGCTAAGCTCTTGCGCCTGTGATTCAACCATCAACACGGCGTCAGCGGTACCGGCCACTACCATGTCCAGCTTGCTTGTTTGCAACTGTGAGTAGCTGGGATTGAGCATATAATCGCCGGCTTCGCTGAAGCCAACGCGCGCGCCGCCGATGGGGCCACCGAAAGGTACGCCAGAAATTGCCAGTGCCGCAGACGTGCCGATCATGGCGGGAATATCCGGATCAATATCCTTGTCGGCAGACATGACCGTACAGACAACCTGTACTTCGTTCATGAAACCGTTGGGGAACAGCGGGCGAATCGGACGGTCGATCAAACGCGATGTCAGGGTTTCCTTTTCAGAAGGACGTGCTTCACGCTTGAAGAAACCGCCGGGGATTTTGCCCACAGAATAGGTTTTTTCAATGTAGTGTACGCCCAACGGGAAGAAGGGCTGACCTGGCTTGGCAGATTTTTCTGCTACGACGGTACACAGCACCATGGTGTTTTCTACCGTTACCAATACAGACCCAGTGGCCTGCCTGGCGACGCGACCTGTTTCCAGGGTTACCGTCTGGTCGCCGTACTTAAAAGTTTTCGTTACGGGATTCATTTATTTCTCCAATTTTAATACAGAAACCGCAAGCCCTTGCTTGCGGTAGCCAAATAGTTAGCGACGCAGACCCAAACGCTTAATCAAATTACTATAACGTTCGCTGTCTTTACGGTTCAGATAATCCAACAGTTTACGACGCTGATTGACCATACGGATCAAGCCGCGACGCGAGTGGTGATCGTGCTTGTGAGAGGCAAAATGTCCCTGCAGTTGCTCAATATTCGCTGTCAGCAACGCCACTTGAACTTCTGGAGAACCAGTGTCTCCATCTGCCTGTTGATACTCTTTTACAATCCCTGCTTTGTTAGTTGCACTAAGTGCCATGATACTTTCCTCATTACCAATATGCCGAGGGTGATTACCACCCACAAAAAACAGAGCCTGCCCATGCATATTTACAGACAGGTTCGCGCCAGCCCTAGTGGCTGACTATCAGTCGACGCGGCGCTACACGCCCATCGTCCAACATCTCTCCAATGCCAAGAAACTCGCCCGATTCCAGCCCCACTCTCACCATGCCACTGCGTGGTGAGTTGGGCACCGGTACTGGCTGTCCCTGGCGAATATACAATCCGCCTGCTTCGCTGACCTTCACCATAGGCAATGCGCCCAGGGCTGAATCCAGCGGTAGCAGCAAT